>JBAZXI010000012.1:0-134847 GCA_041659925.1 Sphingomonas sp.
AAATCGTCTCGGCGCGAAGCTCGTCCGCCAGCTGGCGCAGCTGGTCCGCGTTGAGCTTGCGAAGGTCGGCGGGCGCGTGAACCGTGTCGAGCAACGGTGTGTGTGGAACATCAGCCATCGAACCAGTCTAGCGAAGCCGGAGAAGGGTGTCGATTGGTGCTGGAAGCGGCACGTCCCTTCTTGACGCGGCGTGCACCGGATGAAGACAAGGAGCGATGGACAGGCTCACCCACCGCATCGCCACGCGCGACGACATCCCCGCGATCCGCGCGCTGATGGACCGCGCAATCAACGAGTTGCAGCGCGGTTTCCTGACGCCGGGCGAGATCGCCGCGAGCCGCGCGGTGATGGGGCTCGACACGCAGTTGATCGACGACGGCAGCTATTTCCTCGTCGAACAGACCGGCCGGCTCGCCGGCTGCGGCGGGTGGAGCCACCGCGCGACGCTCTATGGCGGCGACCACAGCGCCGCGCTGCGCGACGCGCGGCTGCTCGACCCGGCGACCGACCCGGCGCGCGTCCGCGCGATGTTCACCGACCCCGACTTTGCCCGCCGCGGCGTCGGCCGGCTGATCCTGGCGCTGTGCGAAGCCGCCGCCCGCGCCGCCGGCTTCACCCGCGCCGAGATGATGGCGACGCTCGCCGGCCAGCCGCTCTACGCGGCGTGCGGCTATGTGCCGATCGAAGCCGTCAGCGCGGCGCCTGTGGATGGCGTGGCGGTGCCGTTGGTGCGGATGGGGAAGAGCTTGGACTGACAACCACGCCAATCAAAATGTAAACCACCCTTGACTGACAAGCACACTTGTCTGTAAAGCTTCCCTTACCGATTCGAAAGGAAGCTTTCCATGCTCAAAAATCCTGCAATCCGGCGCTACAACCGCCGCGTCATCATTCTCAGCCTGATCTACGCGATCGTGCTGCTGGCGGCCGTCTATGCGTTCAAGCACCATCTGCTCAGTGGCCCGGTCGCCTATGCCGTGGCGATCCTGCCGGCGCTGCCGATCATCGGCATCTTCGCGGCGATCGGCCTCTATCTCGTCGAGGAGACCGACGAATATGTCCGCATGTGGATGGTCCGCCAGTCGCTCTGGGCGAGCGGCTTCGCGCTGAGCATCGCGACGATCTGGGGCTTTCTCGAAAGCTTCGAGCTCGTGCCGCATGTCGAATCCTATTACGTCGCGGTGCTGTGGTTCGGCGGGCTCGGGCTCGGCACGTGCGCCAACAAGCTGACGCTGGGGCGCGACGCATGAAGAACCGCCTCAAGGTGCTGCGCGCCGAACGCGACTGGAGCCAGGGCGATCTCGCCGATGCGCTCCAGGTATCGCGGCAGAGCGTCAACGCAATCGAGACCGGTCGCTACGACCCCTCGCTCCCGCTCGCCTTCAAGATCGCCGAACTGTTCGGCCTGACGATCGAGCAGATCTTCACCAGCCCGTCCAAGGAATCCGACCAATGACCAGCCACAAGCTCAACCTGCTGTTCGCCTTCGCCTCCCTGCCCTTCGTGTTGCAGCCGGGGGCCGGCAACTGCGCCGCGCCCGCCGCGCAGACGGCCGCCGCGACCCCGGCGCCGGAAGAGCGCATGGACCATATCTCGATCACCAGCGTCGGCAGCGGCAGTCCGGTGATCCTGATCCCCGGCCTGTCGAGCCCGCGTGCCGTGTGGGACGGCGTGGTACCGGATCTGGCCCGGGGCCACCGCGTGATCCTCGTGCAGATCAACGGCTTTGGCGGCGATGCGCCGGGCAAGAACATTTCGCCCGGCATCCTCGCCGGACTCATCGCCGAACTCGACGGCTATATCGTGCGCGAGAAGCTCGGCCAGCCGGCGATCGTCGGCCATTCACTGGGTGGCCTGGCCGCGCTGATGTTCGCCAAGGCGCATCCCGACCATGTCTCGCGCGTGATGGTGGTCGACTCGCTGCCGTTCATCGCGGTGCTGTTCTCCCCCGCCGCGACCGTGCCGCTGGTCGAGCCGCAGGCCGGCGCGATCCGTGCGCAGATGACGGCCAGTTACGGCAAGCCGGCCGACACGTCCGCCGCCGAGGCCACGGCCAATCGCCTCGCGCTGAAGCCGGAATCGCGGGAGAAGGTAAAGGCCTGGGTGTTGGCCTCGGACCCGCGCGTATCGGGCGAGGCGCTCTATGAGGACATGACCACCGACCTGCGCCCCGACCTTGCCGGGATCGCGACGCCGATCACCCTGGTCTATCCCTGGGCGGCGACCGGCGCGACGAAGGAAAGGGCCGACCCGCTCTATCACGGCGCCTATGCCACTGCGCCGCATGTCAGCTATGTCGATATCGGCGACAGCGCGCATTTCGTGATGCTCGACCAGCCGGCCGCGTTTCAGGCGGCGCTGACGGCGTTCGTCGACGGAAAGTGACCTTTCAACTCCCTCTCCCCCTATGGGAGAGGGAAAGCGGCGTGACCGCGCGCGCGGCTTCCCGTAAAGCGCGCGCATGACCTCCCCCATCGCCCCCCGCCCCGCGCTCGCCTATCACCACAGCCCCGGCAGCGGACCGACGATCGTCTTCCTGCCCGGCTACGCCTCCGACATGACCGGCACCAAGGCGGTCGCGCTGGAGGCATGGGCCAAGGCGCAGGGCCGCGCCTTTCTGCGCTTCGACTATGGCGGGTGCGGGCAGAGCGAGGGCGCATTCGAGGAGCAGACCTTTGCCGGGTGGCGCGACGACGTGCTGGCGATGCTCGACCAGCTGGTCGAGGGGCCGGCGGTGCTGGTCGGATCGTCGATGGGTGGCTGGCTGATGCTGCTCGTCGCGCGCGACCGGCCGGAGAAGGTCGCGGCGTTGGTCGGCATCGCCCCCGCGCCCGATTTCACCGACTGGGGCTTCACCACCGAGGAAAAGCTCGCGCTGCTGCAGGACGGGCGGATCGAACGCCCCTCGACGTACAGCGACAGCCCGACCGTCTACACCAAGGCGTTCTGGCAATCGGGCGAGGCGAGCCGGCTGATGTTCGGCGAGATCGCGATCGACGTGCCGGTTCGCCTGCTCCAGGGCATGAAGGACAAGGACGTGCCGTGGCACCGCACCGCGCGGCTGACCGAGCTGCTTCGTTCAGGCGATGTGCAGACGCTGCTGATCAAGGATGGCGACCACCGCCTGTCGCGCGACGAAGATATCGCGCTGCTGATTCGCGCCGTCGAGGAAGTGTTGCCCCGCCGATGATCATCCTGCCGCTGCTGCTCGCCACCGCCGCCCAGGCCGCCCGCCCGGCACCGACGCCAACGCCGGCGCCCGCGCTGTCGCCGACCGAGAAGCGTTTCGACCGCTGCGTCGAGCTCGCCACCAGCGACCCGGCCGGCGCCGAGCGCGAGGCAAGCAACTGGCAGCTGCAAGGCGGCGGCTATCTCGCGCGGCAGTGCCTCGGCATCGCCTATGCGACCGAGCTGCGCTGGACCGCCGCCGCCGCCGAATTCGAAGCCGCCGCCAACGCCGCCGAGATCGCCAGGGACGTGCGCGCGCCCAATTACTGGGCGCAGGCCGGCAACGCCTGGCTCGCCGGCGGCAATGCGGCCAAGGCAATTTCGGCGCTCAACGCCGCGCTGGCGCCGGCGACATTGGTCGGGCTGGAACGCGGCGAGGCCGAGCTCGACCGCGCGCGCGCCGCGGTAGTGATCGGCGACACCGCATCCGCGCGGCGCGACATCGACCGCGCGCTGGTCGATGCGATCGACGATCCGCTCGCCTGGCTGCTCTCGGCGACGCTGGCGCGGCGAATGAACGACCTGCCGCGCGCGAAACACGACATCGCCGAAACGCTGCGCCGTGCCGGCGACGATGCCTCGGCGCAGCTCGAGGCGGGCAACATCGCCGCGCTGTCGGGCGACGAGGCCGCCGCCCGGGCCGCCTGGACGCGCGCCGCCCAGCTCCGCCCCGACAGCGCCGCCGGTCGTGCGGCGACGGCGGCGCTCCGCCAGTTCGATACGCCACCCCCGGCCAAGGCGGCGCCCTGAATATTTACCGCCGCATGGTTTTTACCGTGCAGGACCGTAGCCACTTTTCGGCGCCGGGCGTTGACACTCGTGAACCAGCCTGATCGCAAACCGAAGACGCATGTTTAACGTCGATTATGACCGCCACGCCAATTGCCTGAACCTCAGCGTCGCGGGGTTTTGGAAACCCGGCGACGTCGCCGCGCTGGCCAGGGCGGTGGGCGAAAAGCTGCGCGAAGCGCGCGCGCTCCGCGACGATTTCAACGTGATCGTCGAGTCATTCGACTTCCCCGTCCAGGCGATGGATGTCGCCGACCTGCTCGCCAACATCATGCGCGGCGGCATGGCGCAGACCAGCGGCCGCGCCGCCGTGGTGGTGGGCGGCCAGCTCAACAAGGCACAGGCCGAGCGAACGCTGGTGCACCCCAGGCTGTGCGTGTTCCTGACGCTCGAGGAGGCGCGGACGTGGTTGGCGGTGGAGGGGTGAACGATTGCCCGTTGGTAGCGGCGGGACGTGGTCACAGGCCAACCTCAGCATCGCAAAGCGCTCGTAACGTTGCAGCGGCCGGTTACTGTCGCCATGCTGGCACCGATGACCGATTGCTCGCCACCCTCGACCGAAAGACTTGTTCGCGACGCGATCGAGGCAGTCTACCGGGAGTTTGCCGCCCCTGTGCCTACTGTAATCGAAGGGTGCCCATGCTGCATTGATTCACGCGGCGTTGATGTTCTGCTGACGACC
Source organism: Sphingomonas sp. (assembly GCA_041659925.1). GTDB lineage: Bacteria > Pseudomonadota > Alphaproteobacteria > Sphingomonadales > Sphingomonadaceae > Sphingomonas. The sequence continues at coordinate 4,700 of JBAZXI010000012.1, forward strand.
CCCTTGCGAACGCTTACCGGCCAAGCGCTATGGAGGTACGTGTCGGGCGTCTTCTATACGGTAGGTGGCGAGCATGATTTCCGATATTTGCTGCCGCGTATTCTTGAGATTTCGGCCACCGATCCGGGAAACGCCAATGATCCGGAGATCGTGCTTGGCAAGCTAGCGCTAGCGAACTGGCAATCGTGGCGTTCTGGCGAACGGCAGGCGATCGACACCTTCGTAGACGCTTGGTTCGATCGGGCGATAGCATGGGATTTGGACGCGATTAAAGATGATTGGGTCGGTCAGGAGGCCGAAAGCGTGCTCTGCGGGGCTGCGCGCGCGGGCTTTTCTCTAACGCGCTGGCTCGTGCGTTTACACGAACCGTTTGCGGCCCCTGTCCTGCTCGACCTGAAGGAACGGTATCCCGGCGAACTGTCGGGGTTCTGGGAGTATGCACCCGCCGGCCTGGCGGAACTTTCGACGATTCTTGCCCAAGGGCGGGCGTGAGTCCGCCCTAGAATCCCATGCCACTCCTCCGCGATCCCCGCTCCCCACTGGCACCGCCGCCCGCCTGCGCCTATCTCCCGGTCCGAACCCCTGGAGGCCGCAATGAAATATCTCCACACCATGATTCGCGTCAGCGATCCGGAAGCGACGCTCAAATTCTTCGACCTGCTCGGGCTGAAGGAGCTGCGCCGCTTCGACAATGAGAAGGGCCGCTTCACGCTGATCTTCCTCGCCGCGCCCGGCGACGAGGACGCGCAGGTCGAGCTGACGCACAATTGGGACCCGGAACCCTATGGCGAAGGCCGCAATTTCGGCCATCTCGCCTATCGCGTCGACAATATCTACGAGACCTGCCAGCGGCTGATGGATGGCGGCGTGACGATCAACCGCCCGCCGCGCGACGGGCACATGGCGTTCGTCCGCACCCCCGACAATATCTCGATCGAGCTGCTCCAGGACGGGCAGTTGCCGCCCGCCGAGCCCTGGGCCTCGATGCCTAACACCGGCATCTGGTAGGATGGACGCGGCGGTCCGCGCGTTCCTGGCGCTGACCGGCGCGCGCCTGCCGATCATGCAGGCGCCGATGGCCAATTTCGCCGGGGCCGAACTGGCCATCGCCGCGCGTGACGCCGGCGGGGTCGGCTCGTTGCCCTGCGCGGTGCTCGATCCCGCGGCGATCATCGCCCAGGCGGCGGAAGTCCGCGCCGCGTCGTCCGGTCCGCTCAACCTCAACTTCTTCGCCCACCAATTGGGGCCGCTGCCCGACGATGCGGCGTGGCGCGCACGGCTCGCGCCCTTCTACGCCGCGGAGGGGAGCGGCCCGCCCGACACGCCACCGCCGCTGCGCCGCCCGTTCGATGACGCCGCCGCCGAGGCGGTCGCGGCGGTGCGGCCCGAGATCGTCAGCTTCCATTTCGGCCTGCCCGACGATGCGCTGCTCGCCCGCGTCCGCGCGAGCGGGGCGCTGGTCTTCGGCAACGCCACCAATGTCGCCGAAGCGCGGCTTCTCGCCGCACGCGGCTGCGACGCGATCATCGCGCAGGGGTTCGAGGCGGGTGGCCATGCCGGGCATTTCCTCCATGGCCACCGCCCGGTCGGGCTGCTCGCGCTGGTGCCGCAGATCGCCGATGCGACGCATCTCCCGGTGATCGCCGCCGGCGGCATCGCCGACGAACGCGGCGCGGCGGCGGCGATCGTGCTCGGCGCGGCGGCGGTGCAGGTCGGCACGGCCTATCTCGTCGCGCCGGAAAGCAGGGCAAGCGCCGTCCACCGCGCCGCGCTGGCGCAGGCGAGCGCCGATGACAGCGTGTTCACCAACCTGTTCACCGGCGGCCTGGCGCGCGGGCTGCGCAACCGGTTGATCGACACGCTTGGCGCGGTCGACCCGGCGGCACCGCCCTTCCCCTTCGCCAGCGCCGCGCTCGCCGCGTTGAAGGCGCACGCCGAAGCCGACGGGCGCGGCGATTACAGCAGCCTGTGGGCCGGCCAGGGCGTCGCGCTCGCCCGCGCCGAACCCGCGCGCGGCATCACCGAACGGCTCGGCACCGCCGCGCTCAATGCAGGAACCAATCGATGACCGACCTCGAAATCGTCCGCATCCCCGCGCTGAGCGACAATTATATCTGGCTGATGCACGATCCGGCGTCGGGCGAGACGGTGGTGGTCGACCCGGCCGAGGCCGATCCGGTGCTGGCCGAGGCGACGCGGCGCGGCTGGACGATTAGCCAGATCTGGAACACCCACTGGCACCCCGACCACACCGGCGGCAACGCCGCGATCAAGGCGGCGACCGGCGCGACGATCAGCGGCCCGGCGGCCGAGGCCGAGCGCATCCCGACGCTCGACGTCGCGCTGTCGGAGGGCGACACGACCGCGCTCGGCGCGCATGTCGCGCGGGTGATCGCGACGCCGGGGCATACCGCCGGCCATATCGTGTTCCACCTGCCCGACGACGACGTGGCGTTCACCGGCGACACCTTGTTCGCGATGGGTTGTGGCCGGCTGTTCGAAGGCGATGCCACGCAGATGTTCGACAATATGGCGAAGCTCGCCGCGCTGCCCGACGAGACGACCGTCTATTGCGCGCACGAATATACCCAGGCCAATGGCCGCTACGCCCGCGTCGCCGAGCCCGACAATGCCGCGATCGTCGCGCGGATGCGGCATGTCGACGCCGCCCGCGCCAAGGGCGAGGCGACGGTGCCGACGACGATCGGCGAAGAGCGTGCGACGAACCCCTTTTTGCGTGCCGTTTCGGCCGAACAGCTGGCGGAACGGCGTGCCGCGAAGGATGTATTTCGCGGCTGATTTGCGCTATAAGCCATTGTGGGGGCGTAAGGAGTCGATCATGTACCGCTTTATCTTGCCCGTCGCCCTGCTGCTCGCCGGCTCCGCCGCCGTGTCGAAGGACAGCTACCGTGAGCGCCAGGCCGCGCAGGACCGTGTCGAGCTGGCCAAGGCGCTCGCCGGCTACACCGCCGGCAAGCCAGTCTCGTGCATCGATCCGCGACGCATCACCGAAACGCAGCGCGTCGGCGACAAGATCATCTACAAGTTTTCGCGCCGCGAAATGTACGTGACCGACACCGGCGGCGGCTGTTTCGGGCTGCGCAGCGGCGACGCGATCGTCACCAAATCCTATAATGGGCAATTCTGCCGCGGCGATATCGTGAAGACGGTCGACCTGCCGGCGCATATTCCGAGCGGGAGCTGCACGTTCGGCGATTTCGTGCCCTGGCGCAAATGATCGCCCGGCCGGCATTGCTGCTCGCCGCCGGGCTTGCCGCGGCGGCACCGGCGGCGACGCATGATGACGTGGTTGCCAGGACCTTTGCCGGGCGGATCGCCGGCGCGCCGGTCGACTGCCTGGCCGCCGACCGTACCGGCAACATCACGGCGCTCGACGCGCGGACGCTGGTCTACCGCGAATCCGCGCGGCGCCTGTGGCGCAACGACCTGCCCCACGCCTGCCCCGGGCTCGACGAGGATTCGATCCTCGTCTTCGAGCTGTTCGGCAGCGGTCCGTGCAAGGGCGACAATTTCCGCACGATCGAGCGCGGGGTCGGCGGCATTCCCGGGCCGACCTGCCGGCTCGGCAGCTTCGTGCCGTACGACAAGCCGAAGCCTTAGCCGACGCACGTCCGAGTCGACTGAACCATGCAGTATGGCAGTTCCCCGGCGGAGGCCGGGGCCCAGTTGGGGAACTGCCGTTGGCCAAAGGCGATGATCGCACACAACATGCGAGACGCGAGCGCACCGGCTGGCTAGAAACGCCGGGTGACCATTCCCGACGCTACCCCGCTGTGGCATTTCTGGATCGACCGCGGCGGCACCTTCACCGATGTCGTCGCGCGGGCGCCCGACGGCACGGCGACGGTGGTCAAGCTGCTGTCGGTCGACCCCGAGCATTATGACGATGCCGCCGTCGCCGCGATCCGCCGGCTGACCGGCATCGCGGAGGGGCCGCTGCCGCCGGCCGATATCCGCATCGGCACGACGATCGCCACCAACGCGCTGCTCGAACGCGCCGGCGCACCGACCCTGCTCGCCATCACGCGCGGCTTTGGCGACGCGCTGCGCATCGGCTACCAGCACCGGCCCGATATCTTCGCGCGCCACATCGTCCTGCCGCCACCGCTTTACGCCGAGGTGGTCGAGATCGACGAGCGCGTCGATATCGACGGCGCCGTCACCATCCCGCTCGACCTCGTCGCCGCCGAGACCTGCTTGCGCGCCGCGTACGACAAGGGCCTGCGCGCCATCGCGATCGTGCTGGTGCACGGCTATCGCTACCCCGGCCACGAGGATGCGCTGGCCGCGCTGGCGGCGCGGATCGGCTTCACGCAGATCTCGGTCAGCCACCGCGTCGCGCCGCTCAACCGGCTGATCGCGCGCGGCGACACCAGCGTGGTCGATGCCTATCTTTCCCCCGTGCTGCGCGACTATGTCGCCGGCCTCGAAGCCGCGCTCGGCGCCGGGCAGCAGCCGCTGTTCATGCAATCGCATGGCGGGCTGGCCGATGCGGCGCATTTCCACGGCAAGGACGCGCTGCTGTCGGGCCCGGCCGGCGGGATCGTCGGCATGGCGCGCACCGCCGCGCGCGCCGGCTTCGACCATGTCATCGGCTTCGACATGGGCGGCACCTCGACCGACATCTCGCTCCATGCCGGGCGCTTCGAGCGCCACAGCGACGCGACCATCGCCGGGGTGCGCGTCAGCACGCCGATGATGCGCATCGACACCGTCGCGGCGGGCGGCGGCTCGATCTGCCGCTTCGAGCGCGGGCGCTTCGTCGTCGGCCCCGAATCCGCCGGCGCGGTGCCGGGGCCGGCCTGCTACCGGCGCGGCGGGCCGCTGACCGTCACCGATTGCAATCTCGTGCTCGGCAAGATCCAGCCCGACCATTTCCCGCGCCTGTTCGGCCCCGGCGGCGACCAGCCGCTCGACGCCGCCGCCGCCATCGCCCGGCTCGACGCACTGGTCGACGCGGCCGCCACCGCGACGGGCACGCGGCTCGACCGCCATACCGCCGCCGAGGGGCTGATCGCCATCGCCGTCGCCAATATGGCGCGCGCGATCAAGGCGATCTCGGTCGCGCGCGGGCATGATCCGGCACGCTATGTGCTGGCCTGTTTCGGCGGGGCCGGCGGGCAGCATGCCTGCCTCGTCGCCGATGCACTGGGCATGGACAGGGTGATGATCCATCCGCTCGCCGGCGTGCTCTCCGCCTATGGCATGGGCCTGGCCGAGCGCCGCGTGCTGCGTGAAGCAAGCGTCGCGCTCACGCTCGACGACCGGGAGGCGCTGGCGGCCACCGTCGCGACGCTCGACCGCGAGGCCCGCGCCGGGCTGGTCGCGCAGGGCGTCGCCGCCGCCACGATCCGCAGCGAGACGCTAGTCGCGCTGCGCTATGCCCGCACCGACGCGACCGTCGATGTCGCGCTGGATAGCCCAGCGGCGATGCACGCCGCGTTCGAGGCGGCGTTCCACCAGCGTTTCGGCTTTCTCGGCGACGATGCGCTGGTGATCGAGGCGGTGCGCGTCGAAGCGATCGCCGGCGGCGCGATCGACATGGCGCCGGTCATCCCGCTGCCGACCGCCACCGCGCCGCCGCTCGCGACGGTCGACCTGTACCTCGCCAGCGCACCGCACCGCGCCCCGCTGCACGACCGGGCCGGTCTGCCGCCGGGGAGCAGCGTCACCGGGCCGGCGCTGATCATCGACACCGTCTCGACCACCGTCGTCGAGCCCGGCTGGACCGCGACGATCGACCCCGATGGCGCCATCGTCATGACGCGCCACGCCCCGCGCGACACCGTGCTGCGCGAAACGGGCGCGGCCGATCCGGTGCGGCTCGAAATCTTCGCCGGCATGTTCATGGGGCTGGCCGAGGAAATGGGCGCCGCGCTCCAGCGCAGCGCGGCCTCGGTCAATATCCGCGAGCGGCTCGATTTCTCCTGCGCGCTGTTCGATCGCCACGGCAACCTCATCGCCAATGCGCCGCACATCCCGGTCCATCTCGGCTCGATGGGCGAGAGCATCCGCACCGTGATCGACGCGCGCGGTGGCGGCGCCGACGGGCGCGGCATGCTGCCGGGCGACGTCTATGCGCTCAACGCGCCCTATCGCGGTGGCACGCACCTGCCCGACATCACCGTGATCATGCCGGTGTTCGAGTCGGCAGCGGTTGGGGGCGACGCCACCCCCGCCTTCTTCGTCGCGGCGCGCGGCCACCATGCCGATGTCGGCGGTATCAGCCCCGGCTCGATGCCGCCCGCCAGCACCGACATCCGCGAGGAAGGCGTGCTGATCGACAATGTGCTGGTGGTCGATGCCGGGCGTTTCCTGCGCGACGAACTGCGCGACCTGTTCGCCAGCGGGGACTGGCCGGCGCGCAACATCGACCAGAACATCGCCGACCTCGCCGCACAGATCGCGGCCTGCGCACGCGGCGCCGAAGGCCTGCGCGCGATGGCCGCCGACTACGGCCTCGCCGTGGTCAGCGGCTATATGGAGCATGTCCAGCGACACGCCGAGGCGGCGGTGCGCACGCTGCTCGCCGACCTGCCCGATGGCAGCTTCGCCTATGAGATGGACGATGGCGCGGTGGTGCGCGTGAAGGTCACCGTCGATCGCGCGGCGCGCACCGCGACGGTCGATTTCACCGGCACCAGTCCGCAACGGCCGAACAATTTCAACGCGCCCTTCGCGGTGGTGCGCGCCGCCGTGCTCTATGTCCTGCGTACGCTGATCGACGCCGATATCCCGCTCAATGACGGTTTCCTGCGCCCGGTGACGATCATCGTGCCCGAGGGGACGATGCTGCGGCCGCGCTTTCCCGCCGCGGTCGTCGCCGGCAATGTCGAGACCAGCCAGGTCGTCACCGACACGCTGTTCGGCGCGCTCGGCGCGATGGCGGCGTCGCAGGGCACGATGAACAACTTCACCTTCGGCGATGCCGACAACCAATATTATGAGACGATCGCCGGCGGGTCGGGCGCGGGACCGGATTTCGACGGCACCGCCGTCGTCCAGACGCACATGACCAACAGCCGGCTGACCGACCCGGAAGTGCTGGAGGCGCGCTTCCCCGTGCTGCTCGAATGCTTCGCGATCCGCCACGGCTCGGGCGGCACCGGCGCGCATGTCGGCGGCGATGGCGGCCTGCGCCGGCTGCGCTTCCGCCGTGCGATGCATGCCGGGATATTGTCGAACCGCCGCCGCGTCGCGCCGTTCGGGCTGGCGGGCGGCGGCGACGGCGCGGTCGGCGAGAACCGCGTCGAGCGGGTCGACGGGACGGTCGAGGAACTGCCGGCAACCGCCTCGGTCGAGATGCAGCCGGGCGACGTGTTCGTCATCGCGACACCGGGCGGCGGGGGATTTGAACCTGCTCCCCTCCCTGGAAGGGAGGGGCTGGGGGTGGGTGGGCCCGCGCGGGAACCGCTGCGCCTGCCCCACACCAACCCACCCCCAACCCCTCCCTTCCAGGGAGGGGAGTAAAATGCTCGTCCTGCTCGGCATCCTTGTCATCGCCGCCGGTTTCCTGCTGCGCTTCAACCCGCTGCTCGTCGTCGCCGCCTCGGCACTGGTCACCGGGCTGTGCGCCGGGATCGATCCGCTCCATATCCTCGCCGCGTTCGGCAAGGCGTTCAACGACAGCCGCTTCGTCACGGTCGTCTATATCGTGCTGCCGGTGATCGGCATCCTCGAACGCTACGGCCTGCAACGCCGCGCGCGAGACCTCATCACGCGGCTGCGCGGCGCGACCACCGGGCGGCTGCTGCTCGGCTATCTCGTCTTCCGCCAGGTCACCGCCGCGCTCGGCCTGACCTCGATCGCCGGCCACCCGCAGACCGTCCGCCCGCTGATCGCACCAATGGCCGAGGCCGCCGCCCCCGAAGGATCGACGCCCGAACATGGCGAACGCGTCCGTGCGCTGACCGCCGCGACCGACAATATCGGGCTGTTCTTCGGCGAGGACATCTTCATCGCGATCGGCTCGATCCTGCTGATGAAGGGCGTGCTCGAAGGCTATGGCATCCGGCTCGAGCCGCTCCAGCTCTCGGTCTGGGCGATCCCGACCGCGATCGCCGCGCTGCTGATCCACGGCACGCGTCTGCTGCTGTTCGACCGCGCGACGCGAAAGGCCGCGAAGTGATCGGCCTCAACCTCGTCTATCCGGTCGCCGGCCTGACCTTCGCCGCCTTTGCGCTGCTCGCGCTGCGTGACCGGCGCCTTGGCAGTGCCGCCTTTTACGCGCTGATCGCGCTGAGCTTCTTCGCCGGTGACCTGATCGGCGACATCGGCAATGGCGTGCTGGTGCTGGCGCTCGTCGCGCTCGGCGGCAGCGGCGCGCTACGCAAGAGCGCGCCGCGCGACGACCGGCCGCCACCGCGCGGCAACGGCCTGTTCGTGCCGGCTTTGGTCATCCCCGCCACCGCGCTGATCGGCACGCTGGCCTTCAAGCAGTTCCCCGGTCTGGTCGACCCCAAACAAGCGACGCTCGTCGCGCTCACGCTCGGCGTGGTCATCGCGCTCGCCATCTGCCTCGCCTGGCTGCGGCCATCGCCCGTCACGCCCTTTGCCGAAGGTCGGCGGCTGATGGACGATATCGGCTGGGCCGCGATCCTGCCGCAGATGCTCGCCAGCCTCGGCGCGGTGTTCGCGCTGGCGGGCGTCGGCAATGCCGTCGGCGGTATCGTCGGCCATCTCATCCCCGGCGACAGCCTGTTCGGCGCGGTGCTGGTCTATTGCCTTGGCATGGCGCTGTTCACCATGGCGATGGGCAATGCCTTTGCCGCCTTTCCGGTGATGGCGGCGGCGATCGGCCTGCCGCTGCTGATCGGCGCGCATCACGGCAACCCGGCACCGATCGCGGCGATCGGCATGCTCGCCGGTTTCTGCGGCACGCTGATGACGCCGATGGCGGCCAACTTCAATCTCGTGCCGGCGGCGCTGCTCGACCTCAAGGATCGCAACGGCGTGATCAAGGCGCAGATCCCGACCGCGCTGCCGCTGCTCGGCTTCAACATCCTCCTGCTCTGGGTGGTGCTGCGATGACGCGCCTCGACGAAGCGACCGCGACGCGGTTCGCCACCCTCACGCTGAGCCATATCGGGCAGCCATATCCGTTCAAGCTCGATCAGGTGTTGAACGGCCCCGACGACATCGCCGCACCGGCGACGCTGCACCCGATCTTCCACGGCAGCTTCGATTGGCACAGCTGCGTCCATGGCTGGTGGCAATTGCTGACGGTGTTGCGACTCTATCCGATGTCCGCCGCCGCCGCCGCGATCCGCGCCGAGGCCGACAGGATGCTGGTGCCCGACAAGGTCGCCGGCGAACTCGCCTATCTCGCGCGCGCCGGCACCGCGGGGTTCGTCCGGCCTTATGGCTGGGCGTGGCTGCTTGCGCTGCACGGTGAGGCGGCACGGCACGACGCGCCCTGGGGCGCGGCGCTCGAACCGCTGGCGCGTGCCTTTGCCGCGCGCTTCAGCGAGTTCCTGCCCAAGCTGACCTATCCGATGCGCGTTGGCACGCACTTCAACATCGCCTTCGCGATGGTGCTGGCGAACGACTGGGCATGCGACCGAGACGCGGACCTCACCGCGCTGATCGCCGCCCGTGCGCGCACCTGGTTCGCCGCCGACCGCGCCTGCCAGGCTTGGGAGCCGGGCGGCGACGAATTCCTCTCGCCGGCGCTGACCGAGGCGCTGCTGATGAGCCGCCTGCTTTCCACGGCCGAATTTGCCGAATGGTTCGGCGCATTTCTGCCCGATCTGGCGAACGGCCAGCCCGAAACGCTGTTCGTCCCCGCCACGGTCTCCGATCGCAGCGACGGCAAGATCGCCCATCTCGACGGCCTCAACCTGAGCCGGGCGTGGTGCTGGCGGGGCATCGCCCGCGCATTGGGCGACAACTACCCGCTCGCCCCACGCGCCGAACGCGCCGCCAGCGACCACATCGCCGCCAGCCTGCCGCACATCGCCGACGATTATATGGGCACCCACTGGCTCGCGACCTACGCGCTGCTGGCGCTGATCTGACCTTGTTCTAACGCCCCTCCCTGAAAGGGAGGGGGAAATAGCATTACGACACGTACCGGCTGAGATTGGCGTTCCGCGCGATCGCTTGCAGCTGCGTCTCGACAAAACCGCACCACCCCGGCGAAGGCCGGGGCCCAGCTGGAACGTCGCCAGTGATGGGCGCTGCGCTCCATTGCCTCCACCTTCCCAACTGGGCCCCGGCCTTCGCCGGGGTGGTATGAGCGTTTGTCTCCCTACAACACGTACCGGCTCAGATCGGTGTTCCGCGCAATCGTCTGCAACTGCGTCTCGACATAGGCCGCGTCGATCGTCAGCGTCTCTCCGCTGCGATCCTCGGCCTCGAAACTGACCTCTTCGAGCAGTTTTTCCATCACCGTCTGCAAGCGCCGCGCGCCGATATTCTCGATCTCGCCATTCACCTGCGCGGCGATGCGCGCGACGGCGGCGATGCCGTCCTCGGTGAAGTCGATCATCACGCCCTCGGTGCCGATCAGCGCCTTGTATTGCTGCGGCAGCGAGGCGGTGGTGTCGCTGAGGATGGCGACGAAATCCTCCTCGGTCAGCGCCTTCAGCTCGACGCGGATCGGCAGGCGGCCCTGCAGTTCGGGCAGCAGGTCGCTCGGCTTGGCGACATGGAAGGCGCCGCTCGCGATGAACAGGATATGGTCGGTCTTCATCGGCCCATATTTGGTCGCGACCGTCGTGCCCTCGATCAGCGGCAGCAAATCGCGCTGCACGCCCTCGCGGCTGACCGAGCCACCGCGCACGTCGCTGACCGCGATCTTGTCGATCTCGTCGAGAAAGACGATGCCGTTGGCTTCCGCATCGGCCAACGCCGCGCGGCTGACCTCGTCTTGGTCGAGCCGCTTGTCGGCCTCCTCATCGACGAGCTTTTCCCACGCCGCCGGCACGGTGAGCTTGCGGCGTTTGAGCTGCCCGCCGCCGCCGAACGCCTTGCCCATCATCTCGCTGAGATTGATCATCTGCGCGCCGCCGCCGGGAATCTCGAACGGCATGCTCGGCTGGGCCTCGAGCTCGATCTCGATTTCGGTGCTGTCGAGATGGCCGTCGCGGAAGCGCTGACGGAATGCCTCGCGCGTCGCCTCGCTCGCACCCTTGCCGGTCAGCGCGTCGAGCAACCGCGCCATCGCGGCCTCCTCGGCCTTGTCCTTGACCGCGACGCGGCGGCGCTCCTTCTCCAGCCGCACCGCTTCCTCGACCAGGTCGCGCGCGATCTGCTCGACGTCGCGGCCGACATAACCGACCTCGGTGAACTTGGTCGCCTCGACCTTGATGAACGGCGCATCGGCCAGCTTGGCGAGGCGACGGCTGATCTCGGTCTTGCCGCACCCGGTCGGCCCGATCATCAGGATGTTCTTCGGCGACACCTCGTCGCGCAGATCTGCGCCGAGCCGCTGGCGCCGCCAGCGATTGCGTAGCGCGACCGCGACGGCCTTCTTGGCGTCGGTCTGGCCGATGATGTGCGCGTCGAGCGCGCGGACGATGGCTTTGGGGGTAAGGCTGTCGTTGTTCATCTGGGTTCTCTTCTCCCCTCCCGCTTGCGGGAGGGGTCGGGGGAGGGCGTTGCGAACTCGCTGGCGGCGCGAAGGAGGCACTCCCCTCCCCCAGCCCCTCCCGCGAGCGGGAGAGGAGTTAGCTGGCGCTATCCAGCGCTTCCACGGTCAGGCGTTCGTTGGTGTAGACGCAGACATCGGCGGCGATCTTCATCGCCTTGCGGCAGATCGTCTCGGCATCTTCCTCATAATCGACCAGCGCGCGCGCCGCGGCGAGCGCGAAATTGCCGCCCGAACCGATCGCCGCGACGCCGGCCTCGGGCTCCAGCACGTCGCCATTGCCGGTCAGGATCAGCGTCACATCCTTGTCGGCGACGATCATCATCGCCTCGAGATTGCGGAGATATTTGTCGGTGCGCCAATCCTTGGCCAGCTCGACCGCCGCGCGCAGCAAGGCACCGCGATGCTGCTCGAGCTTGCGTTCCAGCCGCTCGAACAAGGTGAAGGCATCGGCCGTCGCACCGGCGAAACCGGCAATGACCGATCCGTCACCGAGCCGCCGCACCTTCTTGGCGTTGGGCTTCATCACCGTCTGGCCCTGCGTCACCTGGCCGTCTCCGGCGATGACCACGCGGCCGTTCCTGCGCACGGAGAGTATCGTGGTGCCGTGCCACACCAGTTCGTTGTTACCGCTCATGGCGGCGATATGGGTGGCGTATCGGCGGCGGGCAAGGCGCCATCCTCGCACGATCGCAAGCGGCCGGCCGCCGCGCGGGCGTGGCGGCGGCACCCGGTGGCGGAATGGATCAGCTCTTGAGCTGGTCCATCACGGCCTTGTGGAGCCAGATGTTCATTTCCGCCGAACCGTCGAGCGCGCCGGTATAGCCGAGTTCGGTCGCCAGCGTCTTGCGGTTGTCGAGGCTCGAATCCATGCCGAGCAGCTTCATCAGATCAACGATCGAGGTCTTGTAGTTGAGGTTCGGCTTGCCGTTCATTTCCCACAGCGCCGCGATCTTGGCATCGACGTCGACCGGCGCGGCGGGCGCGGATTCGGAAACGGGTGCCGGTGCTTCCGCCACGGGAGCGGCGGCGGGGGCCGGTGCTGGCGCGGGCGTCGGCGCGCCGAAGATCGCGTCCTTGATCATGCCGAAAATGCTCATGCGCTTGCTCCTGTCGCGATGGATTCGCCGGGACAGTGCCTATCCCAAAGATCATCTCGCGAAAAGGAGCAAGCGCCGGTCAACGACCGAAGCGAGGTGGCGCCGGCCGCGACAAGCGCGCCGCCGCCACCCTCATGACCTCAGCGGCAGCTCACATTGTTGCGGTCGATCGCGCGACCGGCAACGGCGCCGCCAGCCGCGCCGAGCAGCGCGCCCAGCGTCTCCGATCCACCCGGTGCGATGAGGCTGCCGAGCACGCCGCCGGCGATGCCGCCGACGATCAGCCCCGTGGTGCCGTCGCTGCGGCGGCAATAATAGCGACCGTCCTGGCCGACATAGACGCGATCGTTCTGGTTCAGCCGGCGATTGCGGTAGCGCGGGCCGTCACGGTAATATTTGTCGGCGTAATAACCGTTATAGCTCGGGTCGGGATGGTTATAGTCATACTGGCTATAACCGCCGTTACCGCCATATCCCGGGCGACCATTGTCGTAAGTGTCGCAGCCGGCGACCAGTGTGGCGGCGGCGAGCGCGCCGAGCATTGCGATACGCATTTTCTTGACTCCCAGAACGTGACGGAAGTGCAATGCTTGAACGACGTAATGGTTGCGTCCGCAGGCAAATTGAGCCGACCCGGACCGCCGCGGGCGTCGGCGCGGATCGCGCCGATTGGCGATGGTGTCGCGCCCGCCAACCGGCGGGCGCGACGGGAGCGGTCAGCCGACAGCCTGCAGGTTCACGGCGGAAACCTTGCCGTTCTTGCCGGTCTCCAGCTCGTACTCGACCTTCTGGTCGCGATCGAGCGTATGCATGCCGGCGCGCTCGACGGCGGTGATGTGGACGAAGGCGTCGGTGCCGCCATCGTCAGGCGAGATAAAGCCATAGCCCTTGTCGGCGTTGAAGAATTTTACGGTGCCGATGGTCATTGGAGTAGTCCTTCCGTTCCGGGGCGGGCCGACTGCCGGACCGCCGCGAGGCCGAGAAGCAGGGAAAGAAGGAACAAGGTGCCGCGAAGCGCCGAAGACCGTCGATATGCGACTGAAGCGCTTGCAGTTTAACCGAAACGCGGGACGAAGGCGAATCCGAAGCGAGCGCGGTGAAGGTGGCGTCTGGTCCGTCAGATGCCCGGCAAGTGAGCCGCGATCACCGCCCAGGTCGGGCTCGAAATGAGCGGCAAGCGCAGGATCAGCACGCAGCCGAACAGGCCGGCACCGAACCTGGTCGCCCAGTGCAGCTTGCCGAGCGTGCGAAAGTCCCACCAGAACAACGGCGCAAAGGTCAGCCAACTGAGCAGACCGAGGATCGCGAAGCCGATCGGCACCGGGGGCACGATCGGCAAGCGGCCGATCGCCGGGTCCATCATCAGCAACGCGGCGCCGAGCATCAGGCGCTTGTGCGCCTGGGCGTCACGGCGGTGATTCCAGCCGAGCGCGACAAGCGCGATGAAGGCTGGGATCAGCGCGAGCGGCACGATCGTCCAGCCAAGGGGCGTAGCGAAGGGTGGCTGGTTGGCGCGAGCGACTTGCCCGACGGCGGTCAGGTACATCACGGGCACGAGCAGGGTGGCGAAGATCATTCCCGCAACGCCAAGCCGGATATGTGTCGCGCGCCGCCCCGCGGCGATGAGTGCTGTCTGCGCCCAGAAGATGATCATCCACAGCGAGAACATCAGGCCGTGCAGCATGACCGCCGGCGGCAGGGTCGGGTTGGGTCGCGGCGCATGGACGATGCCACGCAGGTAGAAGCTCGGCGCGAAACCGGCCACGACCAGCACGATCATGAACAGCGCCATCGACGAATAAAAGCGCCGCTCGGCGGCGAGCCTCGACTGAACACTGGATGCCATGCGGCTCCCCCCCTCCTCTTGATCTCGATTCGGCGGGCGTGTATTATATCAACAACACACTTGCAAGCCTCCCCTGCGCCGCGCGCCTATCGCCCGGCCGCGTCGCGCGGCAGCCACCGGCCCATCGCCAGGTTCGCGGCGACGACGATCGCGGCGGCGGCGAGGGTCGCGACGAGGCGATCGACCAGCAGCGCGGGTTCGATCGGCTTGCCGATGTCGAGGACGAGCAGGATCACCGGTGTCGCGAGCACGGCATAAGCCAGATAGTTGCGCGGCCGGGCAATCGCCGCGCCGGTGGCGAGGACGCAGATCGCCGCCGCGAGCGCGAGCGGCGCGGCGAGCCCGATGAGGATCGCCCAGGTCAGCGCGACGCCGAGCGCGGTGCCGGCGGCACGCTGGATCGTCTTGACCGGCAGCGGCTCGAGCGGACGCTGGGTGAGCAACGCGACGGTCAGCACGATCCAGCCATAATGATGCGTCGGCCATAGCTGCCGCAGCATGCTGGCGACGCCGAGACCGAGCATGAGGCGGATCGGGAATTGCCAGCCGGCGAGCGAGCGCATCGTGCGCCGCCAATGGGCGTTGCGTTGCGCGGTGGTGGCGACACGTCCCGGCGCCACCGGCGGCGGAACCGGAACGCGTGCAAGCGTCAGGCGCAGCGCGATGTTCCACAAGGCGCCAAGGCCGAAGATCAACGCCGCCGAGCCACGCCGATCGCCCGCCGCGTCGATCAGGCTGATGCTGAGCACGAAGTAGATGATGAAGCGGATCGCGGCGACGCCGACCGGGCGGCTGTAGCCGCTGACCGCCGCCGCCATGCCGGCCAGCGCCACGACGGCGACGTCGGTCCACGCCGCGCCGGCGATGGCGGTGGCGGCGAGCACGGCCAGCGCGGCGGGGAGGATCGCCGATCCGGGCGATGGCGCCTCGGGCGCGGCGCCCGCCGGTGTCGGCGCGCCGGCGAGGAGCATCGCGCCGAGGCCGATGGTGAAACCGGCCTCCGCCCGACCCAGCGCCACGCCGACGAACGCCGGAACGGCCATGCCGAGCGCGGCGATGGCGATGGTGCGCCCATCGATCGGCTCGCCGGTCTTTTCCCAGCGCAGCGCTTCGACGATGGTCGGGTGGCAGAGTGCGGTGCGGAGCATACGATAGTGTAGCGCGCGATCGCGTCGCCGCCAGCCGGGTCGAGGCGCGCGCGACGTTTCGCTTGCCAGCGCGCGCGCCCCGCGCCAGCGTGGCGCGATGGATGCAGGTCAGTTCGTCGAGCGGGTGCGGGAGCATTATGTCGCGCAGTTCCGCAGCTTTATCGAGTCGATGCGCGACGATGACGCGCCCGGCGCGGCCGAGGTGGTGTTGCCGCTGAGCGAGGCCAGCGGGGTGTTCGGCCGGCGCTACCGCATCGACTATGTCCGCCAGGGCGAACGGCCCGAGATCAAGGAGTTCTACCCCGGGCGCTTCGTCGCGTTCGAGCCCTTCACGATCGAATTCGGCGGCGCCAAGGCGAGCTTCGAGCAGCTCTACTGGAACGACGTGGCGATCCGCCACGACCTGTTGATGCCGCCCGAGGCCGCGCTGGAGGCGTGGTTCGAGCGCTGGTTCGACCCCGAGGAGGTGCGGCGCGTGCCCGACCCGGCACCGGCCGAGGCGGTGCATTCGGTGATCGTCCGGCCCGGCATGATCACGGTCGATTTCGGCACCGCCGAGGCGGAGGCGCTGTGGGCGCTGCTCGCGGTGCTGGAGGGCGCGGGCGCGACGGCGATCACGATCGCCGGTTCGGTGGCGGGAGCGGCGGAGGGGATCGAGCAATGAGCAATGGCTATGTCGAGCCACGCAGCGAGCGGCATCGGATCGAGATCGTCGACGGCGTCGAGCAGGTCCGGCTGCCGACGCGGCGCAGCTGGTTCCTGCTGGCATTCCTGCCGCTGTGGCTGACCGGATGGACGGCCGGCGGGGCGTTCGCGATCTGGCAGGTCGTCACGACGCACGAGCTGTTCCTGATATTGTGGTTGTGCTTCTGGGCGGCGGGCTGGGTGTTCGCGGTATCGACCTTCGCGGCGCAGATCTGGGGTGCCGAGATCATCCGCGCGTCATTGGTCGAGCTGGCGGTGACCAAGCAAGCCGGTCCGTTCCGGCGCCAGTGGCACTATCGCGCCGATCTGATCCGCAACCTCGGCTCGACCGATCCAAGTGGCGACCCATGGGGGATGCGCGAGATGCAGACGCCGGTCTGGATGCGCAACCGCAGCGGCTCGGTGAAGTTCGACTATGGCGCTGAGACGATCTTCATCGCCGTCGGCGTCGACCAACCCGAAGGCCGGGCGATCGCCCGCTGGCTGGCGCTGCGCCTGCCGAGCGGCGCGAGCGCGAGCGCGCCGTGACGCGCGCCCTGCCCTGGCTCGCCTGCACCACCGCGCTGCTGGCACTGGCCGCGCCGGCGGCGATGGCGAAGCCGCGCCGCGCGCCGCTGCGGTCGAACGACATCAGCGCGATCGGCACGCACAACAGCTACAAGCAGGCGATGCCGGCCGCGACGATGAAGGCGATCCGCGCGATCAGCGTGCCGATCGCCGAGTCGCTCGATTATGCCCACCGCCCGCTGACCGAGCAGCTCGACGCCGGCGCGCGGCAGCTCGAGATCGACGTCAACTATGATCCCGTGGGCGGGCATTATACCAAGGGGTCGACCGACCCGAAGCTCGCGCAACCCGGCTTCAAGGTGCTGCACATTGCCGGGATCGACAATGCCAGCAGCTGCGTGCTGCTGACCGATTGCCTGCGCATCATCGCGGTCTGGTCGGCGCGGCACCCGCGCCATGTGCCGATCATGCTGCTGTTCAACGCCAAGGACGAGCAATATGCCGCGCGCGGCGGGATCGACGCGCTGCGCTTCGACGCGGCGGCATGGGATGCGCTCGATGCCGAGATCCGCGCGGCGATGCCGGCGGGCAGCATCATCACGCCGGACGAGGTACAGGGACGTTACCCGACGCTGCGCGACGCGGTGCGGGCCGACCATTGGCCGACGCTGGCCAGGGCGCGCGGGCGCTTCCTGTTCGTGCTCGACGAGACGCCGGAGAAGGTCGCGGCGTATCGCGGGGCGCGGCGCTCGCTGGAAGGGCGGGTGTTCTTCATCAACACCGACGAGGACTCGCCGGCGGCGGCCTATCTGACGCTCAACGACCCGATCGCGGAAGGGCCGCGGATCGCGCGCGACGTGGCGGCGGGCTATCTCGTCCGCACGCGCGCCGATGCCGATACGCGGGAAGCGCGGGCCAACGATCCGCGCCGCCGCGCGGCAGCGCTGGCGAGCGGCGCGCAATATGTCTCGACCGACTATCTGTGGCCCGACCCGCGCTTCGCGGGCGGCTATCATGTGACCTTGCCGGGCGGCGGCGCGGCGCGGTGCAACCCGGTGCGCAAGCCGGCCGGGTGCCGCGACGCGGCGCTGGAGCCGCGCGCCCAATGATCTTGTGAGGAGATGTCGATGCCCCGCCTGCCCCTTCACACCCTCGCCCTCGCCGCCGCATCGCTGGCGCTGTCCCCTGCCCTCGCCGCGCCGGCCGGCGACCTGACCGACAGCTATGGCGGGCGGGCGATGATCGTGCATGTCCCGGCGACGCTCCCCGCCTCGGGCACGCGGGCACTGGTGATCGTGCTGCATGGCGGGCTGGGCAATGCCGACCGCATCGCCGGCCAGCAGGCCGAGAGCGGGCTCAACATGGATGCGGTGGCGGACAAGGATGGATTCGTCGTCGCCTATCTCAACGGCACGCCGGTGACGCGCTTCATGGGGGCGAAGTTCCTCGGCTGGAATGCCGGCGGCGGGTGCTGCGGCGAGCCGGCGCGGAGCGGCACCGACGATGTCGGCTATATCGGCGGGGCGGTCGGCTATCTGGCGGGCAAATATGGCGTCGACCGCCACAAGGTGTTCGTGATCGGCCATTCGAACGGCGCGATGATGGCGCAGCGGATGATCTGCGAGACGCGCGTGTTCGCCGGTGCGGTGGCGATCTCCGGGCCGCTCAACCTCGACACGACGCATTGCCCCTCGGCCAAGGGGCTGAGCGTGCTGGCGATCCACGGCGCCGACGACGCGAATGTGCCGATCGCCGGCGGCAAGGGCAGCAAGGGGCTGGCGCGCGTGGCGTTCAAGTCGGAGTCGCAGTCGCAGGCGGTGATGACCGCATCGGGCGCGCACTACACCTTGCAGGTCGTACCGGGCGCCGACCATTATCTCGACCATATCGGCGCGCGCATCCGGCAGGATGAGGGCATCTCGATCGGCGAGAAGGCGGCACGCGCGTTCGGGATCGACGGCGCGCGCTAGCGGCTCCCCTCCCCCCGGTGCCGGGACGGGACGCAATCGGTGCGCTGGCGTCCCGACGCGTCGCTTCGTTGCGCGAACGTATCGCAATCGGCGTGGCGGGTTCCTAACTGGAGGCCACGACACTTCCCCGACCGGAGCAATGCGCATGACCGACGCGACCGACTATACCCCGCCCAAGGTGTGGACCTGGAACAAGGAGAATGGCGGGCGCTTCGCCAACATCAACCGCCCCGTCGCCGGCGCGACGCATGACAAGGAGCTGCCGGTCGGCAAGCACCCCTTCCAGCTCTATTCGCTCGGCACGCCCAATGGCGTGAAGGTGACGATCATGTTCGAGGAGCTGCTCGAGCTCGGCCACACCGGCGCCGAATATGACGCGTGGCTGATCAACATCGGCGAGGGCGACCAGTTCGGCAGCGGGTTCGTCGCAATCAACCCCAATTCGAAGATCCCCGCGCTGATGGACCGCAGCGGCCCGGAGCCGCAGCGGCTGTTCGAATCCGGCGCGATGCTGCTCTACCTCGCCGAGAAGTTCGGCGCCTTCCTGCCGACCGACCATGCGAAGCGCACCGAGGCGCTGTCCTGGCTGTTCTGGCAGATGGGCAGCGCGCCGTTCCTCGGCGGCGGCTTCGGGCATTTCTACGCCTATGCGCCGTTCAAGATCGAATATGCCATCGACCGCTTCGCGATGGAGGTGAAACGCCAGCTCGACGTGCTCGACCGGCGACTGGCCGACAACGACTATCTCGCCGGCGACGAATATACGATCGCCGATATCGCGGTGTGGCCGTGGTACGGCGCGCTGGTGAAGGGCCTCGCCTATGACGCCGGCGAGTTCCTGCAGGTGCAGGAGTACAAGAACGTGCTGCGCTGGGCCGATGTGATCGCGGCGCGCCCGGCGGTGCAGCGCGGGCGGATGGTCAACCGCGCGATGGGCGAACCGTCGAGCCAGCTACGCGAGCGGCATGACGCGGGCGACTTCGCGACGAAGACGCAGGACAAGCTGGAGGCTGCTGAAGCGACGGCCGCCGAATGATGTAGCGCCCCCCTTCCGGTGGGATGGGTTGGGGCGGGCGCCTGCCTGGTTCGCCGACGTTGCGACTGTTGCTGCCCTGCCCTCCCCCAGCCCCTCCCATTGGGAGGGGAGCAGGAAGGACGCGGCGCGAAGCCCCGCTCCGCGTCACCGCCCGCAGGCGTTGGCGGCGATATCGGGCGACGACAGTCGCGACAAGGTGTCGACGGTGCGCAGCGAGAAACCGGTCGTCTGGCAGCGCTTGAGCTGGAAGCGCACCTTGCGCGCGCGGAAGTCGAGCGAGACGCGGCGGAAATTCTCCATCATGTCCGTCCCGAGAAACAGCGCCGGATGATCGTTCAGCCCGAACGCGGCAAAGGGCGGCACGTCGGCAAAGGCGATGACAACGTCGCGCAGCAGGATCGGCCCGATGCGAAGCTCGTCGAGACGGACCAGTTGCAGCTTCAACGGGTCGCCGGTGACGCCGATCGCCTCGGCGGTCAGCAATGTCGTGCCGCGCTTGCCGAACAGCTTGTGGCGCAGGGCGAGGTTGCCGATGGTGATTTCCGACCCGGTGTCGATGACGGCGTCGACGGCGTGGCCATTCGCACTGGCCCGGGTGAGGATGAGCTGGCCGTGCCGCCGTCGCGCGACGACGACGATGTCGCCATAGAGGCGGGGCGCGGGCCGGCGGGCGTCCTCGATGGTGATGACGCGCTTGTCGAAATCCATCATCAGCCGCTGTTCGACCAGCGCGTCGATACCGATCATGCCCTGTCCGCCGAGATAATCCTCGCGCAGCACGGGCAGTTGCAGGTCGCTGATCGTGCTGTCGCCGACCTGGAGTTCGGCGACCGCGACGCGACCGACCAGCGCGCTCGCCGTCATGCCGTGCACCGTGGCGGGATCGGTCGCGGCCAGCCCCAGCGCGCGCGCGACATTGCTGCCGATCACCGAGGTATCGGCGCCGCTGTCGACCACGAAACGATAGGGGCCATGCCCCTCGATCCTGACCGCCACGGTCATGCGGCTCTCGACCTTGCGCGCGGCGATGTCCGCTCCGCCGACCAGCAGGGCGTTGTCGATCACGGCCGGCGGCAAGGGCGCCAGGGTGGGCGTCGGGTTGGCGGGCGGGGCGGATGCGGGCGGCGTGGCCTGCGCGACGGCGGGCGGCGGGGTGGCGAGCCCGGCGCAGGCGAGCGCCAGGGGGAGGACCAGTCCGGTGCGCGCTCTGAAAGAGGCCGTCATGGCCCTAATATACGCCGATGCGGGGCGGGATGCTATCGCGATTGGGGGGCGCCGCGTGCGGGCCGGGGTGGATGGGCGATCGGCCAGGCGCCCCTGTGGAGGGGCGCGAGGGCACCCTCACCGGGATTCCGGCATGCCTCTGATTTTCCAACGATGAGAAAGAACGGGGCCGACACGGTCGGCGATGGGGATGCCGTGTCTAGCAGCGCGGCGCGCGATTTGAATCACGCTGCCGTTCGGGGCGATGAGGAGCGGTGCCGGCCGGCAAGTCCTCGCGCCGATTTTTACTTGGCGGGCCAAAGTAATCGACCCCTTTTGACGACCGACGGGGGGTCCGCTCGATCGGCGATGTTGGAGCGGTTTTTCCTTGGCGGGCAGGCAAGACGATAGATGAAGCGCGAAACGCCAACATTTTTCGTCGGGCGACACGCCGCGGATTGATTGGCGCGCAACTTGGCGAATTATGGGGGAGCGTGGTGATGTTCTGCGGCCGATCTGTGGCGGGCGGGCGCGTGGGGGTGGTGGAATCCAACATGTCGTCTCCTCGGCGCCGGGGGTTCGGCGCTGGTGGCGATAGGCTAGCCCTTTGGGCGGGCGGTTGAATCATGCCGGCGGGTAGTGAGCCTGGCGGTTAGTGCCCGTCATTCCTGCCGGGCGGTCGACCACGCAGCGCCGCGATCCTACCATTTACCCCCGGCGCGCTCGATCGCGGCGAGGAGCGCGCGCTTGCTCGCTGTGCGGCGTTCGCCGCTGTTGCGGGGCATATCGACGACACCTGCTTCGCGCCGACGCCGTTCGATATCCGCGGCGAAGGTGGCAAAGGGGATGGCCCGATCAGGATCGGAGGATTGCGATGCCATAGGTTCCTGCCCCTTCGTGCCTGATGCGTCGCTGCTTATAGCCTGGGTCTGGTGATGTAATTCAACGCCTTGCCATATATGTAACCGTATATCATACCCCGAATTGCAAACAGGGAGTATAATTGATGCCAAGCCGCTTGCTGTTGCTGCTCATCGCCGGCTTGCTGCTCTGGGCGAGCGCGGCGCGGGCCGACAGCTGGATGCCGGCGACCCGGCAGGTCGTCTATTCGGCCGACCGGCATGTCCGCTTCACGATCGAGCCGCGGGAGATCGCCAGTCCGCTGCGCTATTTCGACGACAAGGTGCGTGGCCGCGAGCCCGCCGGCCAGCAGCAAGGGGCGGCGGACAAGGCGCAGGGTTGGCTCGAACGGCAGGATGCGGCGGGGCATTGGTCGACCGTGTGGCGCAAGCCGCTGGTCAGCGACGTGTCGCCGGTCAGCGCGCTGGTGGCGAACGATGGCGGACATGTCGTGACGTTCGACAACTGGCATTCGATGGGCTTCGGCGACGACGCGGTCGTGATCTATGGCCCGGATGGTGCGGTGGTACGGGCGATGGCGCTGACGGCCTTTCTGCCCGAGGACTATGTCGCCGCCCTGCCCCGATCGGTCAGTTCGCTGCACTGGTCGGGCGAACCGCATCTGTCGCCCGACGAGAGACAGGTGGTGCTGGCGGTGGTGATTCCGCGCGCCGACGAGGGGCTTGGCGACAGCCATGGCTATGTACCCATCGCCGTTTCGCTGGGCGACGGGAAGGTCATCGCGCCGGGTGGTCCCGCCTGGGATGCCGCGCTGGCCGCGGCGCGCACAACGCGGGCGAGCCAGATCGCCGCAGAGCAGGAACGGATCCGCGCGCTCACCGCACCACTGCTCGGCCCCACCTCATCGGGTGAGCGAGAGTGGCATGCCTATCTTGAAGAGGCGTTCTTTCGGCTCGATCCGCATTGGTCGGAGGACTATCCGGGCACGACGGTGCTGCGTGACCGGGCGGCAGCCGACTACAAGCCGTCCGAGAAATGGCTGGTCGATGCGCTGACCGAGCGTGAAATGTCAGCGACGGTACTGGCGTTCGCGTCGCCCAGTTCGATCGACAATCTGGTGCGCGTGCTCACCGAGGCGGCCCGCAAGGTGAAACCGGGCAAATTGCGCGATGCCCGCATCTATGTCGCGGTGACCGACGCCGATCGGGACCGGATTGCCGCGATATTGGCGCCGACCGGCGCGCACTTCATCCAGCTCGACCCGACAAGGCCGATACCGCAGCGACCGGAGCGCGTGCCGGGCTCGCCGGAGGAAGCAGCGGCGCAGGAGGAAATGTCGAAGCGAATGGACGCTGAGGCGACGGCGGTCGAAGCGTTGACAGAGGCGCCGGCGCGGCGGCCCAAGCGTAGATAGCGGGGTTGCCGCGGCGTGGTGGCACGGCAGCGGCTGCTGTTTTGTGTATTTGATAAACTGGCAGCGTAATGGAAACTTTCGGACAGGCTAGACGCCATCGCGATTCCGACGAAAACATCCGATTTGACGGCATAGCCTTGCGCGCCCGCTAGTGTCGCGGCAGCATTCTCTCCAGGGGGAGGCGCGTGTGGACCATGCATTTTACAACCGCGTTGGCGGTGAGCGGATTTCGACACGGCAGATTGATGAGCTTATTGGCCTGGCGCGCGGCATCGCGGCCGATGGCACGCTCAATCAGGCCGAGGCAGAATTTCTACAAAAGTGGCTGGCGGCTAATGCCGATGTCAGCGGGCATCCGATCGTCCGGACGCTGTACGGTCGCGTCAATGAGGCGTTGCGGGATGGCGTACTCGATGATGAGGAAAGCGCCGACCTGTTACACACCTTAAACGCTTTCTCCGATCGCGATTTCGAACTGGGCGAGGTACTGAAATCTACCACGCTCCCGCTTTGTGACCCTGCCCCACATCTTACATTTGCAGGCACTACCTACTGTTTCACCGGAACATTCAACTACGGTCAGCGAAAATTCTGCGAAGCAGCGGTGGCGGAGCGCGGTGGAGTTTGCTCGAGCCTTTCACAAAAAACCAATGTGCTCGTCATCGGCCTATATGCGACCGAATCCTGGAAGCACTCGTCGTTCGGGAACAAGATACTCAAGGCCGCCGAGATGCGTGACGCAGGCGTTCCAATCGCGATAGTTTCAGAGCAACATTGGACGGCATATCTCTAGCTCTTGCTCTGCTTCTTGGGGCTTGGCGTGGCGGAGGGTACGGGTGTGGTGGGGTTGGTCAAGCTGTGGTGACGGGCGACGGCAGCGTCCTCATTTGGGGGTTATTGCACGTGGCACCGTAATCCCCAGGTCGAGGATCAGGAGGGTGCGGGAGGTCTGGTTGTCGCGATGCGGCATGGTGGTGCTGAAACTAGGTCGGCTCCTGCGGGCGTCAACTGCGCGGGTCGCGCTATCCTTTAGCGGCTTTAGCGCGTGTCGCGGTAGTTCGCGGCGCGATCCTACCATTTACCCCCGGCGCGCTCGATCGCGGCGAGCAGCGCCCGTTTGCTCGGCGTCCGTCGTTCACCGCTATTGCGCGGCATGTCGACAACCCCGGCTTCGCGCCGGCACCGTTCGGCATCGGCAGCGAAGATGGCGAAGGGGATGGCGCGTTCATGATCGGAGGATTGCGATGCCATAGGTCCCTCCGTTCTCGTGCCTGATGCGGCGCCCCCTATAATTCAGATCGACGTCGCGATGAAGGGCGAACAGGCGCTGCGGGGCGGGTGTGCGGCAAGCGCCGAGGGACCTTGCATTCGCTAAACGGGCACCGTCTTCGGCACGCGATCGAGCGCGCTGCTTGACCCGTTGGCGGGGTTGCGACATTTTAGGCGCATGACACTTTCCGGCTTTCCGCGCATTGCCGTCGACCCTGCCGTGTGCGGCGGGAGACCGGTCGTGGCGGGCACGCGCGTTCGGGTGACCGACATCCTGGAGATGCTGGCGGGCGGCGCAGGCACGGCCGAAATCCTGACAGATTTTCCGTATCTGGCGGAGGAAGATGTGCGTGCGGCGCTTTCCTACGCGGCAGCGTCGGTGGATCACCCGGTCGTCCTCGCGGCTGAATGACATTTCTTGTCGATGCCCAGCTTCCACCGGCGTTGTGCCGATGGTCGGAGACGCGCGGCGCGCAGGCAGTTCATGTCAGCGAGATCGGGCTTGGCGCCGCAAGTGACGCCGCTATCGCCGCGCACGCGGCGGCGGAGAGCATGGCGTTGACAAGCGCGAACCGATTGGCATTTCTTGCCCATGCCAATTGGGGATTATGGCACCTGCCACCGTAATTCTAATTCGGAATTATTAAAACACGTAGTCATCGTAATTCCAGTAGGCTTAAAAAATCCATTTGCTCGCTATTTTTTTTCGGCATTGCCTCTGGGAACGCTCTATAAAATGCTCTCTCAAAATTAACTTTATCGGTGCTGGCTTCGCCAATACCAACAACTTGCCACAGGTGTTGTTTAAACGTGTCCAAGCCGATCTCGTCTGATAAATACTGAAAGAATTTATGCCGTCGCCCGCCGCCGGAATATACAACAGGATTCTTAAGTTCCAATTTTTCTAATATAGCGCCGTTGCTATTCGCAAGTGGATAATAAACGAATTTTCTAATAAAGTTTCCGAAAAACTGCGGGTGCCTTGTGCTATCAGGCTTCTGCCGTTTTAGGCCGTACAGACGATAAATCATTGAGAAGAATTTATCTGGGAACTCCTTTTCCCATTGACGCAATTCTGACCTAACAAATTTGTCGAATAATTTTCGATATTCGTCTAGGCTCTTATCGGTATATCCTGTAGCCTCATCTACCAGCGCGATGATTCCGATTTTCGCTGCTGATCTAACTATGAACTCCGATTGCATGGCTAGAAATAGCTGAGACGCCGGGAGCTTATTTTGATTTCTGGCTTCAATTAGTATATCACATACTTCAATTAACGTCTCGGCGTCGAATCCATCGCAAGATTCTCCCCGAATACCATAGAATGATATGGGATTTTCTATTTTGTTCCATAAAACTTCGTTGACGACGGAGCTAAGACTCTTACGAGTCATAGTTCTCATAAATGCGTTTCCACCTTGCGATTTCAACCGCAGGGCCTTTGCCATAGCCCTTTTGCTGATGACGCGACGTTTATCGCCCAAGACATAGACTTCGAGTTCTACGTCCCCAATCTTCAATAGGCCGGCAGTTTCCGCAGAGGGAATCTGATCCAATGCTTTGATTCTGTCCCAACGGGCGTTTGCGGCCTTCTGCGCGATCTCGCGCCGCTCTTCGGTCGTGAGCTTTTCTGCGCGGGCCAAGCCACCCCTCACCTGCTTCGACACAAATTTCTCCATGCTTGCTACACGCACTCGAATTTATGCTTGCTCTACGGTCCCCTTTGTGACAGCAAGCATGCAGCGAGCACGACTCGTTTCCTTGCTTGCTTAGCGGCATGGGAAGCTTGATGCTAGGAGGATGACGATGTCAGGCAAGAATCAGCATGTCGTTCCCCACGACCACGGATGGGCAGTAAAAGGTGCGGGCAACTCTCGCGCCACGGCGGTTTTCAACACGCAGGCGGAGGCAATCGCTCACGCGAGACAAATCGCGCAAAATCAAGAAAGCGAACTACTCATTCACGGCAAAAACGGGCAAATCAGGGAGCGGGATAGCTTTGGGAACGACCCCTTCCCTCCCCAGGGGTGAAGCGTGAAGCCGCCTCGGGAGCGGCGACTTTCCCCAACGTGCGGCGCAATACAGGCGGCCGGGGACGTTGCTCGCGGCCGAATCTGCCGTGAGCAACGCCTTCGAGCTTACATTTTTTGAGCGCAAAGTTTTAGAAGGATTGCGGTCATCGTTTGCATTGTATTTTTCATATCTTCGGTCTGGATATGAAGGCGCTCTAGTTCGTTCCTGATATGTTGTATCGTTTCAACGTCTGACGGTGGTTGTTTTGCTTGAGTTCCTTCGGCTGGAACACCGCCGTTGGTAGCAGCTCGCTCAAGAGCACGACTGACCCAAGCGTTCAATTTCATACCGCTGCGTTTGGCGGCATCACGGCTCACCTCAACGGTTTCCGGGGCCAACCCCTTGATGGTCCACTGGCGGGAAGATTCATGGCGATCATTGACCTGATAAGACGAGCCGAACTCCGACAACGAGGACACACCAGACGGCAGGTCAGATGTTATGAGATCGGTGGTAGACATGGCGACTCTCCAAAATGCCAAGCAGCGCCGGGGTTGCCCTTCGGCAACCCCGGCGGGTACGCTGCGGTTCCCTTTTCCTCTCCGAAATTACACGCGGCAAGCTTTAATTATTACCTAAGGGCACAAAAATAATCTCAACGTGTGATTTTTGTACCCCTTGAAGGGTACTTTTTTGATTCCCATGTAGATGGGCTAACAGGGGGGAACCCGTGGGAAAAAAGAGTGCCAAGGCGGCCAATGACAGCATTGAGGATACCGGTTCGGTACTTCAAGCGGAGATTGATCGCGCAATTTGCGAACTCCGCGGCGCCCTCAGCGCCATGGCCAAGGCGCACCGTCTGCATCCATCTCTCATGGGTGTGGTATCCCTCATGGATCGCGTAGAATTTCATGTTGTGTACGATCCAGGTGACTCGGCATTCGAATTGGATGAGACGTCAGGGGTCGTGTCGTTTCGCTCGGTCGGTCTTGAACTCGTCCTCGAAGGTGCCGTTGCGATAGCGGACGAAGTCGGCCTTACGGACATCGAAGAAATAGGCCATCTGAAACAGTTGGCCATCAACCTCTTCGTAGCCCACGAACTGCTCCACATCTGTCAGAATTTTCCCCATTTTCCGATGGTCGCAGACATCAAGAATGGAATTCCCGGCCTCGGGCTACCGCTGCTCGATGCCGTTGCCGACATCGTGTCTGCATCGATTTGTGCAAACGCAGAGCACATTCGCCTCGGCGGACAAACCGAAGCCGAATTGCAGACGAGGTTCGTAAACACGCTGGTGATATCGTACGCGATTGGTTCATTCATATTCGACGCACGGGGACGCGCGGAAAAGCGGCAGCGCTCACTTGGGCTGCTGGTTTCAGCACTACTCACCCAAGCGATGGTCGAAGGAAGCCTGAACGCGGGTAATATCAACCCCGCCTGGAAACCTACTTCACCTCTTTATCTGTTTAATGTTGAGGCGTCGGGCGCTTTCAACGCCCTCGTGCTCGATGAGGTAGCCGGTATCTTATTCCAGGAATATCGCGATGCGTCAAAAACGGTAGCGCTAGAGCTTTGGGACAGCGTCGGTCGCCCACCGATCAGCAAAACGCTCGATCTTTTGGCTGTCCTTCTCCGTCAGGTAGGGGCGACGAAATAAACATCACTCCGCCGCCACGCTTTCCTTCCGCCGCACAAGCAACGGCGCCAGATACTGCCCCGTGAAGCTCGCCTTGACCTTCACCACCTGCTCCGGCGTGCCTTCCGCAACGATCTCACCGCCCTTCACCCCACCCTCAGGCCCAAGGTCGAGCACCCAGTCCGCGGTCTTGATCACGTCGAGATTGTGCTCGATCACCACCACCGTATTGCCCTGCTCGACCAGCGCATGGAGCACCTCGAGCAGTTTGCGGACGTCGTCGAAATGCAGGCCGGTGGTCGGTTCATCGAGGATGTAGAGTGTGTTGCCGGTCGCGCGGCGTGACAGTTCCTTGGCGAGCTTGACGCGTTGCGCCTCACCGCCCGACAGCGTCGTCGCCTGCTGGCCGACCTTGACGTAGCCCAGCCCGACCTCGACCAGCATCGCCATCTTGTCGCGAATGCCGGGCACCGCCTTGAAGAATTCGGCGGCGTCCTCGACCGTCATGTCGAGCACATCGGCGATGCTCTTGCCCTTGAACTTCACCTCCAGCGTCTCGCGATTGTAGCGTGCGCCGTGGCACACGTCGCAGGTGACATAGACGTCGGGCAGGAAGTGCATCTCGATCTTGAGCAGGCCGTCGCCCTGGCACGCCTCGCAGCGGCCACCCTTGACGTTGAAGCTGAAGCGGCCGGGCTTGTAGCCGCGCGCCTGGCTTTCCGGGAGCCCCGCGAACCAGTCGCGGATCAGCGTGAAGGAGCCGGTATAGGTCGCCGGGTTGGAGCGCGGGGTGCGGCCGATCGGCGACTGGTCGATGTCGATGACCTTGTCGAGATATTGCAGGCCGCTGACCTTGTCGTGCTTGCCGGCAATGATCCGCGCGCCGTTGAGCGAGCGCGCGGCGGCGGCATAGAGCGTGTCGATGGTAAAGCTCGACTTGCCCGAGCCCGACACGCCGGTGATGCAGGTGAAGGTCCCCAGCGGGATGCTCGCCGTGACGCCGCGCAGATTGTTGGCGGTGGCGTTGTGGACGGTGAGTTTCTTCCCCGTCCCCTTGCGCCGTTCGGCCGGCAGCGGCACCTCGCGCGTGCCGTTGAGATAGTCGGCGGTGATGCTGTCCTTGTGCGCGAGCAGCTGGTCGAGCGTGCCGTGCGCGACGATCTCGCCGCCATGGACGCCGGCGCCGGGGCCCATGTCGATGATATAATCGGCCGAGCGGATCGCATCCTCGTCATGCTCGACGACGAGCACGGTGTTGCCGAGATCGCGCAGCCGGCGCAGCGTGGCGAGCAGCATGTCGTTGTCGCGCTGATGCAGGCCGATCGACGGCTCGTCGAGGACATAGAGCACGCCCGACAGGCCCGAGCCGATCTGGCTGGCGAGGCGGATGCGCTGGCTCTCGCCACCCGACAGCGTGCCCGAGGTGCGATCGAGGTTGAGATAATCGAGCCCGACATTGTTGAGGAAGCCGATGCGCTCGAGGATTTCCTTGAGGATGCGCTCGGCAATGGCGTTCTGCTGGTCGGTCAGCGCGGCGGGGATCGCGCTGAACCAGGCGAGCGCATCGACCACCGAGAGCCGGGTGACCGAGGAGATGTCGCGCATGCCGACCTTGACCGCCAGCGCCTCGGGCTTGAGGCGGGCGCCGTGGCAGGTCTCGCAGGCGGCGGCGCTCTGATATTTGCTGAGTTCCTCGCGCATCCATGCGCTCTCGGTCGAGAGCAGGCGGCGGTTGAGGTTGCCGATCACGCCCTCGAACGGCTTGCGCACGTCATAGCTCTTCTTGCCGTCGACGAAGGTCAGCGTGACGGGCTTGCCGGCGGTGCCGTGGAGGATGATCAGCCTGACCTCGCCGGGCAGATCCTCCCATGGCGTATCGAGGCTGAAGCCGAATTCGCGCGCCAGGCTGCCGAGCACCTGCATGTAATAGGGGCTGGGCGGGTTGGACTTGGCCCAGGGGACGATCGCGCCCTTCTTCAGGCTGAGCGCATGGTTGGGGACGACGAGATCCTCATCGAACAGCAGCTTCTCGCCGAGCCCGTCGCACGCCGGGCAGGCGCCCTGCGGGGCGTTGAAGCTGAACAGGCGCGGTTCGATCTCGGCGATGGTGAAGCCCGAGACGGGGCAGGCGAACTTCTCGCTGAACACGATGCGGTTGGGCGGGAGGCCGGTGCCCTTCATGCTGCCTTCGGGGGTGAAGGTTTGGGGGGCTTCGGCTACCTTGCTCCCTTTAAGCCCCTCCCCTTCAGGGGAGGGGTTGGGGTGGG
Organism: Sphingomonas sp.; assembly: GCA_041659925.1. Classification (GTDB taxonomy): domain Bacteria; phylum Pseudomonadota; class Alphaproteobacteria; order Sphingomonadales; family Sphingomonadaceae; genus Sphingomonas. The sequence goes on from JBAZXI010000012.1 coordinate 35,295, forward strand.
GCAGTGCCGCAAGCGCGCCCTCGCGGAGAGCCCCCTCTCCCCGGCCCTCTCCCCGCAGGCGGGGAGAGGGAGAAGAAAGCTGCGCTACCGTCGTGTCGACCAGATCAACGTACGCCAACCCTTCCGCCAGCTTGAGCGCGGTTTCGAAGCTGTCCGCCAGCCGCGTCGCCATGTCGGGGCCGACGACGAGGCGGTCGACCACCACTTCGATGTCGTGCTTGTACTTCTTGTCGAGCGCCGGGGCCTCGTCGATCTCGTGCAGTTCGCCGTCGATGCGGACGCGGGTGAAGCCGGCCTTTTGCCACTCGGCGAGTTCCTTGCGATACTCGCCCTTGCGGCCGCGCACGACGGGGGCGAGCAGATAGAGCCGCGTGCCCTCGGGCAGCGCCATGACGCGGTCGACCATCTGGCTGACGGTCTGCGCGGCGATCGGCAGGCCGGTGGCGGGCGAATAGGGAATGCCGACGCGCGCCCATAACAGGCGCATATAATCATAGACTTCGGTGACGGTGGCGACGGTCGAGCGCGGGTTGCGGCTGGTGGTCTTCTGTTCGATCGAGATCGCCGGGCTGAGCCCCTCGATATGGTCGACATCGGGCTTCTGCATCAGCTCGAGGAACTGGCGGGCATAGGCCGAGAGGCTCTCGACATAACGCCGCTGCCCCTCGGCATAGATGGTGTCGAAGGCGAGGCTCGACTTGCCCGAGCCCGACAGCCCGGTGATCACCGTCAGCGTGTCGCGCGGGATGTCGATCGAGACATCCTTGAGGTTGTGCTCGCGGGCACCGCGAACGCTTATGTGAGTCAGCATTCGGAACACCGATGCTTTGTAATGTGAGTCAGCATTCGGAACACCGATGCTTTGTAACGTGAGTCAGCATGGAGACGTTTGTTCCATATTTGTTCGGAATCGGCAAGAGGCGCCGTGAGCCGATGAGATGGGTGGGAAGGCGCGCGAAAACAACCTGCCCGATCAGGCGGTTCCTCCGGCGATCGCGCATCGTGGCGGTCCGGAACATCCTATCGTCGCGCACAGCGCCGGTTCATGTTGCGTGCGCAATGATCGGCATGGTCGATCCGGGAGAGTCGCAATGCGTTGGGCTATGTTCACGAGACTGAGGGCGGCGGTCGCGCTGGGCGCGCTGCTGGCGGCGGGGTTCGCCGCGCCGGCCGAGGCGAAGGCCAAGCCCCGGGTGACCAAGACCGCGCCGAAAAAGGCGAAGAAGGCGAAGAAGAAGGCGGTCAGGCGCGTCGTGGCGCATGCGCCCGTGGCGGTCGTGCCGATCGTCCAGGCGCCGCCGCCGGCCCCGCCCCTGGCGCCCCCGCCGATCGAGGACATCGGCGACTATCGCTGGATCGACGATGCCGAGGCGCTGGCCAATGCCTTTGGCGAGTCGCCGCCCGACTTCAGCTTCCGCTTCGGGGAGGACGAGGACTGGGCGTGGCAGGCGCGCGACGGGCACATGATGATCGTCGAGCCGGTCGCCGACCAGCGGCGGAGCTATTTCTACGCGCCGGGCGCGGATTATGCGTTCCTGATCCGCGACGGCTATTTCAGCTATGGCTTTACCGGTGACGGGCTGGCCGTGGTGTATGACGATGACGGGCGGCTGGTGCCGTGGCGGCCCGACGACATGCGCAGCGTGAGCGCGCGGCGGCTGTTCGAACGCGGCATCGCGCTGCGCCGCGCGGCGCGCGAGCGGCGGGTCGGGCCGAGCGTGTCGTGGAGCGACCAGAGCGGCTTCTGGGCGACGCTGCTGTTCGACTTCGGGCGCGAGCGCGAGATCGGCGGCTGGCGGCGCTATCGCGACGTGCACCGCGACGACCGGCGTGACGACCATGACGCGCGCGACCGGCGCTATGACGACGAACGGCGCGAGCGCGACGAACGGCGCCGGCATGGCGGCGACGCGTCGGGGCATGGCGGGGTGCCCGGTGCGGGCGTTCCGCCCGGCGGTACGCGGCACGACGACCGACCGGGCGGGTGGCCCGGCCGCCGCCCCGGCGGGCCGCGCGCCGGCGAGCCGGAGCGGCCGCGCCCGACCCCGCCCGGGACGATCGGCAACCCCGTGACGCCACCGACCCCGCGACCGCGCCGCGACGAGCCCGGCCGGGGCGACGGCGACGACCGCCCGGGCGGCCCGCGCCCGCCGCGCGTCGTCGATGGCGGCGGGGCGCCGGTGAGGCCGACGCCCGTGCCGGCCCCTGCCCCGGCCCCGGCCCCGACGATCCCGCCGCGTTTCGAGCATCGCGAGCGGCCCGGCGGCCCGGTCATGCCGGCACCGCGGCCGGCGCCGATCGTCACGCCGGCGCCGGTGATCGCGCCGCCGGTCGAGCCCGCGCCGCCACGGCCCGTGCCGCCGCGCTTCGAGCGGCGCGAGCGGCCCGATGGTCCGGTCGTGCCACGGCCGCAGCCGGCGCCCGCGATCACGCCGCCGCCGGCCCAGGCCGCGCCGACACCGCCTACCCCGCCACGCTTCGAGCGACGCGAGCGGCCCGTCGAGTCCGCGCCGATGCCCCCGCGCGCGGCACCCGCGATCGTCGCGCCGCCGGTGGCCACGCCCAGGCCTCAGCCGGCGCCGCGACCGGCGCCGCAGCTTCGCAGCGAAATACCCGCCGCCGCGCCGCCGCCACCACCGCCGCCGCCACGCGCCCCGGCGCCAGCGCCGGAGCGACCGCGGCTGCGCGAGCGCGAGGCCGATCCGTCATGACCTCGCGATGCGCGCGCTGCCGGCGTCAGCGCCGCCCGCGATAACTCGGCAGCGCGAGCTTGAAGTGGATCGCGGCGGCGCGCAGCGCGAAGCCTGCCGTCGCGGCGATGGTGGCGGCGACGAACAGCGGCAGGCCGGCGAGCAACAGCGCGACATAGAGCCCGGCGGCGAGCGCGGCGGCGGTGACATAGAGTTCCGGGCGCATCAGGATCGACGGCTCGCCGGCGAGCACGTCGCGGATGATGCCACCGACGCACGCGGTGACCACCCCCATCAGCGCGGCGGGCAGCGGCGGGACGCCATAGCCCAGCGCCTTGGCCGCGCCGAACACGGCGTAACCGGCGAGGCCGACGGCATCGAACCAGTCGAGCGCGGTGTCACTCCACCAACGTTGCGGCGTGATCCAGATCAGCGTCGCGACGGCGAGGCACACGCCGGCGGCGCGCGGATCGTGCGTCCAGAACACCGGCGCGCCAATCAGCAGATCGCGCACCGTGCCGCCGCCGACGCCGGTGATCAGCGCGAAAAAGGCGAGCGTCACCATCGTCTGCCCACGCTTCGCCGCCGCCAGCGCGCCCGAAGCGGCGAACACGGCGAGGCCGATCGTATCGAGCCATGGCGCGGCGACGGGCAGGAAGGCGGGTGGATGGAGCATCATCATGGAACTAGGCTATGCTCGTCGCGAAGGAAATGGCGGGAGGAGGGCGATGGACGGGGGATGTGCGTGCGGCGCGGTGCGCTATCGGCTGAACGATGCGCCGATGGTGGTGCATTGCTGCCATTGCACCAGCTGCCAGACCGAGACGGGATCGGCCTTCGCGGTCAATGCGGTGATCGAGCGCGACCGGGTGACGTTGCTGGCGGGCGAGCCCGAGCCGGTGATGACCCCGTCGGAGAGCGGCCGCGGCCAGGAGGTGTTCCGCTGCCCGACCTGCCGGGTGGCGCTGTGGAGTCACTACAGCATGCGCACGGCGGCGTTCGTGCGCGTCGGGACGCTTGACGCGCCGGGGGCGATGCCGCCCGACGTGCACATCTTCACGCGCTCGAAGCTGCCCTGGGTCGTGCTGCCAGAGGGGGCAAGGGCCTATGACGGCTTCTATGCCGATCCGGGCGAGGTGTGGTCGCCGGAGGCGCGGGTGCGGTGGAAGGCGCTTGTGGCGGGGTAGTAACCATATTCGTTCGCCGCTCCCCGGCGCAGGCCGGGGCCCAGTTGGGGGACGCCGCGACGGGCGTCGCCGCCCGTCATATCGTTCATCCCGACTGGGCCCCGGCCTTCGCCGGGGAGCAAACAGGGTGACGATAGGAGACGATAGGAGAAGCGACGCGGCAAAGCCGCGTCGTCGGTCGGGGCTTTTGGCCCCGCCGGCCGGTCGAGCCTGTTGCGCGCGAATGCAGCTGCGCTGCATTCTTGCCGGCTCGACCTAGACGTGAATCGCCTTCCCGCGCACCGCCATCGCCGCTTCCTTGATCGCCTCGCTGTGCGTCGGGTGCGCGTGGCAGGTATAGGCGATGTCCTCGCTGGTCGCGCCGAACTCCATGCCCAGCGCGGCCTCGGCGATCATCGTGCCGGCGACGCTGGCGATCGCCCATACGCCGAGCACGCGGTCGGTCTTGGCGTCGGCGATGACCTTCACGAAGCCGTCGGGCTCGTGGTTGGTCTTGGCGCGGCTGTTGCCGGCCATCGGGAACTTGCCGACCTTCACCTCGCCGCGCTCCTTCGCCGCTTCCTCGGTCAGGCCGACGCCGGCAATCTCGGGCCAAGTGTAGACGACCGACGGGATGACGTCGTGGTTCACGATGCCGGTCAGGCCGGCGATGTTCTCGGCCACCGCGATGCCCTCGTCCTCGGCCTTGTGGGCGAGCATCGGGCCGGGGACGACATCGCCGATCGCCCAGATGCCGGCGACGGCGGTGCGGAATTCGTGATCGATGTCGATCTGGCCGCGCGCATTGACCGCGAGGCCGGTCTTGTCGAGCGCGAGGCCGTCGGTGTTGGGACGGCGGCCGATCGACACCAGCACGCAATCGGCCTCGATCGTCTCGGCCGCGCCGCCGGCGGCGGGCTCGACGGTCAGCGTCGCCTTGTCGCCATCGACGGTGACGCCGGTGACCTTGGTCGAGAGCTTGAAGACGATGCCCTGCTTCTTGAAGATCTTGTTGGCTTCCTTGCGGATCTCGCCGTCGAAGCCGGGCAGGATCTGGTCGAGAAATTCGACGCAGGTCACCTGCGCGCCGAGCCGGCGCCACACGCTGCCGAGCTCGAGCCCGATCACGCCGCCGCCGATGACGACCATGTGCCTGGGGACCTTGGGCAGTTCGAGCGCACCGGTGCTGTCGACGACGACCTGCTGGTCGATCGTCACGCCGGGCAGCGAGGTGACCGACGAGCCGGTGGCGATGACGATGTTCTTCGCGCGAACGCTGCGCTCGCCGATCTGGACGGTGTCGGCGCCGGTGAAGGCCGCCCTGCCCTTGATCCATTCGACCTTGTTCTTCTTGAACAGGAATTCGATGCCGCCGGTGAGCTGTTTCACCGCGTCCTTGCGCTGGCCGTGCATCGTGTCGAGGTCGAGCTCGACGCTGGTCTTGATGCCGAGCTTGGCCAACATGCCATTGGCGGCGGCATCGTACAGTTCGGACGCGTGGAGCATCGCCTTGGACGGGATGCAGCCGACATTGAGGCACGTCCCGCCGAGCGTGTCGCGGCTCTCGACGCAGGCGGTCTTCAGCCCGAGCTGCGCGGCACGGATCGCGGCGACATAGCCGCCCGGGCCGGCACCGATGATCAGGACGTCGAAATCATAGTCAGCCATTATCTTCTCCGTTCCCCGGCGAAGGCCGGGGTCCAGTTACGGCCGGCCCGATGCTGGGCCCCGGCCTTCGCCGGGGAACATAGGAAGTCCTACAGGTCGATCAAAATCCGCGTCGGGTCCTCGATCGCGTTCTTGAGCGCGACGAGGAAGGTCACCGCCTCGCGGCCGTCGATCAGGCGGTGGTCGTAGCTCAGCGCGAGATACATCATCGGGCGGATGACGATCTGGCCGTCGACCACCACGGGCCTGTCCTCGATGCGGTGCAGGCCGAGTACGGCGGATTGCGGCGGGTTGATGATCGGGGTCGACATCAGCGAGCCGAACACGCCGCCATTGGAGATGGTGAAGGTGCCGCCCTTCATCTCTTCCATCTTGAGGCTGCCGTCCTTGGCGCGCTTGCCGTAATCGCCGATCGTCTTTTCGACCTGGGCGACCGACATCTGGTCGGCGTCGCGGATCACCGGCACGACGAGCCCGCCGGGCGACGACACCGCGACCGAGATATCGGCATAATCGTGATAGACGATCTCGTCGCCCTCGATCGAGCCGTTGACGCTGGGCACGTCCTTCAGCGCCATGCACGCGGCCTTCACGAAGAAACCCATGAAGCCGAGCCGCACGCCGTGCTTCTTCTCGAACAGATCCTTGTATCTGGTGCGCGCGGCGATCACCGCCGACATGTCCACGTCGTTGAACGTGGTGAGCATCGCGGCGGTGTTCTGCGCTTCCTTGAGGCGCTTGGCGATCGTCTGGCGCAGCCGCGTCATGCGGACGCGCTCTTCCTTGCGGCCGGTCGCGGCGGCGGCCGAGGGTGTCACGGCCGGCGCGGCGGCGGGTGCCGGCGCCGCTACCGGTGCCGGCGTCGCGGCGGCGGCCTCGACGTCTTCCTTGGTGATGCGACCGTCCTTGCCGGTGCCCTTGACGGTCGAGGGATCGACGCCGTGTTCGAGCACCGCGCGGCGCACCGATGGCGACAACGCGGCGGGGGTGTCGGCGGCGGGAACGGCGGGCGCCTGCTGCGCGGCGGTCGCGGACGGCGCGGGTGCGGCTGCGGCGGGCGCGGCAGCGGCGCCGTCGCCGGCCTCGATCGTCGCGATCATCGCGCCGACCTCGACCGTGTCGCCGACCTGCACGGCATGCGGGCCCATCACCCCGGCGACGGGGCTGCCGACCTCGATCGAGACCTTGTCGGTCTCGAGGCTGGCGACGGGTTCATCGAGCGCGACCTTGTCGCCGGGCTGCTTGAGCCACTCGCCCAGCGTCGCCTCGGTGATCGATTCGCCCAGTACGGGGACTTTGACTTCGGTTGCCATCTTCACTTTCTCCACCCCGGCGAAGGCCGGGGCCCAGTTGCGACGCGATCGTTGATCGACCGCTTCGCCAAATTACATCGACCTTCCCAACTAGGCCTCGGCCTGCGCCGGGGAGCAATCAGGGTCTCAAGCCTTGTTCGCGCGACGGAATTCCTCGCGCACATTGTGGCCGAGCGCGTCGGCGACGAGCGCGGCCTGTTCGAGTTGGTGACGCTTCATCAGCCCGGTGGCGGGCGACGCCGAGGCGGCGCGGCCGGCATAGCGCGGGCGCTGCGCCTTGCTGCCGGCCTCGACCAGGCATGCCTCGATGAACGGCTCGACGAAGCTCCATGCGCCATTGTTCTTCGGCTCTTCCTGCGCCCAGACGATCTCCTCGACATTGCTCATGTTGCGGAGCCGCTTGACCAGCGGTTCGCTGGGGAAGGGATAGAGCTGCTCGATGCGGACGACCGCGGTGTTCTTGTCGCCGGCGGCATCGCGCGCCTCGAACAGGTCGTAGGCGACCTTGCCGGTGCACAGCACGAGCCGCTTCACAGCCTTGTCGGCCGGAGCCGAAGGGTCGGACAGGATGCGCATGAAGTGGCTGTCGCCCTGGAAGTCGGCGGCGGTCGACACGGCGAGCTTGTGGCGCAGCAGCGACTTGGGCGTGAAGACGATCAGCGGTTTGCGGAACGGCCGGTGCATCTGGCGGCGCAGCAGGTGGAAATAGTTGGCCGGCGTGGTGCAGTTGGCGACCTGCATATTGTCCTGCGCGCAAAGTTGCAGGAAACGCTCGACGCGTGCCGAGCTATGCTCCGGCCCCTGCCCTTCATAGCCATGCGGCAGCAGCATCACCAGGCCGTTGGCGCGCAACCACTTGGCCTCGCCCGAGGCGATGAACTGGTCGATCATGATCTGCGCGCCGTTCATGAAGTCGCCGAACTGCGCCTCCCACAGCACCAGGGTCTTGGGGTCGGCGAGCGCATAGCCATATTCGAAGCCGAGCACGCCATATTCGCTCAAGGGGCTGTCGAGCACCTCGAAGCTGCCATGTTCGAGCTGGGCGAGCGGCAGATATTTATGCTCGTCGGTCTGGTCGACCCACACCGCGTGGCGCTGCGAGAAGGTGCCGCGCCCCGAATCCTGCCCGGACAGACGAACGCCGTAACCTTCGAGCAACAGCGAGCCGAATGCCAGCGCCTCGCCGGTCGCCCAGTCGAAGCCGTTGCCCGATTTGAACATCTCGCGCTTGGCGTCGATCACGCGGCTGAGCGTCTTGTGGATCTTGATGCTGCCGGGGACCGTGGTCAGCGTGCGACCGATCGATTCGAAACGCTTGGCCTCGATGCCGGTCTCGATGTTGCGGCGCGCGGTCTCGGGGTCGGCGGGGGCGTGGAGCCCCGACCAGCGTCCGGCGAACCAGTCGGCCTTGTTGGGCTTGTACGCCGCGCCGGCCTCGAACTCGCCTTCGAGCAGGCTGGTGAACTGCGCGATCGCGCCATCGATCCACGCGCGATCGACCACGCCCTGCTCGATCAGCCGCGCGCCATAGATCTCGCTGACCGGCGGGTGCTGGCGGATGCGATCATACATCAGCGGCTGGGTGAAGCTCGGCTCGTCGCCCTCGTTGTGGCCGAAGCGACGATAGCACCACATGTCGATGACGATGTCGCGGTGGAAGTGCTGGCGGAACTCGATCGCCATCTTGCAGGCGAAGGTCACCGCCTCGGGATCGTCGCCATTGACGTGGAAGATCGGCGCCTGGACGCCCTTCGCCACATCCGACGGATAAGGCGAGGAGCGCGCGAATTGCGGGCTTGTCGTAAAGCCGATCTGGTTGTTGATGACGAAGTGGATGCAGCCACCGGTATTGTAGCCGCGGATGCCCGAAAAGCCGAGGCATTCCCAGACGATGCCCTGGCCGGCAAAGGCGGCGTCGCCATGGATCAGCACCGGCAGCGCGGTCTTGTGCTCACTGAGGTCGCCGGCGATCGTCTGGATCGCGCGGACCTTGCCGAGCACGACCGGGTCTTCGGCCTCGAGGTGCGAGGGGTTGGCGACCAGCGACATATGGACCTTGATCCCGTCGAACTCGCGATCGGTCGAGGTGCCGAGATGGTATTTGACGTCGCCCGAACCCGACACGTCATCGGGATTGTCCGAGCCGCCGCCGAATTCGTGGAAGATCACGCGGAACGGCTTGGCCATGACGTTGGACAGCACGTTGAGCCGGCCGCGATGCGCCATGCCATAGACGATCTCGCGTACGCCGAACTGGCCGCCATATTTGATCACGCTTTCGAGCGCCGGGATCATGCTTTCGCCACCGTCGAGCCCGAAGCGCTTGGTGCCGACATATTTGCGGCCGCAGAATTTCTCCCACTGCTCGGCTTCGATCACCTTGTTGAGGATCGCCTTCTTGCCCTCGGGGCTGAACTGGATCGCCTTGTCCTTGCCCTCCATGCGCTCCTGCAGGAAGCGGCGCTCCTCGACATCGGCGATGTGCATATATTCGAGGCCGACATTGCCGCAGTAATTGGCGCGCAGGATATCGACGAGTTCGCGCACCGTCGCCCATTGCAGCCCCATCGTACCGCCGAGATAGACCGGGCGATCGAGATCGGCGTCGGAAAAGCCGTGATATTCGGTCCTCAGGTCGGCCGGCATCTCGTGGCTCGACAGGCCGAGCGGATCGAGATTGGCGGCGAGGTGACCACGCACCCGATAGGTGCGGATCAGCATCATCGCGCGGATCGAATCATTGGCGGCGCGGATGATGTCGTCCTGCGACGCCGGCGCGGCGGCGGCCGGCGCCGGCCTGGGCGCGCCACCCCTGGCGGCCTTGGGCGCGGGCTCCATCTGCGTCGGGTCGAGCGCCGCGGTGAGATCGTCGGTGGGGGTCGCCGGCCAGTTCGCCTGCTCCCAGCTCGGCCCGCTCGGCACGCCTTCGAGACCCTCGAACCAGCTGCGCCAGCCGGGCTCGACGCTGTCGGGCGAGGCGCGGAAGCGGGCATAGAGCGTTTCGATGAAGGCGGGGCTTACCCCGCCGGCGATCTCGTCGAAATCCTGGCCTTCGTAACCCATCGTCTTCTTCCTTCATTCCCTCTCCCACTGGGAGAGGGAGGGGCCCGCCCGCGCAGCGGGTGGGAGGGTGAGGACAGGTAAGGTCGCCGCCCTCACCCTTCCGGCGCTTCGCGCCTCCCTCCCTCTCCCGCGGGGAGAGGGAATGTTTACCCGTTCAACACCGCCAACAGCGTGGTGCCGAGCTCGCTGGGCGAGTCCGCGACCTTGATCCCGGCGGCTTCCATCGCCGCGATCTTGTCCTCGGCGCCGCCCTGGCCGCCCGAGACGATCGCCCCGGCATGGCCCATGCGACGACCCGGAGGCGCGGTGCGACCCGCGATGAAACCGGCCATCGGCTTCTTGCGACCGCGCTTCGCCTCGTCGCGCAGGAACTGCGCCGCTTCCTCTTCCGCGGAGCCGCCGATCTCGCCGATCATGATGATCGACTTGGTCGCGTCATCGGCCAGGAACAGCTCGAGCACGTCGATGAAGTTGGTGCCGTTGACCGGATCGCCGCCGATGCCGACCGCGGTGGTCTGGCCGAGCCCGGCGTTGGAGGTCTGGAACACGGCTTCATAGGTAAGCGTGCCCGAACGGCTGACAACCCCGACCGAGCCCTGCTTGAAGATGCTGCCCGGCATGATGCCGATCTTGCACTGGCCGGGGGTGAGGACACCGGGGCAGTTCGGGCCGATCAGCCGCGACTTGGAGCCCGACAGCGCGCGCTTGACCTTGACCATGTCGAGCACCGGAATGCCTTCGGTGATCGTGACGATCAGCGGCACCTCGGCATCGATCGCCTCGAGGATCGAATCCGCGGCGAAGGGCGGCGGGACGTAGATCACCGACGCGGTGGCACCGGTCTTGGCGACGGCCTCGGACACGGTGTCGAACACCGGCAGGCCGATATGCGTCGTGCCACCCTTGCCGGGCGTGACGCCGCCGACCATCTGCGTGCCGTACGCCAGCGCCTGCTGGGTATGGAAAGTGCCGGTTTCGCCGGTCATCCCCTGGGTGATGACCTTGGTGTTCTTGTCGACGAGGATGCTCATCTATTCTCCGTCCTGCTCGTTCCCCGGCGAAGGCCGGGGCCCAGTTGGGAAAGCGGTCATGGTCACACGAGGCGATATGAAAGGTCTTCCCATTCGGGATTGAGACCTTCGATCTCTCGCAGCTTCCAGGCTCGCTTCCACTCCTTCATCCGCAACTCGCGTTGCCGCGCATTCTCGATGCTGTCATGCGCCTCGAACCAGACGAGGGTGTGACAGCGATGTTTCTTCGTGAAGCCCTCGACCAGGTCGTTGCGATGCTCCCAGGCGCGTTTGGCGAGATCGCTCGTTACGCCCAGATAGATCGTTCCGTTTCTACCGCTCGCCATGATGTAGACGAAACCGGCCTTTTCCACGTCGAGGCTTCTCCCAACTGGGCCCCGGCCTTCGCCGGGGAACAGATAGTCAGATCACTTCAGACTTTCGTCGATCGCCTTGCACGCCTCGAGCAGTTCCTTGACCGCATCGACCGACACCGCGAGGTTGCTCTTCGCTTCGTCGTCGAGCGCGATCTCGATCACCTGTTCGACGCCACCGGCACCGATCACCACCGGCACGCCGACATAGAGGCCGTCAACGCCATATTGGCCGTCGACATAGGCGGCGCAGGGCAGCACGCGCTTCTGGTCGCGGAGATAGGCTTCCGCCATCGCGATGCCGCTCGTCGCCGGCGCGTAAAAGGCCGAGCCGGTCTTGAGCAGCGCGACGATCTCGCCGCCGCCGCCGCGCGTGCGCTTGACGATCGCGTCGATGCGCTCCTGCGTCGACTTGCCCATCTTGATCAGGTCGGGGACCGGGATGCCGGCAACGGTCGAGTACTGCACGACCGGCACCATCGTGTCGCCATGGCCGCCGAGCACGAAGGTCGAGACGTCCTTGACCGAAACCTTGAACTCGTCGGCGATGAAGTGGCTGAAGCGCGCCGAGTCGAGCACGCCGGCCATGCCGACGACCTTGTTGTGCGGCAGGCCGGAGAATTCGCGCAGCGCCCACACCATCGCGTCGAGCGGGTTGGTGATGCAGATGACGAACGCGTCGGGGGCATTGTTCTTGATGCCCTCGCCGACCGCCTTCATCACCTTGAGGTTGATGCCGAGCAGGTCGTCGCGGCTCATGCCCGGCTTGCGGGCGACACCGGCGGTGACGATGATCACGTCGGCGCCGGCAATGTCGGCATAATCGTTCGAGCCGGTGATCGTGGCGTCGAAACCCTCGATCGGGCCGCACTGCGACAGGTCGAGCGCCTTGCCCTGCGGCACGCCCTCGACGACGTCGAACAGGACGATATCGCCGAGTTCCTTCTTGGCGGCGAGGTGGGCGAGCGTGCCGCCGATATTGCCGGCGCCGATCAGCGCGATCTTGTTACGGGCCATTTTCCCGATCCTTTCGCTGGAAAACACGTGAACTCGCGCACCGCGCGCACTTACATTCGCGCGAGCCGCTTAGGCGGTTTGCCGTAGCGTCGCAAGACGTAAAGCCGGGCGCTTAATATCTATCTTTGCAACTCATTCGCAAGTGCATTAAGCGTCGACGGATCGCTGGAATCGACATAGCGCCGCTCGCCACTGGCCGGATTGAACCAGACCGTGACGGGACGGCCCGTCTCGTCGTCGATGAAACGTTCGGGGGTTTCCTGCCAGCTGTCGCCCGCCGGGCGGCGCTGCGCGGCGCCGTAGCGCACACGCTCGAACGCGATGCCGAACAGCAGCACGCCGCTGGCGACGAGGCTGGGCCAGACGCCCGTATCGACCAGGGTGCCGGCCAATGCGCCGACAAAGGCGATCGCCGCGACGATGAGGACGATCGTGCGCAGGATCATGCCGGCACCGGATCGAGAATGACCGCCGTGCCATAAGCGACGACCTCGTTCATCGACCGGGCGAGTTCGCCCGAATCGAAGCGCATCATGACCACGGCATTGGCCCCCATCAGCGCGGCATTGGCGACGAGCCGGTCGATCGCGTGGCGCCGGGCATCCTCGACGAGGCGCGAATATTCGGGAATCTCGCCGCCGACCAGCGAGCGCAGCCCGGCCGTGATGTTGCCGCCCAGCCCGCGACTGCGCACGACGACGCCGAACACCTGGCCGAGCACCGCCCTGACCTGGTGGCCGGGAACATTTTCGGTGGTGACGACGAGCATGGGCAGTCTCCCCTGGTCCGGACGGCCTTAGCCCTTTTCCGGCGCGAAGGCACGCCATCTCGATACGCAGGCGGACACGCGCCGCGACCGTGGCGCCCCGCGCCGACCGGCAGCGCCGTCGCGTTCAGCCGCCGCCATGCCCCGCGTCGAGATAATCGGCCGAGCGCATCTCCTCCAGCCGGCTGACGGTGCGCTCGAACTCGAAGCGGCCATCGCCCTTTTCATAGAGCGCAGCGGGCTCGGCATCGGCGGCGGCGAGCAGCTTGACCTTCTGTTCGTAGAGCGCGTCGATCAGCGCGACGAAGCGCGCCGCCTCATTGCGGTTCTCCGGCCCCAGCCGGGGAATCCCGACCAGGATGACGGTGTGATAGCGCCGCGCGACGGCGAGATAGTCGGCCGCGCCGCGCGCTTCGCCGCACAGCTTCTTGAACGCGAAGACCGCGACGCCCTTGAGGCTCTTGGGCACGTGCAGCGTGCGCCCGCCCTGCACCGGAATATCCTCGGCCGGGACATGCGCGCGATCCTCGGGCGGATAGTCGGTCAGGCGGAAGAAGGCGGCGGACAGCTCCGCGGTCGCCGCGGCACCATTGGGCACGAGCCAGGTCTCCTGCTGGCCGAGCCGGTCGCGACGATAATCGACCGGGCCGTTGAGCGGCAACACGTCGAGCCGATTCTGCAGCAGGCCGATGAACGGCAGGAAATGCTCGCGATTGAGCCCGTCCTTGTAAAGATCGAACGGCGCGCGATTGGAGGTGGTGACGATGGTGACGCCGGCCTCGATCAACGCCGTGAACAGCCGCGACAGGATCATCGCGTCGGGCGAGTTGGTCACCATCATCTCGTCGAAGGCGAGCAGCCGCGCCTCCTCGGCGAGCGCGGTGGCGACGGGGAGGATCGGGTCGCCGGTCTCCTTGCGCCGCTCGGCGGCGATGCGCTGATGCACCTCCAGCATGAATTCGGCGAAGTGGACGCGGCGCTTGCGGCGGATGTCGAGGCAGCTGAAGAACAGGTCCATCAGCATCGACTTGCCGCGCCCGACGCCGCCCCACAGATAGACGCCGCGCGGCGCCTCGGGCTTGCGGCCGAGCGCGCGCCACAGGGTACTGCCGCGTTTCGGTGTCGCTTCGAGCGCGGTGGCGAGCGCGGCGAGGCGGTGGGCGGCGGCGGCCTGTTCGGGGTCGGGGCGAAGTTCGCCGGCGGCGACGAGCGCGTCGTAACGCGCAATCAGTCCGGTCATGCCGACTCCGGCGGCGGCGAGGATTTGCGCAGGGTGCCGGTGAAGCTGGCGATGGTCGGCTTGCCCTCCTGCACGATCAGCCCGCGCAGGAAGAGCATCCGCGTCGTCTCGCGCAGCAGTTCGATCCGCGCCTCGAGCGGTTCGCCGATCGCAGCACCACCGATGAACTGCGCCGACAGATCGAGCGTGACCGCGCCGCCGGCGACCAGCACGCCGAGCCCGCGCGCACCGGCGAACAGCGCGACATCCATGAAGCCGAGCAGCGCGCCGCCATGCACGTCGTTGCGCATGTTGCTATGCTCGTGGCGCGGCATCATGCGGACGCGCGCCTGCCCATTCTCGACCCTGACCAGCAGCGGCTCGAGAAAGGCGTTGAAACGCGTCGAGTCGCGGAACTGCCAGCGTTTCCAGCCGGGTGAATCCGGATCGTCCTCGTAAATGAAGAAGCGGTTCGCCGCGTCGTCCAACGAACAAACTTCCTTACAGGACGCGCTCGACCTCGAGCTTCTTGATCTCGGCGATCGCCTTGGCCGGGTTGAGGCCCTTGGGGCAGCTGTTCGCGCAATTCATGATCGTGTGGCAGCGATAGAGGCGGAAAGGATCTTCCAGCTCGTCGAGTCGCTCGCCGGTCATCTCGTCGCGGCTGTCGGCGAGCCAGCGATAGGCCTGCAACAGGATCGCCGGACCGAGGAACTTGTCGCTGTTCCACCAATAGCTCGGGCACGAGGTCGAGCAGCAGGCGCACAGGATGCACTCGTACAGGCCGTCGAGCTTCTCGCGGTCTTCCGGCGACTGCAGCCGCTCCTTGCCCGCGGGCGGCGGCGTGACGGTCTGCAGCCACGGCTTGATCGAGGCATATTGCGCGTAGAAATGGGTGAAGTCGGGGACGAGGTCCTTGATCACCTCCATGTGCGGCAGCGGGGTGATCGTGACGTCGCCCTTGATGTCCTCGATCGCGGTGGTGCAGGCGAGGCCGTTCTTGCCGTCCATGTTCATCGAGCACGAGCCGCAAATGCCCTCGCGGCACGAGCGGCGGAAGGTCAGCGACGAATCCTGCTCGGACTTCATCTTGATCAGCGCGTCGAGCACCATCGGGCCGCAGGTGTCGAGATCGACCTCGAAGCGGTCGTAGCGCGGGTTCGCGCCGCTGTCGGGATCGTAGCGATAGACCTTGAAGGTCCGGACGTTCGTCGCGCCATCCGCGGCCTTGTGCACCTGACCCTTGGTGGGAACGCTGTTCTTGGGAAGCGAGAATTCAGCCATTGCGCGGAAAGTCCCTTGAGATGGATGGCGTGGGCGCGGTTTGCGGCTATGCCTTTCGCAGGCGCAGCGCAACCCCGTAGCGGCGCTCAATGGAGCGAAGCATGAAGGCGAGCGCCTGTCGCAATGTCGACGACTTCCGCGAACTGGCGCGGCGGCGGCTGCCCTGGCCGGTATTCCACTATATCGACGGCGCCGCCGATGACGAGCTGACCAAGGCGCGCAACACGGCGGCATTCGACGACTGCGACCTCGTGCCGAGCGTGCTCGCCGGGGTCGAGACGATCGACATGTCGGTCACGGTGATGGGCAAGAAGGTGGCGATGCCGCTGTTTCTCTCGCCGACCGCGCTGCAACGGCTGTTCCACTGGCGCGGCGAGCGCGCGGTCGGCGCGGCGGCGATGAAATTCGACACCTGGTTCGGTATTTCGAGTCTCGCCACGGTCAGCATCGAGGAAATCGGCCGCACGGTGACCAGCCCCAAGCTGTTCCAGCTCTACGTCCACAAGGACAAGGGACTGAACCGCTCGATGATCGAGCGGTGCAAGGCGGCGAAGTTCGACGCCATCGCGCTGACCGTCGACACGATCGTCAGCGGCAATCGCGAGCGCTGCCGGCAGACCGGGTTCAGCTCGCCGCCCAAGCTCACGCCGCGCTCGGCGGTGAGCTTCGCGGCGCACCCCGGCTGGACGCTCGACTATCTGTTCCGCGAAAAATTCGCGCTGCCCAATCTCGACACGCATGTCGATGCCGGCACCAAGATGTCGGTCTCGGTGGCGGAATATTTCAACACCATGCTCGACCAGTCGATGGACTGGAAGGCGGCCGAGGCGATTCGCGCCGAGTGGGGCGGCGCCTTCTGCCTCAAGGGCATCATGTCGGTCGAGGATGCGCGGCGCGCGGTCGATATCGGCGCGACGGCGATCATGGTGTCGAACCATGGCGGGCGCCAGCTCGACGGCAGCCGTGCGCCGTTCGACCAGCTCGCCGAGATCGTCGACGCGGTCGGCGGCCGGATCGAGGTGATCTGCGATGGCGGCGTGCGGCGCGGCACGCATGTGCTGAAGGCGCTGTCGGTCGGCGCGACGGCCTGTTCGGGCGGGCGGATGTATCTCTATGCGCTGGCGGCGGCCGGGCAACTCGGCGTCGAGACCGCGCTGGGCAATCTGCGCGCCGAAATCGAGCGCGGGATGAAGCTGATGGGGGTAACGTCGGTCGGGCAGCTGGGGCGGGATAATCTGCGCTGGCGGTGACCTGCCTTACCGTTCGCCCTGAGCCTGTCGAAGGGCCGTTCTTCTGTGCGCGGAAGAAGGACGGTGCTTCGACAGGCTCAGCACGAACGGTAAAGGTCAGCCCAGCCGCCGCGCGCCCCAGTCCAGCCCGCGGGTCAGGTACATCACCGCCGCCAGCGCCGCGAACAGCAGCAGCGATCCGATCAGCAGCGAATAGGCTTCGAGGCTGAGCAGCACGAACAGCGCGGCGTAGAGGCCGGCGAGCAGCCCGGCGATATAGCCGCCGCGTCGCCAGCTGCCGAGCACCGCCGCCGAATAGGCCGCGAGCAGCCCGATGATCGCGCCCGCCGCGACGACATAGGCCGGCGAGAAGCCGATCACCTCGGCAAAGGCGAGCAGCATCACGAAGAACAGGATCAGCCCCGCGCCGACCAGCAGATATTCGATCGCCGAGACGCGCACCCCGCCGATCACGTCGAACATCAAAAAGGCGGTGAAGGTGAAGCCGATGAACAGGAAGCCGTATTTCACCGAGCGGTTGACCTGGTCGTAGAGGTCGACCGGCGTCACCAGCCCGACCGTCGCGCGCGACGCGGCGTCGCCGCCGAGCTCGGTCGCGCGGCTGTCGTCGTCGATCGAGGTCAGCGCCTTGCCGAGCGCGAGGTTGCCGCGCCGCCAGCTGGCGGTGAAACCCTGCGCCCCGACATGGCGCTCGTCGGGCAGGAATTCGCCCTGGAAACTCGGCGAGGGCCACGGGCTGCTGACCGTCCAGTGGGTATCGCCGCCGCCCGGAATCAGCGTCAGCGAGCCATTGCCGCGCAACATATAGTCATAATGCGACACGAGCGGTCCGCGCGCCAGCGCGCCGGCATCGACAAAGGCGTGGAAGCCCTCGCCGCCGGTGTCGCGCGTGCCCTTGCCGGGCTTGAGCGGCAGCTTCTGCCCGGCAAAGGTCACCGCCGGCGGCGTGCCGAACAGGCCGTGCGCGTCGCCGATGCCGAAACGCAGTTCCGCCCGGTCGAGCTGGAGCGCGTCGCGCGGGATGCCGAGCCGGTCGAGATCGTCGGGCAATGCGAAGCGCGAGTCGCCGACATTGTGCGCCTCGTAGACCACCGCGTCATAGATCGAATAATGCCGATGATCGGGGTGCAGGTCGGAATGCATCGTCGCGGCCTGCGGCTGGAGCGTGAGCTGATGGTGGCTCGTGCTGGTCTTCTGCACCTGCTTGCCATCCTGCTCGACCGTCTCGGTGCTGGTGGTGGTGTAGGGAATGACCAGCACCGGCCCGGCGATCACCTGCGCGCCGCCCCAGCCCTGCACGATCGAGGCGCGCGCCTGGGTCGACTGGGTCGATCGGTCGTAGACCAGCAGGTAGATGGCGAACAGCGGCACGGCGAGCAGCGCCCCGATCAGGATCGCGAACAGCAGTTTTTGCCCCGGCGGGCGCTCGGGCCTGGCGTCTTCGCTCGTGTCGGTCATCGGTCACCTCCCATGGTTGAACGGGAGCGATGCTAGGCGTGCGAGGCGCGTCGGCGCCAAAGGTGGTACGGCGAATTGCCCGTGCAGTTACCGTGCAGCGGGCAGCTGGTCGAGGATCGTCACCGCCGGGCGGCCGACCGAGGCCGAGGCGATCGCCGGGGTCGCCGCGTCGAGCGGATCGAGCCAGCGATGCGCCCGCGCGCCGATCGCGACCTGCGGGTTGGACGGCGTGATCCTGGCGCGCGTTTCCCACCCCGCAACGAGCCCGCGCGCCTCGTCGGCGGCGGCCTGGAGCGGCTGGCGCTTGCGCAGCGCATGGTTGATCAGCGCGTCGCCGAAAAAGGTCCAGTCGCTGTCGGCCTGGCATCCGAACGACGTGTGTTCGGCGTCGGCCGCCGTGACGATCGCGCTGTCCTCGGTCGCCATCGTCGGCACGAACACGCCCGAATAGCAGGCCGAGACGATCACCAGCCGCCGCTCGATGCCGAGCGACCCGAACATGCTCCACAGCCGCGACGGCGAGATATAGCCGAAGCCCTGGTCGGCGTCGTTATAGGCGATGCCGATCGGGCCGCCATGCGAGGTGGTGTAGAGCACGACGACGTCTTCGGCCTTGTCCATCACCTCGGCGAAGCGCGCGAGCACCAGCGCGATATTGTCGGGCGAGCCGCGCGGCAGCGTGCTGTCGCCCTGGCCGTCCGAGCCGGCAAGGACGACGGTGCGGCCTTCCGCGCCATAGCGATGCGCCAGCACCCTGCCCGCCTCGCGCGCCTCGCGACCGAACACCGGGTCGCTGTCGAGGCCGACGGCAAGGACATAGACATCGACCACGCCCTTGCGCTGCGCGGGGATCGCGGCGAGCGTCGCATCGAGCCGGCGATGCTCGGCAAGCTGCCATGTCGGCGAGCGGTCGCGCTCGGTCGAAATGCCGAGATCGGCCAGCTCGCCGAGATCCTCGATCGACGAACCGATCACCGGTGGCGGCTGGGTGTGGCGCGGCGCATCATAGGGTGCCTGTTGCGCGGCACCGCCGGCGGCACCGGCCAGCGCGCCAAGCGCCGCGATAAGAACGGGAATCGCTCGATGCCGCATCACACCCCCGAGCACTTTTTTGATCGGGCAAAGGCGCCGCTGTCAATCGCTGCCCGAATGCCGGTCGTCGCATGCGCATAACGGCGCCGGGCGGTGCGTCGCCTAACCCGGCGTCGTCGTCGGCGGCGGCATGATCGGGGCGCAGGATGGCGGCCAGCACGGCCCGCTCACCACCGGCACGTCCGAATGCCACATCTTCAGCTGGATCGAGATGAAGCGCACCGGCGGCCTGGCGGAAAGCGGATAGGCCGGGTCGACCATCAGTTGCCTGGCGATCAGACCGGCCGCTGCCTCATAACCACGACCGCTCGGCGCGACGGTGACCACGCACCTCGTGAGATGGCGGTCGCGAGCGACGCCGGAACAGCGCAATTCCGCCATGCCGAACGTCCCGGCTATTTTCGGGATCGACGCGGCCAGCGCCTCGCCCGGCGGCAGGGGGGCCAGCGGGAGATCCTCATAAGCCGGCTCGGCTGCGTAGAAGACGGTGTGATAGGGCATCTCGACACCGAGCGGTGCGGTGTGGACCTCGAAGGTCTGCGCCACGCCCGATGTCGAACAGGCGAGGATCGGCACCAGCAGGCCGGTCGCCAATATGCTGCGGGAAAAGCCGCTTCGTGCGTTCATGGCGCGTCTTGTCATCGACCGGCGCCTACGCGCCGCGCCCGGCGCGCGATCCGCGCCCGAACGGCCAGTCGATCACCCCGCCGGCGAACAGGCTCCACCATATGATCACCGGCTGGAACAGCAGCCGCGGCGCGTGATAGCCCCAGCCCAGCGCGTTGCGGCCATGGACCAGCCCGTCGATCGCATGCTTGATGTTGGCCGGGAAGACGCAGACGGCATAGAGCGCGAGCATCACCGCGGCGAGCCAGCGCCAGCGCCGCGTCATCAGCCCGACCGCACCGGCAATCTCGCACAGCCCGGTCAACAGCACGACCGTCGCCGGAAACGGCACCCAGCCGGGCACGATGCCGAGGAACGGCGCCGGCGCCCAGACATGCAAAATGCCGGCGAGCAGGTAGATCGCCGCGAGCAGCCAGCGCAGCACCAGGCGCGCGCGCTCGATGCCGGTCATGCCCGGTGCGTCGCGTCGGCGGGCGCGCGGTCGCCGGGCGGGCGCGACAGGCGCTGGTCGGACAGCGGCCAGCGGTCGTCGATCCCCGGCCCCCATGCGACCGTGGTGATGTCGAGATCGCCGAGCGCGCCGAGCAGGGCATCGAGGTCGATCAGGTCGAGGCATGGCCGCGCGCCGGGTGCCAGCCGCGCGCCGGCGGCGATGCGCCGCGCGAGGATGATCGCCGGGATGCACGGCACGTTGGGGCCGTGCGCCTGCCGCGCGACCATGAAGATGCGCACCGTCATCGGCGCGCCGGCGGGGTCGCTGCCCGACAGGAACATGTGCAACCCGCTGCGCCCCGATCCGAACGGATCGAACAGGAACGACGCCTTGAGCAGCGCCGGCGCATGGCGCGCCAGCGAGCGGATCAGCCCCGCCCGGACGATCCAGCTCAACGCCCAGGTGCCGAGGTGGAGCAGCTTGACCTCGTGCCCGGCGACGAAGCGCAGGTCGCGCAGTTCGGGATAGCGCACGGGGAAAAGATCGAGGTCGGGAATGTCGCAATCGCCGAACAGCCGCGTGCCGAGCTCGGGGTAACGCACCGCATGGAGCCCCTGCCAGCCGAACGCGCGCTTCGCCCGGCCATCGGCGAGCCGGGTGAAGGGCTGGCCGACATAGCTCAGCACGGCGGCCGCGGTGCCGAGCCCGCGATTGGTCTGCTGCGCGGCGGCGATGCCGTAAACCGCGCTGTCGAGCCGGCCGAAGGCGGGGCGGTAGCGATCGATCAGCGCCGCGGTGAGGCACGGCACCGAGCTGGCGCCCGTCACCACCGCGACGCCCGCCGCCCGCGCCGCCGCGTCGAGTTCGCCGATCCGCGCGACGAAATCGCGCGAATCCGCGAGATCGAGATAGTCCACCCGCGCCGCGATCGCGGCACGCGCGACGCGGTGGTCCTGCGGCTGGAACGGGCCGGTGGTGTGGATGACGAGGTCGGGCCGGATGGCGGCAAAGGCCGCGCCGAGATCACCGTCGATATCGAGCGCATGGCCCTCGGCCGGGTTCGCCGCCGCGAGACCCGCCGCAAAGGCGCGCGCTTTCTCCGCCGAACGCCCGCCGATCAGCAGGACGATATTGGCATCGCGCGCCAGCGCCCGCGCGATATAGCCGCCGAAATTGCCATAGCCGCCGATGATCAGGACACGGCTGGTCACGCGTCGGGCGCGATCATCGGGCGCCCGTTCGACGGGCAATAGTCGGCGTCATCGCATTTCCCCCATCGCCGTAGAGGCGACCCTATCCGGGGGAACGCCCACCGGTCAATTTCGTGCGGGTCCTGCGCGACTGGTCAGGAGTTCGACTTAGGCCACCGGTACGCGGCATCGCGCAACTGCTGGCGGCCGAAGCTCGGCAACAGGATCGCCCGCGCCATCACACTCGACCGGGCGGCATTCACGGCGCTACCGCATGACCGGCAGAACACGCAATTCGCTGCCATCCGCTTCGATGCCCCGGTGACGATCGCGGCGGATTGTAGGCGCGCGCGCCGGAAACTGTATAGTGGCGACAATGGCCTTCTGTGTCTTCATGCACCGCATCGACTCGATCTACGATGACAGTCCATCGGAGCGGTACCAGTTTCCGAGCCAGTATCTCGGCCGCGCAACACCATGTGTCGGTGACTGGATCATCTACCTGGAGCCACGCAGGGTTCGCGACACGCGTGGCTATTTCGCCGTTGCCAAGGTCGAACGGATCGTCCCTGATCCGGCCGCGCGCGGGATGTACCTCGCGCTGATCGAACCCGGCAGCTATTGCGACTTCGCCAGTCCCGTCGCGTTCAACGGCCCCGAAGGTGTCGTCGAGCGAGGCCTGCTTAACGAGCGTGGCCGCATCTCGGGACGCGCCCAGGCCGCGGTGCGCGCGCTCTCGCCTGCAGATTTCAACCGGATCGTCACCCTCGGCCTCGACCAGGAGGCGCCGTTGCTGCCGCGCGTTGACGGTCCTGCGCGCGCGGACCTCGTTCGGGAAGAGATCGTGCCCTTCCAGCCTGAGCAAGAGCGCGACCGTGTCAGCTATTTGACGTCGCGCATCGTCCGCGATCCCGTGTTCCGCCGCGTCGTGCTGCGCGCCTATGACGAGCGCTGCGCGATAACGGGGCTCAAGCTGATTAACGGCGGGGGCCGGGCAGAGGTCGAGGCGGCGCATATTCGCCCGGTCGAGGCTCACGGACCCGACATCGTAAGCAACGGCCTCGCCCTCTCCGGCACCGCGCATTGGATGTTCGATCGCGGGTTGATCAGCCTTGCCGATGACATGTCGATCATGATCTCGCGTCAGGTCAACGATCCCGCTAGCATTCGCGCCATCGTCAACCCGACCGGGCGGGTGTTGCTCCCAGCCCGGTTATCGGATCGGCCGCACCCGCATTTCGTACAGTGGCATCGCGAGAACTGCTTCAAGCACTGAGCAACCCCTTCCCCAGCAAGCGTCGCCGCTCCAGGCGGCGGGATGCGAATGTCCAAATCGGCGGATGCAGCCCGGGCGGGTCGGGGCGACGCTCCGGCCCACCCTGCCGGGTGACGGATCGCACGCGATCTGCCATCCTGGCGTCTCCGCGCGATGCCGATAGGGAGTCTGCACCGATGTCCGACGAACCCCCAGACCTGTCGCCCGACCTGCTCACCGAAGCCTCCAAGCTCACCGCGTCGAAACGTCGCTGGGCGAGCGAGGGCAAGTTCCTCACCGGCCGGCACGTCCGCCCCGAGGACCAGCGCCTGCCGCCCGGCCAGCATCTCGTGCGCGACTGGCCGGTGCTCGATCTCGGCCGCCAGCCCGAGGTGTCGCGCGAGCGCTGGCGGCTGAAGATCGGCGGCATGGTCGCGCGCCCGGTCACGCTCGACTGGGCGGCCTTCATGGCCTTGCCGCAGACCGACCTGCGCTCCGACATCCACTGCGTGACGAGCTGGTCGCGCTACGACAATGACTGGCAGGGCGTCGCCGCGCACGACCTGCTCGACCTGGTCGAACCGCGCGACGAGGCCGCCGCGCTGATGCTCCACGGCTATGACGGCTACACCACCAACGTGTTGTTGAGCGATTTCGCCGCCCCCGGCGTGCTGCTCGCGCATAGCTGGCAGGGCCAGCCGCTGAGCAAGGCGCATGGCGGCCCGGTGCGGCTGGTCGTGCCGCAGCTCTATTTCTGGAAGAGCGCCAAGTGGATCAGCGGCATCGACCTGCTCGGCGCCGACAAGCCCGGCTTCTGGGAAAGCAGCGGCTATCATCTGCGCGGCGATCCGTGGAGCGAGGAGCGCTATTCGTGAGGGATGGGGTGCCCAGCGACGACGACGGCGTGGCGGGCCCGGGACGACGGGCACCCGACCTCGACATTCCAGGCCGACCTATCCGCTCACGAGCAGCCGCCCGAGACCTCGAACTTTTCGGTGCCGCTCGCGCCGATCACCTCAACGCCTTTCGCGCCGGTGATGCCGGCCAGCGGAATGGTGACGGTAAAAGGCCTCATCGCCGTCAGGCAGAACCCACCCGGCAAGGTGCCGACCACTTCGATCCCCCAATAGTCCGGGCACCTGATGTAGATCAGGGGCATCAGCGCGACATTCATGTTGAGGCACGGTGCTTGACCGCTGACGACGAGAAAGAACGTGCCGTTGACAATTCCCGGAACGACCTCAGCCATTTCGTAGTTGATGACCCGGCTGCTAGACGCAGCGATTGTCTCCTCTAACAAGTTCTGCGACATTGCTCGCTCTCCCTGCCGTTGATCGGCTTCATAAGGGATAGCTGCTGCACGAACTACTTCCCATCGAAAAGCGACATTAGGTTCGATATGGTTCATTCTCTTCGAATAGCCTCATCCGCCCTTGCCGTATCACGGCAGCAATCATGACGGCTTTGATCGCCGACGTCGGTGCGATGCCGTGTTTTGGTCGGTCCGTGGCAATACCGGTAGGCGCGAAGCCGCCTGCTCGCCCGCCCGCATGGCAATGAGCGGTAGAGCCGAGGCACTGCACCTCGAGCCCCGCAATGCTCGGACAACGACCAGCGCGCCGCCGGTCGCTGCCGCGCTGGCCGAGACCGACCGGAGCCGCTCCCTCGCTGCCACTGCGCGTCTGCTCAACGCCCGGCCTGCGCTGGTCGCACAGCGCGCGCTTGCCGAATCGCTCGCCCGACCACACCGCCCGATAGCGCCAAGCGCGACCGCCAGTTCATCCACCAGACCCGTCCAATTGATGAACGGCCAGCCACCCGACGACGATGAATGGGGCCCGTTTCAAGGCGCTGACGCGCAGCACGGCGCGGGCAACGGCGTGCAGGCCAACCAACCCGTCGCGAATATCATCGGTGAAGACGAATGGGGCCCGTTCCAGGGCGGTGGCAATCCGCCACCGACCATAGAGGCCGCCGACGAGAACTGGGCGAACTTCGGCCCGCACGACGGCGCACCCGCTCAGGAGCAGGATCCGCAT
Source organism: Sphingomonas sp. (assembly GCA_041659925.1). Classification (GTDB taxonomy): domain Bacteria; phylum Pseudomonadota; class Alphaproteobacteria; order Sphingomonadales; family Sphingomonadaceae; genus Sphingomonas. The sequence goes on from JBAZXI010000012.1 coordinate 60,209, forward strand.
GCCGGCCATGGCCTTGCTGTCGCGATCGGGGAGCATGCCAGCGCCAACGGGCCGATGTACACCACCGATCTGTTCAACTGCATCGCCCTCGTCGCCTTTGATCCGCAGACGCCACTGGCTTGCCTCTACCATTGGAATACCGGGCTCGGCGCGTTCGAGATGGCATATGATGGCGAAGACGATGAAGGCGAAGATCGTTACAGACTGGTGCCGAGCCCCGACGGCATCGAAGCCGCGAAAGCCGTCGTCGATGCCGGCGCGCCGGGCGCTGCGGTGTACCGTGCGGTGCTCGGTCGTTCCTGGGGTGATGCCGAACTCGCGCCCAGGCGCGCGGAATTCGTCGCGGCGCTCGAACAGGTCTTGCCCGGCATCACGATCTTCGACACGCCTCACGGCAGCGCGCGATGGGTAGCGCCCAATCTCATCGGCTATGGCTAAATCCGCTGCGTGCCAAGACGTTCAACAAAATGGATGAACGCGCATACAATAAGGCGGGACGCAGGTTCGCTGCGATGAATTCTTCGAAATCAACCGACAACGGGACAGATGGCCATGACGACGAATCTGCCGAAATATGACGAATTCATGCTGCCGACGCTTCAGGCGATCCGCGATCTCGGTGGCTCGGCGTCGATCGAGGAAATTTCCGATCGCCTGACCGAGACGATGAAGCTCAGTCAGCAGCAGCTTGACCTCGCCTATCAGAAGAGCGGAGCGCTGATTGCGCCCGACCGGATGAGTTGGGCGCGAAGCTATCTGAAAATTGCGGGCATGTTGGCGAGCGGCGGTAAGGGCTTGTGGCTGATAACCGATGCCGGGCGCCACGCCGCCGAACAGCCCGCGGCCGCGGTGAAAGCCGAAGTGCGCAAGCTGGTTACCGCGCACAATGCCATTGTCGCGTCCAAACGCGCGGCGGCAAAGGCGATAGGTACCGCTGATGAGGACGGTGTCGAGGAGGAAGCGGCCTGGGCGGAGTTGCTGCTCGAAAGGCTGCGCCTGATGCCACCCGACGCGTTCGAACGGCTGGCACAGCGTCTGCTCCGCGAGAGCGGTTTCGTGCGCGTTGAGGTTTCTGGCAAATCAGGCGATGGCGGCATCGACGGGTCAGGCGTTCTCCGCATGAACCTGATCTCGTTCCAGGTGCTCTTTCAGTGCAAGCGCTACAAAGGGTCCGTCGCGTCTGAAGTGGTCCGCAACTTTCGCGGGGCGATGCAAGGGCGTGCCGACAAGGGCCTCATCATTACCACGGGCACCTTCACGTCCGAAGCGCGCAAGGAAGCGACCCGGGATGGTGCACCTGCGATCGATCTCATCGACGGCGAGGCGCTGTGCCAGCTTCTCAAGGAGAAGGCGCTCGGTGTTCGCGTTCGACCGGTCATCACCGAAGAGGTGACGATCGACGAGGGCTTCTTCTCTGAAATTTGAAGCGATTGCCGATCGGCAGTGCCGGCGATTCGGCGATGGGCTAAGCCGGAGGATGACCTAGACGCGCCATTGCTCGATCAGCCCGACCCTGATGACCATGGCGAGCACCAGCCAATACTGCACCGGGGTCGCATCCCGCGAATAGAGAATGCCTTTTACATTCAGCTCGCCGCGAAACAGGAGCAGGTAAACCCGCGCACACATGAATGCGCCCGAGGCGGCGCAAACAATCAACGAAGCAATAGCCGTGAACATATTTTCTCCTGCGGCGCTCTCGCACTACCACGAAAACGCTCGCTGATTAGACCGGCCTGTACGTTCGCTTGCCCCCATGCCACCACCGCCGGCATGAAAGCCGCCCCCATCATCCAAACCGCGTGGCGGATGCTCGATCTCATCCTGCAGGACGAGCCGCCGACCGACGCCGCGCTCGCCCTGGCGCTCGATGAGCTGGCGCTGGCCTTTCACGAGGTGCCCGAGGGCCGCGCGGCGACCGGCATCAAGGAGCCGCCGCGCCGCGACGGCGCCGGGCTCCGCGCGATCATCGCCGCGCGCTTCCCGACCCTTGGCCAGTACGCCGTCGCCGATCCGCTCGATCTCACGTCAGGCACCGTCCGCACCGGCGATGCGATCGACGATCTGGTCGACATCGCCGGCGACATGGCCGAGGCGGTGTGGCGTTTCGATCATCTCGGCGCCGACGACGCGCATCATTATCTGCGGCTGCTCCATTTCCATTGGGGCCGGCATCTGCGCGAGCTGTCGCTCTACCTCCACGCCCGGCGCTTCGGCTGACCTTCGCGCCACCGGACGTTACGTTGGCCTCGCCAGGCCCTTCCTCGCGATCGTCCGGCTCGCCCCGATGCGGCGCGGCGCCGCGCTCGTGTGGTCATGCCCCGTCCCTGTGGCGGGTCAGAGATTCACGGCCAATTTGAGATACCATTCGCGCGGCCGGTCATAGCTGCCGTAGATGACCCCGACATCGAGATTGGCGCTACCGGTCGTGATGTAGCGATCATCGGTGAGGTTGGTGCCGCCGGCGGTCAACGACCATTTCTGGCCCCGCGGATTGAACGTGACGCTGGCGTTGACGATGTCCGTCTGGTTGCGACGAAGCGCATAGGTTCGCTGCGCGTCGTTCCAGATGCTGGTTGCGTGCGTCCAGTCGGCGATGAAGACCATCGACGCCCCGTCCGCCAGATGTGCCTCATAGCGCGGCGACACGTTGAACTTCCATTTCGGGATCTTGGGCAGTGCCGCGCCGACCAGAATCCCCGCCTGAAGCGGGTTGGGCGAACTGACCGCCGCGACGCCCGCGCCGAGCCTGACGTAATGCGCATCGATATAGCCAAGCGAGGCGTTGATCGTCAGGCCATCGGCCGGCGCGGCAACCGCCTCGAACTCCAGCCCCTTGATTCGCGCGTCCCCCGCATTGCGCAAGGTGGGTGACGCACCGATCTGGACGTTCAGCTGGATATCCCTGTAGAGCGTCGTGAAGGCGGCGGCGTTCAGCTGAAGCCGGCGGTCGAACAGCTTCGACTTGATGCCGACCTCGAACGTTTCGGCCTTTTCCTCGCCAAAACTCTGTGCGTCGGGCAGCGGGTTTGTGAGCCGCGTCGTCCAGCCCCCCGTCTTGTACCCGCGCGACCAGCTGCCATAGGCCATGATGTCTCGCGCCGGGTGCAACTGCACGCCGACCTTGGGAGAGAAATTATTGAACGCCTGCCTGTTCAGGCCGGGCGCATAGACGCGCAGCGGATTGCTGGGGTCGGGATAACCGATGCCCTGCTGACAGGTGATCGGCGCCAGTGGGAATGGACCGGCGGGCGTGATGTCGCCATTGGGCGCGACGCAATTGAACAGCTTGTAGTTGAAGCCGTTCAAATCCTGCTGCCCGCCTTCGAAATCCTTGCTCTCATGGGTGTAGCGGCCGCCAAGGGTAATCCCGATCAGCTCGATCGGTCGCAGATCGACCTGGCCGAAAAAGGCATAATTGGAGGTCTTGAACGTGTTCGGCCCGTCGACCTGCAACAGGCCCTCGTCGAAGGTGACGAAATCATGCAACGAGCCGGATTCATTGAAATAATAGCCACCGAATACGTAGTTGACCTTCTTGTCGAACAGTGACCCGAGCAGCTGCAACTCCTCGCTGAACTGGTGCTGCCGCTGATCGAAACTGAGCTGGGCGACATTGAGCGGGGACGAATCCCCGTCGAGCCCCGAGCGCCATGCCGTCTGGCGATAGCCCGTGATCGACTTGACGGTCGTGTGGGCGGCGATGTCCGCCTCGATCGTGCCGGCAAATCCCCAATTCTCCAGTTTCGAGAAGCTGTTGCCCGTGGCATAGCTCTTGTCCGGGTCAGCAATCAGGAAGCGGTTGTCGAACGGCAGCCGGTCATTGGCGGCGTTGCCGTCGACATTGACGCTGCCGAAGCTCGGCAGGCGCAGCGTCGGCCGGAATTGCGTACCGATGCCGCCGCACACGCCTTGGGCATTGCGCGACGCGATCTGCGCCGGAGTCGAAGCGATGCAGAAATTATAGAGCCCGGCAAAATTGAATCCCCCACCGGTCAAATCAAGTGCGGTCCCCGGCAAGTCGTTCGCCGCCGGCCCCGCGAACACACCGGCGCCCGGCACGGCGGCCAGCAGCTTGTTGGCGATGCCGCTCGTATCCTCGTTGCTGTAATCGCCGGTCAGGGTCAGCCGGACGGATCCGCCATTGTCCCATTTCACCTTGCCGCGCAGGACATAGTTGTTGGAGCCGCCTTCGCGTTCCGAGCTGTCATATCCGGATGCGGCAAAGGCGGTAAATGGTGGCGCATTGTTCGCGCGTTGATCGGGAAATGGCACGCGCTGGAGATATCCCTGGCGGTTCTTGACGCCGAACGTGATCGAAGTGCGCAGATCGTTGGTGATCGGAAGATCGACGGTGCCGCGCACCTGGAGCAGGCGGTAACTACCCGTGGTGACGTCGCCGGTGAACTTGAAATGATCGCCCGGATCGCGCGTGATGATCGAGATCGCGCCGCCGATCGTATTGCGGCCGAAGAGTGTGCCCTGGGGGCCTTTGAGCACTTCGATCCGCGCCACGTCGAGCAGATCCTGGTTCGCACCCACCGTGCGCGCCAGATAGACGCCATCGACATAGATGCCGACGCCAGGATCGATGTTGAACGCGAAATCGTCCGAACCGATACCCCGAATGAAGGCCGAAAGGACCGCCGACGAACCCGAAAAGGGCGTTCCCCCATCGAGGTTGACGTTGGGCGCCAGGTTGGACAGTTGCGCCACGCTGGTCACGGCGCGTTCCTGAAGCCCCGCGGACGTGAACGCACTGATCGCGATCGGCACATCCTGAACGTTCTCGGCGCGCTTTTGCGCCGTCACGACGATATCCTGGAGGCGGTCGGGTTCAGCGCCGGCTTGCGCTTCGGCCTGGCCCGGTTGCGCGGTCGCGGTAGCCTGAGCCATGGCCATCTCCGGCCACGAGGCAAGCGCGAGCGCCGAAAGACTGACCAGACCACGGATCGTCGTCTTCACTTCTCATCCTCCCCTTTGGACCGCGCACATTCTCGGACGTCGTCGGCACAGTATTCACGATCGGTCGACTTATCTGCCAATCCTGTCGCAAGTTCATGCGACGCTCTTCCGCCCACAAATGCCAATAAGAAATCTCTGCGGCTCATAAGATATTCAGAAGTGTCGATATGCCGGTCACCGGAGAGACTCCAATCGAGTCAACACGGGGGTAATTTGATGGGGAGCAATTTTTCTGAAAGCGGACTGACCGGCCACCGGCAGTGACCCGACGCGGGAATTTGGCAATTCCACGGCTACGCCATCATGGAATCCGCCTGTCGAATTTGCCAATCGACGCGTTCGACTAGGTCGCTACTTCGGTGTCGGGACTTCGATACCGGTTGCCCCAATATATCTGGTCGACCGCGTGGTGGATCCTCGATCTCATCGCGCGGGGCGAGCCGCCGACCCGAGGGGGCGTGGCGCTTCGGCCAAGGTGTCGGGCGGCGCGCCGATTCACCGCGCTCCCGCCCGATTGACACGGGCCGCCGCCCCGCCGACACATGCCGCCATCCCCTGCCCTCACCGTTCCCGGAGTTCCCGATGCGCCTGATCCGTGTTGCCCTGTTGCTCAGCGTCGCCGCGCTGCCCCTCGCCGCGACGGCGAAGCAGCCCGTCCGTCACGCCCCGCGCCCCGCCGCCACGGCGCCCGCAACGGCGGCGGCGGTCAAGCCGATCGCCTTTACCGAGCGCACGCTCGCCAACGGCCTGCGCGTCTATGCCATTCGCGACACCGGCACGGCCAACGTCTCGGTGCAGGTGTGGTACGATGTCGGGTCGAAGAACGATCCGGTCGGCCGCTCGGGCTTCGCGCACATGTTCGAACATCTCATGTTCAAGGCGTCGCGCAACCTCGTGTCGGAGCAGATGGACCGGCTGACCGAGGATGTCGGCGGCAACAACAACGCCTCGACCAATGACGATTATACCGAATATCACGAGGTCATCCCCGCCAACCATCTCCAGCGGCTGCTGTTCGCCGAGGCCGATCGCATGGCGAGCCTGGTGGTCGAACCCAAGAGCTTCGCGTCGGAACGCGACGTGGTGAAGGAGGAGCTGCGCCAGAACACCAACGCCCGGCCGTACGGCAAGCTGTTCTCGCTCTATTATCCGGCGATTTCCTACAGCAGGCATCCCTACGCGCGCGGCACGATCGGCAGCATCGACAATCTCGACAGCGCGCGGATCGACGATGTCCGCGCCTTCCACGCGCTCTATTACCGCCCCGACAATGCCGTGCTGGTCGTCGCGGGCAATTTCGACCCCAAGCAGCTCGATGCCTGGGTCGACGAGTATTTCGCCCCGATCAAGCGCCCCGACTGGTCGATCCCGCGCGTCACGGTGACCGAGCCGGAACGCACCCACGCCATCAGCCGCACCGTCTATGAGCCCAACACGCCGCTCCCCGCGGTGCTGATCTCCTATCCGATCCCGCCCGATCGCGACCCCGACAGCCCCGCGCTCGCCGTGCTCAACACCATATTGTCGGGCGGCGAGAGTTCGCGGCTCTACCAGAGCCTCGTCTATCGCGATCAGCTCGCCCAGTCGGCCGAGAGCTTCGTCGACTCCAAGCAGGGCCCGGGCAATCTCGCCGTGCTGTCGATCATGGCCTCGGGCAAGGATGTCGCGACCGGCGAGGCGGCGCTGCGCCGCGAGGTCGCCCGGCTGCGCGACGCGCCGGTAAGCGCGGCCGAGCTGGCCAAGGCGCGCAACCAGATCGTCACCACCGTGCTGCGCTCGCGCGAGACCGCCGAGGGCAAGGCGACGACGATTGCCGAATCGACGATCATCGACGGCGACCCGCATGCCGCCGATCGCGACCTTGCCGCCATCGCGCGCGTCACCGCTGCCGATGTCCAGCGCGTCGCGCGCAAATATCTCCGCGACGATCGTTCGGCGACGATCCGCTACCTGCCCGCCGAAATGGCCCCGGCCGGCACGAAGAACGAACCGATCACCGTTGCGTCGACCGTGGTGACCCAGCCGCTCGTCGCACCGCCGCATGTCGAGGTCTTCACCCCCGCCAGCGAGGCCGAGCGCGTCCAGCTGCCCGCGCCCGGCGCACCCGTCGTGCCCGCTATCCCGGCACCGGTGACGATGAAGCTCGCCAACGGCCTGACCGTGCTGGTGGTCGAGCGCCATGAACTGCCGCTGCTCACCGCCGCGCTGGTCACCACCACCGGCGGCGCGGCCGACCCAGCCGACCGTGCCGGGCTGTTCAACCTCACCTCCGACCTGATGACCAAGGGCACGACGACGCGCTCGGCCACCCAGATCGCACAGCAGATCGAGACGCTCGGCGGCAGCATCTCCAGCAACGCCGAGTGGGACGGCTCGACCGTGTCGATCGACGTCAAATCCGACCAGGCCGGCCCGGCGCTGGCGATCCTCGCCGATGTCGCGGAGCACCCCGCCTTCGCCGCCGACGAGATCGAACGCGCCCGCGTCCAGGCGATCGACGGCGTCAACGTCACGATCAAGGATCCGTCGCGGCTCGCCGGGCTGGTGTCGGCGCGGACGGTGTTCGGCGACATGCCTTATGGCCACGCGCTGTCGGGCACCCCGAAATCGCTCAAGGCGATCACGCGCGGCGACATCGTCGGCGCCTATCGCACGGCATGGTCGCCGCGCAACGCCACGCTGGTGATGGTCGGCGACATTACGCCGGCCGCGGCCCGCACCCTGGCCGAGCGCAATCTCGGCGCCTGGGGCGGGCCCGTCGCGACGCGGGCGACCGAGGGGGAAACGCTTACCCAGGTCGGTGCGTCGACCAACGTCGCGCCCCGCGTCGTCGTCGTCGACATGCCGGGCGCGGGCCAGGCCGGCGTGGTCGTCGGCCGCATGGCCATCGCGCGCAGCGACCCGAGCTATTACCCGGCGTCGGTCGCCAACACGATCCTCGGCGGCGGCTTCTCGTCGCGGCTCAACCAGGAAATCCGCATCAAGCGCGGCCTCGCTTATGGTGCCGGCAGCACGCTGGCGGCGCATCGCGACGGCGGCTCGATCTCGGCACGGACTTCGACCAAGAACCCCAGCGCGCCGGAGACGGTGGCGATCATCGTCGCCGAGATGAAGCGGATGGGTGCCGAGCCGGTCGCAGCGAGCGAGCTCGACACGCGCAAGGCGGTGCTGATCGGCGGCTTCGGCCGCGCCACCGAGACGACCGGCGGCATCGCCGGCACGCTCGCCGGCTATGTCGAACAGGGCGTACCGGTGTCCGAGCTGCAGCGCTACATCCCCTCGGTCAGCGCGGTCGATCCCGCCGCCGTGCAACACGCCGCGGCGGCGCTGATGGACCCGGCGCGCGCCAGCATCGTCGTGGTCGGCGACGCCAGGCTGTTCGTCGACGCGCTGCGCAAGGATTACCCGCAGCTCGAGGTCATCCCGGCCGACAAGCTCGACCTCGACAGCCCGGCGCTGAAGTAAGCGTCGCCGGCCTCGCCCGGCTCAGGGCGAGGCCGGGTCGACCAGGTCGAGCAGCAACGGCGCGACGATGCCGATCGCGCGGTTGATGATCGGGTGGTGCGGCGGATGGACCGGGTCGAAGCGCGCCACGCCGAGCGCGGGATTGGGCACCATCGGCGAGGAGAAGCCGGGCCATAGCGATATGTCGGTGCCGTCGGTCGGTGCCGGCACGCCGAGATGCTCGCTCCACAGCCGCATGCGGAACTGCTGGGCGAAGGTCAGCCCGCTCGCCGAGGTCTCCGCGCTCTCGCCGCGCGCGGCGAGCGCGATCAGCGGCGGGCTGGCATTGGCGTCGTCGAAGATGAAGGCATCGACCTCGCTGTCATGCTGGTAGCCGCGCCGGTTGCAGTTGGCCGATCCGATCACCGCCAGCTCGTCGTCGAACACCCAGCACTTCGAGTGGACATAGCTCTCCCGCCCGAAGCTGTTCGGCGCACTGCCGCGCGGCTTGTTGAGCTGGAAGACGTTGAGCTTGGCCGCGACATCGGGGCTCTTGCCGGCGATCACCGCGTCGATGAACTGCTGGCGATAGAATTGCGGGAAGATCAGCCCGCCGCTGATCTCGTTGCCGGGGATCAGGATCGTGACGTGATTCAACCGATCGATCACCCTGTTAAGAGCACGGGCCGTGGCAAGGTCGATCAGATACTGGTCTTCGATATAAATGAAGCGCTGGGCGTTGGCGATCGCGGTGATCAGCAGCCGGCCGATGTCGCGTTGTTTGGGCGGGCGCGTGCTGCCGGCGACCGGCGTCCAGGTCCGCGCGACGATCACCGAGGCGCTGCCGCCGAACGGCGCGTCGGCGAGTGACGGGTTGGGGATCGCCGGCGCGGGAACGCCGGTGATCGGGTCGCCGCGCAACGCGCCCTTGGCGGCGTCGATCGCGCGGCCGTCAGGGTGGTCGAGCCAGCGCTCGACAAAGGTGCGCAGCAGCTCGCGCGTCGCCGGTCCGACGATGCGGCAATGCGTGTCGTGCTGCGGATCGCTCGGCCCGACCGCGCCGTGCGTGCCGGTGCCGCAGCTGGTGATGTCGGGCATCACGCGGTTGGGGTTGAGGTCGAGCCCGCCGCAATAGCCGACCAGCCGCTCCCCATCGAACACCAGCAGCACCTTCTGGTGGTGCGCCGCCTTGATGCCCTGCAGCTTGCGCGCGATCTCGTCGCGGATCCGCCGCCACTCGGCATCGACCGCGGGGTCGAGTCGCGCCAGCGCGAGGACGCCCGACGCCATCTGCATCGCCGCCTCGACCTGCGCCCGGCTGATCGGCACCGCCCCGCCGTTGCGGCCGTCGACGATGCCGCCGCCATTGGACAGCGCGTTGATCCGCCCGATATTCTCGCGGATCACGCCCGGCTTGCTGAGATTGTCCCATACCATCGCGCGGACCTGCACGCCGCGCGATACGGCGGCGCTGAGCAGCGCGTTGAGGCTGGTGGTGCAGTCACCGTGGCGCAGCGGGAAATTGTCGTACATGTCCCAGCCGAGCAGGTAGATGAAGGCCCGGTCGCCCTGCGCGGCGCGGATGTCGTCGACCATCGCGTCATAGGTCGCGGCGCCGTCGACCAGCGCCTTGACCGCGTTCTGCGTCGTGGTCGGCGCATTGGCCGAGCCGCGCAGGATCGACAGCCAGCGGTCGGGCCGCAGCACGACGGTCGAGATCGGGATGATCGGCGGGACGATCGGGGGAATGATCGGCGGGAAGTCCGGCGGCGCATCGTCGCGCGCGAGGAGATCGAGCATCGCCCAGGTCTTCGGGCCGATCACGCCGTCCCACTCGCTCGGCTGGCCGGGAAAGGCGATGTGCTGGAACGACAGGGTCGCGGCGGCGGTGTTGGGGCCGAAGATCGCGTCGACGGTGAGCGGGCAGCGGTCGATCGGGCTCTGCATCGCCCCCACGCGCCGGGCGTGGACGCGGTTGAGCTTGGCCTGCGCCTCGGCGACCGCCGGGCCGGACGAGCCGCGCCGGATCATCGGGTGCGCGCCCGGCGGCGGCGGCACCGACTCGTCGGCAGCCTCGCCGGCATGGCGCAGGATAACGCTGTCGTGGAGCATCAGCCCGTCGGGCCCGGTGACGCGCCGCGCGAAGCCCATCGGACCGCCGCCGGGTTCGATCACGCGGACATAGCGGCCGGGCAGCGGCCCCTCGGTGACGACGCCGAGCCGGCGCATCGCCCCAGCGCCGAGCAAGGCGGGGTCGAGGATGACGGCGACCCGCGGTGCGCGCGTCGGGCCGTGGCGCAACAGCACGTCGCCGGGGCGCAGGTCGCCGGCGAGGCGTTGCCCCTGCCAGGCGACGACGCCGATCGACCGGTCATCGGGATCGAGCGCGCGGCGCAGCATCGTCAGCGGCGGTTCGCCGGCGAGCGCGGTCGGAAAGTCGGCGGGCGCGACACCGTCGCTCAGCAGCCGCGTGGCGGCATCGACAAGATCCTGGGTCATGGATTCTCCTTCGCGGGGTGGCGCGGGTGGACGGGGCGGGGTTGCGACCGGCGGGGGAAGCGCGCGCGCGCGCGCCACCGCTTCGGCGATGGCGAGCTGGCCATAGCCCCAGCGCGGATCGTCGGAGCCGGGCGCGGCGAGCGTCGCGAACAGCGCGCGGCGCAACGCCGTGACGCGCTGCGACCCGGCGGCCTGCATCATCAACGCGAGCGTGCCGGCGACGTGCGGCGCGGCCATGCTGGTGCCGCTCATCCGCATATAGCCGGGCGTCGCGGTGGGATCGCTGCGCGACCTGACCGAGAGCACGCGCACGCCGGGCGCGGCGAGCAGCGGCTTGCGGCGGCCGTCGCGGGTCGGCCCGACGCTGGAGAAGCTGCCCAGCGGGTGCGCCGGATCGTGCGCGTCATAGGCGCCGACCGCAATGGTGCGCAGCGCATTGCAGATGCTGCCGGTGGTCGATCGCCGATCGGCGAGGTCGTGGCGGAACTGCGCCTGGCACTTGGGACAGGCGGCATTGCGCTCGATCCAGGCGTGCCAGCGGCCATCGACCACGTCGACGCCCTCGATCTCGATTTCCCACACCCCCGCCACCGCTTCGCGGCGCAGGAACAGGTTGATCAGATTGTCGCCGCTATTGGGGTCGGCGATGCGATGATAGAGATGACCGACCTCGCGCCCATCGGCGAGCCGCACCGGCGCATCATGGCCGAGCGCCGCGACCGCCGACGCGCCGTCGGGGCCGCGCATCCGGGCGGCGAACTCGTCGGCACCGTTATACCAGATCTCGACCGATACCGGGATCGCGTCGCGCCGCGTCATGCGGAAGGGGAGCTGCGCGGTGCGCGTCTCGCTGATCCGGCCGGACATATGGACGTCGCGCGAATAATAGTTGCCCGTGCTCTGCACCACGGCGGTGCCCGGGCGATTGATCAGCAGCCAGTCGATCGCGCGCTCGACCAGCAACCTCCCGGTATGCGAGCCGCCATGGCGGCCGAGGCTGAGGTTGAAGACCAGCGGCCGGTCGGCGGCGGTGCGCACGGCGAAGTCGATCGCCTCGAGCAGCTCGATCGAGTTGCCGAGGTCGCCGCCGCCGCTGCCGAGATGGATGAAGATCAACCCCGCCTCGGGCGCGATGCCCTGCGGCCCGCCGGCGCGGCCATTGCCGGCGGCGATGCCGAGGACATGCGTGCCGTGCGCATTGGCGGCCGGCGTATAGCCGAGCGCGGCGAACGGATCGGGCTGGCCAAGCGCGCGGTCGATCGCGGCGGGTGTGTGGATGCGGCCATAGCCGTAGCGATTGGCCGGCACCGCCGCGCCGCGCTGGTCCCACAGGCCGAGCAGGCGGGTCGAACCATCGGCGTTGCGGAAATCGGGATGGGCATAGTCGAGCGACCAGTCGATCACGCACACCGCCGTGCCACGCCCGGTTTCGGGGAGGTCGGGCGGCCGGCGGACATCGTCGGGCGCGATATCGGGCGGGTCATCGGCCTCGCCGACGCCGTGGCCGTCATGATGGATCGCCTCAAGCTCGCGGGCATAGTCGCGCGGCGCCTTGATGCTGGCGATCGCCGGATCGGCATGGAGCGCGCGGAGCGCGCTGCGCTCGGTGCGCGCCGTGGCGACGACACCGAATTCGGCGACCAGCCGCAACGCGGCGGGCGCGCGGGCGCCGTGGTGGAGCCGGACGACGACGGCCACATCGTCGTCCGGCTCACCCTCGGCGATCAGTTCCTGGAGTGCGGGATCCATCGCATTTCACCTTTCTCCAGGGGTACGCCGCACCAGCGTCAGCTGGCGCTTTTCTTCGCCGGGGCGCTGGCCGCGGTCTGCGCATCGATGCTCGCGGCAAGTGCCGCGATCGCCGCCAGCAGCTTGGCGTTCTGCGCGTCCATCTGCTTGCCGAACTGGGCGAAGCCTTCGGCCAGCCCAGCCTTCAGGTCTTCCGCCGTGATGCCCGATGCCGTCGGCGTCGGCTGGGGCGTCGGCCCTGGCGTGGGCGGCGGTGGCGAGGCGCCCTCGCCGCCGGCCGTGCCGACCTCGCTCGCCCGCTGCCGGCGGCGTGCGCTCCTGATCGAGCTTTGCGCGAGCACGACGCCGACCGGCGACATGCCACCGACACCCATCAGCAAGCCGGCCCGGGTCGCCGCCGCGCCCGTCACTTTCTCCTTGCGCGCGATCAGCGTGCCGACCGCGAAGGCGGTTGTACTGAAGCTCATCTTTCGTCTCCTGGCTTGCGACGGCTCACTTGGTGAGTGCCATCAGCATGACGAGCGGACCGATCCCGCCATCGCCGCCGAACATGCCGCCGCCGGAGCCGGACGAGCCGCCGAAGCCACCGCTGAGCAACAGGATCGGCAGCAGCTTCGACATCTGGTCGCCATTGTCGATCACGACATTCGGCGTCCCGGCGACGGTGGCGGTGTCGGTCGTGCTGAGCAGCGGCAGGATCATCGCCATCTGGCGCGATTCATCGAGCCCCTTCTTGAGCGCGTCGGTCGCCTTGATGCGCTCGGCGACCTCATGCTTGAGGCTGGCGCGCAGCTTGTGCGTCTCGCTCTCGAGAGCGCGGGTGCGTCCGTCGACCGTGGTGATCGCCTTGCTGTTGGTGGCGATCCGCGCGTCGAGCCGGTGCGCCGTGGCGTTCAGTTCGGCCTTGGTGGCATAACCGCCCGCGACCGGGTGCGGCACGGGGTTGCCGCGCTTCGCGGTCGGCACGCGCGGCCGGAACATCGGCCGGCCGCGGCGGCGCACCGCCTCGTCGGATTCGAACGCCTCGTCATAGGCCTCATCGCTCTCGACATCCTCGAGCAGTTCGCCGAAATCTTCGAAGGAATTGTACATGTTGCTGTCCTTTCGCCGTCAGTGAGTGGTGGTCTGCTCGGGCACGGTAGGTCGCGGGCGCGGCGGGCCGAGCAGCCGCGCGCGCAATTCGAGATCGGGTCGCACCATCCCGGGCCGGCCGCGTCCGCGGCAGCTCGGGCAATAATCATCCTCGCCCCAGCACAGGCCGCAGGCGCCAAGCGCGGCGGCGAGATCGGCGAGGCGCTCGCTGGCGCCACGATGCGCCTCGAACAGGCGGCGGGCCTGGCGCTTCATCGCCTCGATCCGGCTTTCCGCCTCGGCGAGCCGCTCGGCCAGCGCGAGCACCTCGTCGCCGAGATCGTCGGCAACGGGCTCGGGCACGATGGCGCGCGCCTGCATCATCTGGGCGAGCATCGCGAGTTGCGGGTTGCTGCGCTGGAGGTCGGCGATCATCTGCTGGGCGAGCGCGGCCGGATCGGCCGCCGCGAGGGCCGGATCAACCATAGACCGGTTCCTCTTCGTACCATTCGGCCTCGCCGAGCGACCAGGTCTCGTCATTCTCCCAGTCCTCGACCGCATAATCCTCGCCGGCGACGACGAGCGGCGGGGCGGGCTGCGGCGCCGGTTCGGCCGGCGCGACATTGACCGTCACCGGGCGCGACTGGGCATTGGGCCCCCAGATCGAGGGCGACAGCGCGAGCAGCGTGAGCAGCGTGTCGGTGCGCCCCTCGGCATCCTCGACATCGACGCCGAGCGCCTCGCCGGCCTCGGCGATGAAGCCGGGCATGGCCTCGGCGGATTCGTCATATTCGGCCGCCTCATGCGCCGAGCGGTTGGCGAGCGTGCCGAGCGCACTGAGCAGCATATGAACCGGGATCTGCTGGCCGCCGACCGGGATCGACTGGCGGCCGAAGCTGCCCATCGCGGCCGAGGACAGCGCCTGCAGCGTCTCGGGCCTGGCAAGCATGCCGATCAGCCCATTGGCGCCACCGCCCCCACCGCCGGTGAGCATCGCCAGCGGACTGCCGCCGCGACCGCCCGCCGCGCCGCCACCGATCGCACCGAGCGCGCCGAGCGCGCCGCCGGCGCCACCGCCACGGACGGTCGAGACGAGATTGCTGACGGTACCGATGCCACCGCCGATCGCCCGCGCGGTTGGGTTGCGGGAGTGCGACAGGACGCTGCCGGCACCGCCGGCGACCGCGCCGGCAAGCGCGCCCCAGGGCCCGAGCGCCGAGCCGGCCATCGCACCCGACACGATGCCGGGGGCGGCCTGCTGCGCGAAATGGCCGACCGCGCCCGCCGCATGTTTCAGGCCGCGGCCGATATCGTCGAACAGGCCTTCGACATCCTCGGCGCTGGCGCCCTCGCCATAGATCTGGCGGACAAGGGCATCGAGCTGTTGCGCGTCCGCCTCGGCATAAGCGGGCGAGAGGCTGGCGCGAAGCAGGGGGTAGTCCTCATGCATGACGGGGTTCCTCATTCGGGCTGATCGGGGTCAGGCTGATCTGGGTCGGGCTGATCGGGCGGCGCGGCGACGTGACGGTCGACCAGGGCGGCAAGGCTTTCGAGGCTGTCGAACGCGCCGAGCATCCGCCCGCCAAGCGCGGCGACGGTGCCGCGCAGGACCGGCGCGCCGCCGGCGACCGGCTCGAGCCAGGCACGCACGACCAACGTGGCGGCGCGGCCACCGATGGTGAATTGCGAAGCGGCTGGGCCCTGATCGTCATGGTCGGCTCCGTTCATCTCGCTCGTCCGAGGGGACCTGAAATCCCGAGTCGGAGGCGTTGTGAACGAGGCCGGTCACGCCGCGATCACGGCGCCGTCACCGGATCATCACGGTTGCGCGAGCGCGCTGTCGATCAGGCCGATCGCGGTACGCATCTGGTCGCGCGTCGCGACAAGCACCTCGCGGAGGTCGCCATTCCCCGGCGTCGGCGCGGCCGATGCCATGGCCATCGGTCGTGCCGGCGCCGTCACCGCGACGCGGCCGCCCGGCGCGCAAAGACCGCGGTAAAGCGCGCTGGTTTCATCCATCGGCTCGACGCCGAGTTCGGCCGCAAGCACGGCGGCGCAGTGGCGATATTGCCGCAACGCGAGCGCGCGATTGCCGGTGCGGGCATAGCCGGTCATCAGCAGGCGGTGGGCATCCTCGCGCAGCGGCTCGGCGGCGGTCAGCGCGCGGGCGGTGGTGACGACGGCGCGCCAGTCGTCGGCGCGGGCATGGATGTTGGCGAGCGCATAGAGCGCGTCGAGCCGCAGACAGCGCAGCCGCTCGCGCTCGATCAACGCCCATTCGGCATCGACCATCGGCATGAAGTCGCCGCCATAACCGAGCAGCGCGCGGTGCAGCCGACGCCGCGCGGCGGGGTCGAGCGACACCGTGCCCGACATGGCGGCGAGTGGTGCGGCGCGGCGTTCGAAAGCGAGCATGTCGACCCACAAGCCGTCGTCGAGCCGCAGCCGGACGCGCTCGCCGCTGGCCTCGACCGGGCAGGCGAGATCGCCGAACGCGCCCTTGATGCGATAGAGCGCGCTGGCCAGCGAATGTCGCGCGGCATCGCTCTCATGGTCGGGCCACAGCGCCATGGCGAGCGCGTCGCGCTGTGCCGCGCGGCGCGGCGCGGCGAGCAGATAGCCGAACACCGGCCAGCAATTGGGCGGCACGGCGATGGTCGCGCCGCCGATCCGCGCGGCGGCGACAACACCCAATACCATAAGCCTCCAACGCGCCACGCAATCCCCCGGTTCGGTTTGGATTGCGACCCACCGGACCAACGAACGCCTCGTGACGACCGCGCCGTAGCCGCGCGACTCGCGTCACGTGGCAAAACCATGCTGTTCCTTGTCCTGGCGGACGACAATAATAAAACGGCGTATTTCATGAACTCCGCAGCATTTCGTCGCACGCTTCTTCCCGTTCATCGCCATGTGTGCGTACATCGTACAAATGCGACATCGAATAGCACCGATGTGATGTGCATTTCATACGATGACCCACCCATTTTGACTTGCGCTGTTCTGGCGCATTTATGGCACGTTACGTGCCGAATCGTCACGGCAACGATAAGCCCCGTAGCGGCGATCGCAGCGAGGCTTATCCTTTCGGTCAACCTGGTGCGCATCAACGTTGTCGGAATCATCGCGCACCCGATCCACCGCTTGCCGCCGGCGAACTGGCGGATGACGAGCGGTATCCCGGGGTCGTCGCTTTTATCTTGCTGCTGCTCGTCGCCACGGTCCCCCGCGCGAAGCGCCTTCATGAGAGCTTTACCCATGACGGGTATCGCGACCGGCTACCGTCGGAAAGGAACCGGAATGAGCAGACGTGAAGCCTTCGCAACAGGTTGCGCCGCTCGGCGGCTCCGCCGTGCCACCCGGTTGCTCGCGCTCGGCGCGGTGCTTTCCAGCTATTGCTCGGTCGCGAACGCGCAGTCGTGGCAGTGCCGCGCGCGGGCGGGAACCTTCGACGACCGCGATATCGCCGTGCCCAGGGCCGCGACGCAGCTCAGCGGCGCGATGATGATCCGCAAGGCGAATGCGCCTGGCAAATGGTATCCCGTGGCAAAGGTCGGGTTCACCGACCTCAGCCTCGCCGCTTCGGGGTGCCATTGCAACGGCATCGTCGCCGCCTGGCATCCGGCAACGCCCGATTCCTTCCTGGTCTCGCTGTCGGTCGACGGGAAGGAGACCCCGCTCGGGCTCGTACCCTATGACAAGCCGGTGACGTTCAAGCTGAGCTTCACCTGGGACGGCGCGCTGAAGCTGGAGGTGGGCAACCGCGTGGTGACCGGCATGTCGTCGACACCGATCCGCGACAACCTGCACCTGAGCTGTTCGACGGCCGATGTCGATTTCAACATCGTCGTCGCGCCTCCGCCGGACCGCGCGCCGGAACGCTGCCCGTTCGCCGCGCGCGAGCAATGGACCGCGGCGGATGTCGATCGCTATTGCCGGGTCCGCCAATAAGCGGGGCAGGTCGGCGGTTCGCGGCTCGCTTGCCGCTTAGCCGTATTTTCTCCTGCAACCCGCTCGATCGCTTTGCGGTGCGACGATCGCGGTTGATGCCGGCGATCGGCGCGACGTGGTGGGATGCTGCCGGTCAGCTTTCAGTCACGCCCGTCGCCCGCAATCGTCGAATCGAGCGCCAAATGATACCGACGAGCAGCAGAAGGTAAGCGACCGGCAGAGCCCATGTCGGGTTGTATAGATCCATCCACTTACGGACGAGAACTGCCGCGAGCGCGAGCCACGACAACACGTTAAAGACGTCGACAGCGGTCTCTGCTGAAATCCTCGTCATGCCGTCTGGCTACCCGGTTTTCACGTTCACGGAAAGGTCCGCAATTGGGGCAACTGCCGCCCGGCTACTTTTGCTGCCGATATCTGCCGGTCGGCTTTCCGGCGGATCGTGTCGATCGAGGGAACGGGAACGGCCCGACGTGGTGGGAAGCGGTCATCCACATTATCCGAACCTACAGGCCCTGCGTCAGCCTAGGATCGTCGTGAGCGACCCACATCGCAGCTTCTTCCGCCCAAAGTGAGCCTGATTGGAGAGCTATTGGATCGACCGACTGGAGGAATCGAAACCAGCTATCGCGCAATCGCAGCGGCACTAGACCATCGAGAAAAGCGTCTGGCCCAAGCTCATGGCAAGTTTCACTGATCAAATGGCGGTATTGGAGAAGCGCTTCCGCAAGCGATGCTAAGTCTCGATTGACATAATGGATAGCGAGGCTGCTGTCATGATTGAGGTAGTGAATGTCGCCATTGGAGCTGAGGACGATAGGATCGCCTGAGCCGTTGGTGCCGATTTGCATGCCCGTGTCTGTAGCAAAATAGCTCGCGTATTTAGGCCCGAATGAAAGGCACGGGGCAGCACCGCTTGGAAGGCCCGCCTCGAACAAAAAGTGCTTATCGGCAAATCTAAGCGGGAATTGATTGAGCAAGCCGAGGGGAAATGCGGCAAGAAAGTCAGGGTCGTCACCCCATTTCTCGGCAAACTCATCGGGTGTCATATAGATCGCTCCCCTCCGACAGCCGACGCGATACAGCCTAAAATCGCTTTTCCCAAATGTCTGCAACTGGGGCGACGGCTGCCCGGCCGCTTCTCTCCCCATTTCCAACCGGTCGCCTTTCGGGCGGCTAGGTCGCCTTGACGGCGAGGCGTAGCGGAAACGGTCAGCCGGTGCGCGGTTCGCCCGTTGCCCCGGCTGCGATCATCCGTGCATGAAGCGCCGTAACGCCGCCCGGCTCGCCGTGGCCGCGGCCTCGCCGACGCGGGTGCCGGGCATCATGTCATAGCCGTGGAAGCCGCCGGGGAAGACGTGCAGTTCGGTCGGCACGCCGGCGCGGATCAGGCGGCGGGCGTAGTCGAGATCTTCCTCGACGAAGAGATCGAGCGCGCCGGTCGAGATGAAGGTCGGCGGCAACCCGGCGAGATCTTCGGCGCGCGCGGGGGCGGCATAGGGCGAGACGCCTTCCCGGCCGGGCGGGTGGCCGAGCAGCGACGACCAGCCGAAATGGTTGCTGCCGGCGGTCCAGATGAACTCACCGGTATAAGGATGCGGATCGGTGGCGACGCAGGTGCGGTCGTCGAGCATCGGATAGATCAGGTGCTGGAAGGCGAGCGCATATTCGCCGCGATCGCGCGCGAGCAACGCCAGCGCGGCGGCGAGGCCACCACCGGCGCTCTCGCCCATCACGCCGATCCGCGCGGGGTCGATGCCCAGCGCTTCGGCATTGGCGACGAGCCAGGCGAGGCCGGCATAGCAATCCTCCACCGGGCCGGGGTGCGGTGTCTCGGGCGCGAGGCGGTAGTCGACCGAGACCAGCGCGCAGCCCAGCGCCTTGACCAGCGGGCGGTGCCGCGCCTCCCCCATCGCGGCCCCGCCCGCGACATAGCCGCCGCCATGGATATGATAGATGCACGGCAACGGCCGCGCCGCATCGTCGGGCAGATAGATGTGCAGCCCGATATCGGGCGCGCCGGCCGGGCCGGGGACCGATTTCCGTTCGAGCGTGCTGCCCGAGGCGTCGAACGGCATCACCGGTATCTCGCGGTTGCGCATCGCATCGAGCGTCTCGGCGGAAATCGTCATGGTCGGCCAGAGATCGAGCATCGGCGCGACTTCGGGGTCGACGAGGTGGCGGGTGTTCAAGGCGTCCTCCGGCGTGCGATCGGCGGGGCGCGACGCCCCATGGCGCCATAGTGAAGGCGTTTGGGCCGGTGCACCAGACCCCGGCCCGCGCCGATCCGCCATCCGCGTCGGCCATCGCGCGCTTTATCGTTGGTGGCCGCTCGGGCATGGCTCAAGGTGAGGGCAGGTTCGTTTATGCCAATCGCCTTCAATCCCTTTACGGAGCACGCCCCATGCGCATGATCGATCGCGACGAAGTCCGCCGGCGGCTCAGTTACGAGCGCTGCATCCCGATCGTGCGCGAGGCGATGATCGCCTTTTCTTGCGGCGAGACGCGGCAGTTGCTGCGCTCGATCATCCCGCTGAGCGAGGGGCGCATGTTCGGGATCATGCCCGGCGCGCTGGCGCCCGACGGGCCGTTCGGGGCCAAGTTGATCAGCGTGTTCGCGGACAATTTCGCGCGCGGGCGGCAGTCGCACCAGGGCGTGGTGGTGCTGTTCGACCCCGAGAGCGGCGAACCGGTATGCGTCGCGCATGCCGGCGAGATCACCGCGATCCGCACCGCGGCGGCGAGCGCGGTGGCGACCGATGCGCTGGCGCGACCCGAATCCTGCCGGATGGCGGTCCTCGGCTATGGCGAGCAGGCCGCGACGCATATCCGCGCGATCGCGCGGGTGCGCCCGCTGGAGCTGGTGCGCATCTGGGGACGCTCGCCCGAGCGCGCGGCGGCGTTCGTCGCGAACATGGAGGACGAGTTCGATTTCGCCATCGCGGCGAGCGACGAGGTGTGCGACGCGGTGGCGGACGCCGACATCGTCTGCACGGTGAGCGCCGCGCATGACCCGATCCTCGCCGGCGCGTGGGTGCGGCCGGGGACGCACCTCAACCTGGTCGGCTCGAGCCATGCCGGAACGGCCGAGGTCGACAACGCGCTGGTGGTGCGATCACGCTTCTTCGTCGACAGCCGCGAGGGCGTGCTGGCGCAGGGCGGCGAGTTCCGCCGCGCGCGCGACGCCGGGCTGATCGGCGACGATCACATCGTCGCGGAGATCGGCGCGGTGCTGGCGGGGCGAGCGGCCGGGCGGCAGGCGGCCGACGAGATCACCGTCTACAAGTCGCTCGGCCATGTCGTGCAGGACCTGGCGAGCGTGTGGTCACTATATCGCGACGGGGAATGAGCCGGCGCGAGATGACCGGCGCGGCGGTGCCTCACGCCGCACGACAACGCGCGCGCGTGCCGCCACCGAAGGGAAATTACGGATAGCCGTGGAGAGGTGCCGTCAACCCGGACGGATCATCGATGAATCCGGGAGAACGGCAATGATGTTCAAGGTTCTGGTGATCGACGACTCGCTCACCGTGCGCGCAATTATCGAGCAGATACTGGAAAGCGAGCCGGACCTGAACGTGATCGCCTCGGCAAGCGACATCCCGTCCGCGCGCGCCATGATCGCGCAGCACTTCCCGAATGTCATCACGCTCGATCTCGCCATGCCGGGCATCGACGGCATGGCGTTTCTCGACGAACTGGCCGGCGGCCCGCATGCGCCCGTGCTGGTGGTATCGTCACACACCAAGCCCGGCTCCGACGCCGAGAGCGATGCGCTGGCGCTCGGCGCGGCGGGATGTTTCGACAAGGCCAAGCTGGTCGGCGCGGGCCGCAAGTTCGCAAGCTCCCTGCGCAAGGCCGCCCGGCGAACGTTGCCCGTGCCCAAGCCGCGGGTGCCGTGCGACCTCGCCACGGAGCCGCCCCCCAGCGCGTAGCGCCGACGCCATTTCGACGGCAAGCCGCGCCAGTGCCGCGACCGACCGCCGCAATAATTACATTAACCATCAAGTGTTTCGCGGCGAGACACGGCAAAGTTCGCTGCGGAATTGCTAACGAATTCGGGCTATGGCGCGAAGCGCCGGAGGGTTCCGGCGGTGGAGCGCCGCGCGCCGATGAATTTGGTCACGATCAGGGAATGGTTTCGCGTGCGGCGACTTAGCAGGGTCGGCGCGCTCGCCATCGCGTTCGTGATCTGTGCCGGGGTGTCGGCGCATGCCGCGCTGCGCGCGATCGCGGCGCAGCCCGATGCCGGCGCAGAGGCGCCGCCGGCGCCGGTCGGCTATGAGGCGGAGGAGCATTTCCCCGGGGCGGCGGCGCTCTATGCCGACGACCCCGAGCCGGCACCGAGCGTGGCGCAGCCCGAGGTGACCGCGATCGCCGGGGCGACCGGCAGCACCGCGCTGCCCGATATCCCGCTGCCGCCCGGCGCCGAGGACTATGTCGCCGATGCGAGCATCCACCCGGCCCAGCCCTTTTCGATGAAGAATGCCAGCGCTGTCGACAAGGTCCGCGCGCTGCAATGCCTGACCGCGGCGGTCTATTACGAGGCGGCGACCGAGCCCGATGCCGGGCAGCAGGCGGTGGCGCAGGTCGTGCTCAACCGTGTCCGCCACCCGGCCTTTCCGGCGACGGTGTGCGGCGTGGTCTATCAGGGCTCGGAACATAGCGGCTGCCAGTTCAGCTTCGCCTGCGACGGCGCCGCGACGCGCGCGCCGAACCGCGATTACTGGATCCGCGCGGCGAAGGTCGCGGCGGCGGCGCTGGGCGGGCGCGTGTTCGCGCCGGTCGGCCTCGCGACGCATTACCACACCTATGCCGTGACGCCGCGCTGGAACCGCAGCCTGGTGATGACCGCGGCGATCGGCGCGCATTTCTTCCACCGCTGGCAGGGCTGGTGGGGCACACCGGCGGCGTTCAACCAGCGCTATGCTGGCGGCGAGCCCCTGCCCGCCCCGCATCCGCGCCCCGAAGCGCCCGCGCCGGTGCTGGCGGCAATCCCCGCCCCGCCGGTAACCGCGCCAGCGGCGATCCAGCCGGGCTATGCGCAGAGCGGCAAGCCACTGCCGAGCGCGCCGGCGGTGACCGCGACGCACACCGCGACGGCCACGTCGGTCGTGCCGCCGGGCTATCAGAGCGACGACTCGCAGATCCTCGACAAATGGAAGGATTCGGGGAAGCCGCTGCGTTAACTGCCCTCACCCTTCCGCCGCCGCGCGGCCCCATCCCCCGCCCAAAGGGAGAGGGAAAGATGGCTACTTCCCGAGATATTTGTCGAACCATGCCACCGTGCGTTTGCGCACGTCGGCGCTGTTTGCCGCGCCGCGGATGCCATGGCCTTCGTCGGGGTAGATCACCAGGCTGGTCTCGACGCCCATTTCCTTCAGCGCGTGCCAGTACTCGATCGACTGGGTCGGCGGCACCTCGATGTCGCGCTCGCCGACATAGATGAAGGTCGGCGTCTTCGCGCTCTTGATATGGTAGATCGCCGAGACGTCCTCATAGGCCTTGGGGTCGTCGTACATCGTCTTGCCGAAGAACGGCAGCATCCACTGGTCGATGCCGTTGGTGCCGTAATAGCTGATCCAGTTGGACAGCCCCGCCCCGGCAACGATCGCCTTGAAGCGGTTGGTCTGGGTGTTGGCCCACATCGCCATGAAGCCGCCATAGCTGCCACCGATCAGGCCGAGCCGCGCATCGTCGATCGGCGCTTGCCTTTCGGCCGCGTCGATGCCGCTGAGGATGTCGCGCAGGTCGCCGCCGCCGAAATCGCGCTTGTTGGCGGCGGTGAACGCCTCGCCCTGGCCGTAGCTGCCGCGCGGATTGGGCAGGAAGACATAATAGCCGGCGGCGAGCAGATCGGCCATCGCGCCGCGCTGGACGAAATTGGGCACATTGGCCGCCGAGGGGCCGCCATGGACCACCGTGACCATCGGATGCTTCACCGCCGGATCGGCGCCGGTCGGGGCGAGCAGCCAGCCCTGCACGTCGAAGCCGTCATTCTTCCAGTCGATGCTGCGGGCCGTGACGAGCGCGGGGGCGGCGTCGTTGTCATGCGTGATCTGCACCGGCTTGCCGACCGGCCCGGCGAAGATCGCGGGGGCATGGGTGAAGTCCTGCACGACCATCGCGACCGTGCGGCCATCGGCGCTGAAGGCGGCGCGGCCGTCGCCCGCCGAGAAGCTGGCGGGGCGGCTCCAGCCAACCGCCGGGCCGCCCTTGCCGTCGGTCAGCAGGCCCGCGCTGTCGCCGCGCAGCACCGTCGCCCGAAGCGTTCCGCCGGCACGTGCCAGCGACGTCAGCGTGTAGTGCGCGTCCTTCGTCACATCGACCGGCTCGCCGCCGGCGAAGGGCACGGTCCACAAATCGCCGCCGACCGAGCCGAAATCGCTCATCAGCCCGCCGATATAGGCCACGGTCTTGCCGTCGGGCGAGACGCGCGGGAAGTTGAGCTGGGTCGTCGGCCGGGCGATGTTGCGCACGTCGCCGGTCGTGGCGTCGATCGCGTCGAGCGTCGCGACCCACCAGTTGTTGTCGCCATTGCCGAGCGCGGTGGTTGCGACGAAGCCGGTGCCGTCGGGCGTCCAGTCATATTCATAGACATAGCGATCGGCCGGTGAGAGCGGCTTGACCGCCGCCGCCGCGACCGGCGCGCCCGAGGCGCTGAACACGGCGAGGCGCTGTTCGTCGCTATGCTCGCCGATCTCGCCGACCTGGCGCACGCCGGCCTGGGTCGCGCCGGCTTCCTTGGCAGCGCCGATCGTCACGAGCAGCGCGATGCGCGTGCCGTCGGGCGACCAGCGCGGCGTCTGCGCGATGCCGGCAATGGTCGCGACCGGGCGCTGCGTCTTGCCGCCATCGACCATCAGCGTGACGGTGCCGGCGGCACGATCGCGCGCGAGGAAGGCGAGATCGCCCGAGGGGCCAAAGCTCAGCCCGGCATAGCCGCATTTGGCGCATGGATCGATCGTGCGCACGACCTTGCCGGTCCTGACCGAGCGCAGCGTGACCACGCCGTGATCGGCCGCATCGTCCTCGATCGTCGCCAGCACATCGCCCTTCGGGGCGAGCGCCAACGCGCCATATTGATGGATCGGCGCGGCCAGCGCGGGGCTGGTGGCGGTGGCGGCGAGCAGAAGGGCGACAAAACGCTGGCGCATGGACGGTCTCCGGGAAAAGCGATGCGCGGGAATAGCATGGCGGCGGCGGTCGGCAAGCGACGCTGCGCCCCCCGCGACGCGGATAGTGTCGCCTCGGTCCTATCGACCCGCTTCGATCAGGTGTATCATGCTGCGATCGGGTTCAATGTTGACAGGGGAGCACGGCCATGGCGACGCAGATTCCAGGTGGCGGTTCGACGGGGATGATCGAGCGGATCAAGCGGCTGATTCTCAGCCCCGCCGCCGAGTGGGCGGCGATCGATGCCGAGCCGATGACCGTCAAGGGCATCTTCATGACCTGGGTCGTGCCGCTCGCGGCGATCGGGCCAATCGCCGGGCTGATCGGCAGGCAACTGTTCGGCTATAGTTTTCTCGGCGTGACGTACCGGCCATCGATCCTCGGTTCGATCGAGGTGGCGCTGATCCGCTATGTCTCGTCGCTGATCGGCATCTTCGTGCTGGCGCTGGTGATCGATGCGCTCGCGCCCAATTTCGGTGCGACCAAAAACCCGATCTCGGCGATGAAGGTTGCCGCCTTTTCGGCGGTCGCCGCGCTGATCGTCGGGATAGTCCAGATCCTCCCGGCATTGTCCATTCTCGGGCTGGCCGGCTTTTACACGCTTTATCTGTTGTGGGTCGGTCTGCCGTTGCTGATGAAGGCACCGGCGGACAAGGCGGTCAGCTATTATGCCGTCACGCTGGTGGTGTGCGTGGTGGTTGGCATCGTGGTCGCCGCCGTCACCAGCACCTTGACCGGTGCGATGATGCGGCCGCTGATGTCGGGCGGTGCCGGGACGATGATGAGCGGCAGCACGATGTCGCTCCCGGGGGTCGGCTCGGTCGATCTCGACAAGGTGAACGCCGCGAGCCAGCGGGTGAAGGCGGCGAGCGAGCAGATACAGGCCGATGCGGCGAGCGGGCACAGCTCGGCGGTGCCGGCCGACGCGTTGCAGGCGATGCTGCCGGCGGCGATCGCCGGCTTCACGCGCGGCGACGTCGAGACGCAGAGCGGCGGTGCGGCGGGCATCAACGGCAGCAAGGCCGAAGCGCGCTACACGATGGGCGACCAGAGCTTCAGCCTGTCGGTCGCCGATGTCGGCGCGCTCGGCTCGATCGCCACGCTGGG
Organism: Sphingomonas sp.; assembly: GCA_041659925.1. GTDB lineage: Bacteria > Pseudomonadota > Alphaproteobacteria > Sphingomonadales > Sphingomonadaceae > Sphingomonas. Next base: position 86,171 of record JBAZXI010000012.1, read on the forward strand.
CGGGGCGATGAACCTGCAATCGAGCAAGACCACCGCGACCGGCTATGAGAAGACCGCGATGGTCAACGGATCGATGGTCAGCGAGAAGTGGGACAATGCCGACCATCACGGCAGCTATTCGACGATGGTGGCGAGCCGCTTCGCGGTCGACGCCTCGGGCGATGCGCCGAGCATCGACGTGCTGAAGCAGGCGGTCGCGGCGATCGATACCGGCAAGCTGGCGGGGTTGGCGAAGTAGCTCAACCCGGCACCGCCTCCGCCTCGAAATAGCGCCGCGCCTCGTCGCGAAAGGCGACCGTCAGGCGCGAGGGACGCGACAGCGCCGAGGTGACGAAGGCATATTCATGGATGATCGGCGGCGCGAACGGCCGCGCGACCAGCGGCGCGCGGATATAGCTGCGCGCGAGCAGCGCGTTGACGATGGCGATGCCGACCCCGCACGCCGCGAGCGCGCAGGCCGAACCGTGCGTGTGGGTCTCGATCGCGACATTGGGGCGCAGGCGAAACTGCGCAAAGGCCTGGTCGACCTGGGCGCGCCATTGCCGGCCCGAGCCGAGCAGCACCAGCCGCTCATGATGCAGGTCGGCCGGTGACAGGGTCGCGCGGGCGGCAAGCGGGTGATCGGCCAGCAGCACGCAGACCGAACCGCTGGTCACAAGCGTTTCCGCATCGAGATCGCGCTCGTCGATCGGCAATTTCATGAAACCGCAATCCGCGACGCGCGTCGCGACCATCGCCTTGGTCGTATCGACGCTGCGTGAATCGAGGTTGAAGCGGACCCCCGGATTGCGCGCCAGGAAGCCGGCGACCATCTCGGGCAACAGGCCTTCGGTGAAGCTCGGCGGGGCGACGACGCGCAGCTCGCCGGTCGCCGAGACGGCGATGTCGCGCACCAGGCTGTTGACGCGCTCGAGCCCGGCCAACGCCAGCTCGACCTCTTCGGCGAGCAGCAGCGCGTCCTTGGTCGGCACCAGCCGCCCGCGATCACGGTAGAACAGCTCGAAACCGACCGACGTTTCGAGCTGGGCGATGATCCGGCTGACCGCCGGCTGGGTCATGCCGAGATTGCGCCCCGCCGCGGTGGCGGAACCGGTGCGGATGATTTCGGCGAAGCTGCGCAGCGCGCGCAGCCCGATGGCGTCCGCCGCGATCCGGCCGACGCGGTTCATCGCGCCGGCTCAGCGCTGCGCGGGGATGACGGGCAGGACGACGTGCGAGGCATGGACGCGGTCGACATGCACGCTGTTGCGCGCGACCTGCGGCGCCGCGCCGGGCACGCGCCAGTCGACATTGGGATTGACGTCGAAATGCGGGAAGTTGCTGCTCGACACCTCGATGCGAATGCGGTGGCCACGCCGGAACAGATTGCTGGTCGGGAAGGTCGGGATGACGAGGTCATGGATCGCGCCGGGCTCCATCGGTTCCGGCCGCTCGAACGAATGGCGGTACCGGCTGCGCAGGATGCCATGGGCGAGGTTCAGCGCATAGCCCCGCGGATAATCGGCGCTTGGCGGGTAGAGATCGACCAGCTTGATCGTGAAGTCGGTGTCGACCGCCGAGGAGCTGACGCGCAGGTGCGCGATCACCGTGCCGGTCACTTCGAGGTCGGCGTCGAGCGGCGCGCTGTCGAACACCAACACGTCGGCGCGTGCCGCGCTGGCGTGCTGGTCATAGCCGCCCGCCTCCATCAGCGGCGCGCCCGAGGTCAGCGCCCCGCCCAGTGTCGGAACGGGATCGGCCGGATCGAAGTCGTAGCTCAGCGGCGCGGCATCGTCGGTCGGCGGCGTGGCGCCAAGGCCATCGGTGGTCAGATAGAGCGTCAGCGCCTCGGTGCCCGGCAACGGCCAGGCCTGTTCGTTGCGCCAGCGCCCGCCATGGTCGATCCGGCCGCTGGGCAGGCGTCGACCGCTGCCGCCGCCCATCACGAAGAGATGGATCGGCGCGGCGAGGTGCTCGGGGGCATCGATGCCACGCAGATGGCGGTCGAACCAGTCGCGCCGCAACGTGATGTAATCGGGCGCGAGATTGCCGTCGAGCGGCGCCGCCGGCCCGAAATCGACATCGCCCGAAAAGGATGCGGATCGCTGGCCGTGCGTCCACGGGCCGAGCACGAGCTTGACCGGCCCGCGCTTGATCGCGCTGAGGCCGAGGAAATTGTCGATCGCGGTCTGCGAATAGGGGTCGTACCAGCTCGACATGTGCACCATCGGCACATCGGCATAGCGATCGTACCAGCCGCGCGCATAAAGGCCGAGGCGTTGCCAATAAGGCGAGAAATCCTCGGCGTCCCATTGTTCGAGGACATAATTCTCATATTCCTGCGCGGCACTGACGGGCGAGTTGCCGGCCGTCCAGCGCCGGCCGATCCACGCACGGATATCCTCTGCTTCGAGCGCGGCCTTGCGCGCCGGGTCGGCGGCGGTTTCCGGCGCGAGCAGCGCATGCTTGCGCGCCCAGGTCAGCTGCTTGAGCTCGAACGCCCCGCCCTGCCGCACGCCGCCATGATAGGCGCTGGAGAAGCCGCCGGAATCGAGGAACATCGCGCCCAGCCCCGGCGGATCGAGACAGGCCAGCGCGCTCTGCACATGCGCGCCATAGGACAGGCCGAGCGTGCCGACACGGCCATCGCACCACGGCTGGTCGCGCAGCCAGGCGATGGTGTCGACGCCGTCCTCGCCCTCGTTGAGATATTTGACGAACACCCCTTCGGATTCGTAGCGGCCGCGACAATCCTGCAGGACATAGGCATAGCCGGCATCGGCGAATATCCGCGCGATCTCGGGCTTCGAGCGCGGCGTCGGGTCGGCCAGCGAGAAGTCGCCATGGTTGGTGCCGCGCCGATCATAGGGGGTGCGCTCGACCAGCACGGGGAAGCGCTGCCCGGCCTGTGCACCCGCCGGCAGATAGATGTCGGTCGCCAGCCGCACGCCGTCGCGCATCGCCACCATGACGACCGACAAGGGCGGCAACGGCGTTTGCCCGGCGCTCGACATCAATAGCCGATCGCGACCGCGAGCATCATCGCCGCGACCGACAGGCAGGTGAAGATCGCGAAGATGCGCCAGGCGAAGCGGAACCAGGCGCCATAGGAAACCCCGGCCGCGGCGAGATAGGCGAGCAGCATGCCCGAGGTCGGCGCGAGCATGTTGACCAGGCCGTTGCCAAGCAGGAAGGCGAGCACGGTGGTCTGCCCCGACACGCCGGCCGAAGCGGCGATCGGCCCGAGGATCGGCAGGCTGAGCGCGGCCTTGGCCGAGGTCGAGGGGATCAGCAGCGTCAGCAGCATCTCGACCCCCATGACGATCGGCGCGACGAACACCGGTGCGAGGCCGTGGACCTGGACCGAGACCGCCTCGATGATCGTATCGAGGATCTGCCCCTCGCGCAGGATGACCTCGACCGCCCGGCCCATGCCGACCAGCAACGCCGCGAGCATCATCGTCTTCATGCCGGTGACGAACAGCTCGACCGCGGCGACCGGCTTCATCCGCGCCGCCGCCGCCATCCCCGCCGCCGCGACGATGAACAAAGCGGAGAATTCGCCATCGTCCCAGCCGAGCGCGATCGAGCCATAGACGAGCGCCGCGATCGTCACGCCGGCGATCGTCAGGATGCCGAGGTGGCGATGCGAGAGATGTTCGAAGACGACCGGAGCCGGTTCGTGCGTGATGCGACCGGCGCGCAGCACCACGAGCATCGCGATGGCGAGGAACGAGACCCAGATGGCGAGCCGGAACAGCAGCCCGGAAAAGGGCGCGACGCCGACGATCGGCTGGGCGATGAGCAAGGCGACCGGGCTGGTGACCGAGGCGAGATAGCCGATTTTCGCCGCGAGCGTGACGATCGCGAAGCCGAACATGCGGCTGCGCCCCAGGCGATCGGCGAGCGCGATCATCACCGGAATGAGCAGCAGATATTCCGAGATCATCCCCAGAAAGGTACTGCCGGCGGAAAAGCCGAGCATCAGCACGGGCACGAGGATGCGGATATCGCCGCGACTGATGCCGATCAGCCGCTGGATGCCGGCGTCGAGCGCGCCGCTCGCGCGCAGGATGCCGAACATGCCGCCGAGCATCAGGATCATGAAGATCAGCGGCGCGGAACGCTTCAGCCCTTCCGGGATCGCGGTGGCGAGCGCGACCGGACTCACGGGCTGGGCGATGCCCTTGACCGGCGCGTGCGGCAGCAGCGCGCCAGGCCCGATCGACTTGGGCAATTGCCGATAGGTGCCGGCGACGACGGGCGCATTGTCCTTGTCGGAGGTCCGGCGATGGCTGCCCGAGGGGATGATCCAGGTCAGCGCGATCGCCAGCAGCATCGCCGCCAGCATCATCATCACCGGATCGAGCCCGCCATGGCGTTTGGGGGACGCGTCAATGCCAGCCATCAGCCCCCGTCCCTTCTTCCTTTAGCCCCTCCCCTGAAGGGGAGGGGCTAAATAGTGCAGCCCTACATCTTCACCGAAAAGCGCGCGTACAAATAGCGACCACGCGCGTCATAGGTGTAGATGTCGTAGTTGATCGGCGCATTGGCGTAGGACGCCGGCGGCTGGACATCGAACACATTGTTCATGCCGATGGTGAATCGCGCGCGGTCATGGTCGATCGCGAAGCCGATCTCGGCATCGGTGTAGACGATCGCGTTGGTATGGGCGTCCTTGACCGTATTGGCGACGTCGGTGGTCGGGCCGATATAGCGCGCGCGCAGCACCGTATCGAACGGGTCGAGCGACCAGCTGAGCGAGGCCTGGCCCTTCCAGCGCGGATAGGTCGCGCGTGGCGTATCGCCCTTGCCGGCGCGATCATCGACGATCTCGGCGCCCCCGGCCGGGTTAGGCGAAACGGTGCGGAACGAGCCGAGATAGCTGGCGTCGATCACCGCGCCGAACTTGCCGATGCCGGTGCGGAAGTCATAGCGCAGCGTGGCGTCGACGCCATCGGTGCGGATCGAGGCGAGGTTCTGCGCACCCTGCAGCAGCTGGGTGATCGCGCCGGTGCCGCTGTCGCGCGTCACCAGATCGCAGAACACCCCGCCGCGCGCCGCGCACAATTGCAGGATCTGTGTCGCGGTTTGCGACGCGATCGCGTTGTGGATGACGATCTTGTAGTAGTCGACCGTCAGCGACAGCCCGGGGACCTGCACCGGCGAAATGGCCACGCCGGCGCTGATGCTGTCGGAGGTTTCCGGCTTGAGCAGGCGGTTGCCGCTGATGACGCCGGGGATCAGGCCGTTGAGATTGTAATTGGCCTGGTTGTAGCCGGCCGGCACCCCGGCGCAGCCGGTGAGCGTGCTGTTCGCCGCCGCGCCGCCATTGCACGGGTCGGTGCCCTGGAAGCTGGTCTGGCGCGATCCCTGGTACAGTTCGAGGATCGATGGCGCGCGGAAGCCCTGCGCATAGGTGCCGCGGAACAGCAGCCCCTCGAACGGGCGATAGCCGGCGCCGGCCTTGAAGGTCAGCTTGCCGCCGACCGTCGAGTAGCGCGAATAGCGCGCGGCGAGATCGAGATCGAGGCTCTTGGCGAAGGCCTGGTCCTTGAAGATCGGGACCGAGAATTCGCCATAGACTTCATGCAGGTCATAGCTGCCGCTGGTCGGCGTGCGCGTCTGCACTGTCGTCTTGTTATAGGCCGCGCTGAGATAATTCGAGGCGGCGTTGGCGACGGGATCGGGATTGTCGACGCCCTTGTTGCGGCGATATTCGTAGCCGACGGCAAGCTGGAGCGGGCCGGCCGGCAGGTCGAACAGCGTGCCGGTGGCGTTGGCGGTGGCGTTGTAGAGCTCGGTATAGTTCGATTCCCGCGCGGTGAAGCGGATGTACGATGCCTGTGCCTCGGTCATCGTGCCGAACAGGTTGATCGGCACGCAGCCGGCGCTCGCCGCACAGGCGGCGGGCGAGCCGAGGCCGAGGAACAGATTGTCGTAGTTCACCCCGTTGAGCGCGACGGTGTCGATCTTGTTCTTCGAATAGGCGCCATAGACGTCCCAGTGCCAGTCATGGCCGAGCAGCGCAAAGCTGCCGTCGAGCCCGGCCGCGACGCGGTAGGTCTGCACCGTCTGGATATTATCGCGATTGCCGAGGTCGGTCAGCACCTTGCGGATGCGCCATGCCGAGGTCGCCGCAAATCCCACCGCATTGGCGCCGGGGACGCCATTGGCGGTGCCGAACGGGTTGAACGCCTGATTGTTGGGGATCGCGAAGCCGCGCACCGTGCCGGAGGTGCTGCCGACATCGAGCAGCACCGGCGAAAAGAGCTGGTCCGAGGTGCGGCGGTTGTACAGCCCCTCGACATGGAAGTTGATGTCGTCGGTCAGTTCGTAACCGAAGCGGCCATAGATGCCGTAGCGCTCCGACGGGCCGGTGCTGTAGATGCCCTGCGCCTGGGTGTTATAGGCATCGCCGGGCAAGGCGGCGGTGTGGAAACTGTTGTCGGCCAGCGCGCCGGCACCGATCGTGCCGCCGTTGAACGCCACCGGATTGGCCGAGCTGGCAAAGCCCGAGGCGGTGCCGAAATAGCCATTGTTCGACAGGCCGGGCAGGATGAAAAGGCCGGCCGGGCTGGTGCCGACCGCCGTCTGCGGCACCAGCGTGGCGGTGGTCAGCGCGCGATCCCCGGTGAAGATCGGCTGTGATTTGAAATAGCTGCCCGACAGCACGATCGACGCGCGGCCGAAATGGCGGCCGACATTGAGCGTCGCGCTATATTCCTGGCCATCGCCCTTGTCGGTCGTGCCGACCTTCACACTGCCGCGGATGCCGTTGAACGGCTGCAGCGTCTTGATGTTGACCACGCCGGCAATGGCATCGGCGCCATAGATTGCCGAGGCGCCGTCCTTGAGGATCTCGATGCCGTCGATCATGCCGGCCGGGATGGTGTTGAGATCGACGAAATCGCGGAAGCCGCGCTGCCCGACCGCATCGACCCAGCGATGGCCGTCGACCAGCACGAGCACGCGGTTGCCGCTGCCCTCAGCACCACCCAGGTAGCGCAGGTTGATCGAGCTGGCGCCGTAGCTGGTGCCCTGCGTGCCGTTCGAATTGAGACTGACGCCGGCGGAGGGCAAGCGCTGCAGCACATCGCCGACCGAGGTCGAGCCCGATTTGGCGAGATCGTCGGCGGTGATGGTCAGCAGCGGCCCGACATTGTCGGCATCCTTGCGACGGATGCGCGAGCCGGTGACGGTGACCTCGGCGACGGTGTCGGCCTGGTCGGCGCTCGCGGCTTCGGGCGCGGCGACCGCCGGGCTGGCCTGCTGCGCAAAGGCCGGTGCGGCGATCGACGATGCCAGAGCGAGCGCCAGCACGCTCCCGCCCTTGAGTGCTGCCCGATGACGACGGTGCTCGATGCGACGCTGCTGCATGTCGTGTTCCCCCAATTTGAACCGCTGCGCCATGCCCTAGGGATCGATTCGTCGCGGCGAAACATGATGGCTGCAATTCATCCGACCATATCGATTTTGGTATGATGTTCTCAGCAAGACGGCGGATAGCGTATGCCTCCGATACGAGGTGAGATATTCCCATGGTCGAGACGTTCCACCGACGGGCGATTGTCGCGGCCGGCATGACCCTTCCCGCATGGCGATTGATGGCCGCGGCGCGCCCGCGCGACCTGCGTGTGGCGCTGCTCGGCCAGGCGTTGATCCAGCAGGATCTGCGCCGCGTCGCATGGCCGGGCCGCGCGGCGATCGCCGCCTTGCTCGGGCGCGCCGATATCGCCTTCACCGATCTCGAAACGGCGATCGCCGGCGACGGGCTGACACCGACGCGGCAGAGCGAGGTGCTGCACATGGCCCCGCCCGCGGTGATCGATTGCCTTGCCGAACTCGGCGTGACGCTGGTCGCGACGTCGAACAACCATGCCTGGGATCTCGGCACGCCGGGCATCACGGCCGCACTTGCCGCGCTCGACGCGCGCCACATCGCCCATGCCGGCAGCGGGCGCGATCTCGCGGCGGCCAGCGCGGCGGCTACGCGTGCCAGCCCTGCCGGCAGCGTCGCGCTGGTCGCCGCGGCGGCGGGCGCGATCCGCGAGGGCGCCGCCGCTACCGCCACGCGACCGGGCGTCAACGAATTGCGGCGCGGCGCCGATGGCGCGTTGCTGGCCGAAGACGTTGCGCGCGTGCTCGCATCGATCGGCACGGCGCGCCGCCGTGGCGACACGGTGATCGCCTATCTCCACAACCATTATTGGGAAACCGACCCGGCCGATACGCCGGGCTGGCAACGCGATTATGCCCGGCAATGCATCGATGCCGGCGCCGCGGTGTTCGTCGCGCACGGCCCGCCATTGTTGCAGGGGATCGAACGCTACAAGGGCGCGCCGCTGTTCCACGGGCTGGGCAGCATGATCTTCCAGACGCGCAAGGGCGCGGCAGCCTACGGCACCGAAACGTGGCAATCGCTGGCGGTCGATGCGCGCTTTCGCGCCGGGCGCTTCGTCGGTGCGCGGCTCGTCCCGCTTCAGCTCGACGGCACGCGCGACGCGCCCGATGCCGAGTTCACGCGCGGCACCCCGGCCATCGCGCACGGACCACAGGCCCCGGCCATTCTGGCGCGCGTCACCACGCTGAGCGCAGGGCTTGGCTATGCGCTGTCCGTCACCGGCGACGAAGCGCGGATCGCCCCCTAAGGCACCGTCACCGTCATCTGTGCCGGCTGGTTGACGGTGATCACCCCGGCCCAGGCGCACATCAGCTTGCAGTTGGTGTCGAGCGCCGGGAGGTTGGCGATCGTCACGGTCGGCGTGCCGGGGACCCATGGCGCCGGGATCACCGGCATGCATGGCATCGGCGTCAGCACGCCGAACGCCGCGGCGGTCGCCGAGGCGACGGTCGGGTTGGCGATGCTGCTGCACATGCCGAACGGCGTGATGTTCACGATCGGCTTGTTGTCCATGATGGTGCCCGACGGGAAATTGCACGCCGTCACCCGGTTGACCGGCAGCACGTTGAACGGCGCCGGTGCGGCGCCGAAGCTGCATTGCAGGATGGCGGTGGCGGTTACATCGGGGGTCGACATGGGTTGATCCTCATTTCCCTGCCGTCACCCCGGAACAAGTCCGGGGTGACGAATTGTGTTGCGAGGCGCAGCAACCGCACCCTCACCGACTGACATATTGCCCATCCTTCTGGCGTTCGCGGCGGATGCCGTCGATCAGGTCGGCGGCGTGGATCACCGGCGGGGTGCGCGCGACCGCCATCAGCGCGGCATAGCGCAGCACGTTGATGATCGCGCCGCCGGCCAGCTCATGGTCGCGCGCGATGCGGGTGAAGTCGATGTCGGCGGCGATCTCCACCCCGCGCGCCGCGCCGAAGGTGTCGCGCCACAGCCGCTCGCGCTGTTCGACATCGGGCATCGGGAACAGCACCGCCGACTGGAAGCGCCGCGCGAACGCCTCGTCGAAATGGCTCTGCTGGTTGGTGGCGAGGATCACCACGCCGGGAAAATCCTCGAGCCGCTGGAGCAGATAGGCGATCTGCTGGTTGGCATGGCGGTCATTGGCCGAGCTGGCATCGGTGCGCTTGCCGAACAGCGCATCGGCCTCGTCGAAGAACAGGATCCAGTTCTGGTGCTCGGCATGGTCGAACAGCGAGGCGAGGTTCTTCTCGGTCTCGCCAATCCATTTCGACACCACGCGCGACAAATCGACGCGGTAGACCGGCACATCGACGCGCTTGCCGATCAGCGCGGCGGTCAGCGTCTTGCCGGTGCCCGGCCCGCCATAGAAGAGGCAGCGATAGCCGGGCTTGAGCCGGCGGCTGAGGCCCCAGTCATCCATCAGCGTTTCGCGATGCTGTTGCCACGAGACGATCATCTCGATCTGCTCGCGGACGCGCGTGTCGAGCACCAGATCGTCCCAGTCGAGCGGCGTGGTGATCGGCGTGGCGGGGAAATCGGCCGAGGCGCGGGCGACGAACTCGGCGCCCTTGAGCAGCAGGTGCATCCCCGGCGCGGAAACGCGCAGCGCGCCGGCCAGCGGCGGCTCGTCGGGGTGGCGCAAATCGATGACCAGCACGCCGCGCCGGACTAGCGGCGCATCGGGCGCGAACAGATCGTCGAAGGCGAGCCGCGCGATGCGATCCTCGCCGGCGAGCAGGAACAAGGCCGTCTCGGCGGTCGGCAGGAAGCCGGCATGCGATTGCCCGGTCAGCCCGCCAAATTCGGTGAAGCGCCGCCCGGTCGCCTGGTTGGTGAGCAGAAACGGGTCGAGCGCGGCGGGCGCGAGATAGGGCGCCAGCGCCAGAGCCAGGACGAGCCGCTCGGCCGGGCCGAGGTCTAGCGCGCGGACCAGTTCGGCATAGGGGCCGCTCGCCTTCGCCAGCGACGGCGGGCCGGGCGGCTCGGGAACGGCGTCCCCCTCCCCGCCTTGCCCGCCATAGGCGGCGAAGCGCGCGCCCATCACCGCCTCCAGCCAGGCGAGTTCGCCCGCGACGACGTCGCCATTGGCGGCGCGCCCGCGCGTTGGCGGCGCGGCGTTCACCACGTCACCTGCAACGGCTCGGGCATCCAGCGATGGAAGATCGTCGCGAAGCTCCACGGCACGCGGTCGACCAGCACGTCGACGCCCTTGCGCTGGACCTGCAGCCGCCAGCTGTCATCCTCGTGGCGCAGCCGGCCGTCGCGTTGCAGGAAGGTCTCGCGCAGCCCGGCATGCGAGGTGCCGGCGATGATCGGCCAGTTGGCGATCACCGCTGTCATCAGCCCGTCGCACATTTCCAGATCGGCCGGCTCGGCGACAAACGACGGCAGCACCGGCTGCGCGCTGGGCAGACCGCAGAGCAGCTTGTTGAGCACCAGCTCATGCTCGGGCGCGTCGAGCCGCGCATCGACCATATATTGCAGCAGGTGGACCGCGCGCGTCATCGCCTCGACATCGGCGATGCGCATCTTGCCCGCGTCATCGCTGGTCAGCACGCCAAGCCGCTCGAACAGCGCCGGCAGATAGGGCGAGAACAGCACGAGGCCGGCATTGGCGATGAAGATCGGCTCGCCCGTCTCGGGTGGCGGCTCCTCGGTGGCGGGGTCGGCGGGCGGGGGCGGTGTGGTCATGGCGCGCCGCGAGGATGGCGGATCGCGCAGCGCCACCGCAAGCGCCGAATCGCCCGCCGCCTGCGCCAGTCGCGCGGCCTCGGCGCGCAGCGGCGAGGCCGCGCGCGCATCGCCGCCGGTGGATTCGCCGACGAGACGCGCCACGCCACGTCGCACGTCATGCTCCGGCGCGGCGGCGAGATCGAGCAGCAGCGCCCACAGCCGCGCCTGGTCGAGCCGCGGCGCGCCGAAGGTCGCGGTACGGCGCTGGGCGGCGGCGAGCATCATCGCGGCGTCGATCCAGCCGCGCGCGGCGCGCGGCGCGAGCAGCTGGATGAGCCGGCCGAGCGCCTCGGGCGGCAACAGCGCGGCCCAGCGCGCGCGCGCCGTGGCACTGCCGCGCCGGTCGCGAAGATGCGCGACGAGCCGCACCTCGCCACGATCCAGCGCTTGCGCCAGCCAGCGCGCGAACAGCGCCGCGTCGCTGCCGCTTGCGCCGGCGCCGTCGAGCCACGCGATCAGCCGGTCGAGGTCGACGGTGCCGACGGCGCGCCCCTGCCCGGCTGGCGCCGGCGGCGGTGCCGATGGCGGCGGTGGCGCCACGGGCAGCGGCGCGCCCAGCGCCGCGACATCCAGTTCGGCACCGTCGAGCGCGGCGGCGGCGGCGCGCACCAGCAGGTCGCGCCGCGCCGCCGCGCCGCGCCCCGCGAACAGCCTGGCCAGCGGGCCGCCGCCGCGCGTCGCCCAGGGCACGAGCCGCTCGAACAGCCGCAGCCGCGCCGCCTCGTCGAGCGGCTCGACCGCACGACGCAGCCGTTCGATCACCGCGTCGCGCGTCGCGCCGGCGAACAGCCACGCCAGCTCCGCGTCGCCGCGCGTCGCCAGCGCGGCGAGCAGATCGCGCGGCGCACCGCGATCGCCCGACCACCAGGCCGCGCGACCATGATCGAGCCAGTGCGCGAGCCGCGCGAGATCGTCGAACCGCTCGCCGGGCTGGCGCCAGGCGGTGACGAAATCGACCGTCTCGCCGCGCAACAGACCAGCGATCAGCGTCGCCGCATCGGCTCGCGGCATGCCCGGCGGCAGGTCGGGCACGAGGCAGGCGAGAATCTCTTCGGGCAACAGCCATTGCTGTAACCGCGCGACCAACGCCGGAATTTCGGCCGGCGTGGCACGCGCGACGCGGCGCAGCAGCGCGGCGAACCACGGTGCATCGGCGACGGCAATGTCGGGCAATTGCTCGCCCAGTTCCGACGGCCGTCCGGTGCGCAGGAACAGCTCGACGCGCTGGCGCAGATCGGCGTCGCCGCGCGTCGGTGGTGCGGGCAAGGCATCGAGCAGCGCGGCGGGTGGCGGCACACCGTCGAGCCGATCCGCGCCGTGGCGGACGCGCGCGGCGATCTCGTCGCGCGGCGCCGCCGCGGCCTGGGCGATCCCGTCGAGCAGATGGCGGGCGAGCGCGTGCGGATCGAAGCGCGTGCCGGCGGTGCGCGCCAGCCACGCCGCCGCCAGCGTCCAGACGAGCCGCTCGAAGCCCGCCGCGTCGCGCGTCACCAGCGGCGTCACGGCGTGGAGTCGCGCCAGCGCGGCGAGCTGCGCGGCGACCGCCTCGGCATGCACCGGATCGAGCGCGGCGAGCAGCCGCTGGCGATCGTGCGGGGCGAGTTCGGCGGCGAGCCGGTCGAGCGCACCGGGTTCGGCCGCGGCGCGGCGCAGTGCTGCCGCCGCGTCATCGGCGGGCCCGGCGGCGGCTAATTCGGGCGCGAGGACAGCGGCGAGCGCCTCGCTGCCCGCGACCGGGCCGGCGCGCAGCACCGCCGCGACGCGCGCGCGCATCGCCGACTCGCTGGTGCCGGCGACCCCGGCCAGAGCGCGCAACAGCCGCGTCAGCCAGGCGCGCCGCTGGAAGCGTCCGGTCGCGGCGAGCAGGTCGGCCAGCGCCAGGCGACGCAGCAATCGCGCGAACTCCGGCGCGGTGCGGGCGAGCAGCGGCGCCGCGTCATCCAGCAGCGCGAGCACGTTGAGCTCGGCGGCGATGCTCGCGGCGCTCGACGGCTTGAGCGCCGCGAGCAGCCGCGCGAACAGGTCGGCATCGATCTGCCGCCACAACGCCGGTCGGTCGCCGTCGCGCAACAGGGCGAGCAGCGGCGCGACATCGCCGGCGCGGGCCGCGGCGAGCGCGCGCGCCTCTTCCGCCCGCATCGGCACGGCGGCATCGGCCGGGGTGATTTCGTCGAGCAGTTCCTCGAGCACGCCGGGGAGTGACGGGCGCACGCCGGTGCGCGCGCCGGCGCGTGCCGCGGCTTCCGCCAGCAACCGTACCAGCGCGACATAGGCGATGCCGGCGCGGCTCGCCTCATGCTGCAACAGATGCGCGACGAAGCGCCGCCGGTTGAACTGGGTGCCGGGATCATGCAGCAGATAGGTCAGTGTCAGCCAGCGCAGCACCGGCCGGGGATCGGCGGCGAACAGCGGCTTCGGCGCGGCCCGCTCGCTCGCCTCGATCTCGTCGAGCAGGGCAATGATGACGTCGGCCGCGTCGGGATCGAGCCGGCGGACGAGCCCGGCGAACAGCCGGTCGTCGAGCAGCCGCACCAGCGCCTGGAGCGCCGGCCGGTCGTCGGCGAGGCGGCGGACCAGCGCAACCAGCGCGCCATAATCGCCATCGCGTGCCGCCTTCAGCGCGGCGGCCGTATCGATATCGGCGGCGGCGGATTCTCGCGGCGGCGGCGACACCTCGCCAATCTCGTCGAGCAGCTCGGCAAGGACCAGCGGGAGGGTCGAGCGCAGCCCGACGCGGACCCGCGTCATGGCGAGCGCATCGCCGAGCAGGCGAAGCAAGGCGGCATAGTCGATGTCGAGCCGTGCCGCCTCGCGCGCCAGCAGGTGCGCGAGGAAGCGGCGGCGATTGAACTGCGTGCCCGCGTCGCGCAGCAGGAATTCGAGCGTCGCGACCCACAATAGCCGTTCGAGCGCGGGTTCGGCGAGCCGCGCGAGCGGCGGCGGCACCGGGCGGGCACGGTGCGCGAGGATGACGTCGGCGATCAGCGCGAGGATCACCGCCGCGTCGGCCGGCGCCAGCGTGGCGAGAAGTCGATGCAGACCGCCAATCCCGATCTGTACCACCAGCCGTTCGAGCACTTGGCCGCTGCGGGCATGGCGGCGGAGCAATGCGACCAGCGCGTCGGGCTGTTCGGCGAGCAGCGTCGCGAACATCGCCGCCGGGTCGAAACGCTCGGCGCGCGGCGCCCAGGGCGCGGTGCCGGTGACGAGCCACGCGGCAAAGCGCTCGCGCAGCACCGCGGCGGGATCGATCAGCCGCGCCTCGTCGGACGGGGCGACGCGCGCGCGGTGCAACGCCTCGCCCAGCGCCTCGCCGAGCGCACGCTCCAGCGCGGCGAGCGCATCGCTTTCGAGATGGTCGGGCCGCACCTCGCCAAGGTCGAGATCGATCCGTCCGAGCCGCAACCACGCGTCGCGCGGCGCGAGCGCGTCGCACACCCGTTCGAGCACCGGCGGTAGCAGCCGCCACGCCAGCGTTTCGAGCCGCGGCCGCAGCGCGAGCGCCGCATCGGTATCGGGCAACGCGGCGCGCAGCTCGATGCGGCCGATGCGGTGCGTCGCGCCCGGCATCACATGCCGCCCCGATCGGCCACGCGTGATCCATGGGCCCGGCAAACGCTCATCGCCTGTGCGCCGGGCTGAAATGCGCGCCGAAATAGAATAGATAAGCCGGCGGGCCACTGCCGGCGACCGGCGTCTCGGCGTAGCTCGGGAGGTTCGGACGGATCACGACGATGGTTCGTCGCGTGCCGGTTTCGACCTGCAACAGGTCGGCGATCGCGCGGGCGATCCAAGGGTCTCCCAGGTCGAGCGGGCCGTCGGCTGGGATATGGTAATGCGTGACGAGCAGCGCGCGCAGCCGGATCGCCTCCTCCCGCGACAAGGCGTGGCTCGCGGCTGCGAAAGCCGACAGGATCGAGCAATTGTCGTCCTGTCCGTCGGCATGACCGACATGAAATGCCCGGTCGACACCGAGCCGTTGCGCCGCGTCCTGGACGCTCATGCGCAGCGCCATCCGCATCAGCGGGTCGCGCTCGTCTTCGTCGGCTTCGCTCATCGCGCTCGGCGTGGAACCCGATGATGGTCCGCCATGGCCCCCTGCGGCGCTCGAAGGAGGTGGCGCGGACAGGGCCGTATCGACCGCCTTGCCATATTCCGGCGTGATGATGCCCAGTTCGCGCAGGATCTCATGCTTCAGCGCGTCGGGATCGGAGGTGTGGACCTGCGGCTTTTCGAGGCAGCGAATGGTCCGCGACATCGTCGCTGCGGGGACGGTGACCGGCCCGAACATGCTGAAATGGACCGTCTTGAGGATCGAGATCGAGTAGTGGATGTGGCGATAGATGCGCCACTCCACGCTCACCGGGTCCAGCGGTCGCGAATGCACCTGGACGCGATGTCCCTCGCTCGCCAGCGCCTTCGCCGCCTTTTCGAACGCCGCGTGATAGAGATTGGCGAACTGTGTGCCGACGACGAGATTGCCGGCCTCCTGCGGGTTGACGTCGTCGTGCCCACCCATCGAAAAAGCGAACAGATGCAGCCACTCATAGGGCACGCTGGTGGAAAGCCGTGCGCCGGCATCGACCGTGGCGTTGTAGCTGTGCACCGCGTCCTGTGCGCTCATCTTGCCCATCTGGGCTTTCTGGTCAGGCCATTTATTGCCCTTGAACGGGCCGCTTGCCGCCTCCTTCTTGCGATTTTCGTGACGCCATTTGGTCATGCGCTGCTGATCGAGAATGGTGCCATGGGCTCCGCTGATCGTCGGCGGATAAGGCGGCGTGGCGCGCACCGAATGCTTTTTCGACGGCGCGCGATAGGCACGCGAGCGGTCGCGATCGTCGCGCAGATCCCGTTCCGGCTTGCCGCGCATCATCATGTCGTCGCCGACCTGTTCGAAGGTCGATCCCGATGGCGCGAAGCCGATCGGCCGACCGTGCAGGTCCGGCGCGAAGGGGGTGAAGCCGTAAGTGGTCGCCAGGGGCGAGGATTGCGGCAGTGCGAAGGACGGCACCGCGCCATAGCCAAAGGCGCCGCTGCGCGCCTGCTCCGCGTCACGCCATTTGCGCAGCGCGACCAGTCGGTTGAGCAACTGCATGATCGTGCCCGCCGGCAGGGGCGAACGACCGGGATCGATGCTCAGGCCGTGCTGGGCGAGGACGGTCGGGAGCGCCTTGTTCGCGATGCTGTCCAGCGCGGTTCCGGCCACGCTCGCCGTCTTCCCGGCACGCGACGGACGCGCCGGCGGGACGAGCAGGATGCCCTGGCCGCCAAGCTGCGCCTCGATCCGGGCGATCTCCTGTTCCGCGGCGTCGACCGACACCGGATCGCCGCTCGCGACGGTGCCCGACGATGCCACGGCGCCCGATAGCGGCGCCCCCGATACCGGCGCGCCGGATGGCGGACCCGATGGCGACGCATGGGTGCGCTCGGCCAGCTCGGCTTCGGCGCGGGTGTCGAACGCGGTCGTGATCCCGGTCGATGGGTCGCAATACCATTTCCCGTCGCCGCCGATCTGGGCACGCTGGATCACCGGCGTCGCGGGCGCGAGCGCGCGAAGGCGACGCACCGTGGGACCCGCATTGAGGACGCCGGCGAGCTGCGTCAGCCGCCCGTCATGCGGCCCGGCGACCGGCATGGCGCCGTCGGCGCGCGCGCGGGTGGCCAGTGGCAGCGGGCGCGCCGCCCGCTCAGGCACGACGGCTCGCGACCGTGCAATGGCCCGGCGCGCTCACGCCACGCACTCCGCCTCGGCCGCGCCGCTCAGCCGCTCGGTCCAGTAACCGCGCCGGTCGACCGGCCAGACCGTCCAGCGCGCCGGCGGGCGGGCGCTGCGCACGTGGCGCTCGATCACGATGCGGTCGCCACCCGACGCCAGCGCCGCGTTCAGCTCGGGCCGGTCGGCATCCTCGCGGGCGATCTCGACATCGTCGTCGTCGAGGATGCCGACATACCAGAAGCGCGGCTGGTCGAGCGCCGCCGCGGGCAGCGCGTCGCGATCGAGCCCGATGCGCAGCCGCCAGGTCCGCAGGTCGGCGGCCGGCGTCGGCGCGGGTGGCGGTTCGTCGCCCGACCACGCCGCCGGGGTCGCTTCGCGGCGGCGGAAATCGAGCCCGGCATAGCATTGGTAATCGGCGAAGCTGCGCGCGGTGCCGCACTCATACGTGCCGACGCCACGCTGTTCGAGGAAGCGACCGACCTTGTCATGGCTGGCGGCGTCGCGCTCCTGCCCGGTAACCGCCAGGCCATGCCCCGCGACATGATCGTCCCAGTGCCGCACGCGCAGCCGCGGCGATTCCTGATGCCACAGCACATGGGTGACGGGATGGAACAGATCATAGCCGCGCGTGAAGGCGCGGATCGCCAGCGTCAGCTCCTCGCCGTCGAAATAGAGGTCGGGATCATAGGGTACGTCGGCGACGAAGCGTCCGGGCGCGAAGACCATCCCCGCGCCGAGGAAGCGCGCGCGCATCGGCGCGACGCGCGCGGCCGCGTCCAGCATCGGCCGCGCGCCGAACGAGACGTTGCCGTTCGGGTTGAAGCCGTTGAGCTGCAGGCGCGTCGCCACATCACTGTCCCCGCGCGGCACGTCGGGATCGTAATTCGCCGGATAGGTGGACAGCAGCATGCGGCTGGTGCCGCACCGCTCGGCCTGCTCGATCAGCAACCGATCCCAGTCCTGCACGAAGCGGTGATGCGAATCGAGCTGCAGGAACCAGTCCTCGCCGTCATAGCGCGCCATGATCTCGGCCCGCGCCCAGCAGGCGCCACGGCTGTCCTGCCATGGTATGTCGATCAGCCGCATCCGCGCCGGCGCGGGCACCGACGGACGCGGCTCGTCGGCGCCATGCTGCCAGCACACGCCGAAGCGCAGCTCGCCCGGCCAGCGCGCGCGGGCAACGCAATCATGCAGCGTCGGGATGAGTTCGGGATCGCGATAGGCGGCGATCGAGACGAAGATCGTCATGTCGGCCCCCCGGCGGTGAGCGCGTCCGCCGCGATCTCACCCGACAGGCGGTCGAGCCAATAGCCGCGCCGGTCGGTCGGCCACACCGTCCAGCGCGCCGGGCGCCGGGTCGAACGGACCGCCCGGCTGATGACGATCGGCCCGTCCACCGCGGCGACCGCGCTGCGCAACTCGATGCCGCGCAAATCCTCGCGCATCAGCTCGACATCCTGGGCGTCGTGCAGGCCGACATACCAGAAGCGCGCACTGTCGAGCGCCGACGGTGCGAGCGCGGCGCGGTCGATGACGATACGCACCTGCCAGTCGCGCGGGCAGGCGAGCAGATGGCTGAGCGGCTGGACCAGCGGCGGGACGGCGCCTTCCCCCGACGCTTCGTCCCACGGCCGGTGCCAGACCGAATAGCCGGCCTCGCGCCACGCCGTGATCGCCGCGGCGTGGCGAACGACGATGACGGGCGGCGCGCCATAGCCCCAGGGCGTGGCCGGCACGCCATCCGCGACGACCAGCACGGCGACCGCCGCCCCGGCGGCGGCCAACACCGCATGGTCGGCGGCGGTGCCGGCAAAGCCGACGACGATGTCGGTCGCGAGCGTAGCGATCGTCGCGGGCAGCGCGGTGGGCGTATCGCGATGCACCGGCAGGTCGACGCCATAGGCGGCGTGGAGGCGCGCCGCCCATTGATCCGCCAGATCCGCGTCGCGACTGCCCGCGACCGCGACGAAGGCGATCCGCGCCGCTTCGTGCCATGGTGGCGCGACATGGCGCGGCGGGGCGAAGTCGCGCCGCCACGTCTCGGCGTCGCGCACCGCGAAGATGCGTTCCAGCAAGGTCCGGTTGTGCGCGTAATGCGGATTGGCGCGCATCGCGCTGGCGCCCGCCGCGCTGCTGTGCGACCCGCTATCGGGGTGGAACAGATGCCAGGCGCGCTGCCCGGCCTGCTCGCTGGCGCCGATCCGCCCGAGCAACCCGGCCTTGTGCAGCCAGGCGTCGTCCTCCTGTCCCCAGCCCTTGAAGCCGCCCGGAAAGCCGCCATGACGCCGCAGAAAGTCACGCCGCACCAGCCACATGCCGCCAGGTGCGCCGTTCCACATCGCGCCGAGCACGCGCAGCGGGCGGCAGCTTTCCGGGGCGCACTGCCCGGCGATGACCGCGCCGGTCTGCGCTTCGTCGAGATAGTCGATCGTCGAAAAGGGCGCGAGATAATCGAGCTGGCGCGCGTCCATTTCCCGTTGCGCGCGGCGCACGAAATCGCCGCCGAAGATCAGGTCGCCGTCGCACCACAACAAGGTGTCGGCACGGGCCAGCGCGATGCCGGCGTTGCGCGCGGTGGCACGGTCGAAGTCGCCGCACATCGGCGTGAAGACATGGTCGGCGTCCCAGCGCCGCGCCAGCTCCAGCGCGGCCGGTTCATCGCCCAGTTCGGACAGAATCACCTGATCGACCCCGTCGCAGCGGCGCAACCAGCCAAGCATCGCATCCAGCAGATGAAGCCGGCCACGGCCGCCCGTCGGGATCACCACCGAAACACCATCGCCCATCGTCAAAGCCCCACCATGATGACGTCGCCGGGACCGCCACAGGCATCGATCGCGCCGTCGAGCTTGTCGAGCCAGCGGCCCTGGCGGTCGGTCGGCCAGATCGTCCAGCGCGCCGGCGCGCGCGCCGAGACGAAGCGACGCTCGAGCACGATCGGCCCGTCGCCGGCCGCGAGCACGACCCGCATCTCGGCACGGTTGGCGTCGTTGCGCGCGATCTCGACGCCCTCGGCATCGTGGAAGCCGACATACCAGAATTGCGGATCGTCGCGCGCGGCGGCGGGCAGCGCCTGCTGGTCGAGCGCGAGGCGCACCGTCCAGGGGCGATCGATCGCCCCGCCCGGTACGCCCGGTCGCGGCGGTGCCGGCGTGTCGCCGTTGCGTGCGCCCGTGGTGGCGGTGCGGCGCGCGAAGTTGATCCCGGCATAAGCCTCATAATCGGCGACCGAGCGCTGGTCGCCGCATGCGAGCGGCCCGATCGGCCGGACGGTGAGGAAGCGCTGGACCTTGGCCAGGCTCGCCGCGTCGCGCTCGTGCCACGGCAGCGCGACCGGGTTGCCGGCGACATGGTCGTCCCAATGCTTGGTGCGGCCCTGCCGGGTATATTCGTGCCACGCGACATGCGCGCCGGGGTGGAACAGGTCATAGCCATGCGTGAAGGCGCGCACCGCGAGCGTGATCTCCTCGCCGATGAAATAGAGTTCCGGGTCGTACGGCACGTCGGCGATGAAGCTGGCCGGCGCGAACAGCAGATGGCCCGAGACGAAGCGCGCGCGGATCGGCGCGCCATCGCGCTCCGCCGCGGCGATGTCGCCGAACTGGAAGGTGGGGATGCCTTGCGGCGTGAAGCAATCGAAGCGCATCCGCGTCGGCGCGGGGTCGTGCGACAGCGGGGCCGCCGGGTGATAGGGCGCGGCATAGGTGGTCAGCACCGGCCGCGCCGCGCCGCTCTTCGCGGCCTGGTCGAGCAGGATCGCATCCCACCCTTCCGCGAAACGGTGGTGCGAATCGAGCTGCAGGAACCAGTCCTCGCCGTCGTGCAGCTTCATCACCTCGGCGCGCGCCCAGCACGCGCCCCGGCTCTCGCGCCACGGCACGTCGATGACGCGCATCCGGCCGCCATCGAGCGCGGGCGGCGGCGCCTCGCCCTCGCCGTGCTGCCAGCACACGCCGAAACGCAGATCGCCGGGCCAGCGCGCGCGGGCCAGCGCATGCTCGATCGTCGGGACCAGCTCGGGGTCGCGATAGGCGGCGATCGAGACGAAGATGGTCATGCGCTCAGCCTCAACCAATAGGGGGTACCGCCATTCTGGTCGGCGGTGATGAGGTCGCTGTCATAGGCGACCCCGCCCAGCACGAGGCTCGCGCTGATCGTCTGCTGCATGCAGTAACCGGGCGCGCCGATCTGCGGCGCCGAGCTGCTGCCCGAGCGCCAGAATTGCCCGAAATTGGTCAGCCCGACGATCTGCTGCGCACTGATGCCGCAGTTCGCGCCGATATAGATGCCCGGCATATAGCCGGCATCGCGCACCACATCGCCCCACGTCCCGGCATAATCGAGCACATTCTGCGCATCGGTGCCGGCGCGGACGCCTTCGAGGTCGAGGAACACATTGACCCCGCGCGGCAGGCCGATCGCCTGGCAATTGCTCACGGCATATTGGCCATAGGTCATGCCGAGCTCGCCGGTCGGGTCCCATGGCGATGCCGCGACATGCTGGACGATCATCAGCGCGAGACCGGCCTTGAGGATGGTTTGCGCCTCGGCCTGGGTAATATTGCCCGAAGGGTTCGCCGGGTCGGTGATGTAATTGCGCGGCACGTAGCGCAACGCAAAGGCGAAGCCGGCGTCGCGGAAGTCCGTCGCCGTCGTGCTGGTGAGCGGCGTGTTGCAATCGAAACCCTTGCTGCCCGAAGGCGCCTTTTCGACCTTTGCCACGGGTGTGGGCGACGGTGGCGGCGGTGATGGCGACGGGGCGGGTGCGGGCGGCGTGGGCGACGGCAACGGCCAGGGCGTCGGCGCCGGTGGCGTGGGCGACGGCAGCGGCCAGGGCGTCGCCGACGGCGCGGGCGTCGGCAGCGGAGTCGGCTCGGGCACCGGCTCGGGCGGCTCATGCCGGCGCCAGGCGAGCCACAGCCGGAACCCCCAGGTCAGCAGCGGCCAGATCCAGTCGGTCCACAAGGCGACGAACCAGCTCCAGATCGAATGCCCATCGTCGGGCTCGTCCGGCTCGCACGGAGTCGGTGTGGGCGTCGGGAGCGGCGGCGTTGGCGCCGGCGTCCATGAAGGCTCCGGGGTCGGCGTCGGCGTTGGTGTCGGCGTCGGTGGCGGCGTCGGCGAGGGCCAGGGCGACGGCGTCGGCGTCGGCGTCGGCGAGGGTTGCGGCGTCGGCGAGGGCTCCGGGGTCGGCGAGGGCGTCGGGGTCGGCCGTGGGGCCGGGCCGACGCTGGTCAGGAAATCGACCAGCAGCCGGCTTGCCGCGGCCTGGCGAAAACCGTGACAGCCGCATTGCGCGTCGGTCCAGTCGGCATAGAGCCGCTCGAAGCGCGCCATCTCGGGCGGCGCGAGGAACAGGCAATCGAGCACGATGTGCGCCGGGGTATTGGCGCGCACCACCGCCTCGGACTCGTGCCGCCAGCTCAGGTCGCGCCACTGCGCACGCGTCGCCGAAATCACCGCGGTGATGTGGAAATGATAGCGCGCGACCTCGTCGATGGTCGGCTCGGGCGGCAGCGCGTCGCGCAGCAGCACCCATTCGACGACGTGCAGCCGCGCGTGGTCGACGATGCGCTGGCGGCGGCTTTCGCGCAGCAGCTGGCGGATCGCGGCGATCGCCTGCTCCTCGTCGTCATGCTCGCCGAGCCACCACCATTGCCCGTTGCGATCGACGCAGACGATGTAGATCGACACCGGTCCGCTGAGCGTGCCGATGCGGTAGCCGCCGGGGTCGGCGATCGCCGCGGCGATCGCGTCGTTGACATAGCGGCCGGCGGTCGGCGACGGCCCGGGCGGGGTGTGATCGTCGCCGGCGACGAACGGCGCGACCGGGCGGAACAGCCGGCCGATCGACCCCGCCATCTCGTCGGGCAGCGGCTGGCCGAAGCGCGGCGCGGCGGGGTCGTTGTCCGCGCTCCAGATGCGCCCGCCGTGGCGCGGATTGCGGCTTGCATCCTCCGTCGCGACATCGAGCAGGCCGAGCTGCAGGCGGCTCAGCGCCTCGACCCCCGACGCGCCGCGCCCCGAGCGGCGGCGACGAAAATCGGCGCCGCGCCCGCGCTGGCGGGTCAGTGGCGCGACGCGGCGCAGCATCGCCTGCTTGGCGCGGATCAGCGCGGCCTCGGCGCCCTCGCCTTCGCCGGGCGACCACGACCCGCCCTCACCGCTCCTGATCTGCTCGGCATAGAGCGACAGCAACAGATCGAGCACGTCGTTGCGGCGTGCGTCGACCGGGTCGGTTTCGGCGCTGATCGCGGCAAGCCCGGCAGCATAGTCCTCGCACAGCAGCTTCTGCTCGACCACGTCGGGGACGATCGGCAGCAACGACTGGGTGGCATAGGTGGCATCGCCCCCGGCCGTGACCGAGAACAGCGTGCGCACGAAGGCGAGCTGGCTGAAATAATCCGCCAGCATCTGGTCGAAGGGCATGAGATAGCCCTTGAGCTGCTTGGCCTGCGCGGTCCGCATCGCCGACGAGCCGGGCGGCAGGCCCACCGGCCCGACGCCATAGACGCGCGGAAACTGCTCCTGGATCGAGGTGTAGGCGGCAAGGTCGCGATGCGTCGCGGCCGGCGAGCCGAACTCCGCCTCATATTCCTTGCGCAGCGGCCAGGTGCGGCGTTGCTGCTGCCAATATTGTTCGAGCAGCCGGCGGACCCGCGCCGGGTTGGGATGCACCGGGATATTGTTGCGGAAAAGCCGAATGGTGAACTGATGGTCGCGCGTCGTGCCCTGCAACCACCAGATGCCGTTGCGCGGCCGCGGCATCCTGGCACCCGGAACATGCGGGCGGGGCTGGCCCTCGACCTCGACCGAAAAGCTGTCGATCGTCAGCACGCCGGGCGAGCTGGACAGCGCCTGGACGAGATCGTTGACCGCGAGTTCGTCGGCCAGCGGCGTGAGCTGGTCGTCGGCGATGAAGCCGCGCCGCATCATCGGCCCGGAAAAGATATCCGACGTCGCGGCCAGCGCGACGCGCTGCGCGGCGAGCGAGCGGCGCGCCGGCTCGGGCGCGAGAAACAGCCCGAGCGCGAACAGCGCGTGCGCCAGCGTCTCGGACGGGTCGGCGCCGTCCTCGATCTGGATCGCGGCCTCGACACGCGTGTCGACCAGCCGCAGCACCGTCACCGAGCCGATATCCTCGCACAGCGCGCGGTGGCCGCGATAAGAGTCGCGGACCTGCTCGATCAGCGCATCCTCGGCGCGGCAGCCGGCATCCACATCGCCATCGGCGAGCGGCAGGATGGTGACGTCGTACAGCCCCCGCACCTTGCCCGCGCCGGGGTTCTTGTTGGCGACGAACCAGACATTGGCGACGCCGGCCACGCGGTCGAGCACGACGCGGCGCAGGTCGTTCTCGGTCACCGGGCTGCACGGCAGGATCGACCAGGCCGGCATCAAGCCATGGCGGCGCAGCGCGAGCCGGTCGGCATCGGGTGCGCTGAGCAGGTCGGCGACCGGCAGCGTCGCGCGATAGGGCAGTTCGGTCAGCGCGTAGCAGAATTGCTCGAGGATCGTGACGCCGGGGTCCGAATAGTTGAAGTCGGTCCAGACATCGCCGCTCATGCCATAGGCCAGGCTTATCGCCTCGGCGCGCAGCCGGTCGTAATCGGCGCCTGGGTCGGTCAGCGGCGCACGGTCGATTGTGCCTTCCGGCGAGGTGTCGGGCGTCGTCATGCCGGCCCCGGCGTCACGTGCGGCCGGTGATGTCCCGGGGCGGGCGATGCCGGCAGGATCGGCGTGACGACATGCGTCAGCGACGAGGTCAGGAAATACCAGCCGAGCCCGGCCTCATCGACTTCGGGCGCGACCTCGAGACTGGCGACGCCGAGCACATAGGGGCGATGGCGCACGAAATCGGCGATCGCCCGGCGGGTATAATAATTTGCCGGGCGCGGGCCGAGCGCCTCGTCGGGCCAGGGCGAAAGCCATTTGGTCAGGTCGGCCTTGAGCCTGATCGACCAGTAATCGGGGGTGTCGCCATCGCTGAAATGGCATTCGGCGGTGACCCTGAGCCGCAGATAGGGCGGGTTGGTAACCGCCAGCGTGACGAACGGGCCGACGCATTTCTCGAGCCGGTCGCCGATATTCGACAAGGTGGTGAGGTCGACCAGCGGCACCGTCGGGTCGACGACATTGGGGGTGTTCGGCCCCGCCACCGCGACGACCCACACCTTTCCCGGCGCGGCCAGGCCGGTAAAGCCGTCGACCGCCGGCACCACCGCGACCTGCCACAGCGACGGCTCGGCCTCGAGCACCAGCCGCTGATAGTCCCAGCCGGTAATTCCATAGCCCTTGTGGCGCAGCCGCTCGGCCATCCACATCTGGAACGCGCTGCCGGTCGCCGGCGGCCGTCCGCCGAACGACTGCATCGGCTGGTCGATCGTACCGATATTGGTCAGGCTGGTGCTGGTCTTGCTGATCGTCTTGGCCGGCAGCGGGATGCCCAGCGCGTCGGCGCCGCCCGGCCCGACCCAGCTCGCCGTCAGCGCATTGGCAATCACCGCCTTGACCAGCGGCGCGTTGCTCGTGTCGCCGCATGCGAGGACACGCAGCCGGATCGGCTTGTCGGGCGGCTGGTCGGGCAGCAGCTGGATCGTGATGATGCCGCTGTTCGACAGCCGGTTGGTGCCGTCGCCGAGTACGGTGATGCGCTGCCACGCGCCGTCGGCGTGCTGCGCCCACTCGGTCGCCGGCGGGTTGCTCCACCAGCCGTCGCTGTCGGCGGCGAGGATGAACAGCAGCGCGACCTGCGGCACCGGCTGCGACAGCTGGATATACAGCGCATCATGCCGTTCGACCGCCGGCAGCAGCCCGACCCATCCGGTCGTCACCGGCGCCTTCGCCTTGTCGAACGGTTCGACGTGCATGAAGGTGACGGTCTCGCTCGGGGTCGGCGGCGTCGCGTCCGTCGATGCCAGCGCCGCCCATTGCTCGCGCGATCCCGGAAGCCGGCTATTGGCCCGGCTCGGCGTTGGCGTCGGCGTCGGCGCGATCTCATAGCGCCCCGATGCCGTGTAGTTCACCGCCAGCCCGGAGGCCATCGGCAGCCAGGGCGGGTTGGGCATCGATGGCGGCAGCAGCGCCGTCAACCCGGCCAGCGCGACCTGCACCGCCGCCGCGATATTGGGCCGCGCCACGGCAACCGGCTGATCGGCGGCGGCGGCATGGCTGGTCGCGATCGTCGTCGCCATGTCGAGAATGCCGTGCGCCTGATCGAGCGGCGCCTTCGCCCCGGCGCCGAAAGCGTGCTCGTTCGCGGCGAGCCATGCGACGAGATTGGACAGCACCGTCGCCGCCTGGCCCGGGGTCGCGCCGCGCCGCGCGAGGCGCTGCCACAATGTCCCGGCATGGGTGGTGACGTCGCCCAGCGCGGCCTCGAGATCAGCGAGCAGGCTGGCCTGGGCGTCGGCGGGGGCGCCGCCGTTGGCGATCGCCTGCTTGACCGCGACCAGCGCCTCGCCGGTCATCGCCGAGAGCGCGGTGTCGACCGCCGGCGCGAGCG
This sequence comes from Sphingomonas sp., assembly GCA_041659925.1. Lineage (GTDB taxonomy): Bacteria > Pseudomonadota > Alphaproteobacteria > Sphingomonadales > Sphingomonadaceae > Sphingomonas. The sequence continues at coordinate 112,484 of JBAZXI010000012.1, forward strand.
TGGCGAGATAGCCGCTCTCGGGCGCTTCGGCGTTGGTGCGCGACAGATCGCGCAGCGCGCCGGTCGAGCGTTTGCCGTCCGAGCCGCCGGCCAGCCCGGCGACGCTTGTCTGGCCGAGCGCGGTCGAGGCGGCCATCAGGTTGCTGGTGTAGAGGATGTTGCCAAAGGCATAGGCCGGCGCCGCGAGCGTCAACCGCAGCGCGCTGGTCGCCGGGTTGTAATAGGCTGGCACGCCGTCGACCGGCGGCGCGATCGGCACCCGCAGCCGCACGTCGCTGGCGAGCGGCGCGGCCGGGTCGGGCTCGGGCGGTGGTGGCGGCGCCGACGGGCGGGTCGCCGCCGGCATCATGAACCCCGGCAACGTCGCGCCGGCGGTCGTGAGGACGAGCGGCTCGGTGGCGAAAAGCGCTTGCGACGGCGCGCTTCTGTCGACCAGCCACGGGCCGGGATTGACCAGGCTGAAGGTCGCGCGGAAGCTGCGATTGTCGAACAATGGCGATGGCGACACATTGCCATCGGCATCGAGGACATAGTCCTGATAATAGCCCTTGAATCCGGTGCTGGTGACCGGCAGCCCGGCCCAGTTGATCACCACCGACAGCGTGTCGATCGCCTTGACGAACAGTTCCGGCGCGGTGATGTCGAGCGCCGAATCGCGCGTCGGCGGCAGGCCGAACACCGCGAAATTCCGGCTCGTATCGGCCTGGCCCGTCGGGGTGGTCAGCTTCACCCCGGTCAGGCCCTCGACGAAAACCGCGATCTCGACCGCGCCGATTTCGAGCCGCTGCAACGCCGGGGCCTGCTTGATGGCGGCGAGTTGCAGCGCGGCCGGGCTGGAGCTGGCATCGGCACGGAGATTGCCGATCACGGTCGGCGCCTGCAGCGGGTCGGGAAAATTGTCGATCGGCAACAGCCCCGGCGGCGGGTCGCCGACCAGCTTGGTCTCGGTCGCGACCAGCGGCGGCGCATCGGCCGGCAGCGTGAAGCTGATCACGAAGCGGCTGCGATCGTCGATGGTTTGCGCCAGCTGCGCCGTCACGGCAAACCCGTCAATCTCGATCCAGCCGCCCGCGGTGCTGTAATAGAAGGCGAAGGTTTGCCGCAGCGACAGCGCGACGAGTTCGGCGAGATTGAGCAGCCGCGCATCCTGGCCCGGCGGCTGCCACGTGGCATCCGGCTGCGGCGCCGACGCATCGTCGTCGGCATCTGTGAAGTCGCGCGTCACGATGACCAGCCCGATCTCGATCGTGCGCACGCCGCCGACCAGCATCAACACCGGTGACGAGATGCTGAAGCCCAGCTTCGCCGGCTTCATCTCGAGCGAGCCGTTCTCGGCACCGAGCGCGCCGCCGAACATCGGAAACGGCTTGAGCGTCTCGGGCGCGTCGGGGTCGAGCACCACCTCGCCGCTCAACACCGTCGGCGACACGTCGCCCGCCGCGAAATCGCCGATGCCGGGTTTCGCGATGCGGTGGACGCTGAGCCCGATCACCTTGGCCGGGGTCACCTCCAGCGCGGTGTCGGCGGCATAGTTGATCGCCGCGCCCGCCGCGTCGGTCCCGGCGGGAAATTGCGCGCCGCGCGGCACCGATGCCTGGTCGGTCGGCTGCGCCGGCGTGAAGGTCAGGAATAGCTGGTCGGGCTGCGCGCTGAGGCCGCGCTGCCGCAGCACGTCGCTATAATAGAAATCGACCAGTCGGCGCGGGAAGCTGTTGAGCTCGGTGCGCGCTTCGCTGAACAGTTTCGCGAAGCTGTTCCACAGCGCCGCCTGCGGCGCGTGCCCGTCGGTATCGAGCGATACCTCCAGCGCGGCGATCGCCGCGAGGTGGCCGCGCCGCAACGCGGCGATCAGCGTCACGGCGAGATCGTCGAGAATCTCGAACAGGCTGTCGTGCCAGCGCGAATCCCGCGCCGCGCGGTGACGCTCCAGCGCCTGCTCCAGCGCATCGCCGCCGAGATGGCGATCGAGGCGCCGCAACGGGTCGCCCAGCGCATCGTCGCGGCGGTGGATATCGGGGTGGCGCAGATGCGCCTCGCCGTCGGCCGGCGGAATCGCCGATTGATCGAGGATCGCGAGCAACCGTGCGAGCACCGTGATCACGCCGTCGAGCCGCCACGGATCGCGTTGCGCGCGCGCCAATTGCCGTTGCAGGTCGCGCTCGATGCTCGTCAGGTCGAGCGCGGCATGGGTGGCGAGGATCACCGATCGGTCGGTCGCGAAGAACGGCACCCAGTCGCCCTGCGAGCAATCCTGCAGGTCGTAGAAATTGACCAGCGCGCCGTACCGCACGGCAAAGGCGATCAGCTGTGCCAGGCTGCGCCCGTCGACCGCGACCTCGTCCGGCGCCGGTGCGCCGGCAACGCGGTCGTCCTGGCTCGTCGCGCCGTTAAGAATGCGCGTCGCGGCCGAATCGAGGATCATCGTCGCGCTCACCCCGTGGGGGGAGGCAACGTCGCCTCGACCTGGTAGAAGGGGAAGACGATATTGTCGCGCGCGTTGGTCTGGCGCACGACATAGTCGATCGCGATCGCCACCCAGCCATCGAGAATGGCGTCGCTGACATCGACATTCTCGACCGTCACGCGCGGCTCCCATTCGATGATCGCGCGCGTCACCATCGTCGCGATCTCGTTGGCGCTGGTGGTGGTCAGCGCGGTGAACACCTTGGAAATCAGGTCGACGCCGTAGGTCGCGAGCATCACCCGCTCGCCCAGGCTGGTCGACAGCAGGATGTGCAGGCTCTCGCGAATGTCGACGTCGCCGCTCGCCATCACCACGGTGCTGTGGATCTGGTCGAAGGTCGGCGGGAAGCTCCAGCCGCGACCGAGAAAGGCCGGCTCGACCGGCGGGTAGCTGTCGCCCGCGACCGGCGCGCGCACCGGCCGCGCCGGGCGCCGCGACGGGGGCAGCGGCGGCAGGCTCACGGGTTCAGCGCCACGGTGGCGCCCTTGATCTGGATCGGCCCGTCGGCGGTCATCTTGGCCGAGGTGCTGGCGGTGGCGCTGAGCGCGGTGCCCGCCTTCATGTCGAAGCTCGTGCCGGCCGACATGCTGATCGAGCCGGTGGCGCTGATCGTGATGTCCTTGGGGCTGTCGATCGTAATGCCACCGGTCTCCATCTTGATCGTGTTGCCGGTCACGTCGGTGATCGTGATCGCCTTGTTCTTGTCGTCGATCTTGATGCTCTGGTTGGCCGGCGTGGTGATCAGGATCGACGGATCGCTTTCGGTGAAGTTGATCCGCATCTTCGCCTTGGTGGTGAAGCTCTTGATATCGTTCGGCGCGGGGTCGCTGCCCTCGGTCGGCGGATAGGGCGGCGGATTGGCCTTGGAATAGAGGCTGCCGAGGATCACCGGGTAGCGCGGATCGCCGCTGAGAAAGGCGACCACCACCTCGTCGCCGATTTCGGGATAGAAGTTCGCGCCGATCCCGTTCGAGGCGTAGAAGGAGCCGAAGCGCGCCCATACCCCGTCGGTCGCCTGGAGCAGCGGCAGCGTGACCAGCACGCGAAACTCGCCATCCGGGTCCTGGTTGATCTGCTTGACCGTGCCGGCCATCAGATTGTTGGCCGGCGGCAGCTGGCCCGAGGCGCCGGGCGCGGCGATCTGCGCCGCGCTGGCCGCGAACCAGCCCGGCGACAGCCCCAGTTCGCAGGTCGTGCGCCACAGCCCTTCGGCCAGCTGATGGTGCACCCCCGACACCCAGGCATCGCCATTGAAGCGCGCGCCGAGCCCGGCGAGCGTCACCATGCAGCCCGGCACCGCCAGCGCGCTGCCCTGGAAGCGCACCTCGCCGCGCAGCTTGGCGAGCTGGCTCTTGACCAGTTCGGCCGACGACCAGTCGGTCAGCTCGGTGTCGAGCAACGCGCCGGACGATTGCTGGAAATAGGCCGACACGCCGAACACGCCGGCCAGCGTGCTCGACGAGAGATTGCCCGGCGTGCTGATGCTGGCGCTCGGCGTCGAGGATTGCAGCAGCTTCTGCGTCGCCGGGTCCCACGCGAAACTCTGGAACGCCGAAGGCTTGAGCTGGGTCGCAGCATCGATCTCGCCGCGAAAATCGAGGATCGCATCGCCCCAGGTCAGCATCAGCACGGCCGAGCTGCCGGTGTTGGGCGGCGCGACGGTCACGGTGGCGTCGGCAACGGTCACGACCATGCCGCACGCCTCGGCGCGCATCACCAGCAGGTCCCAGTCGGTGGCGTAATATTGCACGATCGCCTCGTGCTGCACGCTGGTCGAGGTCACCTTGGCGGTCAGGCCCGACACATTGCCGATCAGCTTCGAGCACAATGCGCTGTCGGTGATGTTCTGGAACACGGCATTGGCGCGCGCCAGCGTCATCGCCAATGCCTTGTCGGTCGCCTCGACCACCAGTCGCGAGGGGCCGTTGACGTTGGTTTCGAGGCCGTGGCGCTGGATCACGCCGGAAAAGACCTTCGTCTGGGTCGAGCCATAGCCGAGCGCGATGGTCAGCGTGCTGCCCGGGATCAGCGCGCTGGTTTCGCTGACCGGAAAGGTTTCGTCGGCGGCGCTGCCGTCGGACATCACCAGCCGCGCGCGCGGCAGCCGGTTGACGCCGGTCCACACGTCGATCGAGACGACCTGGATGGTGGAATCGAGCGGCGACCCGTTGGCGGTGATCGCATAGACCGGCAGGACATTGGCGAGCTGGGCTGGGGAAGGCGCGGTCATCAGCTGCTCGATCCACTGAGGGGCGGGAACAGCAATTGCGTGCCGGGCGGCACCCCGCGAAAGTTCGACAGGCCGTTATAGGCCGCCACCTTGGCGTAGTAGCGGCTGTCGCCATAGATGCGGTAGCACAGCAGCGGCAGCGTATCGCCGGCCTGCACCGTGACGAGATGTGTCACATCCGGCGACTGCTTGTAGGCGCCCTTCGCCAGCTGCGCCTCGCTGGTATAGGATTTGAACGTCACCGCGACCTTGGCGCGCAGCGGCGTCCCGTCGGGCATGAACAGGGTGTAGTTGGTGCTCATGCTGACCAGCACGCACTGGAACTGCAGCTGTGCCCAGGCGAGGATCAGGTAATTGGGGCTGTGGATCGCGCCGTTCACCGTCGCGGTGAGCGTGGTGAACTGCTTGATGCCGTCGGCGACGCCGTTGCTGTAGCTCTTCTTGTTGCCCGGTGGCGGGATCACGCCGGTGGCATCGAAGATCAGCTCGAACGAAATGTCCTCGTCGGCGATGCGGTTGAATTCGGGTGACGGGCCCGGGCTGCCCTGCGCCTGGCGGTCATTGTAGCGGATCGAGGTCTTGCGGCTGTAGCTCGCGGGATTGATCCACACCGTGAAGGGATTGCCCGAGCCGCTGACCTTGGTGGTGAAGCCGGAATCCGAATAGGCGGTGATCGTCATCTTGGTCGGGTTGGGCTGCGGCATCTCAGCGCTCCTCGCGCCGGCGCAGCGTGCGCAGCACCTGGCTGACACAGGCGTTGACGATCTGCTCGATATGCGCCGCGGTCAGCGCCTCGCCACCGTCATGCGCCGCGCCATGTTCGACCGGCGGCGCCGACGGGGCGACCCCGCCAACGGCGATATGAACGCCGATCTCGCTGATTTCCAAAGGCATCCGGTCCCGTTCCCCAACACCGCGATCAGGCGGCGATCGCCGTCGCGGCAACGCCGCGATGGCCACGCCGCGATCGTGCCGCCGCGCGCCCGCCCGCCACGGGGCCGCGCGTCACGAGCTCGCCACCGTGGTGGTGACGGTGGTGTAGGCGAGTTCGATCGTCTCGATCAGCACGTCGTTGCTCTTGGCACTGAAACCCGAGGCTTCCCACTTGACCGGCCAGGCGTTGCTGAAGGTCCAGGTCACGACGGGCTGGCCGGTCGCGCCGAGCAGGCAGACATTGACGACCTGGGTGACGATCGGCGTGCCGAGCGACGACCCGACGGTCTGCGCCGACCATCGCGCGAAACGCGAATCCTTCGTCATATAGCCGCGCTTCAGCACGAGATTGCCGTGCTTGGTGACGCCCGGCACCTGATGGACAAAGGCGTTCTGCCCGCCCTCGGCCACCTCCTCCACCGCCACGTGCGACTCGATTCCCGACACCTCCTGAAAGGCCGCGTCGAGCACCGGCTGTTGCGCGCTCGAACCGCTGCCAGCGATATAGACACCGAAGGAAAAGGCCGGCGGCGGATAATAGCCGGGGCTCGCGGGGGTGGGGTCGGGCATTGGTCAACGGGTCCGCGGGCACGGGAACGCTGGTGCGACACGGGGACGCGACGACGCGCCGCGCCCCCGTCGGGAGATCACTTGATCGATACCGCGAGCGTTTCATAGGCGATCTCGATGCTCTCGACCGCGACCTCGTTGCCGTCCGACTTGAGGTCGGTGCCGGTCAGCTTGGTCGGGAAGGCATTGTTGAGCGTCCAGATCATGCGCGGCGCACCCAGCTCGTCCTGCAGGTTCACCACCACGGTCGAGCGCGCGATCGTGTTCATCGCGATGGTGTTGAACCACGTCCACAGATTCTGGTCGGTGACGAAGATGCCCTTCTTCATCGTCACATTGCCGTATTTCTTGAGGCCGGGCATCTTGATCGGCGCGAAGATCGCGCTGTTGCCGGCGCGATATTCGATCACCTGGGCCTCGGCCTCGAGCCCGGTGACTTCCTGGAACACCGGATTGCCGGGGATGCCCGTCACCGAGAAGAAGAATTTGGGAAGCGGCCAGGTCGTGTTTTCGGCGGACATTGATGTCTCCTGTCACTGGATATGAAAAGGAAAAGACGGATCAGCGCGCTCAGCTGCCCATCGTCTGGGTGAAGGTCAGCTCGATGAATTCGGCCGGATGGATCATCTGCAGCGTCACCGCGACGATCATGTAGCCGTTGAGCACGTCCTGCGAGGTCATCGTCGAACCGAGCCCGCAATTGACCGTGAAGGCGTCGCTCGACTTGGCGCCCATCAGCCCGCCCTGCTGCCACAGGCCGGTCAGGAAGGACGAGATCGACGAGGTGACGTTGGTCCAGGTGAGCGCGTCGTTGGCGGCGAAGACATAGCTTTGCAGCGCGGTCTTGATCGTCTGTTCGACATAGATGAGCGTCCGGCGAACCTGGATATATCTGTAATCCTGGCTGTTGCCGTCGAGCGTGCGCGCGCCCCACACGACATTGCCGCGGCCCGGCTGGGCACGGATGATGTCGATCGCCTGGCCGTTGGTCGGCACGTTGAAGCCGCCCTGCTCGCCATCGCTCATATTGTAGAGCGGCGACGTCACGCCCGCGAGCGCGATGTTGGCGGGCGCATTCCACACGCCGCTCTGTACGTCGCTCTTGTTCCACACGCCGGCAAGCGCGCCGCTCGGCGGGGCGACGTTCATCGAGTCGGCGATCTGCTGCTCGATCTGCGCGAATACCGGCAGCGCGTTGAGCAGCAGGTTGTCGAGCGACAATTGCGCGGTCGTGCCCGTCGTCGACACCGTGCCGGGGTCGCCCGACGCGCTGGCGCTGTTGGTCGTGACGCCGGTGAGCGGGAACGCCGCGGCGATCGCCTGCTGCACCGATGTCAGCTTCGCATTGGGCGCGGTCGCGGTGGCCACGGGACCATAGAGCATCACCGCCTGGGTGGTGAGGATGTTGTTGATCAGGCTGTTATCGCTGTTCTGCAGGTTGGTGTAGAGGATGTCGTTCTTCGACACGATCGAGGCGTTGAGCGCCGGGCCATAGGCCGCGCCGTAGCTGGCGCTGGCGATCTGTGGCGCGATCTGCGTCCACAAGGTGTTCTGGCACGTCGTCAGGCTGTCGATCGTATTGGCGGTCATGCACCCCGGCAGGTCGAGGATCGCGACGCGATCCTGCAATGTCTGGGCCTGGAGCAGCATCGCACAAGCGAGCGTGCCATAATCGCTATCGTCGAGCTGGCACGCTTCGGGGATGACGATCATCGTCGGACCCTTGGCATAGCCGGCGGCATTCAGGCCGACCTGCAATCCACCCAGCGACGGTTGGGTCGTGTCGCCCAGCCCGATGCTGTTGTTGGTCCAGCCCCCGACCGTCGGATCGGTCGCCACGACGGGGAATTCCCCGCTCCAGTAGCTGCCGGCCGAGACGATATAGCAATTGCCGCCGCCATTGGCGAAGAACAGGCGCATCTGCCAGTAGAGATTGAACTGGCTGGAATTGGCCGCCGGGGTGAGCGTGAAGCCCTTCATCACCGGCGCCGGGCTGGCGCCGCCGGACGGCGCCGGGCTGCTCGCGGTGGGCGTATAATAAGCCGAGAAGCTCGGTACCGGGGCGATCGCCGGCGTGCCCGATGCCGTTCCCGACGGGGTCGGCGCGCCCGGGGTCAGCGCGATGGAGAAAGCCTGGGTCGCCGCACCGCCGAAATAGGTGGTGAATTCGGTCATCGACGAAATCTCGACCGCCTGATTGTACAGCGATTTGCCCGTCACCGGGTCGCCGGCAAACTGCGTGTAGCCGATGAACACCGGCACGCCGGTCGGCACGCCGACGATCGATGTCCCGAAGGCGTCGATCTCGGTGATGTAGACATTCGGTGTGCTGCGATTGAGATATTTGCTCGTCGCGGTCGCCATGGGGGTGATCCTTTTCTACTCGACTTTCCGGGAGGTTGACGGGTGGTTACTGGCTCGGATGGTGCGGCGCGGCGCACCGCGCGGTACATCGCGACGCGGACTCCGGCGGCGCCGGGCCGCTTCTGGCGAAGCCCTCAAACATAGACGTAGATCTCCGAACTGCCGCTCAGCGCGTCGCCCGACAAGGCGGGCCACACCGGCGCGGCGGCGGCGGCGGGCAGCCGCGCGACGCTGACGCTGTCGCGCCCGCCGCTCGGCGCGTGGCGCTGGCCGGTGAGCTTGAAATGATAGGGCGAGATGCGGTGCAGCGGCAGCGCGGTCGACGCGGCGAACACCACCGCCTCGTCGCCATTGGGCAGCGCCTCCGACGAGCGCGTGAAGTCGGCCCCCGCCCCTTCGACCGCGAGGTCGGGCGACAGCTTGCCGCGCGTCGAGGGCGAGACGATGTAATAGCGCCAGAAGGTATCGCGCGGCGCGAAAGACAGGGTCAGCGACACCGCGCCGATCGTGCCCGCCGACAGGTCCACCGGAAAGGCGGCCGCCGTGCCGACGCCGTCGCCCGGCTGGGCGAGCAGCAGGTCGATCAGGCCGAACCCGCCGGCCTGACCGGGGGTATAGACATAACCGGCGGGCGACCCTTTGGGCGCGGCAAACGGCTTGCCGGCGGCATTGGCGAGCGCGACGCTGTAAAAGCCGGCGTCGAGCGCGGTGAGGTCGAACGTGACCCCGCCCCCGCCCTGCGCCACCGCGCTGATCGCCGGCGCACCTGAAATATCGCACAGGCTCGCCGTGGTGCCGGCGGGTGCCTCGATCGACAGCGACGCACCGGTCAGCGGATAAAAGGCCTCGGCGCCGGTCGGGCTGCCGCTCCCGAAGGCCAGCCCGCCATCCGCCGATGCGGTGGCGAGGTTGGTGACATGGAGATTGCGATCGAGCGTGTTGGTGGTGATCGGCAGGTTGGTGATGCCGACGAAATTGGCGTTGGTCGACACGAGCTGGAAGCTCAGCCACGCCCAGCAGCCCTTGCCCGGGCCGCTGTCGCGCGTCCTGCTCTCGAGCCAGGCGAGCAGCGCGTCGACGCGCGCGGCATCGACCAGCACGACGAAGCCGTTGCCCTGATCCCTGAACAGCAACCCCAACGACGCCATCAGCGTGGCGCAGGCGGCGGTCGGCGCGACGGCGAAATCGGGGCAGGCGCCGCCGCGATCGTTATAATAGCCATGCGTGAAGGCGATGTTGAACAGCGGCAGATAGCCCCCGCTGATGGTGCGTTTGGCGCCGCCCGTCGCGCGCGCCGTCACGACGTCGTCCGCAGGTCCGGCGCGCTGACCGCATAGGCGCGGCCGAGCATTGCCGGCGCGTTGAACGAGAGCATCCGCATCTTGTAGAAGGCGCTGGGGAAATAGCGCGTGCCGAGCATGCCCATGACGTAGTTGACGTCGACGGGAGAGAGGTTTTCGAATTCGAGCGTCAGCTTGTCGATCGCCGGATCGAGTGCCGGGGCATTGTCGCGGTTGAAATAGGGGGTCTGCTGGAAATAACCGATAAGACGCGACAAGGCGGCGAGGCCGTCGCCGTAATTCTTCTCCATGAAGTTGGCCATGAACATCACATGGACATCAAGATAGAGCGGCGGGCCGACCACCGCGAGCGAGTCGCCGGGCGCCGATGGCGGCTTGGCCGACATGGTCGTCTGCCATGTACTGATCGAGCTTTCGCGCGTGATATTGTACACGCACATGACGATCTTGTCGCGCGCCGCAGGGTTGAACGCGCCGGAATGGTCCACCAGACTGGTCAGCGAAATCCATGAATCCCCCCGCCGGTCGACATTTTCCAAATATCCATTCGCCAGGTCACAGATCGTTTCCAGTGAATTACGCAGGATATCGGTCGCCATGTCACCTCATCGGCAAATTATACGATCTTGATCTATAACAGTATGGCAAATCCACGAATCTGAATTGTCGACGGAGTGACGTCGCGATCGATATCAATAACCTGGAACGAGAAAATCACGAATGTTCGAAAAATATCACGCCAAATCCGAAATGATCATGCAATTATCATCAATCTCGACAATATCTTAAATATGACAACTTCAACAACATAAAAACGCGCAGAGAATGACGCTCGCTTTCGAATATTATTCGAAAACGATTCGCCATCTTGTCTCGGCACAAACCCATGTGCCGCCAGGAGTACGCAAACATGACTGCCTGTCCGAAAACGAGACTCGGCATCTTCTTTCGATGATAGAAACGGTATTGACAGAGTCAAGCACGATTGAACCCGATTCGGTGCGAGTTTCGTGACTTGACTATTAACGATGCCGGGTTCGTCTTGATCGACCGCGAAAGCACCGCGGGCTGACGCGCGCCCGATCGCGGCGCGCGAGCGCGATGGTGATGTTGCATCATGTTTCGCGCGTGACGAATCGCCGGACAAGCTGGTAGGGCGCGCGGGCGCCCGACGATTCCGGGCGCGTATCGAATCAGGAGCCACCCCATCGCACAGATCGCCGCCTTGCCGTATCGCGCCGACGGCCCCGCGATCGACGCGCCGGTGCGCGTGCTGCTGGTCACCAGCCGCGAGAACAAGCGCTGGGTGATCCCCAAGGGCAATGCGATGGCCGGCGTGGCGCCGCACAATGCCGCCGCGCAGGAGGCCGAGGAAGAGGCCGGGGTGCGCGGGCTGGTGTGCCCGACGCCGCTCGGCTCGTACCGGTACCGCAAGAAGCGCGGCAACGGCGCCTCGCTGATGATCGATGTCGACGTGTTTCCGCTGGCGGTGTCGAGCGAGCTCGACAGCTGGAAGGAACAGGGCCAGCGCGAGCGGCGCTGGTTCACCCTGCCCGAGGCCGCCGCGGCGGTCGACGAAGCCGACCTGAGCGACCTGATCCGGTCGTTCGGGCCATCCGAATTCAAGGCCGCCGCACGGCGTGCCCCCATGCTGCGCGCGGTCGGCGCCAAATCGAGGATTACACCCATGTTCGCCTGGTTCCAGCGCCTGTTGCCCAAGTCCGGCAATTTCTTCGAGCTGTTCGAGGCACATGCCGTGTCGATCGTCGCGGCGGCCGATGCGCTGTCGCGGCTGGTGCAGGGCGGGACGCCGGCCGCCGACCACATCCGCGAGGTGATCGAGCGCGAGGGCGATGCCGACGAGATTATCCGCGAGACGCTGCGCACGGTGCGCCACACCTTTTTGACGCCGTTCGACCGCAGCGCGATCACCAGCCTGATCGGATCGATGGACGATTCGATCGACGAGATGCAGTCCGCGGTGCAGGCGATCGACCTGTACGACCTGCGCGTGTTCGAGCAGGAGATGAAGGACATGGCGGCGATCATCGTCGACGCCGCGCGGCTGACCGCCGAGGCGATGCCGCTGCTGCGCGACGTCGGGCGCAACGGGCCGCGGCTGCACGAGCTGACCGAGCGCCTGGTGCGGATGGAGAGCCATGCCGACGAGATCCACACCGCCGGCGTGAAGCGCGCCTTCAACGAACTCGGCGCGAGCGACACGCGCGGCTTCATCGTGCAACGCGAGGTGTACAAGCATCTCGAGCGGATCGTCGACGCGTTCGAGGATGTCGCCAACGAGATCGACGGCATCGTCATCGATCACGCGTGATCGAGCCAGGACATGCATGACCTCGCCCTCCCCTTCCTGATCGCGCTGATCGTCGTCGCGCTGTCGTTCGACTTTCTCAACGGGCTGCACGACGCGGCCAACTCGATCGCCACGGTGGTCGCGACGCGGCTGCTCAAGCCGGTCCATGCCGTGGCGTTCGCCGCGCTGTGCAATTTCGCCGCCTATTTCCTGACGCTCGCCTTCCCGGCGCTGCACAAGGTGGCGGACACGATCGGCCAGGGGTTGATCGCCAAGGACCTGATCACGCCCGCCGTGGTGTTCGGCGCGCTGGTCGGCGCGATGTTCTGGAACGTGGTGACGTGGCTGAAGGGCATTCCCAGCTCGTCGAGCCATGCGCTGGTCGGCGGGCTGATCGGATCGGGCGTGGCGCATGCCGGGATCGGCGGGATCAAGTGGATCGGGCTCAACAAGACGCTGATCGCCATCGTGCTGTCGCCGGTGCTGGGGATGATCCTGACGCTCGCCATCATGCTGATATCGAGCTGGCTGCTCCACCGCGTCAGCTCGCGCCATGCCGAAAAGGCGCTGCGCGGGCTGCACTTCGTCTCGTCGGGCGCCTATTCGGTGAGCCACGGGCTGAACGACGCGCAGAAGACGATGGGCATCATCACCGTGCTGCTGTTCTCGACCGGCTGGCTGCACGGCAAGTTCGAGGTGCCGCACTGGGTGGCGATCAGCTGCTATATCGCGATGGCGCTGGGCACGCTGACCGGCGGGTGGAAGATCATCGAGACGATGGGATCGCGCATCACCAAGCTGTCGCAGCACCAGGGCTTCAGCGCGTCGCTGGGCGGATCGATCATCGTGTTCAGCGCCTCGCTGCTCGGCATTCCGGTGTCGACGACGCACACCATCACCGGCTGCATCATCGGCGCGGGCACGGCGCGCCGCGCGACCGCGGTGCGTTGGGGCGTGGCGGGCGATGTCGCGGTGGCGTGGGTGATCACCATCCCCGCGAGCGCCGCGGTGGGGGCGATGTTCTACGGGCTGACGACGTTTTTCTGACGGCGACGCCGCGCGGGCGGTGGTGGCGGCGGCGGCGCTGTTGGGGATGGCGGGCAAGTATTCGCCAAGTAGCGCGCGCGGAGAAGCGCAAATATTCGACCCCTTTTGACGACCGACGGGGGGTGTGCTTGATCGCGGCGCTTTAGTTGCCGGCGCAAGATGGCGCGGCGAATATCGGGCAGTTTCCAACAGACTATGCTTGCACGCGACTGGCGCAGAGGGCGCGGCGAGGGCCCGAGAGGACTGGGCCTTTTCCTGACCCTTTATGGGGGAGCGTGGCATTCGTCTTTCCCTTCACTTGCGCCCGGGGGTGGCCGGGGTGGCTGGATTCCAACACCCACGCGGCCGAGATGGCGCGCGCGGTGTGGGCGGAGGGTGGACGAGTTTTGGGGTGGGTTGAATCAGGGGGGGGGTGGTGGGTGGGAAGGATGGGAACGCAACAGGCGAAAAGTGCATCGTAAGCGCATCAATGGTACACGAGTTAGATTCGATACGCTGTCACCTGCAGGGCATTGCCACCTATCGTCAGTTTTCCGTCACATAATTTGGTGCTTCCAGTGGGCCCGACTGAAGGGAAGGGAAGTATCACAAGGCCGGTTGCCGGCGTAAAATCCGGATCATCATATACAGCGTAATTCTTTCCAGAATTTGTTGCAAGGCCAGTTAACGTACGAAGTAATTCGTGTTGGTGCGCCTCCGTAGCAATTCCGGGCAGGTCTGCAGCGTGCATCAATATGATTGTATCGCTCATTACAACGTTACTCCTGCTGCTGTAATTTTTCCACTAAGGGCATCAACGCCCGCGTCACTACACTGTGTTTCAACCTGATCCCGTATCGCAGCCAAAAGACCGAAAGCTGCTGCCTTATCTGCTGGAGCGCTAGCGGCTGCGATCCCAAGCGACTGCGCGGAAGTCTGGATAAGAGCGCGCTTTTGGGCAGCCACCTTGGGATCGACCGCATTTTCTGCGTCTCGTTCAAATTGTTCTAGCGAAAGCATAAGCGCTCTTCGCTTTGCATCGACGGCGGCACTCACGACGCACAGGTCCTTCGCCTTGGAAAAATCGTACTGATTCTCTCTTGCCTGAGCACCCGCGCCGGTAGCCGCATCGGATAGCGCACCGTCGATCGTGCCCGCTGCTTCGTAACGCATCAGGTCAGCATACGCGTCTTCCAAGGTATAGACGCCTTCGGGCTTCGACTGGCCGCGAACGATTTCGGCCCGTACAGCGAGTCTACGGCTGTCCATCAGCGAAACGAGGATCGGCAACGTCTTATCGGCGAGCAACTCGCGATCAAAACTCCCGCGCACCCCCGCGACGGCGGTGGCCCCCGCCGACAAACCGCTCGCCGCCTTGTGAAAAATCGCGCCCGCACCCGTAAGAAGGAGCAAAGAAGTATCGACACCGAGATGAACACCCTTGCCTGACCGAGAAATTTCTCGCACGAATTGCCCATAGTGCGCGTCAATCGTCGTTAGATAAGCAGCGATCACTCTGTTGCGGTAGGTATTGCGGCCAGCGGTATCGGTGGGATCGATATGTCCAAGCGCTTCTATCGTGAGGTCAGGGCGGTAGCCAGCTATCAACATATCGGCTTGTTTTACCGTTATTACTTGCGTCGCCCGACCATCAAAAGTCGCGCACCCTGACAATACCATCAGCGCGGCGAGAGTAGCACATTCCCGGATCGCCATCACAATGCCTCCTCAACACACCCATCAAATCTGGGCGGCCCCAGAAGCTAATTTAACCACCCTGTCCGATATTGGCAACAATTATTCAATAACTGCGCCTGCCACTTATTATATCGAATCGCACATTTTAGCTGAACACAGAAATTAATTGGGATTTATGATAGGATATTGATGCATAATTCAGAATTCATTGATTTTACCTGATCAAATCGCGGAACTTGCGGCGATGCGCGCAACGGCCTCCATGCTACTTGCCCACTTCGGCTTGGGAAGTGAGTTGTAATGAGGGTCATTGTACGCGTTACCAGAACACCCCGAGGACTGGGCCTTTTCCTGCCCCTTTTTGGGTGAGTGTGGCATTCCTCTTACCCTTCACATGCGCCCCCGGGGTGGCCGGGGCGGCTGGATTCCAACACCCACGCGGCCGAGATGGCGCGCGCGGTGTGGGCGGAGGGTGGACGGTTTTTGGGGTGGGTTGAATCAGGGGGGTTGGGGCGATGGCCCGCGCGAGAGGCATCTTGTTGCGCGGCGCCGGTAACGCGCTCCTCCGAGCGCATGCGCACAGCACTAGACGCTCCCGACGACGCCCTTGACGAGCATGAGCGATCGTTCGAGCCCGAGACGTTCATTGGGCCTCGTTCACCTCGGCAGCCCAGCGTTCGGCATAGCCTTCGGGAAGAACCGCGTCGTGCGGCGTCATTGTGAAGCGAATGCCGTTGTCCAGCCGGGCGATATCCGATGCGCTCGCCCCGACCCAGAACAGGGCGAGGTTACGATCGGCGGTGCAGAGCTGGGTGTGCATTTCAGGGAAGCAGGCCAAGCAATAAAGCAGCAAATCCAGCGCTTGAAGATCCGACAGCGCGTTATACGCGTCGGCGTCGCTATAGGCGGCGTGAAACTTGAGCAGACTCTTTGCCGCGCAGCGTCCTGGATTCACGATCGTGCTGAGCACGGCGAGGACGACCAGCGACGCTTGCACGACACCGAAATCCTTCGCCGATTCGAGAATTTCCTGCCACCGCCGATCGACATCGCGGCGCGCGACAGGTGCGGCGAGGATGGGCGCGACGTGGCGCAGGAATGCCTGCTTGCGCACCATGCCAGGGCGAACATCCTCGATCACCCCCAGCAGACCGTCGATTGACCCTGGCCCGACCATTAGCGTCGCCGACGGCAACGCCTGGCGGAGCTTTGCCACCGCCTCTTTAAGCTGCGCGCGCGCAGCTCCCGGCGTGGGCAGCGTTCGCCCGTTGCCCTCCATGGCGAACAGCATCGGATTGATGCGGACCGGATCATCCTCGAAGAGATCAAGAAAATCCGGGGCCCGGCCAACTTTCTTGCCCGCATCGAAACGTCCCGCGATCTCGGTGATGATATTGCGATCGGGAAGGATGACTGCGGTCTCGCGCGTCGCCGCGAGTGCAGAAGGCAGCCAGCCGCCCCGCACCAGACCGATCGCCTTTGCGGTGAACGGGCTGACCAGCGTCGCGGTAATGTGCGCGTATTTACTGGTGTCGATGCCCTCGACATCGGTCTCGACGATCCGCCCGTTATACATCTCGAGCGGGATCGTGATGCCTGCATGGAGCTTCGCCGACGCCAGCTCCTCATAGGTCCGTGGCCTGATGTCGACATCGGTGAACGCAATCGTCCGCAATGGACCACCGCCGGGGCGTTCCTGTTCCTTGTAGACGAACATGCGCCCCCCGGGGCGGGGCGGCTGGACGGGCTGTTGGACTGTCTCGGTCATGCACCGCTAATAGTCGCGTGTCGCCTGGCGACGAAGCACAGGTTGGGCAACTGCGTTGCACCGGAAGCGCTTGGCCAATGCACGAAAAGCCTGCAAAGTCCGGCGATGCCACGCCCTGCCAGAAGGACCCGCAAGCCGGACAAGGACGATCTGCGCAACTTTCAGCGGTTCAACGGCACACTCAGCGATGGCGACCGGTCGATACCGATGCGCTTCAAGGCACGGATCGGTGAAGACGGCGAGGTCAAACTCGATATCCATGCGTTCCGGATCACCAAAACCAATTGGTTCGTGCGCGAGCGGTTTCAGGACCGGGACGATGTCGCGGAGTTCGTGCTGAGCGGCGTCACCGCCGATGGGCTGCGTTTCGAGAGCGACAGCCTTTCCTTCAACAGCCTCGGTTCGCGATTCAGCGGTGTCCACAATGGGCATTGGTCGAAGCCACGCGGCAAGTGCGGCAAGGTTCAGTATTTCAGTACGATCGATCCCGCGCGCGAACGGCCTATCCTCAAGCTACACTTGAAGGGGTTCGACTGCTTTCCGCCGCTCTACGCAACCTGCGCACTCGGCAAGCTCCAGGTCGCCGGCGAGACCAAGTTGAGCGAGGCCGACCGGCTCACCGGCTGGATCGTGCTCGAGGCCGACGAGCAGCCGGCCGATATCGGCGTCTGGCGCGCGGAAGCCGAGAAGTTCGCGGAGCATCTGCGCCGCATCCTGTCGGTCGGGGCGTCGACCATGCTTCAGGCGCCGATCCAGGAGTTCGTTGCCGGCGACACCCACGAGATCGAAGTGCTTTCGCAAACCCGCCAGCACGCTCCGGTGATGCGCGTGTTCCACAAGCTCAATCTGCAACCCGTGCTCGACGCTGCGATTGTCAGTTTCTTCGATCCGCCGGTCGAGGCGAAGAACCTGTTCTTTGCGATCGAGTGGTTCGCGATGGCGACGACCTATAACGAGGTGCGACTGGTCAATGCGATGACCGCGCTCGAAAATCTCATCGATTCCAACCTCACCGAAGAAGAGGTGCTGATCGAGCCCAAGCGGGAGTTCGACAAGACGCGCAAGGTCTTACGCAAGGTGATCCGGGCTTGCCTTGGCCGATGGTCACCCGATCGTGCCGAGGCCGCGCGTGAGGAGCTGGGCGAGAAGCTGCTCGACCTCAACCGCCGGCCGCTGCGGCGCAAACTCTATCTGCTGGCAGCGCGCTGGAACGTGCCGCTCGACGGCATCAGCGACGCGCAGATCACCCAGGCGATCAAGGCGCGCAACGCGATCGTCCATAGCGGGCACCATCCGGCGGCAGAAGATGGGCCCGATCTATGGGATCATATGACGATCGTGCGCGAACTCGTGGTGCGCTTCGTGCTCACCGCGATCGGCTATCGCGGGCAGTATATTTCGCATGTCGGCGGTTACCGCTTCGCGCATTTCCCGCCGGCTGACGGCGAGGCCGAAGCGCCAAGCGACAAGCCGGTGGCACCTGGAGAGAACCAATAGGGCACCGTGCAAGCGCCGTTACCGGCTCAGTCCAACCCTTCCTTGGGATGCCAGCTGCGCACGCCCGTCAGCTTCCGCGGAGGCGGGCCGGCGATGAGCGCCAAGCCATCACGGAACAGGGCATAGTCATAGTCGCCGCGTGCAAGCTCGTCGCGCGTTGATGTGAAATGGCCGTCCCGGCTATCGCTACGGACAATCCCCGCGAGTTCGCCGGTCGGCAGGTCGAGTGCCTCGGGTAGCCGTCGCATTTCGGAGCGGATCAAACCGGTGAGTGTTTCGAGGAAGGCTACCGCTGCGCTCTCCTCCATCGCGAATGCGAAGAACGGCGCGCAGGGCCCCGCGACATATTGCTCCCATTGCTCTCGCCAAAACGGATGACCATGCAGCGCCTCGAACCACAGATAGGGCGATTTGAAGGGCATCAACGCCTGCGCCGGCGCAAGGAATGGACGGCCTGCATAGTTGAACCGCAGGAAGGTGATCGGCCCCTTGTCTACCGGCGCTTCGCTCTTGCCGCCAAGCCAGTCGATCCACCTCGCGACCGGTATCGCGTCCATCAGCGCGAAGTTCGAGCGGTGGCTCGCGAGCGCCATGCCGGTCGGGACAAAGCCCGCCGGTGTCCCCGCGATCGCTAGCGACGTGGGGCTTTTCGGCGTGCCGGGTTTGGCCTTAGGTTTCCCGCGAAGTGTCTGCGACAGCCGCAGGAACGCACCGGTTGTCCCAGGCTGTGATCCGAACGCGATAGAATATCCGTGGATGACCCGGCCATGCGGCGAGCTTGCCCCGATATAGGGCCGGACCTGTCTGAGATATTTGCGTTCCGCCGCTGCAGCCATTCCGGCAGCGCTCACTTTGGTCGCGAATGATCCGCGCGCTTCAGCCAGCACCACGCCGTGCCCCAGCGCGTTGCCGCCATAATAGAGGAAGTCGGCGTGCGGCTTGAGCGCGCTCGAGAGGCACGCGGCATTGTCCCGCCACGCATAGCCCAGCGCGTTCATATATAGATCGGTTATACCGGCGCCGATCCTCGATGCGAAATGAGTGCGCTCGCTGTCTGCGAGGTCGGCGAGCAGCGGCGACAATTCGAAGCCAGCTCCTTCGGCGAGCAGGATCCGTGCTTCGCTGAGCGCGCTGTCACGGATATGCATCAACAACTCCAGAGGTGCGTTCCGCAAGGTCGCGGTGCGCGCCATCGCCGCTGCCAGCGCCGTCGGCGAGAACTGAATTTGCGGGGCGAGCGGCGGCGCGCTGAATGCTGGCGCGACCAGCGCGCCCTTGTGGAGATGACGTCGCTCGCCGCCCAGCGCCACCGTCTTGTCCATCGTCCACAGCGTGAGCGCGCTCACAAATCGTACCAGTCGAAGCAACCGGTCGCTGCAATGAAGCGCGC
Source organism: Sphingomonas sp. (assembly GCA_041659925.1). Lineage (GTDB taxonomy): Bacteria > Pseudomonadota > Alphaproteobacteria > Sphingomonadales > Sphingomonadaceae > Sphingomonas. The sequence goes on from JBAZXI010000012.1 coordinate 132,036, forward strand.
CAGAATCTTGTCTGAGCCGGTGACGAGCTCATAGTCACGGAACGCCAGCGGCGACTTCTCCCCATTGAGGAAGTTGCTGAAACTCATCATTGCTATTCCTCACACGCCTTTCATCGAACTATTGTGACACGTGCAGAATTACTGAGACACGTGCAACACCCCGAACTAGCCGCCTGCCTCGTCTTGCGAACCGAGCAATAAGTAACGATTGCACGCGTCACCGGAATATTTCACATTTATTTAGGCACAGGCGCGGATATATTGCTATCTTGATCGAGAGCATCAGCCGAATTTTCTTGAAAATCCGCAGATGAATTAGGTCGGGCAGAAACTTTGTTCTCGTTTGGACTCGGGCCGACCATAAAAATAGCTGTTGCCATGCCCGCGACCGAGAAAACCCCAAGGACAGACGACCACCATAACGTTTTCTCGGCCGTGCGCGCCGGGCGTCCGACCAACGCTTCATAGTCGGGCTTAGACAGAAAGCGATAGAGGCGTGGCTGCCATTCCTTGCGAACGTTGCGTTGAAGCAGCGTGAACATGACCCCCGACAAGATCGTGATCGCCACGTAAGCTCCTGCCATCACCATTACGAGCAGGATTAGTGAAGGATTCGCCACGATGGTGAGCCGCGCTGCAATCAAGCCAGCGCCTACGGCAAGTGCACCGGCGACCGAGGTGATAATCTGCCGCGTTGCGTCGGCGACCTTTGCAGTCTCATCCGTAACACTCTTGCGCAACTCAGCCAACGTTTTGAGCGCGTCGCTACTCATGCCCGCGAGTTGCACTTGATAGGCAGTCTTGGCACCCTCGAGGGCGTCGGCAAGGTTATCACGCAAGAATTGCGCCGATTCCTCTCCGGTCCCGCCGCATCGCGCAAGTTCGGTCGCGAGCAAAATGTGACGCATCTCACTCTCGCGCTCGACCTCGAACACCCACGCCAAGGCCGACTGCAGGGCTTTGAAGCCAAATTCCCCCAGGGCTGACGATATGGCGGTACCGGCAATCGGGTAATTGAGTTCAAGCCGCGGCGGCCCCTTGAAGCGCAATATCCGCCGATCACCGTCATATTCGTCAGGCAGTGAGAGCAAAAGCATTCGCGATGCCCGCTCTGCCCAAGTCGCTGCCGCTGGCTCGTCGAGCGTGAAGTCGCAGGGATCGCGCAGCAGCCAGCGGTCAAGGTTCGCCGGCACTGCGCGCAGCCCCGCGAATTCGCGAACCAGGGTTCTCGGGCTGCGAACAGGTAAATTCAAACCGACTTCCGGCGCTCTTTCGAGCCATGGAGTGAAACGCGCACCGATTGTCACGATATCTTTTGTCAGGCGCGCCACCTGCCAGTGAGGCCTTGCCTCATCTCGTTCGAGCAAAGCAGCAAAACCGACATTCGTCAGCAGCCGTATCACGCCTACGGGTGCGGCCGGCTTGTCGATTTCGATGCGAAATGGCGCAAAAGCTTCGTCGAGAACGTCGAGATCCCATTCGTTGCCCGCGCCGTCAAACGCTCGCGTCGCCCAATCGAGCGTCGCTGTTAGCCCGAATATCTCACGCGCGACATCGATCTCCAGATTGGAGATACTGACAGACGCCTCGCCCTCCGCGACAAAGGCACCGTCCGCATCAAGCGCGTCAAGTCGCGCTGCGAGGTTCTCGACGGACAATCCCATCCTCCTCGACACGGCGCGTCGTGATCGTGATGATCTCGCCGCCCTCTTCGGTCTGCACCCGTCCTACATTAGCATGGGCTACCCGATCGGGATAAAATAGCAGGACACCTTCGGTGGTGCGCAAGCGCCGGATCGCCGGGCTGCTCAGCAATTGACGGTTTGGGGCGAATTCCAGACCTTCTAGCTTCGCCGATCTAACCTTGCGCCGAACGCAGTTTTGGATTCTCGCACGCGCCCGCTCATCGTCCGGATTTCCCGCAGCCGCGAGAACCGCCTCCTCAATTGCCTCCTCGGTGATCCGCTGCCGGCCGTTAAGTGCTGCCTTCGCCTCGCGAAAAGCCAGCGGTACGTCGCGATCAGGCAAAATGTCCTTTAGCTCCTTTAGCGCGTTGCTCACCGCTTCGATCGCCTTGCGATTGAGCTGCTCGTCATCGCGAGTGCGGAGGACGTGAAGGTAATTGGCGAAATAATCGCCTATCTCCGGCGCCGGCTTCATGCGGTCTTTTGCTGAGATCGCAGCTTCCGCGCGGCCGTTCACGATCCGGACCAATGCAGACTTTTGAATTGCGCGCTTATCAGCGACAAATGCCTGGACAATCAGGCGAAGGAGATTAGCGCCTTCAGCCTCCTGTTGCTCAATCACCTGCTGATAATCGTATTTGATCAGGCTGTAGAGCCGGACATCAGGGTCGCCGGTACGCAGTTCGAAAATGAAGAGTGCCCCATCCCGACTACTACCGGGGTGGAAACGCGCGAACTCACGAGCCAGCGCTTGGCCGCCCACTTCGAAATTATCATCCCCACGCGCGATGCGCTCAAGCTGTGTCTTTGTTTGCGAATCCGGATGAAACTCGAACACCGAAGACACGTCGGTGTTACGAATTCGTTCTATGAAAAAATCTGCGTGCTCAACCATCCGAGCGGGCTCAGGATGAAAATCACTGTCCCCGACCACATGCAAAATCATATTTTCGATCTCAAGCGCCGCCAGCTCTTCTTCATGAATGAATGCCAAATCATCCTCCCGCCTCGATTGGGGGCGAGCCGTACCGCGAGAAAGACTGATAGGCAATTGACCGACCTCGGTACGCTAAGCCAATTTAGTAGAACAAAACAAGAACAACGTCAAGTTGGCAGTGGGGCAAATT
>JBAZXI010000013.1:0-124045 GCA_041659925.1 Sphingomonas sp.
CAGCCATTGCATGCCGACCTGCGGATTCGCCGGGACGTGACGAGTGACCGCGACTTGCACCGCTTCCCTGGCGCCGAGCGGGACGAACGCCTTGATCTCGCGGTGGTCGTAACCGATCGCGCGGCGGTACATCGCCGCCGTCACGCGGGCATCGGCATCGTCCTTGCCGACATTCGCCGCCGCCGCGAAGTCGGGATGGCGCTCGCGCCAGCGATACAGCGTGGCGAGATGCACGCCGAGCAGGCGCGCGACCTGCTCGTCGGTGGCACCGGTTTCGTAGAAGAGCCGTGCCCTTTCGGCGTGCTCGGGGGTGTAGCTGGTGGGGCGTCCGGACATGGCGCCGGGCGTAGCGCCGACACGGGAAGTGTTGAATCACCGTGGAAGCGACGGCGCCAGAGCGGAGCTGCCGGTTGCGACCGCCCGGTCACGCGGTTAGGCTACTCCCGTCGAAAAGGACCAGCGTCGGCATGGGTAAGCCCGACGCCTCTCGTTAAAAGCGAGAGCTCCGCGCCCTGCCCCCAGGCAGGAGCCCCCGGCGAGCCCTGACGCGCAAGCGTTGTCCGGCTCGGCGGGAAGATGGCGTGGCGACGGTCATGCCATGGGTTCGTCGGGCCATCGATGAAGGACCGACCCATGCCCATGATCAAAGCCGATACCGGCATCGTTACCCAGATCAACGTCTTCACCGTGCCCGAAGGCGGCCAGCAGGCGCTGATCGACCTGCTGACCGAGGCGGCCCATGCCTGCCGCGCCGTGCCCGGCTGGATCTCCGCCAGCCTGCACCGCAGCCTCGATGGCACCCGTGTCGTCAATTATGCGCAGGCGCGTGATCGCGCGGCGATGGCGCGTATTTTCGAGATGCTGCAGGAGGGCGGCTTTCTCGAACGCAACCGCGCGCTCGGCGCGGCGCATCCCGGGCTGTACGAGGTGGTCGTGACGCTGGAATGACGGGCTGGCGCGCGGCGTGGGCGCGTGCCCGCGCCGCGCTATCTTTGCCACCGGGCTACACCGCGCTAAACCTTGCGCATGGACGCGGAAATCAAGGCAATTCTCGAACGTGCCGGGCACCAGCCTGACATGCCGATCGAGCACTTCGTCGAGCAACTCGCCAGCAGCGAGGCGCTGCCGCGAGCCGCGATCATCATGTGCACGATCCGGATCGACGAGGCCGCGCCGGCGCTGCGCGCGGTGCTGGCGCGCGCCGTGCTCGGCCACGACCTTAACGACGCGGATCTCCAGCTGCTGTTTCGTGGCCTGCACATTCTCGGCGGCGGGCGCGACAGCCGGACCTGTGCGCCGCTGCTGCGGTTGCTGCGGTTACCGGCCGACGATCTCGACGAATTGCTGGGCGATGCGCTGACCGAATCGATCTCGCGCATCCTTGTCGGCGTGTTCGACGGCGATGCCGACGCACTGCTCGCACTGGCGGTGGCGCCGGAAGTCGATCAGTTCGCGCGCAACGCGGTGCTCGGCGCCGCCACCTTCCTGGCGTGGGAGGGGCGCGTCGATCGCGGCGCTTTCGAGCGCTTTCTGGTGCGCTTCTTCGACGAAGGTGGCGCGGAGGATGGCGACCATGGCTGGTATGGCTGGCAACAGGCGATCGCCCTGCTCGGGCTGCGCGCGCTGGTGCCGCTGGTCGAGCGCGCCTTTGCCGATGAGCGGATCGCGCCGATGGACACCAGCATGAAACATTTCGACGCCGATCTGGCGGAGGCCGAGCGCGCGCCCGACGATATCGACCGCTTCGAAAATGCCGGCCTGGGTTATATCGAAGACGTGATAGCGACGCTCGAATGGACCGATGTCGTGGAGGAGGCGCCGATCCTCGATTCGGCCGGCGAGTTGATGGACCATGACTGGGCGCTGCCGCCGATGCCGGTGATCAATCATTGGCGAGATGTCGGTCGCAACGACCCCTGCCCCTGTGGCAGCGGCCAGAAATTCAAGAAATGCTGCCTGCGCTGAGCAAGTGGGCTGGTGCGGGGGGCGCTGCGCCGGTTGCGGCGATGCGCTGCGATTTTTCAGCGCAGTCGTATCTTTCAATGAATTACAATATCTTATTCACCCAACCAAGCCGCCATATCACGCTGCGCATGAAGTACGCGCCACACGTCGATACGGTCGGCCCGTTCGACATAGAACAACAGATAGGGAAAGCGCTTCAGTATCTGGCTGCGCAATCCGGGAATATTGAGTTCGTGCGCATGGCGCGGTGAGCCGGTCGCCGGGCGATGGCCGATCGTGCGAAAAGCCACCTCGATCGCATCGATGAAGCGCAGCACCACATCAGCCCCGGCTTCGCGCAGATAATGTTCGATCGCGGCGTCTGTGTCCGACTGCGCCAGTAGGCTTTGAACGATAGGCTTTCGGCTCACGCCCCGGCGTTGCGCGCGAGGCGTTCTCGCAGGCCCGCAAAATAGGCCGCGTCGACCGGCGCGCCTGGCGGCGATTCGGCGCCGGCGAGCAACAGCGCGCGCAGCCGTTGCCGGTCCTGGTCCATCCGGATCAATTCGCGGACATATTCGCTGCTGGTGCCGTAACCGCCGCCCGCGACCTGATCGTCAACGAAGGATTTGAGCCCGTCGGGCAGGGAGATGTTCATCGTCGCCATCGCGATCAAGCTAGGCACGATGGCAAAATTTGGCAAGATGGGCCGCGCACCCCTACCCCCTTCGCGCCAACGCCTTCTTCAGCCGGCCATGCGCCGCCGCCTTGATCTGGCACACCCGCGCCGCGCCGACGCCCAGCACCAGGCCGATCTCTTCGAGGTTCAGTTCCTCGACATAATAAAGCTGCACGACCTGCGCCTCGCGTTCGGGCAAAGCGGCGATCGCGGCGATCAGCGCCTCGCGCAGTTCGCCCTCGGCGAGCTGTTCGAAGGCGTCGGGTTCATCGCTGGCGAACCATGGCAGGTCGTCGGCATAGACATCGTCGATATGCTCGAACTTCACCGCCTCGGCGGTGGCGTAATCGCTGCGCAGCTTTTCGATGGTGACCCCCAGTTTTTCGGCCAGCGCCGCCTCGTCGGGCGCGTGGCCCAGCGCGGCGGTGAGCGCGGCGATCGCGTCGTGATAGGCGCGCCGCCGACGCATCGCGCCGCGCGTCATGGTGGCGTGGCGGCGCAGCGCGTCGATCATCGATCCGCGCACCCGCGTCGCGAGATATTGCTGGAAGGTGACCAGCCCGCGATCCTCGAAGCTGCCGGCGGCCTCGACCAGCGCGACCAGCCCGGTCTGCACCAGATCCTCGATGTCGATCGCCGCCGACATGCCGCCATGGACGTGCCACGCGATGCGCCGCACCAGCGGGGCGTGCTTGCTGACCAGCGCGTTCATGTCGGGCGTCTGCTGGCCCGGCTTGTAGGTCAGCGGCACGGCGTCGGCGAACGCCTGATGATCGGGTAGCGCGCTCATGCCGCCAATGCTCCTGGTGCGCCGATCACGGCGACGACTTCCACGGCCTTCTCCTCGGGTACCTCGAAGAAACTCATCACCGGCGTGTCGGGCAGGCAGGTCTTGACCAGCTTGCGGATCGCGACACGGATCGCCGGCTGGACGACCAGTGCGAACGGCTTGGCCTCGTTGATCAGCGGTTGCGCGGCGCGTTGCAGCGCCTCGACGATGCGGCGGCCGAGATCGGGCTCGATCGTGTGGCGGCGCGACGGATCGGAACGCACGGCCTGGCCGAGCAACCCTTCGAGCTGACCCTCGAGCGTCATCACGCGCAGCGGCTCGCGCACGCCGCACAATTTCTGGATGATCAGCCCGCCAAGCTCGGGACGGATCGTCTCGATGATCTCGTCGGCGTCCAATGTCTTCTGCGCGGCGACCGAGATGGCGGCGGCGATGCGGCGGAATTCCTTCAGCGGCACATTCTCCGCCAACAGCCCCTTGAGCACCTGGGTCAGCGTGGTCAGCGGCAGCGGGTTGGGCGACAGCGCGGCGACGAGCTGCGGGCTGCGTTCCTTGAGCCCGTCGAGCAGCGCCTGGACCTCGTCGGCGCCGAGCAGTTCGCTGGCATGCTGGCCGAGCTGGTGGTTGAGGTGCGTCGCGACGACCGTGCCGGGATCGACGACGAGATAGCCCGCGCCGGTCGCGGCATCGGCATCGCCATGCTGGATCCATACCGCGTCGAGCCCGAAGGTCGGGTCCTTGGCGCGCTTGCCGCTGAGGTGACCGACCGCCTGGCCGGTATCGAGCGCGAGCATCTCGTCGGGTGCGACCTGGTCCTCGCCGACGATCACGCCGCCGACGATGATGCGGTAGTGGAACGGCGCGAGGTTGATGTCGTCGCGCACGCGGACCGTCGGCACGACGAAGCCGAGTTCCTTCGACAACTGGCGGCGCACGCCGGTGATGCGCCCCATCAACGGTGCGCCGCGCCGCTCGTCGACCAGCGGCACGAGGCCGTAGCCGATGTCGAGATTGATCTGCATGCTGTCGCTGACCTCGTCCCAGCCGATCTTCGACAGATCGACCGGCACCGCCTCGACCAGCTCGACCGGCGCCGGGCGGCGGGCGATCTGGCGCATCTTCCACGCGGCGAAGCCGGCCAGCGCGGCGGCCGGCAGGATGACGAGATGCGGCATACCGGGCATCAGGCCGAGCAGCGCGAGGATGATCGCGACCGGGGTCCAGGTACGCGCCGAGCCGAACTGGCTGCCGATCTGGCCGGCGAGATCGAGGCTGGAGGTGACGCGGGTGACGATCGCGGCGGCGGCGATCGACAGCATCAGCGACGGAATCTGCGCGACGAGCGCGTCGCCGATCGCCAGCAGCACATAATTGTGCGCCGCGTTGGCGATGGTCATGCCGTGGCTTACAGGCCCGAGGATCAACCCGCCGATGATATTGGCCGCGAGGATCAGCAGGCCGGCGACGGCGTCGCCCTTCACGAACTTCGACGAACCGTCCATCGAGCCGTAGAAATCGGCCTCGGTGGCGACCTCGATGCGGCGCGCGCGCGCTTCGTCGGGCGTGATCAGCCCGGCATTGAGATCGGCGTCGATCGCCATCTGCTTGCCGGGCAGGGCGTCGAGCGTGAAGCGCGCCGAGACTTCCGACACGCGGCCGGCGCCCTTGGTCACGACGATCAGGTTGATGATGACGAGGATCGAAAAGACGAAGATGCCGACGACATAGTCGCCGCCGATCAGGAAGGTACCGAACGCCTCGATCACGCGGCCCGCCGCGCCCTCGCCCTCATGGCCGTGCACCAGCACGACGCGGGTCGAGGCGACGTTGAGGCTGAGGCGGAACAGCGTGGCGAACAGCAGCACGGTCGGGAAGGCCGAGAAGTCGAGCGGCTTCTGCGCGTTGAGGCTGACCATCAGCACGGCGAGGCTGATCGTGATGTTCATGATGAAGAACATGTCGAGCATCGCCGCCGGGATCGGCACGACCATCAACACGACGAGCATGAGGATCGCGATCGGCAGCGCAGCCGAGCGGACCAGCGACGGACTTTTGGGGAGCAGGGCGGCCATGACTTAGCCCCCCAGGCTGGCGAGCAGCATATAGGCGAGCCTCGCGGTGTTCGGGGTCGGGCGCAGCAGCGATGCCGCGGTGGTGGTGGCGGCGGTCGCGCCGTTGAGACGGTCGAGCGTGGCATGCGCCCACATCGCGGCGTCGCTGGTACTGGTCTCGCCGCTGCCGGGAATGACCTCGGTGCCCGAAGCGCCGAGCATGGTCGAGGCGAGCATCGCCGGGATCGCGGGGAGCGGCGTGGTGGTATCGGTCGTGCCGGTGGTGCCGGAACCGGCATTGAGCTTGGCGCCGAGCCGGTCGTAGATCTGCTGCAAAGAACGCGCGGCACCGCTCGGGGTGTAGAACACCGAACGGTTGGCGCGCGCGGCGGCCGGGAACATGCTCGCGCCGGAGCGACCGGGGTTGCTGTTCATCGCGGTCAGGAAGCTGCGCGCACCGCCGAGCCCGAGGAAATGCGCCATATAGAGATCGGTCGAGGTGGCATCGCGGCCGAGCGCGCTCTTGATCGCATCGCCATTGTCGCTGGCATGCTCGGCAGCCATCAGCGAGGCGGTGGCGGGATCGTTGCGCAGCGCGAGGATCGCGCGCTTCGTGCCCGGATCACTGACGGTCAGCCGGCCATTGGCACCGGCATGGATCGCATCCGCCGCCCAGCCCAGGCCATATTCGCTGCCATGCTGCTTGACGACGCCGAGCCAGCTCTGCTCGACGAACTGGTACAGCCCCTGCGCGCTCGACGTGCTGGCCTTGGCATCGGCCTTCAGCCCGCTCTCGAGCCTGGCCTGGCCGAGCAGATAGCTGAAGTCGACCCCGGTCTTCTGGCTCGCGAACGCGATCGCCGACTGGACCCGACCGGATCCCGTCGCACTCGTGCCCGTCAGACTTGAAAGCGGATTGAACGGCATCGATCCCCGGCTGTGTTGCCCTTATTCGGGCCACACGCAGCAAGGGTCGTGCCAGATGAGGTCAACGTGCCTCGATGTGGTGGATCTATCCGTCGCGCGGGCGTCGCGCGTCAGGCGTAGGCGCGCAGTCCCATGCCCGGGCGATAACCCCCGCCCCCGCCGATACCGGCATCGCCGGTCAAATTTTGCAGGCGGCGGCGAACATTTGCCGCCATCAGGTTGACATAGATGCGGCAGGTCTCGTTGAGCCGGTCGGCCTCCTCGGCCAGGCCGCGCAGCTCGGGGCCGGCGGGGGCGGTGCCGAAAGCGGCGACCGCCTCGATCCCGGCGAGCTTCTCCTGGGTCGCGTTTTCCAGCGCGGCGACGTCGTTCGCCTTCAGCGCGGCAATCTCGGCATGGAGCGATTCGATCACACGGATCAGGGCGTCACGCCGGGTCATGCCTGCGGCTCCTGCTGTCCACCATGCGGCTCCCAGTCATATTTCAGCGCCAGCAGGCGGTCGGCGATGGTCGCCGGCAGGATTGGAAAGGTGCCGGTGCTGATCGCCTTCTTGATCCGCGCGACACGTTCGAGATCGACCGGGGCGGCGGTGGCAAGCTCGCGGGCGATGCCGCTGGCCTGGACCGCGACCTGCGACGGCTCGCCCTGATGGGCGACCGGCGCCAGCGCCGGTGTCGCCGACACGCGCGTCGTGGCGGCGACGAGCGCGTCGCTGCCAGTTACCCCCCGTATCGAGATCGGATCCACCACGCCTGCACCCTTGCAGTTGTTACCGTCACTACAGATAACGACCGCGGCGGACCGAACTTTAAGAAATTATTCGTCCCAGCCCGGCAGCGTCGCGCGACCGCTTTCGATCGCGATCGCCTGGACCGGATTCTTCGATCCCTCGCACTTGACGAGAAAGCGCGCGCCGGGCGCGGCGTCGCCCAGCGCGATGCCGTCGCGGGTGATCGAAAAGCCGTTGTTGCCGGCCGCGATGGTGACGGGATCGCCGCGCTTGATGACCGGCGCGAGTTTCACCGGCGCCGCCGCCATCGCCGGCGCTTCGGCAGGCGCGGGCGTATCGGCGACGCGCACCGGCACGAAGATCCGCCACTCGGGCTCGGTGCAGGTCACGACCACCGCGTCGCGACGATCGCCACGCCACGCCAGCGACACCATCGAGCAACTGGCGAGCCGCAGTCGCGTATCGACCGGCGTGCGCGCGCCGCCGGCATCGCCGGTCGCATGACCGGTAAAGGCGGCAACCGCGCGGTCGATCGCCAGCGTGTCCTGATAGGGCACGGCGGCGGTCGCGGCGCTGGCGATCAGCGCGAGTGGCAGGGTCGCGAGGAGCGGACGAGACATGGCGGTTTCCTTCATGGAGCGGCAAAGTCGGGTTGCCGGGCGGCGGAATCCTGCCGCCCGCCGGCAGCGGTGGCATTCTGTCCGCCGGCAAAGCCGATGGTGAGGGTGACGGCACGGTGGCCGGGCTTGCCGGCACCGAGAATATCGAGCCGCGCGGGCGGCACGACATGCGCCGCGGCGAGCGCGGCGGCGACGGCACGGGCGCGGTCGACGGCGAGCACCGCGCCGCTGCCGGTGACGGGGTCGACATCGGCCGGCGAGCCGTCGATTCCGCCGCTGACCTTCAACACCACGCGCGGGTCGCGCGCGACCTCGCCCGCCCAGGCGATCAGCCCGGCGGGCGAGGAGGGCAGGGCGGCGGAACCCGGCGTGAAATCGAGCATCGCCGCGGCGGCGACCGGCATCGGCTCATTGCCGGCAGCGGGTGGGGAAGCGGGCGCCGACGTCGCGCCGAAGCCGGCGCGAATGCCCTTTGCCAGCGCCTTGCCGTCGAGATGCTGGCTGGCCTGGATGAACACGAAGAAGCCGACCAGCAACAGGCCGAGATCGGCCAGCGTCATCAACCAGATCGGCCGGCTCGCCGGGGTTTCGGGATAGGCGTCGGCGGCGGTCATGCCGCGCCCGCCATCGGGACCAGGGTCGGCCCCGCCGGTTCGATCGCGGCGTGGCGCGGTTGCTCGCGCGCGGCGAGCGCGACGAGCGGCGCCTCGAGCCGCAGCCGCTGGCTGGCCTCGGCACGGCCATGGCGACGCAGCCGCGCGGCGACCGGCATGGCGATGAGGTTGCCGATCAGCGCGCCGTACAAGGTAGCGAGCAAGGCCACCGCCATCGCGGCGCCGATCGCGCTCGGGTCCTGCATCTTCACGAACATGCCGACCAGCCCGATCAGGGTGCCGACCATGCCCATCGCCGGCGCGGCTTCGGCGGCGCCGGCCCATACGTCGGCGGCGGCGGCGTGACGTTCGGTCCGCGCACGGCGCCGCGCGCGCAGCGCTTCCTCGACCTCGTCGGCGGTCTTGCCGTCGACGATCATCGCGATGCCGGCGGCGACATCGGGGTCGGCGATCACCGAGCGATCGAGCGCCATCACGCCGTGGCGCCTGGCGATGCGGCTCAGCGCGGCGATCTGCTCGACCAGCGGCGTGGCATCGAAATCGCGTCGCCCGACGGTGCGCAACGCCGCGACCGCGCGACCGACATCACGCAGCGGCGCGCGCAGCAGCGCGGCAAGCAGCGTACCGCCACCGACGATCGTCGCGGCGGCGGGGTCGAGAAACGGCGCAAGCGCCAGGGCGAGATCAGGTGCGGTGCTCATCGTCCCCCGCGTTGCAAGGGCCGGGCCAGTTGCCCTGGCGCGCCGCTACCGCATCCAGCCCGGCGCCATGCTTGCCGCCACCCGGCAAGATTTGCCGCCCGACCGGCAAGACCTTGCCGCTTTGCCCCGGTCACGGCGCGAAAGCATGCCCTCAGCCGGTTTGGCACGGGCTTTGCTGAGATACTTCCGCGCAATCAGGCGCAGGAGACGGCCGATGGCCAGCGACAGTCTTTTCGGGGTTCATGGAGCGGCACTCGAGGTGCGTTCGCAGCGCATGGGCCTGCTCGCCTCGAATATCGCCAACGCGTCCACGCCCGGCTTCAAGGCGAAGGACATCGACTTCTCGACCGCGCTCGCCGCGGTCGAGGCCGGCCAGGGCGACGACGGCTTCGCCGCCGCGGTCAAATATCGCGTGCCGAGCCAGCCATCGCTCGACGGCAACACCGTCGAACTGTCGACCGAACAGACCGCCTTTGCCGAGAATGCCGTCGCCTATCAGACGACGCTCTCGTTCCTCAACGGGCGGATCGGCCAGATCACCCGCGCGCTGAAGGGAGAATAAGATGTCCGACCAGCCGATGACGATTTTCCAGGTCGCGGGGCGCGCGATGTCCGCGCAGCTCGTGCGCATGAACACGACGGCGTCGAACCTTGCCAATGCCGGCACGATCTCGTCGAGCGCGGCGAGCGCCTACCGTACGATCAAGCCGGTGTTCCGCACCGAATATGACAAGGCCAGCGGCATGGCGACGGTCAATGTCGAGAGCATCGTCACGGCCGGCGAAGGACCGACCAAGCTGTACGACCCGAGCCACCCGCTCGCCGACAAGGACGGCAACGTCTGGCAGTCGGGCGTCGATGAAACCCGCGAGCTGGTCGACATGATGGAGACCTCGCGCAGTTACCAGAACAACGTCGAAGTGATGCAGACCGCCAAGTCGCTGATCCTCGACACCCTCAAATTGGGCCGCTGATCATGAGCTTCGATTCCACCCTTACCGCCCTCGGCATCAACCGCTCGACGACGAGCAACGCTGCGGCGACGTCGAGCAGCAGCAGCACGGGGACACTCGGCCAGTCCGATTTCCTCAAGCTGATGACCGCGCAGCTGCAGAACCAGGACCCGTTCAACCCGGTCGACAACACCCAGATGGTTGCCCAGATGGCGCAGTTTTCGAGTGTCGCCGGCATCAGCCAGATGAACACCACGCTGTCGTCGATCGCCGACAAGCTCAACGGCACCACCGCCAGCGACGCGCTGTCCTATGTCGGGCGCACCGTCCTGACGGCCGGCAACACCGCCTATCCGCGCACCAGCGGCGGCATTGCCGGCGCGGTCGAACTTGGCGGCGCGGCGACCGATGTCACCGTCTCGATCACCGACCAGTCGGGCGCGACGCTCAAGACCCTGTCGCTCGGTGCGCAGCCGGCCGGCACGGTCAGCTATGACTGGGACGGCACGACCGACAGCGGCGCGGCCGCGCCCGCCGGCCCGTACAAGGTCAACGTCACGGCGCAGAATGGCGGCATCACCGTGGCCAGCCAAAGCCTCGTCTGGGCGCCGGTCGAATCCGTTTCCAACCCCGGTTCCGGCTCGCCGACCCTCGCGGTCACCGGGCTCGGCTCGATTCCCGTCAGCGCCGTTCGCCAGATCGGCTGATCTTCAGACCCCCACAGGAGTAGCCCCTCATGTCCTTCTATACCTCGCTCAGCGGCCTCCAGGCGGCCCAGACCGAAATGTCGACGGTGTCGCACAACCTCGCCAACGTCGCGACCAACGGCTTCAAGAAGAGCCGCACCGATTTCGCCGACGTCATCGCGTCGAGCCTCGCCGCCGACCCGACCAAGGCGGTCGGCTCGGGCGTGGTGGTCAAGGCCAATCGCCAGCAGTTCACCGAAGGCAACCTCAAGACCACGGGCTCCTCGCTCGACCTCGCGGTGACCGGCGACGGCTTTTTCGCGGTCAGGACCGGCGGGACCAATTCGGCGGTCGCCTATACCCGCAACGGCAGCTTCCAGGTCGACCCGACGACGCATGAAGTCGTCGACGCACAGGGCAGCGCGCTGCAGGTCTATCCGGTCGATGCCAACGGCAATGCCACCGCTGTCGGCGCCGACGGGCTGGTCGGGCTGAAACTGCCCGAAACCAGCGGCATCCCGGTCGCGACGACCAAGGTCGCACTCGGCATCAACCTGTCGACCGCCGCGAATTCGCCGACCACCGCCTTCGACCCGGCCAACCCGGCGACGTACAACAACTCGGCCAGCACGACGGTCTATGACTCGGCGGGCAAGGCGATGACGATGACCAACTATTTCGTCCGCGATCCCGCCGCGAACAGCTGGTCGGTCTATTCCTATATCGGCGACCAGCAGCTGACGGTCGGCGGCTCGACCGCGCCGACCAATGTCACCCTCGATGCCAGCGGCGCGATCACCGCGCCGTCGGCGCCGGTGACCTATGACAGCTTTACCCCGACGACCGGCGGCGCGCCCCAGACGGTGGCGCTCGACCTCGCCGGCACGACCTCGCGCTCGACGACCTTCTCGGTCGCCTCGCGCAGCCAGGACGGCAAGTCGGTCGGCGAACTCGCCGGCGTCACGGTCGACGAATCGGGCGTGATCAAGGCGAACTTCTCGAACGGCGACACGCTGGCGCTTGGCAAGGTCGCGCTGGCCAATTTCGCCAACCCGACCGGCCTGCGCCAGCTCGGCAACAGCTATTGGTCGGCCAGCGGCATTTCCGGCCAGGCGACGCTGGGCAGCGCCAACGAAAACGGCTTCGGCTCGCTGATGTCGGGCACGATCGAGGGCTCCAACGTCGATATCACCGAGGAGCTGGTCAACCTGATCGCGGCGCAGCGCAACTTCCAGGCCAACGCCAAGGCGCTCGATACCGCCAACCAGATTTCGCAGACCATCTTCAACATCGGCCACTGAGCCCAAACGCGCGCCGGAGCATCTGAATGGACAAGCTGGTCTATACCGCGGCGACAGGCCTCAAGGCGCATCTCGCGTCGCAGGCCGCGATCGCCAACAACATGGCGAACGCCTCGACGATCGGCTTTCGCGCCGACCGCGTGGTGTTCAGCAGGTTGGAGGTCAACGGCCAGGGCCTCGACACACGTACTCCCGCGTCGGAGGAAGTGGTCGATGCCGATCGTCGGCCCGGCGCGATCATGCAGACCGGCCGCCCGCTCGACGTCGCCGTGACCGGCGATTCGTGGCTGGCGGTGCAGGCGACCGATGGGACCGAGGCTTATACGCGGCGCGGCGATCTCCAGATCGCTCCGACGGGCGTGTTGGAAACCGGCGACGGTTTCCCGGTGATGGGGTCGGGGGGCCCCATCACCGTGCCGCCCGCGTCGAGCGTCGCCATCTCGTCCGACGGGTCGATCTCGATCGTCCCGGTCGGCGGTGACGGCAAGGCGCAGATCATCGGCAAGCTGAAGCTGGCCAGCCCCAAGGGCACCGACACCGTCAAGGGGGTCGACAATTTGCTCCATGTCCGCGGCGGCGGCGTCCTCCCCGAGGATCTCGACGCCAAGGTCGAGGGCGGGGCGCTCGAGGGCTCCAACGTCAACATGACCCAGGCGCTGGTCGACATGATCGAGAACCAGCGCTCGTACGAGGTCCAGGCGAACCTGATGAAGGAAGCCAAGACCATGGACGAAAGCGCCGCATCGCTGATGCGCGTGCAACAGGCATAAGGAAGAAAAGCGATGACCAGCGCAGCAATGCATATCGCACGCACCGGGCTCGACGCCCAGGACATGCGCATGCGGGTGATCTCGAACAACCTCGCGAACGTCAATACGACGGGCTACAAGCGCGACCGCGCGGCGTTCGAGACGCTGGCCTATCAGACGATCACCGCGCCGGGCGCGCCGAGCACGTCGGAAAGCAAATACGCCACCGGGCTCAACCTCGGCACCGGCGTGCGCATCCAGGGCACCGCGCGGATCGACACGCAGGGATCGATGCAGACGACGGGCAACTCGCTCGACCTGGCGCTCGACGGCAATGGCTATTTCCAGGTCCAGCTGCCGGGGGGGCAGCTGGGCTATACGCGCGCGGGCAATTTCTCGCGTTCGCCCGAGGGCCTGCTGGTCACCTCGGAAGGCTATCAGGTCCAGCCCGGCATCACCGTGCCGGAAGGCGCGACGAGCATCACGATCGGCACCGACGGCACCGTCTCGGCGCAGGTCGCCGGGCAGAATGCCGCGACGCAGATCGGCCAGATCCAGGTGGCGAGCTTTCCCAACACGGCGGGCCTGCAATCGACCGGCGACAATTATCTCGTCGAGACCGCATCCTCCGGCGCGGCCAATCTCGGCATCGCCGGGCAGGACGGTCGCGGCAACATCCGCCAGGGGATGCTCGAATCCTCCAACGTCAATGTGGTCGAGGAGCTGGTCGACATGATCGAATGCCAGCGCGCCTATGAGGTCAATTCCAAGATGATCTCGGCGACCGACGACATGCTCAAATATGTCAACCAGAACCTCTGAGGTGCGCGTGAACCACAAATACCTCATCGGCATCGCCACCCTCGCCCTGCTCGCCGGCGCCACCGCGCCGCGCGCTGCCGAGGCGCGCCTGTTCGGCAAGAAGACGCCGCCGGTCGACTATTCCGCGGTTCAGCCCGCACCGGTCGCACCGCCGCCCGTCGCCAACGGCTCGATCTTCCAGGCCGAGGCCGGCTATGCCGCGCTCTACGAAGGCACGCGCGCGCGCCGCGTCGGCGATCCGCTGACCATCGTGCTGGTGGAACGGACCGCCGCGTCGAAATCGGCCAGTTCCAACCTCGATTCGGGCGGCGGCCTCAGCATCACGCCGCCGACCACCGGGGTGTTGTCGCTGTTCAAGCAGACCGACGCCTCGGCCAGCACGACGCGCAACTTCAAGGGCACCGGCGCGACCGACCAGGCCAATTCGCTGACCGGCGAAGTCAGCGTGACCGTTGCCAAGGTGTTTCCCAACGGCACCATGCTCGTCCAGGGGCAGAAGCGCGTCACGCTCAACCGCGGCGACGAGTTCGTCCAGATCCGCGGCCTGATCCGTGTCGCCGATATCGATGCCGACAATCGCGTCGCCTCGACCCGCGTCGCCGACGCGCAGATTGCCTATACCGGCAAGGGCGATGTGGCGCGTGCCAGCCGCCAGGGCTGGCTCGGCCGCTTCTTCTCCGTCATCAGCCCGTTCTAATGAAAGCGATCCAGATGCTTCGTTATATCCAGATCGCCGGCGCCGTACTGGCTGCGATGCTATTTGCCGCCGCACCGGCAAACGCCGATCGCATCAAGGATCTCGGCGCCTTCCAGGGCGTGCGTTCGAACCAGCTGACCGGCTACGGCATCGTCGTCGGCCTGCCCGGCACGGGCGACGACAATCTCGAATATACCATCCAGTCGATGAAGGCGGTCGCCTCGCGCTTCGGCCTGCAACTGCCGTCGAACGTCAATCCCGGGCTGAAGAACGCCGCGGTCGTGATGATCACCGCCGACCTGCCGGCCTTCGCCAAACCGGGCCAGAAGCTCGACATCACCGTCGCTTCGATGGGCAAGGCCAAGTCGCTGCGGGGCGGCGCGCTGATATTGACGCCGTTGCTGGGCGCCGATGGCCAGATCTACGCCATGGCGCAGGGCAACCTCGCGGTCGGCGGACTCGGCGCCGAGGGCAAGGACGGATCGCAGATCGTCGTCAACATTCCCTCGGCCGGACGCATCCCCGAAGGGGCGACGGTCGAACGCGCCGTCGCCACCGGCTTCGACACGACGCCGGTGCTGACCTACAATCTCGCCCACGCCGATTTCACCACCGCGCAGAATGTCGCCGCCGCGATCAATACCCGGCTCGGCGCGGGCACCGCCGACGCGATCGACGGCGTGTCGGTGTCGGTCCATGCGCCGCAGGGCGCCGACGTCCGCGCGGCACTGATGAGCGAGATCGAGAATATCGACGTCGTCGCCGCCGAGCCGCCGGCACGCGTCATCGTCAATGCCCGTACCGGCACCGTCGTGATCAACGCCGCGGTGCGTGTCAGCCCCGCCGCCGTGACGCATGGCAAGCTGACCGTGCGGATCGACGAGACCCAGCACATCAGCCAGCCCGCGCCGTTCAGCCAGGGCCAGACCGCGGTCGAGCAGAAATCGGGCGTCGGGGTCGATGAGGAGCATCGCCCGATGTTCCTGCTGTCGCCCGGCCCGCGTCTCGCCGACATCGTCAAGGCGGTCAACGCGATCGGCGCGTCGCCGGCCGACCTCGTCGCGATCCTCGAGGCGCTCAAGGAAGCCGGCGCCCTCAAGGCGGAGTTGATCGTCCTGTGAGCGACCTTCCCAACCTTCCCGCCGTGGCGGCGCCGACCAGCGGCATCAGCCTCGACACCAGTCGCCTGACCTCGCGCGCCAATCTCGACAAGGCCGGCAAGCAGTTCGAAGCGGTGTTCACCGGCATGATGCTCAAGTCGATGCGTCAGGCCAAGCTCGCCGAGGACGACCTGTTCGGCTCGAAGGCGCTCGACACGTTCAGCGAGATGCAGGATCAGAAGCTGTCGCAGAGCATGGCCGAACACGCCCCGCTCGGCATCGGCAAGGCGTTGACCGACTTCCTCGCAAAGTCGCAGCCTTCGCTGCAGCCGGACGCTGAAAGCGGCGGCGCCACGCCATGAGCGACATGATGAGCATCGGCGCCAGTGGCGTCCGCGCGTATCAGACCGCGCTGACCACGGTGTCGGAGAACATCGCCAACACCAGCACGCCGGGCTATACCCGGCGCAGCACCGACGTGCGCGAACTCGCCGCGCCGAGCAGCTTTACCAGCAATCACGCCGTCGCCGCCGGCAACGGCATCATCGCTACCGGAATAACGCGCGCCGCCGACCAGTTCCGTTCGGCCGATGTACGCAACGCCAGCGCCGACCTCGCGCGCAGCGAGACCGGGATCGACTGGCTCGGCCGCATCCAGAGCGCGCTCACCGGCAACCAGCTCGGCGATCGGCTGACCAGCTTCTTTACCTCGGTCAATGCGGTTGCCGCCGATCCGACCGCGACGACGCCGCGCAGCGCGATGCTCGAATCCGCCACATCGGTGGCGAACGCCTTTGCCGCGACCGGCAAGGCGCTCGACAATGTCGCGGCGACGCTCGACGCCACCGCCGACAACGCCACCACCACGCTCGATTCGCTCGGTACCGCACTCGCCAAGGTCAATGACGGGCTGGGCCGCAGCGCCGAGGGCAGCAGCGCGCGCGCCAACCTGCTCGACCAGCGCGACCAGTTGCTCGAACAGATGAGCGCGATCACCGACGTCAACGTCACGACCGACGAGGTCGGCCGCTCGACCGTTCGGCTGGGCGGCGCGAGCGGCCCGGTGTTCGTCGGCGGCACCGAGGCCGGCAACGTCACCTATGTCCGCAGCGATACCGGGGCGGTGTCGTACGCGGTCCACCGCGCCGGCAATGTCGCGGGTTTCTCGCCGACCGGCGGGGCGCTCGCCGGCGTTGCCGACGCGGCGGCACGCATCGCCGGCGCGCGCGACCAGATCAACGGCATCGCGACCGATTTCGCCAGCGGCGTCAACGCGGTGCAGGCGCAGGGGCGCGATCTTGACGGCAATCCCGGCGCGGCGATGTTCACCGCCGGCGCGACGCCGAGCGACCTGACGCTGGCACTCACCGACCCGCGCGGCATCGCCGCGGCGGCGGTCGGTGGCGGCCAGCGCGACAACAGCAATCTCGTCGCCTTTACCACCCTGCGCGGCAGCGGTGGGTTCGAGGCGAGCACCACCGCACTGATCTCCGACAATGCGGCGACGCTTGCCGCGCGCCAGCAGGTCGCCAACGCGCAGTCGGCGATCCGCGACGGCGCGGTCAGCGCGCGCGACACGGTGTCGGGCGTCAATCTCGACAGCGAGGCGGTCGACCTGATGCGCTTCCAGCAGGCTTATTCGGCGTCGAGCCGCGTCATCCAGGTGGCGCGCGAAACGCTACAGTCCATCCTCGATATCCGGTGAGCGCGATGCAGGTCAGTACCAGCCACTTCTACGACAGCACGACGACGCTGATGCAGCAGCTGTCGAAGCAGGCCGACACGCTCAACACGCAGATCGCGACGAGCAAGAAGTTCACCGCGCCGTCGGACGACGTCGTCGCCTATCAGCGACTGACCGCGATCAAGCAGGCCAACGCCGACGATGCCAGCTACACCAGCAACATCTCGCTGGCGTCGTCGTTGCTCCAGCAATCCGACACGTCGCTCGGCACGGCCGAAACGCAGTTGCAGCGCGCCGCCGAACTGGCCGTGCAGGCCAATGGCGGAACGCTCAACGACGCCGATCGCACCTCGATCGCGACCGAAATGCGCGCCATCCGCGACCAGCTGGTCACGCTCGCCAACACCAGGGACGCGCGCGGCCAGCCGTTGTTCGCCGCCGCCACGGGCGACAGCGCGGTAACGCAGGCGGCGGACGGGTCGGTCACGTTCACCGGCAGCGGCA
This sequence comes from Sphingomonas sp., assembly GCA_041659925.1. GTDB lineage: Bacteria > Pseudomonadota > Alphaproteobacteria > Sphingomonadales > Sphingomonadaceae > Sphingomonas. The sequence goes on from JBAZXI010000013.1 coordinate 17,554, forward strand.
CGCCGGCCAGCATCCCGATCGGCGACGGCGTCGCCGTCCAGCCGACCGAGAGCGCCGCGCGCGTGTTTGGCGGCATCCCGGTGGCGGGCGGTGGCACGACCGACGTGTTCGCCGCGCTCAACAGCATGATCAACGCGCTCGACGCGAACGATCTCCCGGCGATCTCGAGCGCCGGCGACAGCGTGCAGGGGGCACTGACGCAGGTCGGCACGATGCGCGCCTCGCTCGGCGCGCGCGCGACCCGCGTCGATCTCCAGCAGGCAAGCGCCAAGGATGCCGCGACCGCGCGCGAGACCGATCGCACGGCGCTCGAGGATACCGACGTCACCGCCGCGATCACCGATCTGCAAAAGACGATGACCGTGCTGCAGGCGACCCAGGCGAGCTTCACCAAGCTCAGTTCGCTGTCGTTGTTTAATTATCTCAAATAGTCTCGCGCATGGCGGGTTCGGTTAACCGGTTGGCGACGAAATCAGGTTAACCGAAGATGATATAGGTCGCCGCCCGCGGCGGCCGGCCGTGCGAAGGGGGATTTCAAGCCAGCATGTTTCCGATCATCGGCCTCGTTGTCCTCCTCGTCATGGTGTTCGGCGGCTTCGTCATCACCGGCGGGGCGATCGGCCCCGTAGCCGAGGCGATCCCGCATGAGATGCTGATCATCGGCGGCGCCGCGGCCGGCGCGCTGATCATCGGCAATTCGATGAAGGAACTGAAGGCGCTCGGCGGCAGTTTCGGGAAGATCTTCAAGGGTCCGAAATACGCCAAGCAGGATTATCTCGACGTCATCTTCCTGGTGTCGAAGCTGATGAAGATGCTGCGCACCGAGGGGCCGATCGCGCTCGAGCCGCATGTCGAGGATCCGAAATCCTCCGCGCTGTTCGCCGAATATCCCCGGCTGCTGGCCGACCATACGCTGATCAACCTGATCGCCGATACGCTGCGTCTCGTCGTGGTGTCGTCGGGCACGCTCGACGTCCATGCCGTGGAAGAGGTCATGGACAACATGATCAAGACCCACCACCACGAGGTCGAGGGGCCGCACGGCACGATGACCAGCCTGGCCGATGCGCTGCCGGCGCTGGGCATCGTCGCGGCGGTGCTCGGCGTCGTCAAGACGATGGGCTCGATCGACAAGCCGCCGGCGATCCTCGGCGCGATGATCGGCTCGGCGCTGGTCGGCACCTTCATGGGCGTGCTGCTGGCGTATGGCATGGTCGCCCCACTCGCCTCGCGCCTCAAGCAGGTGATCGACGCCGACGCGGCGATCTATCACGTCGTCAAGCAGATCATCATCGCCTCGCTGCACGGGCACCCGCAACCGCTCGTCATCGAGGCGGCACGCTCGGGCATCGCGCACAGCAACCAGCCCAACTTCTCCGAGGTCTTCGACGGCCTCCGGGGTCGGTAGGATCTAACCGATGGCCGCGCGCGCGCCCCACGGATCGAACCAGCCACCCAAGATCATCTACAAGAAGATCTATGTCGAGGGGCATGGTGGCCATCATGGCGGCGCGTGGAAGGTCGCCTATGCCGATTTCGTGACGGCGATGATGGCGTTCTTCCTGCTAATGTGGCTGCTCGGTGCCACCAACGAGAAGCAGCGCAAGGCGCTGGCCGACTATTTCGCCCCGACGCTGATCGAGATGAAGCAGAACAGCGCCGGTTCGAACGGCCTGCTCGGCGGCGAGTCGATCACCGACAAGGACAATTATCCGCACAAGGCGCAGCAGACCGGCACGCGCTCGATGACCATTCCGGCGGATTCGACCGGCGGCAACCAGGTCGGCACCGGGCAGAAGGGCAGCCTGAAGGACCGGGCCACCCTGACCGGCGAGGACCAGCGCAACTTCGAGAAGATGCATCGCAAGGTCACCGAGGCGATGGCGTCCAACCCGAAGCTCTCCAAGCTTCTGTCCCATGTCCGCTTCGTGCGGACGCGCGACGGGCTGCGCATCGATCTGCTCGACGATGCCGATTATTCGATGTTCGGCCTCGGCACCACGCAGCTCGACCCCGAGGCCTCGAAGCTGATCGGTCTGATCGCCGAATCGATCAAGGGCACCGACAACCCGATCATGATCCGCGGCCATACCGACGCGCTCGGCTATGGCGACCCGTTGGCGATGAACAACTGGATGTTGTCATCGGGCCGCTCCGAGGCGACGCGCCGCCGGTTGGCCGAGGGCGGCATCCCCGAAGCGCGCTTCTACCGCATCGAGGGGGTCGCGGACCGCGAGCCGATGATCGTCGCCAACCCGACCGACCCGCGCAATCGTCGCGTCGCGATCACGCTGCTCTATCGTGCCGGTGCCTTCGGGCAGTAGCGACCCCGACGACGGCCACCCGACGAGACAGGCCGTTCGCGGCACCGGCAACCCGCCGACGCGGCAAAATAATGTCGCCGCTCCCGGGCCGATCGAATGGAGCGGTTGTCGCCGCCACACGCGCGCCCTAGCTAAGGGGTGTGAGCAAGGCCGCCGTTACCGCCCGAATCGCCGACGGTGTCGCCGCGATCCCTGCCGACCAGTGGGATGCCTGCGCCGGCACCGACAATCCGTTCCTCAGCCACGCCTTCCTGTCGATCCTCGAAACCTCGGGCAGCGCCACCGCGCGTACCGGGTGGCAGCCGATCCCGATCGTCATCGACGGCGCCGACGGCCGGCCCGCCGCGATCGCGCCGGCCTATGCCAAGAGCCACAGCCAGGGCGAATATGTCTTCGACCATGGCTGGGCCGATGCCTGGGAACGCGCCGGCGGGCGCTATTACCCCAAGCTGCAGATCGCGGTGCCCTTCACCCCCGTGCCGGGGCCGCGGCTGCTGCTGCGCGACGCCGCCATGGCGCCCGCGCTGATCGCGGCGATCGAGGCGGTGACCGACCAGCACAGGCTGTCCTCGGCCCATGCCACCTTCGTCGCGCCCGAACAGCTTGCGCTGTTCGAGGCGGCCGGCTGGCTGATCCGCGAAGGCACGCAATTCCACTGGCAGAACCAGGGTTATGCCGGGTTCGAGGATTTCCTCGCCGCGCTGGCGAGCCGCAAGCGCAAGGCGATCCGCAAGGAGCGCGCGACGGCCGTCGAGGGGCTGACGATCCGCCATCTGACCGGCGCCGGCATCGGCGAGGCCGAGTGGGACGCCTTCTGGCATTTCTACCAGGATACCGGCGCGCGCAAATGGGGCACGCCCTATCTCACGCGCGATTTCTTCTCACGGCTTGGCGCGACGATGGGCGACAAGGTGCTGTTGATCCTCGCCGAGCGCGACGGCGTGCCGATCGCCGGTGCGCTCAACCTGATCGGTGCCGATACGCTGTATGGCCGCTACTGGGGTTGCACCGAGGAGGTGCCGTTCCTTCATTTCGAGCTGTGCTATTATCAGGCGATCGATGCCGCGATCGCGCGCGGGCTGAAGACGGTCGAGGCCGGCGCGCAGGGCGAGCACAAGCTCGCGCGCGGCTATGTCCCGGTGCCGACCTGGTCGGCGCACTATATTCCCGATCCGGCGTTCCGGCGCGCGGTGAGCGATTTCCTGGTGCACGAGCGCGCGTCGGTCGAATCCGACCAGCGCTATCTCGGCGACCTGACCCCGTTCAAGGCCGGCGAACGGCCGGAATAGGCGTCGGCGCCGGCGCGGGCCGTCTGCGGCGTGGCGGGAGGATCTCCGAATCCGGTACCACCGGTCCCGCCTTGCTGTGGTCGATGCGGTACAGCACCATCGGGCCATCGCGGTAGATCTCGACCAGCCCGGCGTTGAACTTGGCGTCATAGGGCGGCGGGTTGATCATCCAGACATAGTCGAACGCGTCACGCGGCAGGCGCGTCAGCGAGGCCTGGATCGTCCACCACCATTCGCCATGGCACCAGCGGTCGGTGACGATCTGCGAGGGGTCGTGCGCGAAGCGCCTGGCGATCGGGTAATGCGTGGTCAGCGTCTGCGCGCCGGCCATCGACCATTGGTCGTTGGCGAAGATCAGCTTGCGCTCCAGCGCGATGCCCGGAATGTGCTCGAGCCGCGAATAGGCCCAGTCATCGCGGCAGGTCCGCCCGACGAACGTCACCATCTTCGCGCCGCGCGGGACACGGTCGATCACCGCGAAGGCACGGTCATAGCTTTTGCTGTACAGCACGAAGCTGGCGGTGGTGCTGACGACCCGGACGAGGAAGAACGCCATGCCGAGCGCCGCGAGCGTCGATGCATGACGGATCGACAAGCCCGGGCGCGGCCGCAGCGCGATCACCGCGATCGCCACCATGAACGGGGCGAGCCGCATATCGGCATAGGCCGAGCCGAACACGATGCGCGGCAGCAGGATGTACACCGTCAGCAGGAACAGCGCCGAAAGCCCGAGATTGCGCGAATATTCGATCGCCGGGTCGCGAAAGCCCTTGAACAGGATGAGGAGCAGGACCGCCGTCGAGGCGATGTCGAGCAGCGCCCAACGGTCGCGCAGCATCATCGTCACCCACATGGTCTTGGCTTGCCAGTCGAACCAGTCGGCGGTCTGGCCGGTGACATGGTCGCCGGTCCGCCACAGGACCATCAGCGCCATCGGGATGGCGAGCGGCACGCAGCCCAGGCCAGCGCGAACCCAGGCGTTGAACCAGCGCTTCCCGGCATCGTGCTGGCGGATCATTTCGGCCGAAAAGGCCAACACGCCGAGCACGCCCCAGCCGAAGGTGTGGCACAGCCACAACAGGCAGGAGAGCGGCACGAAGATTACCGCGCGCAGCGTGAGATGCCCGGTACGCGCCAGCCGCAGCCACAGCGCGAACAGGTTGAGCGCGATGCCCATCGACAGCGCGAAGTTCACGAAGCCGAAGTGGATCGGGTAGCAATAAGCAAGCGGCAGCGCGAACAGCGCCGTCGCGGGGATGCGGCCGTGCACCTCGCGCGCGATCCACAACAGGCCCGAGACGATCAACGGCGGGATCGTCATCACGATCAGCTTCACCGCCAGTTCGAGCCCGAAGATCTTGGCGAGCGGAATGACCAGCAGGTCGATGCCGAGATTGCCGATCAACGACCACTGGAAATCATACCAGTTGGCCAGCCACGGATTGTCGGCCATCGCGAGCTGCACGCGATAGCGGCCGATATGCCCGGGCAAGTCGACCAGCGGCGGGATCGTCGGGTAGAGCAGCGGCACCACCGCGAGCGCCATGCACAGCAACACGAACCAGCGTGTCTGCCACCAGTGCAGCCTGTTATCTTCCCCCTGCATCCGACCGCCTTACCGCGCCGACGTGGGATCAAACAAGCGTGCTTCGTTGCGGTCCGTCGCGAAAGCGCGGCTATCGGGCACGCGGGCGATCAATCACGCGCCACGCCAGCACCGGCGATCCCGCGATCGGCACCGGTTCGAGCCAGTCGAAGCGCGTGCCGCGCTCAAGCTGCGCCCAGAAACCGTTGGGGCTGATCGTCTTGTACATGTCGGTCTCGTTCACGCCCGGGCAGCCCGCGACCCAGTTGGCGTGGCTGCGCAGGATCGCGGCATGCGCCACCTTCGGGTCCGCCATGAAGGTGGCGATCACGAGATGAATGGCACGGTCGTTGCGGTGATAGCCCGCACCGATCGCGCTGAGCCTGGTCGTGGCGAGGATCTCGGGCGACACGTCGAGCGGCGCGAATACGCGGCCCGTTCCCAGCGCCGCCAGTGCGGCGACCTCATGGCCCTGGTGGCACGGCGCGACCGTCGGCCCTTGCTGGACGGACCGCACCGCGGGCGTGCCGGTTGGCAAACCGGCCAGGATCGTCGCCGTCAGACCCGGCGCGGCGAGCGCGAAGGCACCCGCCGTCGCCGCCGTACGCGGCAATAGCGGGCCGATCTTGCGCGCACGCAGCAGCAGGGCATGGAGCAGCCAGGCACCGCCGGGGATCGCCAACGCGTTGGCGGTCGCCCCGGCGCGCATCACCATGACCGAAAGCAGGAACCCCGCGAGTGCGACGCCGAGCAGCATCAGCCAGCGCCCGCGTGCCTCGCCCGCCGCCTCGCGCGCCGCCAGCACCGTCCCGGCCAGCCCGAAGATCGGAAAGCCGATCGTCGCGATCGCCCAGAGCGGCACCTGCTCCCACACCGGCATGCCCTCGGAAACCTTTTCGTACCAGAAAGTCCGCACCAGCGGGTCGAGCCGCGCAAACGGCCCGTGCAGGCAATCCGGCGCGATCAGCAGCAGCGTCGCGCCGACACCACCCGCCGCGACCGCGAGCGCGGCGATCCGCACCACCGGCGATGTTCGCGCAACGAGCAGCGCGGCCAGCGTCATGCCCGCCGCCGCCACGCCCAGCGCGATGATCCAGGCCGGCGACATCGCGTCGCAAGCCGGTGCGAACATGCCGGGGCCGCGGGTCGCGACGTGGAGCAGCAGCGCCCCGGCGCACCACGCCCACACCGCCGCGAGCATCTGGTCGCGCCGTGCCGGTTCGATCGCCCAGGCCAGCGCCGCCATGCCCATGATCGCCGCAGCGATCGGCATGCCTTCCATCGAGATCGTCACCAGCACCGCGAGCGAAAGCCCCAGCAGCGCGCCGCTGCGCCGGTCGGGCTTGCCGAGCAGCGCGAATAGCGCGGCGAGCGCAAAGGTCACCTGCCAGCCATGATGGTCGATACGCATCGGCCGCATCTGATAAACCAGCGGCACCGACAGCGGCGCGAGCAGCACCGCGGTGCGCGCACGATCGGTATCGAGCAGCCGGCGCGTGATCAGCGCGGCGAGCGCCATGACCGACAACAAGGTGAGCAGCGGCACGATCACCATCGCGGCGCGCGTCGCGATGGCCGCGCCGAACAGCGGTTGCAGCGTACCGATCACCGCGGCGAGCGGCAGATCGACGAGGCGCGACCAGTGCATCGCGAAATCGCCATTGTTGAAACGGTGCTGGCTGACGTCCCACCAGCTCTGCCCACCGAGCAGGTCGCGCACCTCGTTGAGGCGCATCGCGTCGTCGGGATCGGGGAACCACAGATGCGCGATATCGGCCGACATCGCCGCGCACAGGACAAGCGCCGCGATCGCCCAGCCGATCGCAATGGCCGGCCAGAGCGCCGGCGGCTTCACGCCGCCTTCAGCTTGCGCGGCACCAGCCGCTCCGATGCGAGCGCGGCCTGCTGGCCCTCGTCGCCGGCCTCGTGATATTCGGCGTCCTCGTTGACCGCCCAGATATCGTAGATGCGCGCATCCGCGACGATGTTGCGCACCGTCAGCATCGCGGTCATCATCGCATGATCCTGGTTGTTGTAGCGGTGCATGCCGTTGCGCCCGACGAGATGCAGCGTCGGATAGCTCGCCTCGAGTTCGGCGCGCATCGCCTCGACATTGTCGCGATATTCGTCGTCATAGACCGGATAGGCCTTTTCCTGCCGCACGACGCGTCCGCCGACCACGGTCGCCGGATCGGCGAGGCCGAGCGTCGCCAGCTCGCTGGTCGCCAGCGCGATCAGGTCGTCGTCGGAGGCCGACCACAGGCCGTCACCCTCGAAGCAGAAATATTCGAGGCCGACACAGGCGAGACTCGCATCGGGCACCATCTCCGGCGACCAGCTGCGGAAATTCTGCACGCGACCGACCTGGACGCGCGGATCGTGGATGTAGATCCAGTTGTCGGGAAACAGGTCGTCGGAGCGGATCATCAGCGCGACCGTGAGGAAGTCGCGATAGTTCAGGTTCAACGCGCTGGGCAGCGTCTGTGGCAGCGGATGGATCCGCCCGGCCAGTTCGCGCATCGGCGCCGAGGAAATGACGTGCGCCGCGCTGATCGCGAGCAACTCGCCGCCGCGCCGCGCGGTCATGCGCCAGCGCCCCGTCGCCTGGTCCTGCGCGATCTGGTGTAGTTCGGTGCCCATCAGCACCTTGTTGCCTCCGGCGACGACGGCATCGCGCGCCGCGTCCCACATCATCCCCGGCCCCTGGCGTGGGTAGCGGAAGGTTTCGAGCAGCGACTTGACCGCCATGCCATCATTCTTGGCGCGGTGCAGACCGAGCGAGCGCTTGAGCCCATCGATCACCGCGCCGCCGAGGCTCAACCCCTTGATGCGCTGCGCCGCCCAGTCGGCCGACATCTCGTCGCACGGCATGCCCCACACCTTCTCGGTATAGGTCTTGAAGAAGATCGAATAGAGTTTGTGGCCGAACTGGTTGACCACCCATTGCTCGAAGCTCTTCACTTCCTTGTGGGGAAAGAGCTTCCAGCGCGCATAGCTCGCCATGCACAGGGTCGAGCGCCAGATACCGAGGTTCATCAGCGCCTCGAACGCGCGCAGCGGGTAGCTGTAGAATTTGCCCTCATAATAGATGCGGCTCATCCGCGGCCGCTCGATGAAATCGTCGGGCAGAATCTCGTTCCACAGGTCGACGACCTCGCGCGATTTCGAGAAGAAGCGATGCCCGCCGATGTCGAAGCGGAAGCCGTCATATTCGACCGTCCGGCTGATCCCACCGACATAGACGGGGTCCTTCTCGATCACGGTGACCTTATAGCCCAGTTTGGTCAGCTGATAGGCCGCCGTCAGCCCGGCCGGCCCCGCGCCGATGATCGCCACATCGACCGCTTCGTCATCGCGCATGCCCGTGTCCGTCCCCGCTTGCTGTGCGGCGACGAGCATTGGCGGGAAACGCCTAAGCTATGGTTAAGAAAATCTGGATTTTGGGGTGAACAAGCGTGCGCTCGCTCATCCGTCATGCCGGACTGGTGCCGGCATCCACGGCGCCGCGAATCCATCACAGGAAACTCTTGCGGAGCCGTGAACCCCGGAACAAGTCCGGGGTGACGATCGGTTTACCGGTCCCGCCGCCCCAACAACCGCAACCGCAGCGCGTTGAGCTTGATGAAGCCGGCCGCGTCGCGCTGGTCATAGGCGCCCTGATCGTCCTCGAAAGTCACGACCTTTTCCGAATAGAGCGAGAAGGGCGACTTGCGGCCGATGACATAGACCCCGCCCTTGTAGAGCTTGAGCCGTACCGTGCCGGTGACCTTGTCCTGGCTGTGGTCGATCGCCGCCTGCAGCATCTCGCGCTCGGGCGAGAACCAGAAGCCGTTATAGACCAGCTCGGCGTAACGCGGCGCGAGCTCGTCCTTGAGATGGGCGGCGCCGCGATCGAGCGTCAGCTGCTCGATACCGCGATGCGCGAGGTGATAGATCGTGCCGCCCGGCGTCTCGTACATGCCGCGCGACTTCATGCCGACGAAGCGGTTCTCGACCAGGTCGAGCCGGCCGATGCCGTGCTTGCGGCCGAGATCGTTGAGCTTCGCGAGCAGCGTCGCCGGGCTCATCGCCTCGCCGTTGATCGCGACGCCGTCGCCATGTTCGAAATCGACCGTGATGATTTCCGGCTGGTCGGGCGCGTCCTCGGGGTTGACGGTGCGCGAATAGACATAGTCGGGCACCTCCTCCCACGGATCCTCCAGAACCTTGCCTTCGGACGAGGTGTGCAGGATGTTGGCGTCGGTCGAGAAGGGCGCCTCGCCGCGCTTGTCCTTGGCGACCGGGATCTGGTGCGCCTCGGCGAATTCGATCAGTCTGGTACGGCTGGTCAGGTCCCATTCGCGCCACGGCGCGATCACCTTGATGTCGGGCGCGAGCGCATAATAGCCGAGCTCGAAGCGCACCTGATCATTGCCCTTGCCGGTCGCGCCATGGCTGACGGCGTCGGCGCCGACCTGCCGCGCGATTTCGATCTGACGCTTGGCGATCAGCGGCCGCGCGATCGACGTGCCGAGCAGGTACAGCCCCTCGTACAGCGCGTTGGCACGCATCATCGGGAAGATATAGTCGCGGACGAACTCCTCGCGGACGTCGTCGATGAAGATATGCTCGGGCCTGACGCCGGCCTGCTCGGCCTTGCGCCGCGCCGGCTCGAGCTCTTCGCCCTGGCCGAGATCGGCGGTGTAGGTGACGACCTCGCACTGGTAGGTCTGCTGCAGCCACTTCAGGATCACGCTGGTGTCGAGCCCACCCGAATAAGCGAGGACAACGCGGTTGATCTTGTCGGACATGGATGCGGCTCCGGTGATGCAATGGGCGGCGCGCGCTCTAGGAGGTAGGGGGAGAAATGGCAACGCTTGGTCGTCAAAGCCTCGCCACGTCGAAACTCCCGGGCCGAAATTCACGGACAGGCCACGCAATCGCTCGATCAAGCGTGCCGACGCGGCTATTGCCGCCTCATGCAACGCTCGCTGATCGTCGACCCGGGCATGGCCTCCGCGCTATTGTCCGGGCGCAAGACGCAAGCGCGGGTCGGCGCGGCGAGCGCGCTGTCGCGCTGCGTGCCGGGCGACCTGATCCGGGTGCGCGAATCGTGCCTCGCCGCGCGGCACGAGGCCGGGCAGGACATCGTGACGACGCTGCGCAAGGCCGAGTTCGTCATCTTCCACGACGGCTGGCGGCGCTATCGCGACGGCAGCGGAACGCCGGGCCGGCGACCGGGCGACAGCGACTATAAGTGGATCGCCGCGTGGCACATGCCGGGCTGGGCGTCGCGCCTCACGCTCGTCGTCGAGGCGGTGCGCCACGAACGGCTCCAGCAGATCTCGCGCGGCGATATCCGCGCCGAGGGTGCGCGCGCGATGCTCGGAGGGGCGCTGTGGCGCTGGCCCCGGCCCATTCCGGGGACGAGCCTGACGGCGCGGCGGGCCTTTGCGCGCTACTGGAACGTCAACCATCCGACACCGGGCGAGCGCTGGGGGGCCGACCCCGCCGTCACCGTCCTCGTCTTTCGCGTCGCGCCCGCGACGATGTGATGCCCGATCATGCGGGTGGCGCGGGCTCGTCCGGCGATTCGACCAGCGCGGCGATCTCGAACATGTGACTTTTCCAGCCGCGTATCCGCGCGGCCTCGTCGGTGGCGATCCGCTTCTTCTTCGCCTCGGCGAGCGATTTGGTGTGGCCCCAGAAGACCTCGGTCTTGCCGTTCGCGAGCAAGGCGACGATCCGCCAGTAGTGCGTGAACGGATCGGCGGTCGGGCCGATCGTCTTGCTGTAGCCATCAGGCAAGGTCGCCGTCAGATAACGCTTTCGCCTTGCCATGATGCCTTTCGCTCGATGCGCCGCAAATTGTTACAGGCCAGGCGCTCGGCTCGGCCCGGTCGACGCTCGATCGTGGCGCCCCACGCCTTGCGCCTGTTACGCCAACCCCGCGCCGCTGCGATCCGCGCGGCGTGCCGACAAGATCATGACGACGAGCAACGGCCCGGTGAGGACAAGATACAGCGCGACCCCGCGCCATGGCGCCCAATCCAGCCACTGGGTCGGGAAGCTGGTGAGATTGCCGCTGAAGAGCATCATGGCGTTGTGCTGCCACAACGGAAAACTCATCGTGTCCGAATCGAAGATGTCGGTCGACGCGATGACGAGGTTGAGCAGGATCGACAGAGCGAGCAGCGCCGCGGTCGCACGGCGCGCCCAGCCGGCGCGCAGGCTCGCCCAGAAGGGCGCAAGCCCCAAAGCGAGGAACGGAATCGCCACCACCGAATGGCGCGGGCCGGTCGAGGCGCCACCGTCCCAATAGGCATAGGACGCGTTGACCAGCAGCACGACCGTGACGATGCCCGCGGCGAGGATGCCGAGGTCACGCGTCGCGCGATCGCGGATCATCCGGTCGAGGCCGATCGCACCGAGCAGCAGCACCGGCGCCACCCACAGCAGGCCGCGACGCGGCGAGAAGATGATTTTGAACAGCACGTCGGCCTTGGGATAGGTCAGGCCGAACAGCCCCTGCTGCATGCCGTTGAAGCCGACCACGCCCTCGTAACCGAGCTTGAACGGCGTACCGAATGCGAGCTGATTATAGACCGCGAGCGGCACGAGCATCAGCAGCGCGACCACGACCGTGACGCCGTAGATCCGCCAGCGCGTCGGCGCGTCGAGCTTCCGGGTACGCCACAAGGCCCATAGCCCGATCGCGACGCCGCCGAACAACGCGGTGAATTCGACCACCAGCGCCCAGCCCAGCGCCGCGCCGGCCATGACCGGATAGCGCCAGCGACCGAGCTCATATGGGCCGCTGGTGCCGCGCCAGACCGCCCAGGTCGCGATCGTCAGCAGGGCGGCGACGGGAGCGTGACCGAACAGCGTGGTCGACCAGCCCCATATGATCGAACCCAGCGCATAACCGAGCGCGGCGACCAGCCCGGCGGTGACGCTGCCGGTAATGCCGGTGCCGAGATCGAACAGCAGCACGGCGGCGAATGCGGTGAGCAGCGCGGTGCTGAACGCCACGGCAAGTTGCAGCCGCAGCGAGAGGAATTTCTCCAGCTTCGGATTGGTGATGTCGATCACCTGCTCGCGCGAGGTGGCATGGGTCGTCTTGTTGGCCACCCACAGCATCGGCGCGGCCATCAGCGTCATGCCCGGCGCCTTGTCCATAAAATGATGATCGCCGAACTGCGCCTTGTCGATGGTCAGCGATTCGAAGCGGTCGATCTTTGCGTCATGCTGCTCGATCAGCGCCAACGCGCCGAACAGCCGGGTGGCGTTGTTGGGGTTGAACGGCCACGACCCGAACCACACGCACGACAGCCAGACGAGCACGAACAACCCGGCCGCGACGCCATGCGAACCACGCGTCATCGTCCCGCCGCTCCTTGCAGTCGCGTGACTGGCGCGAAAAACCGGTACCCACTTTTTCGCATCACGCTCGCCCCTTGCAGTCGCGTGATTGGCGCGAAAAACCGGTACCCACTTTTCGCATCACGCTCAGGCGAACAGCCAGCTGCCGAGGAGACGTCCGAACGGCAGGGTGAAGAACCCCGCGATGAGCAGCGCGCCGGTGACCATGCCACGCACCTGGCGGCGATGCTTCGCGATCTGATGGTTGCGCGCCGTCCACCAGATCAGCGGGGCAACGACGATGACATAGGCCGAGATGATATGGATGACGCTCAAGCCGCCATGGCGGCTGAGCCGAACCCCGAAGGAGATGATCGCGGTGAGCAACATCGCGGTGATCCAGACCTTGCCGAGCAGCCGGTGCAGCGCGTCGCCGCGCCGGCGCAACAGCATGACCGGGGTGAGCGCCAGCGCGGGCAGGATGGTGGCGAGATGCGCCCAGACCGGCAACGGCACGCGACCCCAATAGGGCTGGCCGCGCAGCAAGGCGGCAAGCACCGTCAGCAGCAGAATCACGGCCAGGGCGGCGAGGATCTTTTCGTAGGTGTCGGCCGCGAGCGGTTTGGACGCTCGCGAATTTTCCATCACTGTCGCCATGGCTTGCCCCGTTGCCGCACCGCGATATCCATAGCGTGGCGATCACGCCTTGCAACCGCGCGCGGTGCGTCCGCCGCTTCGTCCGTGCCAGCGCACCGATGGCGGATCATGCTCCGGTCCGGTCACACACCGCGCATGATCAAGCCGGCGAAACGGAACGCGGGGCGAAGAACCAGGGATTAGGGCAGGCTGTCCTCGACGCGCCGGTCGTCAGCCTGCCGCTCCTTTTTCTCGGCGCGCTGCTGGCGGGCCTGTTGCCGGAAGCAGCCCGTCGAACCACCCGGACCGACCGTGGTGCAGCTGCCGATGCCCGAGCTGCCGGCGCTGTCATTGGCGACGACACGCGACGCCCAGGCTTCGTTTTCCGGCGTGACCTGGAAATTGCGCAGCGCCTTCGGGATGCGATATTGTTCGGCGGCGCCCTGACGGACGCAGACCACGACCTCGGCACCGGTCGAATCGGTCGGGCAGCGCTGGTTGCCGAACAGCGTCAGCACGCCGTTGATCGGCGCCTGGCGCGAGACCTCGCCTGGACCGCTATCGGCAGGCTTTTTGGGTCGCGCATCGGGGTTGGCGGGGCCGGCGACCTGTTGCGCCATGGCCGGTGCGCCGAGCAGCAGCAAGGCCAGCAAGGGTGCCGCACCCCGGGTTGTCATCAACATCGTCACCTCTCCCGGATCAGATTCGCTTGGCGGTTGCGATCGCCACCTTGCAGCCTAGTCGGATCAGTCCACTGAGCATTGGATAAGCGGGTGCATTTTCCGCGCCCGCCGCCAGTGCCGTTTCGCGATGCTCGACTTCTTCCGCCTGGAAATCGGCGACCGCCGCCGACAATGCCGGATCACTGGTCCCGAGCACCTGAAGCTGGTCTGAATAATGCTTGTCGATTTCAGTTTCGACCGCCGCGGTGCAGGCCATCGCCGCTTCCGGGCCGATCGCCGCGGTGGCCGCACCCAGCGCGAAGCCGGCGACATTCCACAGCGGCTGGAGCAAGGTCGGGCGGACGCCACGCTGTGCCATCATCGTGTCGAAGAAGGCGCGGTGCCGCTCCTCCTGCCGCGCCATCCGCGCAACGGCGCGCGAGGCCGGCGAGCGATCACCGAGAATGGCGAGCTGACCGGCATAGATGCGCGTCGCGCCATATTCGCCGGCCTGGTCGACGCGCACCATCGCATCGACCCGCGCGCGGCGGTCACCGGGCAGCCAGCGGCTCATGCGCGCTTCGATCGAAGCAACAGCGTGATCACCACGCCGGCACCGAGCAGCGAGAAGATCGCGTTGAAGCCGGCGAGCGAGACGTTGAACAACGTCCATTGCGGGACGTCGCAACGCACGATCGGCGCCTTGATGATGCGCTGGAGCATGTCGCTCACGCTGCCGCCATGACCAGTCGCGGTCGACGTGCATTCGGTGACGCCCTGCCACCAGTGATATTCCACCCCGGCATGGTAGATGCCGATGAAACCCGACACGGCGATCGACACGGCGGCAAAGGCGACGAGCGCGCGCTTCGCCTGCATGCCCGGCACGATGAAGGCGAGCAGCGCGAGCGGGATCGCATCGATATGCGGATAGCGCTGCCACCAGCACATCTCGCACGGGTAAAGGTGGCCGAAATATTGAAAACCCAGCGCCCCGCCGAGCAGTGCCACCGGGATGGCGAGCGCAAGCAGCCGCGCGGTGGCGAAGCGGTCGTTCATCAGCATCGCCTTATTTCTTCGCCATGACCGGCGCCGGGCCGAGCCGACCGATCGTCTGCAGCGCGTACCACAGCTGGAAATCCTCGATGCCCCTGGCCTTGAGCTGCGCCGGCGTCGCCGCGAAGCGCGGATCAGTCGTGCTGTCTTCCTCGAGCGCGGCGTTGTCGGCCTTGACCTCGTTGATCAGGTGGCGCCGCAGATCGTCTTCGCGGAACACCGGGCGGACCTTGTAATCAGGGTCGGAAATTTCCGGCACGGCGATGTCGGGCTGGATGCCGCCCTCCTGCACCGAGCGACCCGACGGCGTGTAGTAACGCGAGGTGGTGAGGCGCAGCGCGGCGTTGTTGCCCAGATCGAGCACGGTCTGCACCGAGCCCTTGCCGAACGAACGTTCGCCCATGATCAGGCCGCGGTGGTGATCCTGCAGCGCCCCGGCGACGATCTCGCTGGCCGATGCCGTGCCCGCGTTGGTCAGTACGATGACCGGCAGGCCGTGCGCGAGATCGCCGGGCACCATCGATTCGGCATAGAAACGCTCGATGTCGCGCGGATCGCGACCGCGCTCGGAGAGCAGTTCGCCATTGGTGATGAACACGTCGGCGACCGCCACCGCCTCGTCGCGCAAGCCGCCGCCATTGTCGCGCAGATCGACGATATAGCCGAGCGGATCATGCCCCAGCGTCTTGCGGATGCCGGCGATCCCGTCGATCACGCCCTGGCTGGTCTTGTCCGAAAAGGTATTGATGTTGAGGACGCCGACGCCGTCCTTGACCGACCATTTGACCGGGTGCTGGACGATCCTCTCGCGCACCAGCGCGACCTGGATCGGCAGCGGGTGGCCGGCGCGCACGAGCGTCAGCGCGATCTTGGTGCCGGGCGGGCCGCGCATCTGGGTGATCGCCTCTTCGAGCGTCTCGCCATAGATCAGCTTGCCGTTGATATGCGTGATGTAATCGCCCGACTTGATGCCGGCGCGCTGGCCCGGCGTGTCTTCCTGCGGCGCGATGACCTTGACCGCACCGTCCTCCATCGTGACCGACAGGCCGAGCCCGCCATATTCGCCCGAGGTCTGGATGCGCAGATTATCGTAATCGAGCCCGGTCTCATACGCGCTGTGCGGGTCGAGCGAGGCGAGCATCCCCTGGATCGCACCCTTGATCAGCTTGTCGTCATCGACCTTGTCGACATAGGTCGCCTTGACCCGCGCGAACACGTCGAAGAACGGTGCGAAGGCGCGGTAGGTGCTGGTGTCGACCGCGGCCATCGCGCCGGTGCCGACGGGAACGAGCGCCAGCGCTGCGACGATGGCGGTGGCCTGGAGGAACGCACGGGACATGGACACTGATCCGGACAATATGAGTTAGGCCTATCGTAGCGGTATTGCGGCGATGATCATAGCGGGCCGTTGAGGCGGGCACCGCCCATCGCAATTGGGGTCGCACCGTGGCACTATGAAGGCCGTCACGCGCTTTTCGGCGCGATTTTTCACCCGAGCAGCGCGGTCATGTCGACGGCGCGGTCGCGGCGACGAAGCTCGACCGTGACGCGCCGGTTGTCGCCGGTGGCGGCACGCCCGATCATATCGCCCTGCGCAACGCTTTCGCCGACACGGACGGCGGCGGCGCCGAGGCCCGAGACCAGCGACGTCCAGCCGCCGCCATGATCGATGATGACGATGTTGCCGTAGCCGCGAAACTTCCCGGCATAGGCGACGCGGCCCGCAGCCGGGGCGATCACCACGGCGTTGGCGGCCGGAGCGAGCGTCAGGCCGCGCGAGCGCACGCCGGCATCCGACAATTCGCCAAAGCCAGTAACGAGGCGGCCGGGCACGGGCAGCCGATAGGGCGGCGAATCATGCGGCCAGCTCACCGTATCGAGCGTCGAGGGTGCCTCGCCGGGGCGCGGCGGGCGCGGCAGCGGGCCAGGGAGCGCGGCGAGGCCGGCGCGGGTCGACGCCTCGTCGCCCTGCTTGCCCATCAGGTCGACGATGTCGCGCGCGCGCTCGCCAAGCGCGATGGCGCGGTCGGATTCGACCAGCGCATCGCGGCCCAGCGCGCGCGAACGCATGCGATGCTCGGCCTCGAGCCGGGTGAGTGCCAGGCGCTGGTCCTCCAGCCGGCCGCGACTCTCCGCAAGGGCGCGGGTGGCGGTAACGGCGCCGGCCTGCAGCTGGCGGGTGCGATCGACCTCGGCGCGGATCGTGGCGGTGCGCGCGCGGATCACCGGCAATGCGCTGGCAAGCACGGCGCGAACATGGACGAGATCGTCGACCGAGCCCGGCCGCATCACGGCAATCATCGCCGGGCGGCGCGCGAGGCCCTGCAAGGCGGCGAGCAAGCGCGCGATCGGCCCCTGTTGCGCCGCGAGACGCGCGCGTTGCCGGGCGAGCAGGCGATCGACGATCGCGATCCGCGCCTGGTTGGCGACGATATCCGCCTCGGCCTGCTGGACGCGCGCCGCGACCGCGGCTTCCTGCGCGCGGGCCTGCCTGGCCTCGTCGCTTTCGCGCGCCGCGGCGGCCTCGAGCTGGGCGGAGCGCTGTGCCGCCGCTTGCGACTGGGCACGGGCGGCTTCGAGTCGGCCGCGCTGCTCGTCATCGCCGGTCTGCGCCGCGGCCCATGACGCGAAGCAGATCGCCGCGCAAAGCGCCGCGCACCAGCTCAGCCAGGAACCCCGCTTGCCCACCCGCTAACCTTCGCGATGATAGGGGTGGTTGGCAAGAATGCTCGTCGCGCGCCACAATTGCTCGGCGAGCATCGCGCGGGCGAGCAGATGCGGCCATGTCGCGCGACCGAAGGAGAAGAGCAGGTCGGCCTGGCCGCGCGCCGCATCGTCGAAGCCGTCGGCCGCGCCGATCATGAAGCGCGCCTCGCGCACCCCATCGTCGCGCCAGCGGCCCAGTCGCTCGGCAAAGGCGGTCGAGCCGAGCGTCTCGCCCTTCTCGTCGAGCATGACGATGCGGGTGTGCGGCTCGACCACGGGGATACGGCCGCCCTGGTCGGGCAATTCGGTGACCTTTGACGGCCACGCCAGACGCTTGAGATAGCGATCGACGAGTTCGGCCTCGGCGCTACGACCGATCCGCCCGCGCGCGACGATATGCAGCAGCATGGCCGGCGTACCGGCGTTCGGCCGGGCTCAGGCCTGGCCGGCGGCGGGGGCGGGCGGCGCGTCGCCGAACGCCCACATCCGCTCGAGATTGTAGAAGCTGCGCACCTCGGGACGAAACAGATGGACGATGACGTCGCCGGCATCGATCAACACCCAGTCGGCGGTCGGCAGCCCCTCGATCCGCGTCGTGCGACCGAGTTCGCCCTTGATCTTCTCGGCAAGCTTCGACGCCATCGACGCGACCTGGCGCGTCGAGCGGCCGCTCGCGATCACCATGTGATCGGCGATCGACGACTTGCCGGCGAGCGGGATCGAGATCGTATCGACCGCCTGATCGTCGTCGAGCGAGGCCAGGACGAGGCGATGCAGCGCCTCGACCTCATCGGGTCGGGACGCACGGTACACGGTAGGGGAAGAGGCCAAGTCGGTTCCTAGGGTGTGAGGCCTGGAGCACCAAAACGGTGCTGCCAAGCAGGATCGGCCACGCGCAGCCGGGTCGCGGAAGTCGGGTCAGGGGAAAAACGCAACAGCACGAGTGCCGGCAATCTCCACGTCGTCCAGTTCTTCGCCTGGCGTGCGGGCCGGATGAAGCGCCGCAGCCAGCCCATCGCGGGGGCCGCGCGGGCAGCACTCTCATAGCCCGGACGCGCGACAACCGCAATCGGCATCGCGTGCGCGATACCGCGCCAGTCTTTCCACTGGTCGAACTGGGCGAGATTGTCGCCCCCCATCAGCCAGATGAAGCGATGGCGGGGATAGCGGCGATCGAGCGCGCGAAGCGTGTCGACGGTGTAGCGCGTGCCGAGCCGCGACTCGATGTCGGTCGCGCGGATCGGCGCGTGGCGTGCCATGCGCCGCGCCGAGGCGAGGCGGACGGCGAGCGGTGCCATGTCGCGCGCGCTGTCCTTGAGCGGATTGCCGGGCGACACCAGCCACCACACCTCGTCGAGCCCGAGCGCGCGGATCGCGGCAAGGCTGATCGCGCGGTGGCCGCGATGCGCCGGGTTGAACGAGCCGCCGAGCAGGCCGATGCGGCGGGTCATTCGGGCCGCCATTGCTGGCGCGCATGATAAACGCGCACCACCTGAATGCCGCCGCGAACGAGCCGATAAACCAGAATATAATCGGTCTGTGGCACCCGCCATTTGCGGATGCCGGGCTCGATCTCCGGCCCGGCACGCGGATGATCCGCCAGGAAGCGCGCGGCCGCCATGGCAAGCCGCGCGACTTTCAAGGCGAAGTCGGGGTTCAGCGTCTCATAATAGGCGTCGATGGCAGCGAGATCGACTCGCGCGGGCCATGTCCATTGCGCGCGACTCATTCAGCGGCGGTTTGGTGCCTGAGCCCCTCGACCCACGCCTCCATCTCTTCCTGGCTATACACTTCGCCACGGTCGGCGGCGTCGACACCCTCCTGGATGAAGGCGTGGAAAGCGAGCTCCTCATCGACATAGCGGCGCACCGCACGCTCTATCAGTGATGCCCGGCTGCGCTCATGTAACGTAGCCAGCGCATCGAGACGTTCGGACAAGTCCGCGTCGATCCGGGCCGTGACGATCGCTGTCTTGCTCATGTATTCAATGTATACATTGAATACATGAGGCGCAAGCTCAGCCCTTGCGCCGCGCCTGGGCGATCCATTTGCCGCGATAGCTACCCTGCATGCCGAACATCCAGCCGGGATATTCCGGCGCCAGGCGGCTGGCCTCGTCGAGCGCGTGCAACTCGGCCTCGCTCAGTTCCACCGCGACCGCGGCGAGATTGTCGGCGAGCTGGTCCGGCCGCTTGGCGCCGATGATCACGCTGGTGACGACCGGCTGGTGGAGCAGCCAGGCGAGCGCGATCTGCGCGACGCTGACGTCGTGCGCCCTGGCGATCGGGTCCATCGCGTCGAGCACGGCATCGCCGCGCGTCTCGTCGACCGGCGGGAAGGTGAAGGCCTCACGCCGCCCCTTGCCCTCGCCGCCGCGATATTTGCCCGAGAGATAGCCGCCGGCGAGCGGGCTCCACACCATCAGGCCGAGCCCTTCGGACTGCATCATCGGCACCAGCTCGCGCTCGAGGTCGCGGCCGACCAACGTGTAATAGGACTGCACCGACTGGAAGCGCGTCGCATTGGTACGCTCGGCGATGCCCAGCGCCTTGGCGATCTGCCATGCCGCCCAGTTCGACACGCCGACATAGCGGACATGGCCCTGGCGCACGAGATCGTCGAGCGCGCGCACCGTCTCCTCGATCGGCGTCGCGGCATCCCAGCCATGGATCTGGTAGAGGTCGATATGGTCGGTGTTGAGCCGCTTCAGGCTGGCCTTGACCTGATCCATCAGATGGCCGCGCGTCGCGCCGGAATCGAGCGGCCCCTCGCCCATCGTGCCGAACGCCTTGGTCGCGAGCACGACATCCTCGCGGCGCAGGCCGAGATTGCGGATCGCCTGGCCGGTGATCTCCTCCGACTGGCCGGCCGAATAGACATTGGCGGTGTCGATGAAATTGACCCCGGCATCGATCGCGCCCTTGAGCAGTGCGTCAGCCTCATCCTGGCCAAGCCCGGCGATCGCCGCAAAGCGCCCCGCAGAGCCGAAGGTCATCGTGCCGAGGCACAGTTCCGAGACGAACAGGCCGGTACGGCCGAGCGGATTGTAGCGCATGTGGAAATCCTTGCCGGAAAGACGGCCCCCGCCGCGAGGAGGATATGTGGGGCAGCCTGTCGGGCGGCAATGCCCGTCGCGAAATATTCCGCGCGAGAACAACTAACTTGCCACCCCGGCGAAGGCCGGGGCCCAGTTGGAAAGGCCGAAATTGCCGAGCGGGACAGCTGCCATGACTGTCCCCCGACTGGGCCCCGGCCTTCGCCGGGGTGGGCCATGAAAATGCCCGCGCGGAAAGTTAAGCCCGGACCTGCCCCGTCCCGCGCGCGACCCATTTGTAGGTCGTCAGCCCCTCGAGCGCGACCGGGCCGCGCGCGTGGAGGCGGCCGGTGGCAATGCCGATCTCGGCGCCGAGGCCGAACTCGCCGCCATCGGCGAACTGGGTCGAGGCATTCCACAGCACGATCGCCGAATCGACCGAAGCGAGAAAGCGCTCGGCGACGGCCGCGTCTTCGGCAACGATCGCATCGGTGTGGTGCGAGCCATGCGCCGCGATATGCGCCAGCGCACCATCGAGGCCATCGACGATCGCTACCGAGGCGATCGCGTCGAGATATTCGGTGTCCCAGTCCTGCGCGCTCGCTGCGTCGATCGCGGGGACGAGCGCGCGCGCCGCCGCGTCGCCGCGCACCGTGCAGCCGGCGGCGGCGAGCGCGGCGATCAACGTCGCGGCGTGCGGATAGGCGCGGTCGATCAGCAACGTCTCCATCGCGCCGCACACGCCGGTACGACGCAGCTTGGCGTTGATCGCGATCGCCTCGGCCATGACCGGATCGGCCGAGGCGTGGACGAAGACATGGTTGATGCCGTCGAGATGCGCGAGCACCGGCACGCGCGCCTCGGCCTGGACGCGCGCGACGAGGCTCTTGCCGCCACGCGGGATGATCAGGTCGATCATGCCCTCCGCCGCGAGCATCGCGCCGACCGCCGCGCGGTCGGTGACGGGGACGAGCTGCACGGCATCGACCGGCAGCCCGGCCGCCGCCAACCCGGACGTCAGCGCGGCGTGGATCGCGCGATTGCTTTCGATCGCCTCGGAGCCGCCACGCAGGATGACGGCATTGCCCGAGCCGATGCACAGGGCGGCGGCATCGGCGGTGACGTTGGGGCGGCTCTCATAGATGATGCCGATCACGCCGATCGGCACGCGCACCCGGCGCAACACCAGCCCGTTGGCGGGCCGCGTCTCGTCGATCACCATGCCGACCGGATCGGCCAGCGTCGCGACCGTCGCGACGCCATCGGCCATCGCGGCGACACGCCCGGCGTCGAGCTTCAATCGATCGAGCAGCGCCGGCGACAAGCCGGCCGCCGCCCCCTTCGCCATGTCGATCGCGTTTGCCGCCAGGATCGCCGGGCTGGCCGCGCGAATTGCGTCGGCGACAGCCACCAGCGCGGTCGCCTTGGCCGCGCTCGACAGCCCGGCGAGCAGGGTCGCGGCAGCACGCGCGCGAGTGCCCATCGCGGCGATCAGCGCAGGGGCGTCGGTCTGGTGGTGTGGAGCGGTAGCCATGACGGGCGCGAATATCACGCGGCGCACATCGACCAAAGCCCCTATCGCTTTCGCGTAAGGGAATGATATCGACCGTTTCGATGAGCGGGGGAATCGAAGCAGCGGGCGACATCGCCACCGGGGCCCTGTTGGGCCGCGCGGTCGAGCCGCGCGCCGGCGAGGCGGTGGGCGATGCCCATGGCAATGGGCTGTGCCTCAATTGCGGGACGGCGCTGATCGGCGACTTTTGCCATGCCTGCGGGCAGGCCGGGCACGTCCACCGCTCGCTCTCCTCGATCGGGCACGACCTGCTGCACGGCGTGTTTCACTTCGAGGGCAAGATCTGGCGCACGCTGCCGATGCTGGTGCTCCGTCCCGGCGCGCTGACGCGGCGCTACATCGCCGGCGAGCGCGCGCGGTTCGTCTCGCCGCTGGCGCTGTTCCTGTTCTTCGTCTTCCTGATGTTCGCGACGATCCACAGCTTTGGCGGCGAACTGGAGGAGGTCGATGCGACGCCCGCGGCGCGGGTCGAGCGCATGGCCAAGTTCGACAAGGTCATCGCGGCATCGGAGGCGCAGCTCAAACAGTCCGAACAGCGCCAGGCCAAGGGCGGCCCGGATGCCCCCGACGCCGACGATATCGCGGCATTGCGAACCTCGATCGAAGGCATGAAGAAGGCGCGCGACACCTTTGCCACGAGCAAGGACGGCAAGGAGCGCGTGACGTTCAGCACCTATCTCACCGGCTGGCCGCCGCTCGACAAGGGCATCGCCAAGGCCAATGCCAATCCGGGCCTGGCGCTCTACAAGCTCCAGTCGAGCGCATACAAATATAGCTGGGCGCTGATCCCGATTTCGGTGCCCTTCGTCGCCTTGCTGTTCCTGTGGAAGCGCCGCTACAAATTGTACGATCACACCATCTTCGTCACCTACAGCCTCTCCTTCATGCTGCTGCTGGTGACGGTGTTCACGCTCGGCCTGGAAATCAATGCGCCCGGCTGGATCCTCGGCTTGATGCTCGCCTTTGGTCCGCCGGTGCATTTGTTCGTCCAGCTGCGCGGCGCCTATGAACTCCGCAAGCGCTCCGCCTTGTGGCGAACCGTCGCGCTGAGCATGTTCGGCTTCGTTGCGCTTACGCTGTTCATAACGCTGCTGCTCGCGCTCGGCCTGATGGGGTGATCGCACCGCGCCCGGCTCGTGGCGCGGATCAGGGATAATTGCACATGATCATCGGTATCGACCTTGGCACGACCAACAGTGCCGCCGCGGTGTGGCGCGATGGTGCGGCGCAGCTGATTCCCAACCGGCTGGGCCACGTCCTGACGCCGTCCGCCGTCAGCGTCGATGCCGATGGCACGATCATCGTCGGACTCGCCGCGCGCGAGCGCCAGGCGCATGACGCCGCCAATACCGTGACCGCGTTCAAGCGCTATATGGGCACACGGCGGACCACGAAGCTCGGCCGCCACAGCTTTTCCGCCGAGGAACTGTCGGCAATCGTCCTGCGCTCGTTGAAGGAGGACGCCGAAGCCTTTCTCGGCGAGCCCGTGACCGAGGCGGTCATCACCGTGCCGGCCTATTTCAACGACAAGCAGCGCAAGGCGACGCACCGCGCGGGCGAACTGGCCGGGCTGAAGGTCGAACGGCTGATCAACGAACCGACCGCCGCCGCGCTGGCCTACGGCATCCAGAATCTCGACAGCGAATCGCGCTTTTTCATTTTCGACCTCGGCGGCGGCACCTTCGACGTGTCGATCGTCGAAATTTTCGAGGGCGTGATCGAGGTGCGCGCCTCGACCGGCGACAACCGGTTGGGCGGTGAGGATTTCAACGACCTGCTGATCAACATGATGCGCGACCAGGTCGGCGCGGCGTGGCAGGCCGATCGCCACGACGACGCGCTGCACCAGAAGATCCGCGAGCAGGCCGAACGCGCGCGGCGCACATTGAGCGGCGCCGGATCGGCGACGATGACTGTCACCTGGCGCGACGAAACACACAGCTTCGAGGTCGATACCGCCAGCTTCGAGGCGGCGGCCGCGCCGATGCTCGAGCGACTGCGCGAGCCGGTGCTGCGCGCGCTGCGCGACAGCGAGATCAAGCCCGACGCACTGTCGGAGATCATCCTGATCGGCGGGGCGACGCGGATGCCGCTGGTGCGGCGCGCCGTCGCGCGGATGTTCGGGCGCTTTCCCAATGCCAGCATCAACCCCGACGAGGCGGTCGCGCTCGGCGCGGCGGTGCAGGCCGGGCTGAAGGCGCGCGACGCGGCGCTGAAGGAGGTCGTGGTGACCGACGTCTGCCCCTATTCGCTGGGCGTCGACATGTCGCGACACCTGCCGGGCGGAGGATTCGAGACCGGGATCTTCGCGCCGATCATCGAGCGCAACACGGTGATTCCGGCGAGCCGAATGCACAGTTTCGGCACGATGCAGGACAACCAGGCGGTGGTGGAGTTCGGCATCTTCCAGGGCGAGGCGCGCGCCGTCGCCGACAATGTCGAGATCGGCCGGACGAGGATTCGCGTGCCGCGTGGCCCGGCCGGGCAGATCGTCGACGTGCGCTTTTCCTACGACGTCAGCGGGCTGCTTGAGGTCGACATCGTCGTGCAGCAGACCGGCGAAAAAACCACGCTGGTGATCAACGACGAATCGGCCGGCGACGACGCGGCGCTGGCCGGGCGTCGCGAAGCGCTCGCCGCCTTGAAGACGCACCCGCGCGACAGTGAAGTCAACCGTGCCGCGATGGCGCGGGGCGAGCGCGCCTATGAAAATGCGCTGGGTGACGAGCGCGCGACGATCGACATGCTGATCAGCGAGTTTCGCGTCGCACTCGACGGGCAGGATCCGCGCGTCATCGAGCAGGCGCGCACGCGCTTCCAGGCCGCGATCGACGCGATCGAGGGTGAAACCTTTCTGTGAAGACCGCCTGGGCGATCCTCGGCGTCGCACGCGGCGCCGATCGCGACGCGATCCGCAAGGCCTATGCGCGCAAGCTCAAGGTCACCAATCCCGAAGACGATCCCGAAGGATTCAAGACGCTGCGCGCAGCCTATGAACAGGCGCTCGAGGCACTGCGCTGGGCGCAGTATGATATCGCCGACGAGGAAGACGAATGGCCGAGCGATGGCACGGCCAGCGACGAGCCCGGCGACGATGCGCGCTGGACGGAGCCGTCGCGTGGGCCGGCGGCGGAGGCGTCGGCAGATGTCCCCACCATCGAGGAGCGGGAACGCGCCGACGAACTGGCCGCCTTCCAGGAGATCACGCGCGGGCTGAGCGCACTGCTGGAAGCACCCGAACGCGATGACCGCGCCGTCGAGCGGCAATTCGTCGCCTTTCGCCAATCCCCCGCGCTGACCGAGATCGCGGTGCGCGCATCGGCCGAAACCTGGCTCGCCGACCTGCTCGCCCGCACCGTACCGCGCAGCGACGCGATCCTGCGCGAGGCGACCGACCTGTTCGGCTGGGACGACAGCCGTCGCCAGTCATGGTCGGTCTTGCGGCTGATGGCGCGGCTCGACGAATGGCGCCTGATCGCCGCACTCGGCCAGCCGGGTCATCGCCTGCATCGCGGCTGGCTCGCCTTGCGCGGCGCACCGAAGAGCAATCTGGCGTGGCGGCTGGGAACCCTGGCCCCCGGCGTGGCGGGGCAGGTGCGGGCGCTGCTCGAACGCATCGATGGCGATGCCCCGGGGGTTGCACATTCGCTCGACCCCGCCGTCGTGCAGCGCTGGCGCGACTGGCTCGCCACGCCGCGCGTCACGCCCGGCAAGCTGATCGCCACCCCGATCGCGCTGGCGATCGTCTGGCTGTTCGCCCGGCTCGTTCCACCGGGCTTGTGGCGAACGATGGCGCTGGGGTTGGGTGGCGGCCTCGCGCTCGCCATGCCGCTGCTGCTGCTGGTCGGCGAACGCACGCGGCGCAAGATCGCGACGCCCGCGCAATGGTTCGATCGTGGCTGGGTCGCCGCCTATATCCTTACGGTAGCGGCCACCTTGCTTACGCCACCAGGCACTGTCGCGGCGATGATCGTGACGATGCTGGCGGCGATCACCGCGCTGTGGATCGGCGAGCAACGCGACGCGGACGAGCCGCTGGCAAGCGGACCCAGCGCGATCTTCTGGCTGACGCTGCTCTACATCGCGGGCGTGGCCGGGGTCAGCTTTCTGCGCATCGACCCGTCATCCGCGTTGATCCTTGGCGTCGTTCTGCCGCTTTACCCGCTGATGCGGATCATCGCGTGGCGCCGGCTGACCTATTGGGTCGCGCTATGGCGGCCGGCGGCGCGTGACGCCGGCCTGACCGCGATCGTCGTCGCCGCGGTGATCCTGACGATGGTCGGCGGCGCGGTGCGCACGCGCTTCGGCAGCGGAACGGTGGACGAGGCGTTCGTCGCCTGCGCGATCGGCAGCATTCTGATCCTGCCGCCGACGTCGCTGCTCGGTGCCTTTGGCAGCGGCTGGGGCAAACTGGTCCATTTCATCGTCGTGCGCGGACTCGTCGTGGTGCTGGTGGCCACCGCAACCGGCTTGCTGCTGCACGGTGACGACGACCGCGCGCCGCCGGGCGGCGACCTGTCGCCCACCGCGACGGTCGAACGCTGGGTCGATCGCCTGCTCGACGATATCGGGCGCCGCGAGCCGGGTTTTGCGCAGATCGCGACCGGCAACCCGACGCTTTACGCGGCATTTCGTGCGATTGCGCAGCGCGATGTGCGCGAGCGACGCAGCGAGGACGTCATCCGCGACATCAACGCGCTGATCGCCGAACGCTTTGCCGCGCAATTGCCCCAGGCGAGCGATGCCCAGATGGCCGAGGAACTCCGCATCAGGCTGGCCGAACGCGAGGCGTTGATCGCCCGTGATCCGGCGGGCTGCGCCGCCGCCGACCGCCCGTCATTGCCGGCGGCGCTCGCGGCGCGGCGCAAGGCGCTGGTGTTCGATGTGCTGGCGCACCCGCCCGCCGCCGCGCCGACGGGCGGGAGGGCGCTGACGAGCCGGAGCCTGATCGAGGAAGCGATGCACAAGAAAGGGTTGAGCGTCGCCGACCTCAACCGCTTGTTCGCCAACGATGCGAGCCCCGCCGAGCGCTGCCGCGCCGCGATCGTCTATCTCGGCGCGCTCGCCGCACACCGCGACGCGGACATCGCCGCGACGATCCGCGCCGAACGCAGACTGGCGAAGAAGCCGTGAGCGCTTTGCCCTTATAGGAAAGGTGCTCGGCCGCGGGAATCGCGGGCCGCACCATCCTTGCCGCGAGCGGCATCAGCGTCACGAGCGCGATCAGGGCCGCATGCAAAAAGCCCTCCCGTCGAGACCGACGAGAGGGCTGATGCCGGACATGAGATCCGGTCGACGTACGAGGTCGGTTACGCTCCGGCGGGCGCCGGATTGCCGAACGGCCCCTGCCCCTTGGGGCGACGCGT
Organism: Sphingomonas sp.; assembly: GCA_041659925.1. GTDB lineage: Bacteria > Pseudomonadota > Alphaproteobacteria > Sphingomonadales > Sphingomonadaceae > Sphingomonas. The sequence continues at coordinate 45,126 of JBAZXI010000013.1, forward strand.
CTTGGGAATCGAGGTGCCGCCGACCGGCAACGACGAACCCTTGGAATCGCTGTCGGGACGATCGATCGAACCGCCGGTAGCAAGCTGCTTGATCTCGTCGCCGGTGATCGTCTCGAACTCGAGCAGCGCGCCGGCGATCTGGTGGAGCTGCTCGATATTGTCGGTCAGCACCTTGGTCGCGCGCTTGTGGCCGTCATCGACGAGGCGGCGGATCTCGCTGTCGATCAGCAAGGCCGTCTCGTTCGACATATTGTGCCGCTGGGTCTGCGAATAGCCGAGGAAGGTCTCGCCCTGCTCTTCCTCATATTCGAGCGGGCCGAGCTTTTCCGACATGCCCCAGCGCATCACCATCGCGCGGGCGAGCTTGGTCGCCTGCTTGATGTCGCCCGAGGCGCCCGACGAAACCTTGTCGTGGCCGAAGATCAGTTCCTCGGCGACGCGGCCGCCCATCGCGATGGCGAGATCGGCGTACATCTTGTCGCGGTGATAGGAGTAGTTGTCGCGCTCCGGCATCGACACGACCATGCCCAGCGCGCCACCGCGCGGGATGATCGTCGCCTTGTGGATCGGGTTCGACGCCGGCTCATGAACATGGACCAGCGCGTGGCCCGCCTCGTGATAGGCGGTCATGCGCTTTTCCTCGTCGGTCATGACGAGCGACTTCCACTCGGTGCCCATGATCACGCGGTCCTTGGCGAGCTCGAACTGCGCCATCGCGACGAGCCGCTTGCCGAGCCGTGCCGCCATCAGCGCCGCCTCGTTGACGAGGTTGGCGAGATCGGCGCCCGACATGCCCGGCGTGCCGCGCGCGATCGTGCGCGCATCGACGTCGGGGGCCAGCGGAACCTTCTTCATATGCACTTCGATGATCTTCACGCGGCCCTCGATATCGGGCAGCGGCACCGTCACGCGGCGATCGAAGCGGCCCGGGCGCAGCAGCGCGGGATCGAGCACGTCAGGCCGGTTGGTCGCGGCGATGATGATGATGCCTTCATTGGCCTCGAAGCCGTCCATCTCGACCAGCAGCTGGTTGAGCGTCTGCTCGCGCTCGTCATTGCCGTTGCCCAGACCGGCGCCGCGGTGGCGGCCGACCGCGTCGATTTCGTCGATGAAGACGATGCACGGGGCCGACTTCTTGGCCTGTTCGAACATGTCGCGCACGCGGCTGGCGCCGACGCCGACGAACATCTCGACGAAGTCCGAGCCGGAAATGGTGAAGAACGGCACGCCCGCTTCACCGGCGATGGCGCGGGCGAGCAGCGTCTTGCCGGTGCCGGGCGAGCCGACCAGCAACGCGCCCTTCGGGATCTTGCCGCCGAGCCGGGCGAACTTGGTCGGGTCCTTGAGGAACTCGACGATCTCCTGCAGCTCCTCGCGCGCCTCGTCGATGCCGGCGACGTCGTCGAAGGTCACCTTGCCCTCGCGCTGCGTCAGCATCTTCGCGCGGCTCTTGCCGAAGCCCATCGCGCCCGAGCCGGAGCCCTTCTGCATCTGGCGGATGACGAAGAAGGCGAGCCCGACCATCAGCAGGAACGGCAGCGACTGATAGAGCAGCAACTGCCAGATCGGCGCGCCTTCCTCCGGCTTGGCGGTGATCGTCACGCTGTTCTTGCGCAGCTTGTCGGCCAGCTGCGGATCGGGGATCGCATAGGTGCGGAATTTTTCGTTGTTCTTCATCGAGCCGGTGATGACCTCACCGGCGATGTTGACCTCGCCGACGGTGCCGGCCTCGACCTTGTCGAGGAACGCCGAATAGGGGATCGTGTTGACCCCCGCCGTCTGGGCGCGCCCGTCGAGCATGGTGACGAACAGCGCCCCCGCGACGAGGATGCCGACCCAGATGAGCAGATGCTTCATCCACGGGTTGGGCCCACCGGCATCGGGACCCTGCGGCTTGTCTTGATCGTTCATCGGCTTTGCGCACCTTTCGTCACCGCACAAGATAGGCGACGCGCGGTTAATGGCAATGGAACGGGGCCGTATTTGGGCCGATCGGCATCAACGGCGCGGCGGCGCCGGTCGAAAATGCCAGATTCCGCGTTTTGCGCCGGCCATCACGCCACCCTGCGTCGCCGATGTGCCGCGTTCGAGCGCGTCGAGCAGCGACTCGACATTGCTTGCCGAATCGAATGCCGGCCGCGTGATCCCGGCGGCGTTCCGGACCGCGTCGATCGCGCGTCGCGCGACGCGGCGGCGCAGATCGCGCGGCACGTCCGGCAGCGCGACCTCGACAGCGCCGTCGTCGCCGGCCTTCGCATGATGGCGCCAGAGGCGATCGGCGAGTTCGGCCAGCGCGGCGTCCGCTTCGGCGGCATGCGTCGCGGCGCGGGCGAGATTGACCGGGTCGAGCCAGGCCTCCTCGGCAAGCAGCTGACGGACGCGAACGCGCTCATAGCGCGTGTCGCGATTGCTGGGATCGTCGACGAAGCGAATGCCCGCCGCCTCGACCAGCCCGCGCAGCGTGGCGCGGCGCCAGCCAAGCAGCGGGCGGACGAGGGTGAGCGCACCGAGCGGGCGCCGCGCACGGATTCCGGCGAGGCCGGCCGGGCCACTGCCGCGGGCGAGGCGCATGAGAAAGGTTTCGGCCTGGTCGTCGGCATGATGCGCGGTCGCGACGACCGTCGCACCGGCGGCGGTCGCCCAGCGTGCCAACAGATCGTAGCGCAGCGCGCGCGCCTCGGCCTGGATGTCGCTCGGGCCGATCGCACGGTCGGCGGTGAGCGTGGCATGCGCGACGCCGGCACCGGCGCACCATGAAGCGACCATCGCCGCTTCCTCGGCCGCTGCGGCACGCAGTCCGTGGTCGACGGTCGCGGCGATCACCTGCCCAGGAAAGGCGGCATGGGCGAGCGCGAGCAGCGCCATGCTGTCGGCGCCGCCCGAAACGGCCACCGCCAGCGTTTCCGCCGGGGCGAGCGGATGCCCCAGCATGCGGCCGAGATCACCGCGAAATCGCGCGATTTCGGCCGCAGGGAGTGCGCTTGCGCGCACCTGATCAACAGCCGCCCGGCGCCGCCCGGATCACTTGCACTTCGACTTCGCGCGACCCTCGGCAAGGTCGGCCTTGATCTTCGCGGTCAGTTTCGGCCCATATTTCAGCGCCTCGTCATAGACCTGGCAAATGTCCGCCGCCGGCTTGTTGAGCGCCTTCAGGGCCTCGGCAAGGTTCATCAGGCTGTCGGGTGCGCGGTCGCCGTCGGGAAATTTCTTGTAGCTCTTGTAGAAGGCAAGCGCCGCCGCCGCCGGCTTGCCGTCGTCGAGATAGGAGAGGCCGATCAGGTTTTGCGCATAGCTGGCGCGCTTATGCCCGGGGAATTTGCTGACGACCGCTTCGAGCTGCGCCTGCGCCTCGGGATACAGCTTCGCCGCGTAGAGGCGGTAGCCATAGATATAGTCATCCTCCGCCGGGTCGCCGGTCGCGGGTTTCTCGATCGCCGCGATCCGGGCGCCGCGAGCGGCATCGCGCGTGGACGGCGTCGTCGGCTTGGCCGGGGTCGCGGTGGCGCCGCCGGACCTGGGCGGAACCGGCTTCGTCGCCGGCCCCGCGGCCGGCTCCACGGATGCGGACCCGGCGGTCGCGGTGGCGCCGTCTTCCAGCGACTTGAGCCGCGCGTCGGTGATGCGCTTATACGCGTTGAAGGCATCCTCGAGCACCTGCAGCCGGTGGCTCGCGGTTTCCACCTGGCCGGTGACGGCGCTGAGGCGCATCTCGAGCGCGTCGACACGCGCATTGAGGTCGGTCACCGGACTGTTCGATGGCGAGCCGGGGACGATGGTGTCGGACATGCGCGGCGCGTTGTCGGGCTGAACATATTGCCCGCTGCCGCCAGGGAAAACCTTGCGCTGGACTGCCCGCATCTCGCTTTCGAGCCGGTCGACGCGACCCTCGATCGCGGTCTGCGCCTGCGCCGCGATCGGCATCAGGCTCAGTCCGGCGAGCAGCAGCGCCCTGGTCATCACGTTACGCATCATGCACCCCCCGGTGTCGGTTGATCGCCCGGTATAATGTCATCGTGTCATAACCCTCAAGGCGTTGGTGTCGCGGCAGGTGTCGGCTTCGCAGGTGCGGGCACCGTCGGCGCGGCGATATTGAGCGCGGGAACATTGGTCGGCGCGGGCTTCGGCGTCGCGGTGTGACGCGGCGTCGGGTGCGGCGTCGGGAGCGCAGCGGGCCGATCGGACGTCGCGCTGGGGGTCGGCGTCGGCGTCGCACCCGGCGCGGGGGTGGCGCGGGCGAGCAGCGCGGCGGCGCTGAGCGGCACATCCTTGATCGCCACCTTGCCGGTGCCCAGCGCGGGCACCACGGTGCCGTTGACCGTGACCTGCAGCTTGTCGGGCCGACCGACATTGATCATCGGATTCTGCGCGGTGGTCGGCACGTCGAAATGGTCGCCGGGCCGAAGCGTGTTCTCGAACAGCGTCTTGCCCTTCGGGGTACCGTCCGCCTCATAGACGCGCATCCAGACATCGTCATTGGCGGTCAGCGTGACCTGGCCGGTGACCGGCACGGTGGGCATCGCCGCGACCGGCGGCGGCACATCGCTTGGCACGACCAGCGGCGGCGGGCTATTCTCCTGACCACGGAACAGGCCGGTGCCAAACCAGAGTCCCGCCCCGATCAGCAACAGTAGCGCGACGATCGCGCCGAAGACGGCAACGCCGCGGCTCGGCACGCGCGTCGGGTCGTTGATCTCATAGGCTTCATATTCGGTACGGCGCACCGACTGCTCGTTGATGCCCCGTACCTCGCGCCCGATCGTCGCCTCGTCGACGCCGACCGCGCGGGCATAGGCCTTGGCGAAGCCGACGGCATAGGTGATCGACGGCAGCTGGGCGAAATCCGACTGTTCGATCGCCTCGAGCTGGCGCAACGGAATACGCGTGCGGGCAGCGATCTCCGCCAGCGACAGGCCCAGCGCCTCGCGCGCCTCGCGCAGCTTCTCGCCAGCGGACTTGGGAAACAGCGTCGCTTCTTCGCCGGCGGCGGGATCGGTCATGTAAATCTCCGGCAGGTTGATTGCGGCCCGTTCTTCCCTGCGTCGCGCCACCGTCTCACAAAGCACTGCTCCGGTGTCAACGGTCCCGATGCTCGCTCTGACGCGCGTTCATGCCAGTTCGACACCGGTTTCGGCCGCCCAGCCGGCCAGCGCGGCGCGCATGTCGCGCGGCGGGCGCGCGAGCAGATTCTGCATCCACGGCATCAAGCTGCCACGATCGAGCGAGCGCACCATCGCCTTGATCGGCCCGACCGCCGCCGGGGTGATCGACAGGCGGTCGATTCCCAGGCCGATCAGCGCCATCGCCTCGAGCGGGCGGCCGCCCATCTCGCCGCACACGCCAAGCTGCACATTTGCCTCGCGGCACGGCACGACGACGCGCGCGAGGAAGCGCAGGATCGACGGGCTAAGCCAATCGTAGCGCTCGGCGAGCTTGGGGTTGGCGCGATCGGCGGCGAACAGGAACTGCGTCAGGTCGTTGGTGCCGACCGACAAGAAATCCAGGTTGGGCAGCAACAGGTCGAGCTGCTCGGCGAGCGCCGGCACCTCCAGCATCGCGCCATAGCGAATCTCGACCGGCATCTTGCGTTCGCGCTCGACAAGGTAGGTCCGCTGCGCTTCGAACAGTGCGCGCGCCTCATCGAACTCCCAGGCTTCGGAGACCATCGGGAACATCACGTTGAGCGTGCGGCCCGCCGCCGCCTCGAGCAGCGCGCGGGCCTGGACCTTCATCAGGCCGGCGCGGCCGAGCGCGAGCCGCAGCGCGCGCCAGCCCATTGCGGGGTTCTCGTCATTATCGTCCTGGGCGAGATAGGGCAGCGCCTTGTCGCCGCCGATATCGACCGTGCGGAACACCACCGGACGATCGCCGGCGGCATCGAGCACGTCCTTGTAGAGTCGCTGCTGACGCTCGCGCGCCGGCAAGGTCGCCGAGACGAGGAACTGGAATTCGGTGCGGAACAGCCCGATGCCATCGGCACCGGCCACGTCGAGCGCCGCGACGTCGTCGCGCAGCCCGGCATTGACCATCACCGTGACGCGGTGACCGTCGCGGGTGATCGGCACTGCGCTCTTGAGCGCGGCATAGGCGGCCCGGCGCTTCTGGCGGACGGCAGCGCGCGCCTCGAACGCCTCGGCCATCGCGTTCGACGGCCGCACGAAAACATTGCCTTCGGCGGTATCGAGCAGCAGCAGGTCGCCCTCGGCGATCTGGCGGCGCACGCCCTTGACGCGTCCGAGCACCGGCACGCCCATGGCGCGCGCGACGATGGTGACGTGCGCGGTGAGCGAGCCTTCCTCCAGCACCACGCCCTTCAGGCGCCGGCGATCATATTCGAGCAGTTCGGCCGGCCCGAGATTGCGCGCGATGAGGATCGTGTCCTGGCGCAGGCCGAGTTGTGCCGCCGTGCCCATCTGGCCCGAGACGATACGCAGCAGGCGGTTCGACAGATCCTCGAGATCGTGCATCCGGTCCGCCAGCAGCGGATCGTCGATCTGGCGCATGCGCGTGCGGGTACGCTGCTGGACGCGCTCGATCGCCGCTTCGGCGGTGAGGCCGGAATCGATCGCCTCGTTGATGCGCCGCGACCAGCCCTCGTCATAGGCGAACATCTTGTACATCTCGAGCACCTCGTCGTGCTCGCCGCCGACGCCGAATTCGGCCTGCTGCGCCATGCGGTCGATCTGTTCGCGCATCTTGGCGAAGGCGGCGTAGAGCCGCTGGCGCTCGGCCTCGATATCCTCCGCGACGGTATGTTCGATGGTGATGCGCGGCTGATGATAGACGGCGTAGCCACTGCCCATGCCGTCGACCAGCTTGAGCCCGGAGATGCGCACCGCGGCGGTCGATTGCGGGCGGTCGACGCTGGTGCCGCCGCCATCGGCGAGTTCGGCATTGGCGATCAGCTCGCTGAGCACCATCGCCACGGTCTGCAGCGCCTCGATCTCGACATCGCCATATTTGTACGAGGCGGCGTGCTGCACGGCGAGCACGCCGATGACGCGCTCACGACGGATGATCGGCACGCCAGCAAAGCTGTGGAACTTCTCCTCGCCGGTTTCCGGCTTGTAGGCGAAATCGGGATGGCTGGTAGCCTCGTCGAGGTTGAGCACGTCGCCATCCTTGGCGATCGTGCCGACCAGCCCTTCGCCGAGCGCCAGCTTGGTGACGTGGACCGCCTCCTGCGCGAGGCCGCGCGTGGCGTAGAGTTCGAGCTCGCCGTCGCGCAGCAGGTAGATCGAGCACACCTCGCTGTGCATCGCCTCGCCAACGATCCCGACCACCGCGTTGAGCTTGGCCTGCGCCGCGGCGCGCGACGCCATCACGTCGTGCAGGCGGACGAGGATTTCGCGGGCGGATGAGGCGGCGGACGGCATCGGTCGGGGCTAACAGATGTTGCGCAGCATCGCTACGCCATGAGGGTTGCGAGCCACAAAGAAATGCACGCGCGGCACGTGCCGCGCGCCGGGCGCGCGCAATGATCGCCGGTGCGCATTCACCTGCTGCCACCTGCTCGACCTGCAAAAGGTTTTTCCGGCACGCTTCGCGGCCGGTGTGCCCGAATCTTTTCGACGATCGATCATGACCTTGACCTGAAATCGGGGCCAGCCGTTCTTCCAACTTAACAGGTGGGCGAGCAGGTGGCCGAGCAGATCGCAAGCCGGGTGTGAGCAGGTGGGGCAGGCGCCTGCAACGGGCGCAGCGCACCAGGTGTGCGGGCGAGCGGGAACGCGACGATGATCGGCGGGACGATGATGGGACATGGCGTCAGTCTTGGGGGCAGAGACACCACGATTGAATCAACGCGTCCACGCCGTCAGTCGAACAGCCCGTCCTGTGTCGCGGCGGGCGGGTTCAGCCCGAGATGCTTCCACCCCCCCGCATTGAGGCAGCGACCGCGCGCGGTGCGCGCGATCAGGCCGAGCTGGATGAGATAGGGCTCGATCACTTCCTCGACCGTGTCGCGCGGCTCGCTGAGGCCCGCAGCGAGCGTTTCCACCCCGACCGGGCCGCCGCGATAGATGTCGGCGATCATCGTCAGATAGCGCCGGTCCATCGCGTCGAGCCCGAGGCCGTCGACCTCGAGCCGGTTGAGCGCGGCATCGGCGGCGGCGGCATCGACCAGTTCATGCCCCGCGGCATGGGCGAAATCGCGCACCCGGCGCAGCAACCGCCCGGCGATCCGCGGCGTACCGCGCGCGCGGCGGGCAATCTCCTGCGCACCGTCGGGCGAAATCGCCAGGTCGAGCAGCGAGGCGGCGCGCGACACGACGCGTTCGAGCTCGTCGACGGTGTAGAAATGCAGCCGCACCGGGATGCCGAAACGATCGCGCAGCGGCGTGGTCAGCAGCCCCTGGCGCGTCGTCGCACCGATCAGCGTGAAGCGCGGCAGATCGATCCGCACCGAGCGTGCCGAAGGCCCCTCGCCGATCATCAGATCGAGCGCGCGATCCTCCATCGCCGGGTAGAGCACCTCCTCGACCGCCGGCTGGAGACGGTGGATCTCGTCGATGAACAGCACGTCGCCATCTTCGAGATTGGTCAGCAGCGCGGCGAGATCGCCGGACTTGGCGATCACCGGCCCGGAGGTGGCGCGGAACCCCACGCCCATCTCGCGCGCGACAATCTGCGCCAGCGTGGTCTTGCCGAGCCCCGGCGGGCCGAAGAACAGCACATGGTCGAGCGCATCGCCGCGCGATTTGGCCGCCGCGATGAACACGCGCAGATTCTCGCGCGCCGCCTTCTGCCCGACGAAATCGTCGAGGCTCTTGGGGCGCAGCGCGGCATCGACGTCTTCGCTGCGGCGCGCGGGGGTGATGAGGCGGTCGGTGTCGGTCATTGCTCGCCACGCAGTACAGACCGCGCGTCGCGCGCGCCATGGAGGATACGGACGATCAGAACCTCGTCGCGCTCTACCCGATAGAGCAGACGATGCGGACGATGAGAAAAGGAGCGGATGCCGACACCGAAGTCCGGTCGGTCCTGACCCGTCAGCGGGCGTGCGCGGAGCAACGCGAAGATGCGCTCGAACCCGGCCATGTGACGACGCGTTGCGTGAATACCGAAATCGAGCAGGCCTGTTTCCTGAATGTCCTCGAGATCATGTTGCGCGGCGCGGGACAGGCGCAGCCTAGTCATTCGGGATTCGCGCCATGATGTCCTTGAGCACGTCCTCCGGCTCGGCATCGACGACACCCGATGCAAGACCCTCCTGCACCATCGCGCGCACCCATTGCGCGTCCGCCTCCGAAGATTCGCGGTCGCGACGAACGAGATCGCGCAGATAGTCGGCGGCGTCCGTATAACGACCCGCAGCAATCTGGGCCTCGACCCAGCTTTGCAATGCAGGCGGCATCGAGATCATGAGTTGGGTCATGTTGCGGATATAACGCGCTTGGGCGCGTGATCCAATGGCTTCACTTCGCCGCCTTCCTGAGCGCCAGCCGCACCAGCGCATCGAGGCTCGCGCCTGCACCCAGCTCCTCCTCGGCCGCCCCAACGGCCGCATTGGCCTCGGCCGGGCGGAAGCCGAGATTGAGCAGCGCCGAGACCGCGTCAGACGCCGCGCTGCTCGCCGCGGCGACCGGGGTGACCGAGCCGGGCACCACCCCGCCGGCCTTGTCCTTCAGCTCGCGCACGATGCGTTCGGCGAGCTTGGGGCCGACACCGTTGGCGCGGCCGATCATCGCCTTGTCCTGCGCGGCGATGGCGCGGGCGAGGTCGACCGGCTCGAGCACCGAGAGGATCGCCAGCGCGACGCGCGCGCCGACGCCCTGCACGCCGGTGAGCAGGCGGAACCAGTCGCGCTCGTCGGGTCGGGCGAAGCCGACGAGGCGGATGAAGTCCTCGGCGACGAGCATTTCGGTGAACAAGGTCACCGCCTCGCCGATCGGGCCGATCGCCGCGAGCGTCCTGGTCGACGCGCCGACGAGATAACCCACGCCGCCGACATCGATCACCGCATGGTCGATGCCGGTCGCTTCCAGTCTGCCCTTGAGATGCGCGATCACTGTCCCACCCGTCATGCCGGGCTCGTCCCGGCATCCACCGGGCCGCAAGCGCCGCGCCGGTTCGATATGCGGCACGGTGGACCCCGGAACAAGTCCGGGGTGACGGCTAATATGAGCCAAGCGTTCTGGCGCTCGCCAGATGATGCGCATGGCAGATCGCCGCCGCCAGCGCGTCGGCGGCGTCGGGGCCGTCGATCTTCACCCCCGGCAGCAGCCGCGCGACCATCGCGTGGACCTGCGCCTTTTCGGCATTGCCGGTGCCGACCACCGCCTTCTTGATCAGCCGGGCGGCATATTCGCCGGGCTCGATCCCGGCGCGCGCGACCGAGCACAGCACGACGCCGCGGGCCTGGCCGAGCTTGAGCGTCGATTGCGGGTTGGCGTTGACATAGACTTCCTCGACCGCTGCGGCATCGGGCGCGTGATCGACGAGCAGCGCGCCGAGCATCATGTCGAGATGCGCGAGGCGGCGGGCGAGCGGGGTGGCGCTATCGGTCTTGAGCCGGCCATTGGCGAGATGCGACAGCCGGTTGCCCTCGGCGCGGATCAGCCCCCAGCCGGTGGTGCCGAGGCCGGGGTCGAGGCCGAGGATGATCATGCGGCTTTCGGGAAGAACAAGAAGAAGGATTTGTTCGCGCGGAGGCGCGGAGGCGCGGAGATGTTGTGTATGCGGAGGGCGCACCCGCGAAGGCGGAACTGAGCGCTAGTGACTGCCGCAGAATGATTGGGCCTCGCTGGTGCGAGACGACCGCGCCGAACGCACCCCCTCCGCGCCTCCGCGCCTCCGCGCGAACCCAAATCTTCCTTCTGCACAGCCTCGAAAAAGCGCTCGGACGAGTAGAGCAACCTGCCCTCACCCCCCCATGCTGCGCATGGGCCACTCCCTCTCCCGTCGGGAGAGGGAATAGGGGTCAACCCAGCTTCTCCATTACCGCGTCGGAGACTTCGTAATTGCCCCATACGGTCTGCACATCGTCGTCGTCGTCGAGCGTGTCGATCAGCTTGAACAGCAAAGCGGCGTCGGATTCGCCGACATCGACCATCACCTGCGGGCGCCAGGCGAGCTTGGCGCCCTCGGCCTCGCCGAGCACCGGCGTCAGCGCCTTGGCGACCTCGTGGAGGTCGCCCTGCGCGGTCCAGATCTCGTGGCCGTCCTCGCTCGACTGGACGTCCTCGGCGCCCGCTTCGAGCGCCGCCTCGAAGACCTTTTCGGCATCGCCGACGCTGGCGGGGTAGGTGATCAGGCCCATGCGGTCGAAGGCATGGCTGACCGAGCCGCTGGCGCCGAGATTGCCGCCATTCTTCGACACCGCGGTGCGCACATTGGTGGCGGTGCGGTTGCGGTTGTCGGTCAGCGCCTCGATGATCAGCGACACGCCGCCGGGGCCAAAGCCCTCATAGCGGATTTCCTCGTAATTCTCGGCATCGCCGCGCGTCGCCTTGTCGATCGAGCGCTGGATATTGTCCTTCGGCATCGACGCCGCCTTGGCGGCGTTGACCGCCGCGCGCAGCCGCGGGTTCATGTCCGGATCGGGCAGCCCCATCTTGGCCGCGACGGTGATTTCGCGGCTGAGCTTGGAGAACATGCCCGAGCGCTTCTTATCCTGCGCGCCCTTGCGGTGCATGATGTTCTTGAATTTGGAATGGCCTGCCATCGCGGTGTCGCGTCTTTCGTAACTGGAGATCCCAGGCGCTCTAGCGCCTTCGTCGGTCTTTGCTCAACCCGCCCTGGCGGCGTTGCGCGTCATCATCGCGGCGAAGCCCGCGGTCATTTCCTCGATCGTGCGCGCCGCGACCGGGTCGGTGGTCATGCGCTGGGCATAGCTTGCGACCAGCGGGCGCTCGCCGACCATCGCCCCGGCACCAGTCAGCGGATCGACGATCCGCGCCAGCGTCAGGATCGGGAACAGCGCGCAATCCGCCGCCATCAGCGTCGCGCCGGTGGCAAACGGGCCGTCATGGTTCAGCAGCCGGTCGAGCGCGTCGAGCCCCTTGCCGAGCTGGCTTCGCGCCGCCGCGACCAGTTCTGGCACGCCGGGCACGCCGAACACCTGATGGACCATCAGCGGCCGCAGCCCGCCGGCCAGCTCGGCGAGGGTGATCGCGGCGATCTCCCGCACCCGCGCCCGCGCCAGCGCGGTGTCGGGCATCAGCGCCGGGCCGGGCAGCGTCTCGTCGAGATAGCCGGCAATCGCGTCCGACTCGCAAAGATGGCCGCCATCGTCGAGCACCAGAACGGGGATGCGCCCCATCGGGCTGATCGCGAGGAACTCGGGCGAGGTCATCTTGCCACCGAGCGGCGGATGCACTTCGAGGTCGGCGCCCTTGGCACGCACCGTCATCAGCACGCGCTGAACGAACGGCGAGACGGTCGACCCCAGCAGATGCATGCCTCTTCCCCTTTCAGGCCAGGCCGAGTGCCGCCTTGTACGTTTCGAGCAGCGCCTCGGCCTCGTCGCGGTGATGCTTTTCCATCCGCCGCAAACGGACGACCGCGCGCATCGTCTTGACGTCATAGCCGGTCGACTTGGCTTCGGCATAGACGTCGCGGATGTCGTCGGCCATGCCCTTTTTCTCTTCCTCGAGCCGCTCGATGCGTTCGATGAACAGGCGGAGTTGTTCGGCGGCGATCACGTCGCTCATGGGCGAATCCTTGCAGTTGAATGTGAAATGGGAGCGCGCGCCTTAGTCCCGCTCACCCATTCTTCGCAACGCTCAACCGCATCGCTTCGAGCTGTTCCGGCGTCGCCGCGGGCTGGCGCGCCTTGAAAGCGGCATAGGGCTCGCCATAGACGACCTCGCGCGCCACATCCTTGTCGAGCGCACCGTCGGACGCTTCCTCGATCCAGTCGGACAGGCAGTTGCGACAGAAGCCGGCGAGCCCCATCAGGTCGATATTCTGCGCATCCTCGCGGTGACGCAAATGTGCGACCAGCCGACGGAAGGCGGTGGCGGCGACATGGTCGTCGAGATCGTCGAGCGATGACATTTATATGCTCCAAGGTTGATCGCGCGCAGATAGGCACTAGGACCAACCCGGTACAAGCGAGAGGACCGCATGACCAAGGCCATCAGCCCGCGATCGAGGAAAGTCCGCATCCTCGCCACGCTGGGCCCCGCGAGCAACACCGTCGAGATGATCGCCCGGCTCTATGAGGCCGGGGCCGACGCCTTCCGCATCAATATGAGCCATGGCGACCAGGAATCGAAGGTCGCGGTGATCGCGGCGATTCGCAGCCTCGAAAAGAAATATGGCCGCCCGACGACGATCCTTGCCGACCTGCAAGGCCCCAAGCTGCGCGTCGGCAAGTTCGAGGGCGGCAAGACCGAGCTGAAGGCCGGCGCGACCTTCGTCCTCGACCGCGACAAGACACCGGGCGACGCGACGCGCGTCGAACTGCCGCACCGCGAGATCTTCGAGGCGATCGAGCCGGGCGCGCGCCTGCTGCTCGATGACGGCAAGCTGGTGCTGCGCGTCACCGAGCATGACATGGACCGCATCACCACCGTGGTGGTGGTCGGTGGCGCGTTGTCGAACAACAAGGGCCTGAACGTGCCCGATGTCGTCGTGCCGATGGCGGCGCTGACACCGAAGGACCGCAGCGACCTGGCCTTCGCGGTCGACCAGGGGGTCGACTGGATCGCCCTGTCGTTCGTCCAGCGACCCGAGGATCTCGCCGAGGCACGCAAGCTGATCGGCGGCAAGGCGGCACTGCTCGCCAAGATCGAGAAGCCTGCGGCGATCGAGCGGCTCGAGGAGATCGTCGAGATGTGCGACGGCGTGATGGTCGCGCGCGGCGACCTCGGCGTCGAGCTGCCGCCCGAATCGGTCCCGCCGTTGCAGAAGCGCATCGTCGAGGTGTCGCGCCGTCTCGGCCGCCCGGTAGTGGTGGCGACGCAGATGCTCGAATCGATGATCGTCTCGCCCTCGCCGACGCGCGCCGAAGTGTCCGACGTGGCGACCGCGGTCTATGACGGCGCCGACGCGATCATGCTGTCGGCGGAGAGCGCGGCGGGCGCCTGGCCGGTCGAATCGGTCGCGATGATGAACTCGATCGGCGAAGCGGTCGAGCTCGACCCGATGCACGGCGAGCGCATCCACTTCACCGTCATCCGCTCCGACCCGACCACTGCCGACGCGCTGGCCGAGGCGGCGAAGAACATCGCCACAACGGTCGATGCGGCGGCGATCATCTGCTTCACCAGCTCGGGCTCGACCGCACGCCGCGTGGCGCGCGAGCGCCCCTCGGTGCCGCTGATGGTGCTGACGCCGCGACTCGACACTGCCCGGCGCATCGGGCTGCTGTGGGGCACCCATGCGGTGCACACCCGCGACGTCGATTCGTTCGAGGACATGGTCGCCAAGGCCAAGCGCATGGCGCTGCGCCACAAGATCGCCAAGGCCGGCGACCGCGTGATCCTGATCGCCGGCGTGCCGTTCAAGACGCCGGGATCGACCAATGTGCTGCATGTCGTCCGTATCGTCGGCGACGAGCTGAAGGGTTACAGCTGAAACGCGGCTTGCGGCGTTACGCCGTCACAGGAGGAAGTCGCTCCCCGGCGAAGGCCGTTGACTAACCGAAACCTAGCGGGAAACCCAATTCCCGGAGCTCGGCGCGCAACGCCGGCTCATCCGTGAACAGGATCGCGTGAATCCCCAGCGCCGCGGCGCCGGCGATGTTGTCGGCATTGTCGTCGACGAAAACCGATTCGTCCGCGCGCAGGCCGAAGCGGTCGAGCGCGAGTCGATAGATCGCCGGGTCGGGCTTGATCATCTTCTCGTCGCCCGACACGACGATGTCGCGGAAGCGATCGAACATCCCGGGATATTTGACGCGGAAGGGCGGGAAGAACTCGCCCGAAAAATTGGTGATCGCGAACAATGGCACGCCCGCCGAATCGAGCTCGGCGAGCAGCTCGGGCATGCCCGGTATCGCGGCCTGGTTGGTCTCGTTGAAGCGCGGCCCGAACTGCGCGATCAGCTCGGCATGTTGCGGATATTGCGCGCTTAATTCCGCCGAAGTCTCGGCAAAGGGCCGACCCAGGTCGTGCTGGAAATGCCATTCGGGCGTAACGACATCGCGCACAAATGCGTCGAGCGCCTCACCCTCGGGGATGAGACGCTCATAAAGGAAACGGATTTCCCAATCGACCAGCACGCGGCCGACATCGAAGATGACGGCACGGCGGGCAGGCACGGATCAGCCCTGGCGGGCCTTGAACCGGCGGTTGGTCTTGTTGATCACATAGGTACGGCCACGGCGGCGGATCACGCGGTTGTCGCGATGCCGGTCCTTGAGCGACTTCAGTGAATTGCGGATCTTCATGATCTCGTTCGCTTCTGATTCTTGGTGTCGGAAAAGAGGCGCTCGCCTATAGTCGCCCCGGCCTCAAGTCAAGGTGCGGAACGCGGAAAGCCAGGGCTGGACCCTAGCCCCGAGTCGAGCGTTATGGAGGCGAAACAACCTTGCGAAGGATCGTTGCGATGCGTGCTCTATCGATGGTGCTGGTGGCCGGCGCGGCCATGACCCTGGGCGCCTGCGCCACCACGCCGACGCGAACCCCGGTCGAGGTCTCGCGTTTCCACCTCGGCGCGCCGCTCGAAACGGGCACGCTGAGCGCCGAGCCGACCACCGCCGGCTGGGCGACGAGTCTCGAGTCGCAGGTCTATACCGGCGCCGTCGCGAACGAACTGGCGCGCTACGGCTATGCGGCACCGGCGACCGGCGAGAAGAGCCAGTATCTCGCCGTGGTCGGCGTGACGCGGTCGACGCGCCCGGGGGCGCCGCGCCGCTCGCCGATCACGATCGGCATCGGGGGCGGCACCTCGTCGGGCGGCTATGGCGGCGGGGTCGGCATCGGCGGGGCGGTGTCCTTCCCGATCGGCAAGCCGCGCTATCGCGAGATCGTGCTGACCGACCTGTCGGTGCAGATTCGCCGCCGCGCCGACGGCACGGTGATCTGGGAAGGCCATGCGCAGACCGCGGCCGACAGCGCTTCGCCCGATGCGCAGGCCAACGCCGAGGCGGCGAAATTGGCCAGCGCCATCTTCAAGGACTTCCCCGGCGAATCCGGCCGCACTATCACGGTCAAATGAGCATCGAAATCAACGCCGCCTTCGATAGCGGCAACATCACGGTCGCCGGCATCGACGGCGACCGGGTCGACCTGGAAATCACCCGGGATCACCTGTCCGACTTCTATCAATGGTTCCATTTCCGGGTCGCCGGGGCGAAGGGGCGGACGCTGACGCTGCGCATCGTCAATGCCGCCGGCTCGGCCTACCCGTTCGGCTGGCCGGGCTACAGGACGCGCGTCTCGACCGACCGCACCGAATGGCGGATGGCCGACACCAGCTATGCCGATGGCGTGCTCGAATGGACCTGGGCATGCGACACCGAGCTGGTGTGGTTCGCCTATTTCGCACCCTATACGATGGAGCGCCACGACGCGCTGGTCGCGGCGACCGCGCTTCAGCCGGGCGTGACGCATCGCCAGCTCGGCACCTCGCTCGACGGGCGCGCGATCGATTGCTTCACGATCGGGTCGGGCCCGAAGCCGGTATGGCTCTATGCCCGCCAGCATCCGGGCGAGAGCATGGCGGAGTGGTGGATGGAAGGCGCGCTCGAGCGACTGACCGATACCGACGATCCGACGACGCGGGCACTGCGCGAGAAGTGCACCTTCCATGTCGTGCCCAACATGAACCCCGACGGCAGCTTTCGCGGCCATCTGCGCACCAACGCGGCGGGCATCAACCTCAACCGCGAATGGCACACGCCGAGCGCGGAGAAGAGCCCCGAGGTGCTGTGCGTTCGCAATGCCATGGACGAAAGCGGCGTGAAGCTGGCGATGGACGTGCATGGCGACGAGGCGATCCCGGCCAATTTCCTCGCCGGCTTCGAGGGGATACCAAGCTGGACCGACGCGCTGGGCGAGAAGTTCTACGATTTCGGCCGCCGCCTCGCGGCGCGCACGCCCGATTTCCAGACCGAAAAGGGCTATGACAAGTCGGCGCCGGGCAAGGCCAATCTTTCCATGTCGACCAACCAGCTCGCCGAGCGTTTCGGCGCGGTGGCGATGACGCTGGAGATGCCGTTCAAGGACCATGACGCCAATCCCGACCCCGAATTCGGCTGGTCGCCGGAGCGCAGCAAGGCGCTGGCGCACGCCTGTCTGGAGACGATCGCCGAGGTGATCGACGGGATCTGACCCATTGACGCCGTCATGCTGAACTTGTTTCAGCATCGAGACGCGGTCGCTTGAACCAGGAGCGACGCTCTTGTGAGTGCCGACCGTGCACGGACCCTGAAACGAGTTCAGGGTGACGATTGAAGGAATGTCATGCCCACCCTCGTCCTGATCCGCCACGGCCAGTCGGCCTGGAACCTCGAAAACCGCTTCACCGGCTGGTGGGACGTCGATGTGACCGAGAAGGGCGCCGGCGAGGCGCGCGCGGCGGGCGTGCTGATGGCCGAGAAGGGGCTCGATTTCGACCAGTGCTTCACCTCGCTGCAGACCCGCGCGATCAAGACGCTCAACCTCGCGCTGGAGGAAATGGGCCGCTTGTGGTTGCCGGTCGAAAAGGACTGGCGGCTCAACGAGCGCCATTATGGTGGCCTCACCGGGCTCGACAAGGCCGAGACCGCGGCGGAATATGGCGACGAGCAGGTCCATATCTGGCGCCGCAGCTTCGACATTCCGCCGCCGCCGATGGAAGCCGGCAGCGCCTATGACCTGTCGCAGGACCGCCGCTATGCCGGCATCGCCATCCCCTCGACCGAGAGCCTGAAGGACACGATCGCGCGCGTGCTGCCTTATTGGGAAGCGCGCATCGCCCCCGCGCTCCGCGCCGGGCAGCGCGTGCTGATCTCGGCGCACGGCAATTCGCTGCGCGCGCTGGTCAAGCATCTGTCGAACATTCCCGACGACGCGATCACCACGCTCGAAATCCCGACCGGCCAGCCGATCGTCTACCAGCTCGACGAGGATTTGAACGCCACCGATCGCTACTATCTCAGCGAGCGCTGAGCGAGGTTACGAGACTGGTCGTCGCGGCGACCGCCCTACCCGGCGTGCCGCTCGATCAATGCGGCCACGGCATCGGGCTGGTCGGCGACGGCATAATGGCCCGCGCCGGGGATGGTCGCTTCGGTAACATGCGCGAAGCCGCTCGCGCGCAGCGCGGTGGCGATGCGCGGGGCGAGCCTGGCGAGCGGCGAGGCGTCGCCGGTGGCGAGCACCAGCGGCACGTCGATCGGCGCCTGTTGCTCGAAGCCGAAGCGGGCATTGGCCGGGAAGGCGCGGTACATCGCGCAGGCGGCATGGAGCTGCTCCGGCGTGGCATAGGCCTTGAGGCTCTCGGCGATCATCGCCGGATCGAAATTGCCGCCGCTCAGCAGATATTCGAGCAACGGCGCGTGGCGGCCGGCAAGCAGCGTCTCGGGCAGATCCGGGGTCCGCAAGAAGCCGACCGGCCAGGCGGCGGGATCGGCAAGACTGTTATCCCAGCCGTCGATGCCCGGCACCGCGCTGTCGAGCAGCGTCACGCCACGCGTTGCTTGCGGGAACTGCCGCGCAAAGGCGTGCGCGACCTGCCCGCCAATGCCGTGGCCGACGACATGGACGCGGTCGAGCTTGAGCGCGTGCGCGAGGTTGTGAATGTCGGTCGCCATCGTCGCGGCGTCGAACTTGGGCGACCCCGCGGTCGAACCGCCGATGCCGCGCAGATCGGGGGCGATGACGGTGAAGCGGGTCGCGAGGCGATCGATGATCGGGCGCCAGGCGCTCCAGTCCTGCGGGATGTCGTGAACGAGAATCAGCGCGGGGCCGCGCCCGGCGCGGGCGAAGTGGAGCACCGCGCCGTGAACGCGCGCCGTGCCGAAGCTCAGCCCGCGGTCGCGCCGTCGCGCGGCGATGCGCGGGGCAACCGCGCGGGCGATGGCGAAACCCGACCCAGCAATGGCCACGCCGAGCGCCGCGATCCGCAGCAGCGCGCGGTGGCCCGAATTGTCCTGCTCGGCGATACTGCCTTGTTCTTGCGTCATGTCCGCGACTCTACACACGCTATCAGCACCACGCCAGTTGCCCTCCCCGCCCGCGCCCGCTAACGCCCTCGGGCATGACGCAACCCCGGGTCGGCATCATCATGGGCAGCACTTCCGACTGGGAGACGATGCACCACGCCGCCGACATATTGGCGGAACTCGGCGTGCCGTGCGAGACCAAG
The DNA here is from genome assembly GCA_041659925.1 of Sphingomonas sp. GTDB lineage: Bacteria > Pseudomonadota > Alphaproteobacteria > Sphingomonadales > Sphingomonadaceae > Sphingomonas. Next base: position 64,362 of record JBAZXI010000013.1, read on the forward strand.
GTGATCTCGGCGCATCGCACCCCGGCCCGGCTCTACGAATATGCCACCCATGCCGAACATCGCGGGATCAAGGTGATCATCGCCGGCGCCGGCGGCGCGGCGCACCTGCCGGGCATGACGGCGTCGATGACGCATCTGCCGGTGCTCGGCGTGCCGGTCGAGAGCAAGGCGATGAAGGGCATGGATAGCCTGATGTCGATCGTGCAGATGCCCGCCGGCATCCCCGTCGGCACATTGGCGATCGGCAAGCCCGGCGCGAAGAATGCCGGCCTGCTCGCCGCGGCGATCCTCAGCCTTGGCGACGCGTTGCTCGCCGAGCGGCTCAAGGCGTGGCGCACGGCACAGACCGAGGCGGTTCCGGTCGACCCGCAATGAAGCCGCTGCCACCCGGCTCGACGATCGGTATCCTTGGCGGCGGGCAGCTCGGCCGGATGCTGGCGAGCGCGGCGGCCGAACTGGGCTATCACACGCGCGTGCTGGCGCCCGATGCCGAGAGCGTCGCGGCGCAGACCGCTTCCAGCTTCACGCGCGCCGATTACCACAGCCGCATCGTGCTCGACGAAATGGTCGGCGCGGCGAACGTGGTGACCTATGAATTCGAGAATATCGACCTCGATCCGATCGACTATCTGTCGACCAAGGTCCCGGTCCACCCCGCGCCGGCGGCGCTCGCCATCGCGCAGGACCGCGCGGCGGAGAAGGCGTTCGTCGGCAAACTCGGCGGGCGTACCGCGCCGTGGCGCAAGGTGACGAGCATCGCCGAGCTGCGCGATGCGCTGGCCGAGATCGGCGCACCGGCGATCCTCAAGACGCTGCGGCTCGGCTATGACGGCAAGGGCCAGGTGCGCATCGGCGAGGATGGCGATGCCGACGAGGCCGAGGCGGCGTGGGAGGCGATCGGCGGGCGGCCGGCGATCCTCGAAGGCTTCGTGACCTTCAGCCACGAATTCTCGATCATCCTGGCACGCGGCGCGGACGGCGCGATGGTGAGCTATCCGCCGCCATGGAACGAGCATGTCGACGGCGTGCTGGCACGCTCGACGGTGCCCGCCCCGGCCGAAGTCGCGGCATGCTGGACCGAGGCGGCGGCACTGACCGGACGAATCGCCGACACGCTCGACTATGTCGGCGTGCTGGCATGCGAATTCTTCGCTGGCGCCGACGGCCCAGTGTTCAACGAGATGGCGCCGCGTGTCCACAATAGCGGGCACTGGACGATCGAGGGCGCGGTAACCTCGCAGTTCGAGAACCATATCCGCGCGATCTGCGGCCTGCCGCTGGGCGACACCGGGCTGGCCGCGCCGGCGGTGACGATGGACAATCTGATCGGCGAGCAGGCCGCGCGCTGGCACGAGATCCTCGCCGAGCCGGGCGCGCATCTCCATCTCTACGGCAAGGAAATGCGTGCCGGGCGCAAGATGGGGCATGTGACGCGGCTCGCGCGATAGACGCGCGACCCGCGCCGCCCATGCGGCGCAAGTATCAACGACGTCGGGCGGCCGAATGCCGTCAAATAATGACTCTGCTTGCGTTCTGCTCAACGGGATGCGTGCCCAGTAAGGGGCAGAATGAAGGCGATCCGGCAATGAACACGGGCGCATGCGGCCGATCAAGAGCGGGCACGACAGGCACGAAGCGTGGTCGCACGACAAGTTGATCAGGGCATTATCTGTGAGCACACCGACTCACCTTGTCATATATCTGTAAATATCGCTGTGATTATACCACATGCCGGAGCGGCCTGGCGCCGAGCGCGGGATGGGGCGTAATTTCAACGGCAATCCAGCGAGACGGCATCTTTCGACGATGTACATATCGGCAATTGACTGAAGTACGTGCTACCCATTGCTGTACGCGTCGTATTTGAGTAGTTTCAGAGAGACGTTATTTGTTGTAGAGGATCATACCCGCTATTTCCAATGGGTGTGGAGGGGATTGGCATGACCGATTTCTATCTTGGCCAGATAATCTGGGTGAGCTTTTCACAGGTGCCGCAGGGGCTGATGCCGTGCGACGGCCGACTGCTTGAGATCCAAAGCAACAACGCCTTATTTTCGCTCCTCGGCAGCCGTTATGGCGGCGACGGCAAGACGACCTTCGCCCTGCCCGATTTGCGCGGCCGAACGCCGCTCGCCCAGGGGCGCAACGCGACGAGCGGCACCGCCTATATCGAGGCGAAGTCGGGCGGTGAGGAGACGGTTACCCTGACGCAGGCGCAGGTGCCGGCGCACACCCACACGGTTTCGGGATCGAGCAATCAAGGCTCGGCGGGATTTGCCGGCAACGTGTTCTCGTCGGCGGGTCCGGCCACGTCGGGCGGCAGCGTCTACAACGTCTTTGCCGACCCAGGCACGGCCGTTGTGCCGCTGGCGGCGGGCAATGTCGGTGACGTCGGCGCTGGCGGGGCGCATGGCAACATGCAGCCCTATCTGACGCTCAACGCCTATATCGTGACCAGCGGACTCTATCCCTCGCGTCAGTGACTGGGCCGATTTTCGGAGGAAGCATCATGGGCGACTATTTTACCGGTCAGATTATCCTGACCGCCTTTGACAAGCCAATGAACAACTGGGCGCTGTGCCAGGGGCAGCTGTTGAAGGTGCGCGATTTTGAGGTGTTGTTTGCCTTGCTGGGGACCCGCTATGGCGGTGACGGTGTGAGCACGTTCGGGCTGCCCAATCTCAACGGCTCGGTGCCGATCGGTGCCGGTCAGGGGACGGCGAGCGGGGCGACCAATCACGTGCTTGCCGCGCGAGGCGGTTCCGAGACCGTCACCCTGACCGATGCGACGATTCCGCCCCATAGCCATAGTGTGAACGCGACCTCGAACACATCATCGACGTCGACCTTTTCGGCGAGCGTGGTCTATGGTTCCGATCCGACCAATACGCACAAGCATTACGAAAATCCCGTGCCCTCAGGCGCCAAGAAGGTAGCGCTTTACGATAGCAGCGTCTCGACGGCAGGGGGCAGCTCTCCGCACGCCAACATCATGCCGACCATCGGGCTTGCTTATCAAATTTGCTTGAACGGCCTCTTTCCGGTCAACCAGTAAAAGGGGGATTCGCAATGTCCGACACTTTCATCGGCGAGATCGACTGGTTCGCGTTCAACTTCATCCCACAATTTTTCCTGCCATGTGATGGGAGCCTTTACCGGATCCAGGAATTTGCGGCGCTCTACAGCCTGATCGGCACCAAATATGGCGGCGACGGCAAAACCACCTTTGCCGTGCCGAACCTGGCGGCGCGCGTCGTTGCCGGCATCGGTACGGCACCGGGCGGTACGATCGCATGGACGATGGGCAAGACGGGCGGCACGGAGACCGTCACGTTGACGCCCAACCAGTATCCGGCCCACCATCACACGCTGTCGGTCGTCGCGGCGGCGGTCAACACCGGCGTTGCCGGCGGCGTGTTCGGCGGGTTTTCGCCCGCGTTGCAGCCGGCGGTCCCGTCGTCGGGGATCAATGTCACCAACACAGCGTTTCTGGGCGCTTATGCCGGCGGGAATGGCGCGCATGACAATATGCAGCCTTATCTCGTCCTGATTCCGGCAATCTGCGCCGATGGGGTCTATCCCGACTTTCCGTGACCTGCCCCGGCGGCACACGGATGGCCTTTGAATTCCCGGCGATGACGCAGCCCTCCGCCGGGAGGGCTGCGTTCTGCGTTCCCGGTTGGACCCTGCGCCCTGCCGGGAACGCCGACGAGAGCTTTCTCCGTCGGCTCTATCGCACGTTGCGAGATGACGGCGCCGCGTTTGCCGGCTGGGACGAGGCCATGATCACGGCCTTTTGCAACGATCAATTCGATTTTCAGCACGCCGACTGGACGCACCGCTACCCCGATGCGCAATTCCTGATCGTGATCGGTAACGGTGCGCCGATCGGGCGCCTCTATCTCGACCTTTCCGGGGCGTCCCTGCACCTGATCGATATCGGCCTGTTGCCGGCGTGGCGTCGGCGCGGCTTCGGCACCGCCGCGCTGGGTGAGCTCAAACGCCGTGCGGCGGCGGCCAATGGAAGCGCGACGTTGCGCGTCGCGCGCGATAATCACGCGGCGGCGGCGCTATACGCTCGGCAGGGCTTCGTTGCCGGCGAGTCGTTCGCAAGCCATGTCGCGATGGCGTGGCGCCCTGCTTTTGGCGAGCGCGATGCGATTGACGCCGCCGCGCCGCCCGGCATGGCCGCAACGCCACATTCGCGATCTGAACCGCGCGCATGAACAGCATTGCACGTCACGCAAGCAGCAATGACAGCGTCGGAAGGTCGCGGTCAGGTTGAAGCAGACATAGCGCGTCGCGGTGGCGGCATTGGCGTTTTTCGGACCTCGCAGGCAACGCCGCCGCACCGGTCACTGGCGTCGCTCGCCGCTCCCGTCCATAGGTGCCGGGAACCCAGCTGAAGCGGGTCGCCGAGCGATGGCGGCCTGTGCGCTTACCCAGGGAGGACTCGATGAAGCTCTTCGTGACCGCGGCCATATTGGCGACGGCCTTCACCACCGCACCCGCCTTGGCCGAGCAGCGCGGCACCCCGGCGATCGAAAACTATGGCGCGACCGCGCCGACGGATGGCGCGGCGGAGCGACCGGACCCGACCCTGCGCTATCGCGTCCTGTTCAATGTCACCAGGGCAAGCGCGGATGCGAGCAAACCGAGCCCGTCATTGGAAAAGATCGCGCGCTTCCTCAATCTGCTCGCCGCCGATGGCGTCCACCCCCAGCCGGGCGACGTCGTTGCCATCGTCTACGGTCCCGCGACCCCGGTCATCGCGACCGACACGGTCTATGCCGCCAGGACCAGGGCACCGGGCAACCCCAATCTGCCGCTGATCGCCAAGTTGCAGGCGGCCGGCGTCACCGTGGCGGTGTGCAGCCAGGCGCTTCACGGCAACGGCATCGCGACCGGGAATGTCGCGCCGGGTGTCCGGGTCGATGTGTCGGCGATAACGACACAGGCGACGCTCCAGCTGCGTGGCTGGGCGCTCATCCCGGATTGATGCTCGCGGGCTCGGGCAATCCTGCGGCGAGGCGATGGAGGCGGATCGGCGATGCATGAGCCCTTCGGCGAAACCCGCAACCTTCCGGTCGGGCGCATGTTTCTGGTCTGCGCCGGCGGCCTGCTGGCGGCCATCCTGATCGTCGCGATCCTGTACCGCGCGAGGACGCGCCGGCCGGCTGAATCGCCCGCCGTTTCGGCCAGTGCGACGCCGACGGTCCGGGTGGCGTTCACGCCCCCGGCCGACGCGGACATTCCCGCCGGCCCGGCGGGCGATTCGATCCGGCGCGGCGAGCAGATCTTTCTCCACACCGGGGCCAATGCCGGCAGCTATGTCGGCAACGGCCTGTCGTGCGGCAACTGCCATCTCGACGGCGGCCGCCGACCGAACGCCGCGCCGATGTGGGCGGCCTGGGGTTCCTATCCCGCCTATCGGGCAAAGAACGACCAGATCAACACGATGGAGGATCGCATTCGCGATTGCTTCTCCTATTCGATGAACGCGCCGGCATCGCGCAGTGGCGGCCCGCCGCCGCGCGCGGACGCGATCTACCGCGACCTGCAAATGTATTTCTTCTGGCTGGCGAGGGGCGCACCGACCGGCGTCGACCTTCCGGGCAGGGGCTATCTGCAACTGCGGCCGACCGCGCCGGGGTACGATCCCGCGCGCGGCGCCGATGTGTATGCGAAGAATTGCGCGGCGTGCCACGGAGAAGACGGACAGGGAACGAAGGACGCCGACGGTGGCTATGCCTTTCCGCCCTTATGGGGCCCGCAATCGTTCAACTGGGGTGCCGGCATGGGAAAGGTCGCCAATGCCGCGGGATTCATCAAGGCGAATATGCCTCTGGGTCAGGGATATAGCCTTACCGATCAACAGGCGTGGGATGTCGCGGCCTTTGTCGACGGCCATGAACGGCCGCGCGACCCGCGCCAGACCGGCAGCATCGACGACGCGCGCAAGCGCTTCCACGCCAGCGGCGACTTTTACGGGCAGCGGATCGGCGGGGAGCTGCTGGGCGACGGCGTGGTGACCGCCGAGCCCTGACCGCTATCCCGCGCTAGCCCTCGGCGGGAGCACCGGCGGCGGCGGCGATCAGGCAAATCAGCCCGACCAGCGCGAACCCGCAGCGCAACAGCCATCCGCCGCGGCCGGTGCGCCACGACACCATCAGCGCGAGGCCGCACTGCATCGCATAGAACAGCGCAAACGCCCGCGACGAGACCGCGACGACCTGGAACGGGTCGGTCAGCCACACCACGGCGATGGCGAGCGCGCTGGCAATGGCAAAGGCGGCGGGCACGCTGATCTTGCGGCGCGACACTTCGCTCATCAGCCCGCCCGAACCGATCGAATCCGCGACCGCCGCGCTCAGCTGGCTGGAAAGCGCGCCAACCAGGACGAAGATGCCGAGCGGCGGCGCGACCATGCGCATGATGGTCAGGATGCCGGCGACCCCTTCCGACTCGGCCGCCTGCGCCAGGAACGGCGTCAGCAGCGCGAGGAACGTGAGGTAGATCGCCGTCGCGATCCATTGCGCATGCCGCATCGTCCTGACGCGCAGCGCCTGGCTATAGGCATGGCCGAGATAGCGCGACGTCTCGAACCCCTGAACCGTGATCAGCAGCCCGAGCAGCATCGGCACGCTGGCCCATGACAGGCGTACCGCCGGGACCGATGCCGCGGTATCCAGATGCATTATCCACCAGCATGCCAGCCCGGCGAGCAGGCCGGCGATGATGCCGACCTTGATCGACACGGTGCCGTGCGCGACGTGCTCGACACGGCGCAGGCCACCACCAAAGGCCATGATCGTCAAGATGGCGATGATCGTCGTGACGCCGATATTGGACACCAGCCCATGCCAGGCGTCAGGCACCGACAGCGGCTCCATCGCGAACTCGGCGAGCAGCTTCAGATAATAGGCGACCGAAACCGCATAGGCACCGGCGAGGACGAGCTGCGTGATGCGCGCCGCCCATACCACCGGATCGTGAAACGGCTTCCCGGCGAGATAATTTTCGACATGGATGATGTTCCAGCGGATCACCCCGCCGACCGCATAGGCAAGCAGCAACAGGGCGGCCATCGCCCAGAACGCCGCGCCACCGAATTCGCGCGCGAGCAGCGGGCCGGAGATCAAAAAACCGCTGCCGATGATCGAAGCCAGCGGCGTCACCGTTGCCGCCCAGGTGTCGGATCGCGCGAAGCGACCGAAGGAAAGACCACCGGCGACCAGCAAGGCGATGGCGGCGGCAACTAACGTGATGAACAATGCGGTCTCCTCGAGGACGCGGCCGCGCCGTCAATCACTGTGCAACCTAACCCGATGAAGCCGCTTTGTGTTCCGGATCGGCGGCGCGCGGCGAAAGCCAGGCGAGCAGGCGTGCGATCGTGCCGCCCTGGATGATGACCGAGAACAGCACCACGACATAGGTTGCCGCGAGCGCGGTCGATCGCGCCGGCCCGTTCGGCAACCCAAGCGCCAGGGCGATCGAAATGCCGCCGCGCAGACCGCCCCAGATCAGCGTCGGCAAGGCCAGCGGACCGAGCGTCAGGAACGGGCGCATCGCGACGAGCGGTCCCGCGACGGAGATCGACCGCGCCAGCAGGACCAAGGGTATCGCCGCCAGCCCGAGCAGGAGCAGGCGACTGTCCGCCGGCACGGTTACCACCTCGAGACCGATCAGCACGAACAGCACGGCATTGAGGATGTCGTCGATCAACGACCAGAATCCGAGCAGATAGGTGCGCGTGGTTTCGCTCATCGCGGTGCGGACCGCATGGTTGCCGATCAGCAACCCGGCAACGGCCATCGCGACCGGGCCGCTGACATGGACCCAGCTCGCCAGCGTATAGCCGCCCATCACGATCGCCAGGCTGATGAGCACTTCCAGCTTGTACTCGTCGATCGAGTGCATCGCGCGGTAGCCGATCCAGCCGACGACCAGGCCGAGCAACACGCCGCCGCCGGCCTCGAAGACGAACAGCCTGCCGGCATGGGCCAGCGAAAATGGCTCGGTACCGAGCGCCGTGGCGAGGATGATGGTGAAGACGACCACGCCGACGCCGTCGTTGAACAGGCTTTCCCCGGCCACCGTCGCCTCCAGCGTCGGCGACACTTTCGCGCGGCGCAACACCCCCATGACGGCGACGGGATCGGTCGGGCTGATCAGCGCGCCGAACACCAGGCACCAGACGATCGGCACGTCGAGGCCGACCATATGGCCAGCCAAATAGAAGCCGCCGCCGACCAGCGCGGTCGACAGCAGAACGCCGACCGTACTCAGCAGCAGGATCGGCCAGCGGCCTTTCTTCATGTCGCTCCAGTCGACATGGAGCGCGCCGGCGAACAACAGGAACGACAGCATGCCGTTCATCAGCGTCGCGTGAAAATCGATATTGGCGATGAACCTGACGATGTCGCCACCAACGCCGCTGGCCGGCAGCAACAGATCGATACCGACGACGATCAGCGACGCGACCGCGCCCATCACGGTCAGGCCGACCGATTGCGGCAATTTCAGCACGCGATAATTGATGTAGCCGAGCGCCGCCGCGAGCACGATCAGCACCGCCGCCGCGTCAAACGGCGTAATCACCACACCACCGATCATTGGACGCTTACCTCCGGCGCAGCGGCGAGCACGATTGCCGATCCGGCACCGGGCCTCGCCACCACCTTGATCCCTTGCGCTTGAAGGATCGCCGCGATCGCCAGCGCCCGACGCTGGATCAGGCTCGGTTTGGCCGGTGTGTCGCCGACCGGCAAGCCCGGAATCCCCAGCGCGACGATATTCCACCGCCTGGCTTCCCATACCGACAGCAGCACCGCGTCGCGCGCCGCATCGTCCAGCGCATCGCTGCCACGGGCGAAGTTGATAGCGGGGAAAGTGCCGAGCGGCGGCACGATCGTAATGCTCCAGCCATCGACGGCGTCATTCATCCGGCGCTCCAGCGCGCGATAGGTCGCCGCTGTCGCACCGGGCAGCGGGGCGGCGGTCGCGGTAACACGGCGATGATCGCGATCGATGGTGACGTCGTCAGGCGAAATGCCCGCGCCCAGCGCGACGAGCTTCGTGACCATCGCCGCCTCGGCATTTTCCGCGGCGGTCGTCGCGGACGCCTGCTGCATTTCGACGCGCTGGGCGTCGATCGGGTCGGCGCCGGGGCTCATCAGCACCTGCGCGACCTGCAGTTTCACCGGCCGACCGAGATAGGCGACCAGCGCCTTTTCGAGCGAGGCGTTATCCGTGGCGGCCGAGCGCGGCGCGATGACCACCGCGCGAACCGCGATGGGCACGCGATCGAAATCGATGTCGAACTGGGTCACACGCGACGACGGGCCGAAGCGGTCGGACAGGAAGGAGCGAATCTTGGTCGCGGCGACGGTTTCACCGGCGATGCGCGCCAGCGAAAAGCCGAGCGGAATCGACATCGCGGCAAAGACCAAGAGCAGGATGATCGACTGCGCCCAGCTCTGCTGGTTGGAAAGATAATGGCCGAAGCCGTAGAAGCGCGCGACGACCGTGGCGGCGAGGGCGATCGTCATGAAGTTGGTGATGAACAGGGCGAACGAGCCCGCCAGCACCGGCATGTTCCATGTCGCCAGTCCATAGCCCACCACCGCGAGCGGCGGCATCAACGCGGTAGCGATCGCGACCCCGACGATGGTTTCGCCGCGCCCGCGGACGATGGCGAAGGTGCCGGCGAGCGCCGCGAACAGCGCGACGAGCAGGTCGAACAGATTGGGTCGGGTACGCGCGAGTATCTCGGCGGTCGGCGCCTTGAGCGGCGACGCGAGGACGATGAGCGCGGTAAACGCCACCGCCAGCGCCGCACCGGCCGCCAGCGCGGTCAGCGAACGGCGGGTCTCGGCAAAATCGAACAGCGCGAGGCTGAAGCCCAACCCCAATATCGGGCTCATCAACGGCGATATGAGCATCGCGCCGATGACGACCGCGGGAGACGAGAGCAACAGACCGAGCACGGCGATGCCCGCCGACATCATCGTCATGAAAGCGTAGCGCGGTGACCAACCGCTGTCGCCGACGATTCGCTCGATCACGCGGCCGTGCTCGACCGAACCGACCACCGCGCTTCGCCACCACCGGTACACGGGGTTGTGCTGCCAGCGATGATCGGGCGGTGTGCCCTGTGCTGTCGTTACCACTAGCGGCCTCCTGACTTCCGGGTGAAAGCCCACGGGGAGCCTTACCGACGATAGCGGGTCGGGGGCAATCGCGACCTGATCGAGACCATTGAAAAGCCGCGCCCATCTAGCGAAGGAAGGGCGCCGCGCAAAATCGCCAGCGTGGCGGCCAGTTTTGCTGTGGTGCAATATCCGGTCAGAGCCTAGGTGACACTGATATGAAGCTACCAATCAACCGGCGCTGGAGAGTGCTGCTCAGGCGCCACGGCCCAGCATCCGCGGTATGGCGTCGGCGCACGGCGATGGGCCTTGGCGCGATCACCATCGGGCTCGCGGCGCTGCTCTTCGCGCGGCTGGCCGACAGCGCCAGTTCGGTGTTCGATCGGACCGTGCACGCGGTCTGGTGGCTTCCGCTGATCATCACGCCGGTCGGCTTCGCCGCCGCCGCGTGGCTGACGCTGCGGGTGGCGCCCGAATCCGCCGGCTCGGGAATCCCGCAGGTGATCGCCGCGACGCAAGATCCCAAACAGTCGCTGCGACGGCTGATCTCGCTGCCGGTCGCGGCCTTCAAGGTCGGATTGACGCTGGTCGCGCTGCTGTTCGGGGCGTCGGTCGGGCGCGAGGGACCGACGGTCCAGATTTCCGCCGCGATCCTCGGTTGGTACACGCGCCTCTTTCGGGCACCGATCCGCGCGTCGATGATCATTGCCGGGGGCGCCGCCGGCGTTGCCGCCGCCTTCAACACGCCGCTTGCCGGCGTCACCTTCGCGATCGAGGAACTGGCCGACGCCTATGAACAGCGCGTCGCCTTGCTGGTGATGTCGACGATCCTGATCGCCGGCGTCGTCAGCCTGGGGCTGGCCGGGGACTATGTATATTTCGGCGCGGTCGGCCAGCATATGAGCTTCGGCGCGGTGCTGCGGGTGGCGCCGGTCGCCGGGATTCTCGGCGGGCTGAGCGGCGGACTCTTCGCGCGCGCGATGCTCAACATCGGCGCGGCGCGCGACCGGTGGTTCCCGTGGCTCAAGGGGCGGCCCGTCGTCTGGGCGTTCGCGTGCGGCGTGGTTGTCGCCGCGCTTGGTGTCGTGACGGGATTGACCTGGGGAGCCGGCTATTCGGCGGCGCATGCCATCATCGATGGCACCAATGCCCCTTACTGGTTCGGGCCGGCGAAGTTCACCGCCACCCTCGCGACGGCGTCGTCCGGCCTGCCGGGCGGGATTTTCGCGCCGTCGCTGGCGACCGGGGCGGGATTGGGCGCCTTGCTGCGGCCGATGTTCCCGGGCGATCCGGGCGGTGCCGTCGTGCTGCTCGGCATGGTCGCCTATTTCACCGGCGTCGTCCGCGCGCCGCTCACCGCCGTCATCATCATCGTCGAAGCGACGGCCAGCCGTGGCCTGATCCTGCCGCTGTTCCTGTCGGCGCTGATCGCCCATTCGGTTTCGGCGCTGGTCTGCAAGGAGCGGCTCTACCACGGTCTCTCCAAGCCATGGCGCGCGGCGCTCGGTAGCCCGGCCGGCTGAGATGGTTTCGCCGCCGATCCTCAGCGCGATGATCCTGGCGGTCGCACTGCTGTTGTTCGTATCGGAGAAGGTGCGCCACGATCTCGTCGCGCTGATCGCGCTGCTCGCGGCGGTGCTGACAGGCCTGGTGAAGCCCGCGCAAGCGTTCGGCGGCTTCGCCGACCCCGCAGTGATTTCGGTCGCGGCGATCCTCGTCATCGGCCGGGCGATCGAACTGTCGGGCGTGGCCGGGGCGATCGCGCGCGTCGCGGTGCCGACGCATATGGGCTTTACCGTCAGAACGTCCGGCCTGCTGGTCGTCGCCGCGATCCTTTCCGCGTTCATGAACAATATCGCCGCGCTGGTCATCACCATGCCGATCGCGACCGAAATCGCGCGCGATGCCAAAAAGCCGCCGGCGGCCACGCTGATGCCGCTGGCCTTCGCCACGATCCTCGGCGGCATGACGACGCTGATCGGCACGCCGGCCAACCTGATCCTGTCGTCGGTCCGCGAAGAGGCGCTCGGCAAGCCGTTCGGCTTCTTTACGATGGCACCGGTCGGCACGGCGGTTTGCATTATCGGCCTCGGCTATCTCGCGACGATCGGGTGGCGCTTCCTCCCGATCCGGCGATCGGCGATGCGCGAGGCACGGCCGCCATGGCGCGTCTATGAACTGGTCGCCGCCGGCCCCGCTATCGCCGCGCCGGTGGCACCGCTCCGCGCCAGATTGCGCGCGGCGACCGCCCGCGCCGTGGGTGTGTTTCGCGCCGGCGAAATGTTGCCGATGGCGGCGGTGTCGTCGCTGGAAGCGGACGATCGGCTGCTGGTCGTTGGCCGGCAAAACCAATGGGTGACGGCCGAATTGACCGGCCTGGTCGCGACGGCCGAGCGCGCCCGCAGCCCGCAGGACGTGACCGCGCGCGTCGTGGTCGCCCACGGATCGTTCCTTATCGGCCTCAGCCACGAGGCGGTACGCATCCGGAGCGACGGCGCCGTTACGGTTGTCGCGGCCGGCGCCGCCGTCGCGCGGCGACGGGTGCCGCTGAGCAGGCTGCGGATCGAGGCGGGCGACCAGCTGTTCCTGCGCGGCTCGCCCGATGCGCTGGCCCATTTCCTGTCCCGCGCCCGTTTGCTCGAGGTCGATCGCATCGATCCCGCACCGGTCGCCACGCGGCGCGCCATGACGACGGTCGCGGTGTTCGCGCTCGCCATCGCCGCGATCGTCGTGGCGGGCGTGTCGCCGTCGCTGGCGTTCGTGTCGGCGGCGGTCTTCATCGCCGCCGGGCGGCTCATTCCGCCCGACGAGATCTATCGTTCGATCGACTGGAGCATCGTCATCCTGCTCGCGGCGATGATCCCGGTCGGCCAGGCTTTCCAGAGCAGCGGAGCGGCCGCGATCGCCGCGCAGAGCCTGAGCGACGCCTTGACGGGGATGCCGCTGATCGTCGTACTCGCCGCGCTTTGCGCGCTGACGCTGCTGCTGTCGATCTTTCTCAACAACGTCGCGACGGCGGTGATCATGGGGCCGCTCGCGATCGATGCGGCGAGGCTGCTCGGCGTCAGCCCCGATGCGGCACTCCTCGCCGTACTGATCGGCGCGTCATCCGACTTTCTGACGCCGATCGGCCACCAGAACAACCTGCTCGTCATGGGGCCGGGCGGGTATCGATTTTCCGATTACGCCCGGATGGGGGCGCCGCTGGTCGTCATCGCCGTCGCGACGACGGCGATCGTCCTGGCGCTGGGCTACGGAACCTAGCCGACGCTCCGGGTCCGCTCGCGCGCGTGGCGCCGGCGGCTATGCGAGCAGTTCGCCATGCGTCGCGAAAGCCGTGGCCAGCGCCGGCGCGATCGCGATCGACGCGGTCGGGCCGGCGACGGTGTCGGTCGCGCGGACACGGGCGATGCCGCCTGCGGCCAGTGCGCGCAGATCGTCGGGGCCGGCGAGACAATGGGTGGCGCAGGCCTCGATCGACGCCGCACCCGCCGCCCTGAGCAGCGCCGCGCACCGCAGCAACGTCGCGCCGCTGGAAATCACGTCGTCGACGAGCACGACGTGGCGACCGCGGACGCGATCCACCCCGTCGATCGCCAACTCGACCTGGCGGTCGCCGAGCCGGTGCTTGGTGCCGACCAGCACCGCGAGACCGAGCGGCGCGGCGACCGATTCGACCCATGGCCGCGACTCCTCATCGGGGCCGACCAGCACCGCGTCACGCGGTGTGTCGGGTCGCAACGTGTCGGCGAGCGTCGCCGCCGCCGACACGGTGACAGCGGCAATCGACGGCACCACCTCGGCCAGCGAATGGACACGGTGGAGATGCGGATCGACCGTCACCAGCGCATCGACATGCTCGGCGAGCAATTTCCCGACGACGCGCTGGCTGACGCATTCGCCTGGGTGGAACGCGGCATCCTGGCGCATATAGCCGAGATAGGGCGCGACGAGCACGATACGCGACGCGCCGCGATCGCGCAGCGCCGACACCGCGAGCAGCAGTTCGACCAGTTTCTCATTGGGGTGGTCGAGCGAGCGGTAGAGGATCGCGCTGGCCTCGCCCGGCGCGACCGTGACCAGCGATTCGCCATCGGGAAAGCGACGGGTGTCGATCGGCCGGCAGGCGATGCCGAGCAGGTCGGCCAGGCGCCGCGCCGCCGGCAGGCATTCGGCAAAGGCGTGGAGGGTCGCGATCATGCGAGCAGCCGGTAACCCGAATTCTCGGCGGCGAGATCGGTGGCGAAGGCCAGCCCGGCCTCGGACTCGGCATGAATGCGATAAAGCGGATCGCCGCGATGGACCGGATCGCCGATCTTGCGCAGCAGATCGATCCCCGCCCCCTTGTCCATCGGCGCACCGGCGAGCCGCGCGATGCGCGCGATCAGGTGGCAATCGATCGCGACGACCGAGCCGTCCGCATCGGCGAGAACTTCATGACGCAACGCGCCCGGATGGCGGACGACCGGCTGGGCGCCCTGCGCGGCGATGATCCGTTCCATCGCGGCGAGCGCCTGGCCCGAGGCGAGCAGGTCGAGCGCGCGGGCATAGCCGCGGCCGCCTTCGAGATCGGGATCGAAATCGAGTACGCGGCCGGCGAGCATCAGCGCGCGCTCGCGCAGGTCGGCGGGCGCGTCGGCATCGTTGCGCAGCACGGCCATGACATCGCGCGCCTCGAGTACCGGGCCGATTCCCCGGCCGACCGGCTGGGTGCCGTCGGTCAGGATCACGTCGATGGTCAGCCCGACCTTGTGCGCGACATATTCGAACAGCTTGCGCAGCCGCACCGCCTCACCCTGGCTGCGAACCTTGGCGCTGGGGCCGACCGGGATGTCGATGACCATGTGGGTCGAGCCGGCGGCGAGCTTCTTGGACAGGATCGAGGCGACCATCTGTTCCGGCGTGTCGATGCTGAGCGGCCGCTCGACCGAGATCAGCACGTCGTCGGCCGGTGACAGGTTCATCCGCCCGCCCCATGCCAGCACGGCCTTTTCCCGTGCGACGATCGCGCGGATCCGCTCGGCCGTCATGTCGACATTGGCCAGCACCTCCATCGTATCGGCGGTGCCCGAAGGCGAGGTGATCGCGCGCGACGACGTCTTGGGCATGATCAGCCCGTGCGCCGCGACGATCGGCACGACGATCATCGAGGTGCGGTTGCCCGGCACGCCGCCGATGCAATGCTTGTCCACCACCAGCGGCGCGTGCCAGTCGAGCCGGCTGCCGACATCGGCCATCGCACGGGTCAGCGCGAGCGTCTCCGGCGTGGTCATGAAGCCGGCGCAGGCGACGAGGAACGCGCCGATCTCCATCGGCGAATAGCGATAGGCGGCGATGTCAACGATGATCGCGCCGATCTCGCTGTCGCTGAGCACGTCGCCGCCGATCTTGCGCCGCACCGCCTCGAGGCTGCGCGGCGGCTTGGCCTGGGCGATGCCGACGCACGCGCCCTCGGGCAGGCCGAGCCGGCGAAAGGCCTGCTCGCCCAGCCCGATTTCGCCGGCGCCGACGATCGCCGGTTCGTCGCTGATCGCGAGCGTCGCGAGGATGCAGCGATCGTCGCCGGCGATCTCGATCTTGCGCAACGCGAGGAACTGCTCCGGGCCATAGCCGTCGGACGAGCGCAGCAGGAACGCCGTGTTCTCCGGCTGGGTGTCGATCGCGACACGCCTGATCCTCATCCTGGTCACGGCCGATCGCGCCTCACGAATGATGTCGCCGCGCCTTCTGCTCGGCGCGGGCATCGCTATAGCTGGCAAGCACGGCGCGCATCTCGGCGACGGCCTTTTCGCGCGCCCTGGCGTCGTGAATTCGCGATAGCTCGTGTTTCAGGTTGGTCGCGAAATCGGCATAGCTGTTCTGCCAGTCGCGCCCCACCACATCCTGCAACGCCGGGTCGGCGGTCTTGATCCGCGCCGCGCGCGCGGCCGGCCGCAGGCGATAGACCTCGCCGATTTCGGGCACGAGGATCGACGCGGCAAGGTCCCGCGACGTCGCGAGACGGCGCAGCGCCTCGATCGCGCCCGCCTCGCCGTGCGACAGGAACAGGCTGCCGGCGATCGGGCGGCGCGCGGCGATCCAGTCGAGCAATCCCTGCTGGTCGGCATGCGCCGAATAGCTTTCGATGCTGCGGATCGTGGCGCGCACGACAATGTCCTCGCCCCAGATGCGCACGCGCCTGGCACCTTCGAGGATCACGCGGCCGAGCGTGCCCTCGGCCTGGAAGCCGACGAACAGGATCGTCGCCTCGCGCTTGAACAGATTGTGGATCAAATGGTGCCGGATGCGCCCGGCCTCGCACATGCCCGACGCCGCCATGATGATCGCGCCCGACACGCTGTTGAGGCGGATCGATTCCGCCGTCGCGTCGACGAAGTGGAAGGCGGTGTTGCGGAAGATGTTGCCGCCCTCCATGTCCTCGAGCGTGTCGGCATAGCGCGCGAAGACGCGCGTCGCCTGGTTGGCGAGCGGCGAGTCGACGAACACCGGCACCGCCGGGATGCGCTTCGCGTCGAGCAACGCGGCGAGATCGAGCAGCAGCTCCTGCGTCCGTTCGAGCGCGAAGACCGGAATGATCAGGTTGCCGCCGCGCGCCAGCGCCGCCTTGACCTCGGCTTCCAGCAGCGCGCGACGATCGGCGATGGTGAGATCCTCTCGCGTGCGGTCGCCATAGGTCGATTCGCAGATGACATGGTCGAACCCGGCGGGGCTTTGCGGATCGGGATGAAAGGCCTTGTGCTCGGGGCCGACATCGCCCGAGCACAGCAGGTGCGTGTCGTCGACGATCAGCTCGACCGAGGCCGAGCCGAGGATATGCCCGGCATTCCACAGCCGCGCACGGAAGCCCGGCACGGGCTCGAACCATGTCTCCAGCGCGACAGCGCGCGTCTGCTTCCACGCGGCGATGGCATCCTGCTCGGTATAGATCGGCTCGATCGCGGGCTGGTCGGCGCGATCCTTGCGGCGATTGCGACGCGCGGCATCGCCCTCCTGGATGCGCCCGGCGTCGGCGAGCATGAACTCGAGCAGCGCGGCGGTCGGTTCGGTGCACCAGATATCGCCGACAAAGCCCTCGGCGACGAGCCGGGGCAGCAGCCCGCTATGGTCGATATGCGCATGGGTGAGGATGACGGCATCGACCTTGCGCGCATCGAACGCGAACGCCGCGCGGTTGAGCGTCTCGAGCGTGCGCGAGCCCTGGAACAGGCCGCAATCGACCAGCACGCGCTTGCCCGCATGGCAGAATTCCATGCACGAGCCGGTAACGGTACGCGACGCGCCGTGAAAGGCGAGGGTCAGGCCGTCGGTCATGCGACCGCCGGCAGCGGACCGGTCGATCGAAGTGCGGCGCGGAGGCCGTGCCGCCGCCCGGCGCCTGACGCGATATGCTGATCGACCATGCTCGAACTCTCCCTACGCGCAAAATCTAGGGCGATCCGGTGATCGGCATCATGCGTAGAAACCCGGACCTCGCGGCGCGGCGCGATGAGCGGGTCGATGTGAAATGCGCGGTTGGTGGAACCGGGATACGGCCGATAGCATGGTGGCAGCGTGGCTCGAATCCGGGCCAGCGACGTTACGCTCGTCGTGCGCGCGGCACGAACGATCTAATGTGGAAGCATGAAGGGACCAGGCATGGCCGACCGAGCGAAGCTGGATTTCTACGAACAGGTGCTGCGGCCCGACCCGTCACGAACGGTCGTGCGGCCGTTCGAACTGGGTTATCCCAAGGGGTTCGATACGGGCATGTCGCGGATCCAGGCGATCGTCGACCGGATCGTCACGCTGAAAGGCGCCCAACTGGCGCACGAGTTCATCGGCGTCACCGAATCGCTCGACGAGAACCACCGCGATGTCGACGCGCTGCTGACGCGGCGGTTCGACGCCATCGCCGGCGGGATATCCGGCGCCGACCGGCTCGAACCGGAGCAACGCCGCCTGATCGGCGCCTATTTCAGCGAGGAATATGCCTATGAGGCGGCCGCGTTGTTCAACCCGAGCATCGTGCGCCACCCCGACCAGTCGGGACTACCCGCCGGTGCGCTGCGCTTCGTGCTGTCGCTGCGCGGCATCGGCGAGGGGCATGTTTCGTCGGTCACCTTTCGCACCGGCACCTGGACGCCGCGCGGCGCGCTGGAGATCGACGCGCCGAGCCCGGTCTCGGTGGCGCCGATCGTCGGCAAGGGCGAGGACGACAGCGACACGACCGTCCGTCTCGAGTGCGGCGGCAGCAGGACGATCTCGGAGACGGTGCTGTTCCCGATGCTGCCGAGCCAAAGACAGGGCATCGAGGACGTGCGCCTCGTGCGCTTCGCCGAGGATGACGGCAGCTTCGTCTATCACGGCACCTATACCGCGTTCAGCGGTGCCGAGGTGCGCTCGGAGTTGCTCAGCGGGACCGATTTCCGCTCGTTCGACATGCGCGCGCTGACCGGGTCGGCGGCGAGCGGCAAGGGCATGGCGCTGTTCCCGCGCAAGGTCGGCGGGCGCTATGCGATGCTCGGCCGGCAGGACAATGAGAATATCTGGCTGCACCTGTCGGACGATGTGCTGCACTGGGAGGGCGGCGAGAAGATCGTCAGGCCGCGTTACCCGTGGGAATTCGTCCAGATGGGCAATTGCGGCTCGCCGATCGAGATCGACGAGGGCTGGCTGGTGATGACCCACGGCGTCGGCACGGTGCGCAACTATTGCATCGGCGCGTGCCTGCTCGACAAGGATGATCCGACCAAGCTGCTCGCGCGCACCCCGCGCCCGGTGCTCGCGCCGGCCCCGCACGAGCGCGACGGCTACGTGCCCAACGTCGTCTATAGCTGCGGCGCGCTGGTCGAGGGGCGGACGATGTTGCTGCCCTATGCGGTGGCCGACAGCTTCACCGCCTTCGCGACGGTCGAGGTCGACGAGTTGCTGCGCGTGATGGAATGAGCGGCGTACGGTGACATTCCGGTTCAGCGCGATCCGGTCTCCGGGTCGGCCGGGCCTGCGGCAAGCGGCATCGAGCCGCGTCGGCGAAGATCGGCGAGCAACGTACGGATCGCCCATTCGCTGGCCTCGGCGCTGTCGCTTCCCGCCAGATCCCACTGGTCGCGCATCTCCAGCCAGGCCGAGGTATGGAGGAACTGGAGCATTGCCGTCGCCAGCCGCCGGTCGTGCTCGGGCAGCGCCTTCACCGCATCGGCGGCGGCGTCGGTATAGGCTGCCTGGCGGCGCTGCTTGTCGGCGAGCCGCACCTGCCGCCCGAGCGGCGTCGTGCGGACGAGCGTCGCGATCGGCGCGATCGCGTCGAGCCCCTCATGGATCGGATGCAGCGTGGCGAGCAGGTCCTCCTCGGAATGCGGGAAGCGCACGCTCGCGCCGGCGCGGCGGCGGATCTCGTCGCCGACCTTCTGCATCAGCGACTCGCGGTCGGGAAAGTAGCGGTAGAGCGTGCGCCGGGAGATGCCCGCGCGCTCGGCGACGAGGTCGTGGTTGATGCGCTCGCCCGTGCTGACGAGGTCGATCAACGCGGCGGCGATGCGATCCCGGGTATCCGTTCCCTCGGCTTTGGCGGGTGTGGGAGCGGGGGTTGCGACCGCGTCTGTCTGCTTCATGGCGACGCTATCGGCCATGGCACAAAAAGTGTCAAATCCCCATTGACACTTTTTGTGCCATGCGTAGAGAGCGCGCATCGACAAGCCAGAGAGAGGGCCTCACCATGATCTTTCATCTTTCCATCGACGCCGACCAACCGCGGCATGTGGCGGAAGTCATCGCCGAGATGTGGGGCGGCGTCGTCCGGCCGTTTCCGCCGGTGATGACCGGCCAGAGCTGGATGGCGATGGCCGGCGACGACCGCAATACGACGCTCGAAGTCTATCCGCGCGGCACCGAATTCCACGAGGCCGAGGGCGATGCCGACGCGTTCGGGGTCATCGGCGACAACGGCCCGCGCTCGGCGACGCACTTCGCGATGGCGACCGCGCTCGACCGCGACGCGGTGGAGGCGATCGCGGCGCGCGAGGGCTGGCCGGTCAAGTACCGCAAGCGCGGCGGCATCTTCGGCGTGCTCGAGTTGTGGATCGAAGGAACCCGCATGATCGAGGTGCTCACCCCCGAGATGCAGCGCGAATATCTCGACATGATGTCGGTGGCCAACTGGACGGGCTTCCTCAACGCGGCCCGTCAAGCACCGGCGGCGGCCTGACGGGTGGGGGCGGGAAGGCCCGCCCGCCGCCCCTACCCCCGCATCCGCCGCGCGATCCACGCATCGCCCTGCGCCTGCAATATCTCCAGCGGCAGACGACCGCCGGCCAGCACCGCGTCGTGATAGTCCTTGATGTCGTACTTCGCGCCGAGCAGCTTTTGTGCCTTGTCGCGGATGCCGATGAAGGTCGAATGGCCAAGCTTGTAGCTGCACGCCTGGCCGGGATTGACGCAGTAACGGTCGATCTCGCGCGTCGCGAAGCCGGGGGTTTCGCCCTGCGCGGTGACGAACAGGTCGATCGCCCGTTCGCGGCTCCAGCGATAATGGTGCAGGCCGGTGTCGATGATGCAGCGGTGCGCGCGGAACAGCTGTTCCTTCAGGTAGCCGAGCTGGCCGAGCGGATCGTCGTCATACATGCCGATCTCGTCGGCGAGCTGCTCGGCATAGAGCGCCCAGCCTTCGGCATAGCCGGAAAAGCCGCTCGCCTTGCGGATCAGCGGCAGGTCGTTGTTCGACAAGGCGAGGCCGCCCTCGAACTGATGGCCCGGCAGCCCTTCGTGATAGATCACGGTGGGCAGCATGAATTTGGGCCATTCGCCCGAATCCTGGAAGTTGAAATAGACATAGCCCGGTCGCGACCCGTCGAGCGAGGGGCCTTGCGAAAAGGCGGAAGGCGCACCCGCCTCGGTCTCGGGCGGCACGCGGCGCACCTCGAACCGGTAGGGCGGGATGCGCCGGAACACGCGCGGCAGGCGCTCGCGGATCGCCACCAGCCGCGCGTTGCAATAGGCGATCGCGTCGGCCTTGCCGGCATCGGTGTCGGGAAAGACCTGGCCGGGAAGGTCGTGGATCGCCTTCAGCCGCTCGCCGACGCTGCCCGAGGTCATGCCCTGCTTGCGCATGATGGCGTCCATCCGCGCGACGATCGCGGCGGCCTGGTCGAGCCCGAACTGGTGGACTTCCCGCGGGCTCAACCGGGTGGTCGTCGCGTTGCGCAGCGCCATGCGGTAAAAGGCGTCGCCATCCTTCAGCTTCCACACCCCGGCATCGTGCGTGGCATGCGCGCGCGCCGCCGTTACCGCGTCGAACTGCCGGGTCAGCGCGGGCAGAATCCGCGCGTCGTGGAGCGCGGCGGCTCTTGTCGCGAAGCTGTCGGACAGGCCCTTGGCGCGTGCGCGCGCCGCGAAGGACCGGATCAGCCGCGCGTCCGCCGCCGGCACCTTCAATCGGCCGATCTGGGTCAACGTCAGGTCGAGCAGGAAATCCGCCGGCACGACCTTCGCCGCCACGTCGCGGGTGAAGCGCGCGGTGTTGGCGTCGAGCTGGCCGGCAAAGGCGGCGAGGCGCGACAGCCAGGCCTCGGCGTCGCTCGCATTGTTCAGCGGATGCTTGGTGTCGAGGAAATCGGGGGTCGCCTGATAGGCGCCGTTCTGCTGGCTGATGACATAGGGCGCGCCGGCATAGTCGAAGCGGTCGGCCGCCGCCGCCGCGCGACGGGCATAGAGCACGACGTCGTAGTTGAGCCGATCGGCGGGCGAGAGCGCCTTGCGATCGACCGCGAGCAGGCGCCTGATCTGGCTGGCGGTGAGCGCGCGCGATGCGGCGCGGCCGGCGTCGCTGACGTCGCTGAGCTTGCCGCGCAGATCGGCGTTCCGGCCGGTATCGAGGCCGAACAGGGTCGCGCTCTCGGGCCGCTGGCGTACGCTTTCGATGAACAGGGTGTCGAACAAGGCGGCGAGCTTCGGATCGTGGGTGGGCGTGGCGGCGAGGGCGGCGGCTGGCAGCGTGAGTGCCGCACCGGCCGCCGCGCCGGAGCGGAGCATTGTGCGGCGGTCGATGAAGGTCGTCACAGCGATTGGTTCCTTTTGAACCGAAGATCGAAAAGTCGCTGTTCCCCGGCGAAGGCCGGGGCCCAGTTGGGAGAACGGGATTGATGAGGTGGTGCGATCAGTTAACGCGACCTCACCAACTGGACCCCGGCCTTCGCCGGGGAACAGCATTTTCGGCTCGGAAGCGCTTGCTCACTTCACCACGGGCAGGTCGATATAGCTTTCGTCCGGCCCGGCAACCGTAACCTGTTGCGTCGCCTTCACATAATCCGCTGGTTTGGCGAAGAAGATGTTGGGCACGAAGGTCTGCGGGTTGCGGTCGTAGAGCGGGAACCAGCTCGACTGGACCTGCACCATGATGCGGTGACCGGGCAGGAAGACGTGATCCGACGCCGGCAGCGCGAACTGATATTTGAGCGGCACGCCCGCCGCGATCGGCTTCGCCTCGGCGAGGCTCTCGCGATAGCGGCCGCGGAAGATGTCCATCGCCACCGCCAGTTGATAACCGCCCATCGCGCGGTCGCCCGGCACCTGGTCGGGATAGACGTCGATCAGCTTGACCACCCAGTCGCTGTCGGTGCCGCTGGTCGCGGCGGTGAGATGGACGATCGGAGCCCCGGCGATCTTGACCGGCGCGGTCAGCACATCGCCGGTGAAAGTCAGCACGTCGGGGCGGCTCGATACGGGCCGCTGGTCGCTGGTCAGCCAGGCCGTCCAGTGATCGCCGTCATAGCCGATCGGCGCGACCGGGCGCGAGACGAAGGTCACCGGCCTGGCGGGGTCGGAAACATAGTCGGCGGTCTGCGCGGCGCCGCCCGCCGCGTCGAAGCCGACCGTGCCGCCGGGCTTGAGGTAAAGCGGTGTGCCGCTGCGCGCCTCGGGCCAGCCCGGCAGCCGGCGCCATTCGTTGGTGCCGCTTTCGAACACCGTGACCGGCGCGACGTCCATCGGCGTCCCTTTGAGATAATGCGCGAGGAACGGCGCGAGGACATGGTGGCGCCACCATTTGGCGGTGTCCTGGTCCCATTTGATCGCGCCGAGATTGCTCCCGGTCTCGATTTCCTGGCCGTGATACCACGGCCCCATCGACAGGAAGACCATGTCGCCCGCGCTGTCCTTCGGCTTGAGCGCGGCATAGACGGCGGTTGCGCCGTAGATATCCTCCTGGTCCCATTGCGAGGCGACCAGCATCATCGGCACCTTGAGCGGCTCCTTTGCCAGCACGCGGTCCATCGCCTGTTCGGACCAATAGCTGTCATAGGCCGGGTGCGCGACGATCTTGCGCCATGTGCCGACCTGCTCGAGGCCGTGCAGCCGACCAAGCTCGCCGGCCGAGCCGGCATTCATATATTGATCGTAATCGTCGGCGTAGTTCGACGACCAGAAACTGGAATTGTCGCGCGTCGCGACCTGCTCCCAGACATAGGGCATGTTCATCTGGCGAAACGCGCCATTGTGGAACCAGTCGTCGCCGCGCCAGCCATCGACCATCGGGTTCATCGGCACCGAGACCTTGAGCGCCGGATGGGGATTGATCGTCGCCATCAGCGGCAGGAAGCCGTCATAGGAAATGCCCATGATGCCGACCTTGCCGTTCGATTCGGGCAGGTGCTTCACCAGCCAGTCGATCGTGTCGTAGGTATCGGTGGAGTCGTCGGTCCTGGTCGGGTTGAGCGCGGTGCCGGCGCGCGGCGGGTTCATCATGTAGATGCCGCCCGAGCCATATTTGCCGCGCACATCCTGAACGACGCGGATGTATCCGCCCTCGGTGATCACGTCATAGGCATTGTCATAGCCGTCGAGAATCGCGCCGAGGTCGCCGCTATGCTGGTTCGTCGTCAGCCCCTCGGCATTATAGGGCGTGCGGGTCAAGATCACCGGCGCGTCGTGCGCGCCCTTGGGAATGAGGATGACGGTGTGGAGCTTGACCCCGTCGCGCATCGGAATGTCGACCGCGCGGCGCTCATAGTTCCAGCCCGGCGTCGCGGTAACGACCTTGGCGGGGCGCTCGTCGGCCGCCTTGTCGGCGGCGGACTGGGCGTGGGCGATCACCGGCGCGAACAACATGGCGGTCGCGGCGAGCAAGGCGCGGTAGTGCATCTGTCGGTTCCCCGCTTCGTCATGCCGGACTCGTTCCGGCATCCACCGATCCGCAAGAGCGGCGGCGGCAAAGTGTGCGTCACCATCGCCTCCGCGACAAGCCCGGGTGACGGAATGACAAAAGGCCCGCCTTCCGGGTCGGAAGACGGGCCTTGTTACCAGCGCAAGCGCGTCGGGTTCAGATACGCTTGCCGGCCATCGGGAAGCTGCCAAAGGCGCCGGCCTTGACCGAACCGGTCACGGTGTCGCCGTCGATCGTCGCGGTGCAATCGAGCGTCATCGGCATCGGCACGGTGATCGACATGCTCCAGCTGATCGTGTTGCCGTCGACCGTGCCGTTGGTGATGTCGGCGGTGCCCATCGCGCCGATCTGCTGGCCGGTCCAGCTGTTGCCGTCGCTCTTGACCGTGAGCGTCGCCTTCTGGTCGCCCATCGGCGACTTCACAACGGTCTCATAGGTTCCATCGACACCTGACATCGTTCTCTCCTGAAAATCAGTGCCGATCCGCAACGGATTCGGCGGGCACCACCTCAACCGGCAGGCCGAGGCTGTCAAGCTGCGGCCGCACCTTGCCCGCATCGCCGACGACGATCCACACCAGTTTCGACGGATCGATCGCGCGCCGCGCGGCGGCGTCGAGCTCGGGACGGGTGAAGCGGTCAAGCCGGGCGGCGAGCGTCTGATAATAGTCGTCGGGGCGCCGGAGCAGGTCGTTGGTCTGCATCGCGCCGAGCACGGCATTGGCGGTCTCGAAGCTACCGGCGAGCTGGCGCGTGGCACCGGCGATGGTGCGATCGAATTCGTCCTGCGTGATGCCCTGGTCGGTCAGGAAATGTTTGAGATCGTCCTGCAACGAGGCGATCGCCGCCCCGGTCTTGTCGCCCTGTACCGGCGCGCTGATCTGGTAGGGCGCGGCATGTTCGAGCGCCGAGAAGCGTCCGCCGGCGCCATAGGACCAGTGCCGCGTCTCGCGCAGGTCCATGTTGATGCGCGACAGGAAATCGCCGCCCAGCACGACATTGGCGGTGTTGTAGGGCAGCAGATCGTCGGTCCCCTTGAGACCGGTCAGCGCCGCCGCGACGATGATCGATTGCGGCGAATCCGGCCGGTCGATCAGCACGATCCGGGGCGAAGCCTCGACCGGCGGCGCGGTGAAATCCTTGGTGCCGGCCGGGCCCGACGCGGTCCAGTCGCCGAAATGCGCCTGCATCGCGGCCTTGATCTCGGCAAGCGGACGATCGCTGACGACGTAGATCCTGGCCTTGTCGGGGCGAATCCACGCCCGGGCGAACGCGATCAGTTCGTCGCGCGTCATCGTCCCGACAGCCGCCGGATCGCCGGTGCCGGCGGCGAGCTTGGTGTAGGGCGAATCGGCGCCGTACAACAGCGGCGGGACGGCGCGCGCGGCCAGCGCATTGGGGTTGGCCTTTTCCTGCGCGATCGCCGCGAGCAGCTGACCGCGCACCCGTTCCATCTCCGCCGTCGGGAAGGTCGGCTGGCGCGTGATATCGGCGAAGATATCGAGCGCGGGGGTGAGGTTGACGCTCGGTACCGACAGGCTGAGCGAGGTGCGGTCGGCATTGGCACCAATGCCTAGGCCCATGCCGAGCCGCTCGCGCGCCGCGCCGATCGCGTTCGAATCGAGCGTCGGCGTGCCTTCGTCCATCATCGACAGGGTGAAGGTCTGGGTGCCGAGGCGCGTCGCCGGATCGGCGGCGGCACCGGCGTCGAAGCTGATCACGGCACGCGTCATCGGCACGGCGGTGCGCTGGGCGTAGACCAGCTCGATGCCGTTCGACAGCCGGGTGCGCTCGATCGTCGGAAAGGACAGTGCCTCGACCTTGCCGACGTCGAGCTTGACCGGTTGGGCGTCGGGCGCCGCTGCGGCCGCGGTCGGCGCCTTGGCGGGTGCGGCGGCCTGGGCATAGGCGGCACGCGCGCCGGGTGCGACGGTCAGTGCGTAGACCGGCCGCGACAGCCATTTGTTGGCGGCGGCGGTGACGCGCGCCGGAGTCTCGGCGGCGAGGATCGCCAGCTCCTTCTTGTAATGATCCGGGTCGTTGGAGAACAAGGCGCCCTGCGCCAGCGCGACCGCCTTGCCGCCAAAGCCACCGACCGATTCGAGCCCGGCGATGCGTCGCACCGCGGCGGTGGTGGCGATACGCTGTACCTCGTCGGCGGTCGGCCCCGTCTTGAGGAAATCAGCCAGGATCGCGTCGATGCGCTTGTCGACCAGCCCCGGGTCGACCCCCGGCTTTACGTCGACGGTGATCTGGAAAATGCCGAGTTGCGAAAAGCTCTCGTTGCTCGCCCGCGCCGACACCGCGAGCTTTTCCTTCTTGACCAGCGCCTGGTAGAGCCGCGCGCTCGACAGGCCGCCGAGTGCCGATGCCGCGACGTCGAGCGCGACCGATTCCGGGTCGTTGAGGCCGGGCACCGCCCACATGCGGTAGAGCCGCGTGGTCGCGACACGATCGGTGATCGTCTCGACCTTCGGCGCGGCAAGCGTCGGTATCGGGGCGGCGGGTAGATGGACCTGCGGGCCGCGTGCGATGCCGCCGAAATATTTCTCGACCAGCGGGCGCGCGGTGGCGACGTCGATGTCCCCGGCGAGCACCAGCACCGCGTTGTTGGGGCCGTAATGATCGGTGAACCATGCCTTCACATCGGCAAGGCTGGCGGCGTCGAGATCGGCCATCGAGCCGATCGTGGTATGGCCATAGGGATGGGTGGGCGGGAACAGCGCCTCGACCTGCTTGTACTCGACCAGGCCATAGGGCTGGTTGTCGCCCTGGCGCTTCTCGTTCTGCACCACGCCGCGCTGCTCGTTGACCACGGCTTGCGTCATCGCCGGCAACAGATGCCCCATGCGATCGGCCTCGAGGAACAGTGCCGCGCCGAGCCCCGGCGTCGGCACGGTCTCGAAATAGTTGGTGCGGTCGAAATAGGTCGTGCCGTTGTAATCGGTCGCGCCGAGCTGCTTGAGATAGGTGAAATAGTCACCCGGCGCATTCTGGCTGCCGTTGAACATCAGATGTTCGAACAGATGCGCGAAGCCGGTCTTGCCGGCCGGCTCCATCTTCGAGCCGACATTGTACCACACGCTGACCGCGACGATCGGCGCCTTGCGATCGGTATGGACGATGACGCGCAGCCCGTTGGGCAGGGTGAATTGCTGATAGGGAATATCGACCTTGGCGATCAGCGACGCGACCGGCGCGGCGGCCGGCGTCGCGAGCTTGGCGACCGGTGCCGGTGCGGTGGGCCGGGCCGATACCGGCGCGGCGAGCACCGCGAGCGCGACCCCGCCGAGCAGCGCGGCGGAGCGGGCGAACAGCTTGCGATTCATCGGCTTTCCTCGACCCTGATATGTTACATCCTACTATAACGCCACGCCTGCCGAGCGCAATCACGGCCGATAGACGCGCTCGACATGCTGTTTGAGCTGGCTGGGGTAGAACCATACCGGCTTGAGCCGATGCGCCACGAACAGCGGCGCCTGATCGGTATAATGCTTCGATTCGGGCCGGGTCATCGCGGCGCCGAACGGCTGGATCGAGCGCGAGGTGACATGGCCGGCTTTGTCCCAGTCGACGAACATGATGAAGCTGTCGCCATGCTTGACGACCAGCCGGCCGTCGGGCGCCTCGTCCCACAGCGTGGCGGCACGCAGCACGTCGGGGCCACCATCCATCGGCAGATCGACCTTGCCCTGGCGCAGCCGCAGGACCTCGCCGAGCGGTGGATCGAGCCGACCGAAATGATCGGTGAGATAGGCCGCCGCCGTTGCCAGTGCCGTGCCGGGGTCAGCTTCCGGCTGGCGGCGATAATGCCAGGTGTTGCCCGTGCGCAGCAGGATCGCGGCGAGCGCCTCGGCGGGATCCTTGCCGTCGAAACGCCAACCCCAGGTGCCGAGCAATTGCTGGGCATGGGCGACCTGCTCGTTGCCGCCGGGATTGGCGGCGGCGAGATCGGCGAACCACTTTCCCGCCCAGCTCCGCTTGCTAACGCCGGTGTCGAACTTGATGCGGTAGAGATCCTCGGCGCTGATTCGCGGATTGGCGCCCATCAGCTCGAGCGCGCGCGTGCCGCGATTGGTGGTGTCGGTCTCGACCCCGAGCAACGGGTTCTGCGGCGGAATCTCGGAGCCGATACCGGCCGCCTGATAGGGCGTGTTGTTGGCGTTGATCAGAAATCCCGATGCCGGGTTCACGTTGCGCGGCACCATCGCCCACGGCACGGTGCCGGGGGCGAAATCGCGCGAGGTATCGCCGGGCAGGACCTTGGCATAGTCGAACCCCGCTTTGCGGTTGGGGAAGGACGCGTTGTAAAAATAGGCGATGTTGCCCCTGGCGTCGCCATAGAGGAAATTGGTCGCCGGCACGCCCTGGATCGCCAGTGCCTTTTGCCACTCGGCGAAATCGCGCGCGCGGTTGAGGCGGTAATATTCCTCGACCATCTTGAGCTGGTCGGCGCCGCCATAGCGAATGGCATAGGCGCCGCTCTTGTTGATGATCACCGGCCCCTGCACCGCGCGATAGATCGTCTTGGGCACGGGCAGTACGAACGGCCCCCACAGCTTGACGTGGAGCCAGATGGTGGACTTTTCGAGCGGGCGCATCGCGCCGTCGAAGCGATAGCTCGCGCCGTCATCGCTGAGCGCCAGCTTGTAGACGTCGATCAGATCGGGCCGGTTGACGGTGTTGGTCCAGCCCAGCGTCAGGTTGTGGCCGAGCAGCGGATAGGGCGCGCCGGTGAAAGTCGCGCCGGCGAAGTTCCACCCGGCCTCAGAATGCACCACCAGCTCGTACCAGGCGACGCCGCCGCGCCATGGCTGGTGCGAGTTGGACACCAGCCGCGTATGGCCATCGGCCGAGCGACGCGGTGCGACGACGAAGGCGTTCGAGCCATTTTCGTCGCCATTGGGGCCGACCGGCGTAACGTCGGGCGCGTCCGGCTGCGGGCCGGCATTCTCGCGCGGCGGCGCCTCGTCGCCGACCAGCGCGGCGAGTGTGGCATCGAGGCCGAAGAAGAACGGTGAGCGCAACACGAAGCCGGTCGCGATGTCCTCGCCACTGACCGGAAAGAGCTTCGCCAGCCGGACCTCGTCGGGATGGCGCTCGGCAAAGCGATTGAGACCCGAGGCATAGCCATCGAGCAGCGCGCGGATATCCGCCGGTTGCTTCATATAGTCGCGCTGCACCGTGGCGCGGGCACCGACGAGATGCAGCGCGAAGTCGGTCTTCGCCCCGTCCGCCCCGGTGATCGCGCCGAGCCGTCCGCGCGCCATCGCCAGCCCTTCCTGCAGCGTCGCGAAATCGTCTTCGGCATGGGCATAGGCGATCCCATAGGCGACGTCCGGGTCGGTCTTGCCGAAGATGTGCGGCACGCCGAAATTGTCGCGCGCGATGGTCACGTCATAATGGTGCGCGGGCGGTGGCGCCGCCGCGCTGGCGGTGAGCGGATCCCATGTGGCGAGGAAGATTGCGACGAGCGCGAGCAATATCATCACGCCGACGCCCGTGCGCCGCAGAACTTTCCGCATCTCATCCCCGCTTATGTCGTGGCGCGCACGTTATCCGCGCGCCGTGACGAAGGCGAGCCTCGATCGGTGCCGACAATCGCAACCGATCCGGCGCGAACTGCCCCTTTGCACTTGTCACGCGCGCGGGCGCCGTCATGCTGCGGTCGACCTGCATACGCTTCGCATCTGGCAGGAGGACAGGCTTTGACCGGTAGCTTCCAGTCGGCGGGAAGGCCGACGACGCGAAAGATCGACGGGAGCCGTGCCCGACCGGTCGCGTCGCCCCTCGCGGCGACGCTGAATGCCGCACCGCCCGTGCGCGGCTTGATGGCGACGGCGCAAATGCTGGGCCGGCGCGGCGGGCACGAAGCCCCGCCCATTGTCGGCGGCGATGTGGATCGATCCGGGATTTCGACCGTCGCCGGCGTCGTCCAGGCCCGGTTGTTCCGGGGAAGAACCCCGGTCCCGCTCCCCGAGGATCAGCAGGCGGCGTCGGCAACGGTGCGCGGCCTGATCGACGCCGATCAGGAATATGTCCTGCGCGATGACGAGGCGCTGACCGACGAGACCGTCCATGTCCTCGAACGGGAGCGTAAATATCTGCTCGGCGAACGCCACGACCAGAGCGACTGGGCGGCGCGAAGCGCGCATTGGGACGTCGATACGATGGTCGAAGGCGGCAAGGACTTTCCGGAAAAGCCCGTCGCCGTCGGGCACGACGCCCCGACGCAGCAGAACCAGTCGCTCGAGAGCATCCATGCCTATCTGCTCGCCGTGCTGCTCGAATGGCAGTCTTGGCTGAACATGTGGCTGGAGACCTGGCAGCGCCAGCTGGTGCCGGCGGAACACGATGACGAGGACGATCACCTGCTCGAACAGGAACTCCTCGCGCTGGGTATCGACGACCAG
Organism: Sphingomonas sp.; assembly: GCA_041659925.1. Classification (GTDB taxonomy): domain Bacteria; phylum Pseudomonadota; class Alphaproteobacteria; order Sphingomonadales; family Sphingomonadaceae; genus Sphingomonas. Next base: position 95,059 of record JBAZXI010000013.1, read on the forward strand.
GCACAGCAGGAGCCCGGGCAGGACGGCAATGTGGGCGGACCCGATGAGGACAGCGGGGAAGATATCGGCGATCTCGGGTTGCCGGAAGGGCTGGATGACCTGCTTCCGGCGGACGACATCGCCGATGCCTTGGCCTTCAGCGAAGCCGCCTTCGCCTCGTTGCAGAAGGAATTCGAACAGATCGATATCGTCATCGAACAATATTTTCTGTTCAAGGAGCAGGGCAATTCGTTCCCGAACATCGATCAGTTCCACGAGCAACTGGAAGCGTTGTGCACGCCGGTGATGGAAACGATGGAGGGCATAAAAGCGATGATGGCACTACCGCCAGAGACGCCCAGGGCGGTGGCATTGCCGATGCTGGAGAACATAAACCGCGCCCCGGTCCAGGCGCTCGTCATCGCCGTACAGACGTTGATCGGCGAGACGCCGCCGTCCGCGAACACCGATCGCATCGGAGCGGTCGCCGGCGGGGCGCCGTTCGTCAATGTCGGAGAAACCACCGAATCGCTGACCCTGACCAATCCGTATCGCGAGGCGCAGATGATCCGCAACATCAACGCGGCGCGCGCGCCCTTGCTGGTCAAGATCGGCAACAACCATGTCGATCGCGTCGGCGATGCGGTCGCGGAATCGGTCAAGGTTCCGCTCGATACGGATTTCTACGCGATGACGCGAAGACCTTAAGGTGCGAACAGACCGCAATCCCGGCCACGGGGTTTGATCGTGAAGCGGTTTTGAGCGACCTGTCGCCCGACATCGCGCTCCTCTTGTTGCATGGTGCACCGGCATGCGAACGTCGTTGATTCAACCCGACACGCCAATCTGCCAAGCCCCCTCGCCGCCGCATGCCCGCGCCGCGCGATTTCGCTCCCGAACAGGGAGAAGCAGGGAGGAACAGGGAGTGACCACGCCGATAACAGGGAGCGCCGCCGTCCTTTTCCGCGACCCAACAGGGAGCGGTCGGGGGAAACTTGGCGCCGAACAGGGAGCGCCCGGCGGCCGGCGTGCGCGCTATGGTCCACGCCGCCGCCGCGCTCCGGCAGACGTGGACCGCGATGCGCACGCAAAGCCCTTGTGTTGCAGATTAGCAACACTATCTCCTGCCTGAACGAACGGGGACTGCCATGAATCTCGAAAAATTCACCGACCGCGCCAAGGGTTTCCTCCAATCGGCGCTGACCGTCGCGATCCGCATGAGCCATCAGCGGATTTCGCCCGAGCATCTGCTAAAGGCGCTGCTTGAGGACGAGCAGGGCATGGCCGCCGGCTTGATCCAGGCGGCGGGCGGCGACGCCAGGCGTGCGGTGGCGGAGACCGATGCCGCGCTCGCCAAGATCCCCGCGGTGTCGGGCGGCGGCGCGCAGCAGCAGCCCGGGCTCGACAACGACATCGTCCGCGTGCTCGACCAGGCCGAGCAGATCGCGCAAAAGGCCGGCGACAGCTTCGTCACCGTCGAGCGGCTGCTCGTCGCGCTGTCGCTGGCGACGACGACCGCCGCCGGCAAGGCGCTGGCCGCCGCCGGGGTCAAGGCCGAGGCGCTCAACGCCGCGATCAACGAGCTCCGCCAGGGCCGCACCGCCGACACCGCGGGTGCCGAGGATCGCTATGACGCGCTCAAGAAGTTCGCCCGCGACCTCACCCAGGCGGCGCGCGACGGCAAGCTCGACCCCGTCATCGGGCGCGACGAGGAAATCCGCCGCACGGTCCAGATTCTCGCCCGGCGTACCAAGAACAACCCGGTGCTGATCGGCGAACCCGGCGTCGGCAAGACCGCGATCGCGGAAGGTCTGGCACTGCGCATCGCCAATGGCGACGTGCCGGACACGCTCAAGGACCGCAAGCTGATGGCGCTCGACATGGGCAGCCTGATCGCCGGCGCGAAATATCGCGGCGAGTTCGAGGAACGGCTGAAGGGCGTGCTCGACGAGGTCAAGGCCGCCGAGGGCGACATCATCCTGTTCATCGACGAGATGCACACGCTGATCGGCGCCGGCAAGGGCGACGGCGCGATGGACGCGTCGAACATGATCAAGCCGGCACTGGCACGCGGCGAGCTGCACTGCATCGGCGCGACGACGCTCGACGAATATCGCAAATATGTCGAGAAGGACCCCGCGCTGCAGCGGCGCTTCCAGCCGGTGTTCGTCGGCGAGCCAACCGTCGAGGACACGATCTCGATCCTGCGCGGGTTGAAGGATCGCTACGAACTCCACCACGGCGTGCGCATCACCGATGGCGCGATCGTCGCGGCGGCGACGCTGTCGAACCGCTACATCACCGACCGCTTCCTGCCCGACAAGGCGATCGACCTGATGGACGAGGCGGCGAGCCGGATCCGCATGGAGGTCGAGTCCAAGCCGGAGGAGATCGAGATTCTCGACCGGCGCATCATGCAGCTCCGGATCGAGCGCGAGGCGCTGAAGCGCGAGACCGACGCGGCGTCGGTCGAGCGGCTCGGCAATCTCGATGGCGAGCTGGCCAATCTCGAGCAGCAGTCGACCGAGCTGACGACGCGCTGGCAGGCCGAGAAGGACAAGATCTCGGCCGAGGCACGATTGAAGGAGCAGCTCGACGCGGCACGGCTCGAACTGGAGCAGGCGCAGCGCGCCGGCGACCTCGCCAAGGCGGGTGAGCTTTCCTATGGCCGCATCCCCGAGCTGACGCGCAAGCTGGAAGAGGCCGAGGGCCTGACCAAGGGCGCGATGCTGCGCGAGGAAGTCACCGCCGACGACATCGCCGGCGTGGTCAGCCGCTGGACCGGGATTCCGGTCGACCGCATGCTGGCGGGCGAGCGCGAGAAGCTGCTCAAGATGGAAGAGACGATCGGCAAGCGCGTGATCGGCCAGGCCGATGCGGTGCATGCGGTGTCGACTGCGGTGCGACGCGCGCGCGCCGGGTTGCAGGACCCCAACCGGCCGCTCGGCAGCTTCCTGTTCCTCGGCCCGACCGGCGTCGGCAAGACCGAGCTGACCAAGGCGCTGGCCGAATTCCTGTTCGACGATCCGGCGGCGATGGTGCGCATCGACATGAGCGAATTCATGGAGAAGCACAGCGTCGCGCGGCTGATCGGTGCCCCGCCAGGCTATGTCGGCTATGAGGAGGGCGGCGTGCTGACCGAGGCTGTGCGCCGGCGGCCCTATCAGGTCGTGCTGTTCGACGAGGTCGAGAAGGCGCATGGCGACGTGTTCAACGTGCTGCTTCAGGTGCTCGACGACGGGCGGCTGACCGACGGTCAGGGCCGGACGGTCGATTTCACCAACACGCTGATCATCCTGACCTCGAACCTGGGCAGCCAGTTTCTCGCCAACCAGCCCGATGGCGAGCCGGTCAGCGTGGTCGAGCCGCAGGTGATGGAGATCGTGCGCGGGCATTTCCGCCCCGAATTCCTCAACCGGCTCGACGAGATCATCCTGTTCCACCGGCTGGGGCAGAGCGAGATGGCGCCGATCGTCGACCTCCAGGTGGCGCGCGTCGGCAAGCTGCTGACGGACCGCAAGGTGACGCTCGACCTCACCGAGGGCGCGCGGAACTGGCTCGGACGGGTCGGCTACGACCCGGTCTATGGCGCCCGCCCGCTGAAGCGCGCGGTACAGCGCTATCTGCAGGACCCGCTCGCCGACATGATCCTGCGCGGCGACGTCCGCGACGGCTCAACGGTGCGGGTTGAGGAGGGGGATGGGAAGCTGAGTTTGAGCGTAGCGTAGCGTTCGAGTCCGACAACCACTCCAGCCCAGAACAAAAAAAGGGCCGCTCCCGAGGGAGCGGCCCAATCTTTTGTCGCGTGGCCGGCTTAGAAGCCGAACTTCACGCCCCCACGGAACTGACGTCCGAGGATGTTGTTGCCGGCCTGGACCGGGTTGTAGAGATAAGCACCGTAGGTCACCGGGTCGACCGGCGGCAGACGGTCGAACAGGTTGATCACGTTCACGTAGAAGGTGAACTTGTCGTTCACCTTGAACGAGAGGTTGCTGTCGAACGTGATGTAGCTCTTCACGTTGCAGCTACCGTAACCGGGGCTCAGGCCGCAATCCTTGTAACCGGTGCCCTGATCCTGGGCCGACAGATTGTAGCCCGACGTGTAGTTGACCGTGCCGGTGAACACGATCTTCCCGAAATCGAGCGTGTTCTGCCAGTTACCGCGCCAGCGGAACGTGCCCGAACCAGCGGTCAGGTTGAAGTTGCCGAGCGTGCCGACATAGGTCTCCTTGGCACCCCCTGGGAAGGTGGTGCTCAGTTCGAGCGCAAGGCTGGCATCGATCGCGGACGTCCACTTGACGCCACCGATCGTGAACCGGCCCGTCGCGCCGAAGTCGATACCCGACGAGTTGAGCTTGTTGGCGTTGATCAGCTGCGATTCGACGAACGCGATACGCGGGAGGGCGCCAGGGTTGTTCACGTCCGGCGCGTCAGCGATCACGTTGTAACCCGCCGGGATTGCCTGACCCGCATAATAAGCCGCAATCGCCGGAGCCGACGACGGCGCCGTGATCGCCCCGGTCTTGACGATGTTGTAGTAATCGACCGTCAGCGTCACGTTCGGGATCGGCTTGACGATGATGCCGGCGGTGAAGCTACGCGACTTCTCCGGCTTCAGGTTCGGCGAGGCCAGCGTGGTCAGGCCGATCGAATATTGCGTCAGATATTGCGGGCAGGACGACGGCGTGGCGAGGCAGGCCGCGCCATATTGGGCCCGAACATTGGCCGGAATGTTGGCAGCAACCTGCGACACATAACCGGTCGTCGGCAGAGCGTTCGCCTCGCCGAAGCTCGGGATACGGAAGCCCCGCGAGTAGGTGCCACGCAGCGTCACCTGGCGGATCGGCTTGTACGTGAAACCGACCTTCGGCGAGAAAGCGCTCTGACCGGTCGAATAATGGTCGTAGCGGCCCGACACGTTGACATCGAGCGAGTCGAGGATCGGCGCGTCGAGTTCGCCGAACGCCGAGGCGACGGTCCGATGACCGATAGTGCCGAACGCGTTGATCGTAAAGTAGCGCTCGGTCGGGCCGTTATAGTCGGGGTTGGCGCTCGGCGCGTTGACCGCTTCGTAGAAGACCGAGCCACCAAGCGCGAGCTGCAGCGGGCCACCCGGCAGCTGCGTAAGCGGCTTGCGGGCGGTGAACTGCACCTGATCGAGATCAGACGAGTCGTTGGTGATGCTGGTCGGCGTCAGATAGTTGATTACCGCCGCACTGTTCGCCGAAGGATTGACGAAGTTATACGAGCCGTCGGCGATCACATCGAGCAGATGCTGGATATAGACATAACCGGTCTTTTTCAGGCGCAGATCGGTATGCATCGCGGTGGCGTCGACCTGGTAATCGACATCGCCGAACACCGTACCCTTGATGCCGATTGCACCGCGATAGACCCGGCTGCGGGTCTCGTTCGACACCACGGTCGGAATGCGACCCGTGATGCGGGCGACAAAGCCCTGTGCCGCGAATGGATTGTTGGGGTTGAGCGTGCCGTTGGCCGCCGTGCAGTTCACGCGCGCGGCGCAGACATAGACCGGCAGTGCGAGAATACCCGAGCCATCGGCAAACGCCGCACTTGCCCCGCTGGAAGTCGTGAAGCGAGGGTAATCGATACCGGTCGGCGCATTGCCGCGCAGCGTCGGCGGGAAGCCCGTATAATCGACCGTGCTCTGCTGGAAACTGAACAGCGCATAGGCCTCGGCCGAATCGCCGACCTTGGCGGAGAAATGCGCCGAGCCACCATAGCGGGTAACGTTCGGCGTAACGACCTGATAGTCGTTGACGTAATCTTCCTGACAGATGATCCCCGACGGAACCGCCGTGCCGTTCGTAGCGGTGTCGGCCAATTCAGCTGCCGAGAGCACCGTGGAGCTGCCACCATAGCAGGCGCTGTTCGGGTTCAGCTTCTGATAGCGCCCCTGGGCGGTGCCACCATTCTGAACGCCGTTCGCGTAGCCATCGCTCGAATAAGGCCGAACGTAGAAATCATAGGGAAGCACGAAACCCGTGAAGCTGCCATCGGGCTCGCGGCCGTTGAAGATACCGTTGGGGCCGCTCCCGAGCTCGCCGGTGACGCCGTTCTGATTGGCGGTGTTGAACGGCGCCCGCAGGTCGCGGTTATAGACGGCCTGGGTGTGATAATAGAAGCCGCTGACATAGGCGTTGAAGCCCTTTTCGTCGAGGTCGCCGGTGCCCGCGGTGAGCGTCAGGCGCTGGTTGGCGCCGGTGCCGTCCTGCGAAACGCCAGCTTCGACGCGGCCCATCACGCCCTTGACCGAGCGCTTGGTGATGACGTTGACCACGCCCGCGATCGCGTCCGCGCCGTAGCTCGACGAGGCGCCGTCCTTCAGCACGTCGATACGATCGACGATATCGTCGGGGATCGTGTTGAGATCGACGAAGTTGCGCGAGCCGTCATCGGCCAGCGGATAATAAGCGGCACGCAGGCCGTCGAACAGCACCAGCGTCGAGTTGGTCGACAAACCGCGCAGCGAGATCGACGATGCGCCGCCGGCGAACGCGCCGTTGGCGGAGAAGGAGTTGGTCAGCGACGGGCCGTTGGCCGCCGAGAGCTGCTGCAAGGCGTCCTGCACCGTGTTGATGCCGCGCTTGTCGAGATCCTCGGTCGTCACGGTCGTGACCGGCGACGGCGTGATCGCCGTCTTGAACAGCGTACCGGTAACAACGATGTCCGGGGTCACTGTGTCGTCAGACTGCGCAGCCGCAGGTGTCGCAGCGGTCTGCGCGAAAACCGGGGCAGCGCCAAACACCATGGCGAGCGGCGCCACGGCAGCGAGCATGCGCACCTTCGGTGCAAATTGGAATGTCTTCGTCACGAAAATCCCCTTGTCTCTGTCTCGGTCGGCCATGCACGGATCGCCAGCCGAAAAACCCATTCCCCAACTTCCTGCGAAAAGCAGGTATGGGGAATATAGCGTGGGGAATGGAGACGTCGGCGGATGCTGTAAAGCTGCCATTCATGTTCTGGAAATGGATTTGGCAGGGCTGTAACCTAAATGCCACAGCGAGGTTATCATAAAATCCACACCACCAGGATTTTGTAATTATCTTACGCGCTTCGCCATGGCCGTCTTATTCCGCCCGCGGCATCGGCCCCGCGACGAGCAGCGGATCGAGCTTCGCGTCGCGCCACTTGATGCTCCAGTGGAGGTGCGGGCCGGTCGCGCGGCCGGTCATGCCCGAAAAGCCGATCGTCTCGCCGCGTCGCACATGCTCGCCGACATGCACCGTGATGCGCGACAGATGGAGGAACGCGCTGTTGAGCCCCATGCCGTGATCGAGCATCAGCAGATTGCCCTCGAGCGTGAAGGGATGGTCGGCGGCGAGGATCACCACGCCATCGGCCGGGGCGAGCACCGGGGTTCCCTGCGGCACCGCGACATCGAGGCCGCTATGATAGGAGCCCGCCTCGCCGTTCTTGTAGATGCGCTGCGACCCGAACAGCGTCGAGATGCGCCCGGTCGCCGGCCACAGGAACGGCTGGCGCCAGCCGGCGGCATCGGTGGTCAGGCGGCGCGCGGCGTTGATCTGGGCGATTTCGGCCGGGCGCAGCCGCTCGAATTCGGGTTGCGGCACGGGATATTTGGGCAGCGAATTGAGCCGCGAGATATCCCATTGGCGTGGCGCCACGGTCAGCGTGTCGCGGACCTGCCGACCATCCTCGAGCGTCGCGACGATGCTCGCCACCGGCCCCGCATCGCGGTCGAAGCCGATCACGAAGCGCCCGTCGGGGGCGACCGGAATGGTCATGCCGTTGAACGACAACAGGCTGGTTTCGGACGGCGCGATGCCGATCACCACGCCGCCCTGCATCAGGCTGCCGGCATAGCTGAAGGTGGTACGCTCGGGCGCGCGGCGCGGCTGGACGCTGGGCGGCGCCCGCCGCGGCGAGGGTGGCGCGACCTGGACCTGCGGCGCGGCCTGCGGCGTCGTGCAGCTGCCCAGCGCGATCAACGCGGGCACGCCGAAGCTCCAGCGCGCCAGCTTCCTCATTCCGGCGTCATCGCCGCGGTCGCGATCGCGGCACTGGCATAGGGCTCCTGCCGCGCCACGCTCCAGTAGCGCAGATCGTCGAGCGCGATGCGCGCGCCGGAGACCGCGCATACGACATGGTCGCCGCTGGCCAGCACGCGAAAACCATTGGCCATGTAATGGAGCCGGGCCGGGCGATCAGTGTTCGACATCAACATGGTAACGGGCTTTCGAAGCTTGCGGCGGGCGGATCAGAGCAGGCTGGGCTGATCGGGGGCGACGCCTTTCGACCTGTCATAAGCCGAGCCGGCCGCGCGCTCAACCTTGGCGTCGACCTGGCCGTCCCTGAAGTGGAGCGTGACGGCTCCGGCGGCGCGCGCCGCGGCGGCGCTGCCGACGACCGCGCCGCCCGGCCGCGCCGCCACCCAGGCATAGCCGCGCTCCAGCGGACGCTCGGGATGCGCGGCAACGAGCAGCCGCTCGATGCCCTTCAGCCGGTCGCTCGCTCGCGCCAGCCGCTGTTCGAGCAGCGCCGGCCGCAATGCGCCGACCGCGCGATCGAGCATGCCGCGTGCGGCGGTCACGCGCCGCTCCAGCCCGCGATCGAGCCGTGCGCCGGCATCGTCGGCGCGCTGGCGCTGCGGCGCGAGCAGCGCGTCGCGCTTCGGCATCACCCGCACCAGCGCATTGAGCTGTTCGCGGGCGCGGTCGTGATAGCGCCGCGCGCAGCGTTCGGCGCGCTGGCCGTGGCTGGCGATCGTCAGGCGCAGGTCGGCGAGCACCGGCACCGCCATCTCGGCCGCCGCGGTCGGCGTCGGCGCGCGGCGATCGGCGGCGTAATCGGCGAGCGTCGTGTCGGTTTCGTGCCCGACCGCCGAGATGACCGGGATCGAGCAGGCGGCGATGGCGCGCACCACGACCTCTTCGTTGAACGCCCACAGATCCTCGATCGAACCGCCGCCGCGCGCGACGATCACCAGATCGGGACGCGGGATCGCGCCGCCGGGGGCCAGCGCGTCGAAACCGCGCAGCGCCGCCGCGACCTCGCCCGCCGCGCCGTCGCCCTGCACCTTGACCGGCCACACCAGCACATGCGTCGGGCAGCGATCCTCGAGCCGGTGCAGGATGTCGCGGATCACCGCCCCGGTCGGCGAGGTGACCACGCCGATGACGCGCGGCAGATAGGGCAGCGGCTGCTTGCGTTCGGCAGCGAACAACCCCTCGCCCGCCAGCTTCGCCTTGAGCTTTTCGAGGAGCGCCATCAGCGCGCCCTCGCCGGCCAGTTCCATCCGCTCGATGATGATCTGATATTTGGAGCGGCCGGGATAGGTGGTGATCTTGCCGGTCGCGATCACCTCCACGCCGTCCTGCGGCTGGAACGGCAGCATGTTGACCTGCCCCTTCCAGATCACGCCGTCGATCACCGCGCTGTCGTCCTTGAGGCTGAGATAGGCATGGCCCGAGGCAACGCGCTTGTAGCCCGAAATCTCACCGCGCAGCCGGACATGACCGAATTCGTTCTCGACGACGCGCTTGAGCTTCATCGCCAGTTCGCCGACCGATAGCGGCGCGGCGTTGTCGCCCGGCACCGGCTCGGCTACCAGCCGCCCCATCTCGATAGGTGATGTTTCGGAAAAGGGGTCGGCCATGAATGTCCTGCTGGTCGGATCGGGGGGCCGCGAACATGCGCTGGCATGGAAGCTGGCGCAATCGCCCGGTCTGACGAAATTGTTCGCGACACCCGGCAATCCGGGCATCGCGGCGCATGCCGAGCTCGTCGCGCTCGTCGTCGGCGACCATGACGCCATGGTCGCCTTCGCCCGCGCGCGCGACATCGGCCTGGCGGTGATCGGCCCCGAGGCACCGCTGGTCGACGGCCTGGCCGACAGCCTGCGCGAGGCCGGCGTGGCGGTGTTCGGCCCGTCGGCCGCGGCGGCGCAGCTCGAAGGATCGAAGGGTTTCACCAAGGATCTGTGCGCCCGCGCCGATATCCCGACCGCCGGCTATGTCCGTGCCCGCTCGCTGGCGGAGGCGCGGGCGGCGCTCGACCGGTTCGGCGCGCCGGTGGTGGTCAAGGCCGACGGCCTCGCCGCCGGCAAGGGCGTGACGGTGGCGATGACCCGCGCCGAGGCCGATGCGGCGATCGCCGCGCTGTTCGCCGAACCCGGCGGCGAGGCGGTGATCGAGGAGTTCCTCACCGGCGAGGAGGTCAGCCTGTTCGTGCTGACCGATGGCAGCGCGATCATGCCGTTCGGCTCGGCGCAGGACCACAAGCGCGTCGGCGATGGCGATACCGGCCCCAATACCGGCGGCATGGGCGCCTATAGCCCGGCGCGCGTGCTGACCCCGGCGCTGGAGCGGCAGGCGCTCGACGAGATCGTCGCGCCGACGGTCGCGGCGATGCGCGCGGCGGGCATGCCCTTTTCCGGCGTGCTCTATGCCGGGCTGATGCTGACGCCCGAGGGTCCCAAGCTGATCGAATATAATGCCCGCTTCGGCGACCCCGAATGCCAGGTGCTGATGACCCGGCTCGACGACGACCTGCTCGACCTGCTGCTGGCAACGGCGACCGGCAGGCTCGCCGCGCATGCCGCGCCGCGTTTCAGCGACACAACCGCCCTCACCGTGGTGATGGCGGCGCAGGGCTATCCGGGCACGCCGCGCACCGGCGGCACGATCGGCGGGATCGGCGATGCCGAGGCGAACGGCGCCAAGGTGTTCCAGGCCGGCACGGCGCTCGATGGCGGGAAGCTCGTCGTCGCCGGCGGCCGCGTCCTTGCCGTCACCGCGACGGCGGGCGATGTCGCCACCGCCCAGGCCGCGGCCTATGCGGCGGTCGACCGGCTCGACTTCCCGACCGGCTTCTGCCGTCGCGATATCGGCTGGCGCGAGGTGCTGCGCGAAGGCTAAGAGCGAGCGAAAACCGGAGCGAAGCCATGCAGTCGAACGCCGCCAGCGACATTCTCGGCGCCACCACCATCGTCATGATCATTATCGGGATGCTGATCGGCATCGCGGTGATCGTCGTCGGGATGCGGCTCAAGCGGCGGCGCCTCGCCGGTGAGAAGGAGCTCCTCGCGCGGCGCGTGGCGGCGCATGTCGACGAACTGCCGGCGAGCCCGGCGCCGGAAGTCGCGACCGCCCCCGCTCATGCCGAGATCGAGGAAGCCCCGGTCGTCACGCCGCCGCCAGGCGCCCCGCAGCCGGTCGACGCCGCGCCCGCCATCGTCGCGCCTCCGGCCCCCGCTGCATCGACCGAGGGCGACATCACCCAGTTGAAGGGGTTGGGGCCGAAGCTTGCCACAGCGCTCGCGCAGCTCGGCTATACCCGGCTCGACCAGATCGCCGCGCTGACCCCGCAACAGGCCGGCGAACTCGACGCGCAGCTGGGCAGCTTCCAGGGCCGCTTGACGCGTGATCGCTGGATCGAGCAGGCGAGGTTGCTCGTCGCCGGCGATCGCGCCGGATATGAAGCCGCGTTCGGCAAGCTGGGCTAACCCCGAGTCGCCGAGCGCCGGCTGAACCGTTTTCGCGAAGATTGAATCACGCCGTGGCGGCCGCTCTATCGCGGCCTTTGTCCGACGATCGCCGCCGTCAGTCGCGACTCCAGCGCGCCCAGATCGCGGTCGGCAGCAGCAGGCCGCGCGCTTCCTCGCGCACCGCCAGCTCGCCCGCCTCGACCTTGCCGCCAAGACCGGCAAAGGTCTGCGACAACAGCTCGCCGATCGCCAGCGCCGACATGCGCACCGCGTAGACGGTGAGGAACAGGAAGCGCGACTGGTCGTCGAGCAGCTTGCGGCAGTCGGCGATCAGGCCGGGCAGGCCTTCCTCCAGGCGCCAAACCTCGCCCTCCGGGCCGCGACCGAATTTGGGCGGATCGAGCAGGATGCCGTCGTAGCGCCGCCCGCGGCGCACCTCGCGGGCGATGAACTTGGTCGCGTCGTCGACCATCCAGCGGATCGGCTTGTCGGCGAGGCCGGCGAGCGCCGCGTTGGCGCGCGCCGCCTCGACCGATTTCTTCGAGGCATCGACATGCACCATGCGCGCGCCCTTGCTCGCCATGGCCAGCGTGCCGACGCCGGTATAGCCGAACAGGTTGAGGCATTCGGGCGCCTCCATGCCGGCGACGCGCTCGCGCATCCAGCTCCACACCGGCGCCATGTCGGGGAAGAAGCCGAGATGGCGGAAGGGGGTGTTCTGCGCGGTGAAGGTGACGTCGTCCCATTTGAGCGGCCAGCCGTCGCGCGGGACGGGTTCGCGGAAATCCCAGCGGCCCCCGCCCTCCTCGTCGGAACCGGGGATGAACTCGGCCTGGGCGCGCCAGTTGTCACTGGCCGGCGCCCATAGCGCCTGCGCCTCGGGGCGGATGAAGCGGAAGCGGCCATAGCGTTCGAGCTTGCGGCCGTGCCCTGAATCGACCAGCCCGTAATCCGCCCAGGGCTCCCCGATCAGCGTATCGAGCTTCACGCCCCGGCCCGCTCGGCGATATAGCCGGTGACCGCCGCGAAGGTCGCGGGCAGCACATCGTAACGCTCCTGCCGCTCGAACAGGTCGCCGAGCCGCGCCGGGAGCGGCGGGCGCGTGCCGGTCGCACGCTCGACCGCGTCGCCGAACTTTGCGGGGTGCGCGGTGGCCAGCGTCACCACCGGAATATCGGCGGCGAGGTCGGCGCGGCGCGCGGCGGCCAGGCCGATCGCGCTGTGCGGGTCGATCACCTCGCCGGCGCGTTCATGCGCCCAGCGCATCGCCAGCGACATGTCGTCGAGATCGATGCGATCGCTGGCGAACAGCGGCGACGCACCCTCGCGCTGGGCGTTGGTCAGCCGCATCGCCTTCGATGCCTCGAAGCCGCGCATCTGCTCGGCCAGCGCGATCCCGTCGCGCCCGCCGAGATCGAACAGCAGCCGCTCGAAATTGCTCGACACCTGGATGTCCATCGACGGGCTCGGTGTCGGAACGACCGTGCCTTGCGAATAATCGCCGGCCGACAGCGCGCGGTGGAGGATGTCGTTGACGTTGGTCGCGACGATCAGCCTGGCCACCGGCAGGCCCATTTTCGCGGCGACATAGCCGGCGAACACATCGCCGAAATTGCCCGTCGGCACCGCGAAGGCGACCGGCCGCTCGGGCGCGCCGAGCCGCACGGCGGCGTAGAAATAATAGACCACCTGCGCCATCAGCCGCGCCCAGTTGATCGAATTGACCGCCGAGAGCGTCAGGCTGCTCGAAAAGGCGCGATCGTTGAACATCGCCTTCACCAGTGCCTGAGCGTCGTCGAAGCTGCCCTGGATCGCGATATTGTGGATATTGGGGGCGAGCACCGTCGTCATCTGGCGGCGCTGCACGTCAGACACCCGGCCTTCCGGGTGGAGCATGAACACCTCGACCCCGGCGCGGCCGGCGAGCGCATCGATCGCCGCCGAGCCGGTATCGCCCGAGGTCGCGCCGACCACGGTCAGCTGCTTGTCGGTGCCGGAGAGGAAGCGCTCGAACAACAGGCCGAGCAGCTGCAACGCGACATCCTTGAAGGCGAGCGTCGGACCGTGGAAGAGTTCGAGCAGCCAATGGCGCTGATCGAGCTGGACGAGCGGGGTGACGGCAGCGTGCGAGAAGCGGCCATAGGCCTCGGCGCACAGGCCGCGCAGCTCCTCGCGACTCAGCGCGTCGGCGACATACGGGGCCATGATCGCGACCGCGGTGTCGACATAGGACAGGCCACGCAACGCCGCGATCTCGTCGGGCGACAGCGTCGGCCACGCCTCCGGCAGATAAAGACCGCCGTCGCTGGCGAGACCCGCAAGCGTCACGCCCTCGAAACCGAGAACGGGCGCATTCCCCCTGGTGCTGACATACCGCATGGCGAGGGCGGTTAGCGGTGCTTGCCGCACCGCACAAGCGCAACGCCTATTCGGCGCGCAATCGGCGACGCAGCGCGATGCCGTAGATGATGGCGGCGATGGCGGCGAACAGGAACCATTGCACGGCGTAAGCGAGGTGATTGTTGGGCACCGACGACAGGTCCGCGGGCGGATTTGCCGCGAGCCCGGCCTGGGGCGGATCGGCGACCAGCATCAGCGTCTTGGGGGTGTGGGTGAAGGCGGCGACGATCATCGGCGACGCGCTGGGCGCATAGCTGATATAGCCGCTGACCTTGCCGCCATTCCAGTCGGGCCTGGCCTGAGCGGTCGGCGCGATGCCGATCTGGATCATGACGCCGGGCCCTTCGGCGCCGGTCGAGCAATGGGCGATCTGGCGCCAGCCCGGCTTGCCCGCCGCGTCGCGGCCACCGCGCGATTGCCACGAGACGGGCTTGAGGCAGAAGGCGCTGGCGCGACGGAACAGCAGCGTGTCGCCGAGCGGGATCGCGGGAAAGGCGATCGGCGCGAGATGCTGGTTGGCGGTGAGCTGCGCGAGCAGTGCCAGCTTCTCGTCGCGCCGCTGGAGTTGCCAGAAGCCGAGCGCGATCATCGCCACGACGGCGAGACCGACGATGATCGTCGCGACGACCGGAAAACGCTTCATCGCGCGACCTCGGTGAGGCGCCTCATGGCGCGGCGTCGGAAATGCGCCCCTCGCGAGCGGCGTTGCGATATTCGGCGCCCATCAGCGCCGCCTTGGCGATGCGCAGCGCCATGATCGTGCCGGCCAGCGCAACCGGAATCCAGATCAGCATCTGCACCCAGATCGGCGGGTCGAAACGCACCTGCAGCCATGCCGCCAGCCCGACGACGATCGCGCCGAGGATCAGCGTCAGGAAAGCCGCCGGGCCATCGCCGACGTTGAAGGCGGCGAGATCCAGGCCGCAGGCGGTGCATTTCGGCGCGAAGGCGACCGGCCCGCTGAACAGCGTGCGGCCGCCACAACGCGGGCACAGGCCCTGGAGCGCGGCGCGCACGGGTGACGGCGCGACAAGGCCGTCCTCCCGCGGATCGGTCATCCGGCGTGGACCGGTGCGCCCCAGCCGCCCCAGACATAGATCGCGACGAACAGGAACAGCCACACCACGTCGACGAAATGCCAATACCAGGCGGCCGCCTCGAAGCCGAAATGCTGCTTCGGCGTGAAGTCACCGCGATAGGCGCGGATCAGGCAGACGGTGAGGAAGATCGTGCCGATGATGACGTGGAAACCGTGGAAGCCGGTCGCCATGTAGAAGGCCGCGCCATAGTTGAGCCCAGCGAAGGGGAAGGGCGCGCCGGCATATTCATAGGCCTGGATCGAGCTGAAGGTCAGGCCCAGCACGATCGTGAGCCACAGGCCCTTGAGCACGCCGTCATTCTCGCCGACGCCGATCAGCCCCCACAGGCCCTTCTTCTCGCCGCCACGCTGGCCATGGATCAGCGCGTGATGCGCCCAGGTCACCGTGGTGCCCGAGAGCAGCAGGATCATCGTGTTGAGCAGGGGGAACTGGAAGGCGTTGAGAACCTCGATGCCCTTGGGCGGCCATTGCCCGACCGCCGTCGCGGTGTCGGCGATGATTTCCGCCGAATGCGATGCGGCGTCCCAGGTGATGTTGGCCGGGAACAGCGAGAAGTCGAAAAAGGCCCAGAACCAGCCGACGAAGAACATCACCTCGGAGGCGATGAACAGGATCATGCCGTAGCGCAGGTGGAGCTGCACGACCGGGGTATGATAACCCTCATGCGCTTCGCGGATCACGTTGGTCCACCAGCTCAGCATCGTCGTCAGCACCGCCGCGACGCCAACGAAGAAGACGATGCCGCCGCCATTGGGATGGCCGACATGGCCGCCGTGCATCCACATGATGCCGCCAATGGCCATCGTCAGCGCGGAGAACGCGCCGACCATCGGCCAGATATCCGGTGCGAGGATGTGGTAGTCGTGGTTCTTGGCGCCGGCCATCGTCATGCTTCCTGTTGGTCTGCTGGTATCGCTCTAGCTTGCGGCTTTCGCGGAATCTACCGGGTAAAATGTGTAGCTGAGGGTGATCGTCTGGATATCGTTGGCGTCGGGATCGGTGAGGATCTTCGGATCGACGAAAAAGATCACCGGCATCCGCGCCGTCTCGCCCGGCTTGAGCGTCTGCTGGGTGAAGCAAAAGCACTGGATCTTGGTGAAATATTTGCCCGCCTGCGCCGGCGTGACATTGTAGGTCGCGGTGCCGGTGATCGCATGGTTCGAGGTGTTGGTGGCATTGAAGAACGCCAGGTCGCGCCCGCCGATATCGACCGTGTCGCTGGGATTTTCGGGCACGAATTTCCACGGCAGCTTGGGATCGACATTGGTGTCGAAATCGATGCGGATCTGGTGGTTGGTCGCGCCGGGCGCTACGAGGCCGCGATTGGTCGTGCCATTGAGGCCCGTCGCCGTGCAGATCAGCCGGTAAAGCGGCACCATCGCCCAGGACAGGCTGGACATGAAGCACACGCCGAAAACGGCCAGCAAGGCGGTGCGCAGCGTCCGGCTCATCCGGCGTGACCCGCCTTGATCTTGGCAATCGACACGACGAACACCAGGGCGACCAGCGCGCCGAGCAGCAGCGCCATCACGATCGCGCGGCCACGCTGGCGGCGGCGGATGATGTCCTGATTGTCCGGAATCACGCCATCACCCAACGGTCGACGACCAGCACGCCGAACAGGATGAACTGGTACAGGATCGAATATTTGAACAGGCGCTTTTCGGGCCGCATCGCATCGGTGCCGGGGGTCGCGGTGCGGAAGGTCACCTGCGCGGCGAACAGCGCGAACAGCAGCGTCGAGAGCGTCGCGACGACGCCGTAGAGCGAACCCGCCAGCCCGAGCGGCCAGGGCGCGATCGCCGCGATCGCCATCGGGATGGTATAGAGGCCGATCTGCTGGCGCGTGACGCGTTCACCGGCAACCACCGGCAGCATCGGGATGCCGGCGGCGGCGTAATCGGTCTTCATGAACAGCGCGAGCGCCCAGAAATGCGGCGGGGTCCACAGGAAGATGATCGCGAACAGCAGGACCGGCATCAGCGTGACATGGCCCGTCGCCGCCGCCCAGCCGATCAACGGCGGAAAGGCGCCGGCGGCGCCGCCGATGACGATGTTCTGCGGCGTACGCGGCTTGAGCCAGGCGGTGTAGACCAGCACGTAGAACAGGATCGACACGGCGAGGATCGCCGCCGAGACGAGGTTGACCATCAACCCCATGAAGATCACCGCGAAGCTGCCCAGGCCGACGCCGAAATGCAGCGCGGCCTGGCGATCCATCCGCCCTGCCGGCAATGGGCGGTTCCGCGTGCGCTTCATCAACGCGTCGCTGCCGGCTTCATACCATTGGTTGAGCGCGCCCGCCGCCCCGGCCGCGAGCGCGATGCACAGGATCGCGGTGAAGCCGATCACCGGATCGACGTGACCGGGCGCCGCAAGCAGGCCGCACAGCGCGGTGAACACGACGAGCGACATCACCCGGGGCTTGGTCAGCGCCAGGAAGTCGCGCCAGTCGGCCGGCACCAGGTTCGTCGAAACGGTCGTCGTCGTCATCTGCTTCTTCCTCCCCTCCCGCCCGGGGAGGGGTCGAAGGACCCGATCCGGCGCGGTACGCGCCGTTGGCGGGCCCTTTCCAGCCCCTCCCGCGAGCGGGAGGGGAGACCAGGTCAGTCGATCCGCGGCAGCGTCTCGAACTGGTGGTACGGCGGCGGGCTCGACAATGTCCATTCGAGCGTCGTGGCGCCTTCACCCCAGGGATTGTCGCCCGCCTTCTTGCCCGCGAACAGCGACCAGAACAGGTTGACGAAGAAGATCAATATGCCGACGGCCATGATCGCATAGCCGGCGCTGGCGACGCTGTTCCAGTGCGCCAGGCCGTCCGCATAGTCGGGCACGCGGCGCTGCATCCCCTGCAACCCGAGGAAATGCATCGGGAAGAACATGATGTTCACGCCGACGAAGAACACCCAGAAATGCAGCTGGCCGAGGAACTCGTTGTACATCTTGCCCGACATTTTCGGGAACCAGTAATAGAAGCCCGAGAACAGGCTGAACACCGCGCCGAGCGACAACACATAGTGGAAGTGCGCCACGACGTAATAGGTGTCCTGCATGTTGTCGTCGACGCCGCCATTGGCGAGCACGACGCCGGTCACGCCACCGATGGTGAACATGAAGATGAAGCCGATCGCCCACAGCATCGGCGACTTGAAGGTCATCGAGCCGCCCCACATCGTCGCGATCCACGAGAAGATCTTGATGCCCGTCGGCACCGCGATGACCATCGTCGCGGCGGTGAAATACATCTTGGTGTTCACGCTGAGGCCGGTGGTGAACATGTGGTGCGCCCACACGATGAAGCCGACCACGCCGATCGCGACCATGGCATAGGCCATGCCGAGATAGCCGAACACCGGCTTCCTCGAAAAGGTCGAGATCACCTGGCTGACGATGCCGAAGCCCGGCAGGATCATGATGTACACTTCGGGATGGCCGAAGAACCAGAACAGATGCTGGTACAGCACCGGATCGCCGCCACCGTTCGGATCGAAGAAGGTCGTGCCGAAATTGCGGTCGGTGAGCAGCATGGTGATCGCCGCGGCGAGCACCGGCAGCGCGAGCAGCAGCAGGAAGGCGGTGACGAGCACCGACCACACGAACAGCGGCATCTTGTGCAGCGTCATGCCCGGTGCGCGCATGTTGAAGATGGTGGTGATGAAGTTGATCGCGCCGAGGATCGAGCTGGCACCGGCAAGGTGCAGCGCGAGGATCGCCATGTCGGTCGACGGCCCCGGCTCGCCATAGGTCGACAGCGGCGCATAGAGCGTCCAGCCATTGCCCGCGCCGCCGAAGAAGGGCGAGGCGAAGAGCAGGATCATCGACGGGATGAGCAGCCAGAAGCTGATATTGTTCATCCGCGGAAAGGCCATGTCGGGCGCGCCGATCATGATCGGGACGAACCAGTTGCCGAACCCGCCGATCATCGCCGGCATGACCATGAAGAACACCATGATGATGCCATGCGCGGTGATCAGCACGTTCCACAGATGCAGCGAGTGATCGAGACCCTGCTCGCCGCCCGGAAGATAGCTCGCCCAGGTCCCGAGATACTGGATGCCGGGCTGCGCCAGCTCAAGGCGCATCAGGCCCGAGATCGCGCCGCCGACGACACCCGCGAAGATCGCGAAGATCAGGTACAGCGTGCCGATGTCCTTGTGGTTGGTCGACATGAACCAACGCGCGAAGAAGCTCGGCTTGTGATCGGCGTCGTGATGCGCGTGATCGTGGTGCGCCTCGAAGGCGTGCGGCGAAAGGGCGGTATCGGTCATGATCTTACTGTCCGGTGTTGCCGGCGCCGGCCGAGTTGGCGGTCGCAGTCTGGTTGGTCTCGGAAGCGGCGGCGGTCGCGTTGTCGACCGGCGCGCTGGCATTGGCCGTCACGGCGACGGGCGCCCCCGCTGCGGCGGGAGCTGCGCCGGGCATCGTGCCGCCCTTGGCCTTGACCCAGGCGGCGAACACTTCCGGCTTCACCGCCTCGACGGTGATCGGCATGAAGCCATGGCGCGCGCCGCACAGTTCGGAGCAGACGCCGAAATAGACGCCCTCCTTCTCGATCGTGAAGCTGGTCTCGTTGAGACGGCCCGGAATGGCATCGAGCTTCACCCAGAAGGCCGGGATCGACCAGCTGTGGATCACGTCCTTGGCGGTGGTGATCAGGCGAATCGGCACGCCGACCGGCAGCACGACGCGCTGGTCGGTGGCGAGCAGGCGGGGACCGTCGGCGTCGGTGCGGGCGCGCTCGGTGCCGGTGACCTGATCGCGCTCCTTGAGCATGTTCGAGATCAGCTGGATGCCGCCATTGTCGGGATATTCATAGCTCCAGTACCACTGGTTGCCGATCGCCTTGAGCGTCACGGCATTGGCCGGCGGCGCCTTGTACTGCGCCTGCAGCAAGCCGATCGACGGCGCCGCGATGCCGGCGAGGATCAACACCGGGATCAGCGTCCAGGCGATCTCGAGCACGGTGTTGTGCGCGGTCTTGGTCGGGACCGGGTTGGCGGCGCGGCGGAAGCGCGCCACCACGATGATCAGCAGCAGCAGCACGAACAACGTGATGATCGTGATGACCGGAAAAAGGATTCGGTCATGGAACCACAAGGCCCGCTCACCGGTTTTGGTGAACTGCTTCTGGAGCTGGTACGAGCCGTTGATCGGCTGGCCGACGCCGGCCTGCGGCAACATCGCCGGCGCGCCATCCATCGCCAGCATCGGATCGGTCGCGGCGGCCGTGGCCGGAGCCGGTGCGGTACTGGTGGCAGGCGCCGACGGCTGTGCCGAAGCGGTCTGGCCCACGCTCGCGATGGCCAACCCCATGGCCAGCGCGAACATCCTGAGTCCCGTCATGCGCATGCGTTCTCACTACCCTTGCGATGGCGCCGATTGCCCCGGCGCGAGGCGGGAATCCGCCTTCTTGGGCTGGGCCTATACGCGGCACATCCCCTTGCCTCAAGCGTGTCGGCGCGGTTTTTTGGCACGACACGATCCATGGCACCGTTGCGCGGGGTGTCCACCCCCCCTATCAGGCACCCGGCCAGCACCTTGACGGAAGGCCGCCACCAATGACCGAAGACGAAATTCTCGCCGAGTTCCGCGCCGCCGATGCGCTGCTCGAAGGGCATTTCATCCTGTCCTCGGGGCTGCGATCGTCGCGCTATCTGCAATGTGCGCGCGTCTTGATGAACCCCGCGCGCGGCGCGCGCCTCGCCGCCGCACTGGCCGAATCCTTGCCGCACGCGCTGCGCCGGTCGATCCAGGCGGTGGTCTCGCCGGCGATGGGCGGGGTGATCGCCGGGCACGAGATGGGCCGCGCGCTCGACGTCGACGCGATGTTCCTCGAACGCCCCGCCGGCGTGTTCGAGCTGCGCCGCGGCTTCCGCCTCGCGCCCGGCACGCATGTGCTGATGATGGAGGACGTCGTCACCACGGGGCTGTCGTCGCGCGAGGCGATCACCGCGATTCGCCATGCCGGCGGCGAGGTCGTCGCCGCCGCCGCGCTGGTCGATCGCTCGGGCGGCACCGCCGATCTCGGCGTGCCGTTCTTCCCGCTACTGCGACTCGACGTGCCGACCTATGCCGCCGACGCGCTGCCGCCCGAACTGGCGGCGATCCCGCCGGTCAAGCCGGGGAGCCGCGCGGCGTGAGCGACGCACCACGGCAAGCCGATGCGGGGCGGCTCCGCCTCGGGGTGAACATCGATCATGTCGCGACGGTGCGCAACGCGCGCGGCGCGGGCTATCCCGATCCGGTGCGCGCCGCGCTGATGGCGGCCGAGGCGGGCGCCGACGGCATTACCGCGCATCTGCGCGAGGATCGCCGCCACATCACCGACGACGATATCGCGCGGCTGTCCGAACAGCTGACCATCCCGCTCAATCTCGAAATGGCCGCGACCGACGAGATGCTGGCGATCGCGCTGCGCCATCGCCCGCACGCCGCCTGCATCGTCCCGGAAAAGCGCGAGGAGCGTACCACCGAGGGCGGGCTCGACGCGGCGGGCAAGCATAACCAGCTGCAGCATCTCGTCGGTGCGCTTGGAGCGGCGAAGATCCGCGTGTCGCTGTTCATCGAACCCGATGTGCGACAGATCGACGCGGCACTGCGACTCGGCGTGCCGGTGGTCGAACTGCATACCGGCCGCTTTGCCGAACTGACCGGGGAAGCCCGCGCCGTCGAGCTTCGCCGGCTGCACGACGCCGCCGCGCTCGCCGCGCGGAACGGTATCGAGGTGCATGCCGGTCACGGCCTGACCTATGACAATGTCGCGCCGATCGCCGCGATCGCGCAGCTGCGCGAGCTCAATATCGGCCATTTCCTGATCGGCGAGGCATTGTTCGTCGGTCTCGCCGAGAGCGTGCGCACGATGCGCGCGGCGATGGATGCGGCGCGATGACGTGCGTTGAGGCGCGCCGTGCCTCCGCGCATGCGGCAAAAGCGTCATGATCATCGGGCTCGGCTCCGACCTGTGCAATATCGAGCGTATCCAGGCGTCGCTGGACCGTTTCGGCACGCGTTTCGAGCAACGCGTCTTCACCGAGATCGAGCGCGCCAAGGGCGATCGCCGCCCCTTCACCAAGGCCGGAACGCTGGCCAAGCGCTTTGCCGCGAAGGAGGCTTTTTCGAAGGCGGTAGGCACGGGCTTCAAGCGCGGGGTGTTCATGAAGGACATCGGCGTGGTCAACGCGCCCTCGGGCGCGCCGACGCTCGCGCTGGCCGGCGGCGCCAAGGCAAGACTTGACGCGTTGACGCCGCACGGCCACGTCGCGCGTATCCATTTGACGCTGACCGACGACCATCCCTGGGCACAGGCGTTCGTCGTCATCGAGGCAATCTCCGTCGAAGGCGACAGGACGAGTTGATGAGCGAAGAGTTTGCGTTGAACACCGAATCCGACACCGCCGGGTCCCACGGGGCGAGCGCGCCCGTCGATACCGGCACGCCGACCGACACGAAGCGCAAGACCGACTGGAAGGGCGAGCTGAAGGGCATCGCCTGGCTGGTGCTGGCGGTGCTGGGATTCCACAGCTTCATCGCCAAGC
The DNA here is from genome assembly GCA_041659925.1 of Sphingomonas sp. GTDB lineage: Bacteria > Pseudomonadota > Alphaproteobacteria > Sphingomonadales > Sphingomonadaceae > Sphingomonas. The sequence continues at coordinate 117,546 of JBAZXI010000013.1, forward strand.
CATTCTACATCCCGTCGGAATCGATGCTGCCGGGCTTGCTGGTCGGCGATCAGCTGGTGGTCAGCAAATTCGCCTATGGCTGGTCGTTCGTCTCGCCGACCATCCCCAACCCGGTCGCGATTTTCCGCGGCGTGGTGCTGCGCCAGAATGTCGAGAGCTGGGGCTTCCAGTTGCCGCATATCGGCGGGCGGCTGTTCGGAAGCCTGCCGAAGCGCGGCGATGTCGTCATCGTCACGCCGCCGGGCCGCAACACCGACTATATCAAGCGGGTGATCGGCCTGCCCGGCGATCGCCTGCAGGTGATCGGCGGGGTGGTGTTTCTCAATGGCGTGGCGGTCAGGCGTTCACCCGTCCACTATGTCGACATCCCCGATTATGGCGGGGTTCCCGTCAATGACGGCAGCAATGACGGCAAGGTCACCTGCGACCCGCGCGATTATGGCCCGCAGGCGCTGCAAATGGGCAAGGACGGCAAATATTTCTGCCGCCTGCCGATGGTAACCGAGACGCTGCCGAACGGCCGGACGTTCGAGACGGTCGATATCGAACAGGGCTATGGCGACGGCGACACCTACGGCCCGATCACCGTGCCGGCGAACAGCGTCTTCCTGATGGGCGACAATCGCGACCGCAGCGCCGACAGCCGCTTCTCGATCGAGCAGCAGGGCCTGGGCGGCCCGGTGCCGTGGGAATATATCGGCGGCCGCGCCGAGTTCATCACCTTTTCGAAGAGCGGCCTCGGCAGCTGGAATCCGCTGACCATCGGCTCGTGGTTCCGCGGCGGCCGCGCCGGCACGTCGCTCCATCCCTCCGGCGGCAAATGACCGGCGAGCGGCCCGACGAGCTGGTCATCGAGCCCGGCCCGAACGAGCTGCGCGATCCTTTCGTACGGCAGGAAATGAAGCGCGCCACGGTGTGGTTCGGCATCGGCGGCGCGATCGCGCTGGTCGTGTTGCTGATCCAGCCGCTGCTGATCATCTTCGGCGGCGTGGTCGCCGCGGCGATGTTCGACGGCGGCGTCCGCCTGCTCGGACGCGTGCTGCCGATCGGGCGTGGCTGGCGGCTGGCGATCGTGGTGATCGCCGCCACCGCCTTCGTCCTCGGCACCTTCTATCTGACCGGCGTGCAGATCGCCGCACAGTTCGAGCAACTCCAGGCGACGCTGATCACCCAGGCCAATCGCGTCAGCGCCTGGGCGGCGGGCATGGGAATCCTGCCCGGCCGCGCCGACGTCCAGAGCCTGATCAAGGAAGGACTGGGCAGCGTCGGCAAGCTGACCTCTTATGTCGGCACCGCGATCGGCGCGCTGACCAGTTTCTTCATGGTGCTGGTGATCGGCCTGTTCGTCGCGATGGAACCGCGCCTGTACGAGCGCGGGCTGCAATGGATGATCCCGACCGACACGCGCAGCGAATTCGCCATCACCATCGAGCGCATGGCGACGACGCTGCGCCGCCTGCTCGCCGGGCGCCTCGCCGGGATGGCGATCGAGGGCGTGCTGGTGTTCGTCATCCTCACCTTTCTCGGCGTGCCGATGGCGCTGGTGCTGGGCCTGATCGCGGGGATCCTCGCCTTCATCCCCAATGTCGGCGCCTTCGTCACCGGCGTGTTGATGACCGCGGTCGGCTTCTCGGCCAGCATGCATGCCGGCCTTGCCGCGCTGGCAACCTATTTCGTCGTCCAGACCTTCGACGGCTATGTCGTCATCCCGATGGTCGCGCGGCGCACCGTCGACCTGCCCCCGGCACTGACGCTGTCGGCGCAGATCCTCGCCAGCACGCTGTTCGGGGTGGTCGGGCTGGCACTCGCCGATCCGATGACGGCGATGATCAAGGTTGCGCTCGAACGCAGTTCCGAGCGCGAGGGCGAGGATCTGTCCGCATGATCAGGCTTCATGGCTATTGGCGGTCGTCGGCGGCCTATCGCGTGCGCATCGCGCTGGCGCTCAAGGGCGTGGCCTATGAATCGGTCGAGGTGAATCTGCTGAGCGGCGAACAGCGCGGCGACGCGTTTCGCGCGCACAACCCGCAGGGGCTGGTGCCGGCGATGGAGATTGCCGGCACGACGATCACCCAGAGTCTCGCGATCATCGACTATCTCGACGCGACCTGGCCCGAACCCCCGCTCGTGCCGCGCGACGCGCTGGCGCGCGCGCAGGTGCTCGCACAGGCGCTGGTCATCGCCGCCGATATCCACCCGCTCGACAATACGCGCGTGCTTGCGCGGCTCACCGCACAGTTCGGCGCCGATCAGGCGGCGAAGGACGACTGGTATCGCCACTGGATCGCGCAGGGCTTCGCCGCGCTCGAGGCGATGGCCGGAGACGGCCCGTTTCTCGGTGGCGACGCACCCAACCTCGCCGATGTCTGCCTCGTCCCGCAAATGTACAATGCGCGGCGCTTCGACCTGCCGCTCGGCGCCTATCCACGCCTCGTCGCGGCCGACGCGGCTGCACTGGCCATCCCGGCGATCGCGGCGGTTCAGCCCGAACGGGTCAAGCCGGCCTGAATTCGGGCGCGCCGGCAAGCACTTGCGGTCGACCGAATGCGCACCCGTTGCCAAGCCGGGGTGCACTCCCTAGATCACGCGGGTTCCGGCACCGACCGGCATTTTTCGCAGGTCGTGCCACGTGAACATTACTCCGGCCCCCCGGGCTGACGGTCTGGCTCTGGAAGCGGTCGCACCCGACCTTGCCGGCCTCGAGCCGGTCGAGACGCTGAAGCGCCGCTGGCCGATGGTGCTGGGCGGCATCATCACGCTGGTGATGATCGTGATGCTCGGGCGCCAGCTGCTCGATTCGGGGATTGCCGGCCTGTCGAACGCGCTGCCGCGCAGCCCGCTCTTCTACCTGTTCTTCACGCTCTATTATTTCTCGCCGGTGGTCGGCGACTATGTGATCTTCCGCCGCCTGTGGCGCATCCCGGCGGCCGGCTTCGCCGCGCTGATCCGCAAGCGCGTCGCCAGCGACATGATCGGCTATTCGGGCGAAGCCTATTTCTATGCCTGGGCCCGGCAGCGCGCGACGATGGTCGCCGCGCCGTTCGGCGCGGTGAAGGATGTCAGCATCCTGTCGGCCATCGCCGGCTCGGCGGTCACGCTGACCGTGCTGCTCTGCGCGCTCCCCTATGCGATCGGCTGGCTCGATACGGGTCAGTTGCGGATCGTCGTCTGGTCGGCGGTGATCATCTTCGCGATGTCGCTGCCATTCCTCGTCTTTTCGAAGCGCGTTTTCTCGCTCGATCGCCGCACCTTGTGGTGGATTTTCGCGGTGCATTGCGGCCGTGTGCTCGGCGGTGCGGTGCTCGTTGCGCTGACCTGGCATTTCGGGTTGCCGGGTATCGCGATCGCGACCTGGCTGCTGCTGTCCGCCGCGCGCATGCTCGTGTCGCGCCTGCCGATGGTGCCGAACAAGGATCTCGTCTTCGCGACCATCGCCGGCATGCTCGTCGGCCAGCATGCGCAGATGGCGCAGATGCTGGCGTTGGTCGCCGGCCTGACCCTCGTCGTCCACGCCGTGCTCATTCTCGGGCTCGGCCTGGCCGGCCTGCAACGACGGCCGCGCGCCGCCGCATGAGCGCCCGGGCTCAGGCGATCAGGTCGGCGTAGCGCCCCGGCGTCCGGCCATGGCCGAGCGCGACGAAGGTCCGGTCGATGCTGTCGAGCAGCTGCGGCACGCCGTTGTCGCCCGGATGCACCGCGATCCGTACCACGCGCGCCGGCCGGAGCACGAGCCGCAGCGCCGCGGCGGCCGCCAGCGAGCTGAGCTGCCGATTGCGCGTCCGGCTGGCCCAGGTGATCACCGGGCCGCGCGCCACCACCTCGCTTCCGCGCGTCGGCGCCCAGACCCGGCGGTGATCCTCCGCCAGCGCGAAGCCGGCCTCGCCCAGCGCGGCACGTGCGGCGTCGGAATAGAGCCAGGCCGGCGCGATGAAACCCGCCGCCGGCCGGCCGATGATATCCTCGACCAGTGCCTTGCCGCGGGTCATCCGCGACAGCGCCTCGCTCGCGTCGAGGCCGAGAAACTCGCCCTCGCCCGCCGTCATGTGCCTGGCGCGCCACGCGTCGGCGCCGCAGTGCGTTGCCGTATCGCGGTGGAACCAGCCATGGACGAACATCTCGACGCCGGCATCGGCCCAGCCACGCAGGCGCGCGGCGAACGGCGTGCCCGCGCCGATCGGCGCCTCGCCCCAGTGATCGGGCACCACCAGCATCGCCAGCCGCAACCCGCCGAGATGGCCGGCGAGCCGATCGGCGAGCGCATCGACGGCACCCTCGAACTTGGGCGAGACGTCATGAATCGAGGCGAGCAGGGTCTTCATCGCGCCTCGCGATAGCGCCTGATCCGGCCCTTGCCCAGCACGCGCGACCGGACGTTCGTCTCCGATACGCCCGCTGCACACCTTCTTTTGGCCAAGTTTGCTCGCATATACCGCGTCGCCCGGCGCAACGGGCATGAGCGTTATCGTTCATCGCAGGGCAAAAGCCGATGCGCGATAGGTGCGTGACGCGAGAGTAGTAGTGCGAGGACGCGGAATGACGGTGAGGAAGTATTTTGTGGCGGTCGCGGCGTTGCCGATCGCGTTGCTGCCGCTCGCGGCGCCGGCCCAGGCCGGCATCGTCGGCGAGGACAGCGCGTTGTGCGCAAACGGCAAGGGGCCGGCGATCCAGGCCAATATCGTCGGGCTGAAGGATCGCGCCGGCGAGGTGAAGCTCGAAATCTACCCGGCCAACGAGAATGATTTCCTGCGCGACGACCATCTGCTGATACAGGAGCACAAGGTCTTCCGGCGCGTCACCGCGCGCACCCCGCAATCGGGCCCGGTGGAGATGTGCATCAAGGTGCCGGCCCCCGGCCGCTACGCCCTGCTCTTCACGCACAATCGCGACAGCAAGTCGAAGTTCGATTTCTGGACCGATGGCGCGGGCTTTCCCAGCAACCTGCGGATGGGTCGCTCGAAGCCCAAGCTCAACCAGGCGATCATCGATGTCGGGCCGGGTATCACCACGACCAGCATTCGGGCACAGTATCTGCGCGGCCTCGGGGGTTTTGGCCCGATGAAGGAATAGGGGTACCCGCCCGATGCGGATCGTCGACGTCAACGAATTCTATTCGCCGACCGGCGGCGGCGTCCGCACCTATCTCGAACGCAAGATGGGATTGATGGCCGAGCTCGGCCACGAGCTGATCGTGATCGCGCCCGGGCGCGAGGACCGCATCGACGAGCGCCCGGGCGGCGGTCGCATCATCTACATCAAGGCACGCCGCCTGCCGTTCGACAGCAATTACGGGCTGTTCTGGGATGGCGCCCCGATCACCGCGCTGCTCGACGAGCTCGAGCCGGACGTGGTCGAGAATTGCTCGCCATGGCGCCCCGCCTGGATCGTCGGCAATTGGCGCGGCGACGCGCTGAAATCCTATTTCATGCATAACGACAATGTCGCCGCCTATGCGCAGCGCTGGTTCGAGGCCGTGGCGAGCCACGAGCGGATCGAGCGCGCCTGCGCCTGGTACACGCGCTACATGGCGCGCTTCCTCGACAAGTTCGACGTCGTCGTGACCAACGGGCCGGCGCTGGAAAAGCGCCTGCGCGCGCGCGGGCTGCGCATCGATGCGGCAATGCCGCTCGGCATCGAGCGCGGCCATTTTTCACCGGCGTTGCGCGACGAGCGGCTCCGCGTGGCGATGCTCGCGCAATGCGGCCTGCCACCCGAGGGGCGCTTGCTGGTCGGGCTCGGGCGGCATCATCGCGAAAAGCGCTGGGACGTCGTGATCGACGCGGCCGAGCGCGCCGGCGCGCGCATGCCGGTCGGCCTGATCTTGCTCGGTACCGGGGTCGAGACGCGCAATCTCGAGCATCGCCTTGCCGGCAGTCCGCATATCCGGCTGTTCCGCCCCGTCTATGATCGCGAGCGCCTGGCGCGGATCATGGCCAGTTGCGATGCGCTGATCCACGGTGCCGAAGCCGAGCCCTTCGGGCTCGTCGCGTCGGAAGCGGTCGCGGCGGGGCTGCCGCTGATCGTGCCCGATACCGGCGGGTGCGCCGAGGTCGCCGACCCGCTGTCGTCCGAGACCTACACCGCCCGCGACGCCGCCGCCGGTGCGAAGGCGATCGCCCGGCTGTTTGCCCGCGACCCGGCGATGCTGCGCCGCGCCGCCGTGGCCGCCGCCGGGCGGGTCCGCAGCGACCGCGAGCACACGGTCGAACTGATCGACTATTATGCGGCACGGATCGCGGAAAAGCGCGCGCGGCGCCTTCGCGCCTGAGCTGTCATGAGGACGCCATATCGTTGAGGCAAGCGGGGCGCCGATCACCTGGAGGCCGCTGATGAAACTCGATCTGGACCGTCGTTCGCTGTTGTTGACCGGCTCGCTGGGGCTTGGCGCCTTCGCCATTCCCGGCTTTGCGCAGGTGCCGGCGATCAATGCGGCACGCGGCTTTACCCACAGCGTGGCGAGCGGCGAGCCGGCGAGCGACTCGATGCTGCTATGGACGCGCTAC
>JBAZXI010000014.1:0-121176 GCA_041659925.1 Sphingomonas sp.
CCAACCCCCCCTACTCCTCCTCCGCCCCGCCCCCCGTCCCACCCGGCCGCACCACCACCGACAGGCGTGATCGCGGATCCACGATGATCTCGCTCTCCCGCGTCGGCTTCGGCTCGCGCAACATGCCCTGCCACTCGAACGCATTGTACAGCGTCACCTGCTCCTGCTTGGTCTGCCGCTCCGCCTCCTGCACGATCTGCGTGAAGCGCCACTGCGCGATGCGGTTGCCCGCCACCGCATTGCGGATCATCGCGCGCATCACCGCCTGGTGCGCCGGCAGCTCGATCGTCCGCCCGTCCTCCTCCACGCGCATCATGCGGTAAGCCTCGGCCAGGATCATCGCCCGCGTCGGCTCGTCCGCGCCGGGCAGGCGGTCGCCCGGCCCGCCCGTCGCGCGCTGCCGGCGCGGCCGGCCCGCCGGATTGCCCGACTGTCCTTTTTGGAACCGGTGTGGCCCGCGCGGGCGCGGCGCCTCGGCCGTCACCTGCTGCCCCTGCGCCTGCTGCCCGGCCGCCTGCTGTTCCGCCACCGGCCCGGCGTCGCCCGCACGGCCAGATTCAACGCGTTCCTCGCTCATCCTATTACCCTCGGCGATGTCTCATCCGATTCGCCCTATCCGCGAGATTGCGCCGCGGTTGAATCACGCCGCGCGCCGCCGTCTTGTTCCGGCTCTTGTTTTCTCTTGTTCCGTGCGAACAGGGAGCGCACCCCTTAACCCGTTGATCCGTAACGCTTCCTGCGCCGCAAAGCCGTGCCGATCCGACACGAAAGAAAAATCGCAGCTTTACGCAAAGGGAAAGCCGCGTGGTCGCATGCTGGCGCATGACGTGCGGGCAATTTCCCGCTACCTCGCCCTCATGTCCGCCGCAAAGTCCGCCCCCAAGTCAGATGGCGCCACCACCGCCCCCACCCCGATGATGGCGCAATATCACGCGCTCAAGGCCGAGGCCGGCGATTCCATGCTGTTCTACCGCATGGGCGATTTCTTCGAGCTGTTCTTCGACGATGCCCGGGCCGCCGCCGCCACGCTCGACATCGCGCTCACCGCGCGCGGCGAGCATGGCGGCGTGCCGATCCCGATGTGCGGCGTGCCGGTCCATGCCGCCGAAGGCTATCTCGCCCGGCTGATCAAGGCCGGCCACCGCGTCGCCATCGCCGAACAGACCGAAAGCCCCGAGGCCGCCCGCAAGGCGCGTGGCTCCAAGGCGCTGGTCAACCGCGCGATCATCCGCTTCGTCACCGCCGGCACGCTGACCGAGGAGGCGCTGCTCGACGCGCGCGCCGCCAACTGGTGCGTCGCGATCGGCGAGGCAGCAGGCGGCGTCGCCATCGCCGCCGCCGACATCTCGACCGGCCGCTTCGAGGTGATCGAGGCCGACGCCGCCGGCCTCGCCGCCGAGCTCGCCCGGCTCAACCCGGCCGAGGTCATCGCCGCCGACGGCTCCGCGCATGCCGGCCACGCCACCGACGGCACGCGCCCGCGCGCCGATTTCGACAGCGGCGCCGCGGTCGATCGGCTCCACCGGCTCTACGGCGTCTCGACGCTCGACGGTTTCGGCAGCTTCAGCCGCGCCGCGCTCGCTGCCGCCGGCGGGCTGGTCGCCTATCTCGAACATGCCGCCAAGGGCGCCCTGCCCTTCCTGCGCCCGCCCCGCCTCGCCGCCGCGCGCGACGGGATGGCGATCGACGCCGCCACGCGCGAGAGCCTCGAGCTGACCCAGGCGAGCGGCGGCGGCCGCAAGGGCAGCCTGCTCGACGCGGTCGACCGCACCCTCACCGGCGCCGGCGCCCGACTGCTCGCCGCCGATCTCGGCGCCCCGCTGATGGACATCGCCGCGATCGAGGCGCGGCTCGATCTCGTCGCGCTGTTCGTCGCCGATGGCGGCCTGCGCGAGTCCCTGCGCACCACGCTCCGCACCCTCCCCGACATCGGCCGCGCCCTCGGCCGCATCGCCGCCGGCCGCGGCAGCCCCCGCGACCTCGGCCAATTGCGGGATGGCCTCGAAGGCGCCGCCGCCCTCAGCGACCGCCTGAACCTCCTTCCCCCCTCCCTTCCAGGGAGGGGCCGGGGGTGGGTCCGCGCCACAAGCGCCATGCAAGAGGAGGGTCACTCCCTTCAAGCTCCCTCCCCTTCAGGGGAGGGCTGGGGTGGGGCAGTGCCGCAAGAACCGCAGCCGTTGGATTCGCGGAGAGCCCCCACCCCCAACCCAGCGGCGGGTCGGTCAGTCCCCCGGACTGACCTGAACCATGCGGGGCATGGTTAACCCGCCGCTCCTGAAGGGGAGGGGAGCGAGTTGGCACACACCACCCCCACCCTCCTCGCCGACCTCATCCCCCAACTCCGCGGCCACGCCCCGCTGATCGACCTGCTCCGCCGCGCCCTCGTCCCGATGCCGCCGATCGACGCGTCCGACGGCGGCTATATCGCCGAAGGCTATGACGCCGCGCTCGACGACCTGCGCGATGCCGGCGCCGGCGGCCGCCGCGCCATCGCCGCGCTCGAAGCCAGGTACCGCGAGCAGACCGGCATCGCGGCGCTCAAGATCCGCCACAACGGCGTGCTCGGCTATCATATCGAGGTCGCCGCGCGCTTCGCCGATCCGCTGATGCGCCCCGACAGCGGCTTCACCCACCGCCAGACGCTCGCCGGCGTGGTGCGCTTCAACGCGCCCGAGCTGCACGAGCATGCCATCAAGGTCAGCCAGGCCGGCGCCCACGCGCTCGCCGCCGAGGCCGCGCATCTCGAAGACCTCACCGCCGCCGCGCTCGACCGGCGCGAGCCCATCGCCGCCACCGCCGACGCGCTCGCCCGGCTGGACGTCGCGGCGGGCCTTGCCGAACGCGCGATCGAGGGCGGCTGGACGCGCCCATCGCTCTCGCCCGACGCCTGTTTCGAGGTCGAGGGCGGCCGCCACCCGGTGGTCGAGGCGGCGCTGGCCAAGAGCGGCCAGCGCTTCGTCGCCAATGATTGCACGCTGTCGGAGGCCTCGCGGCTGTGGCTCGTGACGGGGCCGAACATGGGCGGCAAGTCGACCTTCCTGCGCCAGAACGCGCTCATCGCGGTGCTCGCCCAGGCCGGCGCCTTCGTCCCCGCGACGCGTGCGAAGCTCGGCCTGGTCGATCGGCTGTTCAGCCGCGTCGGCGCGTCGGACAATCTCGCGCGCGGCCGCTCGACCTTCATGGTCGAGATGGTCGAGACCGCCGCGATCCTGGCGCAAGCCACGCCGCAGAGCTTCGTCATCCTCGACGAGGTCGGCCGCGGCACCTCGACCTATGACGGGCTCGCCATCGCCTGGGCGGTGGTCGAGGCGATCCATGAGGACAATCGCTGCCGCTGCCTGTTCGCGACGCATTATCACGAACTGACCCGCCTCGCCGAACGCTGCGACGCGCTATCGCTCCACCATGTCCGCGCGCGCGAGTGGAAGGGCGAGCTCGTCCTGCTCCACGAGGTCAGCGAGGGGCCGGCCGACCGCAGCTACGGCCTCGCCGTCGCCCGCCTCGCCGGCATGCCCCCCGCCACCGTCGCCCGCGCCAAGGCGGTGCTGGCGAAGCTGGAAGCCGGCCGCGAGAAGACCGGCGGCATCGCGGCGGGCCTCGACGACCTGCCGCTCTTCGCCGCGATGGCCGCGATCGAGGAGGAACAAGGCGACGCGATCCGCGCCGAGGTCGAGGCGCTCGACGTCGACGCCCTCACCCCGCGCGAGGCGCTCGACGTGCTGTATCGGTTGAAGGCCCTCAGCCGTGACGCCTGAGGAGCACCTCTTCCCCGCTCCCCTTCCCTTCGGGGAAGCGGCTGGGGGTGGGGGCTCATCGCGAACGCCACGCCGCGGGATGGCCCCCACTCCTCCCCTGAAGGGGAGGAGCTTTACCCCCTGTCTCACCTCACTTGCAGCGGATCTGCGCCGAATTGCGGTCGAGCGCCTGGCCGGCAATCGCGCCGAGCGCGCCGCCGAGCAGCGTGCCGACCGCGCGGCTGTGGCCGCCGTCGATCACATTGCCGAGGATGCCGCCGCTCACCGCGCCGAGCACCAGCCCGGTCGTGCCGTCGTTGCGCTTGCAATAGTAACGCCCGTCGGTGCCGCGATAGACGCGGTCGTCGCGCGACAGCACGCGCTCCTGATAGTTCGGACCCGGGCGGTAATAGCGCGAGGCGTCATAGCCGCTCTCGTCGCGATCATCGATCGGATAGCCCTGCGGCTGGCGCGAATCATAATAGCGGTTGTTGCGATCGGCCGCGCGCGCCTGCTGGTAGCGGTCGAATTCCTGCTGGAACAACGACAGCTCGTTCTGGAACCGCTGCTGCGCGGCTTCGAACCGCGCTTCGTCCTGCCGGCTCTGCGCGAACGACGGGCTCGCCAACGCCATGCAGCCGGTCGCCACGATGGCGGCGAAAGTGGTGAAACGCTTCATCAAATTACCCTCCTGAGGAACGGAACGCCAACGTCCGAACACGACACTTCGTTGCATGCCCGTCCTGAACGCCACTTGACCGGATTGCCAGACCGCGACGCCGTCGGCAAACATTGCCGGCGGCGCATCGATCGCATTCGCCGGGGTTACCCCCGCACCGTGAGGAACTGACCCCCGCCATGCCCGCGCGCTTCGACAATCTGCCGCACCGCCGCGCGATCATCGATCGCCGCACCATCGCCGATGCGCTCGCCGCGATCGACGGCGGCGACACCGCGACGCTGCGCCGCGCCGCGACCGCGCAGCTCAAGGCGGCGCTCGACGCCGGCCGCGACGAGATCGCGCGCCGCCTGATCGAGCATCCCTCGCGCGGGATCGAGGCCGCCGCCGGCCAGGCCTTTCTGGTCGACCAGATCCTGCGCCTGCTGTTCGACTTCACCACCCAGCGGCTCCACCGGCTGAGCAACCCGACCACCGCCGAGCGCCTCACGCTGATCGCGGTCGGCGGCTATGGCCGCGGCGAGATGGCGCCCTATTCCGATGTCGACATCGCCTTTCTCACGCCGTGGAAGCAGACCGGCTGGGCCGAGCAGGTGATCGAATCGATGCTCTATGCGCTGTGGGATCTCGGGCTGAAGATCGGCCATAGCAGCCGCTCGCTCGACGAGATGGTGCGCCAGGCCAAGAGCGACATCACGATCCGCACCGCGCTGCTCGAATCGCGCTACGTGTGGGGTGACCAGTCGCTCTATGACGAGGCCGCCGCGCGCTTCCACAAGGACGTCCAGGCCGGCACCACCCGCGCCTTCATCGCCGACAAGCTCGCCGAGCGCGAGGCGCGCCACCTCAAGATGGGCGACAGCCGCTATGTCGTCGAGCCCAATATCAAGGAGGGCAAGGGTGGGCTGCGCGATCTCCACACATTGTTCTGGATCGGCAAGGACGCCTACAACGTCACCGAATCCGCCGAGCTGGTCGATGTCGGCCTGCTCACCCGCACCGAATACCGCCAGTTCCACCGCGCCGAGAATTTCCTCTGGGCGGTGCGCTGCCACCTCCACATGCTCGCCGGGCGCGGCGAGGACCGGCTGACCTTCGACCTGCAGCGCGAGCTCGCCGATCGCATGCGCTTCGCCGACCGGCCCGGCAAATCGCGCGTCGAGCGCTTCATGCAATTCTACTTCCTCCAGGCCAAGACCGTCGGCGATCTCAGCGGCGTGTTCCTCGCCCATCTCGACGAGAAGTTCGCGGCGCGCGGTCGCCGCTTCAACCTGCCGACTTTCCGCCGCAGCCCGCGGCGCCTGCATGGCTTCGTGCTCGACCGCGGCCGGCTCGCCCTGCCCTCGGACGATTTCCTGGCGAAGAACCCGGTGCGGCTGATCGAGATGTTCGCGCTCGCCGACCGGAACGAGATCGAGATCCACCCGCTCGCGCTGCGCACCGCCGCGCGCGACGCCAAGCTGGTCGACGACTATCGCCGCGACCCCGAGGCCAATGCGCTGTTCCTGGAGGTGCTCACCTCGCCGCGCCGACCCGACATCGTGCTGCGCTGGATGAACGAGACCGGCGTGTTCGGCCGCTTCGTGCCCGATTTCGGCCGCGTCGTCGCGCAGATGCAGTTCGACATGTACCATCACTACACCGTCGACGAGCACACCATCCGTGCGATCGGCCTGCTCAGCCGGATCGAGAAGGGCGATCTCGACAACGACCATCCGCTGTCGACCGGGATCATGAAGCAGATCGTCTCGCGCCGCGCGCTGTACGTCGCGGTGCTGCTCCACGACATCGCCAAGGGGCGCGGCGGCGACCATTCGATCCTCGGCGCGGAGGTCGCGACCAGGCTCGGCCCGCGCTTCGGCCTGACCCCGGCCGAGACCGAGACGGTCGCCTGGCTGGTGCGCTTCCACCTGTTGATGTCGGCGACCGCGTTCAAGCGCGACCTGTCGGACTTCAAGACGATCCTCGACTTCTGCGAGGCGGTGCAGAGCCCGGAGCGGCTGCGCATGCTGCTCGTGCTGACCGTGGTCGACATCCGCGCCGTCGGCCCCGGCGTATGGAATGGCTGGAAGCGCCAGCTGCTCTCCGACCTCTACGAATCCGCCGAGGAGGTGCTGCGGCTGGGCCACAAGCAGAAGGGCCGCGCCGACCGCATCGCCCTGAAGCAGGAGACGCTGCAGGCCGCGCTCGGCTGGGACGACGCGCGCTTCGCCCGCTTCGTCAAGCGCCTGCCCGAGGCGTACTGGATCGCCGAGCCCGACGATATCCTCGCGCGCAACGCCGCGCTGATCGACGGCGCCCGCGACGCCGCGCTGTCGATCGCCGCGGTGGTCTATCCCGAACGCGGCGCGACGTTGGTGACGATCTACGCCGCCGACCATCCCGGGCTGTTCTACCGCATTGCCGGCGCGATCAACATCGCCGGCGGCAACATCATCGACGCGCACATCCACACCACGCGCGACGGCATGGCGCTGGACAATTTCCTCGTCCAGGACCCGCTCGGCCGTCCGTTCGACGATGCCGGCCAGCTCGCCCGGCTCAAGCAGGCGATCGAGGACGCGCTGGCCAATCGCGGCAAGCTCGCCGACCGGCTGAAGGCCAAGCCGCTGCCCCGCGCCCGCGCCGAGGCGTTCACCATCGAACCCAATGTGCTGATCGACAACCGCGCCTCGAACCGCTTCACCGTGATCGAGGTCAACGCGCGCGACCGCCCGGCGCTGCTCAACCAGCTTGCCCACACCTTGTTCCAGTCGCGCGTGACGATCCACTCGGCGCATGTCGCGACCTATGGCGAGCGCGCCGTCGATACCTTCTATCTAACCGACCTGACCGGCGATAAGATATCCGACGGCACCCGCCTCAAGGGCATCGAGCGCCGCCTGCTGGCGGCGGCCGCCGGCGAGGCGATCGACAAGGCCGCTTAGGAGAGAGGCGATGCCGGTAAACGGAATAGGCGGATTGTTTTTCCGCGCACATGACCCCGAAGCGCTCTCGGCATGGTATCGCGAGCATCTCGGCATCGGCGCCGGCTGCGCCGCCGAGGGCACGGGCGAGCCGGACCAATGGTCGTGGATGACGCAAGGCGGCCCGGTCGTCTTCGCGCCGTTCAAGGCGGACAGCGACTATTGGAAGGCCGAGCACGCCTTCATGCTCAACCTGCGCGTGACCGCGATCGACGCGCTGCTCGCCAGCCTGACCGCCGCCGGAATCGACGTGGAAACCCGCCCCGAATGGGACGACCCACAGGCCGGCCGCTTCGCGCGGATCCACGATCCGGAGGGCAACCCGATCGAGCTGTGGCAGCCGCCGGCGTAACGCCGCCACTAGGGCACAAGCGCGCGAGCCTTATGCAACAGTGAGAAAGAACGCACGTCGGCTATGGCGGGCGAAATCCTACTTTGGAAGCGCCGATTTCGGAGCGCCTCGACAGCATCTCGGTCGCCGGCGGGCAGCAAGGAAGACTCATAGCTCCTCGCCTGGAAGTGAGCGGTCGGAATCGGGGGTATCCGCGAGCGCCGGGTTTGCGGCACGCCCCCACCCCCGACCCCTGCCCTGAAGGGGAGAGGCGTATGAGCGATAACGTCGCACAGCGCGCCCGGCCGGGGCGCATGACGGCAACAACAATCGTATCGTCATATAACTTTCATCGAAACGCCGCGAATCCGTCGCTTGGCGTCGATACCGCACCGCAACAAACCAAAAATCAAAAGGGTCGTTGTCATGCGTTGTACCTTCTCGCTCGCCTTTGCGGGCGTTCTTCTCGGCTGCACTTCGTCCGCGGCGCTCGCCCAGTCGGCGCCCCTCCCATCGGCGGTCGCGCCGGATACGTCCGACGCCCAGGGCGGCGACATCATCGTCACGGCGCAGAAGCGCGAACAGAAATTGCAGGACGTGCCGATCACCGTCACCGCGCTGACCGGAGCGAGGATGCAGGAACTCGGCGTCAATTCGCTCGCCGAGGTGGCGCTGTTCGTGCCCGGCCTGCGCATCCAGGAGCAGAGCGACAACAACCCCGGTTTCGTGATCCGCGGCATCACCTCGGACAGCGGCTCGTCGCAACAGGGCGCGCGCGTCTCGCTCTATTACAATGGCGTCGACATCTCGCGCACGCGCGGCGCGTATCAGGACCTGTACGATCTCGAGCGGATCGAGGTGGTGAAGGGTCCGCAGGCGACGCTGTTCGGTACGGCCTCGGCGGTCGGCGCGGTCAACATCATCTCGGCACCGCCGCGCGCCGGCACCTCGGCCGGCCTCACCGCCTCCTATGGCAATTTCAATCGCGCGCAGGTGTCGGGCTTCATCAATGCCGGCAACGACACGCTGTCGGGGCGCCTGGCCTTTGCCTACAAATATCATGACGGCTTCGTCCGCAACATCGCCGGCGACGCCAATGTGCCCAACCAGAACCAGGGCAAGATCAAGCAGGACGATCTCAACGGGCAGGACCAGCGCGGCGTGCGCGGTTCGTTGCGCTGGTCGCCGACCGACGCGATCACCGCCAGCCTGGTGCTGACCTATGACGGCCAGCGCAACCCCGGCACCGCGTTCCGTTCGCGCGCGCTCGCGCCGACCGGCGGCAATTTCGGCGACTACAGCTATGCCGAACTGTCGGGCTCGCCCTATAGCGCGCAGGTGCTCGGCGCGGCCAAGCTGGGCCTGAAGCGCGACGTGTACGACGCCAATTTCACGTTGACGGCGAAACTTGCGCCGGGCGTCACCTTCACGACCGTCAACGGCTATCGCAAGTTCAACAGCAATGAAGTGTTCGATGCCGATGGCAGCCCGGCCTGGTATCTCGAATTTGCCGAGGACGCGCGCGGCGACCAGTGGAGCCATGAAGGCCGTTTCAACTTCACCGGCCCGAAATATCGCGCCTCGTTCGGCTGGAACGCGTTCTTCGAGAACAATCTGCAGCGCGTGCCCTTCTCGACCGAAGAGGGCACCTATCTCGGCTGCTCGGTCACGCCGGCCTTCGCCGCGATCCGCAACCTGCTCGCCGCGAACGGGGTGTCGGGGTGCGTCGCGCCGAACGGCACGGTAACCGCCGCCAAGGCGACCGCCATATTGACGGGCGGCGCGGCAACGCAAATTCCCTATCAGTCGGTGTTCACCAACTATGGCACCAACGACACCTATTCGGTGTTTGCCGACGGCACCTGGATCCCGACGCCGCGGCTGGAAATCACCGCCGGTGCGCGGCTGCTGATCGAGCAGCGCAAGTCGGGCTATAGTTCGGTTCAGCCCAATTCGACGATCCTGGCGGCACTGGGGGTCAAGACCAGCCTGCTCGGCGTCGCCAATACCAATGGCGTGATCTTCACCGCGCAGAAGAGCTTTTCGGCGGTGCTGCCGCGCTTCAACGTCCTGTATCGCGTAACCGACGATGTGAACGTCTATGCCACGATCAGCAAAGGCCGCCGCTCGCCGGTGGTGCAGCTGGCGGCGACGACGGCGGGCGGGGTCGTGGTGCCCGCATTACAGGTCGTGCCCGACGAAGTGGTGTGGAATTACGAAGCCGGCATCAAGGGCAAGGTGGGTCCGCTCAGCGGGTCGATCGGCGTATTCTATCAGGCCTATAACGGCTTCCAGGTATCGGTGATCAATAACGGCGTCACCACCACGCAGAGCGCCGGCAAGGCGCACAACCCCGGCGTCGAGATCGAGAGCAATTTGCGCGTCAACAAGCTGCTCTCGCTGTTCGGCAACTTCGCCTATGTCGACGGCAAGATCGCCAACAATGCCAGCTATGGCGCCTTTTCGGGCGCGCAGTTCCGCCTGCAACCGAAGTACAGCGCCTCGGGCGGCGCGATCCTGCGCGTGCCGGTGGAGGGGATGACCTTCTACGCCACGCCGTCGGCGACCTTCCAGAGCAAGGTGTTTTTCGAACTGCCCAACCAGGAAGCGATCAGCCAGGGGGGCTATACGCTGGTCAACCTGCGTGCCGGCGTCGAACTGGCGGACGGGCGCTACCAGATCGGCGGCTTCGCGCGCAACCTGCTCAATCGCCGCTATCTGATCGACGCGGGCAACACCGGCGGCGGCTTCGGCGTGCCGACCTATATCGTCGGCGAGCCGCGCGTTTACGGGATCGAGGTGAGTGGGAAGTTCTGATTGTGATGGCGGCGTGTTGACGTCAGGCCTTTACCCCGGCGCTCCTGTGGGAGGCCGGGGCGATCGGCGTGGCATACGCTGCAGTGGATTGAGCTGCTCCCCGGCGAAGGCCGGGGTCCAGCTGGAAAGGTCGTGAGGCGGGCTGCGGCGCTTAGTTGCCACAGCCTTTCCACCTGGGCCCCGGCCTTCGCCGGGGAGCGGGAAGGGGCGAACGGTGGAGAAGGCCGGCCAAGTTGGTGCAGGTCGCGATAACGAAGCGCGGCGATCCGCCGCTTGAGCTGCCCAACTGGACCCCGGCCTTCGCCGGGGAGCGGGAAGAAGATTCGCCGGGGAGCAATATGGGGCGGGCGGTGGCTACACCGCCCTGCCCCGCAAGCGTTATTTCGGGGACAGCACCATGAGCATCTGCCGGCCTTCCATGCGCGGATAGGCTTCGACCTTCGCCGTCTCGGCGGTGTCGGCCTGGACGCGCTGGAGCAGGATCATGCCGAGCTGGCCGTGGCTCAGCTCGCGGCCGCGGAAGCGCAGCGTCACCTTGACCTTGTCGCCGTCACCGATGAACTCGATGATCTTCTTCATCTTGGTGTCGTAATCGTGGTCGTCGATGTTCGGACGCATCTTGATCTCCTTGATCTCCTGCGTCTTCTGCGACTTGCGTGCGAGGTTGGCCTTTTTCTGCGCCTCGTACTTGAACTTGCCCACGTCGAGGAACTTGGCGACGGGCGGATCGGCGTTGGGCGACACTTCGACGAGGTCGAGCCCGAGCGCCTTGGCCTGCTCCATGGCCTCGCGGGTGTACATCACCCCGAGATTCTCACCCTCGTGATCGATCACGCGAACCTTGGGCGAAACGATGAATTCGTTGAAGCGAGGGCCGTTCATCGGCGGCGCCTGGCGGGTCATGGGAGGACGGATAGGTGAAGCTCCTGAGTCTGTTGTCGGGGCGATATAGGGATTTTTGCGATAAAGCGAAAGGTAGTCTTCTGCCCCTCTCCCTTTGGGAGAGGGACGAGCAGCGCAACTGCGCGGGGTGAGGGCAGAAGCCCTGCCCCGCCCTCACCCTTCCGCGCTTTCAGCGCTCCCTCCCTCTCCCAAGGGGAGAGGGAATTCAGGCCATGTCTGGCGGCAGGGCCGCAGTCTTCAACTGCGCGATGACGTCGTCGAGCGAGAGGATCTGCTGGCGGTCGGAGCCGAGCTGGCGCAGTGCCACGGTGCCTTCATCGGCCTCGCGCTTGCCGACGACCAGCAGGTTGGGGACCTTGGCCAGCGAATGCTCGCGCACCTTATAGTTGATCTTCTCGTTACGCAGGTCGGTCTCGACGCGGATCCCGGCCGCCGCCAGCTTCGCCATGACCTCGCGGGCATAGTCGTCGGCGTCGGAGACGATCGTCGCGACGACCGCCTGGACCGGCGCCAGCCAGAGCGGGAAACGCCCGGCATGATGTTCGATCAGGATGCCGATGAAGCGTTCGAACGTGCCGAGGATCGCGCGGTGGAGCATCACCGGGCGGTGGCGATTGCCGTCCTCGGCGACGTAACTCGCGTCGAGCCGCTCGGGCAAAACCGTGTCGGCCTGGATCGTGCCGCACTGCCACGTCCGCCCGATCGCGTCGGTCAGGTGGAATTCGAGCTTCGGCGCGTAGAAGGCGCCCTCGCCCGGCAGTTCCTCCCAGCCGAAATCGGGCGTGTCGCGGCCCGCCGCCTTGACCGCGTCGCGCAGATTCTGCTCGGCGGTGTCCCACATCTCGTCCGAGCCGAAGCGATTGTCGGGGCGCAGCGCGAGCTTGATGGCGTATTTCTCGAAGCCGAGATCGCGATAGATGCCGTCGAGCAGATCGCAGAAGCTGCGCACCTCCTCGATCAGCTGGTCCTCGCGCACGAAGATGTGCGCGTCGTCCTGGGTGAACTGGCGGACGCGCATGATGCCGTGCAGCGCGCCGTGCGGTTCGTTGCGGTGGCAGCAGCCGAATTCGGCCATGCGGATCGGCAGGTCGCGATAGCTCTTGATGCCCTGTTTGAAGATCAGGATGTGCGCCGGGCAGTTCATCGGCTTGAGCGCCATCAGCTCGCTCTTGCCCGACAGGATCGGCGCGTCGTCATCGACCGAGGGGATCTCGTCGGGAACGACGAACATGTTCTCGCGATATTTGCCCCAATGGCCCGACTGCTCCCACTGGCGCGCGTCCATCAGTTGCGGGGTCTTGACCTCGACATAACCGGCGCCGTCGAGCTTGCGGCGCATGTACGCTTCGAGCGCGCGCCACACGAGATAGCCCTTGGGATGCCAGAAGACCGACCCCTGCGCCTCGGACTGGAGGTGGAACAGGTCCATCTCCTGGCCGATCTTGCGATGGTCGCGCTTGGCGGCCTCTTCCAGCCGGAAGAGATGCGCGTCGAGCTGCTTCTTGTTGAGCCAGCCGGTGCCGTAGATACGGCTGAGCATCGCGTTGTTCTGGTCGCCGCGCCAATAGGCGCCGGAGACGCGCGTCAGCTTGAAGGCCTGCGGGTCGAGCTTGCCGGTCGAGGCGAGGTGCGGGCCGCGGCACATGTCGAACCAGTGACCGGCGCGATAGACCGTCAGTTCCTCGCCCTCGGGCAGCTCGGCGGCCCATTCGGCCTTGAAGGTCTCGCCCTGCTTCTTCCACGCCGCGATCAGGTCCTCGCGCGACCAGACCTCGCGGACGAGCGGTTCGTTGCGGGCGATGATGGCACGCATCTCGGCCTCGATCGCCGGCAGATCCTCCTCGGTGAAGGGCCGGTCCCTGGGCGCGAAATCGTAATAGAAGCCATCGTCGGTCGACGGGCCGAAGGTGATCTGCGTGCCGGGGAAGAGATTCTGCACCGCCTCGGCGAGGACGTGCGCGAAATCGTGGCGGGCGAGCTCGAGCGCGTCGGCCTCGTCACGCGACGTGACCAAAGCGAGATCGGCATTGCCCTCGAACGGGCGATTGATGTCGCGCAGATCGCCATCGACGCGCGCGGCGATCGCCGCCTTGGCGAGGCCCGGGCCGATCGCCGCGGCAATGTCCGCCGGGGTAGTCCCCGGGGCTACCTCGCGGACGGAACCGTCGGGCAGCGTGATGCGGAACAAGGCGGACATGATCGAACGGGTACTTTCTGTGGCAGGTGGAACCGCGCGGCTTATGCCCGCGTGGTTCCCATATAGGCAAGCGTCGGCGTTATGCGATGATGGAACGGGTGTGGTGGGGGATGTTGGCGGGCGACGAGCGGGATGTGTTTTGGGGCATGCTGCAATCAATTGTTGGTCCGAAAGCGCCCTGCTTGGGGGCATTCACTCCTTTCCGTCTGCTCCCGGACCGCAGAAATCAATTTCGCGGAGGGAGCTTGTCTGCGGGAGGTTCTTCATGAGGCCCGGTGATACGGAACTTTTCGATGACGACCCATGCCCTGGCCGCGATTGCGACCTTGAACGGATTGCTGAGTAGCCAACGAAAACGGGCAGATTTACGCGCCTCTGCGACGATGCGTTCAAGCAATTCTTCGGAGGGATCTCGGAGAACATCCTCCAAGGGACCGCATCCGAGGCCCCCGAGAAATCGGGGGTGATCCGAACGCGAAGCACCGAGGATGACATAGGCGAATGCCTTTTCGGGATCGTCATGACAGCACGAAATGATCTCACCAAAGTCATCCGCAGATTCTTCCGACCATTCACCGCCGCCGTTCTCATAGTATTCGGCATAGGTATCGAGCTGCCGACACATCAGTTCAGCGTCCGGTCGAGCAAGCGCTCGTTCCAGTTCGTCAAAATAGGCCTTCTTACCCATGTATTGAGCGTAGCCCCACGGTTGTGCGAAGCAAGTTCCGCTTTGCTTACCGATCGGGAATCCGGGCGAAATCCCGATGACAGCACATTTTCTCTTCCTGCCACGCGACAGGCGTGGAGGTTATCGCACTGGCACCGGAATTTCCGGCGGATATCAGGATGAAAAACCGCCGGACAGGAACCGCGCCCGCAAAGCGCCGTTGATGCGGCGGCGCGCCAATAGCGGTGACGATGGCGGGCCGGGCGTGGCAAGGGGGACGACATGACGACGGACACGAGCAAGCCAGCCCGCGCCAGGGCGAGCCGCGCATGATCGCCACCGTGGCCGAGCTCGACCGCGTGCGGCGCGACTGCCGGCGGATGGTGACGCGGCGCGCGCTGGCGGCGGCCGGGGCGTCGGTGGTGCCGATCCCCGGCACCGACCTGGTTGCCGATATCGGCCTGCTGGCGAACATGCTGCCGCGCATCAGCCAGGCGTTCGAGCTGGACCATG
Organism: Sphingomonas sp.; assembly: GCA_041659925.1. GTDB lineage: Bacteria > Pseudomonadota > Alphaproteobacteria > Sphingomonadales > Sphingomonadaceae > Sphingomonas. The sequence goes on from JBAZXI010000014.1 coordinate 14,808, forward strand.
ACAGCGTCGAGAAGCTCGATCCCGAAATCGCGGAAAAGATATTCGTGATCGCGGCGAGCCTGGGCAACAATGTGATCGGGCGGTTCGTCACGCGCAAGGTCGTGATCGGGCTGTTGCGGCGGATCGGCGTGCGGGTCGTGTCGGCATCGGCGGCGCGTTACGTTCCGTTGATCGGATCGGCCTTTGCCGCCTCGGTGAGCTTCGGGGCGATGAAGCTGGCGGGCAACAGGCATATCGAGGATTGCTATCGCACGGCGCGATCGCTGCTGCCGACGGACGGGAATGGCTGAGGTGGCCGACGGCCGACACCGGCGCCGTTGGTGGGCGATCGGCGCGGCATGTCTGGCGCTGACGGGCTGCGACCGGGTTCCGCACGTGGCACCGCCGCGCGCGACCGACGCCATCGCCGTGCCGCCGCAGACATCGACCATCAATGTGCCGGTGATCGCCGATCTCGACCAGCTGCGCGGCGCGCTCGAACAGGCGATGCCGCGCCGACTGTGGGCGATCGACAAGCCGGACCAGACCTGCGTCGCGTCGAATCGGGTCAAGATATTGTTCGCGACGATCAAGACGCCGACGCTCAAATGCCGCATCACCGGTGTCGTGACGCGCGGCCCGCTCGCCGTGTCGGGGGCCGGCGAGAAGATCTTCGTCGCGATGCCGCTGCATGCAGTGGTGAGCGCGGAGGATATCGGCGGCATCCTGGAGCGCGAGACCGCCACGGCGGATGCGCAGGTGCGTGCGGTCGTGACGCTGGACGTCGCGCCGGACTGGTCGCCGCGCGGCAGGATCACCATCGCCTATGACTGGACCGACGCGCCGCATATCGACTTTCTCGGCCAGCGGATCGACGTCACCAGCAAGGCCGATGCGAAGCTGAAGGGCGTGATCGCCCAGCTAGAACGGACGCTGCCGCGCGAGCTTGCCAGGCTGCACTTTCGCGAACGGGTCGCGCGGGCCTGGGCATCGGCCTTCACCGCGATCGAGCTCAACAAGGCCAATCCGCCGGTGTGGATGCGGATCACGCCGCAGGCGCTGACCTATGGCGGCTATACGGTCAGCGGCCGCACGCTGACGCTGAGCCTGGGGATGAAGGCCGGCACCGAAACCTTTGTCGGCGCGCGCCCGGCCGACCCGCGCGTGGCACCGTTACCGGCCGTGACGCGGACGGCGGCTGCGCCCGGTGGAATCCTGTTCGCGATTCCCGTCATCGCCGATTATCGCGAACTCGAGCCCGTGCTGGCCACGGCCCTCGCCCGGCGCTCGCGCCGACCGTTCGACGTGCCCGGGCTGGGACCGGTCGATGCGCGCTTCGGCAAGGTCACGATCTATGGCACCACGGGCGGGAAGATCGCGGTCGGCCTGCAATTCACCGCGACGCGGCCGGGCGGCAGCCCGTCGAGCGGCACGGTGTGGTTGACCGCCACGCCGGTCAACGCGGCCGACAGCCGGCGCGTCTCCTTCGCCGGCCTCTCGATCGCCGGGGTCACGGATTCGGTGCGGGCCGGCCTGTTGATCAAGCTGGCCAACACGCCCGGCCTGTCCGCGACGATCGCCGATGCGCTGACCCAGAATTTCAGCAAGGATTATGACGGGCTGATCGACAGGGTCGAGCAGGCGATCGCGGAGAAGCGGCTGGGCGACCTGCTGATCCGCGCGCATATCAGCGACGTGCGCACCGGGCAGCTCAAGGCGGCGGGCCAGGGGCTTTACTTGCCGGTATGGGGCCGGGGCACGGCGTCGATCGTGCTGGCGGCACGGCCGTGAGGTAAAGCGCGGAACATTGGTCATGCGCGATTAAGGTTGCCACCCGCTTTCATCCCGCCGTCACGATGCTGACGGGCTTGGCGTGGGAGGGCGTGGTTCAGTGATGGCGATGTCGACCCTTTCGCAGTGCAGCATTGACGGCTAGGCGGCTCGGCGATGCAGATCGTGCTTACCCTGCCCGCTTGGGAAGACGTCAAAGCGTGGCTGGGACGGCGCGGCACGGCGGGCGTCCTCGCGATCGCGATCGAATTGCTCGTCCTCGCCGCACTGCTGACGCTGGGGCGCGCGCAGCTCGAACCGAAGAAGCCCGAGGACAAGCTCACCGCGTTCCAGATGATGCCCGACGCCAAGCCCGCACCCCGGCCGGCATCGCGCGCGACCAAGGTGACCAGGGTCAAGCATGACAGCGGCGGATCGGCACCCAAGGCGCCGACGCAGGACGTGCCGGCGGCGCCCGAGCCCGAGCCGGAGACGCCGCTGTTCATTCCGCTGACCAAGGATGAGATGGCCGCCGCCGATATCGGCCGCATGGCATCGGCCAGCGGCAATGACGCCGGCGATGGCCGCTCTAGCGGGCGCGACAGCGGCGCAGCTTATGGTCCCGGCGCGGGACCCGGCGGCGAGCGGCTGTACAACATTGATTGGGTGCGCCTTCCGACATCGGCAGAAATCGGGCCTTATATGCCAGCGCGCGTCGAGACAGGCTGGGGCGCGGTGGCGTGCAAGACTGCCCCGGACAATCGCGTCGAGAATTGCCGGTCGATCGGCGAATCGCCCGGCTCGGGGCTGTCTCGAATGCTGCGACAGGCGGCATGGCAATTCCGCCTTCGTCCGCCGCGGGTCGGCACCAAGCCACTGATCGGCGTGTGGGTGCGAATCTACTTTGACCTAACGCTCGGATTCAAGAAATAGCGCCGAACCTGCCCAGTATGACCTAATCCTGCAGCGTGGCCTCGAGCAGCACGAGGCTCGGGTCGCCCTCATAGGAGCGCGCGGTGAAGCCCATTTCGCGCTCCAGTTCGATCGCGGCGTGGTTTTCGTGGCTTTCGATCGAAACCAGCTTCCTGATGCCCTTGGCCTTGGCGGCGCGCGCGACATGTTCGAGCAGTGCCCAGCCGATCCCGCGACCCCGCAAATCATGGCGGATCGAGATCGCCACCTCGCCGGTGTCGAGCCGGTCGTCGGCGGCGAGCAGCGCGTTGGCGACGATCGTCTCGCCATCGGGCGCGAACACCACGAAATCCTCGGTCTTGCCGTGATCGACATGGGTCATTTCGGCGATCCGCGCGTCGGGCACCTTGCTCATCCCGCTGAGGAAGCGGAAGCGGAGATCGTCGGACGAGACGCCGGCATAGAAAGTGGCGAGCGCGGCCTCGTCGCCGACCCTGACCGGGCGGACATGGCAGGTATAGCCGCCGCGCGTGACAAGCTCGGTCGCCCCTGTCGCGTCCTCGGGACGGGAAACCTCTTTTACCTTCATGACCGACACCTTTTCCGATTTGCCGCGATGCGGCGGAACCTGCATCGCGCGCGGCGAAGCCGGTATCGGTATTGTTACGCGGTTCGCGCCTTGGCCGCTCAGCCCGTCTTCGGCAGTTTCGACCGGTCGGCCCAGGTGCCGTGGAGGCCGTTGCGCGTGCGGAACGGGAGGTGAATTCGCGCGATCGGCCCCTCTTCGATCCGCAAGGCCCGCAGGATCACGAGATCCGTGTAATTGGTCACCTGATTGTCGACCAGCGCCAGCAGCCAGCCATCGCCCTCGGCGGCATCCGAAGACGCCGGGATGAACTGAGGTTCCTGGATCAATGACTGCGGCCCGCAGTACCAGGTCTTTTCCTCACCGGTCAGGCGGTTGAAATGGCCGATCCTGTTCATCCGGAAGCCGGAAGCCCGCGCGCCTTCGCCCTCGTACGGCATGTCCGGATCCATCACCAGCATCCAGCCATGGGTATAGGGCTGGCCGATATAGCGATCATCGATGCGGGGGAATTCGGCGATCAGGTCGGACACCCGCTCGACCGATGTGAGATCGTCGGTCGGCGATGCCATGTCGACGACCCAGCGATGCAGATAGGGGCGCGCCGCGACGGGATCGAACGGAGCATCGTTGATGTCGGGGAAGAAGGGGAAGGCGTTGCCCTCGGCCTGGGGGATGTCGAAAATGATCCGCGTTCCCTCGTTATAGGCGTTCATCACATGGCTGGCGAAGACCGTCCTGGGCGCCTTGAACAGACGCATGTCCTCCGCCCGCCCGTGGCGCGGCAGCACGGCGAGGTAGGTCGGCAGCGAGGTGTCGAACCCGAAATGGGGCTTGTTGGCCCTCAGCCGGTCCCAGTTCGAGGTGATCGGGCACAAGTGAAAAAGCGCATAATCCCGCGTGATCGAGAAATCATGCATCATGCAGTAATAGGGGACCTCGAAGAAGGTCTCGAACAGCAGTTCGCCTTCGGGGCTGATCTCCATGTAGGACACGTCGCGGGTCAGCAGGCCGGTCGCCGCGTAGCCGAAATTGCAGAGGTTGCCGCTGACGGGGTCGATCTTGGGATGCGCGGAAAAGGTCTGGTTGCGCATCTTGCCGTTGAAATCGGAAAAGCCTTCGGTCTCCAGCGTCAGCGGATCCATCACCAGGGGCGGGCTGTCTTCCTTGAGCGCCAGAAGCTTGCCGGCATGGACGATGGGGGTGGTGTTGGCGGTCGAGCGGATCATGCCCTTTACCGATTCATCGTCGGTGAGCGGATTGCGATAGGCGCCGAACAGCGCCTTTCCGGCCTTGCGTTCCGCCTTGAGCTTGTCGGTCAGGGCATAGCGCTGCTTGAGATCGACCCGGCCGTCGCGAAAATCGAACTGCGTGATCAACCCATCGCCGTTGAAGAACTGGTCGTCAGCGAACCTGGGAGGGAACTGGGCGTCGGGCTGGACGCGCTGATAGGTCCCGTCGATTCCCGATGGCACCGTACCTTCGACATCGAGATCGAGCAGGTCGCATTCCAGCCGAAGCGGCCTGAGCGAATGCGTAAAGCCGCGCGTTTGCGGAAAATGCGACATATCCGTCTATCCTCTCCATGCCGCCGATCTTTCCCGATCGGCCATGCATGAAGGGTAAGGCGAAAGCGGCGCGACAAAAATTCACAAAACCGCCTAGTTCATGGTACTTTTCGTCACGATGATCGAAACGAGACCTTCAGCCGGCGCCGCGTCGCCGCGCGTGTCGCAGGTTCGTGCCGTGCCCGGAGAGCAGGCTTTCGCGCTTGCCCGCCATTCGCCGGACGGCTTGGTCGAGCAGGCGAGCTTTCCCGTCGCGCCCCATGTCCATCCCGATATGCTGCAGATCATTCTCGCGATGTCGGGCGGCTGCCACTTCACGATCGATGGCGAGCGTCATCAGGTCGAAGGCCCCTGCCTGATCACCGTTCCGGGCGGGGGTGTCCATGGCTTCGAGGTTGGGCCGTCGGTCAGGGGCTGGGCGGCGACGATCGCGCATCATCGCGTGCTCGACCTCGTGGTCAATCGCGGCCTGGACATAGGATTCCTGCTGCGCCGCGCGCACATCGCTGGATTTGGCGCGGACCGGAAATGCCTGCACGACCTGGCGATCATGCTGCGAAACCTCTGCCGGGAAGCGGGTGGCGGGCTGGACGGCGAGACGGTCTGCGTCGAGGCGTTGCAGCGAATTGTTCTGGTGCAGGTCTTGCGAGCGATCCGGCAAGGGCACGAACCGGGCGGCGCGGGAGACGACCGGGACCGGGAGCTGTTTCTCGAATTCCGGGCAATGGCCGAACGCCAGTTCCTGGGCGAGCGCCGCATGGCCGTTTACGTCGCGGCACTCAAATGCAGCCACGTCCGCCTGAACCGCGCCTGCATGAGCTTTGCCGGCCTCTCGGCCAAGGGAGTCATCCTCGATCGCCTTGCCGACGAGGCCCGGCGCCAGCTGATCTTCACCACCGCCTCGGCCACCGAGATCGGCTATGCGCTGGGCTTTGCCGAACCATCTTATTTTGTGCGCTTTTTCCGGCGGCACACGGGCACGACCCCGGGCATGTTCCGCAAGAACAACAGATCAGGAGAGTTTCGCGGACAGCGTGGTGATTAGCCTCTCGCGCCCTGATCGGCGGGCGAACCCGGTGGCAGCCGCCATTCCCCGGCCAGACATGCCTGTGCTACCGGCCGGGAGCATGAGCGCCGAGATCATCGAGAAAGACCGCGCGCGCTTCGTGCGGCCGCGCCACTTGCCGGGGGTGGAGCTGGTGTCGGTGTCGTATCGCCACCGGGTGTTCCCGACGCATCTCCACCCCGAATATGTCGTCGGCACCGTCGAGGCGGGCGCGGAGGAGCTGTGCGTCGGCGGCGTCGGGCATATCGTCGGAGCCGGCGATGTGCTGCGGCTGCACCCGGGCGAACCGCACGCCAATCGCTGCATCGGCGATGCGACGCTGCGCTACCGCGTCTTCTATCTGCCGGGCGAAAGCATCGCCGCCTATCTGGCCGATGGCCGGCCCCTCGCCTTCGCCAGCCCGGTGGCACGCGACAGGCGGCTGGCGGCGCGGGTCGCCGCGACGCATCGACTGCTGTGCGATGACGACAGCGGGCCGCTGGAACAACAAAGCGCGCTGCTGGCGCTGATCGACGCGCTGGCCAGCGACCGGGCCGCGGCGCCGGCGGCGAGCGCCCATGCGGCAGCGATCGAGCGCGCGCGCGACTATATCGACAGCCATTTCGCCGAGGGCTTCAGCCTCGCCGCGCTCGCGACGATCGCCGACCTCAGCGTGTTCCATCTCGCGCACAGCTTTCGCAAGGCGGTGGGGTTCAGCCCGCTCGCCTATCGCAACCAGCGCCGCGTGATCGAGGCGCGGCGCCTGCTGCGCGACGGCGGGCAGATCGCCGATGTCGCGGCGGCGGTCGGCTATGCCGACCAGAGCCATCTGACACGGCAATTCCAGCGCATCGTCGGCGTGTCGCCCGGGCGCTATGCGCAGCAATAGCGTTCAAGCCAGCATGCCACGGCGCCGCTAGTTCCGCCCGCAGCAATGACGGGAGTGACGGATGCGACGGCTTTGGGTGATGGCAATGATGGCGCTGGCAAGCGAGGCGGGCGTCGCGGCGCAGACGGACAGTCCGTCACCGGCGGACTATCGCGCCGATGCCGGAGAAATCGCGGCACTGATTGCCGCCAATTATGCCTATCTCGACGATCTGCCGGGCGGCGTGGTGCCGACATCACCGATGCTGACCGCCGAGCGCGACGCGGTACACGACCGCGATTCCCTGCTGCGCTATGCCGAGGATATGATCACCGCGCTGGCCGACCATCATGCGCTGACCGGCAGCTCGTTCAAGGACGACTGGGCGATCGTGCCGACCTATGCCGATCTGTGGATCGTGCGGCGGGGCGACGATTATGTCGTCGACGCGGTCAAGCCGGGCACGCCGGCGGCGCGCGCCGGGATCGTCGCGGGCGAACGGCTCGTGGCGGTCGATGGCGTGGCGACCGACCGGGCGGTGGCGGCGTTCTGGGCGCGGCTCGGGCTCGCCCCGGTCGGCGAGCGGGCGCCGTTCGCGGCACGGGTGCTGGCGGCGGGGCGGCGCGACCGCAGCCGCGCGCTGACGCTCGCGGCGCGCGACGGGCAACAGCGCGTGGTGACGCTCACCAGCCTTTACGCGACGCGGGCGGAGCGGCCACCGATCAGCGTGACGCCCGGCACCGGCGGCGCGGTGACGATCACCTTCAACAATGCGCTGGGCGACGATGCGACGATCACCGCGTTCGACGCGGCAATGGCGAAGGTCGCGCCGCGCGCCGCCGTGACGATCGACCTGACCGACACGCCGAGCGGCGGCACGACGAGCATCGCGCGGGCGGTGATGGGGTGGTTCGTGACGCGGCCGATGGCGTATCAGGTGCATAATCTGCCGGCCGAGGAACGCGAGACGGGGATAGCGCGGCAGTGGATCGAGCAGGTGCTGCCGCGCGCGGGCAAATATCACCCCGGGCCGGTCAATGTGCGCGTCGGGCGGTGGACCGGGAGCCTGGGCGAAGGCCTGGCGATCGGCTTCGCCGCGCTGGGCAAGCCGGTATGCGGCACGGCGATGGCCGGGCTGAAGGGCGCGGTGTATGATTTCGACCTGCCGCGCAGCAAGTTGCGCGTGAAGTTTCCGGCCGAGCGACTCTACACGGTGGCGGGACAGGCGCGCGAAAAGGTCGTGCCGCGGCGGTGCGGGGCGTAGCGGCTCCGTCCGGAGGCGAGGCTACGGCGTGCAACGCATGGTTCGCCTGGGCATAGGGCGCGGCGCGCCACGATATTGCTGTCGCGCAACTGGATCCCGACGAAGACCAGCGACACCACGACCGCCTGCCCGCCTACGAGCGGGTAGCCTTGGCCATCTCGCGCAACGGATCGTCGATCCGGATGCCTTGCTTGGCCCATGCCGCGCGGGAGCGGCAGGTGACCCCCGGGGAACCCGGGTGCGGATCGGCAGCCTGGGCGTCGGAAAAGAACCTGATGCAATAGACGTCGCGCGTATCCTCATAGGTTACCCGATAGGTCTCGGTGGTCGTGGTTCGCCGCGGTGACGCCGTGGCGGGCGATGCGACGGCGGCAAGGGCGGCAACGGCGATCAGAGAGGTGGTCATGTTCATCATGAATCTCCAGGCAGTCCGAACTCCAATCAGCTCGATCGACCACCTCAGATTCCATGCGAGAAGTGTGCCATATACATAATACACTGATTCTATTGGCTTTGGCGGCTGGATCTGATCAAGCCGCGCGGGATTTTCCGCCAATTCTCGGCGCATGGCGCCCAAGGCTGGCAAAGGCTGCGAGCTGTCTGGAGGGTCCGCACACATCGCCACCGTGCGAGCACGGTGGATCGTGACGCGGAACGGGGTTGCTGCGGGCGCCCGCGTCGGGTCAGGCGGATGCGGCCGAACGCCGCGCCGGTCACCGCGAGCTGGCCGGAAATGCCAAAAATGGCTTCGAATGATCGCGGCGTTGGCCGGGGCCGACCCCTCCGGTTGCCCGAAAGGCGCCACCCTTTGAGGTGTATTGTGTTAGCAATACAGTTTGGCTAGACCGACGCTTCCAGACCTGCCGGGAGCCCCCGATGAACCTGTCGCTACGCCCGTTTTCGCTTGCCTTGCTCGCTTCGCTCTCGCTGGTGCCGGTGTCGGCAACGCATGCCGGGCAGCAGCAAGATTATCACCCGTCCTTCCATCCCGACCGCTTGAAGGGACCGCCGCCCGGCAAGGCGAATGAGGTGCTGGTGCTCGGAACGGCCCATCTCTCCGGCCTGCCGAAAAGCTTCCGCCCGGAGATGGTCGCGCCGCTGATCAAGCGCCTGGCGGCGTGGCGACCCACCGCGATCGCGACCGAGGATCTGTCGGGCCTGCAATGCGACAATTTGCGCCGCTACCTTTTCCGCTATGCCTCGACGGTCAAGGATTATTGCCCGGACCCATCGGCGGCGGGCCGAGCCGTCGGTATGGACGTGCCGGCCGCCAATGCCGAGGCCGAACGGTTGCTGGCGGCATGGCCGGCGGCGCCCGCCCCCGCCCAGCGGCGGCGCCTGGCGGCGGTGTTCCTTGCCGCGGGCGAGCGGGCTTCGGCGCTGGTACAGTGGCTGCGGCTGCCGGAAGACGAGCGCCATGCCGGTGACAGCCTGGACGACGATGCGGTCGCGGCGCTGGAAAAGCTGAAGGTCCGCCAGAACGAGACGACGCTGATCGCCGCCCCGCTCGCCGCGCAACTCGGACTGGAACGCGTCTGGGGCGTCGACGATCACTCGGCGGACAGCGAGGTCAATCCGTCGGACGAGGCAGCGTGGGACGCGGCGATTTCGCGTGCCTAGGACAACCCCGCCAGCCATGCGCGCCGTGCCCAGGACGACCGGCTGCACGCCGGCCTGACGCGGCCCGACGGCTTGCTGGAGATCTACCGCGCCTATAATGCGCCGGGTGCGGCGATGATGGTGTACCAGTCGGACTTTGGCGCCGCGCTGATGGAACCGTCGCCCCAAGGGTTCGGCCGCAGCTATGTCGCCTATTGGGAAACGCGCAACCTGCGCATGGTGTCGAACATCCGCGACGTGCTCGGCCGTAGCCCCGGCACGCGCCTGCTCGCGATCGTCGGCGCGTCGCACAAGGGCTATTACGAGGCGTATCTCGACCAGATGCACGATGTGAGACTGGTGGACGCGGAGGCGGTGCTGCGATGACGCGGCGGGGAATTTCGGCCTTGGCATAGTCGCTTACGAAGGCAGGCTGACCGATGCCACCCGACAGGCGACGCCGCCATCTGTGGAAATTCAGATAGGGCGCTTGAAAACCGCCTGCAGAGCCACGCCGATGCTTGAGAGGCTCAGCGCCGCGAATATCAATCCGATCGGCAACGCGGCTACGAAAGGCGTCATGACGGAGCCTACCGCGAGGAAGGCAAACAGGATCGCGAGCAGAGACAGGAGGAAAACGCGAACGATCTTCATGCCAGAAATGCTAAATGGCTCAACGTCCGCGTCCCACCCCTTTTTCTCGCTCCGGCTATCCCCGCGCATCATCACCTGAAAGCCGATCCGCGGATTTTGGCCCGGAATCCAACCGGGCTGGAAACGCTCAGGGCCGGGCACGCATTTCTGTTCAGAAATCGCAGAGGGTGCACCAAGCATAGGGCCATGCGAAGAGAGCGAACGCCATCGTCGGGACGTAAAAAAGCAGCATCAGACCTTTGGTCGAGCCACGAAACCGCAGAGGCCAGAAGCCCGAGCAACCAATGAGCAGGGCGACTGCCAGGTCCAGTAACAGCCACGCGCTCAGACTGGTCCCGATGCCCGCGTGATTCCATGCGACGAGGAACGGGTAGGAAAACGAAATCGGACCGACGATGAGGGTCGCCAATCCTGCGAGGGCCGACCATCGAAAACGGACAGTATCCATATTGAGAACCTGCGCGTCATTCTCACAAACCGCAACGGCCGCTTTCTGTAAGATTTTGCCATTCAGGCGCAAGCGACGCTCTCACATTGCCGGCATCGACAGCAGCGACCCGCATCGCGTGGAAATCTCGTCGGGCAGCGCGCCCGGATCCCCAATGCGGCCAGCGTGGCGGCAAACCGCGGCCGATCGCCCCCGCCGCCCGTCCGTTCGACGGATCGGCATGGCGGGGGCGGTTCGTCGTGGTGTCAGAACTTGACCCTGGCGGCGACGTACCAGGTCCGTCCGATAACGTCGTAGGTGGCGGCATCGGTGCGCAGTTCGAGCGAGCCGATATAGGGTGGGGCCTTGTCGCCGATATTGTTGACCCCGGCGCTCAACGTCAGATGCTTGTTGAGGGCATAGTGTGCGTCAAAATCGAAATAGCTCACCCCGGGAACCGTCGTGCCGGGAGCATCGAGATTGGCCATCTTGCCGATATAGCGCCAGCGCACCGTGCCGTTGAACGGACCGTTGCTGTAGCCCAGCGAGGTGTTCGCCTTCCAGTGCGGGTGGGTATAGAGATTTTCACCATCCGACGTGACCAGCGTATCGCTGATGCCGCCGGCATATTCCACCGGCGCGGTGCCGTCGCCGGGCGTCACCGTATAGTGGCGCAGATACGAGACGATCGTCCCGAACCGCACGCTCCCGGCCTTTGGCGACATGCCGAACGTGTCCAGCCCGGTGTGGTAATCGAGCTGGAAGTCGACGCCGTCGAGCTTGATCCGGTTGAAGTTGAAGGTGCCGGAGACAAGATTCGAGATCGTGCCCGTGCTCGCGTCGCGCGAAATGCGCTGGCAGAACGCGCTGCCGGCCGAGAAGCCCGGATTGGTGATGGCGCCATAGCAATCACCCAGGATGGCACCCGCCGACAGACCCGAAATCGCACCCGAAATGCTGATGTTGTAATAGTCCACCGAGATGCTCAGGCCGCGCAGCGGCGTCAGCACGGCCCCGGCCGACCAGGTCTTGGCGTTTTCCGGCTGCAACAGATTGTTGCCGCCCGACTGCACCGAAACCGAGCCACCGGAATAGGTGTAGGTCGAAGTCCCGGCCGCCGCCGACTGCGCGGCACAGAGCGACTGAACCTGCGCGGCGTTCGCCCCGGTGCGGTAGCTGCTGTGAATGTCGCACGGATCGACACCGCCGGGGAGCGGCCCCTGCTGGATCGACTGGCCGGCATAGAGGTCGGCAAGGCTCGGCGCGCGGATCGCCACCGAATAACCGCCGCGGAAGCGCAGCGGATCGACCGGTTGCCAGCTCAGGTCGACCTTCCACGTGCTCTTGCCCGAGAAGGTATTATATTTGGAATAGCGGTAGCCCAGGTCGATCGACAGATCCTTGACGAAGCTCCGGTCGCTGAGCAGCGGCAGGTACAGCTCGCCGAACAGTTCCTTGGTGTTCTGCGATCCGCTCGACGGCGTCGATGTGCCATAAGACAGCGTGTCGCCGGTGATGAAGATCGAATCCGGGTGGTAGTTGAAATCCGAAGCGCGATAATCGGCACCCAGCGCGATCTTCGCGTCACCGCCGGGCAGCGCGAATAGCGGGCCCTGAACCGAGAATTCGACATTCTTGGAGGTCAGCACGTTGGTGGTATTGTCGGTCCGCCCGGCATAGCTCAGGCAGGCCGCGCTGACGTTCTGCAGGCCGAACGGATTCCAGGTGCAGCCCCCGACGCCCTCGTTCGCCAGGACATTGTTGATCGCGGCGATGCTGATATCGCCCTGCGCCTGGCTGGTATAGTTGCTGCGCCCGTAGGACGCGTAGAGATCCCAGTTGAAGCGCGTGCCGGGCACGTCGCCCTTGACGCCGACGAGCGCCTGCCAGACATCATATTTGTACGTCTCGACGCGGTTGCCCCAGCCGTACAGCAGCTTCGAATATTCGAAGCTGGCATTGGCCGGAACGACACCGCCATAGGCCGAGCTGATGAGCGACAACAGCGCCGGGTTCGCCTGGACGAACGGGTTGCTGACCGGGATATGAAGCTGCTGCGCCGCGCTGGCGCTGGTCTTGGTGCTGCCGGGGCTGGTCTGGTCGAGTGCGCTCGATTCGGAGAAATTGAACTGCGCATAGACCTGGAGATGCTCGCTGAAGTCGTAATCGACCTTGGCGAAAGCATTATATTTGGTCAGCGGCACCTGCACCGCGAAATAATTGCCGAGAACCACGCCGGCGGTCTTGCAATCGGGGCTGATGATATCGCCCGTAACGCTCCCCACCCCCTTGTAGTTTTGCGCACAGGCCGATCCGGCGCTGGTGTAGATCGATTGATCGGTATTGACGCCGATTGCGCCGGTGTAGCTGCCCGTGGTGGTGGTATATCCCGGGACCACCGCGCTGACCGCGGCGTTGCTCGGCCTGGTCGCGCCCGCGCCCCAGCCGCCCGCGAAGATGATGCCCTCGGGCGGACGTCCGAGGAAGCGCACCGATGGCTGGGCGAAAAACGCGCGCTGCGAACCACTGACGGCATCGCGCTGCGCATAGTCGAACGCCAATATCGCATGACCGCGGCCATCATCGAATTTGCCGCCGATGATCCCGCTCACCTGGGTGGTCGCACCGTCGCCGCGGAACGAGCCGCCGTGCTGGACATTGAGCTCGAGGCCCGAAAAGCGCTGCTTGAGCTTGAAGTTGGCGACACCCGCCACGGCATCGGACCCGTAGGTCGCCGATGCGCCACCGGTGATGACCTCGACGCTGTCGAGCAGCGACATCGGGATCGTGTTGAGATCGATCGCGCCGTCCGGGGTCGACGGCATCATCCGGCGGCCGTCGAGCAGCACGAGCGAGCGATTGCGACCGATGCCGCGGAGATCGCTGTAGGAGGCGCCCCCGCCAAAGCCGACGCTGCCCTGCACGTCGCCGACCTCCGCGGCGCCCTGCGCGGCGGAGAATTGCGGCATCTGCCCGATCGCGCGATCGAGCGACGGCTGGCCGGCCGCAGTGATCGCGGCACTGTCCAGCGTCGAAATCGGGCTGTCGGACTTATAGTCGCGCCGCGAGATGCGCGAGCCGGTGACGACGACTTCGGCGGCTTCGGCGGTGGGCTCCGGCGCGCTATTGCCGGCCGGGGCCGGTGCGCTCTGCTCCGCTGTCGCGCTCGCGCGCAGCCGGCCGTTTCCCACCCGGACGATGGCGATCGCGCCCGAACTGTCATTGTGCACGGCAAAGCCGGTACCGGCCAGGATCGCCTGCAACGCCGCCTCGCTGGTCAGCATGCCATGGGCGCCGGCGGATCGGGCGCCCTTCACGTCGTCGGCCTTGTAGACGATCTGGCGGCCCGTCTGGTGGGCATAATCGTCCAGCGCCCTGGAGAGTGTACCGGCGGGAATTTCGAAGGTCGCGGCCTGCGCTTGCGCCGGCATCGCCATTGCGACGATGCACGTACCCGTCGCCAACATGGCGATCAAATGCCTGTTCATGGTAACCCCTCCTGCTCGACGCGGTGTTCGCGTTCTTCAGCAGTTCAAGACAGCCGGCCGTTACAAAGCCGTAACATCATTCAGTTCGAAATCGTCACGCTATCGGGGCCGGACTCGACGCGCAGGCCATAAGCGTCGTGCAACAGGCGCACAAAGGCGTCGACATTCGCCGCCTGGAAGGAGCCGCCGATACGAATGTCGCCGGTATCGGCATCGGCGATGGTGATCTGCTTGCGATTGTAGCGGTTGAATTCCCGGACCGCGTCGGCGAGCGACGTGCGATCGAAATTGAGCATCCCGTCGCGCCACGCCAGCGCGGAGGCGACACGTTCCTCCGACTTGGCGGCAAGCAGCGTCGCCGGGCCGCGCGCGACGGCGACGTCGCCGGCGGTGAGGATGGCGGTCGGCACGGCATCGGCCTGGCCCGCGTCGTCGACCTTCACGCGGCCTTCGACCACCGACACGGTGACGCGGTCGCCCTCGCGACGGACCGAGAATTTGGTGCCGAGCACCGTGACCGTGCGACTGCCGGCATGCACGACGAACGGGTGGTTCGGCATGTGCGCGATCTCGAAATAGGCCTCGCCCCGGTCGAGCCAGACTTCCCGATGCTCGGCGGTGACGGCGGTGCGCATCGTGGTCGCGGTGTTGAGTTCCACCTTGCTGCCATCGACCAGCGGCACGATCTCCCGCCCGCCGACCGGGGTAACGAAATGCTGCGCGACGACGACCGGCTCGGGACCGGAGCGCGAAAGCTCGACGGCACCGAAGGCGATGATCGCGACCAGCGACGCAGCCGCGGCGAGCGGCCGCCAGCGCGCGGCAGGCGCCGGCGGCACCTCGGCGTCGCGCGACGCGGGGCCAAGCGCGGCGATACGATCGGCTTCGCGCCAACCATGTTCGAGCCGCCAATAAGCCGCCTTGTGCGCCATGGATTCGGCGAGCCAGGCATCGAGCGCGGCCTGGTCCTCGGGCGACCAGTCCGGCTGCTCGCGCCGGACCAGCCATAGCGCCGCGCGCTGCTCGATGGCGGCGGCGCTCATGCCTTGTCGCTCCGGCGGCGGCGGATCGCGGGAGCGCGACGGATCTTGCCCGTGCCGCCGAGCATGAAATCGACCAGCGCGCGCATCCCCAGCGTCAACTGGCGCTCGACCGTATCGAGGCCGACACCGAGACGATCGGCGGTTTCCTGCGTCGTCAGCCCCTCGACCTTGCGCAGACGCACCACGTCGCGACAACGCGGCGGCAGCGCGTCCATGCCGGCACGCGCGCGGCGCAGCTGGTCGCGCGCGTCGAGCAGGCGATCGGTGGCGAACAGGTCGTTGGCCGGGACGACGCCCTCCAGGTCGGCGACCAGTTCGAAGGAGACGATGCGTGCCCGCATCGCGTTGTTGATCAGATGGTTGCGTGCAACGGTGAAGACGAACGCCCGCGTATTCGCCGGCAAGGCGTCGCGCGCGCCATTGAGGGCGCGTTCGTAAATATCCTGTCGCAGTTCGATCACATCTTCCGCCATACGCCAGTTTCGCTGGATGAAGCGCGTCAACGCGGCTTCGAGCGGCAAAACCTCTCGACAGAACCAGGCGTTGAGCGCGGCGTCTTCAACCATGATCGGGGCGATGTCTTTCCCAAAATCGAGTCTTCTCGTCGGTGTAGACAAGTGACGCGGCAAAGACCGTAACGTCGATAATGCGCGCAGCAAGACTCCGCCGGGCGCCATTGTGGGTGTCGGGCTGGGGCGGCAGTCGGAAAGGACTGAAAAATCCCGCGGAGATCGATGATCGCGGGAACGCCGTCCCCGGTCACGGGGCGGACGAAGCGCGGCGCGCGCCGGCGATCGACACCGGCGCGCGACGGCAATGCTACTTGGTCGCGATGTCGCCGGCTTCGCAGCGATATTCCTCGCGCACGAAGGCCTTCGCCGCGGTCTGGGTGCGGAAGGCGTCGGTGAGCGTTTCGGCCGACACCAGCGGATAACCTTGCGAGTTATACCGCGTGGTGCGGACGGTGACGCGGAACACGCCCTCCTCATCCTTGGTTACGAGGAAGGGGCGGACGGGAACTCGCGACATTTTAATCTCCTGGGACAGGTGGGGCAGATGGTGGACGGGCGGCCGACTTAAGCCGGCTGGTCCTCGGACGCGTCGGCGATCGCCGCTTCGGTGGTGAGCAGCAGCCCTGCGACCGAAGCCGCGTCCTGCAGCCCCGAGCGCACGACCAGCGTCGGATCGATCACGCCGGCCTCGACGAGATTTTCGAACGTCTCGGTCTGGGCGTTGAAGCCCATCGCGTGATCGTTGCCGTCGAGCAGGCGGCCGGCGACGACGCCGCCGTCATGCCCGGCATTCTCGGCGATCTGGCGAAGCGGCGCCTGGAGCGCGCGACGCACGATGTCGATACCGCGCGTCTGGTCGTCATTGGCGCCCTTCAGGTCGGCGAGCGCCAGCGAGGCGTAAAGCAACGCGGTGCCGCCGCCGGGGAGGATACCTTCCTCGACCGCCGCGCGCGTGGCGTGGAGCGCGTCATCGACACGGTCCTTGCGCTCGCGCATCTCGACCTCGGTCGAGGCACCGACACGGATGATCGCGACGCCGCCGGCGAGCTTGGCAAGGCGCTCCTGGAGCTTCTCCTTGTCATAGTCGCTGGTCGTGATCTCGATCTGTGCCTTGATCGCGGCGATCCGCGCCTTGATCGCCTCGGACGAACCGGCGCCATCGACGATGGTGGTGTCGTCCTTTTCGATCAGCACGCGCTTGGCGGTGCCGAGCATTTCCAGCGTGACGCTGTCGAGCTTGATGCCGAGATCCTCGGAAATCAGCTCGGCCTTGGTGACGATCGCGATATCCTCGAGCATCGCCTTGCGGCGATCGCCGAAACCCGGCGCCTTGACGGCCGCGACCTTGAGGCCGCCGCGCATCTTGTTGACGACGAGCGTGGCGAGCGTGTCGCCCTCGACGTCCTCGGCGATGATCAGCAGCGGACGGCCCGACTTCATCACCGCTTCCAGCACCGGCAGCAGCGCCTGGAGATCGGACAGCTTCTTCTCATGGATCAGGATGTACGGATCGAGCAGCTCGACCGTCATCTTTTCGCTATTGGTGACGAAATAAGGCGACAGGTAACCACGGTCGAACTGCATGCCGTCGACGACTTCGAGCTCGAACTCCATGCCCTGCGCGTCCTCGATCGAGATCACGCCTTCCTTGCCGACCTTTTCCATCGCCTCGGCGATCATGTTGCCGATTTCCTCGTCACCATTGGCCGAGATGATCCCGACCTGGGCGATTTCGGCATTGTTCGACACCGGGCGCGAGCGCGCGACGAGCGCCGCGACGACCGTCGTCACGGCGAGATCGATGCCGCGCTTGAGGTCCATCGGGCTGACGCCGGCGGAAACCGACTTCATGCCCTCACGGACGATCGCCTGGGCGAGCACGGTGGCGGTGGTGGTGCCGTCGCCGGCATGATCCTGCGTGCGCGAGGCGACCGCGCGGAGCATCTGCGCGCCCATATTCTCGAACTTGTCCCTGAGCTCGATTTCCTTGGCGACGGTGACGCCGTCCTTGGTGATGCGCGGCGCGCCATAGCCCTTGTCGAGTACGACGTTGCGGCCCTTGGGACCGAGCGTGACCTTGACCGCGTCGGCAATGATGTCGACGCCGCTCATGATGCGCTCACGCGCGTCGCGGCCGAATTTTACGTCTTTGGCTGCCATCTTGGCGGTTCCTTTTTGGAAAATTCCGTTCGGGCTGAGCTTGTCGAAGCCCTGCCCTTCTTTCCGCCCGCGTTCAGAGAAGAACGGCCCTTCGACAAGCTCAGGGCGAACGGGAGGTGGTGCAAACTAGATCAGCCGACGATCCCGAGGATGTCGGATTCCTTCATGATCAGCAGGTCCTCGCCGCCGATCTTGACCTCGCTGCCCGACCATTTGCCGAACAGGATCTTGTCGCCGGCCTTGACGTCGAGCGCGACGATCGTGCCGTCCTCGCTGCGCGTGCCGGAACCGGTCGAGACGACCTCGCCTTCCTGCGGCTTTTCCTGCGCGGTGTCGGGGATGATGATGCCGCCGGCGCTCTTGGTGGCGGCATCGATGCGACGGACGAGCACGCGATCGTGCAGGGGGCGGAATGTCATGGATTTGGGGCCGTTCGCTTGCTGGACCGCGACGTGTTCGTCGCTTTCACAACCGGCGCCAGCGCAGCCATTTGCGAATTGGCACTCACGGAGCGCGAGTGCCAGCATTCCCCATGTGGGCGTTAATGCCGCGCGGGGCAAGGGGCGGACGCGCGGACGCGACCATTAACCGGGCGCTCGCGCGCCGCCCGTCGCGGTGTTCGCCGCCGCCAGCGCCCCCCGGTCAACAATGCCACCTTGCACAAGGGCGCCGCATTTCGTTACCTGCGCGCTCCGCCCCTTTTCCACCTCGAGGCGCGGGTGCAGTGACAGGATCTCGCGCCGCCCATGACGAGCACCACCGAGATCTTCCTCGTCGCGATGCTGCTGATCTTCGCGCTGCCCTATCTCGTCTGGCGGTTGGGCCGGACCGATTATTATGCGCCGCTCGTCGTGGTGCAGATCGTCGGCGGGGTGTTGCTGGGCCCGGGCGTGCTGGGCGCGGTCTTCCCCGGCTACTACGCCGCTATCTTCAACCCGCCGGTGATCGGCGCGCTGAACGGCATCGCCTGGTGGGCGGTGATGCTGTTCGTGTTCGTCGCGGGCATCGAGCTCGACCTTGGCGAGGCGTGGCAACGGCGGCGCGAGACCGGCCTGACCGCCGGGCTGGCGCTGGTCGTTCCGCTGCTGTTCGGCACGGCGGCGGCGGTGATCATCCTGCGCTGGCCGGGCTGGATCGGCGCGCAGGGCGATTATTGGCAGGTCGTGCTCGGCATCGGCATGTCCTGTGCCGTCACCGCCCTGCCGATCCTCGTGCTGTTCCTCGACCGCCTGGGGATCCTTCGCCAACCGCTCGGGCAGCGCATCCTGCGCTATGCGAGCATGGACGATATCGCGATCTGGGGCGTGCTCGCGCTGATCCTGCTCGACTGGCACCGCGCCGCACAGCAGGTCGCCTTTCTCATCGTGTTCGCCATTGCCGCGCTGCCGACGCGCCGCGCGATGCGCGCGATCGGCGAACGGGATCGCTGGTATGTCGCATTAATCTGGCTGGCGGCGTGCGGCTTCGCCGCCGACTGGTCGGGACTGCATTTCATGGTCGGCGCGTTCGTTGCCGGGGCGGTGCTCGACAAGGCGTGGTTCGGCGAGGCACGGATGGACGCGTTTCGCGACCATATCCTGCTGACGATCATGCCGGTGTTCTTCCTGAGTACCGGGCTGAAAACCGGCTGGGGTGTCGGCGGGGTGGAAGTGTTCGCGGCGGCCGCGCTGCTGCTCGTCGCTTCGGTAACGGGCAAGCTTGCCGGCATGCACCTTGCCGGCCGATTGCTCGGCTGGGCGAAGGGCGATGCCGCGATCATCGGCTGGCTGGTACAGACAAAGGCGCTGATCATGATCATCTTCGCCAATATCCTGCTCGACCGCGCGGTGATCACCAGCAACACCTTCACCGCGTTGCTGCTGATGGCGATCGGCAGCACGATGCTGACGATTCCGATAGTGACGCCGATGCTGCGCCGCCGCGGCGGCTGAACCGTCCGGTGCGCGCGATCAGGCGCGCGGCAATCCCGCAACCCGCCGCGCGTACCACGCGTGCGCGGCGAGCACCGCCCCGATCAACGCTGGCACCGTGACACCGGGAAAGTCGCGCCACAGCGCCGCGCTGCCGCAGATGCCGACCGCCACCTCCCAGAAATGGAACAGCGCATGGCCGACGAGCCACAGGGTCGCTGCCGTCCAGAGCAGCGGGCGATCGCGCGGGCGGCGAATGCCGGCGAGAAAACCGCCACCGATCATCACGTAGATCAGCCCGATATCGCGCAGGAAATGCTGGTTGAACGGTCCTGTCGTAACGACGCCCGGCACCGTGGCATACCAGCGCTGCGGATCGACGAGCATGACGATGCCATTGCCGAGCAGGAACAGGCCGAGCAGCAGCGCGGCGACATTGGCGGCGCGCATCACCCCGCCTCACCCGGCAACATGCCATGATCGGCCAGGACGGCGGCGACATGACGAAGCTTGTCGGGATTGCGCACGATATAGATCGCCGCGATGCGGCCATCGACGATCTCGAGCGCGGTGGTCTGGGCCACCCCGCCGCGATCGAGGCTGGCATAGCCGGGCAGGCCATCGATGCGCAGCGCGCGCAGCATCACCGGGCGATAGGTCGCTTTGCGCGCCAGCCCGGCGAACAGTCGCAGCACGCGCTCGACGCCACGGATCGGGTTGCGGAAGGCGATGACGCGGCCGCCACCGTCGGCGTGAATCACGACATGTTCGGCGAGCAGGGCACGGAGCGCGTCGGCATCGCCATCGCGCGAGGCGGCGAAGAAAGCCTGGGCGATACGATCGGCCTCGGCCTGCGCGACGGGGTAGCGCGGGCGGGCGTCGTGGCGACATCGTCCATCGCTACGCCGAAGATGTCGTGGAGCAGGAAGGCGGCACGTTCGAGCGCGATCATCAGCGTCAGGGTGAGGTCGTCGGCCGACGCCGCCTCGCCGTCGTCGAGCAGCGGTTCGGGCAGCCACGCGCCGACATAGCTCTCGCGCCGGTGCCGCGCCGATTTCATTCGGTCGAGGCACAGGCGGCTGACGACGCGGGTGAGATAGGCGGCGGGTACATCGACCTGCGCGCCGACCTGCGACCAGCGCAGCCAAGCGTCCTGCACGACATCCTCGGCCTCGGCCAGCGAACCGAGCATGCGGTAGCCGATGCGCAGCAGCCGTGGCCGCTGCGCCTCGAATATCTCGGTGCCGGGATCAGGCCGCGTCATTGCGCTCTTCTACCGGATGCGCGGCGCGAAAGCCCACCTGAAGGCGATTCCAAGTGTTGATTGCGCCGATCAGCAAGGTCAGCTGCACCTGTTCCGCGTCGTCGAAGCAGGCGGCAAGCGCTTCATAATCGTCGTCCGGCGCGCCGGTTTGGGGAAGCAATGTGAGCGCCTCCGTCCAGCCGAGCGCAGCGCGCTCGCGCGGGGTATAGAGCGGCGACTCGCGCCATGCCTCGAGTAGATAGAGCCGCATCTCGCTTTCACCGGCGGCACGTGCGTCGCGCGCGTGCATGTGAAGGCAAAAGGCGCAGCGATTGATCTGCGACGCGCGCATCCGCACCAGTTCCATCAATGCGGGCTCGAGCGTGCTGCCTTTGAAGCTGGCTTCGAGCGCCATCATCGCCTGAAGGCCACGCGGCTCATGTGTCACGGCATTGGGCAAGCGGGGGGTCATGTCATGTCTCCTGCGCGCACCATGCACGCTCGGAGACATGACGAGGCAGCGACGGCGATTGTGACACCGGTCGAGAATTTATCGGCTAACGTCTCGCAGCCGTGCCGGACGGCGCTGGCAGACCCAACCAGTGCCGGGCCTGTGACCATCGGCGGAGCAGGCTCGCCTCGACAAGCAGCACGACCAACAGGGAAGCCCCGAACATTGGCATATAGAGCGCGAGCGCGACGATCAGCGCGACGAGCGCCGGGCCGAAGCGCGGCCGCGACAGCGGCCGTGGTGCGCCGAGCGTGCCATCCGGCCGGCGGCGCCACCACATCACCGCGCCGGATATGGCCAGCATGACGAGAAACAGCGCGGTGAGCGTGCCGACGACCTGATTGGCGACGCCGAGCAGCGCGCCTTCGTGCACGGCAATGCCATAGCCGATCAGCCGATCGATCCAATGGCGCTGGGCAAAACCGGTACGGCTGAGGAGGCGGCCGGTCGCGCCGTCGACCTTGAGTTCCGAGCGCAGCGGGCGGTTGGCGGCGTCGGAGGTGACCGACCACGGACCGCCAGCGACCTTCGGCGGCGCGATCAGCACGGGCGGGGCGACGGCGAAAGGACGCGCGGTGGCGATGACGCGCGCCAGCCCCCCGGGCGGGATGGCAACCGGCGCCATCGCCATGCCACGATGCCCGGCATGCTCGTCCGGGGCGGCGGCCGGTGCCTTGCCACCGATCGTCCAGTCGACCGGCCCGCGCGTCGTGCCGGTCAGCGTCCTGACCTCGATCAGATAGCTGCCCCAGCCCTTCGCCCAGGGCAGGCCGGTGAGGATCAGGCCGAGCGCGAACAGCGACACCCACAGGCCGGCGGTGGCGTGAAGGTCGCGCCAGAAGACGCGCCGGCCGCCGCGCAGCCGGGGATAGACGACCCCGGCCCAGCCCCGGCGACCACGCGGCCACCACAGATAGAGGCCGGTGAGCAGCATCACGATCGCCCAGCAGGCGGCGATCTCGACGATATAGCTGCCGGCCGTCCCGATCAGCAGTTCGCCGTGGAGCCGCGCGAGCAACGGGAAGAGCCGACGGTCCTCGCGCACCACCGCCAGCACGCGCAGCCGATATGGATCGAGATAGACGCGGCTGTCTTGCCCGTGGCGCCCGACGAGAACACGCACCGCCTCGTTCGGGGCCTGGGGCAGAACATATTTGCGCAGACTACTCCCCGGCACCGCGGCGAGCGCCGTGGCGACCTGGGCGTCGGGCGAGGCGATGGCGGCGGTCGGCACGAGCTGGTCGTAGCGCTGGTCGAGCCAGCCCTCGAGCTGCGATCGCCAAAGATAGAGCGTGCCGGTCAACGCGAGCCAGATCACGAAGGGAATGCAGCACAACCCGGCATAGAAATGCCAACGCCACACCGCATTGTACCAGCGCGTACCGGGCGGATGGACGCTCACAGCTTCACCGTCAGGTCGGCGTGGAAGCTGCGTTGCGGGAAGGGATGGAACAGGAAGTATTTGTCGTTGTTCACATTGTCGACGCCGATCGCGAAGCGGTAGTGATCGGTGATCCTGAACGCCGCGCGCAGGTCGACGACGAAATATTTGTAGAAGCCCTGATAGGTGTTGCCGACGACATCGCTGTTGTCGAGCGACGCATAGTTGCGGCTGGCGTAGCGCGCCGCGGCGGTCAGCGCGATCGCATCGGCCGGGCGCCAGGTGACGATCGCGGTCGCCTTCCAGTGCGGCACCGAAGGGAGCAATTTGCCGACCGCCGCTGGGAAGGCGGTGTCCTTGCGGGTGGTCGCGTCGGTGTAGGTGACGCTGCCCGAGACATCGATCGGCGCGCGCGCGACGCTGGTGCGCCCGAAGGCCAGTTCGATGCCGCGTGCGCGGGTACGATCGACATTCTGGACGAAGGTGGCGACGGTCGATGTGCCGTTAAGCGGGCCGCTTTGCGAGACCAGTGCATCCTCGATCGATTCGTTGAACAGCGACAGGCGGACATTGCCGTGCGTGTCGCGATGCTCGATCGCCAGTTCCTCCGACAGCGCCCGCTCGGGGCGGAGATCGGGGTTGGGCACGCTCAGCACCGTACCGGTGGTGACCGCCTGGTAGAGTTCGCCGACGGTCGGGAAACGATAGGCCTTGCCGAACGACAGGCGCGCGCTCCAGCCGGGTGCCGGGGTCCAGGCGAGCGACGCCTTGGGCGAGAACCCCCGCGCCGACCGCCCAGGCTGATCGACCGACAATGCCGGTGCGAGCGAATAATTGAACCCGTCGAACGCACGCCACCATTCGTAGCGGCCGCCAAGCGTCAGCGTCAGCGGCGCGGCGATCCCGATTTCGTCCTGTGCCCAGATCGCGGTCGTCTGGGTCTTGCCGCGCGACGCCTGGTTGAGCGCACCTTCGCTGCCCCGGATCCAGTCGGTCGTGGCGTAGCGGTTGCTGTTTACGACATAGCGATCCCAATGCACCCCGGCGCTGATCGTGTTGCGATCGTCGGGGCGGAGCGCGCCCTTGGCATCGAAGGTCTTCCAGCCGGTGCCATCGAGCCGGGCGATATTGCCGGCGCCGCCGTTGAAGGCGGCGGGCAACGGGCCGGTCGGGGTGCGCTGCGTGTCCTTGGCGAAGCTGTAGATCGTGCCGATCACCTGCCAGTCGAAGCGGCCGCCATGGCCGGTCGCCGACAAGGCATGCGACCAGTGGCGCTCGTCGAAGCGGTACACGCCACCATCGAATGCGCTCGGCGCGACGGTATAGCCATAGCCCGCGATGTCGAGCTGCGCGGCCGGACTGGTCGGCGATACGTAGCTCGGCGCGCCCGTGGTGGCATTGGCGAGATAGCTCTCGACGGTTGCATCGGTGTCATTGAGAAACAGGCCGCCGACATAGGTCAGGCGCAGCGACGACGAGAGATCGAGCGCGGCCTTGAGCTTGATATTGTCCTGGACCTGATGCTGCAGCGCCGTGGCGCCGAGCACGCGGATCGGCCGGTCGGTGCGGTTGACATCGTCATAACCGCCATTGGTCGCAACCGCGCCGGCCCCCGCGAGCGCCCCGCGCGTGCCGATGACATAGCCGATCGGCTGGCTGTTGCTGATCGTGTGGGTGATGCTGCCGAACAGGGCGAGCGGGCCGAACCGGTCGCCGAGCGTCGCGCCCAGTTGATAGGCCGGCAAGGTGCGGTGCGTGCCATATTGGTCATAAGGCTGGACGCTGGCGCCGGCGCTCAGCGTCCCCTCGAGCTTGTCGGGCAGGCGCGTGGTGATGTTGACCACCGCGCCGATCGAATTGCCGGCATAGGCGGCCGAAAAGGGCCCGTAGAGCACGTCGATCCGCGCGATTTCCTCGGCGCTGACCATGCCCCAGCGCGGACTGGCGGAGGTATTGTTGTTGCCGATCAGCGAGGAGAGCAGCGCGCCGTCGGCGTAGATCAGGCTGCGCGCGCTGGCGCCGAGCCCCGAGGTGCGCGTCGCGAGCGGCGCCTGGGTGTCGCCGATATTGCGCTTCCGCACGACCAGGCTCGGAAGATATTTGAGCGTGTCCTCGACGCTCACCGCGTTGACGGTATCGCCGATCTGGTCGGCGGTGATCGTGGCACGGCTGGTCGGCGCGTTCTCGATCGACTGGGTCTGCTTTTGCGCGACGACGAGGATGTCCTGCATCGGCGACGGGGTGTCGTCGGCCGACGCCGCGAGAGGCGCAAAGGCGGCGAACAGGGCGAAAGCCGACGCGGATGCGCGCAGGCGGACGATATCGGTCATGGGAGATACTCGCTCATGGGCGGCAAGCGGCCGCGCGTCTGGTAGCCGGCCGCAAGGCAGCGGCCGCACGGAGGCGGGAACGAGGTGATCGATAGCGGGCGATCACGAGCGGCACGGCGCGGGGCGATTCAGGTCGCCCACACGATATCCGTCGTCAGATCATCATCGGCGCGCGAGCGCGCGACACCTCGTCAGCCGAGCGCCGGTGGCCCGCGCAAGGGCGGGCGCAGAAACGCCCAGATCGGCCGCCGCGCGATCGGCGTGAACAAGATGCCAAGCGCGACGATCGCGGCGAGCGCGATCGCCAGCTGGATGACATCGGCGCCGCCAAGACTGGGTGCCGCAAGGCCGGAAAAGGCGCACGGCGCCTCGTGCTTGCCCGGCGCATCATGATCGCCACCATGCGCGCCGGCCATGCCGGGGATCGCCATGGTCATCGACATCGGGCCGCTGCCCGAACAGATCACGATCTCGACACCGTTCGCGCCAATCACCGGCATGAAACCGGCGGGGACGAGCAGCTTCATGGCGAGGGCAAGCGTCACCACCAGCCAGGCGAGGCTCGTGTGCCGCCGGAAAAGGTGTCGCATGCCGCGCATCGCCGCGCCCTAGCCGCCGCGACCCGGCATGTCATCAGCATCGCGCGCGACAGACGAAAAAAGCCCCGGCCGTTTCCGACCGGGGCCTCCGGTTTCGCACATCGCGCGAACGCCTATTTGGTCGGGATCGTCGCGGTAAAGCTGCCGTCAGTACCGTTGCCGTCGAGCAGATTGTTGCCATAGCTCGCAATCACGCCGCTCGCGAGAGCGGTGATGCCGGTGAGGTTGTTGCTGATCACGCTGTTGCCGACGCGCACGGTCGATCCACTGCCGTTGACGATCATACCATAGCTTGCGCTGTTGGTGATGACGCTATGGGCGAGCATCAACTTGACGGTGCCGGTCGAAGCCGGTGACTTGATCAGCACGCCGTTGGCATTGCCGGCGAAGGTCACATCGTCGACCGTCGCGTTGATCACCGATCCGACGATGCCGATGGTGTCGAGGCGCAGGCCGACATTTTCGTTGTTCATCAACCGACTATTGAAGATCGACACGTCGGCGGTGATCCCCGCCGCCGGCTGGACCAGAACGCCGCCGGTCAAGGTGTTGCTGGCGACGCCGCTCTCGATGATCGACACATTGTGCATGATCAGCTTGCCGGTCGCCGTGTTGGCGAAGTTCACGCCATAGCCGTTGCGGAAGCCGCTGATCGTCAGGTTGCGGAGCGTTACGTTGCCGCCCTGCAGGACGTAGACGCCGTTGGTGCCCGGGACGCCCGTGCTGCCGAGCCCGTCGAAGTAGAGGCCGCTCAGCGTCACATGGGTTCCGGCGGCCACGTTGATGATGATGCCGTTGGACGACGCGACCAGCACGCCGGCCTGCTGGATGTTGTCGCAGATGATCGCGATCGCCTTGGTGATCGTCACGGCGCCGTAGCCACCGGGATCAAGGCAATTGATCTCACCGCCCGCCGCCGTCTTGGAGATCGAGCCGGCGAAAGTCTTGCACGGCGCGGTACGGCTGCACGGATTGGCATCGTCGCCGACGCCCGAGACCCAGGTCCGAGTCGCCTGGGCCGAAGCAGCCCCGCTAAAGACCAGCCCTCCTGCCAAAAAGGCAGCAAAAATCAGCGCGATACGCTTTAAAGTTGCCATAGAAACCTCCCCCCATTCAATCGTGGTTAGCATAATCCAAACCATGGCGATTAGGAAGGAAGCGACGCGCGGCGACGCGGTCCCAAAGCGGGGCGATCACCCGATCCCGAAAGGGACGACCTTGTTGCCGGCATCGTGCGCGATATCGGCCGGGCCGAGGAATGGCACCCCCATCTCGCCGCACCAGCGCACGATCATCTCGGCCGGGGTACCCGACCAGGCCGGCGTATTGGGCTTGATGTCGACGATCCGGCCCAGCCGGATACCGGCGACCCCTTTCAGCTGCGTCGCATGGGCCATGGTGAACAGCATGCGATCGACCCGGTAGAGCGGCTCCGACACTTCCTCGATCATCAGCACATGGTCGGTCAGATCGGGCATGTACGGCGTGCCGATCAGCGAGGCGAGGATGGCGAGATTGAAGGCCGCGCTGGGCCGGCCGTCCAGGCTCGGCTCGAGCCCGGCGCGGTCCTTGCGCACCAGCCAGTCGAGCGAGCGCGTCACCGTCACGTCGCCGCCCCTGCGGTTGAGGTCGATCAGCATCGGTCCGTGCACCGGATGGCCGATGCGCGCGGCGTAGAGCGCGCCGAGCAGGAAGCCCATGTCGGAATAGCCGACATAGGATTTGGCGCGGGCGGCGGCGTTGAGCTGCGGCAGCACGGTATGAAGGATGCGGTTCGAACCGTAACCGCCGCGCGCGAACCAGATCGCGTCGATCGTCGGATCATTGGCGAGTTCGACGAAGGCGGCGGCACGCGCCGCGTCGGGCCCGGCGAAATGGCTGCCATCGTCGAGAAAACATTGCGGGTGGATGACGAGTTCGACCGTCGGCAAGGTCAGGGCGACAAACGCCTCGGCCTTTGCGGCGGTGCCCGAATCGAGCCGATTGGCCGGCGCGCATACCCCGATCTTCACCCGTCTCGTCCCTCACGCATTTGCCGGAGCGCTTGCTCCCCACCGGTCCACGCGATAGCGCGCGGTGATGGTGGACGGCAAACCCTACTTCTTCGTCGGCATCGGCGGTTCCGGCATGATGCCGCTGGCGATGATTCTCACGGGGCGCGGCGCCACAGTCGCTGGGTCGGATCGCACGCTCGACCAGGGCCGGCTGCCGCGCAAGTTCGACGATCTGCGCGCCAAGGGCGTCGCGCTGTTCGCGCAGGACGGCAGCGGAATCACCTCGGCCGAGCAGATCGTGGTGGCGTCCGCCGCGGTCGAGGCCAGCGTGCCCGATATCGTCGCGGCCGAGCGTGTCGGCGCCGAACGCATGACACGTGCCGCGCTGCTCGCTTCACTGTTCAATGCCGCCTCGCTGCCGATCGGTGTGGCCGGCACCTCGGGCAAATCGACGGTGACGGGCATGATCGGCTGGATAATGCACATCCTCGGATACGACCCGACGGTGATGAACGGCGCGGTGATGAAGAATTTCGTCGGCGACGACACGCCCTATGCCAGCGCACTGGTCGGGCGTGGCCTGCCCTTTGTCAGCGAGGTCGACGAGAGCGACGGATCGATCGCCGGATACTGGCCGAAGATCGCGGTGCTCAACAATGTCAGCCTCGACCACAAGTCGCTCGAGGAACTGCGCGCGCTGTTCGGCGCGTTCATCGCCAAGGCCGGGACGGCGGTGATCAACGTCGACAATACCGATGGCGCGGCGCTGGCAAGGGCGTTGCCGACCGAGCGCGTGACGAGCTTCTCGATCGAGGGCGAGGCCGATCTCGTCGCCGGCAAGCTGGTCGAGCGGCCGTTCGGGGTCGACTTCGCGGTGACCGAGCGCGGCGGTGCGACGGCTCACGTCACGCTGCAGGTGCCCGGGCGGCACAATGTCGCCAACGCGCTGGCAGCGATCGGCGCGGCCCGCGCCGCAGGGATCGCGCTCGACGACGCGGCAAAGGCGATCGGTGGATTCGTCGGCTTGCGACGGCGCATGGAACTGGTCGGCGACGCGGCGGGTGTGTCGGTGATCGACGATTTCGGGCACAATCCCGACAAGATCGGCGCGACGCTCGACACGTTGCACGCCTTTCCCGGCCGCCTGTTGCTGCTGTTCCAACCGCACGGCTATGGCCCGCTCAGGATGATGCGCCGCGAGCTGGTCGCGACCTTCGCCGCGAAGCTGGGCGCCGACGATGCGCTGGTGCTACCGGACCCGGTCTATCAGGGCGGGACGGTCGCGCGCGAGGTGACCAGCGCCGACATTGCCGCCGACCTGGTGGCGTCGGGTGCCGACGCGCGCCACATTCCCGATCGTGCCGCCGCCGCCGCGCATCTCGCCGCGATCGCGCGGCCGGGCGATCGCATCGTCGTGATGGGCGCGCGCGACGACACGCTGAGCCAGCTTGCCGCCGACATGCTGCGGATGATCGCCGCGAAGGATGGCAAAACCGCTGTCGCGTGATAGGAGAGCGGCGACGACTGCCATTGCCGCCTCGGGACGATCCGGAAGGGAATTACCAGCATGTTTCGCCGCCTGTTCCTCGACCACCCGGCCTCGGTCGGCGAAAGCTATGCCGAGCATTTCGGCGTAGCCTCGCGCTTCGGGTTGAAGATGGTCTCGGGCGGGATGCGCTGCGCGCTCCACGCGGTGCTGCCGTTCATGTTCAAGACCGCCGGCAGCGATACCGTCGCCGCGCTGCACGCCGAGCTGGTCATCAAGCGCAACGCCGCGCGCGCGGCGCAGACGCAAATGAATACGGTGGAATATGTGATCTGATCGCCGTTCCTTCCCCGCACGGGCAGGAACGCGAGGTCAGGTCACCCCACGCATTCGGCGCACTTGCCGCGCACCTCGATCACCGGCCGCTCCGGCGTGAAGCCAGCCCCCGTGGCCGCCGCGCGAACGGCCTTGGTGATGTGGTCGTCGTCGAGATGGGTGGTCTGGCCGCATTCGTCGCACACCAGGAAGATGCAGTCGTGCTGGCAGTCCGGGTGGGCGTTGGCGACATAGGCGTTGGCGCTCTCGACCTTGCGGGCGAGATTGGTGCCGACGAACAGGTCGAGAATGCGGTAGACGCTGTTGGCGGCGACGCGGCGGCCTTCGGATTTCGATACCGCCTCGGCGATGTCATAGGCCGAGGCCGGCTTGTCGAAACCGTTCAGCGTCTCGAAGATGCGCGCGCGCATCGCGGTCCATTGCTCGCCGGCGCGTTCGAGCGTCGCCTGCGCGGCACGGGCGAGATCGGCGCCCTGCGGTTCGTGATGCTTGTGTTGATGCGAGGCCATGGGTGAAATCTAGGCGCGGTCGCCGCCGATCACAAGGGAACGATCGGTCGCCGGAGCGATCAGTCGGCGAGGATCAATAGGTCGCCCGGCGGTTGAGATCGTGGCCGAGCGCGAGAATCGCGACGCCGAGCAAGGTCCACACCGTTTCATAGCCGCCGTCATGCGGCATGGTGATCGCACCCGCCATCATGCCGAGACCGGCCGAACCGACCACCGCCGGCAGCATATAGCCGTGGCTCATCACGCCGCGACCGAGCGCGACGATCCCGAACAGCATCGCGAAACTGAGACCGACCTCATGGATACGCGGATCGAGCAGACCGCCGGCCGAGGCGGCGAGCGCCAGCAGCACCGAACTGGCGACGCAGTGAATCGCGCACAGCCCCGACAGCCCGATCGCGAACCGATCGAACCGCGCTTCCACCCAGCGAAAAGCGGCGGAATGGCTGTGGGCATGCGCTGTCATTGCGAGCGCTATGTGGCACAGGTGACGGCGCGTTACAATATAACATCGAAAAAATCATCGACGAGCGCGAACGGTGGCGGGCGCCGCTTCCCCTATGACCCTATGACCGGCTCGACGCGCCCTCCCCCACGCGCTAGGGGCGCGGGATGCTTCAGGCTTCATCGCTCGCCAACCCCGCTCGCCCGCGCGCCGTGGCGAACTGGCTGTTCTTCGTCGCCGCGCTGATCCTTGCGATCGTCGTCGTCGGCGGCATTACCCGGCTGACCGAATCGGGCCTGTCGATCACGCAATGGAAGCCGATCACCGGCATCGTCCCACCGCTGACCGACGCACAGTGGCAGGCCGAGTTCGCCCATTACCGCGAAATTCCGCAATATGCCGCACTGAACCAGGGCATGACGCTGGCCGGTTTCAAGACGATCTTCTTCTGGGAATATATCCACCGCCTGCTCGCGCGGGTGATCGGCATGGCGTTCGCGCTGCCGCTGCTGTGGTTCGCGCTGCGGCGGCAGATTCCGCGCGGCTATTTCTGGCGGCTGATCGCGCTGCTCGCACTGGGCGGGCTGCAAGGCGCGCTGGGCTGGCTGATGGTCCGCTCGGGCCTGTCGGCACGGACCGAGGTCGCGCCGGCATGGCTCGCCGCGCATCTACTCACCGCGCTGTTCACCATGGCGGGGATCATCTGGACGGCGCTCGACCTTCGCGCGCTGGACCGGAACCGCAATTCACGGCCGGCGCGGCTCACCGCGATCGGGGCGATCACCGGAATCGCCCTGTTCGTGCAACTCTTCTACGGCGCGCTGATGGCGGGCTTGCGGGCCGGTCGGGTCAGCGACAGCTGGCCGCTGATGAACGGCGCCTTCTTTCCCGGCGAGACGGAGCCGCGCCCGTTGCTCGCCGCGCTGGTCGACGATCCGGCGATCGTCCATTTCATCCATCGCTGGTGGGCCTGGGTCGCGGTGGCGGCGCTGATCGTGCTGGCGCGCGTGGCACGGCGCGGCGATCGCGCGGCATCGCGCGCGATTCATATCGCCTTCGGCACGCAGATCCTGCTCGGCATCGCCACGGTGATGACCGATGTCGACATCACGCTGGCCGCGCTCCACCAGTTGACCGGCGCGTTGCTCGTCGCGGCGACTGCCTGGGGCGCCCATGCCGCGGGGCGCGTGACGCGATGAACGAGATTGCGCTGGTGCGCACCACCTTCGGCGACACCGCACGTGCGGAACAGGTCGCGCGGAGCGTGATCGCCGAGCGCCTCGCCGCCTGCGCGACGCTCGACCAGGTCCGCTCGATCTATCGCTGGGACGGTGCGATCGAGCAGGCCGACGAGGTCGCGGTGCTGTTCAAGACGAGTGTCGAGGCCGCTCCCGCACTGCGTGCACGGATCGCGGCGCTGCACGACTACGACCTCCCGGTGATCGAACATTGGAACGTGGAAACCGACGCCCAGGCGGCGGAATGGGCGCGGAAATCCACCACCGAATAGCTTGTGGTATTCCAATACCCGTCGTGAAACCCGCCGATATGCTTGACTTTCGCGAGGCCGAGCGACATTAGCCCGCCAACAGTGCCGTCCCGCCCGGGGCGGCGCGTGTCGTTTAGAGCAGGCGCGCGAGCGCCTCGAGCAAAAAGGTCTGGCCCCATGAAGGCGCTGATGAAGACCACCAAGTCGGTCAAGCCGCACGAGGTGGAGAAGAAATGGCATATCGTCGATGCCGACGGCCTGGTGGTCGGTCGCGCCGCGACGATCATCGCCAATGTGCTGCGTGGCAAGCACAAGACGAGCTTCACCCCGCACGTCGATTGCGGTGACAATGTCATCGTCATCAACGCCGACAAGATCCGCTTCACGGGCAACAAGCTCAAGGACAAGATCTATTACAAGCACACCGGCTATGCCGGCGGCATCAAGGAAATCACCGCGGGCAAGGTGCTCGAAGGCCGCTTTCCCGAGCGCGTGCTCGAAAAGGCCGTCGAGCGGATGATTCCGCGCGGGCCGCTGGGCCGCCAGCAGATGCGCAACCTGCGCATCTTCGCCGGTACCGAGCATCCGCACGAAGCGCAGAACCCCGAGGTTCTCGACATCGGTGCCATGAATCGCAAGAACAAGGTGGGCGCATAATGTCCGACAATCGTCAGTCCCTTTCCGACCTGGCCGATCTGGCCAACCAGGCAGCGGCCGCTCCGGTCGCCGCTGCTGACGCTGGCAGCGATGCCCCCGCCGCACCGCTGGTGCCGGCACGCGAGCCGCAGCCGCTGCGCGCGCAGATCCTCGACAAGTTCGGTCGCGCCTATGCCACCGGCCGCCGCAAGGATGCCGTGGCGCGCGTGTGGATCAAGCCGGGCACCGGCAAGATCACGATCAACGGTCGCGACCAGGAAGTGTATTTCGCACGTCCGACGCTGCGTCTCGTCATCAACCAGGTGTTCGGCATCACCGAGCGCACCGGCCAGTATGACGTCGTCTGCACCGTCAAGGGCGGCGGGCTTTCGGGCCAGGCCGGCGCGGTCAAGCATGGCATCAGCCAGGCGATCACCAAGTTCGAACCGATCCTGCGTGCGCCGGTCAAGGCGGCGGGCTTCCTGACCCGCGACAGCCGCACGGTCGAGCGCAAGAAGTATGGCCGCGCCAAGGCGCGTCGCAGCTTCCAGTTCTCGAAGCGCTAAGCTTTTTCGTTTTCACGCGAACGATGGGGCGGTCCGGCAACGGGCCGCCCTTTTTCGTTGCGCGGAGCGCGGGCGCGGCTTTGATGGCAAGACGCGGGAAGCGGCGGCGCGCAGGTCTTGCCATGGAGTCGGACGTGATGACGGGAGACGAGCGATGACCCTGCGCTTCATGACGATGCCCTCCCCGGTCGGCGATCTCACGCTGGTGGCGAGCGACACCGGGTTGACGGCGATCCTGTGGCGGAACGACGACCCTGATCGCGTGCGGCTGGGCGCGATGGTCGAGGACCGCGACGATCCGACCCTCACCCTCGCGGCGCGCGAGCTTGCGGGCTATTTTGCCGGGACGCTGACGACGTTCACCGTGCCGCTCGATTTCCGCGGCACCGAGTTCCAGAAGCGCGTGTGGGCGGCGCTGCTGACGATCCCCTTTGGTGAGACGCGCAGCTATGGCGAGATCGCGCGGCAGATCGGCCGCCCGACCGCCAGCCGCGCGGTCGGTGCGGCGAATGGTCGCAATCCGATCTCGATCATCGCGCCGTGCCACCGCGTCATCGGATCCAACGGCACGCTGACCGGCTTCGCTGGCGGGCTGGCGGCGAAAGCGCTGCTGCTCGGCATCGAGGGACATGCGGTCCCGGTCGGCGATCAGGCCCGCCTGTTCTGAGCGTCGCGGGGCTTGCGCGCGGCGGTCGCGGCGATGCAGGGAGCGTCAATGTCCTTCGACAGTCCCGACACCCGCGCCATCCTCGCCTTTCTCGAGCGCATCGGCATTCCGGTGGTCATCGCGCCGGTCGCGGGCGAGACGGCATTGCCGGCGATGACCGTGCGGGACGGCGCGCTGGTGATCGATCCGGCGCAGCTGGCATGGCCGGGCGACCTGCTGCACGAGGCGGGACACATCGCGGTGACCAATCCCGCGCTGCGGGCGACGCTCAGCGATGTCAGCGACGACCCGGCCGAGGAAATGGCGACCATCGCCTGGTCCTATGCCGCGGCGCTGGCGGCCGGCATCGACCCCCGGCTGGTATTCCATGACCATGGCTATCGCGGCGGCGGCGGCTACCTCGCCGACAATTTCGCGGCCGGCGGCTATGTCGGCACGCCGATGCTGGAATATTGGGGCATGGCGGTGCCGAAGCGCGACGCCGAAGCGCAGGGCGCGGCGCCCTACCCCCATATGCAGCGCTGGCTGCGTTGATCGCCGTCAGCTGAACGCCCAGCGCAGCGTCTTCGCCACGCCATAGGTGCCCGCGCGCACCAGCGGCCGCGTCGGCGTGGGGCCGTGCAGGCCATGCATCGCACGCGCCCAGGCGGGGAGCAGATCGACCGCTGCCTGGAAGGTCATCGTCTGGAACGGCGCCGAGGCGGCGCTGCGCGGTTTCTGGTCGAGCACCAGCCGCGCGACCTCTCGCGTGCGGTCGGTGACCGACAGCGCCGGGCGGAAGCGGGCGATCAACGCCGCCGCTTCGGCGCGACTGCGCGGGGCGGGATCGGCACCAAGCAGCTCGCCCAGCATCGCCATCTCCGCGAAATAGCGATCCTGGTCACGCATCGGCATGGCCGGCTCGGCGTAACGGATCCACGCGTCGAGAAAGCTCACCGCCTCGCTGACATGGACCCAGGCGAGCAGATCGGGGTCGCTGGCGGCGTAGCGCGTGCCGTCGGGCAGCGTACCGCTGACATGGTCATGCACCTCGCGCACTTTCGCGATGACGGCGAGCGCATCGTCGCGACCGCCATAGCTGGTCAGCGCGATGAAGCGCGCGGTGCGGCGAAGCCGCCCGATCATGTCGGTGCGGAAATTGCTGTGGTCCCACACCCCCGCCAGCACGGCCGGATGGAGCATCTGCAGCAGCAGCGCGGTCACGCCACCGACCATCATCGACGTTACGTCGCCGTGCACGCGCCACACCACCGACTGCGGGCCGAACAGCCCGTCCTCGCGGCGCTCGACCGGCTTCTCGCCACGATCCTGGTCGTTAAACAACGCGCGCACCTCACCGACGAGGCGCTGCTTCAACGCGCGATTGATCGCCACGACGGGCGACGGCAACAGGATCGGCGAACGCATGACGGCCGCTATGCCACGACAGCCGCACCAGGACCAAATCCGTCAAGGCACGCACGTCATAATCTTACCGATATGGACATGCGGCTCGTTGCGCATATGCTCACCGCCAGGAGAAGGCCTCGTGGAACCGAAGTCGCCGATACCCGGCAGTGTCCGTTCGCACCCCCATCGCGTCATGGAGGTGCTCGCATCTCCGACACTTGCGGCGACCTCTCCGATTGCCGCGTCCTGGTGTCGCTCGGCGCACCATCACGGGCTGGAGCCGGACGCTGTGGAGCCGCGCGCACTACTGCCCGGTGCGGATCTGACACGGCTGCGCCAGGCGAACGACGCGTTGCTGCACGTCGCGCGACCGGTGATGGACCAATTATTTACGACGGTGGGGCGAACGGGCTGCTGTGTCGCGCTCAGCAATGTCGACGGCGTGATCCTCGATTCACGCGCGACCGATGGCGACCGCACGATGTTCGATATGGTCGGGCTGACGGCTGGCGCCCGGTGGAGTGAGGCAACCGAGGGTACGAACGGTATCGGCACCTGCCTCACCGAACGACGTTCGGTGGTGATCCACCGCGACCAGCATTTCGCGTCCCGCAATATCGGCATCAGCTGCATGGACGCGCCAGTGCACGACCCGTCGGGCCAACTGGTCGCGGCACTCGATGTGTCGAGTTGCCGCGACGACCATGGCGAGGCGATGGCCTCGCTGATCGCGACGGTGGTGCAGGACGCGGCGCGGCGCATCGAGCGCGATTATTTCCTCCACGCCTTTCGCGGCGTACGCATCGTCATGGCGCCGGACGACGCCGTCGGCACGGCAATGCTCGCGGTCGACCGGGACGACATCGTCGTCGGTGCCAGTCGCGCGGCGCGCCAGCGTTTCCACCTTAGCGAAGAATCGCTCCGTCGCCCGCGCACCGCGACCGAAATCCTCGGGGAAGCGGTGCCGCCTTCGCTCGATGACGGCGAACGTGCGGCCTTGCGGCAGGCGATGGCCAGTGCGGAGGGCAACGCCACGCGCGCGGCGGCGCTGCTCGGCATCAGTCGCGCCACCTTTTACCGGCGCATGGAACGCTGCGGCCTGCACTGACGAGGCGATCGACGCGGCGAAATCACGTTTGCGGTCGGCCATTGTCTCAAAGATGAGACACTCGCACCGGATACCGCGATTGCCCTGATGGCCATATCCGCGACACCGTGAGACCCCGACTCCAACGAGGCCGATGCAACGGCTCGTCATCTGGAGAGGATTTGGATCATGGACATACAGACCAGTTCCGCGCTGCTCACCGAAGCGCCGTTCGCCGCGAAATATGACAACTTCATCGGTGGGCGTTGGACCCCGCCGCGCGCCGGGCGCTATTTCGACAATATCTCGCCGATCACCGGCAAGCCGGTCGGCAAGATCGCGCGTTCCGACGCCGCCGATATCGAGGCCGCACTCGATGCGGCGCACGCCGCCGCCGATGCCTGGGGCCGCACCTCCGCCGCCGAGCGCGCACTGATACTCCACCGCATCGCCGACCGGATGGAAGCCAATCTCGAGAAGCTCGCCATTGCCGAGACCTGGGACAACGGCAAGCCGATCCGTGAGACCATGGCAGCCGATATGCCGCTCGCGATCGATCACTTCCGTTATTTCGCGGGATGCATCCGGGCGCAGGAAGGATCGCTGAGCCAGATCGACGACGACACCGTCGCCTATCATTTTCACGAGCCGCTTGGCGTGGTCGGGCAGATCATTCCGTGGAACTTCCCGATCTTGATGGCGGTGTGGAAGCTCGCACCCGCCCTCGCCGCCGG
The DNA here is from genome assembly GCA_041659925.1 of Sphingomonas sp. Taxonomy (GTDB): domain Bacteria; phylum Pseudomonadota; class Alphaproteobacteria; order Sphingomonadales; family Sphingomonadaceae; genus Sphingomonas. The sequence goes on from JBAZXI010000014.1 coordinate 51,995, forward strand.
CAATTGCGTGGTCCTCAAGCCCGCCGAACAGACCCCGGCCTCGATCATGATATTGATCGAGCTGATTGCCGACCTGCTGCCGCCGGGCGTGCTCAACGTTGTCAACGGCTTCGGTCTGGAAGCCGGCAAGCCGCTCGCCTCGTCGAACCGCATCGCCAAGATCGCCTTTACCGGCGAGACGACGACCGGCCGCCTGATCATGCAATATGCCAGCGAAAACCTGATTCCGGTGACGCTCGAACTCGGCGGCAAGTCGCCCAACATCTTCTTCGAGGATGTCGCGCGTGCCGACGATGATTTCTTCGACAAGGCGATCGAAGGCTTCGTCATGTTCGCGCTCAACCAGGGCGAGGTCTGCACTTGCCCGAGCCGCGCGTTGATCCATGAAAGCATCTATGACCGCTTCATGGAGCGCGCGCTGAAGCGGGTCGAGGCGATCGTGCAGGGCAACCCGCTGGATCCGGCGACGATGCTTGGCGCCCAGGCATCGTCGGAGCAGCAACAGAAGATCCTCGCCTATCTCGACATCGGCCGCCAGGAAGGCGCTGAAGTCCTGACCGGCGGCGGCGCGGCATCGCTCGGCGGCGACCTGGCCGGCGGCTATTATGTCCAGCCGACCGTCCTCAAGGGCCACAACCGCATGCGCGTGTTCCAGGAGGAGATCTTCGGTCCGGTCGTCGCGGTGACGACGTTCCGCGACGAGGAGGAAGCGCTGTCGATCGCCAATGACACGCTTTACGGGCTCGGCGCCGGCGTGTGGAGCCGCGATGCCAACACCTGCTACCGGTTCGGTCGCGCGATCAAGGCCGGTCGGGTGTGGACCAACTGCTACCACGCCTATCCCGCCCATGCCGCGTTCGGTGGCTACAAGCAGTCGGGGATCGGGCGCGAAAACCACCGCATGATGCTCGACCATTACCAGCAAACCAAGAACATGCTGGTCAGCTACAGCCCGAAGAAGCTCGGCTTCTTCTAGGCGCGAGAGTCCTGTTCCGGGCGCCGCAGGGGGCCGCTCCCGGAACAGGACACCGCCACATCGCACATTGCCGCCGCCTTTTGCCGCTTCGCGGCCACGGGGAGGCGTGTGCGTGTCGATCGATCAACGAGAGGGGAACCGAAAAATGACGAAGATCTATCAGGCAATCGCCGTCGCGCTCGCCATATTGGCAACACCTGCCGTCGCGCAGGATGCGAATAGCGCGAATAGCGGCCCGCCCGCCACCGTGCCGGTCAAGGACGCCAGCGGAATGAAGCTCAGCGCGTCGCTTTCAGCTGCGACCGACTACATGTTTCGCGGCGTCAGCCAGACGGATGTGAAGCCGGCGGTGTTTGCGGCGGTCAACGCGAAGTGGAACGGCTTCTATGCCGGTGCCGGCACCGAGAATGTCGACTTCCTCGGCACCAATCAGGAATATGATTTCTGGGGCGGTTATGTCCTGCCGATCGGCAAGGCCAGTCTCGACGTCGGCGTGGTGCGCTATGGCTATATCGACTCAACGGTCAATATCGACACGGTCGAGCTGAAGGCGGCACTCAGCGGATCGCTCGGCAAGACCGCGCTCGGCGTGGCGGCCTATTACACGCCGAACTATTTCGGCAGCCACCAGCACGCCGTCTATGCCGAGGCCACGGCGAGCTATGCGCTGACCGACAAATTCTCGGTATCGGGCGCACTCGGTCGGCAGCAGATCGACAATATCCCCGACTATACCACCTGGAACCTCGGCGTGAGCTACAAGGTATTGAAGGGCGCGACGATCGACCTGCGCTACCACGACACCGATACCTCGGCCTTTGGCCGCCTGGGTCGGGCACGCGTCGTGGGGTCGTTCAGCGTGAACTTCTGATATGTGCGACACAGGGTGGCGACGCACCCGGAGTGCGGCGTCACCCGCAGCGGGACGAATGCGATGACCATGGAGAAGGATCTGGCGCCAACGCGCGTCACCGCAACCGATGCGGCGCTGGCATTATTGGCGGAAATTCGCGCCGAGCATCCCCGGCTGCTGTTCCATCAATCGGGCGGGTGCTGCGACGGATCGAGCCCGATGTGCTATGCGGTGGACGATTTCCAGATCGGCGCGCGCGACGTTTTGCTCGGCCATATCGACGATGTGCCCGTCTATATCGGCGGCGAGCAACATGCCGTCTGGCAAAACGCTCAATTGATCATCGATTGCGTGCCCGGACGCGGCGGAATGTTCAGCCTCGACAATGGGCGCGAGCGTCGTTTCCTCACCCGTTCGCGCTTGTTGCCAACGAACGAGCCGTCGACCCCGCCAAATGACTCCGGCGCGGATTGCACGCTTTTTCCCGTTCCCGCCGCCTTTGCCGACACCGCGCGCTACGACGCGACGAGATGTGACGGGATGCGCGCGGCCGCGACGAGCGCGGCCGACACTTTCTGGCTGGACGAGGCACGATCGCGGCTCGACTGGATGACGCCACCGACGCGCGCGGGTGACTGGTCGTTCGACGCGAAGGATTTTCATATCAGCTGGTTTGCCGATGGCGTGCTCAACGTCTCGGTCGAATGCCTCGACCGGCACCTCGCGACACGCGGCGACCAGGTCGCGATCATGTTCGAGGGCGACGAGCCCGGCGAGGGACGCGGCCTGACCTATCGCGAGCTCCATGCCGATGTCTGCCGGATGGCGAACCTGTTGCGCCGCGAAGGTGTCGGCAAGGGCGATCGCGTGGCGATCTACATGCCGATGATCCCCGAGGCGGCGATGGCGATGCTCGCCTGCGCGCGGATCGGCGCGATCCACAGCATCGTCTTCGGCGGCTTTTCGCCCGACAGCCTCGCAAGCCGCATCACCGATTGCGATGCCCGCTTCGTCATCACCGCCGACCAGGGCAGGCGCGGTGGCAAGAGCATTCCGCTCAAGGACAATGTCGACAAGGCACTGGCGCATTGCAGCCTGGTCAGACGCGTGCTGGTCGTCAGCCGCACCGGCGCCGATGTTGCGATGCTGCCTGGCCGGGATCTGTCGTGGCACGAGGAGCGCGACACGCTCGACCCGCAATGCGATCCGGAACCGATGTCGGCCGACGACCCGCTGTTCATTCTCTACACCAGCGGCTCGACCGGCCAGCCCAAAGGGGTGGTGCACAGCACCGGCGGCTATCTGCTGTGGGTCGCCTTCACCTTCGACCTGCTGTTCGACTATCGCGAGGGCGACCTGTTCTGGTGCACCGCCGATGTCGGCTGGGTCACCGGGCACAGCTATGTCGTCTACGGGCCGCTCGCCAACGGCGCCTCGACGGTGATGTTCGACGGCGTGCCCAACTATCCCGACCACGGCCGTTTCTGGGAAACCGCACACCGATTGGGGGTGACGATCTTCTATACCGCGCCAACCGCGATCCGCGCGCTGATGCGCGAAGGTGACGCATGGGTGGCGAAGCACGATCGCAGCCAAATCCGCCTGCTCGGCACGGTCGGCGAGCCGATCAACCCGGAGGCGTGGCGCTGGTATCACGAGGTCGTCGGCGACGGTCGCTGCCCGATCATCGACACCTGGTGGCAGACCGAGACCGGCGGCGCGATGATCGCCCCCCTGCCCGGCGCCACCGCGCTCAAGCCGGGCAGCGCGACCCATCCGCTGCCCGGCGTCGACCCGCAACTGGTCGATACCGAGGGCGAGGTGCTGAACGGACCCACCGAGGGCAATCTCGTCATCGCCAGGAGCTGGCCGGGCCAGATGCGCACCGTGTGGGGCGACCATGAGCGCTTCTTCCAGACCTATTTCACCACCTATCCGGGGAAATATTTCACCGGCGACGGCTGCCGTCGCGACGCCGATGGCTATTACTGGATCACCGGCCGGGTCGACGATGTGATCAACGTCTCGGGGCACCGCATGGGCACCGCCGAGGTCGAATCCGCGCTGGTGCTGCACCCAAAGGTCGCCGAGGCCGCCGTCGTCGGCATGCCGCACGACATCAAGGGCCAGGGCATCTACGCCTATGTCACGCTCAATTCGGGCGAACAGGCGTCGCAGGAACTGCACGCCGAACTGCGCCAATGGGTCCGCACCGAAATCGGCCCGATCGCCACCCCCGACGCGCTGCAATTCGCACCCGGCCTGCCCAAGACACGCTCGGGCAAGATCATGCGCCGCATCCTGCGCAAGATCGCCGAGGGCGATGTCTCCTCGCTCGGCGACACCAGCACCCTCGCCGACCCCGCGGTCGTCGACGATCTCGTCGCTAACCGGCTCACCGATCACCTGTCGCACCCTCACCGCTGATCGCGGAACCGGCACCGTTGGTAGATGAGCTCGCCGATCACCTCGTGGCGCAGCGTGAGGACGAAATCGAACTGGCCCCGGCCATGATCGATATGGCTGATCGTCAGATCGCCCGGCGCGAGCCAGCGCGGCAGACGCAGGCGCGCGGCACCCAGCGCGAGGAAATAATGGTCGCCATCGAAGTACAGCGCCCGCGCGTCGGCGCGCACACTGAGCACGATGCCGATGCCGAAGCCGAGATACTCTTCCAGCCCCGTTGCCCCCGCGAAGCGCTTGGTGCTGCGGATGACCTGCGGGAAGCCGCGCGTGCGGCCATAGACACGCGTCCAGTGCTGCCCGCTGCCACTGCCGTCCGCCGTTACCGCCACGGCCGCGGGCGTCCCGATATCGCGGCCCAGCGGGAACGGCGCGCCAATCAGCCGACACATTTGCGCGAGCAGCCAGCCTGCGCGGCTCATCCGGCACGCGACGATCGTGCCGGTATAGGTTACCGCGTCGTCGCCTAGCCGCCGGGCGAAGCGCGCGCGGACGGCGGCGGGGAGCAATGCCCAGCTTTCGGCGCCGAGCAACGCGCGGAAGCGATGGTCGAGCAGGGCGACCTCACCGGCCGGCGCGCCATCGGCGCCCCCTCCCCTCCACCGCCGCTGAGCCATGCCCGTCATTGCCTGTCTCCCTGGCCTATGCGCGCTTGCCGCGACCGAAGCTGAGCAGATTGACCACCTTCGCGCCGAGCTTGATCAACGCCATGATCTTGGCCGGCGGCACGGTGAGCATCTGATTGTACCAGCCATCGATCGTCGCGACGAAGCTCTGCAATTCCTGCAGTCGCGCGCGCGCCGTATCGCCGACACGCGCGTCGCCCTCGGCGGCGTCGAGCACATGGCGCAGCGCCGCCACGGCGGGGTCGATCTCGCGCTCCTTGCGGCCCTGCGCGATGCGGCTGACCATCTGCCACAGGTCGGTTTCCGCCTCATAATGGTCGCGCCGATCGCCAAGCACGGGGACACGGCGGATCAGCTTCCAGGCGAGCAGCTCGCGCATGCTGTTGGATACGTTGGAGCGCGCCATGCCGAGCGCGTCGGCAATGTCCTCGGCGGTCAGCGGCCGCTCGGCAACGTAGAGCAACGCGTGGATCTGCGCGACCGAACGGTTGACACCCCATTGCCCGCCCATGTCACCCCAGCGCAGCACGAACTGCTCGATAGCGGGTGGAAGACCGGGCGACTCGATAGTTATTTCTGTCATGACAGAAATATATGACATTACAGACACGCCGTCAACGACGCGTGACAAGCGCTGGCCGCCGATCGCAACCGCGACTTTCGGGGAACGTTATTCGCCCCGACCCGTTCGCATTGCCTGCAAAAATTCGAAGGAGACCTCATGGCGCGGATCACTGCCGCCCTGCCCGTCTGGTTCTGGACCATCACCCTCATCACGATCATCGCCCTTGCCGCCCTGGCGGCACATTGGTTGATGCTGCTTGCCGCCCGACGCGCGGCGGCGCTTACCAGCAGCAGCGTCGATGACATCCTGATCCGTCGCCTGCGCACGCCGACCCGATGGCTTTTCGTCGCCTTCGCGCTTTCCGCGGCGCAGCCCGCCCTCGCGCTGACCGAGGCCGCGCTGGAGGTCTGGAGCCGAGGTGCCGGGCTCATTTTGCCCGGGCTGTTTGGATGGACCGCCGTAGCGCTGCTCGGCGCCGCGGCCGATATCGTCGTGGCGCGCGCGGATGTCAGCGTGACGGACAATCTGCGCGCGCGCCGTCGCCGGACCCGCGCCGACATTCTCCATCGCATCGCGGTGTTCGCGGTGTTGCTCGTTACCTTTTGCATGATGCTCATCAGTATCCCCAGCGTCCGCAGCATCGGGGTCACGCTGATCGCCTCGGCGGGGCTCGCCGCGCTCGCCGTGGGCGCCGCCGCCCAGCCCGCGCTGAAGAACCTGATCGGTGGCTTGCAGATGGCGTTCACCGAGCCGATCCGGCTCGACGATGTGGTCGTCATCGACGGCGAATGGGGCCGGATCGAGGAAATCCGTCTCACCTATGTCGTGGTCAAGATCTGGGACGAACGGCGCCTCGTCGTGCCGGTCGCGAAATTTCTGGAGGAGAGTTTCCAGAACTGGACGCGCGAGAACAGTCAGATCATCGGCAGCGTCTTCTGGTATCTCGACCCCGCGACCGACATAGCGCGGCTGCGCGAACGACTGGAGCGGGAGGTCGGCGCCAACGAACGCTGGGATGGCCGGTTCTGCAATCTCAAGGTGACCGATGCGAAGCCCGAGGCAATCGAGGTGCGGGCGCTCATGACCGCGAAGGACGCGTCCACCGCCTTCGACCTGCGCTGCGATATCCGCGAGGCGATGCTCGCCTTCATCAGGGACGAGATGCCCGAGGCGATCGTGCGCCAGCGTGGCGAATTGCGCTTCGAACGGTCGAGCGCCGACTCGGCGCCGGAGCAGCGGCCGGCCGGGTCGAGGCGCCAACTGCCCGCCGCCCAATTTTCGCCGACATGACGCCGGATCGACGGGGGATGCGCGCTCTTCAGGCAGGATCGGCACGCTCCAGCGGCGGGACGCGCCACTTTCGTTCGATCAGGACCTGTCTGGGCATATAGGCTCGCAGCGCCAGCCGCATCGGACCGACAGGCGCCGGTAGCCAGTTCGGCGCCAGTCGGCCACTCGGCTGGTCATGTTGAATCAGGACTTGCAGGCTGCCGTCGGCCTCACGCACCAGATTGCTGGTCCGATCGCCGATAGAATAACGATTCAGGGCATTTTGCACGAGATAATAGCGGCCATCGGGCTGCGCATCGTACATCGTAAGCGACCAGAAGGCGTCTGCCGGCACGCCGCCGGGCGGAACGCGCCAGCGATAGGCGTGCCGGCCCGATAGCCGTTCACCCCCGACCTCGAAATTGGCGTGAAAATACATCGCCTCCTTCTCGCCCAGCGCCGCGATGCCGCCGAGCGCGACAGCGGCGCGAAGCCGATCGTTCGTACCGAAATTGCCGACCCCGGGCGGCTGATAGGTCCAGCCATTGGCAACCAGATCACGGAACAGAAATGCCTCACGCAAATCCTTGAGCCCAATCGGGAGGAATTGACGCCACTTTTCGAGTATCGCGGCATCGGGTCTGGCATCCGGGCCGATCCCCCACGCCTTCAATTGCGACGCGCGGGCGAGCTGGCCCCTTCCCCCCGGCGATCGCCGCAACATCTCGTTGACGACCGCGAGGAACAGGGCGGGGTCGGCGGGGTCGCTTACTGCGGCATTCTCGAACCCGCGCGGCGCAATGCCGCCGCCGGGTGCGACGACGGCGACCTTGTCGAGCAGCGCAACGGCGGCGGGCAGGTCTTCCGGCCCATCGACCACCATCCGCGCCAGCATCCACACGTCATTCGTCGCGGATCGAAACACATGGACGCCGCGCGGCGCATTTCCCGACCATTGCGGCCCGACGACCCAATAGCGGCCGCCAACACCGTTGGTGGCGCGTGTCCCGATATAGGCGAAATTGTCGGTAAAGGCGTCCATGAAGGCGATCGAGAAATAGCGCGTATGAATCGTCGGGGAGACGACCTCCATTGGCCCGGCCGAGAGATCCATGAAGCACGACGAATAGATTGTGTCGTTGTTGGGCGCCGTGACCGTACGTGAGCGATAGTCGGAGAGCTGGTTCCGATGGGTGATCTTGCCGATCATCCCCGGATTGCCGACACACTTTGCCAGCGTCTGCTCGGTACGTGCGAATTCGTAGAGCGGAAAGGCATAATAAAAGGCCTCGCTCATCGCGACGTCCCCGGCCGATCCGCCCGTGGCGAAGGCGCGGGCGCCAGTGGTCGGAAAGGCGCTGGCGGCCGCGCCAACGATCGGCAACGCTCCGGCCAGCCGCAGCAACGTGCGCCGGTCGAACGAGCGCGCGTCTCCAGTCGACCGGCAATCACCGGGATCGCCGGGCACGGGGTCAATGCCGTAGCGGTTACGCGATATGCCGTCGGTCATGGTTGATCCTCTCCATTTCAGTTCCGCTATTCCACGGCGGGGGCATTTGCTTGCCTCGGCGCCGCGCCACTCGCGCGCGACAGCGGGAATGCCGTCCAGCAATCGCCGTTATCTTCTCCATCGCCCCATCAACACCGCGCCATCCGAGTCAGCCCACCAGGCGGGCCATTCCCTCCCAGAAGGGCTTGCGTATCTCGCGCCGCAGGATCTTGCCCGCCGCGTTCCGAAGGATGACGTCGGTGAAGCGGATCTCCTTGGGGCATTTATATCCGGCAATCCGGTCCCGACAGAATGCGAGGATCGCTTCCATGCTCGCCCCTTCATCCGCCGGCACGACCAGCGCCATCACCGCTTCGCCCCAACGCTGATCGGGTACACCGATCACCGCGACATCCGCCACGGCGGGATGTGCCTGGAGCGCATTTTCGACCTCGACCGGATAGATATTTTCGCCACCCGAAACGATCATGTCCTTCACCCGGTCTCGAATGAACAGATAACCCTGATCGTCGACATAGCCTGCATCGCCCGTGCGCAGCCAATCATCGGCCATCGTCGCCGCGGTGGCCTGCGCGTCCGAGGCATAGCCAGCCATCACCACCGAGCCGCGAACCAATATTTCGCCCGTTTCCCCGACAGGAAGCGGCGCGCCATCCCGATCGGCGATCATGATCGCGATGTCGCCCGCCGCGCGACCGCACGAGGCAAGCTTGTCGCGACCGGGGCGATGATCCTCTGGCGTCAGCAGCGTGATCGGCCCGGTCGTTTCGGTCAGGCCGTAGCATTGCGCAAATTCGCAACCGACCCGCGCGCGCGCCTCTCGCAACACCGCCTCGGAGATCGGTGAGCCGCCATACACGATCAGTCGCAGCGCACCCAGATCGACCGTATCGAGCTCCGGGCTGGCAAGGCACGCCTGGATCATGGCCGGGGCCAGCGTCGTATAGGTCACCCGCTCTCGCGACATCAGGCGAACCGCCTCATCGGGATCGAACACGCGGCTCAGCACCAGCCGGGCGCCCGATTGCGCACAGCGCAGCACCGGGCCGATGCCGGTGATGTGGAACATCGGCGCCGGCGCGTAGATCACGTCGCCAGGCGCCAGATGAAGCGCCCCCTGGCTGAATATCTCGACCGAGGCCATGACATTGGCGTTGCTGAGCAACACGCCCTTGGGCAGTCCCGTGGTACCGCTGGTATACATCTGCAATACGATGTCGTCGGGCGCCCCGCGCTGCGTAACGACCACGTCGTCCTGCCGATCGCGCCACGCCGCGAAGTCGCGCTCGCCGATCCCGTCGAGAAGATGGATCGGGACGCCATTTCCTGACAGCGCCGCCTCGACAGTCTCCGCGAACGTGGAATCGACGAAGATTCGCCGCGCGCCCGAATGCTCCAGGATATAGCCGATCTCCGGCGCCGATAGCCGCCAGTTGATCGGCAGCGCGACCTGGCGCGCACGGGCACAACCCAACAGCAGTTCGACCTGTTCGGCGGAATTCCTGCCCAGGATCGCAACCCGGTCGCCGACCTCACCCGCGGTGCCCAGGCCATTGGCGACCTGGTTCACGCGGGCATCCAGCGTGCGGAAGTCGATCTCATCGGCCTTCGATCCGATTGCGGGCGCATCAGGATGATCGATCGCCGTCATACGCAAAAAGTCATCGACCAATGTGCGCGCGGCGATGGGGGATGGAGCACCGCTCACGGAATCACCCGATCGTCATGAATGAAGTCGATATCGGGATTTTCGCCAACGAACATCGATGCGGTTTCGAAAAAGGGATAGGTCTTTGCCCAGACCGGCGGCGTGAAATGCGGCTCGGGATTCAGGAAAGCGGCCTGCCAGGCGGCATAATCGTCGAACCACAATTCCATCACGCGCGCATATTCCGCGCGCTCGGACACGGTCTTGTAGAAGCCGAATCGCCGTAGCCCGGGCAATTTGGAGACTTCCCTGGCGTGGATGCTGTCGAACCAGGCATCGCCATCGGCCAGCGACACGCCAGCGGGATAGCGCAGGAAGGCGATCCAACGGAAATATGGCTCCTCCTTGGGCGGGGTTGGCTGCGACAGGTAGAGCGTGTCGGGATTGACCGGGATGGTCGCGGTAACCGTGCGGAATATCCTGTTCCTGGCCCACCCTCCCGGCGGCGGCGTGAACGAGCTCAGTTCGCCGTACAGGCTGTTGCGGCGACTCTCGCGAAAGGCATCGAGCGAGGCAAAGTGAATCTCGGTCATGCGGCCAAATTCGACGCGATAACGCTTAACGGCGGGCTCGGGCGGCAGATAGGAACGGAACGAAAGATAATCCCGTTGCCACGCCTGAAAGGCCCGGCGGACCTGCGGCGCATGAAAGGTCATATACCAGCGGTCGAGTTCCAGTTGATCGGCGCCCGGCAACAATTCGATCAGGATATAATGCTTGATCGCCCCGCCGCCCTCTGCCGCCAGCACGCTGGGAGCCAAGGCGACGCAGGCAAGTCCGCTGGCACCGGCCAACAGGGCGCGACGGCTGACGCGTCGATGGATCATGAGACTTCTCCACGTTTCACGGGGAGCGCCAGCGCCACCAACCGGTGCGGCGCCGCCCGAAAGCCCATGCCGCACACGATGAACTGACGACCGCCGGCCATGTAGGTCATCGGCGGACCAAGGGTGTGGTCGGGCAGCTCTATCTCGCCGCGAACCTCGCCCGTTGCCTTGTCATAGGCACGCAAGACCTTGAGCGACTGGCGCGGGCTGTGCGGGCCTTCACCAAGGAACAGCAGCGTGCGGGTGAGCAGCGGGCCGGTGCGAGACGTTGTGCCGAGCCAGCCCGTTTTGAACGGCTTGAACATCGGGAGATCCATGGCGCCGGGCGCGTTGGGCCGCGTCCAGCGCAATTCACCACGATTGAGGTCGATCGCGGTGATCCGCCCATAAGGAGGCTTGAGCAAGGGCAGCCCCCGCGGGCCGCGGACCACGCTTGCTTGCCCGGCGATTTCCGTCTCTCCGTCGGCAACGTCGGCGCGCTTTCCCGACGGGTCGAGCGCCATCGAAACAAGCGCGGTGATCGACGGCACATAAAGCATTCCCGTTTCCGGGTCGGCCGCCGCCCCCCACCAATTTGCCCCGCCGACCCAGCTTGGCAGCACCGTGGTCGGGCGAGGGCCAAGTGGCGTGAAGAGCGGCCCGCTATTGTAGCCGGCCAGGATCGCCCGAGCCTCGTCCTTGAGTTCGGGCGTGAAGTCGATCAGGTCGTCGTCGGTGACGCCCTGGCGCTCGAACGGTGGCGGTCGGGTCGGAAAGGGCTGTGTCTTCGCTGAGTGCTCGCCGGCGATCGCGGATTCCGGGACCGACCGCTCCTCGATCGGCCAGACGGGCCGCCCGGTTCGGCGATCGAACACGAAACAAAATCCGTGTTTGGTCACCTGGGCGATCACCGGAATCCGCTGACCATCGACAGTGATGTCGATCAGGTTTCCCGCGCAGGGCAGATCATAATCCCACACGTCGTGATGGACGATCTGGAAATGCCAGCGCCGACGTCCGGTTTCCGCATCCAGCGCGATCAGCGCGTTTCCAAACAGATTGTCGCCGGGGCGATCGCCGCCATAGAAATTGTCCGTCGGGCAACTGCCCGGCAGATAAACCAGCCCGAGGCTGTCATCGGCGCTCATCGGCGCCCAGACATTCGCATTGCCGGTGCGCGCCGCCGATCCGTCACCCCAGCTTTCCCACCCCGGTTCGCCCTTGCGCGGGATGGTGTGGAAGGTCCATTTCAGCCGACCCGTCCGCACGTCGAAGCCGCGGACGTCGCCCGGAGGCATCACCGGCATCACCTGTCGGTCGTTGATATATTGGCCGACGACCACGGTATCGCGGCAGATCAACGGAGGTGAGGTGACCCCGAACAGGTCGCCCGGTTCAGCGGGAACCCGTCGCTGCAATCCAATCTCGTGAAGATCGACCTTGCCGGCGTTGCCGAAACCCTGGACCGGCTTTCCGGTTCGGGCATCGAGCGCGATCAGCCGGTTGTCGCCGGTTGCGATCACTATCCTGCGATCGCTGCCATCGCGCCAATAGGCGACGCCGCGATGCTGGAAACCCTTGCTGGTCGGGTAGCCGTGGCGCCAGCTACCCGGATCATAGACCCACAATGTCTTGCCGCTCGCCGGATCGATCGCCACGACCTGCGACATTGCGGTCGAGGTATATAGCATGCCGTCCGCCATGATCGGCGTCGCCTGAAACTCACCGGGCTTGAGTTCCGGATGGGCAGACAGGATGGCGGCATCGGGCGATGTCCATTCCCAGGCGATTTCCAGGTCCGCGACATTGCTGGCGTCGATCTGGTCGAGGGGAGAATATTTGCCGGCGGCATTGGTCGCCCCATAGACCGGCCATTCGCCGTCCTTGCGGACCGGCGGCGCGACGACGGCTGTCGCCGGGGCCGTCGTCGCCACGAGGATCGCGGCACCACCCATCAGGATGGTGCGACGATCGACATAAGCGGTGTCCCCGCTGCCGGACTGCTCAGCGACGCGCATGTTTTTTGAAGAAATCCCAGATCACGTCGGTCGCATTGACCGCCGTGTACGGGGTCGTTTCCAGCATTTTCATCGCGTTGCTCGCACCCGGCCAGGTGTGCGTCGCCGATGCGAGGCGATAGAACAGGACTTCGCTGCCATCCCGGCATTGGCGATAGTCCGTCGTCGTCACCTCGCCGGATGCGGAGGTAACCGGGGCGCTGGTACAACCATCGGCGCTGACCCAGAAATCCACCGCATATTTTACCGGCTCGAAAGGCTTGCTTTGCGCGCGCGCGACGAAATCGAGCGGGCTGTTGCCCCCTTCGAAGCCGACCACTTGATCCTTGACGCCGTGCATGATCAGCACGGGAACGGGGACCGATGGGGAACGTTCGTCGCCGAACAGCGCGCCGGCGACAACCGCGGCACCGGCCAACCGATCCGCCAGGGCGATCGCAACCTTGTGCGTCAGCATCCCCCCGTTCGACATGCCCGTCACATAGATGCGGCGAGGATCGATCCGCTGCGTCTTCTGGACCGCGTCGATAACCGAGGCGACGAAGGCGACGTCATCGCTGTCGCTGGTCATCGCGAAGCCGCAGCAGCCACCGGCGTTCCACGTGCCCATGCGACCGTTCCGCCCGACGCCGTCCGGAAAGGCAATTACGAGCCCTTCGGCGCGAGCCTTGGCGTACCAGCGTGGTACCATGGTGGCAGCGCTGCCCCCGCCGCCATGGAGCGCGATGATCAGCGGTGCCGGTTGCGAACCGCGGCTGCCGTCGAGCAACAGATAGGATCGATCGACTCCCCCCGATTGCAGATGCCGTTCGATGACGTCCGCCGGCAAGGGCGCCTTTTCAGCCTGGCCCCGCGCAGCGAGCAGCGCGCGCAATCTACCCTGGCCCGCCTGGGCGGAATCGATGCAACCGGGACTCCCGAGCAATGCCAAGCAGGCAAGTGGCAGCCATTTCCTTTTGTTCAGCTTCATCGCGATCACCATTTGAAAGAGAGCGTGGCGCCATAGGTGCGCGGCGTGTTGTAATAATCGTTCGCCCCGACCTCGACCGTGTAGTAAATGTCGTTCGTCACGTTTTTGACGAAACCAAGCAGCGTCCAGTTTTTCGTCCGCAGTCCCGCCGACAGGTTCAGGATGGAATAGTTCTGACTTTTGCGATCGAGCGTCGCATTGTCATAGCCGCCCGCCGCCGTCTGGTAGCTGGCCGTCAGCATGCCGGTGATCCCACCGCCCAGAGGATGGTCGTAGCTGCCGTTGAGGTTGATGATATAGTCGCGCGTGCGCGGCGTCTGGCGGCCGGCCAGATTGATCACGGTCCCCGCCGACATGATGGAGGCGCCGTCCTTCCATTTGCCGCGCTCACCCGACAGATTGAAATCGGCGCTCAGTCGACCACCTGCCAGCGGCACCACGGCATTCATCTCGAATTCGCCACCGTAAATGTAATTGTCGCCGACATTTTCGAGGGTGAATGCAGGATTCGTGGCGGATAGCGTCGTCGTCTGCTGCACGTCCTTGGTAACGCTGTAATAGAGCGCCAACTGGCTGCGGAATATCATTTTTCCGATGCGGAACTGGACCTTGGTGCCGACTTCTCCAGCAACGATGTCCTCAGGGTTGTAGGGAACCCGATCGAAGAATCCCTGGGCCGGGCTCTGGTTGAATCCACCCGGCCGATAACCGGTGGCCACGCGGGCATAGACGCTGGAATTGGAACCGACGCGGTAGTTCAGCGACACCGTCGGCAAGAAGCGATTCCACGACTGAGCGAAGTTGGTCAGGGGAATGGTTTCATTGGTCCGCGGATCGAGATCGATTTGCTGGAACCGGAAACCCTTGGCATCGATCTGGAAACGCGCCTCGGCGGTCAGGCTGAGCCGCGGCGTGATGGCATAGCCGAGCAGTCCATAGACCGAGTAGGATGACAGCGTTTCGCGCGATTCCTGCCGCCGCAACTGCCGCCTGAGCGAGATGGCGGTTGCATTGGTGCCGGTGACGGTGCCGGTGCGGTTCGAATAGACTTCCGAGGAATAGGTCAGAAAGTCGGTGCCTGCGAGCCATGAAAATCGCTCCGAACCCTTCGATCCCCAGCGAATCTCACCGCCATATCGCTCGAAAAGCTCGCCCTGAGCGTCATAAAGCTGCGCGGTCGGCAGATTGATGCTTAGATAATGGTCGAAGTCGGCGGCCGATCGGTCGCCCTTGCGGCCCTTATAGTCGGCCAGGACCGTCAGTTCCGATGCGCCGAAATCATGGGTGAACTGCCCGATTACCTGAGTCTGGCTGATATTCACCCGGTCGATGGCGTCCAGGCCGGTACGCACGAACAGGTCGGCATCAAGCACCTTGTTTCGGCCCAATGAGGTAAAGCCGGGTGCTTCGGATCGCGAATATTCTCCGGTGAGATAGACGGTGCTGTCGGTACCGATGCCGGCGCCGATTGCGCCACGAACGCCCCAGTCGAGCGTGTTGTCGATGATGCGGCCGGTAACCTGATCGATATAGAAGCCGCCGGTCTGCTTCGAATAGAATCCGCCCAGGCGGA
Source organism: Sphingomonas sp. (assembly GCA_041659925.1). Taxonomy (GTDB): domain Bacteria; phylum Pseudomonadota; class Alphaproteobacteria; order Sphingomonadales; family Sphingomonadaceae; genus Sphingomonas. Next base: position 67,332 of record JBAZXI010000014.1, read on the forward strand.
CCGCCACCGTCTTGCCCACCGGCAGGTTGACCGTCGCCTCCGTGTCGAGATCGTCGACCGAATTATACCCGATCTTCCCGCGGACTTCGGTCTTCATCACCGGTTTGCGCGTCAGCACGTTGACGGCGCCGCCAACCGCGTTGCGGCCGTATAACGCCCCTTGCGGGCCGCGATACACCTCCATCCGGTCGATGTCGTAAAAGTCGATCTGGCTGTAACTGCGCCCGCCAAATCCACCGCCGGCGACATAGATGCCGTCACGATAGATGCCCGTGGTCGATTCCGAAAAGCCGAGCCGCCCGCCACCCTGCCCGCGCAGTGCGATGTCGTTCAGATATTGCGGCCCGGAGGCGATCAGCATCGCGCCCGGGGTGACGCGGGTATAGTCGGCCACATCGACGACGCCGAGGCGGGCCATTTCATCGCCGCTCAGCACACCGACCGACGCTGGCACGTCCTCAATCGATTCCGCGCGCTTCCGCGCGACGACGATGATGCCTCCGTCCGGCACATTGGCGTCTGGATCAGCTGGATTGGTGGACGATTCGGCCCGCGCGACCTGCGCCGCGGCATTGGTTGCGGCAATCGCAACCGTGATCGCCAGCATCGCGGCACCCGCCTGCACGATACTCCGGAACGGAATTTTGCCAGCTTCCATAATCGTCCTCTCCCCAATCCGGTCAGGATGGCCTCCCGACTCGTGTAACTGGTGCGTAACAGAGCGTATCTTGAGAGTAAATCCCGCTTGCATTGCGGCGGCGCAGGGCGGATGGAGCGGCGTGGACTGCAATCGGAAACGCGATGGGCGAGCCTGATCTCGTGGAACAAACCTACGCCGAGATGCTGGGCGCCTACCGCGTACGGCGCCGCGAATTGCTATTGCTGGCCGCGGCCGATGTCCTGAACGAACGGGGGATCCGACACGTGACGATGGACGACGTCGCGCAGCGCGCCGGCGTGTCGAAGGTCATCCTGTATCGCTATTTCGGGTCGAAGGATAAGTTGGTCCACGCCGTCTTGAACGAGGTGGTCGAAGCAATCCTCACCGCCGACCTTGCCGAAGCGGACTGGTGGACCGACCGCGTGCGCAGGACCTTGCGCGTTGCGCGGCAACACCCGTCGGCGATGCGCCTGCTGGTTCGTCACGCCTCGCACGACGCGGAATTTGGCGTCCACTTCGACCGGTTGACGGCCGCGCTGGTCGCACGTGTCGAGGAGCGGCAACAGGCAATTCTGGGACCCGTCGATCAAAGCCGCGGCGCGTTCGCCGTACTGGCGGAATCGGTCACGGCCTTTCTGCTCGATGCCTATGTCCGCTGGATCGAGCATCCTGACGATACCGATGACGAGCGTTTTCTGGACTGGGTCACCAAATCGGTCCGCGCGATGGTCTTTTATTGGCGCGGTCTCGAGCCCTGACCGCCTGACCTGACCGATGGAATGATGCCGCCCCGGTCGGCGCGAGCGAATTGCCACCGCTCGGGCGGCTGGTCGCCGAGAACCACGAGCCATCCAAGCGCCGGATGAAGGCGAAGCCGAGAAATGGCGGCTGCGCGGCGCCTTGTTCGAACGAGGTGAGAGGCGATGGATTCCGTCCATGATTCGTTGGCGACGGAGATCGAAGCCGCGCGCCCTGACGGTGATCGACACGCTCAGCCGGTTCTCGCCGGCGGTGGGATGTTTATCTATTTCTACCCCGTCATTTCGGCGCAGCCGCTACCGAAGGACAATAGCTGTGGCCTGCCCCCCGTTGGTTCCGCCCCTGCAACCAGATCACGACGACTAGGTGCCCTCCCCGCTGTATCGGTGACGACCGGTGACGTTCCCCCTTTTTGACGGTGATCGAATGATCGCCCTTCGTCCTTTCGATGTCTGCACATCAATTTGGCGGGGTTGCGCGCAAAGCTCCGGATGGCGACGACCCGCCTGACGGGGGTGTCGATCTGTACCCGGCCATGCGGCCCACGAGGCCTGATCACAAGCCGGGACAGTTCGCGGTTGCTCCTCCATAGGGCATTGCGAGCGGCGTCACGGTCACCGTCAGCGTGTCCCGATAGCTCGGCGACGAGCTCTTGGTTGTGCCGCCCTCCTGCAATGTCACGGTGATCGGCAGGTTCTGGCCGCCGGTACCGGCACGCTGGCAGGCGACCGTGGTGAATGACGGGCTCGCATTGCTTTTCGTCTGCCCGAGGAAATGAGTCGAATATCTTATGGTCTGCGCCGTATCGCCGAGGTTGCCACCCGAAAACGTCATCCGATAATTATTCTCGGAACTCAGACCCACCGTATAGGGGCCGGAACTCGCCACCCTGATCGCGCCGGTGACGCTGTGGGCGGCGGCTTGCAAATCGCTGACGCTGCCGATCTCGCCGAAATCCAGCGCCGGACCCGCATAGCTTGCCTGTAACGCGCTGAGGACGTTGATCCTGATCGTCATCGCGTCCGTCAGCGTTGCCGGCGAACGCACGTCCTGGACTCCGTTCTCACCGTCGCAGACATAGCGAATATCGAACACGAGTGGATCGCCGGCATTCAGATCGAGACCACCCGGAATCGAGACGACGAACTGGTTGGTCTGGGTATCCGGCGAGAAATATCCCCCGAAATCCAGGAACACGGTGCCGCTAGGTGGCGGAAACGGCACGGAAAGAGTGTGGACGGCCGGCAAGGTATAAAGGACGTTCCAGCCGGAATGGGTGATGGAAAAAGCGGGAGATCCCGACGCCTGCACGAAATAGAAATCCACGTGTCGGGTATAGCCATTGGCCGACCGAAAGCGCGTCAGGTTCATGGTGACCGTCACCTGGCTGATCCCTGATCCGGTAAATGGGTTATAGTTGCCGATCGACGTCGTGGTGGTTCCGCTGACACCGCACGGGCTCGCCGCCTCGGCGGCCGGGACGATCGCGATCCAGGTGAGCAACGACAATAGCGCCGTGCCAAGGCGTGCCATGATCCTCATGGACGGCCGTCCGCCTTCTCGGGCCTGATATCCTCCATTTTGAAGACTCCCGTTGTTTTACCTGGCGGAATGTCGACGGCATAAACGGTAACGGGGTCGGTATGGAACGCAATGCGCCAGTGCCCGGGCTTTAGGCCAGTTACCGCAAACCGCCCATCACTGCTGGTAAATACGGGGAGCGGTTCGCGCTCCGGCACCGCAAGCTCGGTGGCCAACCCCGAAAGCAACGCCAGCGGCTTGCCTTCCTCGTCAAGCAGCCGGCCCACCAGGGTGACGGGGTATTCCGATCCTGCCTGCAGCCGGTAGCCGCTGCGATAGGGCGGGAACACCCGAAACGCTCCCGGACCCAGATCGAGGTCGGCTGGAGCGCCAGGCGCATCGATCGTGATCGTCCGGTTGTTGTAGGACATGAGATCATGCTGCGTCGCGGTGCCGAGCAGGGTGGTTCCCGCAGTATAGCCATAGGCGCCCGGCTCCAGCTCCACCCTGGCATGCCCGATATTCTCGCGTCGACTGACGATCGCAAAGCTGTCGCTGATCGGTCGTCCGATCGATACCGCGCCATCGGCGAACGCGATCGAAGTGGCAAAGCGCAGATTGGTCCGCGAGTCCGTCGGAGAGCCGGCCCCACCCCCGAAAGCGGTGAGCTGGTCGATGCCGACCTCGCCCATGCTGGTGACGTAGTTGGCGGAACCGTTGAGCCCGACATTGTGCGGCGATCGTTCCAGCGACCCCGACAGGTTGAGCGAGCCGACACCCTGGCCATATTGCGCCTGATAGCTGATCCGCTCGGTCTGACGGCCGGAATCATAATCGGCGATCAGGCTCGCGCCTCTTCCCATCTGCACCGTCAAGGACAACAAGAAGGACAGGCCGGCGCGTCGGCTCCGCGTCGCGCCCTCATATACCGTCGTCGCGGTGAAATTCATTCGCGGCACCGGGCGCCAACCGATGGTCATCCGATACGCCGAGGTATCCCAAACGCCCGCCCGTCCCTTGGCGTAATTTACGTCGACACCGGCATAAATTGCCTGGCTGAAGGCGTGCGAATAACCGCCGCTGAGACGATAGGTGAAGGGGTTCTGACCGAACACATCCCCGGTCGGGGCGAAATTCTTGCTCAACCATTCGGCTGACAGGTCGAGCGCGTCGGACGTCATGTTCTTGCGCTGGATCAGGCTCCGGAAGGTGAACAGCGCGGCACCCCCCGCGCCCCGCCCGTCGATCTGGGAGGCAGCCAGGTTCATGCCGAACGCGCCGATCGGAGTCGCGAGAATCGATTCGACGCCAATCATCCGCGAATGCCGGTCAGCTTGAAGATTACCCCCCAAGGTCAGCCTGTCTGAGAGCCCGCGACGATAGAAGCCGGTGATCACGGGCTCATTGGAATAAACGGGGCCAGAGCGGCCTGGTGGAGCCTTCACTCCAGCGTAGAGCCCGAATTCGCTCAACCCGGCCGCCAATTGAGACTGGTCCGAGAAGAGGCTGAAATTGAGCGTTTCGACCCGGCCACCATCGCCGCGGATCGCGATCCGAGCATTGTCGATGCCCTGGGTATAAGGAAAATCGCGCAAATCATAGCTGCCCGGATCAAGGCGCGTCCGTCGGACCAGCTGATCGTTGACCCATATCTCAACGGTCGATGGCTGATCGAGGTGAAAGCTCTGTCGGCCGGTTGGGCGGGTGATCGTCTGGGGCTGCAACGTGCTGTACGACCGGAGGATCGAAATGCCGGCGATATCGGGCGCGGACTGGAAACCTCTCGCGACCGCTCGCAGATCGCCGGCAGTCCAGCGGATCAACCTGTCCGGGGCGTCATAGACGAGCCGCGATCCTTGCCGCTGAAATGCCGCGCCATAGCCGCCGGGCTGAAATACGCCCTGCGTTTCGAGCACGACGCCACCCAGACGGGCCGCTCCGTCCAAGAATATGGCAGGCGCCCCGAAGCCGCGATTGGTGCCCGTTTCGACATAATCGACGGCTCCGCGCATCGTTAGATAGGCGCTGAAACCGGCGGGCTGCACGAAGCCACCGACCGCTTCGACTCCAAGTGGAGCCACCTGAATGGCGCGCTGCGCTTCCAGCTCGGCCGGAATTTCAAGCAGCAACGCGATCTTCTGCGGATCGTAGCGCATTCTGATGCCCAAGGACCCGAGCGCATCGAGCCCGATCATGGTCTCCGTGGCAAGCATGGCACGCAGCTTGGTGATCAGTTCCGGTTTCGCGTTGACGGCGACCAGATCGAGAAGCCGCTGCGCAGGCAACCGGATTTCGTCATCCGGCATCATCTTGAGCTCGATGTCGCCCAAATAGCGCGATCCGTCCAGTACAGGCACCGTCAAGTCAATTGCACGGCCGGTTGGATTGAGCGGCATGGCCCCCGTAGCTGCCGGGGTAGAGAGCGGCTCTGCCAGGCGGGGTGATGACGCCCCCCGGGGAAGCGATCCCCGGGGAAGCCCATCATTGGCCGCAACCGCCGCAGCAAAGTTGCCTCCGGGACCGTCCGCGAGCAGTATCAACCACGCAGCGGTGCAAGAAAGGGCGGACACATCCGTGCCGCTCAGTTGTCCGGAGTGAATTTTGCTTCGATCGTTCCCTCCGTCAGCGGCAACACACCAGCGAGCGTGAACTTGCGCTCCTGTCCGGACGTAATCAGGCCCATACCCAACTGCTGCTGGATTTCCGGGCCGGATAGCGTCTGGCGGAACACCTCACGTCCCGCGGCGTCCTTCTCGATGACGCGCAGCTTGCCGTGCGACAGATACCCATAAGTTGAGGAGTCGTTGGCGACGGTGACGACGGGCACCGGTTTACCAGCATCATTTTTGCCCACGCCGGCGGACTGGACCCGGAGCGACGGCTTCGCGCCCTGCGGACCCACGCTGGCGAGCACCTGAAAACTGAACACGACCTGGACGGCGGATTCGCCTTCCTTCGGCTTCACCGGAAGCTGGGCCACGGTGATGTAATAGTGTTTACTCTTGGTGAGTGCCGGATCCCCGACATACTGGACGCGAAAAGTCTGGGTCTGGCCGGGCTGAATTAACGCCTGAGGCGGAAACACCAGCAGATCGCCCGGATCCTTGCCGGTGCCGTGCGTCTCGCCGGCCTCAACGACAAGCTCCTGCACCGTCAACTGGACCGGCACCGCCACGGCTGATGTATTTTCCACCGAGACGACCTGGTTCATCCCGCGTCCGCTGGTCTTGAGATCGACCACCAGCGGCTTAACCGTGATGGCGTCCGCCCGATAGATCGGGGCGGCAAGTAATCCGAACATGGCGAGTGTCACACCGATGGTGCGAAATCGAGAGAGAGGTCGCATTTCGAGTACTCCTTGAAGCATTGGGACGGGCGCGGGCGCGGCCCGCCTTCTGAAGCATTCGATCCAGCTCCGAGATCGCGCCGCGCTTCAAATTCTTGTCACTGGCGTCAGCGTTCTGCCGGCCGAGCCGATCAGGGTGCCGGTGCCACCAGGATCGAAATCACGCTGTCATAGGCACCCGCCAGCATGATGCTCGCATCGCCATTGTCGGGATGGAGCCCGTAGACTCGCACCTGAAAGTTACCCGCCACGGCGGAAACCGCGCCGTTCACCAGCGTCACGCTCGGTGTGGGCAATGTGGCCGCTGTCGTATAGGTCGCAAAAGCAAACCCGCCTTCGGCAAGCGCAATCTTCGACTCGGCAGTATAATCCATGGTCGCGCTGCCCGGAGGGGCTGGTACGCTGGCGGGGTTGACCAGCCGGGTGGCGCTCATGGTGACGTTGAAGCGGATCGACGAGCATCCGACGAAGAAGTCCGCCACGCCGGCCGGCGAATTGCTGTTCGAGGTCGCGAGACCCGGCAATATCGCCCCATTCGACCCGGTGAGTTCACCCAGATTGATCGTACCGGCGAAGGTCGTGTCCCCGTTGAAGGTCGAACCACAGCGCGGCGCGACCGTCCCATGGAGATTGACTGTGCCCGTCACGCTTTGCGCCGAGGCCTGGGTTGCCGTCAGCGCGGATAGCGCGAGGGCGGCGGAAGCTGCGAGATATCTGAATTTCATTTTACGGCTCCTCCTGCTTGAAATCTCTTGAGTTGAACTTGGCCAAGGTGGTTCGTCAGATCGTCGGGCTCACTGTGACGGTCAGCGTGTCGGCATAAGTGGCTGACGCCATGAGCGTTTCAGGTCCGGCATAGACAGGCGCGCTGACCCGCAGATAGGATCCTGAGGCGGCGCTGGACGCTCCGCCCAGCCTAAGACCCTGGGTAGACGTCGCCGGCCCTCGGAATGTGCATGGCGCCCCCGCGGTGCTGGTCAGCGTGGCGGCAACACAGACCGCCGTGGCGGTGGGGACGCCCGAATTGCCGACGAGGCTCAGCGCCACGTCGTACGGCGCCAGCCTGCTGTATCCGAGCGGCGGCGTCGCGATCGCCGCCAGCAACCCCCCATTAGCCGACACGACGGCGACCCGCACCGCAGTGCTGCACTGCAGCACCATGCCGAAATCATGCGTGAAGCCCGCAGCAATCTCTGGAGCATCATAGGTGCCGCTGATTGAAAAGCTGCAGCGAGCCGCCACTGACGCGCTAACGGGTATTGCCAGCGCGATATTAGCGGGGCTTCCGCCCGCAACGGCGGTCGTCTGCGCGTACGCGCCGGCCGGCCCGATCAACAATACTGCGGCGGCTAGTGCCGCCCATACAGGCGCAAAATGCGGCAACGCAGCACTTCTTCGACAACACTCCAAATCTCTTTCGACTATGACGACCAACAATTCACGCCTTTCTGGCATGGAAACATTAGCATTTATTTCATCAAGTTAGCATTTATCCTCATAATTCAATGGCGCAATATAGTAGATATACGCATTTAGCTTTATCCTTATCGTAATGTATACGATGTTCAGCATATGGTCGCCAGGCTGCCACTGACAGCCTCCTGATCGGGAGCGTCGGCGTGTTCATGGCGCGGGCTAGGGTATAAGTGCGGTATGAGCTGCTGCCGGTTTCGTGGACACCGAGATAAGGTGTTTGTGGAACCGGAGGGTGAGGCCCGTAGATTCGATCACCGATACCGTGCGCGCATGCGGGCGCGTCTTCGTCGGGCCGGATAACCGCCCGGAGCGGTTCCCGTCTGGTTGCCTACACGTCGGATTTGACAGCGATTCTGCGGGTCGCTAAAACGAAAAAGCCAAGGATTTCCGTGCTTTTTGTGGAGCGGGTGAAGGGAATCGAACCCTCGTCGTAAGCTTGGGAAGCTTCTGCTCTACCATTGAGCTACACCCGCGTTCCCCGCCGCAAATCCTAGCTCCGCCGGCACTTGTCAAGCGCGCCGCATCGCTGTCGCGTCAGATCCCGTCGATCGTCACCGCCCTGCCCTGTGCCTCGAGCTGTGCCGCGAGATCGGCGACGGTCTCATCGACCAGCGCGGAATCGGGGCTGCGGACGACGAAATTGGCACCGACGCGGCCTTCGCGGAAGAACGGGTAGCTGCCGATCTGGACTCCGTCATGCGCCTTTTCGACCGCGCCGAGCAGCTCGGCGACCTCGCTTTCGGCGACCCAGCAGCCGAGCGTCCGGCTGACCACCGGGCGGCCGCCTTCGAGCGTGCCGGTCAGCGCGTCGAGCATGCCGGCGGTGATATGCGGCACGCCGGCCATGATGAAGATATTGCCGATGCGGATGCCCGGCGCGCCCGACAGGCGGTTCTCGATCAGGTCGGCGCCCTCGGGCACGCGGGCCATGCGCGCGCGCGCATCGTTGAGGCCACCGCGGCTCTCATAATAGCGTTCGAGCACGGCAAGCGCGCGCGGGTGGTGCACCACCCCCACCCCCAGCGCGCTGGCGATCGCATCGACGGTGATGTCGTCATGCGTCGGGCCGATGCCGCCGGTGGTGAAGAGATAGTCGTTGCGGCCGCGCAGCGCGCCCACCGCCTCGACGATCGCCGCGGTGACATCGGGCACGATGCGCACCTCGGCAAGGCGGATGCCCTGCACGTTGAGCCACGCCGCGATCTGCGTGACGTTCTTGTCCTGGGTGCGCCCCGAAAGGATCTCGTCGCCGATCACCACAAGGCCGGCGGTCCAGATGCGTTCATTGGCTGTGGCGGTCATGCACGCCGCCATAGCGAAAGCCGCGCCAAGCCGCTATATGCGCGAACATGACCGATTATGTGACCGTAACCGCCGACGCGCCGCTGGGCCGGACCGGCGCGATCAAGCTCCATGGCCGCGACGCGTTCGACGGCATGCACAAGGCCGGCCGCCTCGCCGCCGAGACGCTCGACATGATCACCCCGCACATGGTGCCGGGCGTGACGACGGGCGAGATCGACGACATGGTGCGGCGCTTCATCCTGGCCGGCGGCGGCGTACCCGCGACGGTCGGCTATCGCGGCTACACGCACAGCTGCTGCATCTCGATCAACCATGTCGTGTGCCACGGCATCCCGGGCGAGAAGGCGCTCAAGTCGGGCGACATCGTCAATGTCGACGTCACGCCGATCGTCGATGACTGGCATGGCGACACCAGCCGGATGTATTTGATCGGCGACGTGCCGCTGAAGGCGCGCAAGCTGGTCGATATCACCTATGACTGCCTGATGGTCGGGATCGAGGCGGCGAAGCCCGGCAATCATCTCGGCGATGTCGGGCATGCGATCCAGCAGCTTGCCGAAAAGCATCGCTACGGCGTGGTGCGTGATTTCTGCGGACACGGCGTCGGCCGACTGTTCCACGACGCGCCCGAGGTCGTGCATATCGGCCGCCCCGGCACCGGCCCCGAACTCAAACCGGGAATGATCTTCACGATCGAGCCGATGATCAATATCGGCCGGCCCGACGTCAAGCTGCTCGACGATGGCTGGACGGCGGTGACGCGCGACCGCTCGCTGTCGGCGCAGTTCGAACATTCGATCGGCATCACCGAGGATGGCTGCGAGATCTTCACCGCCAGCCCGAAGGGTCTCGACCGGCCGCCCTACGCCTGAAGCGCATACCGGCGCGGCAAGTGAACCGCAAGTAACGCGGCAGGCGGCGGCCAAGTAAAAGGGTCATTTTGCGAGGATACGGGGGTCCAGTTTCGGGGGCCGCTCGTTGTTGCGTGCCGAGCTAAACGGCAAGACATGAGGACCATATCCAACGCCGCACCGCCACGCCTGTTCGGTGGAGCCGGCAAGCCTTTGGCCCGGAGAGACTGGCATTCTATTGAACCCATTATGCGAATAGCCTCGCGCAATATTGTCGTTCATCTTCATTTCCCGCCAGGCGCAGTGCCGCGAATCCAACCGCGGCGGCTGTGCGCCGCCGATGTCGTACCCGACCATGCACGCTGGTTGCCGACCGGTGAATCACGGCGTGCCGAAAATCACCGGCTTCATCATCGACGCGACCGCGTGTTTCCGGCTGACCTTCGTGGTCGTCGCGGCGTTCGCTCGTCGGGACGGAAGAAGAGTGGTTCACGCGGAGGCGCGGAGGCGCGAAGATGTGTCGCTCGCGGCTGCCGTTCGCCTCAGCAATATCCTGTGGATTACCGCAGCGCGCGCGTTTGATCCGCGGCACAGAACCTTCGCGCCTTCGCGTGAACAGTGCCTCTCCTTCGTGACGTAGATTGACGCCCTGTGTCTGCGCATGCGGCAACACCGCGCCATTACCGCACGGCGTGATTCAACTGTGGATTGCAGTGCCTAGTCCCTTGTTCGCCCGCAACTCGCGCGGGTGAGCAGAGGAGTGAACGATGCCGATTGTCCCGGTGGAAGAGAACAAGGTCGGCCTTGCCGACCTGAGCGATGCAAAACTGCGCTCGGCGGATTACAGCGGCAGCGGGCTGGAAGCGCTGGGCGCGGGGCTGGCCGGACTGGGCAAGGCCGGGTCGGAATTCGCCGCAAGCCTGCCGCGACCGAGCACCGCCGAGGCGACGCACGCCCGATTGCTGCGCACCGACCTCGCCGCCAAACAGGCATGGAATGACGGGCATGAGGCCAATACGGCGCTGCTCGACGATTTCCGCCAGTTGACGGGCAAGGACGCGCGCGACGCGCTCGCCCCGGTGGCCGAGGCGATGGCGCAGAATCTCCACGCCGTGCGCCATGGTCACGAAGACGACCATGTCCGCGCGATCATCGACGGCACGCTCGCGCACCGCACCGCGCGGGACATTGTCGATCTCCATGCCCATGCCGACGCGCAGGACGCCATCGCCCAGGCACGGGAGAGCCAGCGGCTGATCGACAACAGCGCGAGCGACGCGCTGCGCCATGTGACCGACCCCATCCGCTTCGACGACGCCATCGCCACCGGCGAGAACACGCTGCGCCGGCAGGGCCAGCTTGCCGGCAAGGGCGAGGGCGAGATCGCGTACGACGTCGCCGCCTGGCAATCGAGGCGCTATGTCGATGCGGTCCATGCGCTGGCGCCGAGCGACGGGCTCGGCGCGACCGCGCTGTTCGAACGCTATCGCGACCAGCTCACGCCCGCCGACCGCGCCGCGCTCGAGCCGCTGTTGCGCGAACCGATGGCGCAGACACAGGCGATCGCCGATATCGACACGCCCGCACTCGCCGCCGCGCCGTTCGCGCCGCTGACGCCACAGGGCGACCCGCTGCTGGCCGACCGGATGCGGACGATCACGCCGCATTTCGACCGCGTCGTGCTGCCCGAACTGATGCAGCGTTACGGCGGCGACGCCGCACGCGCCTGGGCCGCGACGCAGATCGGCACCGACGCGGTCGATGCGCTGGTGAAACAGCATGGCGACGGCTGGTATCAGGCGCTGCCGGCGGCGGCGCGGTACGCGGTCGCGCATAACTTCGCGCTGCTCAATGCCGGCAGTTCGGCCCGCGCCGCGCCGCAGGACCGTGCCGCCGTCGAAGCGTCGCTCGCCGGGCTCGACGATACGCGCCGGGGCTACGCCCAGCGCGAACTGGCGCTGCGTACCAGTCGCGCCGACCAGGCCCGCCGCGCCGCGCAAGGCGCCGCCGCCGACCAGGCCTATGAACTGGCCGACCGGCTCGGCCACGACTTCACCTCGCTCGCGCAGCTCCCCGCCAGGGTCCGTGCGGACCTGTCGGATCAGACCAGCGCCGCACTCCAGCGCCAGGCCGATGCCAATATCGACCCGCAGCCGGTCGCTCCAGAAGGCGCGGTGTCGCTCGCGCTGCGCAACATGGCCACCACCGCGCCCGAGGCGTTCCGCGATCTCGACTTGCGCGAATATCGCCCGCTCGTCTCGGCGGACGAATATGCGATGTTTAAGCGGCTGCAGCGGGGGATTTCGACATCGACGCGTCAAGGTCTCCCGGACCGCGCGCAGCCGAGGCCAACATCGCAAACCGTCGGACTCGTGCGGGCAGCTTTCAACTTGCCGACTTTGGGTCGAGGGGAAGAAGCAGAACAGGCGGGCGCGCCTGCCATGCCAGCGCCGGCCCATCAGGGCCCTGGCGTGGCGCCGCCCGCCGACGAGGACGGCGCCTCAATTGCGCAGCTCGAAAACTGGATTGCGAGCCTTTCCGACGATGCCGGAGGTCCCGCGCGGGCGACCGAGTCAAATGACAACTCAGCGAAGATTTCCACGGGTGCTGGGGATGCCGGCGGCCCGTCCTACGGCAGCTATCAACTCGCGCAAAACCGCGGTCAGGTACCGCAATTCCTCGCGAAGGAAGGCGCACCATGGGCAAAGGAGCTCGCCGCCGCGCCGATATATAGCGAAGAGTTCAAGGCCATTTGGAAGAAGATCGCCCGCCGAGAGGGGCAGAAATTCAAGGACGCCGAGAACGCTTTTGCGCTGAGGACGAAGTTCGACCCTGTCCTGCTGGAAATCGGCAAGGTGCTACATTTCAACCTCAGCACGCGAAGCGTCGCTGTCCGCGCGGCCGTGATCGCGGCAGCTAATCACATGGGGCCCGGCGGCCCAACGCTGGACAATGGTGGTTATGGCGTCGTCAGAAAGGCCATAATGGAGACCGACCAGAGCATATCCCGCGATGATGCCGACTATGATCGGCAACTCGTCGACAACATCTACGAACAGCGAAAAGCTATCCTGCTCAGAATGGCCGACCGTCTCATCAAGAAATCGGAAGATTTGCGGCTGCCGCCAGCGAAACGGGCTGAAGCCAAGAAGCGAGGGATAAATCTTCGTAATTCCGCTCGGAACGTATTCACAAACGAGCGCCAGCGAGTGATGTCCATACTGGACGCAGAGAAGCGTAAATATCCCGAAGGATTTTGATCCATTATGAAAATGCCATTGTAAATCAAGGATAATGGCGTTTCAGCCAATCCGTCCGTACAATCGTACTCGAATCGATGCATTGACCGTATATTACGGGCCACCACGATCCGGTCGAATAGGCCTCGGCCTCAGCATTGCATTCGCTTTTGCGCTTTTCCAACCATCGACGTTGTCGCGTGCGGAGTTGCGCCTGACGCTGCGGGGTGAGCCGTCTCATGATTTGCCGATAGGTGGCGTTCAACACCTTGTCGTCGCTCCTGTTCGCATCACCCAGGCAATCGAGAATGTCGGCGGTCGTTTGCCCGGCGCCGAAACAGTCGCCACTTCCGACTCGCTGAGCCGGCGGATTCCCGCCTTTTTCACCCGCCTTCAGGGGTGTCGAAAGCAAAACCAATATCGCAAGCGCGATAAAATTTGCCCCGCCCATCCATCCGCCTTTCATCGTCAGGCACCATGTTCTCTTGATGTTCTAGCCGGTCGATTGTACAAGATCAACGCGGCGCGCGACGATTGCCGCACAAATCTACCCAGTGGGTGCGGCGCATCACGCACATCGCCAGCGGAAATCGGGGGGTCGGTTTTCATGTCATCAACGCGAACCAAAGCGTTTTCGCGGCGACTAGGTCGGATCGACATTCAGGATTTCCAGAGTGAAAGATGTCTGATTCATGCGGCTCCGTGTTGAAGCGCGGAGCAGACGATGGGGATCAAGCGGTACGAGTTGAGCGAAGCACAATGGGTGAAGATCGCGCCTTTGCTGCCCGGCAAGGCAAGCGACCCCGGGCGGACTGGCTCTGATAACCGCTTGTTCGTGAATGGATGTTTGTGGGTGCTGCGCTCGGGCGCGCACTGGTGCGACCTGCCGGAGCGTTACGGTCGCTGGAAGACGGTGCACCAACGCTTTAGCCGGTGGTGCCATGCCGGTGTCTGGAAGCGAGTGTTCGATACGCTCACAGCCGACCGGGACAACAGCTATCTCATGCTCGACAGTACCATCGTTCGCGCCCACCAGCAGGCAGCGACCGGAAAAGGGGGGCCAAGGACCAGGCGCTGGGGCGTTCCCGAGGTGGATTGACGACCAAGGTCCATATGCTGGCCGACACATTTGGGAGACCGTTGCGCTTCAAGATCACGGCCGGCCAGACGCACGATATCACTACCGCCGCCGATCTCCTGAAAGGGCAGAAGGCCAACGCTGTACTCGCCGATAAAGCCTATGACAGCAACGACTTGCGTGAGCTGATTGCCCGCATGAAGGCCAAGGCGGTGATCCCATCCAAGCAGAACCGCAAGGTCTTCATCCCCCACGACGAAGCCGCCTACAAGCACCGCAATCAGATCGAACGATGTTTTGGCCGCATGAAGCATTTCAGGCGCTTCGCAACCCGCTATGATCGCCGCACCATCCACTTCACCGGCTTCGTCCATCTCGCCGCCGCCATGATCTGGCTACGTTGAATGTCGATCCGGCCTAGTGAAAATGCGGGCGGGCAGGATCGTCGGCATGGTCGTGGCGATGTTATGGCTCTCCTGCCTGTTCTTCCCGGCAATGAAGGCAGGAAGGTATGAGCTTCATTCGATATTTTTCGTTTTGTGGGGCTGGCTGGGGCTGATGATCTTCGAGATCGACTGGCTGACCAACCCCGCCCTGCTCTCCATCCGGTCGCCGATGAAGAATTCCTGAAGGTGCGCTATGGAAGACGCTATCTCCACAGATGCCGAACGAGTCCCTCGGCGCGCGCTGGTGACCGCGCAGGAGTTGCTTGAGATCCGAAACGATGCAATATTCATGATATGTTCCGCACCAGTCGCGCGACGCTTGAGGACTGTAAGCGATGAATAAGATTTTCGTCTCGCTGATCTGTGCCGCCACGTTGGCAGGCTGCGCGACCATCCCGCCACTCGACAAGACCATTCCGATCGGCCGGCCTTCGACATTCAACGCAGACCCCGACCGCTATGATCACAAGGTCGTATATATTCGGGCGCATATGGCGACGCGGCCGCATTGGTGGCAGTTTTTTCTTTACGAACTTCCCTATCGATCGGATGGCTTAGGCTGCCTGAGCTTCGAGGGGAACGATTGGATTATGAACAACAGGTACGAAATTGACAAACAGTTCTTTATTTTGAAGGGTACATTTCTAAAAGATGCCACCTTGAACTCTGTCGTTGGCAGCTGCCTCCACAATGACAACGGATTTGTCGTCGATGAAGAATTCCTGAAGGTACGCTACGGAAAGCGCTACCCCCACTGACGGGCTCACCTGATGGATCCCCAACGCCCAACCGCATCGGCCGCTGTCGCGGAGCCGACGACCTCGCATCCGGAGGATCCCGCCTTTTCACTGCGGAAGATTTTTCCGTCGCGGATCGCGCTACTGCTGCTTCTTATCCCTCTCGCGCTACTGGATTTCTATCTCTACCTCGTCCGGGAGGGCAAGATCGCCGAAGGGGGTTTTCAACCTCCGACAGGGCCGGTCGAGCACCTGGTATATGCAAGTATCGTTCTTTATCCGATGCTGGTTATCGCGGCGACGATGGTAAAGGCGATATATTATTTGGTGCGCAGCGTTATCCGGCGGCGTCGATGATAAGCGTTTTCGCGGCGCGAATTACCGAGGGGTGACGATTTGAAGATCGAAGAGACATGATCCACAGGCTGCGACACGTATGGCAGGAATTTCTGCGCTTTTTCAGCCTTTCGATGATCGTGATCTTGCCTCTGGCTCCCTCGGTCGCGCAACTCACCTTTCATCGAGACCGCTGCTATGCGCCAACGCCAGCTGAACTGAAAGAGACACCGGCAGATTGTCTCATTGGTTCAGCGGCAATGGCGCCGCTCGTTCTCATCTTCGGCGGCATTGCCCTGGATGAAGATCCCCGCCCCCAGCTGTGGCGGGAGACTGCGGAAGTAGCCGTCACGATGTTTACTTTCGCTGCCATGGGATTGTTTTTGAAGCGAAAAATCTCACGCAATTTGCGAAATCGAAAGCCGAATGCCTAACTTGCCGGCGTGATCGCAGTACCGCACGGCGGGGGGGCTCCGCTGATCGCCAAGAGAACGGCCGATGCGCCGCAAAATGTCGCCCGCCGCCGCTCAGCTGCTGCACCCGCCGCATCCCCCGCCCCCACCACCACCGCCGCCGCCCCCGCCGCAACCGCCGTCGCCGCTGCTGCCGGCCCCGCCATCGAAGCCGCCGCCATCGCTCGCCCTGCGCATGCTGTGATAGCCGGACCAGGCCGAGCCGAGCAGCACCCCGGTGCCGAACAGGGCAACCCCGAGCGCGGCCTCGTCTCGGGTCGGAGCACGGCGCAGGCGGTCGCTGCGGTCGCGTGTACCGTCGACCAGTGCCTTGCCCGTGCGTGTCCGACGATCGGCGGTCATGAACCTGAGCAGCGCGGCAATCGTCGTCACGAACAGCAGCGCGATCAGAAAGCCGACCGGCCGGTCGCGCCCCACGCCGATCCACAGCTTGGTCATGCCGAACAGGAGGAGCAGTAGATATGGCGAGGTCTGCCAGAAGCGGAGCTGCATGGTGACGTCGCGATCGATCAGCAGCCCGGCGTCGACCAGGTCGCTTTCGGTCGCGGCCGCATGGGGTTGCAGCACGCTTTCGACGCTTTTCAGGCTAGCCGGCGCGCGCCGCGCCAATGCAAGCACCGCCTGGTCGGGTCCGCCGCGCCCCGTGGCACCGGGCACGGCGAGAAACTCCTTGCCGTAGACCAGCCTGAGCGCGTCCGCCGCGAGCAACCGCGTGACGATCGCGTCGTAGAAGCGCTGCCGTCCCCCGGCGAGAAAGGCGAGTTGCCCGGGCTCGGTCGCACGGCCCGATCGCCCTTCGGGGCGAAGCCAGGGGGGAATGAGGAAACCGGCGATCACCGTCGCGACCAGCAGGATGATGTACAATGTCAGGAACGGCCCGCCGGCGAGGTCGAAGGGTCCGAGAGACATGAGTTATTGCTCCTCTGTCATGACAGGAAATGTGCCGCCACGATGGCCGCGGTGGCAGCTGCCAGCAGCCACAGGGCGATGCGGGGAAGGAAGATACCGTCGCGCGGATGGATACGCCGGGCGCGGGGATCGTCGATCAGCCGCCGCGCCCCACTCGGCCAGAGATCGGCGGGCGGCGACATGCCGAACGCCCGCTCGTAACTGCGCAGCGTGCGGGCATATTGTTCGAAATAGCGGCTTTGCTCATCGGTGCCGCCCGCCGTCGGGCCATGGTGCAGCGGCCGCCCCAAAATATCGGGGCAGAAGCGCTCCCAATAATCGCGCGTATAGGTCAGATGGAGATGCCAGGCCTGATCGACCGCGTCGGAGGGCGTCACCTGATGCCCCGCCGTCACCGCCAGGAAGCAGAAGCGGCGATATTCCTCCAGCACGCGCTCGGCCTGCGCCGACCGCCAGCCATTTTCGCGCGCCAGCCGTGCGGCGAAGGGCAGTTCGGCGTCTGCCGGGCCAATGATGTAGCAGGAAAGCGCCTCCCACACCGGATGACCGGTAGCGGGCTGAGCCGGATGATGCGTATCGCTCATCTATATTCCTACTAACATAGTGGGAATTTCAGGTCAAGGGCGATCCGGCGCGGTCAGGTGCCCCCGTGACAGGTCGACGATGACAGCAGCGTGCAGGCGTGTCACGATCATCGTGGGGAAAGACGGCGGGAGGGCATGCCATGACATATTGGCGCTGGGCGGCGCTTGCCGCGCTGGGAGTGATCGGCTGTACGATCGGTTTTGCGCAGATACCGGACATAACCGCCTGCGGTAGAAGCGACGCGATTCTGGCGTTCGAATTCGTCACAAGCCCGGGCGAGGTGGCGCGGCTGTTCCCGGCATCGTGCCGCGCGGCGCATGTCGCGGCGCAATATCGCGGGCTGGCGCTCGACTCGTTCGGCTTCATCCCGATCTACAGCAGCTTCCTGATCCTGTGCCTGCTGGCGCTGCGCGACAACGGTCACGCCGAGCGACGCGGCGTCGTGCGCGCGGCGATCGGCATGACGCTGCTGGCGGCGGCCTGCGACCAGTTCGAGGGCGTGCAACTCTATCGCCTGCTCGGCCATCTGCCCGGCGACCAGCACATCATCGATCTGCTGATGCCCGCCGTGCGCATCAAGTTCGCGCTGCTCGCATTGGTGGTGATCGTGATCGGCGGGCGCTTGTTCCGGCGCGGCGGCTGGCACGCGCCCGTGGCGGCGGTGCTGATGGCCGGATCGGCCGTGTCGCTGGCCGGTTTGTTCGGCAACCGCGCGCTGGTGATGCAGGGCAGCAGCCTGGCCTGGCTGGTACTGATCATGGTAGCGCTGATAAAGGCCGTGCGCACCCGACGGACGGCATAGCGCAGCGCGCGCGTAGATGGCTGGATCGGCCGCCGCATTCATGTTAGCGCTCCCACAGCGACCGGCGACAATGCCCGGCGCTACGGAGGGGTTGGCCATGGAGCGCAGCCGGACAGGGCT
This sequence comes from Sphingomonas sp., assembly GCA_041659925.1. Lineage (GTDB taxonomy): Bacteria > Pseudomonadota > Alphaproteobacteria > Sphingomonadales > Sphingomonadaceae > Sphingomonas. Next base: position 85,976 of record JBAZXI010000014.1, read on the forward strand.
GGTCGCCGATATCGGGCGGCAATCGGTGCGTTTTGCGCTGAGCGACGGCGATCGCGATGTCGCCCCGCGCGAGGTGCGCAGCTTCCTGGCCAGCGAACATTCGACCTTCACCGCCGCGCTGATGGCCTATCTCGACGGCGTCGGGCTGCGCAACGTGGCGCTTCCCAGCGTGCTCGCGGTCGCCGGCGTGGCGCGCGGCGACGTCATCAACCTGACCGGCAGCCGCTGGTTCATCTCCCTGTCGGGCGTCGAGGCGGTATTGGGCACGCGCCCCCGCGCGCTCAACGAATGCGCCGCCTCGGCGCTGGCGCTGGCATCGCTGCCGACGAGCGCCTTCACCTCGCTCGACAGGCATCCCGTCCGGCCGGTGACCGCCGGCGGCAGTTATCTGATCGTCAATATCGGCACCGGTCTCGGCGTCGCCGCGCTGGTGACCGGGCCGGACGGGCGGCTGGTGCCGGTGCAGAGCGAAGGTGGGCATATGATCTTTGCCCCCGGCACCCCGTCCGAGGAGCGCTTCGCCGCGCGGATCAAGGCCGGCGGCCGGATCGCCAGCGCGGAAAGCCTGCTCAGCGCCGCCGGGCTGGTGGCGGCCTATGCCGCGCTCGCCGAGGGTGGGAAGACGGTGGCCAGTCCCGAAGAGGTAACGAAAATGGTCAGGCACGACGCGGTCGCGGCGCACGTCGTGCAGATGTTCGTTGGCTATCTTGGCGCGTTCGTCGGCGATCTGGTTCTCGCATTTGGTGCGTGGGACGGCGTCTATCTCGGCGGCGCGATCCCGCGCGCGCTGCAGGTCATGCTGAGCGAGGCGACGTTTCGCCAGCGGCTCACCGCCAAAAGCGCCTTTCATCGCCCGCTGAGCGAGGTGCCGGTGGCGATCGTCGGGCGATCCGATCTCGTGCTGCTGGGTGCCGCGGCGGCGCTCTCGACGGGTTGAGCGCCGCACTTCGGACGGCACGCCGTTGTAACGCCCGGCACATTTCCGCTAGCTGGCGCCATCGCGGCCAGACGAGGTCGTGGATGGGCCGGGGCGCGAACCGGCCGAAACCGACCTGGGGAGGAAGCATGAGCACTGCGACACCGACGAGCGACGCGCCTCATACCGAGGACTGGGCCGGCGCGATGGGCGCGAAGTGGCTCGCCAATATCGATCGCTTCGAGAGCATGATCGCACCGGTCGGCGAGGCGTTCCTGAAGCGCGCGGCGTTCCGTCCGGGCGAGCGCGTGATCGACATCGGCTGTGGCGGCGGCGGCACCAGCATCGCGATCGGTGCGGCGGTCGCGCCCGACGGTTCGGTCACCGGCCTCGACATTTCGCCCGACCTGATCGCGTTCGCGACGACACGCGCCGCCACCGCCGGCGCCGCGAACGTCTCGTTCGTGCAGGCCGACGCGTCGGTCGCAAAGCCGGTCGGCGCGCCGTTCGACCGGCTGTTCTCGCGCTTCGGCTCGATGTTCTTCGCCGAGCCCGGCGCGGCGTTCGGCAATCTGAAGTCGCTGATCCGCCCCGGCGGCCGCGCCGACCTCGCGGTCTGGGCACCGGCGCGCGACAATCTGTGGATCGCGGCGATGATGGGGGTGCTCGGGAAGTATCTCGCGCTGCCCGCACCCGTGCCGCGCGCGCCCGGCCCGTTCGCACTCGATGATCCCGACTATATCCGGGCGTTGCTCGGCAGCGCCGGGTTCGTCGACATCGACATCGCCGCGTGGGAGGGGATGCAGCAGGTCGGCGGTGCCGGCTCGAGCCCGGAAAGCGCGGTCGCCTTCGTCCTCGAGGCGCTGTCGTTCGGCGACCTGCTGGCGGAAGCCGGGCCGGCGGCGCAATCCGCCGTCTCGGCCGAGCTGATCGCGCTGTTCGCCCAGCATGACGGCCCCGACGGGGTCGCGATGCCCGGGCGGGCATGGTTCGTCTCGGCACGCGCGGGCTGACCCGACGCTCCCCAAGCGGCACGCGCCCCCTTCCCTTTCGCGCCGCGCTGCCCCACCATACCGCTCATTCGACTCCGCCCGAGCGGAGCGCACGGGCGGAGAGTGGCATGCGGCGTGGGATGGTGGTGTTGGCGGCGGGGCTGCTGCTGACCGGGTGCATCAAGTTTGACAACGACACGCAAACGGGCGGCGATGGCGGCAATGCGACCGACCTGACCGCGCTGACCGGGGTCGGCAAGGTCGACGCGGCGTACCTGACCAGCGGCGGCGATGGCAGCGACTGGGCGGCGACCGGATTCAACTATGACGAGCAGCGCTTCAGCCCGCTGACGCAGATCAACGACGGCAATGTCGGCGGGCTCGGGCTCGCCTGGTATGCCGACATGCCCGATGCGCGCGGGCAGGAATCGACGCCGATCGTGATCGACGGGACGATCTACGTCACCGGCCCGTGGTCGAAGCTGTTCGCCTATGACGTGCTGAGCGGCAGGAAGCTGTGGACGTTCGACCCCGGCGTCGACAAGAGCAAGGGCGTCGAGGCGTGTTGCGACGTGGTCAATCGCGGCGTCGCGGCGTGGAAGGGCAAGCTCTATCTCGGCACGATCGACGGGCGGCTGATCGCGATCGATTCGGCCAGCGGCAGGCAGATCTGGTCGGTGCAGACCACCGACCCGTCCAAACCCTATACCATCACCGGCGCGCCGCGCGTGGTGAAGGACATGGTGATGATCGGCAATGGCGGCGCCGAGTTCGGCGTGCGCGGCTACATCACCGCCTATGACGCGGCGTCGGGGGCGAAGAAGTGGCGCTTCTACACCGTGCCCAACGCCAGGGGCGAGCCCGACGGCGCTGCGTCCGACGCGATTCTCAAGCGAACGGCGGCGGCGACCTGGTCGCCGGGCGGCCAGTGGAAGCAGTCGGGCGGCGGCGGGACGGTGTGGGATTCGATCGTCTATGACGCGGCGCTCGACCAGCTCTATATCGGCGTCGGCAACGGCAATCCGTGGAACCACGGGCTGCGCTCGGAGGGCACGGGCGACAATCTGTTCCTGTCGTCGATCGTCGCGCTGAAACCCGAGACCGGGCAATATCTGTGGCATTATCAGGAGACCCCGGCCGAGACGTGGGATTTCACCGCGACCCAGCCGATCATCCTCGCCGACCTGACGATTGCCGGTGCGAAGCGCAAGGTGCTGATGCAGGCGCCGAAGAACGGCTTTTTCTTCGTGCTCGACCGCACCAGCGGCAAGCCGATCCTGGTCGAGAAATTCGCCAGGACGGTAACCTGGGCGGATCATTATGGCCCCGACTGGCGGCCGGTCGAGACCGCGGCGTCGCGTTATTACCGCACGCAAAAGCCGTTCATCGGCATCCCCTCGGCACTGGCGGCGCATAACTGGCAGCCGATGAGCTTCAGCCCCAAGGCGGGGCTCGCCTATATCCCGGCGCAGGAAGTGGCGATGGCCTATATCCCGCCGCTGACGCCGCAGGACAGCGTGCGCCAGCCGATCGGCTTCAACACCGGCACCAATTTCTCCGAAAGCATGCTGCCGCGCGACGCCGCGACGATCGCCGCGGCGACCGCCGGCACGACCGGCGCGCTGGTCGCGTTCGACCCGGTCACCGGCAAGGAGCGCTGGCGCGTCGATTATCCCGTGCCGTGGAACGGCGGGACGATGGCGACGGCGGGCAACCTGGTGTTCCAGGGCACCGCGCTGGGCGAGTTCCGCGCCTATGCCGCCGACAGCGGCAAGCAGCTGCTCGCCTATCCGGTGCAATCGGGAATCATGGCCGGCGCCGCGACCTTCACGGTCAAGGGCGTGCAATATGTCGCGGTGCTGAGCGGGCGCGGCGGGAGTTTCCCGCTGGCCGCGGGCTATGCCGGCGGCATCGCGCGGACGGTGCCCAACATCCCGCGGCTGCTGGTGTTCAAGCTCGGCGGCACCGCCAAGCTGCCGCCATTGTCGGCCCCGGCCGAAGCGGCCTTCGCACCGCCCCCGTCGACCGGCACGCCGGCGCAGATCGCCGAAGGCAAGGCGCTGTTCGGGCGCAACTGCCAGGTATGCCATGGCGGCAACGCGGCGGGCGGCGGCGTGCTGCCCGACCTGCAGCATTCCGCCATGCTGGCCGATCCCTCGGGCTGGAAGGGAATCGTGATCGACGGCGCGCTGAAGGGCAATGGCATGGTCAGCTTCACGCGGGTGATGACGCCGGCCCAGGCGCAATCGGTGCGGCTCTACATCATCGACGAGGCGAACTGGGCGAAGGCCAATCTCGGCAAACAGGCGACGGTAACGCCGACGACGGCGACCGGGACGGTGCTGGCGGCGAAATAGCGGCCGTCAGCGACAGGAGGTCGTGGCGCCCTCGTCCAATGCCCATAAATTGGGCAGCCTGCGGCCCGTTGCACCGAAACCCGGCAAGCGAATCCGCCGCCGGTTTGTGGCTCGCACCTGTCGCGACACCCTCGCGCGACTGGCACGCTTCATGTAAGGTGGGCCGACATCATCCGGGGACCGCAGCACGTGAAAAAGATCGAAGCGATCATCAAGCCGTTCAAACTCGACGAAGTGAAGGAAGCGCTGCACGAAGTGGGTGTCTCGGGCATCACCGTCGTCGAAGCCAAGGGTTTCGGCCGCCAGAAGGGCCATACCGAGCTATACCGCGGTGCGGAATATGTCGTCGATTTCCTGCCCAAGGTGAAGCTCGAGGTCGTCGTCGAGGACGCCATGGCGACGCGCGTCGTCGAGGCGATCGCCGCCGCCGCGCAGACCGGCCGCATCGGCGACGGCAAGATTTTCGTCCTGCCCGTCGAAACCGCCTTGCGTATCAGAACGGGTGAGCGCGACGAGAATGCGATTTGACGCAACGCAGCATTTTGTGACAGCGTGAACCTTCCGGGGTGAAACATGATTCCCGTCGAGCGGCGGGCACACGACATTAAATGAAAGGGCATGGGGTAATGGCGAATTCGGTGAGCGACGTCCTGAAGATGATCAAGGAGCAGGAGATCGAATGGGTCGATCTGCGCTTCACCGATCCGAAGGGCAAATGGCAGCATCTGACGATGGTTTCGTCGGTCGTCGGCGAGGACGAACTGACCGACGGCTTCATGTTCGACGGATCGTCGATCGCCGGCTGGAAGGTGATCAACGAATCGGACATGATCCTGAAGCCCGATCTCGACGCGGTGTGGACCGATCCGTTCTCGGCGACGCCGATGCTGATCCTGGTGTGCGACATCGTCGAGCCGTCGACCGGCGAACTCTATGCCCGCGATCCGCGTTCGACCGCGAAGCGCGCCGAGGCCTATCTCAAGACCACCGGCATCGGCGACACCGTCTATGTCGGCCCCGAGGCCGAGTTCTTCATGTTCGACAATGTGCAGTTCGAAACGAGCTACGCGACGAGCTATTACAAGATCGACGATATCGAGCTGCCGACCAACACCGGCACCGCCTATGAGGGCGGCAATCTCGGCCACCGGCCGCGCGCCAAGGGCGGTTACTTCCCCGTCGGCCCGGTCGACAGCGCGGTCGACATTCGCGGCGAGATGGTCTCGACCATGCTCGAAATGGGCCTGCCGTGCGACAAGCACCATCACGAGGTCGCCGCCGCGCAGCACGAACTCGGCCTGACCTTCGGCACGCTGACCACCACCGCCGATCGCATGCAGATCTACAAATATGTCTGCCACCAGGTCGCGCAGGCCTATGGCAAGACCGTCACCTTCATGCCGAAGCCGATCAAGGAAGATAACGGCTCGGGCATGCACACCCATCTGTCGATCTGGGAAGGCGGCAAGCCGCTGTTCGCGGGCAATGGTTATGCCGGCCTGTCCGACACCTGCCTCTATTTCATCGGCGGCATCATCAAGCATGCCAAGGCGGTCAACGCCTTCACCAACCCGACGACCAACAGCTACAAGCGGCTGGTCCCGGGCTATGAGGCGCCGGTGCTGCTCGCTTACTCGGCGCGCAACCGTTCGGCCTCGTGCCGCATCCCCTATGGCGCCGGCCCCAAGGCGAAGCGCGTCGAGGTGCGTTTCCCCGATGCGATGGCCAACCCGTATCTCGCTTATGCCGCGCTGTTCATGGCCGGCTTGGACGGCATCCAGAACCGCATCCACCCGGGTGAGGCGATGGACAAGAACCTCTACGATCTGCCGCCGGCGGAACTCGCCCAGGTGCCGACCGTCTGCGGTTCGCTCCGCGAGGCGCTGGAGAGCCTGGCCGCCGACCACGACTTCCTGCTCAAGGGCGACGTGTTCTCCAAGGACCAGATCGAATCCTATATCGAGCTGAAGATGGAAGACGTCGCGCGCTGGGAAATGACCCCCAGCCCGGTCGAGTTCGACATGTATTATTCCTACTGATCCGATCCTCATCGATCAGGAGAGGAGGGCGCCCGGCACGAACCGGGCGCCCTTTTCTTTTTGGGTATCGATCGCTTGCAACAATGCTGCCGGATGTCCGCACCAGGCCGCAAGCAACCGTCCAACGCGCTGCGTATCTGAAAGCTGCGCGATTGCCTTGCTTTCGACAGCGCCAGTTCCGTTTCCCCATTCCGTCTGCCACACCCGCGGACATGATCCACATCCCCACCGCGCCCTGGCTGCACCATGTCTTCGACCTCGCGGCCTGGGCATGCGCGGCGCTGGGCGGGCGCTGGGTCTGGCGCCACCGCCGTCAGGCGGTCGAGCGGCTCGCGGGTGAGACCGCGCCGGGCTATTTCATCGCCCTCGCGCTGGGCGGCGCAATCGGCGCGTGGCTGTTCGGGTCGATCAACACGCTGCGGCTGTCGGCGCCGATCCTGTCGCACAGCAATGCCGGCGGGCTGGTCGGGGCGATCGCCGCGGTCGAGCTGTGGAAATGGCGGCGCGGCGTCACCCGCTCGACCGGCGGGCCGTTCGTCATCCCGCTGGCCATCGGCATCGTCATCGGGCGCTGGGGGTGCCTGTTCGCCGGGCTGGCGGACGCGACCTATGGCACGCCGACATCGCTGCCCTGGGCGGTCGAGCTGGGTGACGGGGTCGCGCGGCATCCGGTGCAGGTCTATGAATCGCTCGCCATGGCGGTGTTCCTGCTGGTCTATTGGCGCGCGCTGATGGCGGGGCGGCACTGGGCGGTCGCGCACGGCTTTCATGCCTTTGTCCTGGCCTATGCGGTGCAGCGTTTCCTGTGGGAATTCTTGAAGCCCTATCCCGCGTTGATCGGGCCGCTTAACGTGTTCCATCTGTTGATGGTGGGATTGGCCGTTTATGCCCTTGTCTGGATCTTCCATGGCCCTGCTCGATCCGGTGACCCCGCCCGAGCGTAAGGCCGCGCCCTATCTGTTCCACGGCCAGACGACGAGCCTGTGCGAGACCTGCCTCGCGCCGGTGCCGGCCAAGGTGATCATCGAGGACGACAAGGTCTTCTACCTCAAGCGCTGCCGCGACCACGGCGTGCAGAAGACGTTGATCAGCGACGATCTCGATTATTGGCGCTCGCAGAAATTGTGGCTCAAGCCCGGCGACCGGCCGCTCCACACGCACACCCGCACCGAGGCCGGCTGCCCGTTCGATTGCGGGCTGTGCCCCGATCACGAGCAGCATAGCTGCCTCGCGATCGTCGAGATCAATTCGGCCTGCAACCTCGCCTGCCCGGTATGCTTCGCCGATGCCGAGGATGTTCACGGCGCGCATCTGCCGGTCGCGACGGTCGAGCGCATGCTCGATGCGCTGGTGCTGAGCGAGGGCAAGCCCGACCTCGTCCAGATCTCCGGCGGCGAACCGACGATCCACCCGCACTTCTTCGAGATTCTCGACGCGGTGAAGGCGCGGCCGATCCGCCATGTCATGATCAACACCAATGGCGTGCGCATCGCGCAGGACCCGGCGTTCGTCGAACGGCTGGCCAGCTATGCGCCGCGGCTGGAGGTGTATCTCCAGTTCGACAGCCTCGACGACGAGGCGCTGATGAACCTGCGCGGCGCGCGGCTGTCGCGCATCCGCCAACAGGCGCTCGAGGCGCTGGAACGCGTCGGCCTGTCGACGACGCTGGTCGCGGTGGTCAAGCGCGGCGTCAACGATCAGGAGGTCGCGCCGATCATCGAGCATGCGCTGACCTGGAAATGCGTGCGCGGCGTGACCTTCCAGCCGGTGCAGGATGCCGGGCGCAACGAGGGCTTCGATGGCAAGGCCAACCGCATCCTGCTAACCCAGATCCGCCGCGAGGTCGCCAAAGCGGGGGTTTTCGGGCTGGAGGACATGATCCCCCTGCCCTGCAACCCCGACCAGATCTGCATCGGCTATGGCCTGCGCGACGGGACGAACGTCACGCCGATCACCTCGCTATTGCCGCGCGAACTGATCCTCGAAGGCCCCAACACGATCAGCTACGAGGCCTATCCCAAGCTACGCGAGGCGGTGAACGACCTGCTCAGCCTCGCCACCTCACAGGCCAATAGCGAGGAGAAACTGGCCGGGCTGCTGTGCTGCCTGCCGCAGGCGGCGGTGCCGGCCGAGCTGGGCTATGCCAACAGCTTCCGCGTCGTGATCCTGCAATTCCTCGATCGCTATAATTTCGATCTCGGGACGGTGAAGCGCAGTTGCGTGCATTTCGTCACGCCACAGGGTGCGATCATCCCGTTTGATACGTATAACAGTTTCTATCGCGCGGGTGCAGAAGGGGCTGACGTGCTACGAAGGGCGCGCGCGGGGGAAAGGGTATGAAGCAGTTTTTCGGCGGGCTGCTGCTCGCGATCGGCATCCTGATCATGACCGGCAGCGGCCTGTGTACGATAGTGGTGATTGGCATGGGGTTGAGCAGCGGAATAACCGTCACCGAAGCGCTGTCGGCGCTGCCCTTGCCGCTGATCGTCGGCGGGGTGCCCTTTGTCGCGGGCGTCGGGCTGTTCTTCATCGGCCGCAACCTCGCGCGAGAGAAATGATCCGCATGGATACGATCCGCACCGAACCCATCACCGCGATGCCCGCCGCCTGCACCGCATGCCCGGTGCGCGACGCCGCGGTGTGCGCCGCGCTCGGCCCGACCGAACTCGACGCGTTCAGCCGGATCGGCCGGCACCGCCGCTTCGCGCGCGGCGAGACGATCTTCGCGGCGGGCGACGACAGCGTCGCCTGCGCGACATTGATGCGCGGCGCGGTGAAACTGTGCTCGACCGGCGCGGACGGGGTCGAGCGGATCGTCGCCCTGGTCCATCCGGCGGGGCTCCTCGGGCAATTATTCTTCGCGCAGATCCGCTACGATGCCGTCGCGCTGACCGACAGCGAGCTGTGCCTGGTGCCGCGCGGCGATTTCGAGCGACTGATGCGCGAGGCGCCGGCGTTGCAGCAGAGCGTGCTGCAACGTTCGGTGAGCGATCTCGACGATGCGCGCGCCCTGACCGACCTGATCGGGCGACGCGATTCACGCGGCCGCGTCGCCGGCCTGCTGCTCGCCTTTGCCGCGGCGGCCGGTCCCGGCTGCCACCGCGCCGAGCGCTTCGACCTGCCGCTGACGCGCGGCGAAATCGCCGGGTTGCTCGGGCTGACGATCGAGACGGTCAGCCGCCAGCTGAGCGCGCTCGAACAGGCCGGGCTGATCGAACGTTCCGGCACGCGCGGCATCATATTGCGCGACGCCGACGCGCTGGGTGCGCTGCTCGACTGACCCCGACGCCGGTCGCCGGGTCTCGTCGCGGCACGCAAATTGTGCTTTAGCTTCGTAACACACGTGCTATCATGCTCTCAAACGGGGAGATATCATCGTGCTCGAACTGACCGGCGTCACCCATGTCTATGCCAACGGCACCCGCGCGCTCGACGACGTATCGCTGAGCATCCCCAAGGGGATGTACGGCCTGCTCGGTCCGAACGGGGCCGGCAAGTCGACGCTGATGCGCTGCGTCGCGACATTGCAGACACCGACCGCGGGCGGCATCCGCTTCGGCGACATCGACGTCATCGCCGAGCCCGAGAAGCTGCGCGAGCGGCTCGGCTACCTGCCGCAGGATTTCGGCGTTTATCCGCGCGTCTCGGCCTATGACATGCTCGACCATATGGCGGTGCTGAAGGGTGTCGCCTCGGCACGCGAGCGCAAGGAAACGGTCGAGACGCTGCTCAACCAGACCAATCTCTGGAACGTGCGCAAAAAGGCGATCGCCGGCTTTTCGGGCGGCATGCGGCAACGCTTCGGCATCGCCCAGGCGCTGATCGGCAACCCCGAACTGATCATCGTCGACGAACCCACCGCCGGGCTCGACCCCGAGGAACGCAACCGCTTCCTCAACCTGCTCGCCGAGATCGGCGAGAATGTCGTGATCATCCTGTCGACGCACATCGTCGAGGACGTCGCCGATCTGTGCCCGCTTATGGCGGTGCTGGCGGCGGGCAAGATCCAGCTCGAAGGCGCACCGCTCGACCTGATCGCGCAGTCGCGCGGCAATGTCTGGGCGAAGACGATCGAGCGCGACCAGCTGGACGAATATCGCGGCCGGCACGAAGTGATCTCGACCCGCCTGTTCGGCGGCCGGACGATCATTCACATCCTGTCGCCGAGCGACCCGGGCGATGGCTTCGCCAGCGTGACGGGCGGGCTGGAAGACGTCTATTTCTCGACGCTGGCGCGCACGCGCCGCGTGCCGATGCCAGAAGCGGCCTGAGCGCCATGTTCGCCAAGATCGCCAGCTTCGAGCTGCGCTACCAGCTGCGCAACCCGGTCTTCTGGGTGGTGGCCATCCTGTTCTTCCTGCTGACCTTCGGTTCGATAACGATCGAGCAGATCAAGATCGGCAGCGGCGGCAACATCCACAAGAACGCGCCGGTCGCGATCGCGATGACGCATCTGATCCTGTCGCTGTTCTTCATGTTCGTGACGACCGCCTTCGTCGCCAATGTGATCGTGCGCGACAATGAAAGCGGCTTCGGCCCGATGGTCGTCACCACCCGGGTGACGAAGTTCGATTATCTCTTCGCGCGCTTCCTTGGCGCCTTCGCCGCCGCCGCGATCGCCTTCATCGTCGTGCCATTGGCGATCTGGCTCGGCTCGCTGATGCCGTGGGTCGACCCCGACACGCTCGGTGCCAACCATTGGCAAACCTTCCTCTACGCCTATTTCGTGCTGGCGCTGCCCAACGTCTTCCTCACCTCGGCGATTTTCTTCGCCGTGGCGACGATGACCCGATCGATGATGTACAGCTATCTCGGCGTCGTCGTGTTCCTGGTGCTTTATTCGGTGTTCAACGGCGTGATCCGCGCCAAGCCCGAACTGCGCGAGTTGGCCGGCTATATCGAGCCGTTCGGCCTCGGCGCGTTCGGCAACATGACGCGCTATTGGACGGCGAGCGAATCGAACAGCGGGACACCCGCCATCACGGGGATCCTGCTCGCCAACCGCATCATCTGGTTCGTCGTCGGATTGTGCGCGCTGGCGCTGGCTTATTGGCGGTTCAGCTTTGCCGAAAGCGGCATCTCGAAGCGCAAGCTGCGCCGGCAGGCGCGCAAGGAGGCAAAGCTCGCCGCAACCGCGCCGCAACTCGTCGCGCGGCTGCCGGATCTGCGCCCGGCCGCGTCCGGCCGGGCACGGCTCTCGGCGCGTTGTCGCTTCGAGATGCGGCAGGTCTTCCGCAGCCCCGCCTTCCTCGTGCTGCTGCTGATCGGCCTGTTCAATTCGGTCGGCGGCCTGCTCTACGCCAACGAGATCTATGGCACGCCGGTACGCGCGCTGACCTTCGTCACGATCGGTACGCTGCAGGGCGCGTTCACGCTCTTCCCGATCATCATCGCGATCTACTATGCCGGCGAACTCGTGTGGCGCGACCGCGAACGCAAGATGCACGAGATCATCGACGCGACCTCGCTGCCGAACTGGGCCTATCTCGTACCCAAGGTGCTCGCGGTATCGGCGGTGTTGATCGCCACGCTGCTGGTGTCGGTCGTCGCGGCGATCATCGTTCAGTTGGCCCGTGGTCAGGCCAATGTCGAACTGGGCCAATATCTCGCCTGGTACGTCGCACCGACCGCCGCCTACATGGTGCTCCTCGCCATTCTCGCAGTGTTCATCCAGGCTCTCAGCCCCAACAAATATGTCGGTTGGGCCGTGATGGTCGTCTATCTCGTCGCCACGATCGTTTTGGGAATCATCGGCTTCGAGCATCCGCTCTACAACTACGGCAGCACCGGCGACGAGCGGCTGTCGGACATGAACGGCGCGCAGGTCGGCCGGGCGCTCGGCTGGTGGCTGCGGCTTTACTGGGGTGCCTTTGCGGTGATCCTCGCCGTGCTCGCGCACCTGCTCTGGCGACGCGGCACCGAAGTGAAATTGCTGCCGCGCTTGAAGCGCCTGCCCCGCCGGCTCGCCGGCACGCCCGGTGCGATCCTGCTCGCCGCGCTGCTCGTCTTCGTCAGCACCGGCGGTTACCTGTTCTGGAACATGAACATCCTCAACCAGTATCGCACACAGGACGATAACGACCGGATATTGGCGGATTACGAGAAGAAATATCTCAAATATGAGAAGGTGCTTCAGCCTTCGTTGACCGACATCACCATGAACGTCGCGCTATATCCCGCCGAGCGACGTGCCGAGTTCAGCGGCCAATATCGCTTCGTCAACGATACCGGCGCACCGCTCAAGGTGCTGCACCTCCGGGTGCAGGACCGCAACACCGAGATCAAGGCGATCGACGTGCCGGGCGCGACGCTCAGCATGAACGATCCCGTGGTGAAATATCGCATCTACACATTCGCGACGCCACTGGCGCCCGGCGCGACCGGGACGCTCACGTTCCGCACCGAGCGCATGCAGCACGGGCTGCGCGCCAATGGCGACGATACCTCGCTGGTCGGCAACGGCACGTTCCTCAACAATGCGCAATTCGCACCGCAGATCGGGATGAGCCGCGACGGGCTGCTCGACGACCGCGTCAAGCGCCGCAAATACGGCCTGCCGCCCGAACTGCGCATGGCCAAGCTCGAAGACGTGGCGGCGCAGCGGCGCAACTATGTCGGCGACGCCGACTGGGTGCATTCCGACATCACGCTGTCGACCAGCGCGGATCAGGTGCCGATCGCGCCGGGTCGCAAGGTTTCGGACAGCGTGAGTGGCGGCCGCCGCACCGCGCATTTCGTGTCGACCGCGCCGATCCTGGCGTTCTTCTCGGTCCAGTCGGCGCGCTATGCCGAGAAATCGACGATGGCCGACGGGGTGAAGCTGTCGGTCTATTACGACCCGAAGCACAGCTACAATGTCGACCGGATGCTCGCCGCGATGCGAACGTCGCTGGGCTATTACCGCGCGAACTTCGGGCCCTATCAGTTCGATTATGCCCGGATCGTGGAATTCCCGGGTTATGCGACCTTTGCCCAGGCCTTTGCCGGCACGATCCCCTATTCGGAACGCATCGGCTTCATCGCCGACACGCGCGATTCCGAAAAGATCGACTACGTCACCTATGTCACCGCGCACGAACTGGGCCACCAATATTGGGCGCACCAGTTGATCAGCGCCGACATGCAGGGCGGCACGGTCCTGGTCGAAACCATGGCGCAATATTCGGCGCTGATGGTGATGAAGCACATGTATGGCGAGGACAAGATCCGCCGCTTCCTCAAATATGAGCTCGACAACTATCTGCGCGCGCGCGGCTCGGAGCGGATCGAGGAACTGCCGCTCGATCGGGTCGAGAACCAGCCCTATATCCATTACCGCAAGGGCGCGGTGGTGATGTACCTGTTGCAGGACCGGCTCGGCGAAGACCGCGTCAACCACATGCTGGCCGGCTTGCTCGACAAATATCGCTTCAAGAGCCAGCCCTATGCCCGCTCGCTCGATCTGGTGAACGGATTCCTGTCGCTGGCGCGCACGCCGGCCGAGCATGAACTGGTGCTCGACCTGCTCGACCGCATCACGATCTATGACCTCAAGGCGCCGACCGCGACAGTGCGCAAGCTGCCCGACGGAACCTTCGAGACGTCGATCACCGTCGACGCGGCGAAATTCTACGCCGACGGCAAGGGCAAGGAGACCGCGACGCCACTGGCCGATGATATCGATATCGGGCTGTTCGACGCGCGGCCGGGCCTCGGCGCATTCGCGGCGAAGGATGTCATCTCGATGACGCGGCTGCCGGTGAAATCGGGCAAGCAGGTGATCAAGGTCGTCTCGACGCGCAAACCGGCATTCGCCGGGGTCGACCCGTACAACAAATATATCGACCGCAATTCCGACGATAATGTCGTGGCGGTGACCGGCTGACCCGAAACGCCCCCCGTCGCGGATCGACGGCGCCCGATAGCGCCGCCGGCCACGCCCCGGTCCTCACCGCCGCGACGGCGGGCGCGACGGCCGGGCCAGACCGGGCCGGCGGGCGCGGCGTGATTCACTTTACCCCCCGCCCGATTATGGGCGCCATCGGGCGACTCGCGCGCTTCTTTCTCATCGTCGAAAATCGGAACTCGCTGTTCCGGCCGCATCTCCCTGTTCGCTGCCGCACGCTCCCTGTTCGCCGAACAGGGAGGCGTTCAAGCTATTGATTATACACGAATCATGCCGGCGGCGCCGTCGTTCCACCGCCAAATATGCATAATCGGCCCCGAACAGGGAGTAACAGCGAGTTACAGGGAGAGATCAGGGAGACATCAGGGAGCGAGATGGTCCTCCCCCGCAGCGGAAAAGCGACACTCCGGCTGTCGTGCGCCGCGCTACGGCAGCAGCACCGTCGACCCGGTCGTCTCCCCCGCTTCCAGCGCACGGTGCGCTTCGGCGGCATCCTCGAGCGCGAAGGTCTGGCCGATCTCGGGAACGATCGCGCCCTGGCTGAGCATCGCGAAGACGCGGTCGATGCCGGCCTGGCGCTCCCCGGGCGTGATGTAATAGTCGAACAGCGTCGGACGCGTCACGAACAGCGAACCCTTTTGCGCCAGAATACCCAGCGCGACGCCGTCGACCGGGCCGCTGGCATTGCCATAGCTGACGATCAGCCCGCGCCGCGCGACGCTGGCCAGCGATACCGGCCAGGTCGTCTTGCCGACGCCGTCGAACGACACCGCGACACCTGCGCCGCCGGTGATCGCACGCACCCGTGCGGCGACATCCTCCTCCTTGTGGAGCAGGACATGGTCGGCACCGGCGCGCTTCGCCTGCTCGGCCTTGGCGGGATCGCCGACCGTGCCGATGACCGTCGCGCCGACCGCCTTGAGCCAGCCGACCAGCAGATGCCCGACGCCGCCGGCGGCGGCATGGACCAGCACGGTCTGCCCGGCCGTGACCTTCGCGCAGCGCTCGACGAGCATCTCGGTGGTGCAGCCCTTGAGCAACAGCGCGGCGGCGACCTTGTCGTCGACAGCGTCGGGCAGGTGAAACAGCTGGGCCGCGGCGACATTGCGCTCGGTCGCATAGGCGCCGCGCGACGGGCCGAAGGTGCCGACGCGGTCACCGACCGCGAAGCCGTCGACCCCCTCGCCCAGCGCCTCGACGACCCCCGCCGCCTCGCTGCCGAGGCCGGCGGGCAGCTCGACCGGATAGACGCCCTTGCGATGGTAGATATCGATGAAATTGAGCCCGACGGCGGTGTGGCGCATGCGCACCTCGCCTCGACCGGGCGGCGGCAGATCGACATCGCCCCACAGGATCACCTCGGGGCCACCGGTCCGTTCGATTCGAGCAACGCGCGCCATGCCGACCTCCCTTGTACGCTTTCCCTATGGCAAGCGGGTTTCGGGTTGCAACCGATTACCCCGAACGCCTACATACCCGACATTCCAAAAAAGACCGACGCAGGAGACGACCGATGCGCAGCTATCTCAAGCATTATATCGACGGACAATGGGTCGCCAGCGAAGGCGGCACGCGGCACGAGGTGATCGACCCGAGCACCGAGCAGCCCTGCACCGAAATCACGCTCGGCAGCCAGGCCGATGTCGACAAGGCGGTCGCCGCCGCGCGCAAGGCGTTCGAGAGCTGGTCGCAATCGACCGTCGAAGAGCGCGCCGCGCTGCTCGAGCGGATCATCGAGGGCTACAAGGCGCGCATCCCCGACCTCGCTGCCGCGGTGAGCGAGGAAATGGGCGCGCCGATCGGCTTTGCCAACGCGGCGCAGGCGCCGGCGGGGCTCGGCCACTTCATCGGCACGCTCAAGGCGCTGCGCGAGTTCAGCTTCGAGGAGCAGGTCGGCAAGTCGCGTGTCGTGCATGAGCCGCTCGGCGTCGTGGCGATGATCACGCCGTGGAACTGGCCGCTCAACCAGATCTGCGCCAAGGTCGCCCCGGCGCTCGCCGCCGGTGACACGATGGTGCTTAAGCCGTCCGAGGAATCACCGGCCTGCGCCGTGATCCTCGCCGAAATCCTCGACGCGGCGGGCGTGCCGGCAGGCGTGTTCAACCTCGTCAATGGCGACGGCCCGGGCGTCGGCGCGGCGCTGTCGAGCCACAAGGATGTCGACATGGTGAGCTTCACCGGCTCGACCCGCGCCGGCATCGCGGTCGCGCAGGCCGCCGCCGCGACGGTCAAGCGCGTCCATCAGGAACTGGGCGGCAAGGCGCCCAACCTCGTGCTGGAGGGCGCCGACCTGGCGACCGTGCTGCCACCGACGGTGGCCGGCGTGCTGGCCAATTCCGGGCAGAGCTGCATCGCGCCGACCCGGCTGCTGGTGCATCGCAGCCAGCTTTCCGAGGCGACCAGCGTCGTCAAGGGGATCATGGAAGCGACCGCCGTCGGCGACGCGTCGACGATGGGCGCGCATATCGGGCCGGTCGTCAACAAGGCGCAGTTCGACAAGATCCAGGGGCTGATCCAGTCGGCGATCGACGAGGGCGCCACGCTCGTCACCGGCGGCACGGGCCGGCCCGACGGGCGCAATGCCGGCTTCTTCATCAAGCCGACCCTGTTCGCCGACGTGACCCCCGACATGCGGATCGCGCAGGAAGAGACCTTCGGCCCGGTCGCGACGATCACCGTCTATGACGACCAGGACGAGGCCGTGCGGATCGCCAACGACACGCCTTACGGCCTGTCGGCGACGATCTCGGGCGATCCGGCGGCGGCGTCGAAGGTCGCGCCGCGGCTGCGCGCCGGACTGGTCACGATCAATGGCTGGAGCGGCACCGGCGGCGGCGCGCCGTTCGGCGGCTACAAGCAGTCGGGCAATGGTCGCGAAGGCGGCAAATACGGCCTGGCCGACTTCATGGAAGTGAAGACGGTGGTCGGCGAGCCGGCCTGAACGACCGGGCATTGATCCGCGCGGGCGCCCGCGCGGGTCAATGCAGCGGGCACAGTCGCTGAAGCGCTACGCGCCGCGCTTGAAGCAATCGGGCCGGCGGACGAGATCGAAGTGCGCCAGCCCGCCGCTCAATAGTCCTTCGATACGCGGATGTTGGCGCTCTGCCGGCCAAGCGTCGAGATGCTCGACAGCAGCGACAGCCAGCGCGTGACCTGAAACTCGACCTGGGTGGCGGAATAGCCCTGACCGTCGGTGACGATCTCGGCATAGAGCCGGCGCGTGATGTACTTGCCGGCGGCGATCGAGGTCTTCGCGCCGGTCTGGGTGTCGGCTGGCAGGAAGCGCAGCCGGTCGAGCCCGGCGACGCGGCGCACCGCGTTGATCGGGTCCAGCCCCCCCTTGCCGTTCTGCAACGCCCCGACCGCCGAGGCGAGTTGCAATGCCTCGGGCGCCGACAGGTTGGTGATCGAGGTACCGAACAGCAGGCGCGAGAGGAGTTCGTCCTGCGGCAGTGCCGGCACGCTGGAGAAGGTGATCTCGGGCTTCTGCGCCGGCCCGGTGACGCGGATCGTCGCGCTGAGCCCGGTCGTGTCGCCATTGGCGGCGATATCGAGCGACGGGTTGGCGGGTACCTCGCCGGCAAAGCGGATGACGCCGCGCGACAGCTGGAACTCGCGGCCGGCGAATTGATAGTCGCCGCGGATCAGGTCGGCGCGGCCGGTGATGGCGGGGTTGTCGGGCGCGCCGGCGATCTGCAGGTCGGCCGACCATTCGCTCGACAGGCCGAGCCCGGTGACCATCAACTGGTTGGCGGCGCGCGCATGAACGGCGAGCTGCCACGGCACGCGTGGGGTTTCGTCTTCCTCGCCACCGCCCGGCACGTTGATCTCGCGCACGTTGAGCTGCGGCACGGTGCTGGCCGCCGTTGCCTGGCCGAGGCGGTAGCGGCTGCGATCGAGCCGCAGGTCGCCCGAGATGAGGCCACCCTGCCCGTCCGACTTGAAGGTCAGCCCGCCGGTGATCGTCGCGCCGATATCGTCGCGGTTGATCATCACGGCATGGTCGGCCTGCATCGTCATGTCGATGCCGAGACCATGGGCGGCGGCGAAGTCGAAAGCGCCGGTGCCGGTGACGCGACCGCCCTTGCCGGCATCGGCCGCGAACTGTTCGATCACCAGCCGCGACCCGCCGAAGCGACCCGTCGCCTGGACGTTGGTCAGCACCGCGCCGATCGTCCCGCTTTCCATCCGCGCGCCCTTGGCCTGGACGACACCCTTGATCCGCGGGTCGTCGACTTGCCCACCGACATCGGCGGCGATCGCGACCGGGCCGGTGAGGTCGAACATCTCGATGCCGGTCAGGCGCCACAAGGTATTGGCCGGGCCGTCATAGCGCAGCTGCGCGAACAGCCCGGCATGGCCGACGCGCGTCGCGAGATCGCCCCCCGCCGGCAAGGTCAGCAGCGCCTGCGCGCGGCCGACGGTGTTGCCGCCCGTCGCGACCACCGCGCGCACCGCCGCCTTGCCCGGATCGAGCACCCCGGCAATGCCGACATCGACCGGCTGCGACGACAGCACCAGCCCCGAACGCGTCAGGCCCCGCACCGTCATGTCGATCTTGCCGGTCGGCGCCGCACCCGGCGTCTGGACGAAGGACAGCGTCCCCGAGGCGCTGCCCCCGAGGCCGAGCCCGGGATAGCCGATGTCGAGCACGGTCAGCGGCATGCGGCTGAGCGAGGCGTCGACCGAGGCGGCCGTGCTGGTGAAGCGGCCGCCGAGCACGGCCTCGCCGCCGGCATAGGAGAGCCGCGCCTGCGCGAGTTGCCAGCCATCACCGGCGCGGGTGAACACCGCCGGGGCGAGCAGCTGGATCGGGCGGCGATCGAGCGTGCCCTGCGCCGACAGCGCGATGCGATCGGGCGCGATCTGCGCCAGCGCCTGGATATCGAAGGCGCGGCCGCGCGCGCCGGCCAGCGAGACCTGTGCCGTCCCGCTGCCGCCACGCAGATGCACGCTTGCCGCGAAGCGACCGAGCGAGATCCTGCCGCGGCGCAGCCCGGCGCCGTTGAGCGTCGCCTCGATCGAGGTCCCGGCTGGATCGAGCAGCGCGACGAGATCGAGGTGACCGCGCCGCAGCGACGTGGCGTTGGCGAAGCTCGCGCCCTTGGCATCGAGATGCGCTTCGATGCGCTGGACGTTCCCGACCGGACGGAACAGCAGCTCGCCGGTGAGGCCGCCGCCGGTGAGCGCGAGGCTGCCGTCGAACCCGCCATCGGCGACACGGAGATTCCCGGTCGCACGGCTACCGGCGACATCGAGCGCGGCAACCGCGATCGTGGTGTCGCCGCCGGGTGGCAACAGGATGGCGCCGTTGCCACTGAACGCGCCAAGCGTCGACTGGCCACGCGCGGTAAAGCTGAACCCCTGCGCCGTCGGATCGAGATGCGCGACGACATCGCGCAGGCCTAGGCTGTCATTGGGATGGGCGAAGACCAGGTCGATCGTCGGCTTTTCGATATTGCCGTCGATCTTGAGCGTCAGCGGACCATAGGTCGTCTGCTGACCGCTTCCTTCGAAATGGAAGGTCCCGTCACGACGGCGCATGCCGTTGCCGGTGATGTGGAGTTGCGGCGCGGTCAGGACGAGGTGGGTGAACAGCAGGGTACCGTCGGGGGTGCGCTCCAGCGCGGTAACGATTTTGGGCAGACCGCCGGCAAGGCCGCGGAAGAAGGCGTTATCGAGTCGCACCATCTGGGCGGTGCCGGTGCCGATGACGCGCGTCCCGCGACCGTCGGGGCCGGGCACGACCTTGAGCGTCGACGTGACGTCGACGATGCCAAGCCCCGGGATCAGGTAGCGCCCGAGCGCGCCGTTGATGCCGATATTATACTGGCCGTTGGTCAGGTCGAGCATCAGGTTGATGCGCGCCTTGAGCTTGTCCGAGGTCACGCGAAGATCGTCGCCGGTCAGCAGCTTCGACGTCACGCGCAGCACGCCATCGACCGTCAGGTTGCGCAGGATGCCGCCCGCGACATCCCCGACGCCGGTGACACGCGCCGCGGTGAAACGAATGGGGACGGTGATCGGCGCGGCCGAGAAATGCCCCGCGCCACCGGCACGCGCGACCTCGAAACCGGTATCGTCGAAGGCGAAGCGATCGGCGCTGAGGCGATAGTCGAAGGCGGCGGTGGCAAAGGCGCCGTCGAGGATCGCGCGCAGTTCGACATTCCGGCCCGACATGTTCGGGAACAGGGCGGCAGGCTGAAGCAACGTGGCACGGACCCGCAGGTCGCGATAGGCGCCAACGCCGAGATCGACCGCGCCGCTCGCCTCGGCGGCGAGCGCGGCGGAACGAAGCTGCAACTGGCCCGCGAGGCGGCGATCGACCAGCGTGGCGTTACCCGCCACCCTGACCAACGGCGCGGTGAGCCGCGCGATCTTGCCCTGGACGATCGCCGATGGAACCAGGGTCCCCGACAGCGCATAGCGGCCCGACTGATTGGCCAGCTCGAGGTCGACGAAGCGCGTCGCACCGGCGGCGGCGACGGCGCTACCGGTCCAGCGATGCCAGCTGCCCTTGCCGGCAATGTCGAGCGACAGCGGGCGGGCGACGCCCATCAGGCGGGCGAACACCCCGTTGACCGCGCCCCGCGCGTGCAGATCGAGGTCGAAGCGATCGCGGTCGGGCTCGGCGTCGAGCGCCAGCTTCAGGCTGTCGCTGCCGGCGACCATCGCGTCGAGATTGACCAGCGCGCGACCGCGCCGGATATCTGCCTTGCCGTTCAACCGCCCCGTGCGCACCACCCCGGTGACCGCCGCGCCAACGGTCAGCCGGTCGATCGCCAGCGCACCGACATGGATGTCGAAACTCGGCAGGATCGGCCCGGTCCGGCCGGTCGGCTTGAGATTGGGCAGCCGCAGGACGGTCGCGCGCGCAATGTGCAGGCGGCGAATTTCAAGCCGGTTGTTGAACCAGGCGAAGGGCGACCAACCAAGCTCGGCACGCGGCGCGCTGAACACCTGCCCCGTCGCATCGCTGATCCGCACATCCACTAGCACGGTGTTGCCGTACAGCGACCCGTCGATCCGGCCGATCTTGTAGCGCAGGCCATTGGCGGGGCGCAGCGCGGCGATCTGGTCGGCGACCCAGCGGTGGCCGATATCGGTATCCAGCACCAGCAATGCCACGGCGACGAGCCCGACCAGCCCGAGCACGCCCGAGCCGAGCCAGCGCAACCAGCGGCGACGCGGCGCGCGGACCGGAGCGACAGGGGCGTCGTCGCTCAAAAGGCCTGCCCCAACGAGACGTAGACGGCGACGCGCGGCTCGCCGACCCGGCGGTTGATCGGCGTGCCGACATCGAGGCGGATCGGGCCGAAGCTGGAATAGTAACGCACCCCGATACCGGCACCGTAGCGCAAGTCGGTAAATTTGGGCAGCGGCGAGGTGTAGATGTTGCCGGCATCGATGAACGGCACGATACCGAAATTGCCGAACGCCTTGACCCGCGCCTCGAGCGAGAATTCGGTCAGGCTGCGGCCGCCGACCGGATCGCCATTGGGATCCTTGGGGCCGATATCCTGATAGCCGAAGCCACGCACCGAACCGCCGCCGCCGGCATAGAAGCGCCGCGACGGCGCGATCGCATCGCGCGGCGCACCCACGATCGTCCCCAGGCGCACGCGCCCGGCAAGGACGATGCGATCGCTGACCGATCGATAGGCGCTGGCATCGACCTGGACGCGGGCGTAGCCGAACGCCTTGCCCTCGAACGACAGCTCCGGCGAAAAGCGCCCGCTGAGCCGGAAGCCGCGCGTCGGATCGAGCAGGTCGTTCGACCCGTCATAGGACAGCGAGGTCGGCAAGGCGCCGATATAGTAGATCTGCTTGCGCGGCGCGCCGGTTGCGAGAATCGTGTCGCGCTCGTCGCTGGCGGTGATTTCGGCGCCGAGCGACCAGGCCCATTTCTTCTGGAAGAAGATTGTCGTCTGGCGCTCGAGGCTGCCGGTCAGCGAAATCGTCTTGGCGCGATAGGCATCGCGCAACAGGTTCGAGACGACGAACTGGCCGGTCAGGATACGGTCGCGGCCGTGGAAGTTGTTGCGGCGAAAGATCGCGCTGGCGAGCTGTTCCTTGGTGCCGAGCACGCCGCGCAACGTCAGCGCGCCTTCGGGCGGGAAGATGTTGCGGTGCGTCCAGTCGACCTCCACGCGCGCGCCTTCGCCCGTGCCGTAACCAAGCTCGGCGGCGATGGTGTGCGGCGGGGCGGGCTGCAGGGCAACGTCGATATCGACCAGGCCGTTGCCGGCATCGACCGGCTTGATGTCGACGGTCGAGACGAGGCTGGTCTGGATCAGCGCGCGGCGCAAGTCGGCCAGGCTCTCCGCATCATAGGGCTGCCCCGGCTTGAAGCGGGCAATCTCCTGGATGTGCTTCGCGCCGAACACATGGTTGTTCGGATTGCTGGTGATCTTGCCGAAGCGCTTCGCCCCGCCCGGCGCGACATTCATGTCGAGCGTCGCGGTGTGCGTCGCATGGTCGACCACGATCTCGGGCGATGCGACCTTGGCGAAGGGGAAGCCCTCATTGCCGATCGTCGTACGCAGCTGCGCCTCGCCGGCGGCGATCGCATCGGCATCGACCGGCGCGCCGGGCTTCACGCCGAACGCGGTTTCAAGCGCCGGCGCCTTGTCGCCGGCGGCCGACAGCCCGGCAAGCGTCACGCTGTCGAATTTATAGACCGTCCCCGGCTCGGCCTCGATCACGACCAGCGGACGACCCTGGCGCGGTTCGAGCCGCGAGGTGACCCGGGCATCGTAATAGCCCTGCGCGCGCAGCAGCCCGACGAGCAACGCCGAATCCTCGCGCGCGCGGCGATCGAGCTGGGCGGCGTTGGCAGTGCCGCCTTCATTGGCCGCGAGCGTCGACAATTGCTTGAAGCGTTCGCGCAGGAGCGGCGTCGCGACCTCGTCGATGCCGTCGACGCGGTAGTCATAATGCACCTCGCCGGCCAGTTCGGGCGACGCGTTGGGGTCGACGGGCTCCACCGGGAGCGACGACAGATCGGGCCAGGCGACACCGAGATCCGGCATCGGCGCGAGCGGCGATTGCGGATCGAGCTGCCCGGTCGCGGCGGACGGTGTCGGGGTTGCGGTCGACCCCGTCGCGGGAGGCGGCGGCGCGACCTTGTCCTGCGCACAGGCACAGCCAGGGACGACGACAAGGATAGCGGTGGCGGCACAGAACAACGCGCGACGCCACCCTTGTGACAAGGACATGCCCCGTCCTAGGGTCGAGATCGACCTACCGCAAGCAATCGAGATCAGTCGGTTATCAGTGCACCGTGCCGACGGCGCGATTGACCGACAGCAGCACGATCAGCCGCTCGATCTGGCGCCAGTGACAGAAATGGACATGATTGCCGATGTCGCGGCTATGGTCGGCACGCGCCGCCGCCTCCAGCCCGGCATCGTCCCCAAACATCGCAATCAGCGTGTCCGCATCGACGATGGCGCGACGGTCGGCGAGAAACGGCATGAACGACATTGTGGAAATCTCCAGCGCGGCAACGCCGGAAGGGCTTCAAGGGGCGTGCCACAAAGCGGGATCGACGCCGATCGGCGGGTGACAGTGGTAAACGCCGCGTCGCGCGTTGCCCCACCGGTCCCGCGCGGGGACACTGGCATCCCGCGGCGGGACGTGGCAGTGCCGCGACATGGCCAGCAAACCGCCCCGCAAGACACCACTCGCCGGCGGCCTGCTCATCGCCCTCGGGGCGATGGGCGGCGCCGTGATCGGCCTCTTTCGTGGTCAACCGACCATCGGACTGCTCGTCGGGATCGGCATCGCCGGCGCGCTGTCGGTGCTGTTGTGGCTGGTCAGTCGCGACTGAGACGAGCGGCGGCGGCGCGGGGTGCCGGGGCGATGACGAGGCGAGCGCGCTTCTGCCGGGTTCCGCCCCGCTCGTGACCGCCGCGTTTCAAACCCCAAACCGATCGCCCGCCAGGCGAAGCGATCGGCGTGCCGGGATTCGACTTTTCCTCGCGACAGGCTGACGGCTCGACGTGTCCGGCCGCGCACCCGACGCCCGGCAATCGCTCGCTGCGACAACAGGCACGGCCAACCGACCCTCTTGTGTCAGGACCGTCTCAGGCGTACCCGGCGCGCCCATGGGGGTGGCGACTTTCCGTTCCGGTATCACACGCGCGACGCTGACGATTCTCGCCGCGCTGGCGATCGCCTATTCGGTACTCGTCCCGCAGGGCTTCATGACGGCACGCGGCGCTGACGGCCGGCTGCTGGTCGTGATCTGCACCGGCCACGGGCCCATCACCAGCATGGCGATGCCCGGCATGGACGCGGGCCACGACAAATCCGGCCACGACGGCGGAAGATCGGACATGCAATGTCCGTTCGCCAGCCATGCCGCGCCGTCGGCCCCGGTCGAGCCGGCGTACCAACTGGCCGACCTGCCACCCGATTATCCGCCGCCGCCGACCCTGTCGCCGATCACCGTCGCGCCCGGCCGCGGCATGCCCGCGCCGCCGCCGCCCAGCCGCGCCCCACCCCGTCTCGCCGCCTGATCCAGCCAGCTGAGCGGCCGCGTACCGCTCGATGATCCCCGCCACCCCGCCGCCTTGCGGCGGGCGGGCCAGGTACGAGACTTTTCATGACCATCACTTTCAGGCGCCACACGCGTCTGCTGTGCCTTGCCGGCACGGCACTTTCCTGCGCTTTCGCCGCGCCAGCGCTTGCCCAGCAGGCGACCGCGCTTCCCGATGTCGACGTCCATTCCACCGCCGGTCCCGACGCGCCGGCCGTTGCCGTTGCCGTCACCCGGGAGGACATCGCCCGCCATGAGGCACAGTCGAGCGATGTCGCCGACATCCTCACCCGCCTTCCCGGCGTCAGCGCCTATGGCGCCGGCGGCTTTTCGAGCCTGCCGAGCATCCGCGGGCTCGACAACCAGCGCATCGGCATTCTCATCGACGGTGTGCCGATCGACTATGCCTGCCCCAACAACATGAATCCGCCCTTGTCCTACACCGATCCGCAGACGGTCGGCTCGGTCAGCGTGGTGACGGGGGTGTCGCCGGTCAGCCTGGGCGGCGACACGATCGGCGGCAGCATCCTGGTCGAGAGCAAGCCGCCGGCCTTCGCCAAGTCGGGCGCGACGCTCCTCACCGGCCGCGTGTCGGCCTATTACCGCTCGAACGGCGACGCTTTCGGCGGCGCGATCTCGCTGACGGCGGCGACCGACACGTTGAGCCTGACCTACAATGGCTCCTACGCCCAATCGCAAGATTATGACGGCGGCGGCAATGACGGCAAGGTGCGGTCGACCGAATATGCCAAGACCGACCACAGCCTCAGCCTCGCGGCGCAGACCGCGGCCGGCCTGTTCCAGCTCTCCGGCGGCGTCCAGTACGCGCCTTATGAGGGTTTCCCCAACCAATATATGGACATGACCGACAACAGGTCATGGTTCCTGAACGGTCGCTATCAGGGCTATTTCGACTGGGGCAATGTCGATTTCACCGCGCATTACCGCCACACGTCGCATGAGATGAACTTCCTCGCCGACAAGGGCGGGACCGCGAATGGCGGCATGCCGATGGACACGCGCGACCATGGCGCGGGCTATACGCTCAAGGTCAGCCTGCCGGTCTCGTCGCGCGACACGATCAACCTCGGCAGCGAGTTCCAGCATCAGTGGCTCGACGATTACTGGCCACCGGTGGCGGGCAGCATGATGATGGGCCCGAACACCTTCGTGAACGTCAACGGGGCGCACCGCAACCGGCTCGGCAGCTATGTCGAATGGCAGGCCAACTGGTCGTCGACGCTGACCACCACGATCGGCGTGCGCAACGATCAGCTGTGGATGAACACCGGCAATGTGCAGCCCTATGGCACGGGCATGATGCAGATGGCCGATGTCATGGCGGCGGCGGCGTTCAATGCCGTCGACCACGCTCGTCACGACAGCAACTGGTCGGGCAGCGCGATGGCGCATTACCAGGCATCCCCGGGCATCGCGTTCGACCTCGGCTATGCCCACAAGGTCCGCTCGCCGACCATCTACGAGCGCTACAGCTGGGGTCGCGGCGGGATGGCCAGCCGGATGATCGGCTGGTTCGGCGACGGCAACGGCTATGTCGGCGACCTGAACCTCAAGCCCGAACGGGCCGACACGATCGGCGGCGCGGTGACCTTCTCCAGCGCCGAAAAGGGCGGATGGACGCTCAGGATCGCGCCCTATCTGACGCATGTCGCCGACTATATCGACGCGGTGAAGATCGGCGACCTCACCAACATGATGGGGATGCCCTCGGGCTTCGTGCAATTGCGGTTCGCCAATCGCGAGGCGCGCTTTTACGGCATCGACGCCTCGGGCGACGTGCGGCTGTGGCGTGGCAGCTCGGGCGCGACCGCAAGCCTGACCGCGACGGCGAGCTGGCTGCACGGCGAGAATCTCGCCGACCACGATCCGCTCTACCACCAGATGCCGTTCAACGGCACGGTCGCGTTCCAATATGACGGCAAGCCGTGGGACGCGCGGCTGGAGCTGCAGGCGACCGCCGACAAGAGCCGGGTCGACCCGACCCGCAACGAGCCGAAGACCAGCGGCTATGCGCTGGTCAATATCGGCGGCGGCTACAGCTGGCGCGGCATCCGGCTCGGCGTCGACGTCAGCAACCTGTTCGACACCGCCTATGCGCTGCCGCTCGGCGGGCTGTCGCTCGGCGACTATGACGCGACCGGCGTGTTGCGCCCGGTCCCCGGGCGCGGTCGCAGCGTCAACGTCAAGCTGAGCGCGGCGTTCTAGAGCGGGATGGCACGAGTTTGACCCGCCGTGACGGAGCGGATTTTAGCGTGTGGGTAGGAGCGAGGAGGGAGCGGGGCTTTGCCCCCGTGACCGACGAGCGACGTGGCCACACGCCAAAAGGCGCCCGCCGCTTCGCGGTTGCCCTGTGCCGTCCGCCGGACATCGTCGTGACGCTGGCACGGGCTACCAGCCCGCGCTGCGCGCCACTCCTCGCCGACGAACGGCACAGGGCAATCACGGTGGGTCAAACTCGTGCCATCCCGCTCTAAGCCAGTGACGACGCCCGCCAGCGGCTATCGACGACCAGCCCCGGCGCGTGCCTGGGGTCTGGCCGGCGCGGTGGCTTCGCTGGCGGGTTTCGCCTTGTGTCTCGCGACCTTCCCGCAGGGCATCGCCTCGATCGGGTCGCGACAGGCGCGCCTTTCGGTCTTTGAGGTTCGGCGTGCCGCAAGCGGGAAACCGTCTCCCCCCGCACCGATGCCGGTGAGGCGAAAGCCAGGGCCACCCAACCATGGCCCGCAAGCCAGCAAGCCCGCGCCACGCCCGCTCTCCGTTGCGGACTCCCCGACGTCGGCGAAACCGACACCGATCGCGCCGAGCCTCATCGCACCGTCGCACCGGCCCATCCCGCTGTCGGCAACCCCGCCCATTGCCCCGCCGGCACCCACCTTGTCGAAGCGCGGCAATGACGTTCGTGACGCCTATGCGGCAATGCTTTGGCAGCGGATCGCCGCCCGGCGCCCGGACGGATTGCACCTGCCCGGGATGGCGGTCGTGCTGTTCACGCTCGACGGGACAGGCCGGCTCACGGCCATCGACGTGCGACAAAGCAGCGGGAGCGCATTGCTCGATCGAATAGCTGTGCGAACCGTGCGCCGCGCGGCGCCCTTTCCCGCGCCGCCGGACGGGATCGACGATCCGACCTTCTCCGTCGCGTTCCACTTCAATTGACGCTGCCGGTGTCGCCGCCGGCGGTCGATCAGCGCCCGATACGGGAGACGCGCTATCCCAGGGTCCGCGACAGCCACACCACGCGCCCGATGACGTCGACCTCGCCCGCCGGGCGCGGCGCGATCGATGGATAAGCGGGATTGTCGCTGGCGATGGTCACCTGCCCCGCCCGGACGTTGAGCCGCTTGACGATCAACGCGTCGTCCAGCCGGATGACATAGATACCGCCGCGCGGCGGCGGGCGGCGGTCGCTCTCATCGACCAGCATCATGTCGCCGTCATGGATCAACGGCTCCATCGAATCGCCATGTGCCGGGAGCAGCGAGAGGCGCGCCGGGTCGCGACCGGCGAGGATCGCCGGATCGACCACCATGCTGCCGGCCAGCCGGTCGTCTTCCGCCAGGCGACCCGGCCCGGCGGAAGCGGCGAGGTCGAGCCGGCGGATCGCCGGTGGCGCGGCGCCCGGCGGGCCGCCCAGCACTTCCTCGTCGACGCGCAGGAACGCGGCGAGAAGGCGACGGTCGCGCTCGGCCAGCGTGCGCGGTGTGCCGCGCTTGATGAACTGCTGCAGATAGGCCTCGTTGCGCCCGATCATGCGCGACAGCGCGGCATAGCCGACGCCGCGTTCGGTAATCAGCGCGTCGAGCGCGGGGCGCGGATCGATTGCCTCCATATCGGACATATTAGCACTAGGATTTTTCCTAGACAAGTTGGAATTGATGGAACAAACACGGAACATCATTCGAGACTCGTCACGGAGGGCCCATGTCACTGCTCGGCAAGATCAACCGCTTCCTGCGCACCACCCAGATGCCGGAAACCACCTTTGGCCGGCGCGCGGCCAACGACCCGCGGCTGGTGCGCGACATGCGCAACGGCCGCGAACCACGCGCGCGGATGGTCGCGCGAATCGAGGCGTTTCTCGCCGCCGAGCAAACCCATGGCGCGTGAGGCCGACGCGGCGATGCTGCTGATGCGGGCGATCGATACGGATGCCCGCCGCGCGGGTTGCGCCGTGACGCTGGCACGGGCCGAGACCACGCGCTGGTCGAGCGCCACCTTTGCCGGGGCGCGGCATGCGCTGGCGATCGAGGCACCGGATTCACCCGCGCTGGATGCGTGGCTCGATGCGCTCCCGCAAGCGGACCTGCCGGTTCGTGCGCAGCTCGTCGCCGATCTGACGGTCACCGGCGTGACCCGTGAAGCCGGGGTGGCGCGGGTCGCGATCGAGGCACTGACGGTCGGGGTGTGACGCCTCAGCGGCGGAAGAGCGCGACTTCCGCCAGGCCCGGGCCGATCGCGCGCCGCAATGCGGCGACAGCTTCGGTGCCGGGCTCCGGCCTCGGCGACATGGCGGCGAAGTGCCGCACCGCGATTTTCGGCGGATGCTGCTCGCGCAGCGCGTTTACACGACCCATTTCGACACGACCCATGCCAATTTTTCTTTGATCCATTGTCCGAAATTATTCATCTGCGGCAAGGTGACGACTACTCAAAATGAAAGCGGTTCAAGGGAGCCACCGGCATGGATATGATCGCGTCCGTGGTCGATAAACCGTTCCGTCCGCGCAACCGGATCGCCACGCGCCTGATCATGGAAATGCAGGTCGACGGCGCCGCGACGATGACGCGCGCGCTTGGTGGAAATTTCGACCGCGCGGTGATCCTGCTCGCGCTGTTGCGCGAAGCGAGCGAGATTCGCGACCATGCGAAGGGCACCGCCACGGCGCGCGGCACGTTGCGTCCCGGCACCAGCGTCAATGCCCTCGCCACCTCGCTCGGCCGACCGTTCGAGACCGTGCGACGCCACGTCAACGCGTTGATCGACGCGGGGCTGTGCCTGCGCGACGGCGCGCATATTCGCGTCGCGCGCGGCGTGCCGAACGACAATGTGATCGGGACGGCGCTGGCGCGCCTCCACGACATCATGATCCGGCTGATCGAGGACATGGCCGATTTCGACCTGCCGCTGCCGCCGCCACGCCCGAGGACGCCGCACGACGAGCGCGCGACCGTCGCGGCGGCGATCGACCTGTTGCTGATCGCGATCGAATTTCATGCCGCCCAGCATGGCAACTGGCTCGAAGTCATTCTCTATGGCTGCATCATGGTCGCCAATGCGCGATCGATCACCTACCACCGCGAACACGCCAACAGCTATAGCGAGAGCGACACGGTGCCACCGGAATCGCTGCGCCTGCCCGTCAGCGCGCCGGCCGTGGCGCGCGCGCTGGGCCTGCCCTACTCGACCACCGGGCGCCACGTCGCGCGCATGGCGTCCGATGGACGGCTGGTACGGCGCCCTGGCGGCGTGATCGTTTCGACCGCGTGGATGTCGACCCCGTCGCAACTGGGCGGCGCCAGGATCGTCGCCGAGCGTACGGCGCAGATCTTCGCACGGCTCGCCGCGAGCGGTTTCGCCTTCGACCGGCCCGCGACGCTGTATCGCGACGGGCGGCCGGCGCCGCTCGATTTCGGCCCGCGCCACGCGTCACCCGGTCGCCTGACGATAGCGGCCTGAGCGGCACGGGGGGTTGCCTTGCCGCGACCCGTGGGCCAGCGGGACGTGGCGGCCGCCCCCGGGTCGCGATGGAGTGACGACGCATGATCCCGCGCGAACTGATCGGCACCGCCGAGGTGCCCGGCGGCGAGCCGCTTCGCCTGTTCCGGCGCGGCGACGATTTCATGATCGTGCTCGAACGCAACGAGCTGATGAACAGCCGGATGAGCGGATCGGAAGAGGCGCTGGCGACGATGACCTGCGCGCTGCTCGGCGCGCGCGCCGCGCCGCATCTGCTGATCGGGGGCTATGGCATGGGCTTCACGTTGCGCGCCGCGCTCGGCGTGCTTGGCCCCAAGGCGCGGCTGACGGTCGCCGAGCTGGTGCCCGAGATCATCACCTGGGCGCGCGGGCCGATGGCGACGCTGACCGCGGGCTGTCTCGACGACCCGCGCGTGACGGTGATCGAGGACGATGTCGCGGCGCTGATCGCGAGCGCCAGCGGCGACTATGACGCGATCCTGCTCGACGTCGACAACGGCCCCGACGGGCTGACGCGCAGCGGCAACAACCGGCTCTATTCGGCGCGTGGCCTGGAAGCCGCGCGCGCCGCGCTGGTGCGCGGTGGCGTGCTGGCGATATGGTCGGCGGCGCCCGACCCGGTGTTTGCGCGACGCCTGCGCGAGGCCGATTTCGCGGTCGAGGAAGTGGTCGTGCGGGCCCGCGCCAATGGCAAGGGACCGCGCCACGTGATCTGGTTCGCGACCAAGCGCTAGGTTCGTTCCGCTCAGCGCCGCGTGGCGAGACGGCGCAACGCTTCAAGCGTCTCTTCGAGCGATTCCCGGCGATGCGGCGGCGGCGCGGGCGGCGATGCTGGCGGGGCTTCGCCCTCGCGGCGCGCGACGCCGCGCTCCAGCCGGTCGAGCAGGGCGTGGATCGTCGCCGAGGGATCGGGGCGCGGCATGGGCGGCACCGATGGTGTGAAGGGCGATGGCGCGGGCGCCGGCGCACGCGGCGCGGCCGGTGCCAGGTCGAACGTGTCGAAGCGCTCGCTGGGGTCGAACACCGGGCGGCGCGGCGTCATGCGCAGCGGCGCGGGCGCCGGAAACCAGTCGGCGGGGTCGTCGGGAATCGAAGTCGGATCGAAGGCGGCAAGCGGCTGATCGAGGTCGGCCGGCAGCGTCTGCTCGGCGGGAGCCTCGGCGGCCTCGCCATCTTCGACCGGTTCCGGTGCAGCCCCGGCGGGGCCGGTGAGCGGCGCGACTTCGATCACCTCGGCATCGTCTTCCTGCACGCCCATGTGCAACGGACGCTCGGCATGGACTTCGAGGAACGGCGTGCCGAGATCGCGCGCGGCGGACAGCGGCCGGCGGGCCGGCGCGTCCGGATGCGCATCCGCGCGACGCAGGATCGGCGCACGATCGCCCCCTTCCAGCTCGTCGGCGGGCTGGATGACGAGCGAACGGCTGCCGAGCAGCAGGAACAGTGAAAACCAGGCGAACAGGCCGATCCCGCCACCGACCAGAAAGATCAGGACGAAGCGCGCGGTGATGCCCAGCGGCGGTTCGGCGGCGGCGATGACGGCGGCGATGCCCGAGTTCACCACGAGGTCTTCGAGCATCTCGGTGGGCATCAGCGCGAACAGCGCGGCCGCCACAAAGCCGATCACCGCGCCGGCAAACGGCGCGATCGGGAGATTCAGGCGCTGACGATTGAGGAACGCGACCATGAGTCGGGGGATGCCACGCCACCCGTGAGTTTTTGGTAAACAGGAGCATAACGAGCAATATTTGTTGCCCAGTCCCGCTCGGCCTCGACAAAGGCGCGAGCGCGCGCGCGGCGTGCCTCCCACTCGCCGCGATCGGCGAGCAACCCGGCCAGGCTGCGCGCCATGGCGAGCGGGTTTTCGGGCGGAAACAGCGTGCCGGTCTGGCCGTCGCGAATCAGCTCGCGGTGACCGCCGACGTCCGAGGCGGCGACGAGTCGCCGCTGCGCCATCGCCTCGAGCGGCTTCAGGGGCGTGACGAGATCGGTCAGCCGCATGCGCTTGCGCGGATAGACCATGATATCGATCAGGCCGTAATAGCGTTCGACCTGCTCGTGCGGCACGCGGCCGATGAAGCGGATATGGTCGGCGACCGGCGAGCTTGCGGCCTGGGCGCGCAGCCGCGCCTCGGCCGGGCCGCCGCCGACGAGCAGCAGGTGCGCGGCGGGGCGCGAACTGACCAGCATCGGCATCGCCGCGATGAGGTCGTCGAGTCCCTCATAATCGTAGAAGCTGCCGATGAAGCCGATCACCTCGGCATCGTCGAGGCCGAGGCTGTCGGCCAGCGCGCCGTCGCGCGGCGCGGGCGTGCCGAACAGCGACAGGTCGACCCCGTTGGGCGAGACGGTGATCTTGTCCGAGGCGACGCCGCGCGCGAGCAGGTCGCGCTTCAACCCTTCGCAGATCACCACCACCGCATCGGCCTTGCGCACCGCCCAACTTTCGAGCGCGCGGGTGGTGCGGTAGCGCCACGACCCCTCGCGACCGTCGCCATTGCCGACCGCCGCATCTTCCCAGAAGGCGCGGATCTCGTACACCAGCGGCAGCTTGCGCTGCTTCGCCACGCGGAGCGCGGCAAGCGCGTCGAGCACCGGCGAATGGGCGTGCAGGACGTCGGGCCGGAAAGTCTCGACGACCTGGTCGATGCGGCGCGCGAAGGCCCGGATCTCGCGCAGCTCGGCCAGCGGGCTGGGCCAGGGCCGCGGCGAATCGGTACGATGGAAATCGATGCCGTCGACGGTCTCGGCGGACATGTCGAAGGCGCCGTGGCGTGGCCCGGTCACCGCCGCGACCTCCCAGCCCTGGCGCATCTGCGCCTTGAGGATCGCGCGCGTACGAAAGGTGTAGCCGCTGTGCAGCGGCAAGCCATGATCGAGGATGTGGAGGACACGCATCGCAGCGTCGCTCTGCCACGCGAGTGTTTAACGGCACGTCAACCCGGCAGGGCTACAGCGACATCTCATCGCGACAGCGGGCGGAGCAGGACGGCGCATGATCGACAATTTCGCGCTCGCGATCAGCCATGGCCTGATGTTGCTGGCCACATGGCTGTTGTTGCGCCGCGACGATCTCGACCGCGAGCCGGGCCGGACCAGCCCGACCGAGCCGAAAAAGGGCCGGCGCGGTGCGTGATCTCTTCTTCGTCGCCTTTCTGGCCGTGCTGTTCGGCGCCGGGTTCCGGCGACCGTTCATTTTCGTGCTGTCCTATGTCTATATCGACATCGTCTCGCCACAGCGGCTGACCTATATCCTGCTCAACAGCGTGCCGATCTCGCTGATCGCGGTCGGGCTGGCGGTGGCGAGCTGGGCGCTGGTCGACGACAAGCGCGATACGCGCGTCGCGCCGCGCCAGGGCCTCATCCTGCTGTTGCTGCTCTATTGCTTCATCACCACCAAAAGTGCCGATTTCCCGATCGAGGCGGCGGACAAATGGGACTGGGTGTGGAAGGCGCTGGCCTTCGCCGCGTTCCTGCCGCTGACGCTGCGCACCCGGTTGCGGATCGAGGCGCTGCTGTTCTTCATGATCGCGTCGGCGGCGTCGATCATCATCGTCGGCGGGATCAAGACGCTGGCCTCGGGCGGCGGCTATGGCGAGCTCAACCTGATGGTGTCGAACAATTCGGGGCTTTACGAGGGCTCGACCATCTCGACCGTCGCGGTCGCGATCATCCCGATCATCCTGTGGTTCGCGCGCCACGGCACGATCGTCAAACCCGACTGGAAGGTGAAGGGCTTTTGCGCCGCGCTGATCTTCGCCTGCATGCTGATCCCGGTCGGCACCTCGACGCGCACCGGGCTGTTGTGCATCGTGCTGGTCGCCGTGCTGCTGCTGCGCGAAACGAAGCGCAAGATATTGTATCTCTGCATGCTCGGCGCGATCGGCCTGGCGGCGGTGCCGATGCTGCCCTCGGCCTTCACCGAGCGGATGAGCACGATCAAGACCTACAAGGCCGACCAATCTGCCTCGACCCGGCTCGCGGTGTGGAAATGGACGTGGGACTACGCCAAGACCCACCCGTTCGGCGGCGGGTTTGAAATGTATCGCCAGAACCATATCCGCTACGACACCGTTAAGGTCGAGGGGACCGCCGGCAACGTCATGGTCGATCGCGAGTTGACGGTCGACAAGGCGCGCGCCTTCCACAGCGCTTATTTCGAAATGCTCGGCGAACAGGGCTGGCCCGGCCTGCTGCTGTGGCTGGCGATCAACCTGATCGGGCTGGTGCGGATGGAAATCATCCGGCATCGCTATCGCAAGCCCGCCGAGGACGAGACGTGGATCGCCCCGCTCGCCGGTGCGCTGCAATCGGCGCACCTCGTCTATCTGCTCGGCGCCGCGTTCATCGCGATCGCCTTCCAGCCGTTCATCTACATGCTGATCGGCGCGCAGATCGGGCTCGACACCTATCTCGGCCGGCGGCGCAGCGAGGGCGCGTGGCGGCCGATGCGCAAGGCGCGTGCGACCGCACTGGAACCGGCGACGTGAGGCACGAACTGCGCGCCCTGACCAGCCTGCGCGGCATCGCCGCCTGGTTCGTCGTGCTCTATCATATCCGCCTGTCGGTCGCGGGCCTCGCGCCGGGCGCGGTGGCGTTCTTCGCCAAGGGCTATCTCGCGGTCGACTTCTTCTTCCTGCTTTCGGGTTTCGTCATCTGGCTGAGCTGGGGCGACCGGTTGCGCCGCGACGGCTGGCGCGCGGTGCCGGCGTTCCTGCACAAACGCGTGGCGCGGATCTGGCCGCTGCAC
>JBAZXI010000015.1:0-118852 GCA_041659925.1 Sphingomonas sp.
ACCTCGTATGACTACTCGCTCCTTCGTCCGCTGACCCAACCTCGTCCGACATCACCGCCCCGCTCAAAGAGCGACTATCAACCCGTCGATGGCCCCGCCCACAAGGCGGCCTTCAGACCTCGCTTACACTTCTTCTTCCTAACCTCGCGCTAGACTAGCTTTTTCGCGGCGGCGGTTCGCTTCAAACGGCGGACGACCGATCCGGCCGACGGCAGCTTCCGCAGTTTTGCAAACGACATATGCGACCGGAATGGGCGCATAGGCGTCGCCCCGGTGCTCGCCCGGTTTCAAACAATCTCATCGCTAGTGTGGGGAAAAATGTGGGCAGCGACCGCGACGAAGGGGAATTAATAAGAATTTTCAGACGGATAAGCGAATATGTGGCATTCCTCTCGCTCAACCAGGCTCGCCGTTCAGACTCGTTGCGTCTTTGGAAAACCTTCGATCGACCCGAGCTCCCGGCGAGAGGTTGTTCTCCGGATCGTGCCGATGGCTGCGGTGCAGAAGTCCGCGCCCGGAGTTCTGGTGTTCATGAAATGTTCTTGCCGAATCACTGGAGCTCGGTTCAAACCGCCAGAATGCAAAAGGCAGGGCGAAATTGGATCGAGGAGACAAACTGGCTCGCCCATCGCTGGCCCATCGACATGGACACATATCCCTATGGTCAGTGGACGGTCCATGTCGCGAAAATCGGCGATCACCGCATCGGACAAACCACGTCGCGCGGCGATTACGACACATGGCTCGCCCGCCAGCGTCCGGCGTGCCTCGCTCGGCTGATCGCCGAGCGACCGGCGGTGCATCCGCCAGTCGCCCTTGTCGTGGCCGGGGAGTATCGGCTGGGACGGATACCCGCAGAATTGTGGTGTGGGTACGATGCCACTCCCCTGCTCGATTTGCCGGGTCTGACCATCCTGTCGGCGAAGGTTCGGGCGGTGTTCCCCGATTGGCCCAAAGCCCTGATCCGCGTCGTCCGCCGCGATGCCGTGAAGGACCTGGGGTTGAGATCGGCACCGGACGCCCGTGGGCCGAGACTTCGCGCGGTGGCATAGGGTGTCACGCTACAGCAGCGAAGGCGAAAAGGTCGCCACCTGCCTGTTCGAGGTGGCGGCTCATCAACGCAAGCTGAAGGCGAGTTGCCCGACCTGCGGCCACGAGGGAGTCTTCAGCGGGCATGCTCTTTGGTGGCTGTTCAATCGGAAGGGCTGGCGCGACCATCTCGACTATGTGCGCGAGCGCCTGAAATGCACGCGGTGCGGTCGCCGGGGCGTGCGGATTACCATCGGCCGGGAGCCACCGACGATCACCTCACTGCCTATGCCGGACGAGGGGGCGTGGAAGCAGGCAGTTCAGCGCTATCGCAGTTAGGCTGCCCTCAGACAAAGCGCGCCTAAAGCAGCGGCGGCGCCTCAACCGGATCAGGCTGGCGCTTTCTCCAGGGCTCGGTCGTGCGTTCCATGACGATCAGCGCATCGGGAAAGCATCGCTCCTTGAACCCGATCACGTCATCGAGACCGCCGTGTAGCCACTGATCATACTCATCACGATGAAGCAGCACGGGCATCCGGTCGTGAACCGGCCTGATCGCCTCATTGCAGTTGGTCATGAGCCCCGAATAGACCGGCCCCCATTCGTCACTGACCCGCCACAGGCCGGCCCAGGCGGCGATCGGCTGATCCTTCACCGAGAACCATGTGCGCGTCATCATTCCCTTCTCGCCTTCCGCTTCAGCGAAACCGGTCAGCGGTATGAGGCAGCGGTGCCCCGGCCTGGGCGCGATGCCGCGCCACATGAAGTTGTCGAGATCAGCGATATTGTTGACGGGAATGGGCTTGATCGGAAGGCCGGTCTTCTTGCTCTTCATCGGCCTGGGGAATCCCCAGGTCATTGACTGCATCACCCGCTGCCCTTCGGCGTCGCGGATGACCATGCCGGGCGCGCCCGGATAGATTTCCTCACCGGCATTCGAGAGCACCGGGACGTCGACGCCGAAGTGCGCCGCGACTTCCGCGGCCGATTTTCGGAGGGCGTATAGATTGCACATCAGGGCAGACTAGGCTCCCAACGCGAAGCATCGCAATAGGTGCCGCGCGGGCTCACAGCAGCTCGATCTGAACCCCGGATCGAGGTGGTACGCCACTTCTCCAGCTATCGTCCGTCCGATCGACGACCATCCGATCAGCCGACACCGGCGCGCGGTGCTGGAAAGCGATCACATCCCGGACCGACCCCTGAAGCCAGCGGTCATGCTCGTCCGGCTCCAGGAGGACCGGCATGCGATCATTCGTCGGCGGGACCGCCTCGTTTGCCTCCATGGTCATGCCGGCATAGACCGGGCCGATATCGGGAATATTCCGGCAGAAGCCGGCCCAGGCCATGATCGGTTGATCCGCTAGGGAGAACCAGGTCCGCGTCTTCTCGCCAGGATCGCCGTCGGGGTTTCCGAAATGGGTGATGGGGATGATGCAGCGATAGCGCGGATCAACGACCAGATGCTCCCACATCGGATTGGTCAGATCAGCGACAAGACCGATGATGCCGGGCTCGTCCCCACGCAGGCGCATCTCGCGCGTCAGCCGCGGAAAACCCCACCGCATCAAACGGAGCCGGCGCGTCCCGCTCCCCGAGAACATCACCAGCCCGTCATGGCCCTCAACGGTCTCGGAAGGTATAGTCAGGCCGGCCGCCGGCTCGGTACCCAGGAACGCTGCAACGTCGGTGACGGATGCCCTTAAGCAGTGAAGCCGCGACATGTCATGCGGCCACCGCCCGGCCGATGGGATAGCTCGAGCAAAGAATATCCAGCGCGCTGACGCCGGTCGCTTCATTGAGCGCGCGGAAATCCCTGGCCCGCCGCTCGATCACGATGGCCGTGGAATCCGCCGCCTTGCGCAGATCGCGCGGCGTCTTGAAGTTCGTGTCGTTGTCGATGACGGCCGCGATCCCCATCGCGAAAAACTCGACGATGTCGTCAGCGGTCAGGTCATTGCCCTCCGCCATCGTCCCCAGCTCGTCCAAGATGGGACCGATATGCGCCTGGAGCACGGTCAACTTGTCCTCGATGCTGACGTTCGACTGCATGTTCGTATTCCCGACTCGACTCGGAGCGGAACATATCAGGAACTTCGATAGGCAGAAAGCCCCCGCTTGCGCCGCTGATTAAAGCTATAGCTTGATAAGCCGACGTTCAGTTAAACCTATAGCTTGTACTTGTCGGGACGCCCGGGTCACATCCGGCCCCAGCCAAGAGGCAAAAAGCTCTTTTCCTCCGACAGCGCCATCAGCGGCGATCGCTCCCGCTGTAGCCGCGCTCGACGCAGGGGCGGTTGGCATTGGGGCAGAGCGAAAGCGGCGTGGACACAAGAGCGCTTCTGGCGAACAGGCCGAACGCTCGTTACCCATAGAGCCATGAGCGACCGCAGAGTTAGACGCAACTGGAGCCTGGACCTGACGCAGGCCGGCAAGATTCAATCACTCGCCATCCGACCGGTGAGGGCGGAACGGCAGCACATCGTGTTCTTCGAGGGACGAGAAGTGGACGAGGAGCGCTTTTCGTTCTGGCTTACGTTTCCGAACGATGAGGACGATGCCGAGACGTCGCCAACCCAGAGGCAGTACGACACCGTAGTTGATTTCTACGGAGAGGGACCAGCAACGCGCACTCAAGCTGGATACCTGATTTCGGCGTGGTTTTACGCTGACGAGATCCGGTCCGCGCGTCATTTCAAGTTTCCTGCTGCGAGACGCAGGCTGATCCATATCGCGACGTCCGCATATATCTTGTCGCATCCGGAGCTGCGAACGAAAGTCCAGGCTTGGAGCGGGTTCCGATGGCGGGAACCCACCAAGGCGGTGCCGATCGAGCGGACCACGCCCTACAAGCCCGCCTTGCAGTTTGCTCACGATCTGATTGCCGACATGCAAGGAGCAGGTGCCGAGATATTCGGATAGACGCTTTGGTGCGTTTGCTACTTGATAGGCAAAAACCCGTTGCCTCCGGCAGCACCAATCAGCGGCAATCGCCTCACCCCGGCATTGCGGCAGGCTGGCCTCAGCCGCTGAACGTCCAACGATAGATGCCAATTTCTTGGAATAGCCGGCCCCGCCGAACCCCTTCATCTTCGCCCTTCCGTGACGACTGGCCGGCGCAACGACCGACCGTCGCCGGGCAAAAGGGCCGTGAATGATCGAAGTCCACCTGTTGCGCTACGCGCTCGCCGCAGCCGATTCCGGTAGCTTCAGCCGGGCGGCGGACCAGTTCGGCATCAAGCAATCCACGCTCAGCAAGCGCGTCCAGCATCTCGAGCTCCGCCTTGGCCTGCCGTTGTTTCGGCGCTCGACTCGCGGCGTCACGCCGACCGATCCAGGCGAACGCTTCCTCAGCAAGGCACGCCGCATCGTCCGGGACATCGAGGCCCTGGACCAGGAATCCCGGGCGCTCGCGTCGGGGGCGGCCGGCGCGCTCCGGATCGGCTTTCACAGCTCGCTCGGCGGCGGGAACCTCGCTGCGATGCTGCGGGAATACCGCTCTGCCTGGCCTGCGGTCGAGATCGACGCACGAGAGGACGATGGCACCAGACTGCTCGACGCGGTCGAAGAGGTGCGACTGGATCTTGCGATCGTGACCGGCCGGTCGTCGCGGGCCTCGCTGCGCTCGGTAAGCTTCTGGAGCGAACCGCTCGTCGTAGGCCTGCCTCCCGGCCATCCGCTCGCCGATACACAAACCCTCTATTGGACCGACCTGAGCCGCGCCGCGTTCGTCGTTACGGCTGCCGACCCTGGTCCGGACCTCGCGGCGATGATCATCGCCCGCCTTTCCGGCCCCGGACATCGGCCGGCAATTACCGCCCAGCAGGTCAGCCGCGACAACCTGCTGTCGCTCGCGGCAGGTGACCGGCTCACGGTAACAGCCGGGGTCGTCCAGCCGGTGACCGGGATCGACCTTCCAATTCTGCGCGAAGTACATGATGCCTTTGGTGCGACGACGCTGGAACAAGGGGTGCACTGGCTCCGTGACAACACCAATCCCGCGCTCAAGCGCTTCCTCGAATTGCTGTCCCATCGTTACGCCCGGCCCCTTCCGAAGGATTGAGGCGAGAGATCGCATGAGGGAGAGCAGCGCCCAAGGCATGTCGAAGGGCCGTCACGACAAGGGTAGCGTGACGGCCCTTCCCGCTTACCGGGCTGGCCCTGGGGGCCCGGGTCCGCCCGGCGCGGATCCTGTCAGCGCGGCGTGGCGATGGAGTTGGTCGCCTGGTTGCCGACAGCGGTCGCCGCCAGCAAATTGCCGGCGATCGAAAGCGAACCCACCGTCATCGGCCCGGAGACGACTCGATAGGTCGCACCCGTCACCTGGGCGGCGACCGCGCCGTAATTGGCCTGGACGTTGACGACCGCGGCGGTCGGGAGCCTGCCTGCAGAAGACACGGTCAGCTGATTGCTGGCCGCGTTGCCATAAGCGCTCGCCGAAACGGTGTTGTTGGCCACATCCACGCTCGACGAGGAGAACGGAGTGGAAGCTAGATTGAGGGGGACCCCGTAGCTCGTCGTCCCCGCCGACGCGGCGACCGCGCCATAGTTAGACTGGCCGTTGAGCAACGTCGCCGCGGCGCTTGCCATGGTATCGAACCGGCCGAGCTGCGCGGCCGGTAGCTGGAGCGACCCATTGGCGGGGGTACCGGACAAAGCGAGCCGGTTGTCGGCGACATTGCCGCGCGCGACGGCCGTGGTGCTGTTGCCGTCGATCGAGATCGAGGAATCCTGCACCACGGCGCCAGGTGAAACGCCGACCCGATAGGCGGCATCGGTAACGGCGGTGCTGGTCACGACCGCGTCACTCATCTGACTGTTGGCAAGGCCAGCATCGGCATTCCCCGTTGCGCCGGCGATGACCGACACGGCGTTGATTGCCCGGTTGGCCGAAGCGTCCGCGGCGGTCACATTGTCCGCGATCGTGAAGCTGGATGTGTCGAGACCATTGCCGCCCGTGCCGTTTGCAAGTGACGTTCTCGCCACTGCGGTCGCGGTGCCGGTCGCGAACTGGGTGCTGGCCAGAACATGGTCGCCGACGATCCGCGCAGAGCCGAGCGAACCGACGCCGGCCAGTACATCGCTTCCCGTAGCACTGTCGATCGCGACCGCGTCGATGGTCAAACCATTGTCGACATCATTGACGGCGGCGAGCGCCTGGTTGGTGTTGTTCGAGAGCGACGCGCTCGACGCAACGAGGTTACCCCTCATCTCGAGATCGAGGTCGGACACCGCACTGACATTGGCCTGGCCATATTGAGACGAGGACAAAGCGGACTCGGCTGCGATCTCATCGCCTGCCGCAATCCGCGTCGCAGACATCGCCAGCCGGTCGACCGCAGTGTTGCCGAGCGCGTTCGCGCGCTGGACATTGCCGTCAACGATGATCGAGGATCGGTCAGTGGTGGCCCCGGCATCCGCGACCCCGAACCGCCCATAGACAGCAGCGGCAATCTGCGCGGTCGAACTGCCCTCGATGCTGGGTTCGCCCAGCTTCTGGTTGTTGGCCAGAGCAAAGTCCGCGGCGGCGCCGTAGCCGGCACCGAGCGAACCCGCCTTCGCCTTGTCATGGCCGCCGGCATTGGCGATGTCGTTGGCGGTAACGGTGAGGCTGTTCGCGGCCGTGCTGCCGATCGCGGTGCCGGTGCTGGTGTTTCCACTGACCGACAGGCTGGAGCCCGTCAGCAGGCCCAGCGGCCTGATGACCGCACCGACACGGCTCGACGGCGATCCCATCGCCACCGTCACGCTACCGTCGCCCGTCTGCAGGCTGCCGATATTGGTGGCGGTCCGAAGCGACGTCGCGTCGAGCGTCACCGCGTTTGTCGCACTGTTTCCGGTAGCGGTGCCGGTAGCGATATTGTCGTCAGCATTGACGGCGGAATCGCTGATATTTCCGTCAACCAGCAGCTGGACGGGGCTGTCGATCTGCAGGGCCCGTACCACACCCTGCCCAAAGTCCTGGACGTTGAGAACGCTGACAGGCGCGGTGGCGCTCGCTGTGCCGTCAGCGGAGACCACCGTAATGCCGGCCGCGCCATCGGTCAGGTCATCGCGTCCGGGCATTTCGAGGCTTGCGGCCGTCACGGTCAGCACATTGCCGCTGGCGAGGTTGCCGATCGACTGCGTCCGGATGCTGTTGCGCGAGGTCGACAACGCACTGCCGGTCACGTCACCTAGAACATTCGTGCTGCTTCCACCAGACGAGATGGCAGTGACGGGGGAGACACCGATCCGCTGGACACCCGTCACGTTTGCGAACGCGCCGGGGCCGCTCGTATCGCTTGCGATCGAGGCTGCTTCGAGCACGAGCGCGTTCGCGGACTGATTGCCATAGCTGGCAGCGACCGCGCCATTGGCGTCGTTCGCGATCGAAGACCTGTCGACTGCACCGGCGACGGCCACGTCGAAGGAAGGGGAAGAGTCGATGTCGCCGGTGCGTGCCTTGATGTCTGCATCGCTCTGCTGATTGCTGAGTACGGCAAACGCCGCGTTCACGGTCGGATCGCCGGAACCCGATGTCGGGACGGTGGCGGCAACGACGTCGCCGCCGGACGCGGCGATGGTGAGCGCCCTGGCGGTGAGCGCATTGTTCACCGCGTTGCCGTTGCCGATGGCGCGCAGGAGATTGCTGGTAAGCGACAGGTCGCTCGCGCTGACCGTCCCTGCGGTCAACGCGGTCGCTCCATAGGATCGCCCGGCGATCTGCGACGCCGCATCGACCTTCTGGAGCGCCACGATGCCGCCGCCGGCGCTGCCGGGGCCGGACAGCGTCAGGCTGTTGCCGAGGTCATTGCCGAGCCCGATCGCCTCCAGAATATTGTCCGAGACGCCCAGCCGGCCGCTCGTCACATCGCCGCTGTCGAGAGAGATGCGCGGCGCATCGATCATCAGCCCCTGGACGTCGGAGCCAAGATTGCGTTGGCTGCTAGCGATGAGGCTGTCGCTGCTCGCGACCAGGCCGGCAGTGCCGGTGGAGAGACTGGTGGGGCCGACCGCGGAAATGGCCTCCGGTAGGTCAGCGGTAAGGCTGTCCGACGCCTGGTTGCCGCGCGCCGATGCGCTGATGGTGTTGCCGGAGACTGTCGTCGCGGAGTCCTGAACGGGTGCGGACAGGACGGTTTGAACCACCGCGCCACCAGCGTTCGAAATGACCGGGGCGGTGCGGTTGAGCTGATCGGTAACGACGAGGCGGGGACTCGCGGCCTGGGTGCCGGCGACCTGCGCCTGCGCCGGCATGACGGTGAGCATGGTGACGAGCGCGGCACCAGCACTGCCGAGAAGGTGATGCCGGGTCGATCGGCGATGGGCAGAGAAGGGGGTCATGGAAGGATCCTGTGATTGGAGGGAAGGACGGGGCAGGCGAAGTGTTGGGCGGGCGCCTCCTTGCGTTCGAGGAGCGGGCGGCGGGCTCAGCCGCCGACGCGCAATTGCGCGAGATTCTGGAGACCCGAGCTGCCGTGGTGCACGGCGGTGTCCGTTCGGTCAGGACGCCACGAAAGGGTGACGGCACCGGCGGCGACGCCGCGTGCCGCGAGCGCGGCCAGCAGCGCAGCGATGCGCTGATCTGTCAGCGCGTCGCGCTTTGCCGGTTCGAGCGTCTCGGTATCGCGGGCGACGATCATCACCCCGACGGAGCCGTGCACAGCAGCAGCCACAATGCGATCGACCATCGTCTGTGCGGGGCCTTGCAGATCGGCCGAGGCGAACTCGAACGGCAATTGAACATCGCCCTCGCTGGGCCGAGCGCCCTCAGCTGGTGCGCCGTTGAACGCCGCGCCGGTTATCGTCTGCACGGCGGCTGGTGCGCTTCCGGCAGGTACGGCGGCGGCGGCGGCCGGCTGGGGTGTCCAGGTCTGCCTGGCAAGGCACGGTGCCGGATCGATCTTCGAGACCCCGGCGATGAGGCGCAGCGTGCCTTCCTCGAGCGCGGTGCGGATGCCGAGCTGGAGCGGCTCCTGGCCCTTGGCGCCGGCATTGATGTCGAACAGGTCCGAGCCGAAGAATCGGAAGATGTTGAACCCGACCTCAT
Source organism: Sphingomonas sp. (assembly GCA_041659925.1). Classification (GTDB taxonomy): domain Bacteria; phylum Pseudomonadota; class Alphaproteobacteria; order Sphingomonadales; family Sphingomonadaceae; genus Sphingomonas. The sequence continues at coordinate 9,062 of JBAZXI010000015.1, forward strand.
AGCCGGTGAACTGCTTGGTGAGGCTGATGGTCTTCACGACGAGCAGCGAGCGGGTATCAACGATGCGCAGGTCGATCGCGACCGACTGGGTATAGGTCCGCGCCTTTGGCCCGAGCTGGCTGACGCCGGCGTCAATGCCGCCGGAGCGGATGTCATAGTTGAGTTCGGTGACGCCGCCGACGATGTAATGGTGGGAGGCGGCGATGCTCCCGCCATAATAAGGCAGCCAGGGAACATGGGCAGCGCCCGCGGCGCCGGCCACGTCATGGACCTGGCCGTCGCCGAGCTGCCGCCGATCGGTATAGCCGAGTTCGCGCTCGCCGATCATCGGATCGAACCGCTCCGCAAGGACAACCGCGCCGCCGAGCTTGCCCAGCGCCGAATAGACCATCAGCGCGCCACCCTGCGTGATGGCATTGCCTTCGTTGACCGAATATTTGCCGGTATAGTCGCGGACATCGCCGACCCCGATCACGAGCGGTCGCGGCCGCGCCGCCGCGATCGTCGGTGCGAGGCAGGCAAGCGCCGCATCCATCGGTGTGCGATTGTCGCGCACGGCAGGCCCGATCAGCGTCGGTTCCTCGCCTGCCCCGAGCCGCGCCTGCCGCATGCTGACGCACCCGCCCAGGCTCAACGCGACCAGTGCCACGCTTGCGACCTGCGCGCCTCTCCCGGCCAGTCGCCGGGTTCGAAATTTCGCGGGCATCAGTTGAGCGCCGCGAAGGCGCAGGCACTGCTGCCCTGAACGGTGGCGGTCTGGTTGCCGCTGTTTGTCTGATCGGAGTTAAGTGCCTGAGAGGCCGTGCCGTGGACATTGGTGACGGTCGCGCCGGTGACGCCCGAAGAAACGGCGCCGCTGTTGGTCTGGCCCCCATCGACAGCGGCATCGCCGTGCCCGTCGCCGACGGTCGTCGCGCTGTCGTTGCCGGTCGCCGTCGAGGTCGCGCCGGTCACGGTCGGCGAATTGGCGAGCGCGGTCTGGGTGCCGCTGTTGCCCGTCGAGGTCGCCGCGATCGAGCAATTATACTGCCGCGCGATATTGGTATTGTAGATCGGCGCCGCATAATAGCCGCCGCGCCGCTTCTCGATCATGTCGAGCACGGCCGCCTGGTTCGCGCGATCCGCTGAGGTCTTGAACTGCCAGGCGAGGCTTTCGCCGTAGTTGTTGGCCAGCACAGGCCCCGGCGCCACTGCGATGGCGATGATGGCGAAGAATGGCAGGAGCCGACGGCGCCGCCGCCCCTGTTCCGCTGATATTCCTGTTTGGCTGTCGGTCACGAGAACCTCCCCTTGGCCGGCGGCCTGATGCGAGCCGGTGTCGGGGGCGATTAGAAGAGGCGCGAAACGCGTCCGCGCAACAAGGAACCGAGGTCATCGTAGCGTGGCGTTGAAAGACAGGAAAACGGCGGGACTTCATTCAAGGCCACGGGCTATTTCGCTATTGTGGGCGCGCAACGCGGGACCGGCAGGCCTTCCCGAAGGCTCCATTCCGTTCTACAAATGTTCCTATTCGCCAACTCGGCGTAGGAGGATGACCATGTTCAGCGCTACGGACGATCGCTATCTGAAGACCGAGCAACCCTTCGGACGCTGGCTGATCGGCCAGGTCGCCCGTGAGGATGCGATCGGCGCTCTGGCGAGGTCGGCCAAGGCAGATTCGAAGTTTCCGAAGGACGGCGACTTCGAGGCCATTTCTCGCCGGCTCAACGACCTGCAGGCAGAGGGTGAGATGCACGTCGCGCTCGAAGATGCGGAAGGCGCTTGGCTGAGCTCGTAGCGAGTCCAGTGCCGGCAGATGCCGTCCGGTTTGTCTCTGCCGGCAGGGGGCGTTCGCTCACTCTTACCCGGCGGACCGGAGAATAGCCCGCGCGATCATCGACTGTCGCGGGCCCTGGCAAATGCCCGATCGCTGGCCATGAACCGCTCCAGCATCGGCGCGACAAGCTTTTCGGGCACGACCGGTGCTTGTCCGGTCTCCGCGGCGAGCGCGGCGGCATAGCGGACGAGGTCACGGTGGACCGGCCCCGGCAGCTCCACCGTGACGCGTACAGGCCTGTCTTCCACCAGCGGTCCGAGTTTCAGCGCTGCCATCAGCGTCCTCCCAGCGCGATCGGCGCCAACACCAGGTCGCGCGTGACGACGACGCGCAGCGGATAGCCCGGGCGGATGGTGAGTGTGGGCTGTACGTTCAACTGCCGCCTGACGATCTGCTGACCAGCCTGATTGATCGTGTCCGACGTTCCCTGGCGGATTGCGCGAGCCAGATCGCCATTGCCGTTCGACCCAGCCTGGGCGCCGATCCCGAGCGCGGTCGAGAGCAAAGCCGCTTTAGCGATCCCACCCCAATGATAATTGGTCCCGTCCTGCAGCCCCGCAAACCCCGACGCGTCGGCGCCGGGCACGCGGTCCAGGGCGAGCGAGCGTCCATCCGGCAGGATCAGCCGGTCCCAGGCGAGCAGCACCCGGTTCTGGCCAAACGAAATCTGAGAATCATACTCGCCGACCAGCTTCGACCCCTGGGGAATCAGCAGGATCCTGCCGGTCGGGCTGTCATAGACATTCTCGGTGACCTGCGCCGTGATCTGCCCCGGGAGGTCGGAGCGGATGCCGGTGATCAGCGCCGCGGCAATGACGCTGCCGGCCTGGAGGACATAGGGCGAAGCTGGTCCCTCGAGTCGGCCCGAGCTCGTCGCGGGGTGATCGTTACCCGCTTTCAGGAAGGCGCGTTTGGCGGCCTGGCCGTTCTGGACAGCATCGTCGGCGGGTGCCGAAGTAACCGCCTGGGCACCGCCGGCGGCGGCACCGGGTCTGTCATTGCCGGTGGCACCGAGCAGGTCCGCCGAAGACAGCGGTGCGGTCGCGCCTACGCTGTTCGCCGCCGCGGTCCCGAGGAACAGTTTGCTCGTCCGCGCAGCGTCGTGCTCCTGCCGTATCCGCTGGCGGGCGGCCTGGGCGGCGTTTGGTGCCGGTGATGCCGGGTTTGTCGCCTGTCCCGTTTGCGGCCCGCCGGCACCCGGACCCATGGGCGGGGCCGGCACATCGGCACCGCGCTGCTGCGCCGAGACGATCGGACGGCCAAGGTCTCCGGGCAAAGGCGGTCCGAGCTTGGGCACCTGCCCATAGTCTTTCGGCGCGCTCGTCACGCTGTCGGCGGTCGAGCGGCTGTCGGTGTTGTAGAGTTCTTCCGCCGCCTGCCGGTGGGACGGTTGCAACGCGTAGAACAAGGATCCGCCGATGCCGACGCTGGCAAGCAGCGCCAGGGTGATGAGCGCCTTGCGCGACAGTCGCATCACGCGTGGCGGATCGCTGCGGAGCCGGAGATCCGGAACCGCCGGCACGGCTTCTTGCCCGTCGCTCATCGCCGCCCCTTTCCAGCACGGCCGCCGTCGGTCCGCACGATGCGAACCCTGGTCTCGCTCTTCTTCGTACCCAGGCGAAGCTCGGCTGCAGCGAAGATGCGGTCGACGACCATATAGCGGTCGCGCACCCGATAGTTCACGAGTTCGCCGGTACCGCCCGTTCCGACCACGAAGAGAGGCGGCATTTCGCCCTGGGCGATTCCGGCCGGGAACTCGATGAAAACCTGGTGCCCGTCGTCGAAGGCGCGCAGCGGTCGCCATGGCGGCGCGTCGCCATCGATCGAATAGCGGAAATTGAGCGATGCGAGATCGACCCCGGCCGCGATCGGCGCCGTAGTCGCTGCGGCGGCATTCTCTCCGCGAAGCGCGATCAGCCGGTCCTGCGGATAGTTCCAGGATACCGATGCCATGTAGGTCCGCGGGGTCGCCCGCAGCTCGAGATGATAGGTGCGGCGATCGGTATTGATGACAAGGTTCGTGCTGAGATCGGACCGCGTCGGCTTGACCAGGATATGCACGCGCTGCGTGGTTCCGCTCCCGCTCACCGTATCGCCGATGATCCAGCGGACCGTGTCGCCGGCGGCTACCGGTCCAGGGCCGACCAGTTGCTCGCCCTCCTGGAGCGCAATGTCGGTCACCTGACCGGGTGCAGCATAGAGCTGGTACAGCGCGCCATCGGACCAGGGATATTGCTGGATGGCGTTGAGGAACCCGTCGCGCACCGGCTGGACGCGCGCGGCGGCGTTGGCCGTACCCACGCGAATCCGGGGATCGCCTTCATCATGCCGAGGCTCTGGCTCCCCTACCGGCTTCAGCTGGCCAGGCAGGGGTAACAATGTCGGAACAGCGATCACCTCGACGGGCCTGGGAGGATCGGACGCCTGCACTGCTGGTGCCGCGGTGTCGTAGCTGATGGCCGGAAGCTTCGCCGACGCGTGCGCACATCCAGCGAGCGCGGATGCTGAGATCAGCAAAGCCGGAATGGCGGATTTACGGAAATACGGCGCGGTCATTGGCTCAACTCCTTCGACCAGTTGATGGCGTTGACGAACAGACCGAGCGGGTTTTTTCGGAGGGCGTCTGGGGTGCGGGGTGGCTGCACGACCACGGTCAGGATGGCGGACCAGCGCTCGGTGCCGGCCAGGCTCCCGTCCTGATAATGGCGTTCGGTCCAGGCCACGCGGAAGCTGTCCGCCGAGGCGCGGATCACGCTCGAGACATCGACCGCAACCTGTGCCTTGCCGATGTTGGCGAACGGATCGTTGGTCCGGGCATAGTCATTGAGCGCGAGGGCGCCCTTGTCGGTGGTGAAGTCGTAAGCCTTCAGCCAGTTTTCACGCACCACGATCGGATCGGCCGCGATGCCCCGAACCTGCTCGATGAAGCGCGCGAGGTGGAACGCGACCTGGGGATCGGTCGGCCGATAGGCGGCTGTCGCCGGAGCCACCGCCTGCGCTTCGCCAAGCTTGTCGACCTCGACTACCCAGGGAACGATGGTCCCGCGCGCACCTTGCCAGACAAGGCCGCCAGCGAGACCGCCCGATAGCGCAAGCGTTCCGAAAAAGGCGAGCCGCCAGTTTTTCGCCTGCACGCGGGCAGACCCGATCCGGTCGTCCCAGGCCTGGGCGGCGCGCTGATAGGGCGTCTCCGGTTCGGGCGCCTTGCCGTACCGGATGTTGGGGCGTCGAAACATGGGATCAGTCCTTCTCGCTGACATCGACCGAAGAGCCACCGCCCCCGCCATCGCCGGAGCGAAGCGTGTGGGCGGCGACGGTCGCTGCATGGGTCATGGCCTGGCGGCGCTTCATGGCGGCCGCCCAGGCAGGTTGGCCGTCCTTCCCGGACGCCTCCCCGCCGGGCGAACTGGTGCCAGCGGTCGGGCTCGGTTTCATGGCTGCAGCGGCGCGGCGCAGCGGCGACATGGCAGCACCGGCTGCGGCTTTGCCAACACCGCCGAGACCGCCAGCGACGCTGGCAGCACCCGTCTTGCCAGCGGATCCGAGGCTGTAAGCACTGGCCGCGCCGCTCGCGGCGCGCGCGCCGGCGGCAGCTACGCCGCTCATCGCTCCGCCAGCTGCACCCGCGACCAACCCGGCGGCGGCTGCACCGCCGGCGACAACGCCACCGGCGGCCAGCGCCGTACCGGCTGCGGCGCCTGCGCCGAGTTGGGGGCCGCCGGAGACGATGCCGTTGGCGATGCCAGGGCCGAAGATGCCGAGCCCGAGCAGCGTCAGCGACGCCAGCACGATCGTCATGGCGTCCTCGATCGTCGGCTGCGCGCTGCCAATCGCGGAGGTGAACTGGTCGAACAGGGTCGAGCCGATGCCGATGATCACGGCGAGCACCAGCACCTTGATGCCCGACGAGACGACATTGCCGAGAACCCGCTCGGCCATGAACGCGGTTTTCCCGAACAGCCCGAACGGAATCAGCACGAAGCCGCAGAGCGTTGCGAGCTTGAACTCGATCAGCGTGATGAACAGCTGGATCGCGAGCACGAAAAAGGCGAGCAGCACGACCACCCAGGCGAACAGCAGCACGACGATCTGGATGAAATTCTCGAAGAAGCTGACATAGCCCATCAGCCCCGAGATCGATTCCAGGATCGGCCGCCCGGCATCGAGTCCGACCTGGGCTACCCGGCCGGGCTGGAGCAGCTCGGCGGCGGTGAAGCTGGTGCCGCTTGCCTTCAGGCCGAGGCCGGCAAAGCTGTTGAAGACGATCTTTGCCAGCCCGTTCCAGTTACCGATGATATAGGCGAAGATGCCGACGAACAGCGTCTTCTTGATCAGCCGGGCGATGATGTCGTCGCCCTCGCCCATGGTCCAGAACAGGGCCGCCAGCGTCACATCGATGACAATCAGCGTCGTCGCGATGAACGCGACCTCGCCGTGCAGCAGCCCGAACCCGGAATCGATGTAGCTGGTGAAGACCTCGAGGAAGCGGTCGATGACGCCGGTGCCGCCCATCTCAACGCTCCTCGCCGGTTGCGACACCGAACGCGTTCACGGATCGCGCGCTCATGTCCGTTCCTGGATCGGCTTCGCCGGTCGCCGCATTCGTCGTCGGAAGGGTTTCCTCGGGACGCGCACCGGGCGCGAGGAAGCGACGCCGGTTCTCCGCCCAGGCGTGAAGACATTCATGGTCGTCCGCGCCAGCCGCGCCGAGCGACTGGCACCGCACCAGTTCTGCCCGAAGAGGATCCGCTTTTGCGGAGATCGACGCAACGGTCAGATCCTGGTCGTTCGGCCCCGGCGCCATCCGGGCCTGCATCACGCTGGCGGTGATGACGACCGCGACGAACGCGACGGTGCCGATCCGAACGACTGTCTTGGTCTGCATGGCGGCGCCTCAGTTATGGAACATCGACACCGAGCCCGGCCGATAGCCGGTGCCGGGCGTGAGGAAGCGGCGAAGCTGTTCGCGCGCCTGGTCCTGTGCTGCGGCCCGCTGCGCGGCGTCGAGCGCCTGGGCACGACCCTGGGCCGCCATCAACGCGGTGAGATCCGCAAGTTGCTGTGACTGGAGCGCGAGCAGCTGGTTGCCGGCCTGGGCTGCCTGCAGCGCGCCCGACGCCGACTGGCTCGACGTCACCAGCGAATTCATCGTGGTGCGCGCGCCATCGATATTGCCGACCACGCCAGCCTGGACCTTCAGCGCATCCTCAAACGCGCCGACCGAAGTCTGCCAGCGATCCTTGGCGCCATCGACCAGTGCCTGGTCCGAGGACGACATGCTGGCGCCCTGATATTTGGTGCTGAACGCCTGGTCGATCGACTGCACGTCATAGGCGATGCGCTGGGCGCTGCTCAGCAACGCTTGCGTCCGCTGTACCTGCGCCTGAAGCTGCGCAACCGTCGAGAACGGCATTGAGGCAAGGTTCTTCGCCTCGTTGATCAGCGAGGTCGCCTGGTTCTGGATCATCTCGATCTGATGGTTGATCTGCTCGAGCGACCGCGCGGCGGTCAGCACGTTCTGGGCGTAGTTGGTCGGGTCATAGACGATGCCGCCGAACTGCGCGCCTGCGGGAACGCTGGTGACGGCAAGCGCAATTACCGCGACTCCGGACATCACGGTCCGCCGAGCCAAGAACTTCTTCATGATGACACCTCCGTGGTGATGGTGGGCAAGAGATCGGCGGCCCAGTCGACGCCGCGCACGCGGAGCCAGTCCGCAGCAAAATCATCGGTGCCTTTGGCGTCGATCAGCTGAGCGAGGCGGAGCTGATCGGCCTTTGACGAGGCCGCGACATAGGCGAGCGCAATGTCGCCGAGGCCGAGCTCGAACAGGCGGTTGCCGCGGCGCGACTGGCAATAATAGTCGCGCTTCGGCGTCGCTCGGGCGAGGATCTCGATCTGGCGATCGTTCAGCCCGAAGCGCCGGTAGATGGCCATGATCTGCGGCTCGACCGCGCGCTCGTTCGGCAGGAAGATCCGGGTCGGACAGCTCTCGACAATGGCCGGCGCGATGGTCGAGGTCTCGATATCGGCCAGGCTCTGGGTTGCGAACACGACGCTCGCATTCTTCTTGCGCAGCGTCTTCAGCCATTCCCGCAGCTGTTGGGCGAAGGCAGGGCTGTCGAGCACCAGCCAGCCTTCATCGATGATGATCAGCGTCGGCGACCCGTCGAGCCGGCCTTCGATCCGGTGAAACAGATAGGACAGGACCGCAGCCGCCGCCCCAGCGCCGACAAGACCCTCGGTTTCGAACGCCCGGACCTTGCCGTCACCGATCCGCTCGGACTCCGCGTCGAGCAGACGCCCAAAGGGTCCACCGACACAATAGGGTGCCAGCGCCTGCTTCAAATTCTGTGCCTGGAGGAGGACGGCGAGCCCGGTCAGGGTGCGCTCCGATACCGGCGCGGAAGCCAGCGACCCAAGGGCGGACCAGAGATGCTCCTTGGCCTGGGGATCTACGCCCAAGCCTTCGGCCGTCAGGATCGCCGCCAGCCATTCGGCGGCCCAGTTGCGCTCGGCAGGGTCGTCGATCCGTGCGAGCGGCTGAAGAAGGACGCCGCCCGGCGAGTCATCATAAAGGCTGTGGCCGAGATTCTGCCAGTCGCCGCCCATCGCAAGCGCCGCTGCGGTGATCGAGCCGCCGAAATCGAACGCGAACACCTGCGCGCCCTCGTACCGGCGAAACTGCATCGCCATCAGGCCCAGAAGCACCGACTTGCCGGCCCCGGTCGGGCCGACGATCAGCGTGTGCCCGACGTCACCGACATGCAGCGAGAACCGGAACGGCGTCGACCCTTCCGTGCGCGCATAGAATAGAGGTGGTCCGCCCAAATGCTCGTCGCCCTCCGGCCCTGCCCACACCGCCGAGAGCGGAATCATATGGGCGAGATTGAGGGTCGAAACCGGGGGCTGGCGGACGTTCGCATAGATATGGCCGGGCAAACTGCCGAGCCACGCCTCGATCGCGTTCATCCCTTCCGCGATCACCGTGAAATCGCGGCCCTGAATCACCTTCTCGACCAGCCGCAGCTTCTCGGCAGCAATAGCCGGATCCATGTCCCAGACCGTCACCGTCGCGGTCACATAGGCCTGGCCAATCATGTCCGAGCCCAGCTCTTGCAGGGCCATGTCGGCATCTGCGGCCTTGTTCGACGCATCGCTGTCGAGCAGCGTCGATGCCTCGTTGGTCATCACCTCTTTCAGGATCGCAGCCACCGACTTGCGCTTGGCAAACCATTGCCGCCTGATCCTGGTGAGGACCTTCGTCGCATCAGTCTTGTCGAGCATCACGGCTCGGGTCGACCAGCGGTACGGAAAGGCGAGCCGGTTCAGCTCGTCCAGCAATCCAGGAAATGTAACGGTTGGAAAGCCCGTGATGGTCAGGGTGCGAAGATGATGACGACCGAGCCGCGGCTCGAGTCCGCCCGTCAGCGGCTCGTCGACCAGCAATGCATCGAGGTGCATCGGCGTCTCGGGAACGCGGACGCGCTGGACCTTGGTCGAGATCGTGCTGTGCAGATAGGTCAGCGTCTCGGCGTCATCGAGCCAGGCAATTTCGGGGACGAACCCTTCGACCAGCTGCAACACGCGGCCGCTCCGGTCGACGAAGCTGGCCAGCACCTCCTCCGGATCGACACCGGCTTGCGCCCGCCCTTCGAACAGCCAGCCTTCGGCGCGCGCTGCATCTTCCGCAGGCGGCATCCAGAGTAGCGTCAGGAAATAGCTGCTTTCGAAGTGCGCGCCCTCTTCGGCAAACTGTTCGGCGCGCTCCCGGTCGACCAAAGCCGAGGCGGGATCGGGGAAGCAGCTCTCCGGATAGTGCTGCGCGGCATGGCGCTGTGCTTCGACGAAGATCGCCCAGCCCGAACCCAGGCGCCGCAGCGCGTTGTTGAGCCTGCCGGTCGTCGCGACCAGTTCGGCCGGCGTCGCCGAATCCAGATCCGGCCCACGAAAGCGCGCGGTGCGCTGGAAACTGCCGTCCTTGTTGAGCACCACGCCTTCCGCGACCAGGGCCGCCCAGGGCAGGAAGTCGGCTAGGCTTGCCGAACTGTTTCGGTATTCGCGCAGGGACAACATCAGCCGGACCTCACACGCGCAGGAAATTGGGGTAGCGGAGGTGCCTGCGGGCCACATCGACGAACTGGGCGTCGCGCTTCGCCGCCCACACCGCGGCCATATGGCCGATCGCCCAGATGGCGAGCCCGGCGAGCCAGAGCCGAAGTCCGAGGCCGACCGCGCCAGCCAACGTCCCGTTGGCGATAGCTACGGCCCGCGGCGCGCCGCCGAGCAGAATCTGCTCGGTCAGCGCGCGGTGGACGGGCGCGTAATAGCCCGCGATCGGCTCGCCGGTGTCCATCAGACCAGTGCCCCGCCGCCGAAGCTGAAGAAGCTCAGGAAGAAGGAGCTTGCCGCGAAAGCGATCGACAGACCGAACACGATCTGGATGAGGCGACGACCCCCACCGGACGTGTCACCGAACGCCAGTGTCAGGCCGGTGACGATGATGATGATCACCGCGACGATCTTGGCCACTGGACCCTCGATCGATTCGAGGATCGATTGCAACGGTGCTTCCCACGGCATGGATGATCCGGCGGCATAGGCCGGCCTGGTCATCACGAGGGCGATGAAGGAACAAGCGGCGAGTGCCGCCAGGCGGCTGCGCGCGGGCGCGTTCGTAAGCGTCATGCGATATCTCCATTGTTGGCAATCGGAAGGTGCGTGAGGCGGTAGTCGCCATCGGGTCCGAGGCCCTCGACGCGGGCAAGCTCGGAGAGCCGCCTACCGTGTCCGTCACGGACGAGGACGGCGATCAGGTTGATGGTCTCGGCGACGAGCGCGCGCGGCACGGTGACCACCGCTTCCTGAATGAGTTGCTCCATCCGCCGCAGCGCGCCGATCGCCGTACCGGCATGGATGGTGCCGATACCGCCGGGGTGGCCGGTGCCCCAGGCCTTGAGCAGATCGAGCGCCTCGGCGCCGCGGACCTCGCCGATCGGGATGCGGTCGGGTCGCAGGCGCAGGCTGGATCGGACCAGGTCCGATAGCGTCGCCACGCCATCCTTGGTGCGCATCGCGACCAGGTTCGGTGCCGCGCATTGCAGTTCGCGCGTGTCCTCGATCAGCACCACGCGGTCAGTGGTCTTGGCGACCTCGGCGAGCAATGCGTTGGTGAGCGTGGTCTTGCCGGTCGACGTACCGCCGGCAACCAGAATGTTCTGGCGGCTGGAAACACCGTCCCTCAGCGCCTCGGCCTGGGCGCGCGACATGATCCCGGCCTCGACATAGTCGTCGAGCGTGAAGATCGCGACGGCAGGCTTTCGGATAGCGAAGGCGGGTGCTGCCACGACAGGCGGCAGCAGCCCCTCGAAACGCTCGCCCGTCTCGGGAAGTTCGGCCGACACGCGCGGCGACCGTGCATGAACCTCGACGCCGACATGATGCGCGACCAGGCGAACGATGCGCTCGCCATCGGCCGCGGAAAGGATCTGGCCGGTGTCGGAAATGCCTTCGGCCAGGCGATCGACCCAAAGACGGCCATCGGGGTTGAGCATGACCTCGACCACCGCCGGGTCCTCGAGCCAGGTCGAGATCGACGGACCGAGCGCCGTGCGCAGCATCCGTGCACCGCGTAAGGAAGCTTCGGAGCGGATCGGATGCACGGTCAAAGCGGTCCCCATGAATATGCCGGGCAAACTGATCCGGCGGGCGGGGACGATTAAGAGAGGCGCAGAACTGCTCGTGGCAACAAGGATTTATCCACGTCGCACCGTGGCGTAGAAAGACAGGGGAACGGCGATTCTGATCGGACGCTCATCCGTCATCGACACTGGCCGAACCGCGCATCCTGTAGTCGGAACACGGGCTTGGCATTCTCCAGGCGATGGGCAAACTGGGTGAGCTTTACGAATCGAGGGTGGATGCCAACAACTTACTGGGCTGCGATCATCGGGCCGGGTGATGAGACCCGCGCGCGTCGCGTGATCGGTGAAGATCCCATCGACGCTGCAGGAATCCTCGCCCGATCAGTCATTGAGGACACCGAAGGGGAATGGCACCAGGGCGGCGTCATTGTCTGGGAAGAACATGCCGGTGTCGCGACCGGCCTTGTCTTCGATGTCTGCACCAGCATCGTTCCCAGTGAAGATGCCGGGGCCGACGAGGGGGAGCTCTCCTGCAAGGTGGAGATCGTGGGCCGATACTGACTCAGTCGCGCCTTCAGGCTCAAACCGTTGATGCGTTCGGACGCTTGATCGCCATAGCCGCGCCGTCACGGCCTGTTCAACGCCGCCAATCGCGTCAGGCCATGTCCCATACCCCGAGCGGCCGTTTACTGCGGCATACCGGATTCACTCCTCATCCGGTTCAGCCGAAGGCTTTCGAACGTCCTGCGACAGCTCCCGAGCCAACCTAGGCCCCAACTCCATCCGCCTGTTGAGCGATTCCACGAACCGCTCCCAGCGCTCCTTGCCCATTGCCTGCGCGGCAGCGCGCGCGGTGTCGGGCAGTGGCGCATTGCTGGTCAGCCAGAAGCGGATGAACAAGGCGAGCGTCTCGTTCGAAAGCTCGACATGCCATTCCAGCCGGTCGGTCTGACGCGTCAGCCTGTCGAGCCTGCGACTCACCGCCGCTTCCAGCCGATCCGCGCCATCGGGCGAGAGGAACGACGCCAGCGCGGCCTCGACGATGGCTACCTGCGACACGCGCCGCGACCGGGCATGGTCGGCAAGCTGACGCGCGAGATCCGCCTGAACCCGATAGGTCTGCTTGATCCTTGGCCGCGCGGTCACAGCGCGATCCCGTCATCGGGATCGAGCGACGCCTGGCGTGCAGCGCCCGACAGGCGCTCCTGCAGTCGGCGATTGCCGGCATTGTCCATGTCTTCGTCTCCTTCGTTGAACTCGAACTCGCTTCGCGGCACCGCCGGCTTCGCGACGATCTCCTCATGGTCGGGGAGATCCGGCTCCTGGCGGATCCCGGCATTGGCCGGATCGCTCTTTGCCGCCGCATCATCCTCAGGCTTACCGTCAGGCGGAGATTTCCGGTCAGGCTTGGCGGCGACCTTCCTGGTGCGCGTCGGCTTGGCCGCGGGTACCGGCTTGGGCGCGTCGATCGCCGGCAAGGCTGTCCAGTCGTCCTTTGGTCGGTCCGCCGGCGTTAGCGGTCGAGGCGTTGGCGGTGGGAGCAGCCGAGCGCTAAACCGTGCGTCCTGGTAATAGCGCGCCTTGCGCCCACGAATGGGTGCGAGGCCTGCGGCCATGACGATCTCCTCGTCGGGTGGAAGCTGCATGACCTCCCCCGGCGTCAACAGGGGCCGGGCCGTTTCGGTACGCGAGACCATCAGATGCCCGAGCCATGGCGACAGGCGGTGTCCGGCGTAATTCTTCATCGCGCGCATCTCGGTCGCCGTGCCCAGCGCGTCCGATATCCGCTTGGCGGTGCGTTCGTCGTTCGTCGCGAACGAGACCCGGACATGGCAGTTATCGAGGATCGCGTTGTTTGGGCCGTAGGCCTTCTCGATCTGGTTCAGCGACTGCGCGATCAGAAACCCCTTGATCCCGTAGCCGGCCATGAACGCCAGCGCGCTCTCGAAGAAGTCGAGGCGGCCGAGCGCGGGGAACTCGTCGAGCATCAGGAGGACGCGGTGACGCCGAGCCTTTGGCGTCAACTCCTCGGTGAGCCGGCGCCCGATCTGGTTGAGGATCAGCCGGACCAGCGGCTTGGTCCGCGAGATGTCGGAAGGGGGGACCACAAGGTAGAGGCTGGCCGGCCGCTCCGCGTCGACCAGGTCGGCGATCCGCCAGTCGCAAGCGCCGGTGACCTGCGCGACGACCGGATCGCGGTACAGGCCGAGGAATGACATCGCGGTCGACAGCACGCCAGATCGCTCATTCTCGCTCTTGTTGAGCAGTTCGCGCGCCGCTGACGCGACCACGGGATGGACGCCGGCCGCCCCGAGATGCGGCGTGGTCATCATGGCGCGTAGCGTGGTCTCGATCGGTCGCCGGGGATCCGACAGGAATCCGGCAACCCCCGCCAGCGTCTTGTCGCCTTCCGCATAGAGCACGTGAAGGATTGCGCCGACCAGCAGTGCGTGGCTGGTCTTTTCCCAGTGGTTGCGCTTTTCGAGGCTTCCTTCCGGATCGACCAGTACGTCGGCGACATTCTGGACATCGCGCACTTCCCACTCGCCTTTCCGGACCTCGAGCAGTGGATTGTACGGCGACGATGCGGGATTGGTCGGGTCGAACAGCAGGACGCGCCCGACGGTCGCGCGAAAGCCCGCGGTCAGCGACCAGTTCTCGCCCTTGATGTCATGGACGATGCAGCTGCCCGGCCAGGTCAGCAGCGACGGTACGACCAGGCCGACACCCTTGCCGCTCCGTGTCGGCGCGAAACACAACACATGCTCGGGCCCGTCATGGCGAAGATACCGCGTCCCGAGCCGGCCGAGCAAGACACCATGATCGCCGAGCATGCCGCCAGCTTCGACCTCGCGTTCCGTTGCCCAGCGCGCCGAACCATAGGTCTGCGCCCGCTTCGCTTCGCGCGCCCGCCATACCGACATGCCGATCGCAACGGCAGCGGACGTGATGCCGCCCGACGCAGCGATATAGGCTCCCTTCAGGAAGATCGCCGGGGCATAGGCATCGTAGCTGAACCACCACCAGAAAAAGGCCGGCGGCGGATAGATCGGGGTGCGTCCGAGCATGAACCAGACCGGCTGCAGCTCGGGCTGGTAGGCGAGGGCTGCCGCCGTCCACTGCGTCGCCCCCCAGACGCTGGCGAGAACGATGCCGAAGACGACAATGATCTGGCCCCACAGGATCTTCGTGGCGGACATCAGACGGACTCCGGTATCGAGGTTGGAAGGATCGTCACAGGCCCAGCCCCCGGGTTCTCCCGAGGCTCCAGTCGACGCCGCCGCCGGGCGACATCGTGCCGGTGATGTGGCGGCCGAGATGCTGGTCGAGTGCCGGTCGCCACGGCACGAGCTGGAAGCCGAGCCCATCGTCGATCATCGCGAAGCGGCCCGACGCCAGCGTGACCCGTTCGCGGAACACGCCACTGACATGCTCGCCGACAGCGGACGGACGATGCGCCAGTCCAGTGCGCTCCGCGATCCGCGTGATGGTGTCGTCCAGGTCACGGGTCTTGAGCGCCTCGATCATGCCGTTCGCGAAGATGATCCGTTCGCCCTGGCGACGCGCGAGGCCTTCACCGACGAGATGATTCGCGCGCGCTTCCATGGCGTCGCAGATCTCTCGTCCGAATCCACCGCCGGTAGCTACCGGCTCCCGTGCGACGAGCTGGCGGTCGAGCCAGGTCGCGCCGGGCGCCTTCACCTGTTGATCGAGCGGGATGTCCGATCGGGTTGCGAGCGACAGCCGCGCACTGCCCTTCGCGTCCGGCCAGCTTCGCAGCTCGACGATAGCACCGGCCCTGGCATCTCCGGTCATGTCGATATCATCGAAGCGCACATGGTGCGTGCGGCCATCCGCGCCGTCGATCACGGCATAGGCACTGCCGGTAAGTTCGTCATGCAAGCCACGCTCGACAAGCCGGCCGACGATCGGTTCGGCGGGGGCATCGGCGTGGAGCGCGAAACTGGCCAGGTCCGGCGCCCTGTCTCCGCCCGCCATCGCGCGGTGCATCGTCTTGATGATGTCGGTTCGGATGGAGAGATCGCGAAGTGTCTGCTCGATACCCGGCTTCAGGGTCCAGCAGGCCGGGTCAACCCGGTCCGCCAGACCAAGCCTTTCGAGCTTCGCCACGCGACCGAGCATCAGCCGCCGCGTGTCTGGATCGGGGTCACGCCCACCGGGTCGAAGATCGACAATGCCGGCGCCGTCATCCGCCATGCGCTGCAGGCGGCGATCGAGGCTAGTCCAGCGATCGGCCTCGACCTCGCGTTCCAGCGACGCCTGGATCTCGCGCTCGCTGCGCGGACCCAGCTCGATCGTCACGCGCTCCTCGGCCCTGGCGCGCATCCCTTCGCGGATATAGTCGCGGTCGATGACGAGGTCCGCGCCGTCCGACGCGCGGCCGCGCACCAGCACATGGATATGGGGATTGTCGGTGTTCCAGTGATCGACCGCCACCCAGTCCAGTTCGGTATCGAGATCCGTCGCCATGTCGGCCATCAGCTCGCGGGTGAAGGCGCGCAGATCGGCCATCTCGCCGGCGTCTTCGGGCGAGACGATGAACCGGAAATGATGCCGGTCATCCTCGCACCGCTCGGAAAACGCATCGCCGTCCGCCTGCTCGCAACGCGCGTCGAAGAGATTGGCGTCGCGACCGTCCCGGGTCACGCCGTCACGCTCGAGATAGGCCTCGTGACGCGCGAGCGGCGCGGCACGGAACCGCGCGCCCTTATGACGCACCACACGCGCCTTGATGACGACGCGCCGCCCGTTCGCCCGGAAGCGGGCGCGCAGCGCCGCGCTGCGGCCCCGGCCGCGATGGCCGGTACCACTAGCTCTGCCCGACCCGGGCGCGCGGCGGGCATAGCCTGCCCTGGCCGCCGCCCGGCGAACCTGGGCCGCAAGCGTGCGGGCCTTGCGGCTCGAGGCCGAACCCCCATCCCGTACCCTTCCCGGCCGAATGCGGAAATCCTCGCCGTCGCCGCCGTTCATGGGAGCGACACCAGGGCCGGAAATTGTCGCGCCAGCCGCCAATCGCTTGAAAAGACGTGAGAAAGTAAGAAATGTGCCAGCCGCTCCGAAATGGTGCCAGCCGAAAATCCCCTGCCTATCCAACCACATGCGGCCCGCCTGACGGCGCCGCTTTTATCTCGCCATCGATTTCCCTTAGCATTCCCAACAGCTTGCGACCCTGCCGACACAACGAAACACTGCGCCAGGCCACGCCAGAGGCCGCCGTGCCACGTCACCGCGCGACCTTGCCGGAAAGAGGGATGAAGAGGCCGGCCGAGACGGGAGTGGGCGCAACGATTTCAACCGGCCGACGGGCTACGAGCTGCCGTTCGGACGCCGCTTCAACCGCATCTGTATCGCGATCGACAGGCGTGTCGGATCGACCCGCGAACAGCGCTGCCCGTGTCCAGGCGTGCGGATCGGGAACGGCAAATGCCGCGCGATCGGGCGATGTTCCGCCGATGATTGGCGCGAGCCTGTTCACATAGGTGACGGTCTCAGCGGGCAAGGGACGGCCCGTCGCGAGGTGATTTTCGTAGCGACCGGGACCGGCATTATAGGCCGCGAGAAAGCCCGGAGCGCCGTAACGATCATACATTTCACGCAGGAAGGCAGCACCCGCCATGATATTGTCATGAGGGTCGTAGATATCGCCACCAAGACCGTAACGGGCGCGCAAACCCGCCCAGGTAGCAGGCATGATCTGCATGAGCCCGGTCGCGCCTTTTGGCGATACGGCGCGCGGATCTCCCGCGCTTTCGACGCGCATCACCGCATAGATCCAGCTTTCCGGAATCGAGAAACGGCGCGCGGCCTCTGCAACATACGAGGCGACGCTATCAGCGGCGGTTGCGCCACGGAGAACCGGCGCGGCGGCAGTGATTGACGCCGGCGCCAACCCAACGCCGGTTAGCAGGACCGCAGCTGAAAGACGCAACGAGTGCACCAAATCAACTCCGGGAGCCGCGCGGTGACGGGCGATTCCACACCAGATGATGCTCCTCCCCGTCACGGTTGGACTGAAACAGGTTAGCGCTAATCGAATGGGCGAGCGCCGGATCTTCGATCAACAGCGACACATAGGCGCCGGCGCGCTCGCCGATCCGCTTCCAACCAGCGCCGACCTCCAATCCCTCGCCGTCCGCGCCGAGGTGGATGCGGTAGTCCGGCGCATTTTCCCCATCGGCATCAGCCGGAACGAGGCAGAGTTCGACGTTCAGGCTGAGTGTTTCGATACGCCCGTGGAAGCCGTCGGCGGTTCGGGTAAAGCGGCCAATCTGCGTCATCACATGTTCCTCTTGCTCGGGATGTGGTTTGGTTCAGTGGGTGGATTTCGGCGCACGTGCGGCGCGATCATGCTCTTGCGTGATCCAGAGCGGCGTCAGGCGGCCGGTGATCGTGGTCGCTGGAAGCGGCCCGAAATACCTGCCGTCGAAACTGTCCGGGACATCAGGATTCATCAGAAAGACGTCGCCCGGCGTAAGCACGCGACATCCCGTCCAGACGGGCAAACCGCGACCGAGATGGTCTTGCTTCCGGGCATCACCGAGGTGCTTTCCATCGACGGTGATGCGGGCGCCGATGCGACAGACACGCTGCCCGGAAACGCCGGCAACGTGCTTCAACATGGGCACGCCGCGTGGCAGATAATGGCGTTCGGCAAGGAAGCCGGCGAGCGCCTTGGGCGGCAAGACGGCGACCAGGTCACCAACCTTTGGCGCAAGCACCGGGCGCATCCGGTACAAGCCTACGGGCACGCTCGCACTGGCGTTCCAGATGAGGCGCGGCGAGGGATGAACGAAGGCGGTGACGATCGTCGCCATGGTGGCGAAATACGCCACCATCACATAGCCGAACCGGGTCATGCCTGCAGCTCCCGGCGCTGGAGCCAGGCGCGGTGGCGGTCGACCGAATAGACTCTCGGCTCGATCCCGGCCGTCAGCCGATTATGTACATGGCACCAGTGATCTGGCGCCGCATCGGACGGATCGACGCCCGCGGCCTCGACGGCATCGATCGCCTGCAGGACGCGTTCGACCTTGGGCCAGCCA
The DNA here is from genome assembly GCA_041659925.1 of Sphingomonas sp. Taxonomy (GTDB): domain Bacteria; phylum Pseudomonadota; class Alphaproteobacteria; order Sphingomonadales; family Sphingomonadaceae; genus Sphingomonas. Next base: position 27,586 of record JBAZXI010000015.1, read on the forward strand.
TGGATCGACAGCAGCAGTTCCCCGCCGGGACGGACGAAGGGCAGCGTCGAATATGCGTCGCCGGGCGCAACGGTCTGGACGATGTCGATGCGCGACAGGATCGTCCCGAACAGGTTCGACGCCCAACGGACGAACGCGAAAACCTCTTCGGGCCTGAAACTGACGATGCGGCGCCGGCGATCGACGATCCGGTCATGGGCGATGCGGCCAAAGCGAATCCAGTGCTCGGTCCGCTTCTCGATCCATGTCAGCTCGACATGGGTAAGGCCGTCTCCGGCAAGCGACGCGGGCGTCGGCCTCACGGCCGCGCTGGATGGGGCAGCATCGATCATCAATCTTCTCCGGAAATGTCGGGAAATTCGCGCTCGAAGAGCGCACGCGCCATGTCGGCGACGGTCGTGCCGCGCTGCACGGCGACAAGCTTCATGCGTTGCCGAAGCGCCGGCGTGACATCGATCGTCAGTCGGGCGGTGAAGCCGGCGACGGCGCCCACCTTGCCGCTCCCGACAACATCGGCAGCCTTGATCCATCGGTCGGCATCGCCGGGCCGCGATGCGAATCCAGCTTTGGCAGGGCGCTCACTCATCGGCCAAGCGCCTCGACCTCGGCCGCGAGCAGCGCGATTTCCCGCGCTGCGGCCCCACCATCATCGAGTTCGAAAGCGAGTTGGCCATGCTGCGCCGCCTGAGCGAAGATAACTCGCTGGCCGATGCGCGTGCCGAGCAGCGAGGGATCGTGATCCACGAGCACCTCAGCGGTCCGGCGGGCGATCACGGTGCGCGCACCGGTGCGGTTGAGGACGAACCTCGCGACGAGTTCAGGACGATAGATGCGCGCCTCGGCGAGCAGTGCCAGCATCTCGGCTGACGCCCATCCATCGAACGGCGATGGCTGGACGGGGATCAGCACGAGGTCCGCAGCGAGCAAGGCCGATCTCATCAGGCTGGCGACGCGGGGCGGTCCGTCGATCACCACATGATCGGCGTGACGCGCAAGCTCGGGCGCTTCCCGGTGGAGCGTGTCGCGTGCCAGGCCCAGCACGCCGAACAGGCGTGGCAGAGCCGCTGCCGCGCGCGCTTGCGACCAGTCGAGCGCCGATCCTTGGGGATCGGCATCGACCAGGGCGACGCGCCTGCCTTCACGGGCCCATTGGCCGGCGAGGTGAAGCGCGAGCGTCGACTTGCCGACACCACCCTTCTGGTTGAGCAGGGCGACGATCATCGCCGCGCTCCGGCCCGTACGATGTCCACAGACCGATGCCGTGCGTCTAGCGTTAGAAAGAATCTGAAGGATTCTATGTTAGCTAAGTTAAGGGGCGGATTCCGGTAATAATTTCCATGCTTTAGGACCGATTCGGGTTCCTGATAGGACGACTCATCGGTTCCCGATAGGACGACTCTGGCGGTTCCTGATAGGACGACTCCCATCACCGCTTTTCCACTGGCGCGAGGCCGACTCGGCGCATCGCGACGTCGAAGGAATCCTCAGGGATAGCGACGAACCGCAGGCGTTCCCGGCCAAGCTCGGTCTCGAGCGCGAGACGGTAGCCGGGAAGCGGCTGGCGCCGGACGATGCCGCGCAGCTCGAAGCTGAACCGCTTCAGCGGCGACAGCACGCCGGACTTGAGATGGAGATGGGCGAGATCGAAGCTCCACCCGCCGGTCTGGCGCCCGCCATGTTTGCGCACGATCCGGTAGAGCCACCGCTCGATACCGCCGGTCAGATCGAAATAAGCCCGGTCGATCGTCAGCACGAGTGCCTGATCCATGACACCGGCGAAAAACCAGTCGGGCACGATCATCTCGATGCCGAGCGGGCGCCCGTCGCTGTCGAGCCGCTCCTTCCATTCGTTGATCCAGGAGAAGCGGTGCCGGCGCCGCTGGAGCGGCTGGCGGATCGATGTCGCGATGGTCGTCGACTGGAGCCGGTCAAGCGCGGCTTTCAGCCGGTCGTAATTGTCGCGGCCGGTGCCGCGGCCGATAAAGGTCAGGATCTCGTGCGGCGTGGTCGCCATCAGCCGCGATGTCGGGCGGCCGGCGTCGCGCGCCTCGACGATCTGGCTCGCCGCCCAGATCAGCACATCGGCATCCCAGATGGTCGCCATGCCGTGCTCGGGCGTCGCTTCGACGACGATCCAGGTGTCGCCCATATGGAAGTCGATCGGCGTCACGCGTTTGGACTTGGCGAGACTGAAGAATGGCCAGGCCATCAGGTCCTGGGCATCGCGCGGCGCGATGTCGCCGGGGATCGACCGAAACAGGTCGAGCTGAGAACGCTCGATGGATCGCTGCATGGCCATCGTCAGCGCCGTATCGGGCCGGCCGCGCCGAGAACGGCCGGGTCGAGGCGCTTGGCGGGGTGAACCACGCCAGTGCCCGGATCGGAGGTCGAGCGCCGGACACCTTGCTCGGCCCAGGATTGCAGGTCATCCAGCGCATAGACGACCCGGCCGCCGAGTTTGTGGAAGACGGGGCCCGTACCGTAGCAGCGATGCTTCTCGAGCGTACGCGCCGAGAGGCCGAGAATGAGCGCGGCATCGGGCGTGCGCAGATAGCGTTGGGTCGCACGGGTTTCCGGCATCGTCATAAGTGACCTCCAGCGGACGACGGGCGGTGATCGCCAGCTCCATCCAGTTGCCGGCATGGATGGGAGCGTGCCGGAATGGCCGGAAGGTCCGGATTCTGCGCATCATCCGACCGCAGCGGGGACAACCGGATCACCTGCTTTGCGGCGAATTGGCGGGAGCTCCCCGGTTCGCGACGACGTTGCGCGGCCCCGGCGGAATACGCCCGGATCGGGCTATCCGCCCGGGCGGCGATGCCCCTCCCGTTGAACGGACAATCGGGGAGCGCCGGCGGGCGAGCATTGCCGACACGTAAATCCGTGGATCAGGATTTCTGCCTTTGCGGATGTACGCCGCGATGCCCCGCCCGGCACTGCCGGGCGGGGTGACCCTTTCGGGTCAGTCGTTGGCGCGGCTCGGACGCGACCAGATCAGGCTGTAGCCGTCGCCTTCCTCGTCATCGAAGAGGTTGGCGAAGATCGGTGCAGTGAAGCTCGGATCGTCGAGCTTGACCGAAAGATAATCGCGCTGGGCGGCGGAGGTTTTGGCCCAGGCTGCTCCGATTTCGGCGCGGCCGACAAAGACCCGGTGGGTGGGCGCGTTCTCGTTCTGGCGATTGTCTTCGGGAACGATCCGGACGCCGCGGGCCTGAACGCCGAGGCTGACGATCTCGCCCTGATATTCCAGGCCGACCTTCTTGAAGCTGCCGATATTTGCCATGATGATATTCCTTCGCTGTCTCGGTACCGCCCCATGCGGCCTCGATGGCCAGCAAAGGCCGGGCGCGATCGCCGACGCAGCTTTGCCCGCAGCGCCAGCGGAGGACTGCGGGAACGGTGCTTTCTTGCCTCGCGAGGAATGGGCGTGAGCCCAGGGGAAGAAAGTGACGGGAGCGCGGTTGCGGACCAAGGTGATCGAGGCACAGCCGTCGCCCGGCTAGCTCAGCCATCGACGAGGCCGTGTGGCGGTATCGCCCCGCGAAGACGACATCTGCTAAAGGTGGTCGAGAAAGGTCCAGCCTGATCGTCGGGCGCGTCGCCCTCATTTTCCGGACCTGCGAAGGGGTCGTTACCGCTTCGACATCCACCTCGAGAAACCACACCCCGGGGTTTGTCTGTCCGCCGGGATCGGCCTGGGCCAAAACCACCAGCTGAAGCGATCCGTCAACCGGCAGGCAACCGATCCGCGTGATCGGTGAACCGCCGCCATGCCGCGAACCCGACCAGAAAGGCTGCAACCAATGCCAATGCGTCACGCGGTGGGCCGGACGCGATCAGGTGACCGAGCAGCCCCAGCGCCGCGTGATAGGCGGCGGCAGCGGCGGGGCCTGCGAAAGCGAGAACGACGATCAGGCGAAGTAGCGGCGAGCGCGCCCGCGAAAAGATGACGGGTCCGATCGTTGCTACGGCGATCCCGACAAGGGCGCCAGCGATCAGCCCTTCCGCAGCGCTACCAGTCCAGCCGAGGACCAGCAGCCCGGCGGAAATGCCAGAGAACAGGGGAAGCGCGTTGATGGCGAGGGCGACAAGCACCCAACCTAGGAACAGGCTGACGGCAATCAGGATGGGAACAGCGAGAATCACGGGCGTCCTCCTTGACGAACAGGTCGTCGGACGCGCTCTCCTCCACCACCACAGCGCAACTGTCCGACGATAATAGCAAGAGAAGAGGCGCCGGGGAAAGACTGAATGGCCTTCCCGAGCGCCTGACGAAATCCGACGCGTTCAGCGGTCGAACGGATCATATTCCCGTACGATGCTCAGCGGGTCGCCATCATATTCACGGGCCTCAGCGACACCGAAGATCTGCTCGTTGATCTTGAAGATGACGATGCAGGCCATCATAGTGCGGGCGAGGTTCCAGGCGTAGGATTGCGCGAGGCTCAACGGCATGATCGAAGCTCCTGTCCGGGAGCGAGGACCATCCCCGCTCGACAGGCGCCCGAAGTGTCCGGCGCATGGCCGCAATCACCGCGAGAGGCGTAGCCCACGCGGCCGCACGCACAGCGTAGCGGACCCTTTACGGGTTGATGGCGTCAGGCCATGCTCTGGACCAAGGGTAAAGCCTCAAAGAGCGGGGTGGGCCTTGCTGCCGGACTGACGCCCTGATCGAAACGATCGTGCTGGCCGCAGTCTGTTTGGACGACCGCAATGCCTTGACGGTCCACTACCGGATTTGCCGATGGCTCAGAAATAGCGGCCTGGCTTGGCTCAACCGTCGGCGAAGCGATACGATCGATGGGCTGGCGATGAGCGGCTCGGCGATCCGCCTGGCTTTTGAGATTTTGAAAACTTCTGCAAAGGTTGAATGGGGTTCAATATAACGTAGGAATATCAAAATTCCTATTGCTAGTGTTTTGAACAATCACTAGATGCTTGAATGCCATGCAAGCCAAACCAGAAAAGTTAAAAAAACTCCTTGCACAGGTGCCTCCGGGATTCCTCGTCGACACCGTCTGGCTTGGGCGCCACGGTATCGCGGATCGGCTCCTGCATCACTATGAGCAGGCAGGCTGGCTCGAACGCGTGGTCAGAGGGCTCTATCGCCGGCCCGCGAGCACCGGCGAGGTGCAGGGCGCGCACGACACCTGGCAGACCGCGCTCATCTCCGCGCAACGGATCATGGGCTACGATATCCACCTTGGTGGCATGAGTGCGCTCAGCTTCCATGGCCATGCCCATTATCTCTCACTCGGCGGCATGGACGTCGTCGCGGTCTATGGCACCTGCCCTTACTGGCTCGCCAAAGTGCCGCTCGACGTGCGCTGGGTGCTGCGCACCCGTGCGCTGTTCGGAGACAGCCGCGAAGGTATCGTGGAGGCACCATCGGCGCTGCCGGGCTGGCCGATCACGGTATCGTCGCCGGAGCGCGCCCTTCTCGAAGCATTGAACGAGCTGCCGCAGCACGACAGTTTCCAGGCTGTGGACGCGGTTTTCGACAGCCTGACCACCTTGCGGCCGCGACGGCTCATGGAACTGCTAAAGGCATGCCGCAGCATCAAGGTTCGTCGGCTGTTCTTCGTGTTCGCCGACCGTCATGATCACGACTGGCTGAAGCATCTCGACCGGGCGGCGGTCGACCTTGGCTCGGGGCCCCGCGCCCTGGTGAAGGACGGCAAGCTTCACGTGCGGTACGGAATCTATGTGCCGTCTGCCTTTGCGGGACGCGGCGAAGGCAACCAGCATGACGCGTGAGCCTTTTGCCGACCAGGTCGGCCTGCTCGTACGGACGCTCCCGCACATCGCGGGCGAGCCTGGCTTTGCCCTGAAGGGCGGCACGGCGATCAATCTCTTTTACCGCGACATGCCGCGTCTCTCGGTCGATATCGATCTCACCTTCCTGTCGACCGAGCGCCATGAGACCGCACTCAGCGCGATCGATGCCACACTCGATCGCATCGCCACCTCGATCGCCGAAAGCAACACCCTGCGCGTATCGCGCATGCTGGGCGGCAGCGGCAACGCGACGCGCCTGCTCGTCCAGAGCGGAAAGGCCAGGATCAAGATCGAGACCTCGCCCATCGCGCGCGGCACCGTCCATCAGCCTGAGGTTCGTGCTGTCACGCCGGCTGTCGAGGATGAATTCGGCTTCGCCGAGATTCTGACGGTCGCGTTCGAGGATCTCTATGGCGGGAAGCTGGTCGCCGCGCTCGATCGCCAGCATCCGCGCGACCTGTTCGACGTAAAGCTGCTATATGAAAATGAGGGCCTGACCGACGACCTGTTTCGCGTCTTCCTTGTCTATCTGGCAGGGTCCGGACGACCGCCGCATGAGATCCTCGCGCCCAACATGCTCGACATCACCCAGGCCTATGACCGGCAATTCATCGGCATGACGGTCGAACCGGTTGCACTGGCGGAACTGCTAGAGGTGCGAGCCCGTCTCGTCGCCGACATCCAGGCGCGGCTGGACGACAATGCCAGGCGCTTCCTGTTGTCACTTCTCGATGGCGTGCCGGATTTCGACGCGATCGGACTGCCCAGCGCGGCCACCTTGCCGGCGATTGGCTGGAAGGTCTTGAACCTCACTAGGCTGAAGGCTGCCAATCCCGAAAAGCTCGCCATCCAGCGCGCACGTCTCGAGGCGCTGTTCTGACACAGCTTCAGGCGCATGCGGGTCCGTCCAGCCGGGTGACGAGCAGCGCTCAAGGATACCGCCCTTATCCACCGCCTTTGTTGCGAAAATCCATCGGGCGGATACCCATCGCCCTCGCCTTGTCGGCCAGATTGTCCTGAATGCCGGTACCCGGGAAGATGATCACGCCGATCGGCAGTACGGCCAACATCGCATCGTTGCGCTTGAACGGCGCAGCTTTCTTATGCTTGGTCCAATCGGGCTTGAAAGCGATCTGAGGGACCTTGCGTGCCGTCGCCCAGGCGGACGCAATGCGCTCGCCGCCGGTGTCCGAGCCGCCATGCAGCAACACCATGTCGGAATGCTTCGCGTGGACGCGATCGAGAACGTCCCAGACAAGCTTGTGATCGTTGAAGTCCTGGCCTGCGGTGATCGCGATCTTCGGCCCTGCCGGTACGAGCACATCGCGCTCCGCCCTGCGCCGCGCATTGATGAAATCACGGCTGTCGATCATCGACGCGGTCAGTGCCTTGCGGTTCGCCATCGATCCAGACCGCGGTGTCCATGGCTTGCGGAGATGCACCCGGAACTGCTCGGCGGCTGCGTCGCGGAAGAACTCCATGGCGTCGCGGCGTTCGATCATCGTCGCGCCTTCCCGGAGCAATCGCTCCAGTTCGACCGACTTCACCTCGGACCCATCCTGTTCACGCTGGCCGCGCTTCTGTGCGACCTCATTGTCGTCGAGCTCGCGTTCGACGCGCTCAGCGGCACGGTGGAACACGTTGGTCAGACCCCAGAGCAGATCTTCCATGTCGGGCTCGAGCCGTGTGTCCTCCAGCGTCGACACCACCGCGTCAAAGATGTCGGCGACGGCCCCGGCAACCATGCGATCTTCGGGGAGCGGGCGCGGGTCTGCTTCGTCCGAGAAGGGCCGGTAGGCGTAAAGCGCCAGTTCCTGGAGAATGACGCCGGTGGCGGATTCGCGATGCTCGGGCTCCCGGTCGGGGTCCTGCTGATCGGTTATCATGGTGATGCCTTTCGAAATCGAGCCGCGCCCATCGCGGCCTTCGCAGGCGACGAAAGACGGCGGGCGGCCCGGGCCTGCATCCGCTCGGGGTCCCCGGCGCGCTTGCGCGCTGGGGTGGGCAAATGGACCGCAGCGAAGCGGAGGACGGCGGAAGAGGCTTTCTTGCCTCGCGAGGAATGGCGGTGCAGCCGCCAGGGGAAGAAAGTCGAAGTCCGCCGTTGCGGGGCCGGGACGTTTGCCGTCCCGATCGCCCTCTCGAAAAGGCCGGTGGGGCGGCGCTCATCCGAACCTGTGGCGCCACACCCGCTGAATCAGCACACGACGGTTCCAAGCGGCCACGCGCCGCCATCTCAACAATCAGCCTGGAGGCGCGAGATATTGGTCAGCATCGGCCCTCGTGAGCTGCGCCCGCACCGCTGCTCGCATGCGATCGTCTCCCAGGAGACGCAGATCCTCGTTGAAGTCGCCGAGCATGGACGCCAGGGGCACGACCTCGATCCCGGCTGCAACGGCACGCCCGGTCAACGTCACCATCGCCGCGTCGCCGGCGGGATCGTCGTCACGCGCGACATAGAGTCGGCGCAGCGTCGCCGGGAACAGGATAGCTGCAAGGTGGGCGGACGACAGGCCAGCGATCATCGGCATTGCGGGCATGATCGACCGTAGCGATCCCATGGTCTCGATTCCCTCGCCCGCCGCCATCACGTCACCCGCAACGCCGAACCGGACGCCGTGACCGAGGAGATTGCCCATCGCACGCCGCGGGGTTGCGATCGGCGCCTTGTCCTGCGTTACAGGATCGAGCCAGGTGCGATGGACACCGGTCAGGGTGCCATCGCCATCCGTCACAGCTGCAATCATCGCCGGCCAGGCTGCCCTCGTCCCCGCCACATCGTCCTCGCAAGGCCGGTAATAGCAATGCGGATGGAAGCGCAGTGCGTCGTATCCGCGTAGAGTCGTAAGGCCACGTTTGCGTAGATACGCTTCCACGACGCTGCCCGCGATCGGCCTCGACGCGGCGAACAACCGACGTGCAGCCTCGGGAGTGCCCGTGGGTGGCTTTTCACGGCGATGGCGTGGCACCTCGTTCGAAGGCTCCGGCATCGGCATGCTCAGAAATCGCCGCGCTTCATCCAGCGTGTCGCGCAGGTGATCATGCCCTCCTGCCAGCGCGATGATGTCGAGCAGATCGCCATGCTCGCCGGTCGCGGCATCGGTCCATTTACCCGCCGCGCCCCGTCCATCCGGCGATGCGGCCAGACGGACATAGAGACTGCGGCCGGGCGTGTTGCGCACGTCGCCGACAAGCCAGTAGCGGCCCTCGCGGCGTCCTTGCGAAAGATAGCGACGGCACACCGCTTCGGCTTGGGCAGCGAGGCGGTGTGCGATGTTGGTGGCGGGTTTTTCCATGGGGCGCATCCTCAAGCGGCTTTCGCCGGGTTGCGCTCGGCGACCCGCTGAAGCGGAAATCGCTCCATCAGTCGCGCGAGCACATCCGCGCCTTCGGCCCCCGTCGGCACGAACAGACGCAGTTTCCACGACACAATCTCCGAGATCAAGCCGAGCGCCTTCAGGCGATCGAGGGCGAGATCGTTGAACCCGGTCAGTTCGATCCGATGCACCCCCATGGCGCGAACGCGCGTGAGTGCCTGTCCTTCGGCGAGATGCAGCGCGGCTTGACCCGCCAGCAGCATTGGCCACGCCTGCTCCGCTGACAGCGCCGGCACGTCGATATCGAGCGTCGCCGCAACCCAGGCTGGTGATACCCGCCGACCGACGACGCGTTCGCCATCGTCTGTCTGGAGACGATAGACGCGCGACGACTGGTTCGGGAGACGCTTCCAGATCGGGAGGAGGAGTCCGGCGACGATATGCATGGTGCTCGTCTCGAATTCCGGAATGGTTGCGAGCTCGGCGGTCCATGCGGCGGCGAACGCTGCCGGCTCGGCCTTCTCCCAATGGGTTTCCGCCATCGCATCAAGCGGCATGGTCGGCGCTTCCATCGGGCGCACGAGGCGGATTCTCCGTTCCAGGCCGCCATCGTCGAGCAGCAGGCTACGCGATGGAACCTGCACAGCTGCACGTCCGGACTTCGCATTCACCAGCAAGACGGCAACCCGATCATTGCCGCGGTCGAGCGCCTGATCGAGCTGGAGCGGCTGATTTCGGTCCCGACGCTCGATCGTGAGCAGCGTCGTTTCCGCAGCCGTTCCCGGATGGGTGTAGATCGTCCGCCGATCGGAGATGACGAAACTCTCCGCCATCAGCGTTTCGAGACCAATCTCATAGACGCCGCTGGAGATGGCCCCCTCGATACGGGCGGTCAGAAGGCCCTCGAACGCTGTGAACAGGAGATCTTGCAGCTCGATCGTCAGCGCCAGCATGCGGTTGAGGAACGTCGTGATCGGCGGAAGTTCGTCCTTCAGGCCATTCGCATCAGTGAGCGAAAGACCGGTCGCCTCTTCGAATGCAAGGAGCGAACACCCTTCGACCTTACCGACGACGAGGAGCCGGTAGAGCTGGCGCAGGGCATCGCGGGCATAGTGCGATTCCAGATTATCCTCGGGCCGGAACATGTTCTGCCCGCCGGTCTGGCGCTGGCCGCGCGTGATCGCACCCATCGTGTCGAGACGCCGGGCGATCGTGGAGATGAACCGCTTCTGCGCCTTCACATTGGTGGATACCGGCCTGAATCGCGGCGGCTGCGCCTGGTTGGTGCGGTTGGTCCGCCCGAACCCCTGGATGGCGCTATCCGCCTTCCAGCCGGATTCGAGGAGATAGTGAACGCGCAGGCGCTGGTTCACCGCTCCCAGATCGGCGTGATAGGAGCGACCGGTGCCCCCTGCATCGGAGAAGATCAGGACGCGCTTCGCGTCGTCCATGAACGCCTGCGTCTCGCCGAGATTGGCGGACCCCGTGCGGTTCTCGACAGCGAAGTGCACCCCGCCATCGTCGGTGCGCCTGGCCACGATCCTGCGGGTGCGGCCCGTCACCTCTGCGACGACATCCGTCCCGAACCGGTGCAGGATCTGGTCGAGCGCACCCGGCACCGGCGGCAGTGCAGCCAGATGCTCGACCATCCGCTGGCGACGTTCGACGGCATCACGACATTCGACCGGTTGGCCATCGACATAAACCGGCCGTGAGAAGAGATTGCCTTCGCTGTCGGTGAAGGGCTCGTAGAGCTGCACCGGAAAACTGTTGGCGAGGTAATCGAGCACATATTCACGCGGCGTGATGTCGACTTGGACGTCGTCCCATTCGTCGGTGGGGATTTCGGCAAGGCGGCGCTCCATCAGCGCTTCACCGGTCGAGACGATCTGGATCACGGCGGCGTGACCGTCGGCAAGGTCCTGCGCCACACTCGCAACGAGGCTCGGCGTCTGCATTGCGGTGATGAGGTGGTTGAAGAAGCGCTGCTTGGCGCTTTCGAACGCCGACCGTGCCGCCGACTTCACCTGTCCGTTGAGGGTACCGGTGACGCTGGTGACGTTGGCGGCCTCGAGTGCCGCGCCGAGATTGTTGTGAATGACCTGGAAGGCGCCGGCATAGGCGTCATAGATGCGGACCTGCTCGGGACTGAGCTCATGCTCGAGCAGTTCATATTCGACGCCGTCGAACGAAAGCGAGCGCGCCGAATAGAGTCCGAGGGCCTTCAGGTCGCGCGCCAGCACTTCCATCGCCGCGACACCGCCGTCCTCGATCGCCGCGACGAACTCCTGGCGCGTGGCGAACGGGAAATCCTCGCCGCCCCACAGGCCGAGCCGCTGCGCATAAGCAAGGTTTTGGACGGTCGTCGCGCCGGTGGCGGACACATAGACGATCCGGGCAGCGGGGAGCGCATGCTGCAAGCGAAGCCCTGCGCGCCCCTGTTGCGACGGCGCCTGATCGCCGCGTTCGCCCGTGCCGCCGGCGGCGTTCGCCATCGCATGCGCTTCGTCGAAGACGATGACGCCGTCGAAATCACTACCCAGCCAGTCGACGATCTGTTGCAGGCGGCTGACTTTCTCGCCGCGGTCCTGCGAACGCAAGGTCGCATAGGTCGTGAACAGCACGCCTTCCGTCAGCCGGATCGGCGTCCCCTGGCGGTAGCGCGAGAGCGGCGTGACCAACAGTCTCTCCTGTCCGAGCGCGGACCAGTCGCGCTGCGCGTCTTCGAGCAGTTTGTCGGACTTGCTCACCCAGAGCGCGCGCCGCCGGCCCTTCAGCCAGTTGTCGAGAATGATGCCCGCGACCTGTCGACCTTTGCCCGCACCGGTGCCGTCGCCGAGGAAAAAGCCGCGCCGAAACCGCACGCTCTTTTCCGCATCGTCGGGCGCAGCCGACAGGACGTTCCATGTGGCATCGACCGACCAGGCGCCTGACAGAAAGCCGTCATGCGCTTCGCCGGCATAGATGACGGTTTCGAGCTGGGCGTCCGACAGCAGCCCGGCGACAACGACCTCGGCCGGAAGGTGAGGGCGGTATGACGGCCTGGGCGGCGCGACCGACGCCATCGCAGCCGACTGTACCAAAGGCGTCGGATGCGGCTTCGCATCGGGAATATGAACGGACTGCAGAGCGTGGGGCTCGTAGATCGCGTCGGTCAGCCGTTCGGCGGTCGATGGCGCCCAGTCAATCGTGTCATAGGCGAGTTCAACCACGTCGGCGTCGGCGTCGGCGTCCGCGATCGGGATGGGCCCGGTACGAAGCGGCGAAGCGGCGACCGTCGCCGCCCGAGCGGCCGACCTGATCGGCAATGCCGCGCCTGGGGAAGCCGGCGCGGGACCGCGGGCGGGTACCAGGTCCCGGACCCAGCGCAGCAGCGTCGCGGTATCCGGCGCCGTCCCCGGCGATGTCGGGAATCCCTGCGGATCGTCGGCGGGAACGCGATCGATGACGGTCAGCCGTGTGTCGATGCTGGTACCGTGACGTGCGTAGACGCGCCCATCGATCGCGGCCGAGAAAACGACACGTCCCCGAGACTGAAGCGCGACAAAGGCCTCGGTCCAGGCCGGATTAGCCGGAGAGCAGGCAGCACCGGTGATGACGACGAGACGTCCGCCCGGCTCCAGGCGCGCAAGGGCGGAGGCGATGTGGCGGAGCGCAGCGTCCCTCATTGCCCTGCCGACATGGGCGACCGCCGAAAAGGGCGGGTTCATCAGGACGACGGTCGGTCTGATCGCCAGCGGGAGGTAATCGTCGATGTTCGCCGCATCATGGCGCGCGACGTCGATACCGGGGAAGAGGCGGGCAAGCAGCTCAGCCCTGATCTCGGCGAGTTCGTTGAGGAAGAGCGGGGCACCCGCGGCGTACGCATGGACGGCGAGGAGGCCCGTTCCAGCCGAAGGCTCGAGCACCAGATCGTCCGGGCGGATCGACGCGGCGGTCGTCGCGACAAAGGCGAGGCCGGCTGGGGTGCTGAACTGCTGCAACGCCTGACTCGTCTCGGACCGGCGCGTATGGGTCGGGAGAAGCGCGGCCAGCTTTTCGATCATCGCAAGAGCGGCGATCGGAGATCCGGCAGTACGGAACATCGCCTTTCCGTGTTTCTGCAAGAACAGGATCTGCGCCGCTTCACAGGCGTCATAAGCCTGTTTCCAGTCCCACGCACCTTCGGCATCCGAGCCGCTGAACGAGGACTCCATGGCGACCCGCAGCCTGGGGGCATCGACGGCCTCTCCGCGCTCGAGATCGGACAGGATGCTGTGGCCGGCCAGGAACAGCGCTTCGGCGATAGCGGCAAAGCCGGTCTTCACCGGCAGGGACGGGAGCGGAAGCGACGGACGCGCGATATGGTTCAACGAAGGTCTCCGGGAGAGCGGTGAAGGAAGATACCTGGGGGACCACTCTCTCCTGCCCGCCCAGGCTCGCTCCTTTCCGGGCCGCTCTCTCCCTCTGGCCGGCGCCGGGGCCGCGCTCGCGGCCCCGGCGCATCGCAGGCGGAAGGTCGCGGTCAGACTCTCCCGGCGATGGTGACTTCCAGGTCGGGGTGGCGATCTTCGTCGATCACGAACCCGAACATTGCGGCACGATATTCGCCACAGGGCACGAGGAAGCGGCGCGTCGTGCGCGCACGGCGATCGCCGCCGAGGCTCGCCGTGCATTCGACCTGCCCCGGATGCGTGGTCGACCTGATCGCTGAGATGACGACCCAGCGGTTGGCATTCTCGAGGCGGAAGCGACGTTCGTCCTTCACCCTGGACCCGCCGGGCTCAAGGACAACCCCGTGAATCGCTTCCCACGCGTCGGGCTCGAAATCGCACAGCGATTTTTCCGCGGCCCGCCGCTCCCGATCGGTGAAGAGCGCGGGCAGCGCCAACGCGACCTTCGCCCATTCGCAATCCTCCTCATACCATCCGCCCGGATTGCGCAGCAGAGGATGCACGAGCGCATTGCGCTCGCCATCGAGGTGAAAGCCGCCATGACTGGCCGTGGAATGGCAGAGGACGCCGTCACCATAGGCTTCGCTGTGCTGGGACAGACCCCAGGGGGTCGATACCCGCGTGTTCACCGCGCGACGATCGAGGATTCGCGCCTGTTCCCGATGCTCGGCAATGTCTCCGACATGGGCACGGAACGCAGCCTCGTCGGCGACCATTGCTTCGACCGAATAGAAGTCCGATCGCCTCCAGGAGAACATGGGCGTGGTAAGTCGCCAGGCACTGACGATACGGATGCCGCCATCATCGGCAAGCGCGAGCCATGCCAGATCTGCGACTCGCGCCGCGAGATGGCCATCGGCGCTTCGGCCGAATTGGGCAATTGCAGCTGCGGGCGCGTTCATGCCGCCCTCCCGAGCATGTGCAACCGTGCGACCTCGTCCGCCACGACGGTCTCGAACCGCGCATTGGAATAGCGATGAGCGGCAAGCCAGGCTTCCGCAGAGGCCTGATCGACCGCCAGATGGCGCAGTTCGTCCACACCCTCCCAGTGCGTGAGGACACGGACCATGCCGGGCTCCGGCGCCTTCTCGATCTCGAACCACAGGGCGCTCGTGACGAGGTAGGAGAAATGCACGACCATCACGATGACGCCGTGGCTGCCGAAATCGCCGTGATGCAGGGTGAAGCCGGCGGGCGTCGAATAGGTCGGTCGTTCGACCGCTGCGCTTTTCTTGATGAGCCGGCCGACACCGTTGTTGCGCTCCCACGCCTGGAGCTTCTTGTTGAACCGGGCAGGGGGCCGCGGCGTGCCGTCGGAATAGCGGATGAAGGCGCCGAGCGGCGCTGCGTCGAAAATATGCTGGGCAGACATGAAAAGTCTCCTGAAATGCGAAAGCCCGGCGCGGTGGCCGGGCTTGATGAGGCGGGAAAAGGGGGCGGGGCGACGCTCGCCGCCCCGCCAGCGCGAGCGCGTTATTCGGCAGCGACCGCGTACTCCGGAGGAAGGTCGCGTTCGTCAGCATGCTGTTCGCTGTCCGCGCCGAGGAAGGCTGGAAGCGGCTCGGCTTCGCTTCCATCGTCTGCGGCGGCCTTCACCTCACCATCCGCCGGAAGGTCGACGGAAGGTGTTCGCAGCGGCTCGGGAAGCCAGCCGGAATCGTTCAGCAGGCGCTCGGCTTCGCGGGCCATGTCGCCTTTCTTGAGATGGTCGATCAGGCCAGCGGTCTGCTCGCCCTTTGCCTCGGTCACCGCTTCGAGAATGCGCGGCTTGGTCACGCGGCCGAGATAATTATCGACCGTGGGCTTCCAGCCGGCGCCAACCATGTCGAGCCCGACAGCGCGCGCGAGGACATGGCTGTGATCGATCCTGCGCTGCACGCCATGTGCCGAAACGCGGCCATTGTCATAGCGCGGTGCCGCTTCCCACAACGCGTTGACGCCGAACGCGGCGCAGTGCGCGAACAGTGCCGCCTGATCGTCGCCGTCCAGTGCGGCGAGCGCATCCCAGAGATCGCAGTCGGATTTGGGCAGACGTTCCTTCCAGCCTTCGTGGCGGGCGGCGATCGATTGTGCCGATGCGCTATCCTTCATGCCCGGCGCCTGGTGCGGGAAGGTCGCCCGATCGATCGAGATGCCCAGGCAGGACTCCCGGCTGGCGTAATGGAAGACGGACAGGACCATCGCGTGCAGCACCGCCGCGAACGCCGTCGCAGGACAGGCGGCCAGAGCATCGCGAAGGGCGATCGTCCGGTGCGCGGTGAGTTCGCCGACCAGGCGCTCCGGAAGCGGCTTGGCGATCCCGTCGTCGGCGTCTTCCGCGTCGATCTCGGGCGCTTGGCCGCCAGCCGTCAGAAGGCTGCGCTGGCTGGTGTCCGATGGCAGTTGAGGGCCGTAGACCCCTGCCGGTTCACTGCCGTCTTCGATCGGTTCCTGACCATCGGCGGCCGGCTCGTCCTCGGGACGGACATACCCGCGCTCGATATAAAGCGACCCGTCATGATCGAGACTGACGAAAGCGCCGGCGCGGGCCATTTCGATCGGATCATAGGCCGTCGGTCGTTCGAGCAAAGAGGCCAGTTCTTCGTCGATCGCCTCGATCCGCGCCGAAACGTCGGCCGGTATGTCGGCGGCGTTGTCATATTCCGCTTCGAGGCCCTCGCCATCGGCGGTCAGCGCATCGATATGCGCCTGCTCTTCGGGCGTGATTGGAACTTCGACGCCCTCGATCTCGCGCAGCCCGTCAAACTGGCCATAGGCAAAGTCGAGCGCGACAGCGACCCACTTCCAGCCCTCGGCGCCGATCCGTTCGCCCTCGGCGCCGAGCTTTTCGGCAACGAGTTGATCGAGCAGACCGACATCCTGCAGCCAGCCGCCATCATCATCCTCGAACAGGTCGCGCATAACATTGCCACCGGCCGCGACATAGGCGTCGATGCCAATGAATTTGACGCGGCGGTCGGTGGCACGAACGGTCTGTTCGGTCAGCCGGCTGCGGATGAAGGCGGGCTGCTTGTTCCAGCTATTGGTCAACAGGTCCCAAAGCTGTTCCTGACGGGCATGGTCCTCGCTGACGGCAAAGGCCATCAGTTGCTCGAGGCTCATGCCATCCTCGGCATAGACCTCGTGGAGCTTCGGCGAGACCGAGGCGAGGCGCAGTCGCTGGCGGACCACCGCCGGGGTGGTCATGAAATGCGCTGCAACGGAATCCACGTCCGAGCCCTGGTCGATCAGGGCCTTCATCCCCCGAAACTGGTCGAGCGGGTGGAGCTGCTCGCGGAAGGTATTTTCGGCCAGCGAATCCTCCTCGGCCGAGGCGCCAGTATCATCACTCTGCCGCACGACGCAGGGAACGGGCGCATCCTTGGCCAGACGCTTCTGCTTCACGAGCAGTTCGAGCGCGCGATAGCGCCGGCCGCCGGCCGGGACTTCGAACATGCCGGTTTCGTTGCCGTCACCGTCAAGCAAGGGACGGACGTTCAGGCTCTGCAGCAGGGTGCGCCGGACGATGTCCGCCGCGAGCTCGCCGATCGAGACGCCGGCCTTGGTACGACGGACATTGGACTGGCTGAGGACAAGCTTGTCGAAGGGGATGTCCCGCGACGGGCTCAGGACGAGTTTGAGTGCAGGTTTTGCCACGATGGGTCTCCGTGACGGGCCGCCGGGAGACTCTCTCTCGGCGCCAAGCCCGTCATGAGGCCGGAGGCCCATCTCTCCCTCTCCTGCCGCCATTTGCAGCGGCGCGCTGCCGCCGCGCGCTCGGCCTCTTCCCACGCGGCCGCGGCCTCTTCCGCTTCGAGCCGCTCGAATGCCGCCGCCTGGGCGTCGCGGCGGGCGAATAGATAGCCGGCAGCGGTTTCGGCAGACCGAACTGCTTGTACGAAGATCCGGCTGTCGGAGCAGAGCAGTCCGGCCCAGGTGTCAATACTGTCGGGATGACGCAGCGACGGCTCGATGCCGAGCGACGCACAGACGAATGCGGAGCCGATCTCGGCGATCAGATCCTCCATGCCGTGAGCGTTCGAGCCGAAACCGCACGGGAGGTCCCGATCGAGGCGGGAGGGGTGCCCAACCGCGTGGAGCAATTCGTGGACGCAATCACGCAGAAAATCGGTCGGATCGCTGATCCGCCAATCCGACAGAGCGATCATGTCTTCAGACAGGCTGTAGAATGTCCGGACCGCACCCCGGCGGAAGTCGATACCGGTTGCGGCGAACAACTCGTGGAATTCGGCATCGACGTCGCGCGGTGCGGTTGGGTTGGTTGTGACCACCAGACGCGCCGGAAGGTCCGGGTTGGGATAGCGCGCGTCTTTACCACCGACCTCTTCGCTTAAGTGCAGTTCGCCCGGCGTAACGGCGAGGCGCCAGGGTAACACCCAAGGCACCTGACCTTGCTCGAACAGCGCGAGCACTCGCGCGTTGATGTCGTCGGGACGGGCGTCCGGAGCGGTAGCAAGACGATAGGCAAGAGCAGCAGCCATCGCGGTTCTCCGCGACGGGTGAGGCTCGGGCCACTCCCGAAACCTTCAACCCGTCACGGCCGACCCGGCCAAGCTCTTCCTCTTGGGGCGTTGCGGGTATTCCCGCGGAAGGGGTACGCGGAGACCGAAGCGGGCTCCGCGTCAGGGGAAGGCCTTCCCCTCCCCGCCTGGATCATGATCTTCCTCCCTTCGCGCCGGGACCGCATGGCGTTAACTTGCCGCTGTACCCCGGTTTGGAGCGACGGCGATTACACCCGATCACATCACGGTCGAGATTCCCGACTTCTCGGTCATGTCGGACGACGAGGTCGAGCAACATGTGCTGACGCGGGTGCTGGACGGCCGCTGGAGCACGCAGACGCGCGAGCTCATGCGACAGTTCGCAACCGACAGGCTGGATCTGAACGACGCCTGGGCCGACAGCTGGCAAGGCTGGCACTGCCCCTGCTGCCAAAGGCTTAAGGGGGAGATCGCCCGGCTCACTGCCGAGGGCGTCCTTCTGTGCAGGATCGACATGCACCATGACCACCTGACCGAGCTGGCCAAGGCTATGTTCCGCGCCGCCGGCGACCAGGATCTGCCCGACGAGGTTCGCAAACGGCGCGCCCGGGCACGCTCAGCCGCCGCGTCGTTGATCGAGCGGTTCGCGCCGACGCTGATCTGCGAGGACTGCAACCATGCGGACGCCGACATGAAGGCCGCGCTGGGCAGCGAAGTCGACCGCTATTTCAGCTTTTCGCCTGCGGAGATCGCGACGTTCATCCGGCCAGCGCCAAACTGCTCCCACGACCTAGACCTCGCCGCCGGCCGAGCGACCTGGCAGAAGGTGCGACCTGCGTTCGAGGACAGGGTCGCGTTCACCAGGCTGATGGTGGAGCGTGTCAACGCCGGGTCGCATGACGTCGAGGCCGGTCCGAGCGCATTCGGGATGAATCGCACCGAGCCGACGATGCTGTATGATCTGGCGAGCCGGGCCGCGGGTGCGCGCTCGCGTCTCGGCAAGATGGTCGATCTTCTGTCCGCGCGCTCGCGCTCGACGCATGGAAACCAGAGCAATCGCGGTGGCCGGCCACAGCGGAAAGTGGTCCCGCCAACGGCGGACGATTTTCGCGGAATTTGCACCAGGAACGCAGCGTCCGCGCCATGGGCGTCTGCCGGTGAGGATTGGCGCTGCGAGATATGTGAACGGAGCAAGTTCGAGATATGCCGAAAGTCCAACAAAGGTGGGTGGACCGCAGCGATCCAGTATCTCCAGCGTTTCGACGACGAGATCGACCCCGAGAATCAGGTTCGGCGCTCGCGCGAGCATGGCGGGCCGATCCTGCTCGGCGCGCATCATCGCTACAGCGTCTGCCAGGATTGCCGGCACGTGGTTACCGAGGCAATCAAGCTCGTCCCGGGCACCGATGAGCATTGCTTCAGGCCGGTGGACCTTCGCGCGCTGATCGGCGAGGTCTCTCCCCATCGCCTGCACGGGGTGGAGCCGGACGCGATTCGCGACGCGGTGGCGACAAATGCGGACTGGATCGCCGCGGTCCGGGATTATTGGGCTCACCGGCAAGAGGCGATCCACCTGTCGTGCGACGTCAGGATCGCGATCACGAAGGGCTGGCCGCCAATGGAGGCGCGGCGTCTGGTGTTCGAGGCGTATCTGGACCGCCACCCGGATACGGAGCGCGATCTTGGCCGCATGATCTGGTTGCTGGGCGAAGGCGAGCGGCTGGCCGATTGAAAGAGCCAGGGCGCGCACAAACTGCTCCACTCCTCCTTTGACCGAAATATGCAGTCATATTTCGGACATGCCGCTCGGCCGCGCTGCGCGAACGGCTCAATGCCGGATGAGGTGGATCAGGAGCCCAGCGCCTTGCGCAAGGCCGCAGCGCGCTTGGCCACGCCGATCCTGGGATTGATCGCGAGCGCCTCTTCATAGGCGGCCAGGGCGGCGCGGGCGTCACCGGCCTGCTCCTCGATCTCGCCGAGCAGGCGAAGTGTATCGGCCTTGAGGCGCTCATCGGCATTCCCGGCCGCAGTTTTGGCGCCTTCACGCAGCTGCTCGAGCGTAAGGCCGGTGATCGCCCCGCCGACCTTCAACGCCTCCCTGATCACGTAATAGGTGCCGCGGCTGACTTCATCGCCATACCATTTGTGCTGGTCGATGAACGTGCCCTCGAGCGAATAGTCGATCGGCTCGCGATCGCGGCGGAGCATGCGCACCCGATCGCCGCTCGCCGGGAATTCATAGCCGTCAGCCCAACCCGATTCCGGCGTCCAGCATGCGACTTCACGGCCTGCTGCCAGGTCGAAGACACAAAGAATATTGCTGTCGGGCGAGCCCGGTGCGTTGCAAGTCTGGCAGACCGCGAGGCGGCCATCGCCCGACAGGCCATTGTTGTAGAGATTGGCTGCGAAGGAGCGGGCCATGAGCCTGCGGCCGTCGGACGCAAATGCCCGGAACGTTCCCGACAGCTCGTCGCCCGACCCCGCATCGTTCAGGATGAAAACACCGTCATCGGTGATCTTGCCATCCTGCGGACGCGCCATCTGCTCGTCCAGCACCACATGCCCGTCGTCGATCAGCACGTATCGGCCGCCCCGGTACGAGTCATTGATGATGGCACGATCACGCCAGAGCAAGGTGAATCGCCCATTTGGTGATGTCGCGCACTGACCGATGAAACCAATCTCCCGCACCGACACGATGCGTCCGCCATGGTTCTCGATGGTCATGCGCTTCGGCCCAGCTACCGTCGCCGCAGGCGTCGGCGTCGCAAGCCGGTTTTCGATTCGGCTCAAGCCGAGCAACCTGCGCCACCACGTCATTTCGGAAGGTCTCCCCCTCGCGAGACTAGCGCGCCGGCCGCCGCGCGACAACGAAAGCGCGGGCGAACCTCACTCCTTCCCGGCTCTTATCCCGGGCCTTTTCCTACGCCAGAGCGGCCGGACCTGCGCACCCATCTGCTTACTGGGTGCTTACTGGGCCAAAATCCGGACAGGCGCGGTCCCCGAGGGGTTAGTTAAATCATTGATTTATATCGGGAAAATGGTGCTGCCGGTGAGGATTGAACTCACGACCTCAGCCTTACCAAGGATGCGCTCTACCACTGAGCTACGGCAGCATGCTCCGCACCGGCGCGTCGGGCGCCCGCAGGAAGAGCGCGCCTAAGAGACGAGGGCGTCGGGATTGTCAAGGCACGGCGCCGGGGAATAGAACGGAACCGTGGACAGCAAGGACGAAAAGGCCGCCCGGCTCGCCGCGGCGCTGCGCGAAAATCTCCGGCGTCGCAAGGCGCAGGCGCGGGCGGCGCACGATGAAGCGCCGCCGCCGGCCGGCGAAAAAACTAGCGCGTGCTGCGAATAGGTGGAATCTGGCTATTCGCGATCAGGCACGCGACCACAGGGAATCTGAAGCGGGCCGCGTTTCCGTCGAAACGCCGCCCGCTCTAGCCGCCGATCGGCGCGCATTTCTCCAGCAGCCACGTCCGCTCGCTCGCGTCGAGCTGCGGCCCGAGCACATCGAGCACCTGCGCGTGATAGGCATCGAGCCAGCGACGCTCGGTCTGGGTCAGCAACCCCGGCACGATCAGCGATCGCTCGATCGGCGCGAAGGTCAGCGTCTCGAACGCCAGCATCGGCCCGTCGCCGCCAGCGATCTCGCGTTCGACGACGAGGATCAGATTCTCGATCCGGATGCCATATTCGCCGGCCTTGTAATAACCCGGCTCGTTGGAGATGATCATCCCCGCGCGCAACGGCTCGGACGGGCCACCGCCCGGGTAATTGGGCTTGGCGATGCGCTGCGGCCCCTCATGCACCGCCAGATAGGCGCCGACGCCGTGGCCGGTGCCATGCGCGAAATCGAGCCCCGCTTCCCATAAGGGCCGCCGCGCGAACGAATCGAGCTGCCCGCCATTGGTGCCTTCGGGGAAGATCGCCGTCGCCAGCCCGATATGGCCCTTGAGCACGCGCGTGAAGCGGTCGCGCATCTCCTCGCTCGGCTCGCCGATCGGCAGCACGCGCGTCACGTCGGTCGTGCCGTCGGCATATTGCCCGCCCGAATCGACCAGATAGAGCTGGCCCGGCAGCAGCGGCGCGTTGGATTCGGGGGTCGAATGATAATGCGGGCTGGCACCATGCGCGCCGGTCGCCGAGATCGTGTCGAACGAGCTATCCTTGAGCACGCCGGTCGCCTCGCGGAACTCCTGCAGCTTCGCGACGCACGACAATTCGGTCAGCCCGCCCTTCGGCGCCTCGGTCTCGACCCATTTGAGAAAGCGCGTCAGCGCGGCGCCGTCGCGCGCGCTTGCCGCCTTGTGGCCGGCAATCTCGGCCGGGTTCTTCATCGCCTTGGCCAGCACGGTCGGGTCGCGAAGGCTGAGGACCGTCGCGCCGCCCTGCTCGAGCGCGCCGAAGATCGCCGCCACCGCGCGCTCGGGGTCGACCGCGACGCGCTTGCCGGCATAGTCGCCGAGCGCCCCGGCGAAGTCGGCGCGGTCGCGCACCTTCACGGCATTGCCGAGATGCTGTGCCACCGCCTCGTTCATCTTTTCCGGCGCGACGAACAGCTCGGCGGTGCCGTCCGCGTCGACCACGACATAGGCCAGGGCGACCGGGGTATGGGCGACGTCGCCACCGCGTATGTTGAGCGTCCAGGCAATCGAGTCGAGCGCCGACAGCACCACCGCATCGGCCTTGCGGGTCGCCAGCCACTCGGCGATCGCCGCGCGCTTCTCGGCCGAGCTCTGCCCGGCGCGCTCGTTGTCCTGCACCGCCAGCCGCGCGTCGGACGGGGCGGGCCGGTCGGGCCACACCGCATCGACCGGGTTGGTGTCGACCGCGACCAGCACGGCGCCGCGTTCGGCCAGCGCCTTGCTCGCCTCCTCGACCCAGGCGCGCGTGTGCAGCCACGGGTCGTAGCCGATCCGCCCGCCCTGTGGCGCATGGTCGCCGAGCCATGACGCCACGCTCGTTGCCGGCACGTCGACATAGGCCCAGTGGTCGCCATCGACCTGTTCGCGTACCTGCAGCGTATAGCGGCCATCGGTGAAGATCGCCGCCTCTTCGGGCAGCACCACCGCCGACCCGGCCGAACCCTGGAAGCCGGTCAGCCAGGCGAGGCGCTGGGCATAGGCGCCGACATATTCCGACATATGCTCGTCGGTCAGCGGCACGACGAAACCATCGAGCCGGTCACGCTTGAGCTGGTCGCGCAGGGCGGCGAGGCGGGCGGCGTGGGTGGACATCGGTCGGCTCCTCGGGCGGCGGCATTGACGACATGCCGGCTGTTACCGAGCATTTGCGACCGGAAAGGCGCCACGGCAAGGGGGTGGAATCGTTGTCGGCGATGCGCGCGATATGGCGCGCATCGACGTCATCAAGCGCGCCGGCTTCCGCCGATTCGCCGCCCGGCCCGGCTTTTGGCGAGCCTGCGCAGCACCTTGCCGCGCGAAATGGAGTCTTAACCCTGTTTTGGCACAAGTCGGGACATGGCCCAGTCCATATGCGACTATTGCAAGCGCGACATCAGCAAGCCCTCCCTGGTGCGCTGTTCGTCACAGCGCTGCCCGCTCAAGGCGAGCCGCGGCGGTGCCGTGCGCGGCATCCTCGTCGGCATCGGCGGCCTTGGCCTCATCGGTGTCGTCGTCGTCGTCGGTGGCGCCTGGCTGTTGGCGCCGGGATCGAAGCCGCGCGTGGCGGGCCAGGACCACGCCGAGGCGACGCCGGGCAGCCCGCGCGCGGCGGCGCTCGAACTCAGCGGCAATGTGCGTCATTGGACCGGCGGTCTCTTCACCGGCGGCAGCGGCGGTTCGCCCAGCGAGGCGCCCGTCACGGCGGCGTTCGACCCGGCG
Source organism: Sphingomonas sp. (assembly GCA_041659925.1). Classification (GTDB taxonomy): domain Bacteria; phylum Pseudomonadota; class Alphaproteobacteria; order Sphingomonadales; family Sphingomonadaceae; genus Sphingomonas. The sequence continues at coordinate 51,441 of JBAZXI010000015.1, forward strand.
CTGCCCGATCCGCGTGCCGCGTCGCGGGTCCAGACCTTCTCCTGCACCGGCAGCCTGTCGGCAAGCCGCTCGCTGATCTGCACCAACTGGGATCTCGCGACGACCGATTACAACCTCGCGCTGACCTACAACGCCGTGCTCGCCCGGTCGCGCCACCCCGACGTCCTGCGCCGCGCGCACGAGGCGTTTCTCGCTGGCCTCGACACCATCGGCTCCGACGCCGACAAGCTGCGCGTCTATTACCGCGACTGGCAGGAGCGGCTCGCCAGCGACTGAAATTCGCCGGGCACGTCTCGACTTGGGTCGATCCTCCCGCCTAGGGTCCCGGGATGAACGATATCCCACAGCCGCCCGTCGCCGCCACGCGTCCGCACCGTTTCACCACCCACGGCATTACCATCGACGATCCCTGGGCGTGGCTGAAGGATGCCGGCTATCCCGAGGTCACCGACAAGGACGTGCTCGCCTATCTCGCGGCGGAGAACGCCTATTTCGAGACCGTGATGGCGCCGCACACGCCGCTGGTCGACGCGCTCTACGCAGAGATGAAGGGGCGCATCAAGGAAGACGATTCGTCGGTGCCGCAAAAGGATGGCGACTGGCTCTACTGGACCGCGTTCGAGACCGGTGGCCAGTACCGCAAATGGTGGCGCAAGCCGGTTGCCGGCGGCGACGACCAGCTGATCCTCGACGAACCCGCACTGGCCGAGGGCAAGGAATATTTCCGTCTCGGCGCGCTGTCGGTCAGCAATGACGGGCGGCTGATGGCCTATGCCATCGACGACAATGGCTCGGAACGTTTCGAGGTCCGCGTCAAGAATCTCGAAACCGGCGAGCACCTGCCCGAGATCATTCCCGGCATGCTGTCGGAAATCGTCTGGGCGGCCGACGATTCGGGCTTTCTCTACGGCCTCGCCAATGAGCAATGGCGCACCGACAATGTCCGCTTCCACCGCCTTGGCACGCCCGTCGCCGACGATGTCGAGCTGTTCAAGGAAGCCGATGAGGGCTTCCGTGTCGGCGTCTCCGAAACCAGCTCGCGGCAATGGATCGTCATCGCCACCGGCGATCACGTCACCAGCGAGGTGTGGCTGTTGCCCGCAAGCGATCCGCTCGCCGCGCCGCTGCTCGTCGCGCCGCGCCAGGTCGGCCGCGAATATGATGTCGATGATCATGACGGGACATTGTTCATCCACACCAACGATACCGATCCGAACTTCCGGCTGTGCACCGCGCCGATCGCGGCGCCGGGCGAATGGACCGAGCTCATCGCCCCGTCGCGCCACTTCTACATGACCGGCGTCGAGTGTTTCAAAGACTTCTTCATCGTCGATGGCCGCGAGGACGGCCTCGATCAGATCGAGATCCACCGCTACGACCAGCATCTCGCGCCGCAACGCATCGTCTTTCCCGAGGCGAGCTATGATGCCGGGCTCGGCAACAACCCCGAATATGACATGCAGGTGCTGCGCGTCGGTTATGAATCGATGGTCACGCCGGGCACCGAATATGACTACACCGTCGCGACCGGCGAGCTGAAGGTCCTGAAGGTCCAGGAAATCCCCTCGGGTTACGACGCCGGCAAATACCGCACCGAACGCCTCAAGATCACCGCGCGCGACGGCACCGAGGTGCCGGTGTCGATCGTCTACCCCAGGGATTTTCCGCGCGACGGCTCGGCGCCGCTCTTTCTCTACGCCTATGGCGCCTATGGCTATGCCATCCCGCCGGGCTTCTCGACCGGACGGTTGAGCCTGCTCGATCGCGGCTTCGCCTATGCCATCGCGCATATTCGCGGCGGCGACGATCTCGGCCAGCAATGGTATCTCGACGGCAAGCTCGAAAAGCGCACCAACAGCTTCAACGATTTCGTCGATGTGGCGAAGGGCCTGATCGCCGATAACTGGACCTCGCCGGGCCGGATTGCGATCGCCGGCCGCTCGGCCGGCGGCGAGCTGATGGGCGCGGTGGTCAACAGCGATCCCGAACTATGGGGTGCGGTGATCGCCGACGTGCCGTTCGTCGACGTGCTCAACACCATGCTCGATGCCGATCTGCCGCTGACCCCGGGTGAATGGCCCGAATGGGGCAACCCGATCGAGGACAAGGCCGCGTTCGAATTGATCCGCTCCTATTCGCCGTACGACAATGTGAAGCCCCAGGCCTATCCGCCGCTGTTCATCTCGGGCGGCCTCAACGATCCGCGCGTGACCTATTGGGAACCGGCCAAATGGGCGGCGAAGCTGCGCGCGACCAAGACCGACGATAACCTGCTGCTCTTGAAGACCAATATGGGCGCCGGCCATGGCGGCAAGTCGGGCCGCTTCGAAAGCTTGCGCGAGGCGGCCGAGGAGCACGCCTTCGTGCTGTGGCAGCTCGGTATCGCGGGATGACGCGCTTCACCGTCGCCATCACCGCAAGCGAGGCCGACATCGACGAGCTCGGCCATGTCAACAACGCGGTGTGGGTACGGTGGATCCAGGACATCGCCGTCGCGCACTGGGCGGCGGTCGCGTCGGCGGAGCATCAGGCGGCCTATGTCTGGGTCGTGACGCGGCATGAGATCGACTATCGCGGCAATGTCGCCGCCGGCGAGACGGTGACCGGCGAAACCTGGGTGCCCGATCCGCCCAAGGGCGCGCGCTTCGATCGCCACGTCCGCTTCACCGGCGCCGACGGCAAGGTCAAGGTCGAGGCGGTGACGACCTGGGCGATGCTCGACCGCGCCACCGGCCGCCTGCACCGCGTCCGCGACGAGATCGCCGCGCCGTTCAGGTCCTGAAAATACCTCCCCGGAACGGGGAGGGGGACCGCGACGCGAAGCGGCGTGGTGGAGGGGGCGTGCCGCGAACGCAGCGCTTTGGGCACTCCCCCACCACCATGCTTCGCATGGTCCCCCTCCCCCTGCCGGGGAGATATTGATTACCCGCTGTTCCGCAGCGCCGTGGCGATCGCGTTGATCGACAGCAATATGCCCTCGGCGATGCGCGGGTCGCCTTCGCCGGCGCGGTGGCGCTTCATCAGTTCGATCTGCAGCAGGTTGAGCGGCTCGATATAGGGCAGACGCAGCCGGATCGACGCGTCGAGCGCGGGGTGGTGCTCCAGCAGGTGCGCCTGTCCCGTCACCGCCAGCAGTCCGTCCAGCGCCTCGTGCCAGCCATCACGGATGCGCGGGAAGATCGCGTCGCGCAACGCGTCGTCCTCGACCAGTTCGGCATAGCGCGCGGCGATGCCCATGTCTGACTTGGCGATCACCTGCTCCATATTGTCGAGCGACGCGGCGAAGAACGGCCAGCCCCGCGCCATGTCGGCGAGCAACGCCTTGTCCTCGAACGCGGCGATCGCCTGACCGACGCCATACCAGCCCGGCAGCATCACCCGCGCCTGCGCCCAGCTGAACACCCAGGGAATCGCGCGCAGGTCCTCGATCCGGGCGGATTTGGTGCGGCTCGCCGGGCGCGAGCCGATCTTGAGCCCGGCAATCTCGGCGATCGGCGTCATCTGGCGGAAGAAGGTGCGGAACCCTTCCGTGCCATAGACCAGCGCGCGGTAATGTTCGAACGCGGTCGCCGACAGCGCATCCATCGCCGCGCCGAAACGCCGCGTGTCGCTCGCCGACAAGGCATCGGGCTCCAGGCTGGCAAGCAACGTCGCCGACGCCATCGCCTCGAGATTGATCGCAGCGCTCTCGCGCGTGCCATATTTGCCGGCGATCACCTCGCCCTGCTCGGTGATGCGGATGCGCCCCTGCACCGTCCCCGGCGGCTGCGCGCGGATCGCGGCAAAGGCCGATCCGCCGCCGCGCCCGACCGCGCCGCCGCGCCCGTGGAACAGCTGCATCGCCACCCCGGCCGCCTCGAATACCGGCTTCAATGCGGTCGAGGCGCGCGACAGCCCCCAGGTCGAGGTCAGATAGCCGCCGTCCTTGTTGCTGTCGGAATAACCGATCATCACTTCCTGATAGGCACGCTGCGCGCCCAGCGCGCGCACTTCGGGCAGCGCGAACCATTCGGCCATGATGCCCGGCGCCGCCTCGAGATCGCCGATCGTCTCGAACAGCGGCACCGCCATGATCGCAGCATGCGGTGGCTCGCCCGGCCGGTACAGCCCAGCCTCCTTGAGCAGCACATGCACCTCGAGCAGGTCCGACACCGACTGCGCCATCGAGACGATATAGTTGGTGATGGAGCCGGGACCGTAGGCGCCGTGCGCCACGGCGGCGGCGCGCGCGATGGCGAGTTCGGATGCGGTCTCGTCGGAATAGGTCGCGAACGGGCTGGCCAGCGGCCGCGCGCTCGACAGTTCGTGGCGCAGCAACGTCACCCGCTGCGATTCGGACAGCATCGCGTAATCCGGCTCGACACCCGCGACCTTGAGCAGTTCGGCGACGACGCGCTCGTGCACCGCGCTGTTCTGCCTGAGGTCGAGCGTGGCGAGGTGGAATCCGAAGACCTCGACCGAGCGGATCAGCCGTCCGAGCGCCCCACCGGTGCCGAGCGCCCCGTCGCGCAGCCCCTTGGCGACATCCTTCAGGTCGGCGCGGAACGCTTGCGGGTCAGGATAGGGCGCGCCGTCGAGCTTGCCCGGGCGCGGCGCCGGCTTGCCGGTCAGCGCGAGATGCGTCGCGGCGAGCCGGGCATAGATGCCCGACAATGCGCGGCGATAGGGTTCGTCGGCGCGGCTTGCCGCCGTATCGCCGCTCACCTCGGCGAGATGCGCGACCTCGGCATCGACCGTCACATGCTCGGTCGAGATCGACAGCTCGGCGCCGAGTGCGTGGATGCCGTCGAGATAGGAGACGAGTACCGCCTCGCTCGCCCGCGCCAGCGCGGTGGTGAGCGATTCGGCGGTGACGAAGGGGTTGCCGTCGCGGTCGCCGCCGATCCAGCTGCCGGGCCGCAGAAAGGCCGGCACGCGCGTGCCCAGCGCTCGGTCCCAGCGCTGGTAGAGCGCCGGCAGCGTGGGCAGAAACACGTCGCGCAGATAGCTCAGCGCGGTCTCGACCTCGTCGGTCACGTAGAGCCGCTCGCGCCGCAGCACCCGCGTCTGCCACAACAGCGCGATCTGCCGCAGGATCGCTTCCTCGACCAGGTCGCCGTCGGGCGTCTCGGCGCGCCCGGCGTCCTTCATCGCCATCAGCTCGGCGATGCGGTTGCGGTGGTCGATCATCGACTTGCGCCGCACCTCGGTCGGGTGCGCGGTCAGCACCGGCACGATCAGCGCGCGGTCGAGCAGCGCGATCACCGCGTCATGGTCGATGCCCTCGCCGCCCAGCCTGGCCAGCACCGCCTCGACCGTCGCGCCCTCCTCGGCGGCGATCCCCTGCCGGTCCTCGGCAAGGTTGGCGAGCATCGAGAACAGCATGAAACCGCGCACGAAATCGAGCGTCTCGTCGAGGCTCAGCCGGTCGATCCCGAGATCGACCGCACCCTCATCGGCAATGCCGCGATGCCGGTCGACCGAGGCGGCGCGGATATATTCCGTGCGCTTGAACAGCGCCTCGCCGCCATAGGTGCGAATGACGTCGCCGAGCAGGCGCCCGAGAAAGCGCACATCGGCATTGTTGGCGATCGAGGGGAGGGTAGCCATGGGGTGATGCTGCACTGCGGCATGGCTACGGTCAACGGACATTTCTGGCCCCTCCCCTTCAGGAGCGGCAGGTCGGTCATGCCCCCGGCACGACCTGAACGGCGCGGGGCGCCGTTCACCTGTCGCTGGGTTGGGGGTGGGAGGCCTCCCCAAGCGCGGCGTATGAGGCACTCCCATACCCCACCTCATCCCTTGGAGGGGCTACGGCATTTACACAAATTCAGCAGCGGCGGTAAAATCCTTCTCCCTTTGGAAGTAGGTGGCGTGAAGCGCCGGATGAGGGCGGCCGCGAGCACGCAATTTCGGTGTGGTACTTACACTTCCCACGCCTAGCGCCGGTCGATTAGATACGCTGTCATCGGAACCGATGCTTAGGCCCGGCACCACGTCGTGAAGCCAGTTTCAACATCCTATCGCGGACAACCACCCGGCGAACGCCTCATATTGCGCTTAAGCCTCGCAAATATAATCCTTCGGGCGACTCGCGCTACAAATACCCTATGTAATTCACCAAATACTGTAAATCGGAAATTCTCTTCATCTAGCGAACGCTTGAATTACGTCATAAGATATCACACCAGGTCGCTTTATATTAAGGTAATTTATAAGCAATTCTAGATCATCTTCTTCAAAAAAAGGAGTTTTTATATCAAATCTATCGCCATTATCAAAATTTACTCCTATGTTTTCGATTTCATTATTTGAAATGAAATACCCATCTTCCTTGTGATTTGCAAAAACGGAAGTTATGTTTTCAAATTCAATTTTTCTCCATCCTGTGAATAACAGATTTTCTGCACCATATCGCCGATAATGCAGCGCGTTTTCGCTGTATTTCAAGCCATAGCTAACATCAGAGAAAATCAAATATCCAATAATACTACCAAACAAGGCTAAAGTTTGCGCAACTATAAGCCAATGTCCAGTCGTCATTGCAACCAGTTCGCAAAAGCACAGCATGCCCAACGTAATAGACGCTCGCAGTCTATTCTCGACAGGGATCTTTCTATGGATATTTTTTAGAGACATAGGAATCCAAGAAAGTCGTGTATATACCTTGCATTGCTGTGCGGATTACGCATTGCGGCGCCACGTGAAATAACCCCTTTTCTTACCTCACCCGTGGCAAACGGCGCGCCCGCACGCATCTGACACCGCGATGATTCAAACCTCCCCGGATCATGCGATGCTGTGCCCTCGCGCACCGCGCCGCTTTTTCTCATCGTTGAACAAAAGGTAACGCTCACGCGGCCCGCACCCGCCACGTAGCCGCGCCCTGCTACGTACCGGAGCAGGACCTGCTTGCAGGTGCTCACTCACCTGCTCCGTACCTGTTAAGTTGGACATCGCAAGCCAACATTCCTTCCGCCAAGCCCTTATAGCACAACGAAACCGGCGTGCTCGACCTCCATCACGCGCCGGTGGAGAAAAAATGTTGCAGGCGGAACAGGTGGAGCAGGTGCGATGCGCCGGCCAGACCCCGACTTCATCTGGTCAGCCGGACGCTCTAACGGGCGCTCATCGTGCGCGACACGCTTGGCGGGCGCTACGCCATGGCAAGGGGTGCTCTTCGCCGGACCGCAGGCAACCGCCTCGCGCCTCAGGCTTCCAGCTCGACGTCCCAATAGAGCCAGTCATGCCAGCTATCGTGGAGATAGTTGGGCGGGAAGCGCCGGCCATGTTCCTGCAATTGCCAGTTGGTCGGGCGGATCGCGGCGATGTGCAGCGGCATGCCGGCCTGTTTCGGCGTGCGGCCGCCCTTCTTGAGGTTGCACGGCGCACAGGCGGTGACGACATTTTCCCACGTCGTCCGCCCGCCCTGCGCGCGCGGCACGACATGGTCGAAGGTCAGGTCGCGACCGCAACCGCAATATTGGCACGAGAACTTGTCGCGCAGGAACAGGTTGAAGCGCGTGAAGGCCGGGAAGGCGCTCGGCCGGACATAGGATTTGAGCGCGATGACCGAGGGCAGCTTGAGGCTGTGGTTGGGGCTGCGCACCTCGCGCTCATAATGCGCGACGATGTCGACCCGATCCAAAAAGACCGCCTTGACGGCGGTCTGCCACGGCCAGACCGACAGCGGATAATAACTGAGCGGGGTATAGTCGGCGTTGAGCACCAGCGCCGGACAACCGTCGGGATGGCGGATCAGATCGGGATGATACACGAGGCTCCCCCTTGGCGTTCTGAACGGCTACAACCCGATCAGGATGACGCCATGATGACAGCACAGCGCGCGACTCGCGGTCAAGAGTCGGTTTGAGCGAAATTATCAGTCGATTCGCGCCGAGCCCGACCGGCTTGTTGCATTTGGGCCACGCCTGGTCGGCGATCCAGGCGCATGATCGCGCGCGCGACGCGGGCGGGCGCTTTCTGCTGCGGATCGAGGATATCGACGGGACGCGCAGCCGCGAGGTCTTCGTCGCGGCGATCGAACGGGACCTGCGCTGGCTCGGGCTGCGCTGGGATGGGCCGGTGCTGCGGCAGTCGACGCGGCTCGACGCTTATGCCGCCGCTTTGGCACGGCTCGAGGCGCAGGCGCTGCTCTATCCGTGCTTCTGTACCCGCGCCGAAATCGCCGCGAGCCTGTCGGCGCCGCACGGCGATGCCGGGCCGGTCTATCCCGGCACCTGCCGTCACCTGACCGAGGCGGAGCGCTCGCGCCGGCTGGCCGGGGAGCAACATGCCTGGCGGCTCGACATGGCGGCGGCGATTGCCCTTGCCGGCCCGCTGACCTGGCATGACGAGCTGGTCGGGACGATCGCCGCGACGCCCGCGATCCACGGCGACGTGATCCTCGCGCGCAAGGATGCGCCGGCGAGCTATCACCTCGCGGTCACGGTCGACGATGCCGCGCAGGGCATCACCCATGTCGTGCGCGGCCGCGACCTGTTTGCCGCGACGCATGTCCACCGCCTGCTCCAGGCGCTGCTCGCCTTGCCGACACCGGTCTATCGTCATCATGCGCTGATCGGTGGACCCGACGGGCGCCGGCTCGCCAAGCGCGACCGCGCCCCGACGCTCGCCGACCTGCGCGCCGCCGGCCAGGACGGCACAGCCCTTGCCGCCATGCTCCGCGCCGGGCGCCCACCCATTGGCTTTTCGGTGGTGGACGCCTAAATTGGCGTCATGAGCACTCTCGTCATCATCCTCATCGTCGCGGCGATGATCACCACGGCCGCCTTCCTCGTGCGCGGTATCGTGTCGTTCCTCGCGAATTCGACCGCCGAGGCGCACCGCGAGCCGGGTGCCAAGGGGCCGAGCGCCGCGGCGCTCAAGTCGAACAAGATGATGCAGGGCCGCATCCTGTTCCAGGCGATCACGATCGTGCTGGTCGTCATCCTGTTCTACCTTGCCGGCAAGCACTGAGGGCGTCCTGGTCAAGCTCAACAAGATCTACACCCGCACCGGCGACGATGGGACGACGGGGCTGGTCGATGGTTCGCGCGTCCTCAAGAGCACCGCGCTGATCGCCGCGATCGGCGATGTCGACGAGGCCAACAGCGCGATCGGCGTGGCGATCGCCGACATTCGCGACGCCGCGCTCGGCACGACCAGCCCGGCCTTCTGGCTGATTACCCTGCTCGAGCGAATCCAGAACGACCTGTTCGATCTCGGCGCCGATCTCGCGACGCCGGCCACGACGCCGGGTGAGGCGCTGCGTATCCTCCCCGGCCAGGTCGAACGACTCGAAAGCGAGATCGATTCGTTCAACGAGCAGCTTGGCCCGCTGACCAGCTTCATCCTGCCCGGCGGAAGCCGGGCCGCGGCGGCGACGCACGTCGCGCGCGCGACGGTACGCCGCGCCGAACGCAGCGCGGCCAAGGCGGCGCAAGAGGTGCCGATCAGCGCCGATTGCGTGTCGTATCTCAACCGCCTGTCGGATTATCTTTTCGTCGCCGCGCGAATATTGAACCAGAATGCCGCCGGCGACGTTCTCTGGCGGCCCGGCGCGACACGCTGATCACCACCCGGTTGCAAAAGGCGATCGGTTCTGTGAAAAGGCGAACATAATGCGAACATCGTCCTCCATACGGCTGGCTGACGCCGATCTCGCGACGCGCTTTGCGCGAGTGCGGGGGTTGAGCGAGGCGCTGGTCGCGCCGCTCAGCGATGCCGATGCGACCGTCCAGTCGATGCCCGACGCGTCGCCGGCGAAATGGCATCTCGCGCATACCAGCTGGTTCTTCGAGACCTTCGTGCTGCGCGACGGCGTGCCCGGCTATGCGCTGTTCGACGATCGCTTCCCGTTCCTGTTCAACAGCTATTACGAGGCAGAGGGCAGCCGCCACGCGCGCGACCGGCGTGGCATGGTCACGCGTCCGTCGCTTGCCGAAGTGCTGGCCTATCGGCGCCATGTCGATACCGCCTTGCTGGCCGCGCTCGATCGCCTGCCCGGAGCGATTCGCGAGCTCGTCGTGCTGGGCTGCCATCACGAGGAGCAGCACCAGGAATTGCTGCTCACCGACCTGCTCCATCTGATGGCGCAGAATCCGGTCGAGCCGGCGGTGTGGGCCGGCGGCGCCAAGGTGCCGGTGGCGATGCCCGGTCCGCTCGGCTGGCGCGAGCACCCCGGCGGCGTGGTCGAGATCGGGCATGGCGGCGGCGGTTTCGCCTTCGATTGCGAGGGGCCGCGCCACCAGACGCTGCTCGCGCCGCACGCGCTGGCGGACCGCACCGTCACCAATGGCGAATGGGCGGCGTTCATCGCCGATGGTGGTTATGCCGATCCGCGCCACTGGCTGTCGGACGGCTGGGCGTGGGTCAAGGCGAACGCCATCGCCGCGCCGCTTTATTGGGAGCATCGTGATGGCGGCTGGACACGCTTCGGGCTCGACGGGCGCCGCGCGATCGATCCCGCCGCGCCGGTGACGCATGTCAGCTTCTACGAGGCTGATGCCTATGCTGGCTGGGCCGGCGCACGCCTGCCGACCGAGGCCGAATGGGAGGCCGCCGCCGCGCCCTTCGATCCCGCCGGCGGCAACCAGCTCGACGCCGCCGGCCCGGTCGAGCCGCGCCCGGCGACCGAGGGGCACGGCTTTTTCGGCGATGTGTGGGAATGGACCGGCAGTGCCTATCGCCCCTATCCCGGCTTCCGCGCGGCGGACGGCGCGGTCGGCGAATATAATGGCAAGTTCATGAGTGGGCAGTGCGTGCTGCGCGGCGGCTCATGCGCCACGCCGCGCGGCCATGCCCGCGCCAGCTACCGCAATTTCTTCTACCCCCATCAGCGCTGGCAGTTCACCGGCGTGCGCCTGGCAAGGGATCTCTAGATGCTCAAGCGGGAAATCGAGGACGGCGACGTCACCCTGGCGGACCCCGCGTTCCGCGCCGATGTGCTGAACGGTCTCGCCACGCGGCCGCGTGCGATACCGGCGCGCTGGTTCTACGACCGGCGCGGCTCGGAGCTGTTCGAGGCGATCACCGATCTGCCCGAATATTATCCGACCCGCACCGAGATGGGCATCTTGCGCGATCACGCCGCCGACATCGCCGCGCTCGCCGGACCGGGCCGCGCGGTCGTCGAGTTCGGCTCGGGCTCGTCGACCAAGACGCCGATCCTGCTCGGAGCGGTCAGCCCTTCGGCCTATGTGCCGATCGACATTTCGGGCGACTTCCTGCGCGCCTCGTCGGCCGGTATCGCGGCGGCGTATCCCGGCCTGCCGGTGCTGCCGCTGGAGGGCGATTTCATGCATCGCCTGGCGTTGCCGCGGCAGGTCGCCGGTCTGCCCAAGCTCGGTTTCTTTCCCGGCTCGACGATCGGCAACATGGCGCCGCTCGCCTCGACCGACCTGCTGCGCGCGATGCGCGAGTCGCTCGGGGAGGGGGCGATGCTGCTGATCGGGATGGATCGGGTGAAGGACGAGCGGGTGCTGGTGCGCGCCTATGACGATGCGCGGGGCGTCACCGCGGCGTTCAACATGAACCTGCTCGAACGCATCAACCGCGAGCTCGACGGGACGATTCCGCTCGACCGGTTCCGGCATGTCGCACGCTGGAACGACGCGCGCAGCCGGATCGAGATGCACCTCGAAGCGCGCGAGGATGTATCGTTCGCGGTCGAAGGCCGTCCGTTCGCGATCGCGGCGGGCGAGACGATCCACACCGAGAACAGCCACAAATACGGGCCGCGCGATGCCCGCCTGCTGCTCCGCGCCGGTGGCTGGACGCCGATTGCCGAATGGACCGACGCGGACGAGCAGTTCGCGCTGATCCTCGCCGAAGCGCAGCCGCCGCGCCCCGCGCCTTGAGTTCCGGGCCATGGCCGGGAAAGGCCCATGGTCACGGGTGAGTTCGCGCGAACTTCCCAACCTCTTCTGGCGGGCCATGGACTGACGCGTTAGGAGCCGCGCGACAGGGATCATGCGGAGCAGTTGAAATGCAGACGGTAGGCGTCATCGGCGCGGGACAGATGGGCGCGGGGATCGCGCAGGTTTCGGCGCAGGCCGGCTTCAAGGTGCTGCTGTCGGACGTCGATCTCGCACGCGCCGAGGCCGGCAAGGCGGGGATCGCCAGGGCGCTCGACCGGCTCGTCACCAAGGAGAAGATCACCGCGGCTGCGCGCGATGCCACGCTCGCGCTGATCGAGCCGGTCGCCGGGGTCGAGGCGATGGCGCCGTGTTTCCTCGTCATCGAGGCGGCGACCGAGCGCGAGGAGATCAAGCGCGCGATCTTTGCGAATGTCGGCAAGGTGCTCGGCCCCGACGCGGTGCTCGCGTCCAACACCTCGTCGATTCCGATCACGCGGCTCGCCCAGGCCGCGCCCGATGCCTGCCGCTTCACCGGTGTGCATTTCTTCAATCCGGTGCCGGTGATGGGCCTGATCGAACTGATCCGCGGCCTCGCCACCAGCGACGCGACGGTGAAGATCGTCGAGGAATATGCCGTCACGCTCGGCAAGCAGGTGGTGCACGCCAATGACGCGCCGGGCTTCATCGTCAACCGCGTGCTGATGCCGATGCTCAACGAGGCGTGCTTCGCGCTCGGCGAGGGCGTCGCGACGATCCGCGACATCGACCTCGCCTGCCAGCTCGGCCTCAACCACCCGATGGGGCCGCTGACGCTGGCCGATTTCATCGGCCTCGACACCTGCCTCGAAATCACCCGCGTACTGTTCGAGGGCACCGGCGACCCCAAGTTCCGCCCGGCGCCGCTACTGGTCAAATATGTCGAGGCCGGCTGGTACGGCCGCAAGACCGGCCGCGGCTTCTACGATTATTCGGGTGCGGAGCCGGTGCCGACGCGCTAGGGTCCGGTCGATAGTCCGGGGGAGAATTATGGTTGGTTTCATGATGCTTGCGGCCGCATCTGCTGCTGTTGCGGTGCCCACGCCGCCGGCGATTACCATCAAGGATCCGGATGTCTTCGTCCGACAACTCGCCGAAATGGGTTATGCCCCGGACACGATCGACAAACAGGGCACTACCGTCACGATGCTGGTCCATTTTGCGAATAGCGGTCTTGTCGTCGTTCTGGCCGGCTGCGTGGCGAACAAGGACTGCACCTATGCCGCGCTGGTCGGGTCGTTTACCGATGTGAAAGACGCGACGCCGGAATGGATCGCGAAGATGAATCTCTATTACGATCTGATCAAAATCTGGAAAAACGAAGAGGGAAAACTGGCCTACTCAAGCAGCGCGGTCGTTGAAGAGATGCCGCGCGCATCGTTGAAGAAATGGATCGAACTCGTCGATCAGTCATCAAACGAACTGGCCCAGGAAGCGGTAAAGGCCGGCTTTACGAAATAGTCTGCTCATGGTGCCGCCAGCGCCTCGAGCCATTTCTGGTGCCACTGCTCCATCCGCGTCGGAAAGAGCAGCCGGCCGGCGCGAGCGACGAGGCCGTATTGCGTTTCCTCGGTGAGGATCGTGCAGCCGGTCGGCGTCGGGGTGATCAGCCAGGCGTGATAGGCCTTCACGCCGATGCCGGTGGCGAGCCAGGCGATGCGCGATTCAGGCTCGAACTCGAGCACCCGCGACTTCAATGCCACGCCGAAAGTCTTCCATGTGAAGCGTGCGCCGTCGAACAGCTCGCCGCCGCCGCCCTCGATCTTCACGTCATGGGCGTTGGCGTAGATCGCCGGCCAGCCCGCGGCGTGGATCAGGCGGGTCCAGGCGACGCAGGCCGGCACGCCGGCGTCGATGCGGTTGACGACATGGATCGGGGCTTCGCCGGGGGCATAGCCCTTGAGCCAGCTTATGCCGTCGCTCACTTGCCCCCAGTGGCGTGCTGCGCCGGCAGCGCGGTCAGTGCAGCGACCAGCCGGCTGTCGTCGGCCGGGTCGATCGACGCGTGAAAGGTCTTGCGCATCTTGGCGATCGTCGCCTGCCACTTGTCCGCCGCGAGCCGCGGCTGGTTGAGGATCATTTCGGGTGAATGACAGGCGGTGCAGTTGAGCGTCAGCAACTCGCCGCCGGCGCCGGGTGCGAAGGCGACCTTCTCCTCGGGCAGCGTCAATGTCTGCGAGCTCAGCGTTACGCCATCCGCCGCGACGCTGGTGGCGGTTTCGGTTACGCCCGGGGGGCGGTGCATCAGCCAATAGCCGCCGAGCAGGACGGCGACGACGCCAACGAAGAGGAGCGCGAAACGTTGCATCATGCCACCCTGACCGCGACGCGTTCGATCGCGTTGCGCATGAAGCCACCCGGATTCCAGATCGGGTCGAAGACCTGCGTGTCGCCAGCGCTGTTGGTACAGCGGACCGCCAGCGAATAATGGCCACGCGCCGGCGCGGCGATGGTCTTGCGCCACAGCCGGAAACTGTAGCGGCCCTCGTCATTGCCGAGCGTGGCGGCATGCCAGCTGCGCCCGCCGTCCGACGACAGCTCGACCGCCTTGACGCCATGATCGCCGCCCATCGCGATGCCGCGCAGCGCGATCGCCGCGCCGGCCGGCAAGGTCGCGCCATCGACGATGTTGGTGAAGAAGGCGCGGGGGACCATGTGGTTGATCGGCGTGGTCGGGAAATCCTTCGACCCCGGCGCGACATTGGCGTGCGGCGCGCTCGGGATGCGATAGGCCGTGTCCATCCAATAGCCGGTATCGGGCTTGTCGAGCACCTCGAGCTTGTCGAGCGCCTTGACCCAATAGGTCGAATACCAGCCCGGCACGACGAGCCGCAGCGGAAAACCGTTGAGCAGCGGGAGCTGCGCGCCGTTCATCTGGAAGGCGATCATCACCTCGCCGTCCATGGCATGGGCGATGTCGAGCGACTTGGCGAAGACCGGCGCATCGCCCGGTGGCTGGTCGAGCCCCGAGGCGCGCACCTGTACCGCGTCCGGGGCGACGCCGGCGCGGTCGAGCACATCCTTCAATCGCACGCCGACCCATTTGGCGTTGCCCATCGCGCCGTTGCCCCATTGCCCGCCCGGCACGCGCGGCTCGAACAGGCCGCGCGAATTGCCCGAGCACTGGTTGACCGCGGCAAGTTCGACGCGCGGCATCGCCAGCAGCTCGCCGAGCGACAGCGACAGGTTGCGCTTGACCGCGCCGACCACCGCGAGGCGAAATTTGTGGACATCGACCGACAAGGGAATGTCGGCATAATGCCAGCGCACGAAGAAGCGGTTGTTGGGCGTGAACACCTGATCGTCGAACGCGTCGAGCGGCGTTTCGAGCAGCGGGGCGCGGCTGCGCTGCAGGATCATGCCCTTCTTGCCGGGAAAGGCGTCGGTCGTCGGTCGTGTGCCGTTGCCACCGGGGAGGCGCAGGTCGACCAGCGACGGGACGAGGGATTGTGCCCATAAGGGCGCGCTGGCCAGCCCGGCGCCCGCACCGAGCAATCCCAAGGCCTCGCGGCGTCCGATCTCAACCATTGGCTTCTCGCGGGCTGCGTGCCATCGACGCGGCGAGCGGCGCGAAGCGCGCCACCTGCCGGCCGACCATGCACAATTGTTCGAGCACTGCGGGGTCGCTCGCGCCGCCGCTGTCGTCGAATTTGGTCGCGGCCGAATTGATCGCGGCGGCGAACGGCGTCGGCCAGCCGCGCAGTGCGTGGACGATCGAGCGCAGCGCGGCGATCGTCGATCCGGTCGCCTGCCAGCCATAGGCGGTGGCGATCAGCCCGACCGGCATGTCCGCGAGATAGGGGCGGGTGGCATCGCGCGCGGTCTCTTCGAGCAGGTCGAGCGCGTTCTTCACCACCCCGGAGATGCTGCCATGATAGCCCGGCGAGGCGATGATCAGCGCCGAGGCGCCGCGCACGGTATCGACGAAGTCCTGCTCGTGCGCGGTGCGCGTTGCGGCCTTGGGATCGTAAAGCGGCAGCCGCGCCATGTCCTCGCCGCCGAACAGGCGGGTACGGAAACCCTCGCGCCCGGCCGCATCGAGCGCGATTCGCAGCGCGCGCTCGGTCGACGAAATCCCGCCGATCGTGCCGCCGATACCCACGACCAGCGGAGCGTCGGCTGGTTCGACATCGGCCATCGGAAATCCTCTTGCTACAGCGGGGCGTGGTCGATGTTCGGCAACACGTGTCGCGCGAACAGGTCAGCCTCGGCGGCATGGGGATAGCCCGACAGGATGAAGGCCTCAATGCCCATCTCGCGATAGGCGTCGAGCTTGGCGAGTACCTGGTCGGGATCGCCGACGATCGCCGCGCCGCAGCCCGAGCGCGCCCGGCCGACGCCGGTCCACAGATTGGCCTCGGCATAGCCGTCGTCCGAGGCCCCCTCGCGCAGCGCGGCCTGCGCGGCGACGCCGGTCGAGGTCGAATCGAGCGATTTGGCGCGGATCGCGGCACCCTGGTCGGCATCGAGCTTCGACAGCAGCCGGTCGGCATAGAGTCGCGCCTCGGCCTCGGTCTCGCGCACGATCATGTGCGCGCGGTAGCCGAAGCGCAGCGTGCGGCCGTGGCGCGCGGCGCGCGCCTTCATGTCGGCGATGATCGCGGCGACGACTTCCTGGCGGTCGGGCCACATCAGGAACACGTCGCAGCCCCTGGCCGCCGCCTCGCGCGCGTCTTCCGACAGGCCGCCGAAATAGAGCGGCGGGGCCTTGCCCGACACTGTCGTGACGCGCGGCGGGTCGATGTCGAGTTGCCAGAATTCGCCGCGATGATCGAGATGCTCGCCGTTGAGCAACGTTCTCAGGATGTGCATCGCCTCCGTCGTGCGGGCATAGCGCGCCGCCGAGGCGAGCTTTTCGCCTGGCATGTCGGACGAGATGATGTTGACCTTCAGGCGCCCGCGGCCGCTGCCATTGGCGGCGCTCATCCGGTCGATCGTGGCGATCTGGCGGGCGAGCTGTACCGGCCAGGTCTCACCGATGCGTACCGCCATCAACAGGTCGATGCGCCGCGTCGCGGTGGCGATCGCCGCGGCGAAGGCGGTGGTGTCGATGCCCAGTTCATAGCCCGAAGGCAGCAGGATATTGTCGAACCCGCCGCTTTCGGCCTGCACCACGATGTCGCGGCAATGCTCCCAACTCGACTTGAGCCCGGCATCGGGCACGCCGAGAAACTCGTAATCGTCGTCGCACAGCGCCGAAAACCAGGCGATTTCACAAGGGGCTTGGCTCACGGCAGTTTCTCCCCGCGTGCCGCTACGAGCACGTCATACCAGGACTGGCGCGTCCAGCGCACCTTGTAGACATCCGAAATCTCGGCGATGCGCGCGACGTTCTGGGTGCCGACGATCGGGATCGCGCCGGCCGGATGCGCCATCACCCAGGCATAGCTGGCGGCGGCGCGCGACACGCCGGCTTCCTGCGCGACGCTGTCGAGCGCGACGGCGACGCGGCGGCTGCGCTCGTCCCGCGGATCGCCGAGCCGGCCACCGCCAAGCGGCGACCAGGCGAGTATGGCGATATCGCGCTCCATCGTCAGGTCGAACAGTCCGTTCTCGATCGGCTCGAGATGCAGCGGCGAGAATTCCGGCTGGTGGCTCGCCAGCGGGATCGTCAGCAGCGCCTCGATCGCGCGGGTCTGCGCGACGGTATAGTTGGACACGCCGATCGCACGGACCTTGCCCGATGCGACCATCGTCTCGAGCGTCCGCGCCACTTCCTGCGGGTGGGCAAGAATGTCGGGGCGATGGATCTGGTAGAGTTCGACCTGCTCGACCCCGAGCCGGCGCAGCGAATCGTCCAGTGCCCGCATCAGATAGTCGCGACTCGAATCATAGGGGACCGGCGGGGTGATGCCGCCCTTGGTCGCGAGCACCATCTTCGCGCGCAGCTGCGGCGCGGCCTTGAGCACCTGCCCGAGCGCCGACTCGGCATCGCCGAAACCACCGCTGCCATCATAGCCATATATGTCAGCGGTATCATAAAGCGTCACGCCGGCGCCCATCGCCGCCTCGATCAGCTCTTGCCCCTCGGCGATAGAGGCGTGGCCGAAACGCCACATTCCCCATGCAATAGGGCTGACCAGCAATCCGCTCTTGCCGAGCGCGCGGGAATCGGGTGTAAGTGTGCAATAGGACATCGTTGTCATACATAAGGGCAAGAGTGTTGGGAGAGCAAGTGCGTTACGGCCTCGTCGGCACCGGCATGATGGGCGTCGAACATTTGAACAACCTGGCGATCACGCCGGGTGCGGTGGTGACCGCGCTCGCCGATCCGGTGCAGGCCTCGCTCGGCTGGGCGAAGCGCGCGCTCGGCGACCGCGCCGATGCGGCGACCGCGTTCGACAGCGTGGAGGCGCTGGCGAAGAGCGGCCTGTGCGACGCGGTGATCGTCGCGTCCCCCAATCATACGCATCGCTCGGTCCTCGCGCCGTTGTTCGATGCCGGCCTGCATATCCTGTGCGAGAAGCCGCTGGCCACCACGATCGCCGATTCGCGCTGGATCGTCGAACAGGCCGGGAAGACCGACAAGGTCTTCTGGACGGCGATGGAATATCGCTACATGCCGCCCGCCGCCGAATTCATCGCCCAGATCCATCGCGGCGATATCGGTCGCTTGCGGATGCTGTCGATTCGCGAGCATCGCTTCCCGTTCCTCGAAAAGGTCGGCGACTGGAACCGCTTCAGCCGCAACACCGGCGGCACGATGGTCGAGAAATGCTGCCATTTCTTCGACCTGATGCGGCTGATCGTCGGAGCCGAGGCGGTGCGCGTCTATTGCTCGGGCGCGATGGACGTGAACCATCTCGACGAGAATTATGGCGGCGAGCGCCCCGACATCATCGACAACAGCTACACCACGGTCGACTTCGCCAATGGCGTGCGCGCGATGCTCGACCTGTCGATGTTCGCCGACGGCGCCGAGAACCAGGAGGAGATCGCCGCGGTCGGCGACAAGGCGCGGCTCGAGGTGCTGATCCCCGAGGGTGCGATCATCCTGTCGCCGCGCGTCGGCTTTCGTAACCCCAAGGCGGCGTCGCGCCGCGTCGTCCATACCGACGAGACCGCGCTCAATGCCGGCAGCCATCATGGCTCGACCTTTTACGAACATCAGAAATTCAACGCCGCGGTGCGTGGCGCGGGGCCGGTCGAGGTCACCGCGCGCGACGGGATGATGGCGGTCGCGATCGGCGCGGCGGCGGAACTGAGCGCGCGTGAGAAGCGCGTCGTGACGATGGACGAATTCGCGGACGAAATGGGCGCCTGAGCGCCCGCGACGAAAAGCCCGGCTTCAGACCGGCAAAGCCTGACAGCGATATCGCATGCGGGCCAATAATAATAATCTCTAGTGATTTACTGGGAATTGAGGGAGGGTATCATGACCAAGGCTTTCTATCTCTCCGGCGCGGCGCTGCTGGCGTTCGCATCACCGGCATTTTCGCAGACCGCACCGGCACCGGCCGCCGCGCCGGAAAGCGCCACGTCGGGCGACGTCATCGTCACCGCGCAGAAGCGCGAGGAGAATCTGCAAAGGGTTCCGGCCGCCATCAGCGTCGTTAGCGGTGCGCAGTTCGAAGCGCGCGGCGGTGTCAACATCCAGTCGCTGCAACAACTCGTTCCCAGCCTGAACTTCAAGGACAGCCCGACGACGATCGATTCGTCGCTGTTCCTGCGGGGCGTCGGTACGATCAATTTCTCGATCGCGGCTGAACCGAGCGTCGGTTTTGTCGTCGACGGTGTCAGTTATGCACGGTCCGGCGAGGCCTTTGGCGATCTTTACGATATCGAGCGGATCGAAGTGCTGCGCGGGCCACAGGGCACGTTGTTCGGCAAGAATTCGTCGGCGGGCGTGGTCAACATCGTTACCAAAAAGCCGGGCCATCGGCTGGCGGGCTATGTCGAAGGGACCGCGACCACCGACAGCGAATACAAGGTGAAGGCGGCGATCGACGTCCCGTTCAACGAAAACATCACCAGCCGCTTCACCGCAACCTATGACAATTACGGCGGTAATATCCGCAACCTGACGCTCAATCGCACCGTCAATGGCTATGAGCGCTACGGCTTTCGCGGCATGATCATCGCCGAGGCGACGAGTGCGCTGACCTTCACGCTGATCGGCGACTGGCGCCATACCAACGCCGATTGCTGTGCCGAGATCGTCGGAACGGCGCCCGCCGGCGCGCTGGCGGGGGCGCTGAACGGGGTAACGCTGGCTGGCGCCGCAACCCGCGAGATTCGCCAGAACACGCTGACCTTTACACGCGAGACCAGCTGGGGCGGTTCGCTCCAGGCCGATTGGGATATCGCCTCGGCGGGCACGCTGACGTCGATCACCGCCTATCGCAAATACAAGAATTACGGCAGCCGCGATGGTGATTTCATCGGCGGCGTCTATGCCATTTCGGGCGGCAACCAGCTTGACGATTACGGGCCGGAACCGGCGAGCACGTTCACCCAGGAAATTCGCCTCGCCTCGCCCGGCAATCAGACCTTCGAATATGTGGTCGGCGGGTTCTACTACGACGCCAAGGCGCAACGAACCTTCCAGCGTGACGATATCGTTTGTTCCGCGACCACGCTGCCCGCCGAAGCGCCGGGGCTCTTCCCGTGCGCGGTCGGGGCCTCGACACTGACCTTCCCGAGCGCGGTGGGAACCTTCGGATCGACCATCAAGAATATCGCCGCCTACGGCAATCTGACCTACCACGCGACGGATTGGCTGCGGCTGATCGCGGGCGGGCGATATACCCATGACGATATCAGCGCGTTCAACAATCGCGTTGCGGCCACCAATGGTGGCGGCCCGGGCCTCGCCGGTGCCGGTGCCGCCTATAATCTGAAGACCAGCCACAGCGACTTTTCCGGCCGACTCGGCATCCAGGCCGATCTTGCGCCGAGGCTGATGGCCTATGCGACATTCAGCCAGGGCTATAAGGGGCCGGCGTTCAACACCTATTTCAACCAGAACGCCAATCAGCTCGCGCCGATCCCGGCGGAAACATCCAATGCCTATGAGCTTGGCGCGAAATTCAAGACATCCGACGGCAGCTTCACCCTCAACACGGCGCTGTTCTATGCCAAGTATCAGCATTTTCAGGCGAACAGCTTCGTCAATCTGAACGGTTCGGTGGTGACGCAGTTGACCGATGCCGGCGAGGTGTCGACCAAGGGGGTCGAGATCGAATCACTGATCCGTCCGACGCGAAATTTCACGATCACCGCCGGCATTGCCTATACCGATGCCCGGATCGACAAATTCAACATTCCGCCCAATTCGCCCGCCACCGCGACAGATCGACGCGGCGAGCAGTTGCCGCTCGCTCCGACCTGGAAGGGCAATATCGGCGCGACGTGGAAAATCGAGACCGGCGGCTTTGCCAATATCGAACTGGGAGGCAATATTTCGCTGACCAGCGACCAGGTATCGTCATTGCAGGCCGGTGTGACGCCGGCGGATAAGGCGGTGCGCAATGCGATCACGATCGATGGCTATGCGCTTGTCGACGCGAATATCGCGCTGGTCGATCCCAAGGGGGTCTGGCGGCTCAGCCTGTTCGGCCGCAACCTGACCGACCAGAGCTATGCCTCGCTGATCACCTCGGGCGGGCCAGGCGGGAGCTATCGCTACCTCTTGCCGCGAGACGTCGATCGTTATTTCGGCGCGACGTTGCGCCTGAACTATTGAGCGGGAGGGTCGGTCATGCGGTACGAGCAACAGGCCAGGCAATTTGCCGAACAAGGCTATGCCGTGTTCGACGGTGCTTTGGCCGGGGATGCGCTGGACCTGCTGCGCGAGGAATGCGATGCATTCGTCGCGCGGGAGGATGCGCGGATGGATGCGGCCGGCGTCGATACGATTGGCATAAGCCATCGGGGAAAGCGCTATTTCGCCAATGAATGCCAGCGCGTGGCGCCTGAATTGCGCGGCGTGCTGTTCAGCGAGACGATGGCGGAATTATGCCGCGCGACACTGGGCGATACCGCTTATTTCTTCTTCGACCAGTTCGTCGTGAAGGGGCCGGAGGGCGGCCTGCCATTTTCCTGGCACCAGGACTCGGGCTACGTCGTCGGCAATGGCGGTCCGGTCGATCACGCGCCTTATGTCACCTGCTGGTGCCCGCTCGACGATGCGACGATCGAAAATGGCACGGTGCGGTTGATGCCGGGAAGCCACCGCAACGGCATCGTGCGGCATGAGCGCCAAGCGGGTAGCAACGATCTGGTCGGAGCACCCGCCGATGCGGAGGGCATCGTCATCGAGGCGAGAGCCGGCAGCATCGTCGCCTTTTCCAGTCTGCTGCTGCACGCGACCGGCGCAAACCGGACCGATCGCCCGCGCCGCGTCTATCTGGCGCAATATACGCCGGAGGCAATGCTCAACCCCGGCACGAAGCAGTTGCGGCGGAACGCAATTGCGCTGCTGCAAGATGGTGCACAGGTGACTTTTGGGTGAGCCGCGATGATTCCTTCCCCGGCGCGGCGCAATACGCTGTTCGTGCTGGCGATCACCGCGACATTGCTCAACCTTGTCGATCGCCAGATCATTTCGGTGCTGAAGCCGGTGATCGCCGCCGACCTGCACTGGACCGACAATGATTATGGCACGCTGGCCGCATGGTTCCAGGGTGCGGCCGCGTTTGCCTTTCTGGTCACCGGGACGGCGGTCGATCGCCTCGGGGTGAAATGGGCGAACCCGGTTGGCGTCGCACTGTGGAGCCTTGCGGCAATCGCCCATGGCGGTGCGCGCAGCTTCACCTCGTTCGTCCTCTGTCGGGTCTCGCTCGGCGCGGCCGAGGCGATGGGTACGCCGGCCGCGATCAAGACGATCGCCGTGATCTTTCCCCCAGCCATGCGATCGATCGGCTATGGCATCACCAACACGGTCGGCAGTCTCGGCGCGATCATCGCGCCATTGGTGATTCCCGCGGTGGCGGCCTTGTGGGGCTGGCGTTCCGCCTTCGTTATTGGCGGTGCACTCGGTCTGATCTGGGCGATCGTCTGGCTGATCACGGTACGCGGCGTGAATTTCGGGGACAAGGACGCAACGGCCGCCACCGGCGCATCGCCAGGCCGGGGCGGCATATTGAGAGAACGGCGAAGCTGGGCAATTGCGATCGCGAAGTTCCTGTCCGACGCGACATGGTGGCTGATGCTGTTCTGGATGCCGGACTTTTTCCATCGCAGCTTCGGGCTGGAGGGGGTGGCGCTCGGGGCGCCGCTCGCCATCGCATATGGCGGCAGCGCGATCGGCTCACTGATCGCCGGCGCGGTCGCCTCGCGCTTGATCCATCAGGGCAAAGGCATTGAGCGGGTCCGCAAGGGATCGTTGCTGGTCGCGGCGCTCTGTGCGACGCCCCTGCCCTTTGCCGACTATGCGCACGATTATGTCATCGCCGTCGCCCTGATGGCGCTGGTAATGGGCGCGCATCAGGCATTCTCGGTCAATCTCTTCGCGCTGATCGCCGATGTTTCGCCGCCCGAAAAAATCGGCCGGGTGACGAGCTTCGGGGCGTTCAGCGGCAATATTGGCGGCATGGTGATCGCCAAGGTCGCGGGCATGACGCTCGGGGCCGGCTTTGGCTACCTGCCGCTGTTCCTGTTCGCCGGCTCCTCATATCTGCTTGCGCTCGGCGCGATCCAGTTGCTGTTGCCGCGATTGCCGCTGGAGGGTGTGGCGGCTGCGCCGCGCGCGACGGGCCATTAATGCGGGCCGCGCCGGCACGACGCAATCTTATACTATTGCCCTCGGCCAGCGGCGGGTAGAAGGCGCACCATGGCGACCAAGCAAGCGAAGCGCCCGCTCCCCATGGCGGCTGATCTCTACGGCGATATCGAACCCTCGCCCCCGGCGACGTGGCGCGGTTACTGGCCCGGCCTGACGATCGTCGCGGCGGGCACGCTCGCCGCCGGCTTCCTGTCGGATCATTATGGCGTGCCGCTGACGCTGATGGCGCTGCTGATCGGCCTCGCGCTCAATTTCCTGTCGGCCGATGCGCGGCTCACACCGGGGCTCGCCTTCGCCTCGCGCTCGCTGCTGCGCTGGGGGATCGTGCTGGTCGGGGTGCGCATCACGCTCGGCCAGATCATCGCGCTCGGCCCCGTCGCGCTGCTCTGCGTGCTGGTCATCGTCGCGCTGACGATGGGCGCGGGCATCCTCGTCGCGCGCCGGCTCGGCTTCGACGCGGCGTTCGGCACGCTTGCCGGCGGCGCGGTGGCGATCTGCGGCGCGAGCGCGGCGATGGCGCTGGCGACGACGCTGGGCGACAAGCGCACCAGCCAGGCGCAGCTCACGCTGGTGCTGGTCGGCATCTCGGCGATGAGCGCGACGGCGATGATGCTCTATCCGCTCGTCGCGCACGCACTGCACATGAGCGACCTCAAGGCCGGCTTCATGCTCGGCGCGGCGATTCACGACGTCGCCCAGGCGCTCGGCGCGGGCTATTCCTATTCCGACGGCGCCGGGCAGATCGCCGCGATCGTCAAGCTGACCCGCGTCGCGCTGCTCGCGCCGGTGCTGGCGGTCGTCGCGATGTTCCTCGGCAAGGATGCCAGCGGCGCGAAGAAGGTCGGGCTGCCCTGGTTCGTGGTCGGCTTCTTCGTGCTGGCCGGGATCAACTCGATCGTTCACATTCCGCCGGTCATCGCGACCGGCGCGGAAAAGACCGCCGCCGGCCTGCTCGCCGCCGCCGTCACCGCGACCGCGATCCGCTCGCCCTTGTCGCAACTGCTCGAGGCCGGCCCGCGCCCGCTGTTCGTCATCATCGGCGCGACGCTCGTCGCCTTCGTGCTGGCGCTGGCGGCGGCCTATTTCCTGATCGGGTAGAGCGGCCCGGTCGAGCCGCGCACGATCAGCTCGAACGGCACTTCGCGGCGTTCGACCACCGGCTCCTCCTGCGACAGCAGCATGTCGGCCGCCTCGTAACCCATGCGCCGCGTCGGCTGGCGGATCGTGGTGAGCGGTGGCCAGACATAACCCGCCAGCGCATCGTCGCCGAAGCCGGCGACCGACAGCGCGTCGGGCACCGCGACCGCGCGGCGATGCGCGACCGCGAGCACGCCGGCCGCCATGTCGTCGCTCGACGCGAAGATTGCGCTTGGCGGGCGGTCGAGGCTCAGCAGCTCCTCGCCGGCCTCGGACCCCGAGGCGAAGTCATAGCCGCCCTGCTTGACCAGCTCGAGGTCGAGCTCGATCCCGGCCTCCTGCAAGGCACGCATATAGCCCGCCAGGCGCTGCGCGCTGGTCGCATAGCTCTTGTGACCGGCGATGAAGCCGATCCGCCGGTGGCCCAGCCCGATCAGGTGGCGCGTCATCGCCGTCGCCGCCGCCTCGTTGTCGAGGAAGCTCGACGGCGCCAGGTCGAGCTGCAAGCCCGGCGAGATCCGCACGAAACGCACGCCGCGCCGCTGCAGCAGGTCGAGTACCTCGCCATAGTCGGTCACCGGCGGGGTCAGGATCAAGCCGTCGACATGCGTCGCATCGACCAGGCTTTCGACATCGTCGAGCAACGTCGCCGAATCGCGGTCATAGGGCTGGGCGATCATCCGCACGCCGTCCTCGGCACAGCGGTCGCGGATGCCCGACTGCATCTCATAGACATAATAGGGGCTGGGATTGTCGCAGATCAGCGCAATCTGCCAGCTGCGCCTGCCGGCGAGCGAGCGCGCCGCCGCGCTCGGCCGGAAGTTGAGCGCGGCGACCGCCGCCTCGACTCGCGCCCGCGTCTCCGCGCCGACATATTTCTCGTTGTTGAGAACGCGCGACACCGTCTTGATCGAAACGCCGGCGGTGCGCGACACATCCTTGATCGTCACTCGCAAGCGCGTCTCTCCAATGGTATGACGCCGCAGATGTGCCGCAACCGCGCCCTCGCGTCCACGCCGACTTGCACGAGCTGTTATATCCGTATAATACACATGCAGGCCGAGTAAGAGACAGGCGATGCGTTCCTATCCCTTCGATCCCGATGGCCCGGCCCATGGTCGCGATCCGCTCGAGCTGACCGGCGGCATGCCGCCGCCGTCGCGCTATGCGTCGGATTACCGCCGCGACGCGGCCGACGAGGCGGAGGATTTTCCCGACCGGGGCTATAGCAGCAACCTGCCCGTGGTGCGGCGCCCGCGCCGCCGGCTGCGCTGGGTCGTGCGCGGGCTGGCCGTGATGGTCATGCTGTTCGTCGTCGCGGTCGCCTGGCTGGCGATCACCGCGCCGCTGTCCAAGTCGCTCCAGCCGCCGACCCCGCCGAGCATCACGCTGCTGGCCGATGACGGTTCGCCGATCGCGCGGCACGGCGCGATCATCGGCAAGCCGGTCGATGCGGCGAAGCTGCCGGCCCACGTCACCAACGCCTTCCTCGCGATCGAGGATCGCCGCTTCCGCTCGCATTGGGGGGTCGATCCGCGCGGCATCGCGCGTGCCTTCATGCACAATCTCTCGCGCGGCGGGCTGCATGAGGGCGGCAGCACGATCACGCAGCAACTCGCCAAGAATGCCTTTCTCGATTCGGATCGCACCGCCGGGCGCAAATTCCGCGAGTTGCTGATCTCCTTCTGGCTCGAGGCATGGCTGTCGAAGGACGAAATCCTCTCGCGCTATCTGTCGAACGTCTATTTCGGCGACAATGTCTACGGGCTCAGCGCGGCGGCGCGGCACTATTTCAACCGCAAGCCCGAGAACCTGTCGATCGCCCAGGCGGCGATGCTCGCCGGGTTGGTCAAGGCGCCGTCGCGGCTCGCACCGACCGGCAATCTCGAAGGCGCACGGGCGCGGCAGAAGCTCGTCGTCGCGGCGATGGTCGCGGCAGGTTTCCTCAGCAAGGCGGACGCGGCGGATGTCGGCCCGGCGCGGCTGTCGGTGCCGCCCGACCGGCAGCGGCTGCCCGACGGGACCTATTTCGCCGACTGGGTGCTGCCCGCCGCGCGCGACCATGCCGGCGAGATCGCCACCGAGACGACAGTCAAGACGACGCTCGACAAGCGGCTCCAGCGCGCCGCCGAGCGCGCCGTGGCGCGCGCCGGGGTACGCCAGGCGCAGATCGCGCTGGTCGCGATGCGCCCCGATGGCCGCGTCGTCGCGATGGTTGGCGGCAAGAATTACGCCGCCAGCCCGTTCAACCGCGCGACGCAGGCGCGACGCCAGCCCGGCTCGGCGTTCAAGCTGTTCGTCTATCTCGCCGCGCTGCGCTCGGGGATGACGCCGGATTCGATGATCGACGACGAGCCGGTGACGATCGGCGACTGGAGCCCGAAAAACGCCGATGGTCGCTATCTCGGCCCGATCACGCTGCGCCAGGCGTTCGCGCGCTCGTCCAATGTCGCGGCGGCGCGCCTCACCCAGAAGGTTGGCGTCGCGGCGGTGATCAAGGCCGCGCGCGATCTCGGCATCTCGACCCCGATCCCCAGCGAGGCGTCGATCGCGCTCGGCACCTCGACGGTCTCGTTGCTCGAACTGACCGCCGCCTATGCCGCCGTCGCGGGCGAGAGCTATCCGGTCCATGTCCGCGGCGTCGAGGACTTGCCCGACCGCAACTGGTATGACGAGATCGCCAACAGCCAGCACCCGCTGACCGGTCGCGTGCGCGAGCAGATGATGGACCTGCTGTCCGCCTCGGCCGAGACCGGCACCGGGCGCCAGGCGGCGCTGTCGGTCGCGACCTTCGGCAAGACCGGCACGACGCAGGACAGCCGCGACGCGCTGTTCATCGGCTTTGCCAACGGCCTGGTGTGCGGCGTGTGGGTCGGCAATGACGACAATACCCCCAATCGCGGGCTTTCGGGCGGAGGCATCCCGGCGCGGGTGTGGCGCGACTTCATGCAGTCAGCGCTTGGCGTCGGGTCGAAGCCGGCGCCGCAGCCGGCGGTCGAAGCGGTCGATCCCGATGCGATCGACAATGGCGACGAGGCACCGGGCAATGACGTGCTGCCGATCGAGGGCAATATCACCGGCCTCGGCTTCGACCTCCATATCGGCCGCGACGGCAGCATCCAGATCAACCGCGCCCCGCACCCCGACTCGCCGTCACCACCTCCGTCGCCGCGTGACCGCCGCGAGGAACGCGCCACGCCGCCGCCGGCGCGAGGCAAGGAGGAATAGCCGACGTTGAAATAGTCGGTCTCGTCAGACTGCCATGCCGGTCCGCTTCAAGGCTTCCTGCAACGCGGTCGTCGGTGTCACTGCGACGTCGGGCGCGATGCCGTCGCCTTCCCAGTCCTTGCCCGTGTCCGGATCGATCGTGCGACCGACCGGCAGGAACACGACCAACCCCGCGCCGATCGCTTCGAAGGCGCCGAAATGATTGGCGCCGGCGGTCGTCTCGCCGATCAACGTCGCACGTTTCGTGCGCTTCAGCGCCAGCGCGAGATGTTCGGCGGCCGAGGCGGTGCGGTTCGAGACGAGATAATAGAGCGGCACGTTGAACAGCCGCGTCTCGTCGCGGCGCGGTACGACAAAATGCTCTTGCGCGACGATGCCGGGTTGGGGATGCGCTACGGCGCGCACGGACCCCTCGCCATCGAATGGCGTTCCGCCGCGCACCTTCGCCACGGCCGCGACCATCTCCATCCGCACCAGGGTCGTCTCGCGGTCATAGAGGAAGGGCAGTATAGCGTTCATCTGCACGATACCGCCGCCGCCGTTATAACGGCAGTCGATGATCAGTGTCCTGGCGGTGGCGTGTTCGTGCATGAAGGTCTCGCATTGCGCGCCGTTCGCCGGGTCGTCGGGGAAACCGGTGAAGCGGAGATAGCCGACCCCTGGCGCGATCCAGCCGGCATCCTCGATCGCCGCACGCCCCGGGCGGCGCGGCGCAGCCGCGGGGACCGGCGTCGAACGCGACGCGGGGGCGTTGATGTGACGCGCGGCGGGGCGTTCCCCGGACGGTAACGCCCGCTCGTTCATCACGCGCAAATGTCGGTCGGGTGATACCGCCGCGAGGTCGTTCGTCAGCCGCACCGCCAGCGCATCGGCATCGCCGATCGCCGAATAGGACCCGCCGGCCAGTTTGCCGCGCAGCATCGCCGCATAACGCGTGCCCGTCGCGGGTACGACATAACCCCGTTCGAGCAGGTCGGCGAGCGTCGTCACCACCTTGGCCAGATCGGGCTGCGATCTTTCCTGTCCCAACGCCGCCGCGCCGCCCGCGACGGCGAGCCCGGTCGCCGAGACTGCGAGAAAAGCCCTGCGATTCATCTCGTGCTCCTTCGACTACATTTGTAAACATAAGCGCTTATACATTGTCCCGGCGACCTGTAAAGACTATCCGGCAAGCGATGACCCAACGACATGATGCTGCAAGCTTCGGCGCCGCGCTGCGCCAGCTGCTCGACCGGCTCGATTCGCCGCTGGAACGGGCCTATCGCGATGCCGGGCTCGATTTCCGTCCCCGTTTCACGCCGGTGATCCGTGCGCTCGCCGTCGATGGTCCGCAGACGCTCAGCGCGCTGTCGGTGCGGCTTGGCGTCTCGCATTCGGCGGTCAGCCAAACGGTGTCGCAGATGGCGGCACGTGATCTCGTGATGGTCGCGCCGGGCCGCGACGCGCGCGAGCGAATCGTTGCGCTCGGGCCCGTGGCGACGCGAATCATGCCGCAACTTGAACAGCAGTGGGATGCTACGGCGCGCGCTACGGCGGCGCTTGATCGAGAGACCGGTAGTGTGCTGATCGATGCCGTCAATCGGGCCAATGCCGCGCTCGCGACGCGTCCCTTTCGCGACCGGCTGCTCGCCGCCGCAGGGGCGGATGATGCGTAAAGGACGCGTGCGGCGCTTTGCATGATCCGGGCACAGGTCGGTGGTGCCGTCGGCACACGCTTCCCTTAATGAACCGTACGTTGCCACCCAATGCGGCACGTGCGACACGGCGGCGTGAACACACCCTCACAACCCGATACCAATAGCGCCGGCGGATTTCGCGCATTCCTGAAATCGCTCGGCCCCGGCCTGATCACCGGCGCGGCCGATGACGATCCCAGCGGCATCGGCACGCACAGCCAGGTCGGCGCGGAATTCGGCTATGGGCTGGCCTGGACCTTCGTCCTGAGCTTCCCGCTGATGGTCGCGATCCAGCAGATCGCCGCCGAGATCGGCCGGGTCACCGGGGCGGGCATCTCGCGCAATTTGCGGCGCCATTATCCCCGGCCGATCCTGTGGTTCATGGTCTCGCTGCTGCTGATCGCCAATATCGTCAATCTCGGCGCAGATCTGAGCGCGATGGGCGCGGCGCTGAAGCTGCTCGTCGGCGGCAACGGCGCCTTTTACACCTTGCTGTTCGGCATCCTGTGCATCGTGCTGGAGGTCGGGCTCAGCTACCCGCGCTACGCCTCGATCCTGAAATGGACCACGCTGTCGCTGTTCACCTATGTCGCGGTGGTGGCGGTCGCGCATGTGCCATGGGCGCATGCGTTGCGCTCGCTGGTCGTGCCCGAACTGCAATTCAACACCGCTTATGCCACCGCCTTCGTCGCGATTCTCGGCACGACCATCAGCCCCTATCTGTTCTTCTGGCAGGCCGCGCAGGAGATCGAGGAGGAGCATCGCCACCACGCCAAGCCGCTATGCCTGACGGCGGCGGCGGCCGGGCCCGAACTCAGGCGTATCCGGCTCGACACGCTCACCGGCATGGCGTTCAGCACGATCATCTCGCTGGCGATCGTGTTCGCGACCGCCGCCACGCTCCACGCCAGCGGCGTGCGCGATATCACCACCTCGTCGCAGGCGGCCGAGGCGTTGCGCCCGATCGCCGGACAATTCGCCTTCGCGATGTTCGCCGCCGGGATCATCGGCACCGGCTTGCTGGCGGTGCCGGTGCTGGCCGGGTCGGCGGCCTATGCCGTGACCGAGATGGCGGGCCTTGCCGGCAGCCTCGATGCCAAGCCGCTCTCGGCCCGGCTGTTCTACGGGACGATCGCGGTGACGACGCTGGCCGGGGCGTCGCTCAACGGCGTCGGCATCGATCCGGCGCGCGCGCTTTACTGGGCGGCGGTGGTCAACGGCATTCTCGCTGGGCCGGTAATGGTCGTGATGATGCTGATCGTGCGCAATCCGCGCGCCATGGGGCGTTTGAAGGTGTCGCGCTGGCAGATCGCTTTCGGCTGGTCGGCGACGGTCGTCATGATCGCGGCCTCGGCGCTCTTTCTGGGTTTTGTGGTCGCGGGCGCGGCCTGACGGTCGTCGTCGAAGGCCGACCCGTTGACGCCGCGCGCGCCGCGCAGCAAGGCGCATCCATGCGCTTCTTCTCCGACAACGCCGCCCCGGTCCACCCCGCCGTTTTCGCCGCGATGGCCAAGGCCGACACGCTCGACACCGCCTATGACGGCGATGCGTGGAGCCGGCAGCTCGACGGGCGCTTTTCGGACCTGTTCGAGACCAGGGTGAAGGCGCTGTGGGTGCCCTCGGGCACCGCCGCCAATTGCCTCGCGCTCGCCGCGCTTTGCCCGCCGCATGGCGCGGTCGTTTGCCACCGCGACGCGCATATCCAGAATGACGAATGCGGCGCGCCCGAATTCTACACCCACGGTGCCAAGCTGCTGCTTGCCGAGGGCGAGGGCGCCAGGCTGACGGTCGAGACGATCTCCGCGGTGCTCGACGCGACGCGCAACGACGTCCACCAGGTCCAGCCACACGCCATCTCGATCACCAACGCGACCGAATATGGCCGCGTCTACACCCCCGACGAGGTCGCCGCGATCGGCGCGCTGGCCAGGGCGCGCGGCCTCGGCCTGCACATGGACGGCGCGCGCTTCGCCAACGCCATGGTGCATCGCGGCTGCTCGCCCGCCGACATGACGTGGCGCGCCGGGGTCGATGCGCTGAGCTTCGGCTTCGTCAAGAATGGCGGGATGAACGCCGAGTGCCTGGTCTTCTTCAAGCCCGAACTCGCCGCCGCCACGCTCTATCGCCGCAAGCGCGCCGGGCTGCTCTTCTCCAAGGGGCGTTATCTCGCCGCGCAGATCCTCGCGCTGCTCGACGAGGATCGCTGGCTGGAAAATGCGCGCACCGCCAATGCCGGTGCCACGCTGCTGGCCGAGGCCGCCGGTGACCGTCTGGTCCACCCGGTCGAAGCCAATGAGGTGTTCCTCCGCGCCAGCCCCGACGAGGCGGCCAGGCTCCGCGCGCTCGGCTTCGATTTCTACGACTGGGCGCCGGGCGAGGTGCGGCTGGTGATTTCATGGGATCAGCGGGCCGAGGCGATCCGCCCGCTCGCCGAGGCCATCGCGGCGCTGTGATCGATCAGGCCAGTTTATCATCACATCAATAAAAGCGCGTCGACAGCCCGGCGCCCACGGCTAAAGGCTGGGGTCGTGACCGACGCGACCGCCCCCCGATCGACCCGACTCGCCGTGCTGATCCCGTTCGGCATCGTCACGCTCGTCTGGGGCTCGACCTGGCTGGTGATCCGCGACCAGGTGTCGAGCGTGCCGCCGAGCTGGTCGGTATGTT
Source organism: Sphingomonas sp. (assembly GCA_041659925.1). Taxonomy (GTDB): domain Bacteria; phylum Pseudomonadota; class Alphaproteobacteria; order Sphingomonadales; family Sphingomonadaceae; genus Sphingomonas. The sequence continues at coordinate 83,750 of JBAZXI010000015.1, forward strand.
ATCGTTTCCTCGTCGGTGGCACCGGCATGGCCGTGCTCGCGCTGGTGCGGCGCGAGAAATTCGCGCTCGACGCGCGCGGCTGGGGCTTTGCCGGTCTGATCGCGCTCACGCAATTCTGCCTCAACTTCAACTTCGTCTACCGCGCCGAGGAACATATCACCTCGGGTATCGTCGCGGTCGTCTTCGCGCTGATGCTGGTGCCCAACGCGCTCTTCGCGCGCATCTTTCTCGGCCAGCGAATGGGCGCGCAGCTGTTGATCGGCTCGGCCGTCGCGATGGCGGGGATCGCCCTGCTGTTTCTCCACGAGGTGCGGCTCAGCCAGCGCGGCCCGGGCGAGGCCGTGCTCGGCATCGCGCTGACCGGCATCGCCATCCTGTGCGCGTCGAGCTCCAATGTCCTGCAGGCGACCAAAACGGCGAAACGATATCCGATGGTGCCGACGCTCGCCGCCGCGATGCTGATCGGCGCGACGGTCGATGGTATCATCGCCCTTGTGCTCAGCGGCCCACCGGTGATGGAATGGCGCCCGGCCTATCTCGGCGGCATCGTCTATCTCGGCCTGATCGGCTCGACGCTGACCTTCCCGCTCTATTTCGGCGTGGTGCGCACGATCGGCCCGGCCAAGGCGGCCTATTCGGGGGTCATCGTCCCGGTCATCGCGATGCTGCTCTCGACGCTGTTCGAGGGTTATCGCTGGACCGGGCTGGCGGTCGCGGGCGCGGCGCTGGCCGGGGCCGGGCTGGTCATCGCCTTGAGGGCGCGCAGGCCGAACCGGTAATCCGGATAGCGCGGCGTCCAGCCGAGCACGCGCTTCGCCTTGCCGTTCGCCACCCGCCGGTTCTCGGCGTAAAAGGCACGCGCCATCGGCGACAGGCTGTCGAGCGCGACGAAGGGCGGGGCGTCCCGTCCCAGCAGCCGCGCGGCAAAGGCGATCACGTCGTTCTGCGCGCAGGGAGCATCGTCGGCGAGGTTATAGGCGCCCGGCGGCGCGTCGAGCGCGGCGACCACCCCGCTGACGATGTCGTCGACATGCACCCGGCTGAATATCTGGCCGGGCACGTCGACGCGGTGGGCGACGCCGCGCGCCACCCGTTCGAGCGGCGAGCGGCCGGGCCCGTAAATCCCCGGCAGGCGAAACACCCGCGCGCCCAGCGCCAGCCATGCCGCGTCGGCGGCGGTGCGAGCGTTGCGTCGCCCGCGCCCGGTCGGCGCAGTCTCGTCGACCCATGCGCCGCCGGCATCGCCATAGACCCCGGTCGAGGAAAGATAGCCGAGCCACGCCGAGGCGCCGGCCAGCGCAGCGCCATAAACCGCCAGCGCGGGGTCGGCATCGCCGTCCGGCGGAATCGACGACAGCACCGCGTCGGCGCCCGCGATCGCCGCCGCGACGGCGCTGCGGTCGCCGAACGCCAGCGTGCCGTCGCGCCCGTCGCGCGTCACCCCGGTCACGCTCCAGCCGCGCGCCGCCATCGCCGTGCCGAACCGCCCGGCGGTATAGCCGCGCCCGAGGATCAGCAGCCGCCGCGTCACTTCGCGCCAAAGCCGTGATAGAGCAGCCCGAAGAAATCGCCCTTGTTCCAGCGCGGCCGGGCGTCGCCATCGGCGATCTCGCGCGCGATGGCGTAATTGACCGACACGAACCGCACGCCCTGCGCCCAGTCGATCTTCTGCCCGATCTCGTCCGACGGCTGGTGATAGCGGTGCGCGAAGAAGTCCGCCCACGCCGCCTTGCCGTCGCCGGCCTGGCCCGGCCACAGGAACACCGACGGAATCCCTTGCTGGACGAAGCGATAATGGTCCGATCGCACGAACAGGCCCTCGGCCGGGTCGGGGTCGGGTGATATCGTCACACCAAGCCCCGCCGCCGCCTTGGCGACGACCGGGCCGAGCGTCGAACGGTCGGCGCCGAACACCGTCATGTCCTGAAAGGCATAGCTCAGGATCGGCATGTCGAGGTTCACGTCGGCGACGATATGGTCGAGCGGCATGGTCGGGTGGCGCGCGAAATAGTCCGAGCCGACCAGCCCCTTTTCCTCCGCCGTCACCGCGAGGAACAGGATGCTGCGGCGTGGCGGCGTTCCGCTCGCCTTGAAGCGCCTGGCTTCCTCGATCAGCGCGGCGATGCCGACGGCATTGTCCTCGGCGCCATTATAGATCGTGTCGCCGCTTTTGTCGGCGCGACCGACGCCGAGATGGTCGAGATGTGCCGACAGCACCACCACCTCGTCGCGCAGATCGGGGTCGCTGCCCGGCAGCAGCCCGGCGACATTGGCGCTGTGCGAGGGCTCGAAGGCGGTGTGCAACGATACCGTCAGCGTGCCCGGCAACGCCATCGCGCGGAACACCGCGCCGTCCCTGTTCGCCGCCGCCGCGATCGTCGACCAGGGCGTCGCGGCACCGGCGAACAATTTGGCGGCACCGCTCGCGCTCAGCGAGGCGAGCAGCGGCGCGCCGGGGTCGAAGCCGCTGCCATCGGGCTTCGCCCATACCGTGCGCTCGCGCTCCCAGCCGGTCGCCGCCCGTCCCAGCGCGCGCGGGAAGATCTGGACCATGCCGATCGCGCCGTGCGCCGCCGCGATCGTCGCCTTGGTCGCGGGGCTGGCGAAATGCGCGCGCTCCTCGCTCTGGAAACGGCTCGGCGCGCCGCCGAGGATCGCAACGACCTTGCCGCGCACGTCGACGCCGGCATAGTCGTCACGGGCGTAGGCCGGCGCGACGATGCCCTGGCCGACGAACACCACCGGCGCGTCGATCGTCGTCGTCGCGCGTCCCGCCACCGCGCCGGGGACATAATCCTCGCCGAACAGCAGCGGCCGCGGCGCGGCGCCCCTCGGCGTGAAGATGACGTCGCCATGGTCCGCCGCGCGGAACGCGACCAGCGGCACATCCTGCAGATAGCCGCCCTTGTCGCCCGCCGGCCGCAACCCGGCGGCATAGAATTGCGCCGCGACATAATGCGCCGCGATCATATATTCCGGGCTCGACGCCTCGCGGCCCTGCATCACGTCGTCGGCGAGGAACAGCACATGCGCCTTCAGCGCGGCCTGGTCGTCGGGCAGCGGCGCGTTGATCGCCGCGAGATCGCGTGTCGGCACGTCCTCGGCCGGTGCCGCGCTTGCCGCCAGCAACGCCAGCCCCGCCAATATCCGCCGCATCCTGCCCTCACCGCTCTCGCGCCACCGCGCTATCACAGCGGCGGCCATGTGCAAGCGACGGCGCGATTTGGGTGGCACGGCGGCAAGCCACCGCCTACATCCCCGGCCTATGCTCGACGTACACAACGCCACCGCCACCCCCGTCGTCACCCGGCGTGAGGACTATCGCCCGCCGGCATGGCTGGTGCCCGAGATCGCGCTCGATTTCGATCTCGATCCCGTCGCCACGCGGGTCCGCGCGACGCTCCACATCCTGCGCAACGGCGCGCACGACCTGCCGCTGCGGCTCGATGGCGGCGGCCAGACGCCCTTGTCGGTCATGGTCGATGGCGTTGCGATCAATGACTGGCATATCGAGGATGACGCGCTGATCATCCCGATCACCGGCGACGCGCATGTCGTCGAGACCGAGGTCGAGATCGCGCCCGAACGCAATACGCAATTGATGGGGCTCTACGCCTCGGGCGGCAATCTGTGCACGCAGTGCGAGGCCGAAGGGTTCCGCCGCATCACCTTCTTCCCCGACCGGCCCGACGTGCTGAGCCGCTACACCGTCAGGATGACCGCCGACAAGGCGCGCTTTCCGGTGCTGCTCGCCAATGGCGATCCGACCGCGTCGGGCGACCTCGAAGGCGGCCGGCACTGGGCGACCTGGCACGATCCCTTCCCCAAGCCGAGCTATCTCTTCGCGCTGGTCGCCGGCGATCTCGTCGCCAATCGCGGCAGCTTCGTCACCGCCTCGGGGCGCGAGGTTGCGCTGGGGATCTGGGTCCGCCCGGCCGACCTGTCGCGCACCGGCCATGCGCTCGCCGCGCTGCAGACCGCGATGGCGTGGGACGAGCGCGTCTATGGCCGCGAATATGATCTCGACGTGTTCAACATCGTCGCGGTCGACGATTTCAACTTCGGCGCGATGGAGAACAAGGGCCTCAACATCTTCAATTCGCGCTATGTGCTGGCCGATCCCGACACCGCGACCGATTATGATTATGACGCCATCGCCGCGGTCGTCGCGCACGAATATTTCCACAACTGGTCGGGCAACCGCGTCACCTGCCGCGACTGGTTCCAGCTGAGCCTCAAGGAAGGCTTCACCGTCTATCGCGACCAGAGCTTCTCGGCCGATCAGGGCTCGGCCGCGGTCAAGCGCATCGAGGATGTGCGCGGCCTGCGCGCCGCGCAATTCCCCGAGGATGCCGGCCCGCTGGCACATCCGGTGCGCCCGGAAAGCTACCAGGAAATCGCCAATTTCTACACCGCCACGATCTACAACAAGGGCGCCGAGGTCATTCGCATGATGGCGACGATGCTCGGCGCGGCACGCTTCCGCAGCGGCACCGACCTCTATTTCGATCGCTTCGACGGCACGGCGGCGACCTGCGAGGATTTCGTCGCCTGCATGGAAGAGGCCGGCGGCATCGACCTGACCCAGTTTCGCCGCTGGTACAGCGAGGCGGGCACGCCGCGCGTTACCGCCGCGTTGGGCTATGACGCGCAAGGCGCGCGCGCCACGCTGCGCCTCGCCCAGCGCGTCGCGCCGACTCCCGGCCAGCAGGACAAGCCGGCGATGGTGCTGCCGCTCAAGCTGCGCCTGTTCGGCACGCTGAGCAATCAGCCGCTCGCGCCCGAGCAGCTGCTCATTTTCGACCAGCCGACTGCCGAAATCGCCTTCGAAAATATCTCCGAGCGTCCGGTGCTGTCGATCAACCGCGGTTTCTCCGCGCCGGTGGTGGTCGAGACCGATCGCAGCGCGGCCGATCTCGCCTTTCTTTCCGCGCATGATGACGATCCGTTCGCGCGCTACGAGGCGATGCAGCAGCTGATGCTCGACACGCTCGTCGCCGGTGCCGAAGGCCGCATGGCCGATCATGCCGCGGTCATCGCCGCGGTCGGCAACACGCTCGACGACGTCTCGCTCGACCGCGCCTTCGCCGCCGAGGCGGTGCTGCTGCCGTCTGAAAGCTTTATCGGCGACCAGATGAAGCTGGTCGACCCCGAGGCGATCTACCGCGCGCGCGAGGCGCTTCGCGGCGATCTCGGCCGCGCGCTCGAGGAACGCTGGCGCGCCGCCTATGTCGCGGCAAAGGGCGTCGGCGCCTATCGCTACAATCCCGAGGACAAGGGGCTGCGCCGGCTCAAGAGCGTCGCACTCGGCTATATCGCGGCAAGCGGCGCGCCCGACGTCGCCGGCCTCGCCTTCGCCCAGTTCGAGGCGGCCGACAACATGACCGATCGCCAGGGTGCGCTGACCACGCTGGTCAACAGCGACGCGCCCGAACGGATCGCCGCGCTCGACATCTTCTACAATCGCTATTCCGACAATGCGCTGGTGCTCGACAAATGGTTCTCGACCCAGGCGCTGGCGTCCCGTGCCGATACGCCGGCGGTCGTCGCCGAACTGGCGCGGCACCGCGACTTCACGCTCGCCAACCCCAATCGCGCGCGCTCGCTGGTCGGCGCGTTCAGCGTCAACCAGCGCGCCTTCCACGTCGCGGGCGGGGCGGGCTACCGCTTCGTCGCCGACCAGCTGATCGCGCTCGACAAGCTCAACCCGCAGACCGCCGCCAAGCTGCTCCCGCCGCTCGGCCGCTGGCGCCGCTTCGACACCGCGCGCGCGGCGCTGATGCGCGCGGAACTGGAGCGGATCATCGCGGTCCCCGGCCTGTCGAAGGACATGTTCGAGCAGGCATCGAAGAGCCTGGAGGGCTGATTCATCTAATTCCTCCCCGGCACGGGGAGGGGGACCATTTGCTTCTTCAGCAAATGGTGGAGGGGGATGGCCGCAAACGCCGCGCCTGCGGGACGCCCCCTCCACCACGCCGCTTCGCGTCGCGGTCCCCCTCCCCGTGCCGGGGAGGAGCTTGATTCAGAAAAGCCTTCCCCCGTTCGGCACCGCCACGCTCGGCGTCACCAGCACGACCTTCCCCTCCGCATCGGGAAACCCCAAAGTCAGCACCTCGGACATCATCGGCCCGATCTGGCGCGGTGGAAAGTTGACCACCGCCGCCACCTGCATCCCCGGCAAATCCTCAACCCGGTAATGTTCGGTGATCTGCGCCGAAGAGCGCTTCACCCCGATGACGGGGCCGAAATCGATCGTCAGCCGGAAGGCCGGCTTGCGCGCCTCCGGAAAGGGCGTCGCGGTGAGGATCGTGCCGACCCGGATATCGACCGCGAGAAAATCATCGAAGCCGATCTGCGCCGACGCCGTGGCGGCGGGGTCATGCGTGACGTGCATCAGAAATCCAGGTCGTCATAATGCGCCGGCGGGTTGATCGTCTCCATCCGCTCGGCGAGCAGCGGGCGGAAGCTCGGCCGGCTCTTGAACCCGCGATACCAGCGTGCGGTCTGTTCGTGGTTCTTCCAGTCGATGCCGCCGAGATAGTCGGTGATCGAGATCTGCGCCGCGGCGGCGAGATCGGCGAGGCTCATCGTCGCGCCGCCCAGCCAGTTGCGATGGTCGAGCAGATAATCGGTATAGTCGAGATGGCGCACCGCCGCCTTCATCGCCTCGCGCAGCACGCGCGAATCGGGCGTCGCGCGATGCACCAGGCGCTTCTCCATGCGCTCGTGGAGCAGCGGCGCGGTCACGTCGGGGTAGAATTGCGTATCGAACCACGCGACCAGCCGGCGAATCTCGGCGCGGTTGACGGCGGTGCCGTTGATCATCGCCGCCTTGTCGACCGTCTCCTCGAAATATTCGCAGATCGCCATCGAATCGATCAGCAGGATGCCGCGCTCGGGGTCGGTCATGACCGGGGTCTGGCCCGACGGATTCATGTCGAGAAACTCGTCGCGCCGGTCCCACGGCGATTCGCGCACCAGCTCGTAGCCGACGCCCTTTTCACCCAGCAGGATGCGGACCTTGCGCGAGAAGGGGCAAAGCGGAAATTGATGTAGCTGCCACATAAGCTGTTGTTAGAGTGGCGCGCGCGGCGGGGGAAGGCTTGATGGTCGAGGATGCGTTCGAAACCGTGGCGATCGTTTACAGCCAGCCGGAAACGGTCGTGATGCTGGCGATGTTCGCCCAATATAACATCCCGGCCCATGCCGTCGGGTTCGACCATGCGCGCGCCGCCTGGCCGATGCTCCTCGCGCTCGGCGGGATCATTATTCGCGTCCATCCGGCTGCGGCGGACGAGGCGCGCGCGCTGCTTGGCGAGGTGGCGCGGCGCCCCGCCGTCATCCGCCCGCGCTTCGTGATCAACCCGATGCTGCACATCGTGTTCGGCATCCTCGCGATGATGCTCGCCGCACCACCCCCGACACGCGCGACCGCGACCTATTTTCTCGGCGATGCGCGTCGGGCAGGTGACGAGTCGCACGGGTGAGAGGCCGCACGGAAGAAGGAGCCCCCCCGGTGATCGACATAGCGATCCAGCGCGATCATATCGCCGACGCGGCAGGTCGTAGCGTCGTCACTGGCAAGGGCGATCACGGTCTCCGTGCCGTCCTGCAGCGCGACCGATGCCTGCATGGACAACTCGACCGCGCTTCCATGAGCGCCGAGCCGAAAGCCGGTAATGGTGCCGCGAACGCTGGTTGGCACCTGTGTGCTCGGGGCTGCCATCGAGTAGCGCAGCCGTCCAAGGCCCAGCAGAATTGCTGCGATCACCAACGGCGACACCGCTGCGCGTAACCACCAACCGAGCGGCATCCGCGCCAGTCGCGCCTTCGCGGTGCGCTCAGTTGTCGCGATGGCTGTCGTCCAATGCCGCGCTTGCGGCGCCAAGCGCCCGGCGCAGCCGCGCGGCGGTCGCATTGATTTCCGCCGTCATCGCCGCGGCATCGCGCGCCGCCTGGCCAGTCGCGGCGACCGCGCCGCGCGTGCCGTCATGCAGGTGGCGCTCGAAGGCGGGGTCGTCGCGCGTGATGACGTCGCGCAGCGTATCGTTCGGCCGCACCCCGTCGCGCGGATCGGTGTAGCGTGCGATCGGCCCGACATGCGTGTCGAGCAGGGCGTCGGCCAGCGCGCCGACGAAGATCGCGGCGCTTTCCTGCACCGCCGGGTCGGACAGCGCATCGCCGACCGCGGCGACACGCTGGTCGGCCGATGGGGCGGGGTGGCGATCCTGGGCGATGACGGGGGTTGCCAGCAGCACGAGCGGCAGAGCCAGAAACTTACGCATACAGCACCTCATAAAAGCGGTGATGCACGGCCCATAGCAGAAGCGCGCGCCGGTTTCGAGCGGTCGCCAATTCCTTCGCGGCTTTGCGTGATTCAAATTTCCGCGCCAATGGCGCTTGGGTCGGGCATGGCCACGATCCACGCCTCTGCCCGTTCGACGACAGCAGGGAAAATCGCCGAACGAAAAAAGTTCGAATTCCCTGCCAAATTCCCTGCCGGACGCCGTCCGGCAGGGAATTCGGGTCGCTCACTCGGCGGCGACGAGATGGGCCGAATCGTCGAGCGGGTGCGACAGGCGGCTGAGCATCTCGCGCGGCACGACCTGCCAGAAGCGGTCGATCGCGCGGCCCCAGTCGTCGAGCAACGCCGCCGACCATTTGCTGTCCGTCGCGGCGTGATGCGCGCGCACCAGGCCGAGCAGCACCGATTCCCAGTGCATCGAGGCAAGTCGGTGCCAGGTGATGCTTTCGGGGTTGGCGCGGCGCTCGAAGCTGCCATCGGCGTCGTAGACGAACGCCATGCCGCCGGTCATGCCGGCGCCGAAATTGGCGCCGACCGCGCCGAGCACCACGGCGATGCCGTTGGTCATGTACTCGCAGCCATTGGCGCCGCAACCCTCGACCACCACCGTCGCGCCCGAATTGCGCACCGCGAAGCGTTCGCCCGCCTGGCCGGCGGCGTAGAGGCTGCCGGCGGTCGCGCCGTACAGCACGGTATTGCCGACGATCGTATTGTCCTGGCTGGCGAGCGGCGAGCTGACCGCCGGGCGCACCGCGATGATGCCGCCCGACAGGCCCTTGCCGACATAGTCGTTGGCGTCGCCGAACACCTCGAGCGTCACGCCCTTGCACAGAAAAGCGCCGAGGCTCTGCCCGGCCGAGCCGCGCAGCCGCACCGTGACATGCCCGTCGGCCAGCGTCGACATGCCGAACTTGCGCGTGATCTCGCTCGACAGCCGCGTGCCGACCGCGCGGTGCGTGTTGCGCACGGTATAGGTCAGCTGCATCTTCTCGCCGCGCGAGAACACCGCGCCGGCATCCTTGATGATCTGCGCGTCGAGGCTGTCGGGCACCTCGTTGCGCCAGGTGTCGAGGCTGAAGCGCCGCTCGCTGTCGGGCGCGTCGACCTTGGCGAGGATCGGGTTGAGGTCGAGATCGTCGAGATGCTCGGCGCCGCGGCTGGTCTGGCGCAGCAATTCGGTCCGGCCGATGATCTCGTCGAGGCTGCGCACGCCAAGCCGGGCGAGGATGTCGCGCACTTCCTCGGCGATGAAGGTCATCAGGTTGATGACCTTCTCCGGGTTGCCGGTGAACTTCTCGCGCAGCCGCTCGTCCTGCGTGCACACGCCGACCGGGCAGGTGTTGCTGTGGCACTGGCGCACCATGATGCAACCCATCGCGACGAGGCTCAGCGTGCCGATGCCGAATTCCTCGGCGCCGAGGATCGCGGCGATGACGATGTCGCGTCCGGTGCGCAGGCCCCCATCGGTGCGCAGCTTGATACGCCCGCGCAGGCCATTGAGCGTCAGCGTCTGGTTGACCTCGCTCAGCCCCATTTCCCACGGCGTGCCGGCATATTTGATGCTGGTCTGTGGGCTCGCGCCGGTGCCGCCGACATGCCCCGAGACGAGGATGACGTCGGCATGCGCCTTGGCGACGCCCGCCGCGACGGTGCCGATGCCGGCCGAGCTGACCAGCTTGACGCACACCCGCGCGCGCGGGTTGATCTGCTTCAGGTCGTAGATCAGCTGCGCCAGATCCTCGATCGAATAGATGTCGTGGTGCGGCGGCGGGCTGATCAGCGTCACGCCTGGCGTGGCATGGCGCAATTTGGCGATGAACTCGGTGACCTTGAAGCCGGGCAGCTGCCCGCCCTCGCCGGGCTTGGCCCCTTGCGCGACCTTGATCTCGATCTCGTCGCACGCGCCGAGATATTCGGCCGTCACGCCGAACCGGCCCGAGGCGATCTGCTTGACCCCCGAATTGGCGTTGTCGCCATTGGGATAGGGGGAATAGCGCGCCCGATCCTCGCCGCCCTCGCCCGACACCGCCTTGGCGCCGATGCGGTTCATCGCGATCGCCAGTGTCTCGTGCGCCTCGGGGCTCAGCGCGCCGAGCGACATGCCCGGCGTGACGAAGCGCTTGCGGATCTCGGTGATCGCCTCGACCTGGTCGACCGGCACGCCCTCGTCGGGGAAGTTGAACTGCAGCAGGTCGCGCAGATAGATTGGCGGCAGCGCATCGACGCCGCGCGAGAATTGCAGATAGCTCGAATAGCTGTCGGTCGCGACCGAGGTCTGCAGCAGGTGCATCAGCTGCGCGGTATAGGCATGCGCCTCGCCGGTCGCGCGCTGGCGGTAGAAGCCGCCGATCGGCAGCGTCGCCACGCCCTCGTCGAACGCCGCGTCGTGGCGCAGCTGCGCGTTGAGGTGCAGCGAGGCATAGCCTTCGCCCGAGATCTTCGCCGGCATGCCGGGGAAGAAATCGTTGACCAGCGCGCGCGACAGCCCGACCGCCTCGAAATTATAACCGCCGCGATAGCTCGAGATCACCGCGATCCCCATCTTGGAGATGATCTTGAGCAACCCCTCCTCGATCGCGGTGCGGTGCCGTGCGAGGCACTGCTCGATCGTCAGGCCGTCGAACAGCCCGCGCGCATGACGGTCGGCGATCGAGGCCTCGGCGAGATAGGCGTTCACCGTCGTCGCACCGACGCCGATCAGCACGGCATAATAATGCGTGTCGAGGCATTCGGCGGTCTGGATGTTGATGCTCGCGAACGAGCGCAGCCCCTTGCGCACGAGATGCGTGTGCACCGCCGCCGCCGCCAGCACGCCGGCGATCGCGACGCGGTCGGGGCCGATGCCGATGTCGCTGAGGAACAGCTCGCTGCGCCCCTCGCGCACCGCCTGCTCGGCCTCGGCGCGGATCCGCGCGATCGCCGCCTTGAGCGTATCGGCGCTGTCGCCGGCCGCGAAGGTGCAGTCGATCTCGGCCGCCTGCGGGCCGAAATGCGCCTTCAGCCGCGCCCAGTCGGCGCTGGTCAGCACCGGCGAATCGAGCACCAGCACGCCGTCGCGCCGGTCCTCGGTGTCGAGGATGTTGGCGAGGTTGCCGAAGCGCGTCTTGAGCGACATCACATGACGTTCGCGCAGGCTGTCGATCGGCGGGTTGGTCACCTGGCTGAAATTCTGCCGGAAGAACTGGCTGATCAGCCGCGGCTTGTCGGAAATCACCGCGAGCGGCGTGTCGTCGCCCATCGAGCCGATCGCTTCCTTGGCGCTCTCGACCATCGGCGCGAGGATCAGCTCCATGTCCTCCAGCGTCTGGCCGGCGGCGACCTGGCGGCGCGTCAGGTCGCCGCGGTCGAACCGCGTGACGGTCTGGGCGGGGGCGGGCAGGTCGTCGATCTTGAGGAAGTTGCCGATCATCGCGGCATAGTCGGCCTCGCCGGCGATGCGGTCCTTGACCGCGCGATCGCGCAGCAGCACGCCCTCGTCGAGGTCGACCGCGATCATCTGGCCCGGCCCGAGCCTGCCCTTGGCGAGGATGCTCGCCTCCGGCACCACGACCATGCCGCTCTCCGAGCCGACGATCAGCAGCCCGTCGGCGGTCAGCGTGTAGCGCAGCGGGCGCAGCGCGTTGCGGTCCATGCCGGCAACCGCCCAGCGGCCATCGGTCATCGCCAGCGCGGCGGGGCCGTCCCACGGCTCCATCACGCTCGCCAGATACTGGTACATGGCGAGATGCTCGGCCGGCATGTCGCTGTTCGGCGCCATCGCCTCGGGCACCAGCATCAGCTTGGCGGTCGGCGCGTCGCGGCCCGAGCGACAGATCGCCTCGAACACCGCGTCGAGCGCGGCGGTGTCGCTCGCGCCCGCCGGGATCACCGGCTTGATGTCCTCGCTATGCTCGCCAAAGGCGAGGCTGGCCATGCGGATCTCGTGGCTCAGCATCCAGTTCTTGTTGCCGCGCACGGTGTTGATCTCGCCATTGTGCGCGAGACAGCGGAACGGCTGCGCCAGCCACCATTGCGGGAAGGTGTTGGTCGAATAACGCTGGTGGAAGATCGCGACGCGGCTCTCGAAACGCTGGTCGGTCAGATCGGGGTAGAAGACCGACAGGCTCTCGGCGAGGAACAGCCCCTTGTAGATGATCGAGCGGCAGCTCAGCGAGCAGATGTAGAAGCCCTGGATCTGCGCCGCGATGACGCGCTTCTCGATCCGGCGGCGGACGAGATAGAGGTTCTTCTCGAATTCGGCCGCGCTGGCCTCGCCGGGCAGTGGCCCCGCGATCATGATCTGCTCGATCTCGGGGCGCGTCGCCTGCGCCTTCTGCCCGATCACCGAGACGTCGACCGGCACCTGGCGCCAGCCATAGATGGTATAGCCTTCCTCGATGATCGCGCTCTCGACGATCGTGCGGCAGGCCTCCTGCGCGCCAAGGTCGGTGCGCGGCAGGAAGATCATGCCGACCGCCAGCTGGTTGGGCATCGGGCGGTGGCCCGAGGCGGCGATGGCATCGTCGAAGAACTTGTAGGGCAGGTCGATATGCAGCCCGGCGCCGTCGCCGGTCTTGCCATCGGCATCGACCGCGCCGCGATGCCACACCGCCTTCAAGGCATCGATCGCCGCCTGCACGACGCGCCGCGACGGCTTGCCATCGGTCGCCGCGACGAGCCCGACGCCGCACGCGTCGCCCTCGAAATCGGGACGGTACATGCCCTCGCGGGCGAGGCGGGTGCGTTCGCTGGTCGTCATGTCATCGTCCTCGATATCCTTGGCGCGCGCGGGCAGGTTTCAGGACCTGGCCGGCGCCATGTCGGGCGCCATTTCGTGTATTGCGCGCTCCATCCCTTTTCGTCCGGCTTCCACACCGGATTCTTCCCCAATCTTACGTCCGGCGGCAGCGATGCGCGCCTGAAGCTGGGGGAGTACCACCAATGCCTTTGCACCGACGCCCGATTGATAGAAGCTCAACAAATCCCGCAATTCCTGTTCGGTGAATGCGGTCGCGTATTCCTTTGCGGTCGCTTCCTTGAGTGCGGGATAACGTTTACGGATGGCCGTTGCGAACTCCTCCGAGAAAATCGCCTTGAGGCGATCACGGCCATCAGGGTGGCTTGCTTCCATTTTTGCGACGAGCGCCGAACTTCGGTCGTCGTGCTCGATGGACCCCATGACCGCGTCGGTCATGATGGGAATCAAGGTCGCAAACATTGCGTCGTAGGTTCGCTCAAGCTTCACGATATCGACCAGCTTGCGCGCGGTTTCCATGCTGCCGGGTGCATCAACGGGCGCCACGATCGGTTTGCTGTCCTGCGCGAAAGCTGTCGTGGCAGGTATGGCGGCGGCGATCACCGTTGCGATCAGCGAATAGCGCATCATGCCGCCTTCCTTTCGCCTTTTGCCTTCGCCTTGAGCCACTGATGCATGTTCTTCGCGACATCCTGGCCGTCACGGATCGCCCACACCACGAGGCTCGCGCCGCGTACGATGTCGCCGGCGGCGAACACGCCGTCGAGGCTGGTCATCAGCGTCTTGTTGTCGACCAGCACCGTGCCCCAGCGCGTCACGCCGAGTTCGGGCGCGGCGAACAGCCTGGGCAGGTCCTCGGCGTCATAGCCGAGCGCCTTGATCACCAGATCCGCGTCGAGCCGGAAGCCGCTGTCGGGCTCTTCCTCGGGTGCGCGGCGACCGCTCGCGTCGGGCGCGCCGAGCCGCATGCGCGTGGCGCGCACCGCGCTGACCTTCTCCGCCGCCTCGAAGGCCTGCGGCGCGGAGAGCCAGACGAACTCGACGCCCTCTTCCTCGGCATTGGTCACTTCGCGCTGCGAGCCCGGCATGTTGGCGCGGTCGCGGCGGTACAGGCACTTCACCGAGGCGGCGCCCTGGCGCACCGCTGTGCGCACGCAATCCATCGCGGTGTCGCCGCCGCCGATCACCACGACATGCTTGCCGGCGGCGTCGAGGCCGCCATCGTCGAACGCCGGCACGGCGTCGCCAAAGCCCTTGCGGTTGGAGGCGATCAGGAAGTCGAGCGCCTCGACCACGCCGTCGCTGCCGACGCCCGGCGCCTTGATGCCGCGCGCCTTGTACACGCCGGTCGCGATCAGCACCGCGTCATGGCGCTCGCGCAGCTCGTCGAGGCTGGCGTCGCGGCCGACCGCGAAGTCGTAATGGAAGGTGATGCCGGCGGCGGCGAGCCGCTCGACGCGGCGCATCACCACCGGCTTTTCGAGCTTGAAGCCGGGGATGCCATAGGTCAGCAGCCCACCGGCGCGGTCGTAGCGATCATAGACATGCACGGCATAGCCATAGCCGCGCAGATATTCCGCCGCGGCGAGACCGGCCGGGCCGGCGCCGATGATGCCGACCGACATGCCGCGATCCGGCCCCGGCACGATCGGCTCGACCCAGCCCTGTTCCCAGGCGGTGTCGGTGATGAACTTTTCGACCGAACCGATCGTCACCGCGCCGTGCCCGGAGAATTCGATCACGCAATTGCCCTCGCACAGCCGGTCCTGCGGGCAGATGCGGCCGCAGATCTCGGGCATGGTCGAGGTCGCGTTGCTCAGCTCATAGGCCTCGCGCAGCCGCCCCTCGGCGGTCAGCCGCAGCCAGTCGGGGATGTGGTTGTGCAGCGGGCAGTGCACCGAGCAATAGGGCACGCCGCATTGCGAGCAGCGCCCGGCCTGGTCCTCGGCCGCCTGCGGCGCGTAGCGATCGGCGATTTCGCGAAAATCCTCGGCGCGCGCCGTCGCGGGTCGCTTGGCCGGAAAGGCCTGCGTCCGATCGACGAATTGCAATGTCCGCCCGCCCGCCATCTCGATTCGCCCCATGTTGCCGTCCCCGCCCGCTAGCCGAGGGGGAGCATGGAGTCACGCGAAAACCGACATTTAGGTAAGTATAGCTGT
Organism: Sphingomonas sp.; assembly: GCA_041659925.1. Taxonomy (GTDB): domain Bacteria; phylum Pseudomonadota; class Alphaproteobacteria; order Sphingomonadales; family Sphingomonadaceae; genus Sphingomonas. Next base: position 98,949 of record JBAZXI010000015.1, read on the forward strand.
CTTATATCGGCTATATTTAAACCCACCGCGCGAACGTTCCGGTGTGATCGGGATTTATATGGCCGTATCGGCCTTATTTACTCAACAGCCATATCAGCGCCCCGCCACCGACGACGATGCGGTACCAGGCGAAGGGGGCAAAGCCGCGCCGGCCGACGATCCCGACGAACCAGCGGACCACCAGCAGGGCGACGATGAAGGCGACGATGAAGCCGATCGCGATCCCGCCGAGCCCGATGCTCTCGCCGCTGGCGAGTTCGTGGCGCTTGGTGACCAGTTCGAGCGTGCTCGCGCCGAGCATCGTCGGGATGGCGAGGAAGAAGCTGAACTCGGCCGCGGTGCGCCGCTCGACCCCGAGGCTCAGCGCGCCGAGGATCGTCGCGCCCGAGCGGCTCACGCCGGGGATCATCGCGAGGCACTGCAGCACGCCGATGCCGGCCGAGGTCGGCGCGCTGACCTCGGCGACGCCGCGCGTCGTGCCGGGCCTGACCAGCCACTCGATCGCGAGGATCGCGAAGCCACCGACCACCAGCGCGACCGCGACGACGATCGGCTGGAGCAGCAGCGCCTCGATCTTCTTGTGGAACAGCGCGCCGATCACCGCCGCCGGGATGAACGCGATGATGATGTTGCGCACGAAGCGCACCGGCCCGGCCTCGCCGCGCAGCACGCCGCGCAGCACCGTCCAGAAGGTCCGCCAGTACAGCACGACGACCGCGAGGATCGCGCCGAGCTGGATGACGATGTTGAACACGTCCCAGCGCGCCGCGTCATAGTGCAGCAGCGCGCCGGCGAGGATCAGGTGGCCGGTCGACGAAACCGGCAGGAACTCGGTGATCCCCTCGACGATGCCGAGCAGGATGATGGTCAGCAGGTCGTGCACGTTGATCCCCTGTTACGCGGCTCCCGGCCCCGCACCGTGGTTGATGGTCGCCGTTCAGGCGGTCGCGGTGGCGGTGAAGCGTCCGTGGCGGCGATATTGCACCAGCCAGCCCGGTGCCACGCTGTCGAGCGGGGTCGGCGCGACACCGAGATCGGCCAGCGTGACCGCGCCGGGGGCGACGACATTGTCGACCTGCAGCATGCGCCACTGGTCGCGCGTGATCGGCGCGCCCGGCAGGAAGCCGCCCAGCGCGATCATTCCGCCGATCAGGTCGGGCAGCTCGACGATCGCCGGATCGCGGCCGATCGCGCGCGCGATCCAGCGGATCAACGCACCCATGGTGATGACATCGGGACCGCCCAGCTCGAAGGTCTTGCCGGCGGCCATATCGGGATGCGCCAGCGCCGCGACGATCGCGGCGGCGACGTCGCCGACGAACACCGGCTGGAACTTCGCGCTGGCGCGCAGCACCGGCACCACTGGCATCGGCCCCGCGATCATCCCGGCGAAGCGGTTGATGAAGCCGTCTTCGCGCCCGAACATGATCGACGGCCGCATGATCGTCGCGCCCGGAAAGGCCGCGCGCACCGCAGCTTCGCCCGCCGCCTTGCTGCGGCCATAGCCCGACGCCGATCCGGCATCGGCGCCGATCGCCGAGACGTGCACCAGCGCGCCGACCCCGGCCCGTGCCGCGGCCTCGGCGACGATCTTCGCGCCATCGGCCTGGATCGCGGCGAAATCGCCCTTGAGGATCCCGACCAGATTGACCACCGCATCGGCGCCGGTAACGGCGCGCGCGATCGATTCCGGCTTGCGCACATCGGCGGCGACGAACTGCGTCTGCCCCAGGCCGCCGAGCGGTTTGAGGAAATGGGCCGCGCGCGGCTCGCGCTGCGCGACGCGCACCCTCGCGCCCGCGGCGAGCAGATCCTGCGCGACATAACGGCCGAGAAATCCACCGCCACCGATCAGCGTTACGAGCTTGTTCTTCATGATGCCTTCAGCCTGTTGCCGCCCCGCCGCCTTGCCGCGCCGCGCGCGAGTTGACAAGCCGCATGAGCCTCCCCTAAGGCCCGCCCCCTACCCCGTGCCCAGATGGCGGAATTGGTAGACGCACCAGCTTCAGGTGCTGGCGATCGCAAGGTCGTGGAGGTTCGAGTCCTCTTCTGGGCACCACTACTCACTTGGCATTGATAACGTTAGAGAATCGTCGAAAAGACGGTCCTCGAAGCGTGTCTGCTGCACCTTCGTGCTACATGCTCGGGCGTCGCGGTCAGCCCCAAGCCGCGAAGAAATCGACGGAAACGGCCAGCGTCACCGTTACGCGACGCCGCAACACAAATGGTCGCTCGGCCCGACTGTTCGTCCTGGCCAATTCAATTATCGACGACGCATTCCAAGCGAGGTTCGGACGACGGCGGGAGCCGGCGGGATCGGATATCGCCTGCACTCTCCGGTTGATCGGGACGCCGAAAAGAATGGTATTACAAACACGTCGATCAGGTGACGCCAATTTCGGGGCACCAAATCGACACGAAGCGTCGTACGCTCAATATCCCTTGGCCAGCCCAGCCGGGCGTCGGCGATCGTTGGCCCCTTCGAGTTCGTGGTGGGCGCGATCAACCAGAATCGCCTCGTCCGCCCCGATCGCCGAGATCGGCTGGAACTTGTACCCCTCCGCCTCCAGCTTCGCCTGAGTCGCGGGGGTCAGATAGCCCGGCTCGACCAGCACGCTGTCGGGCAGCCATTGGTGGTGGAAGCGTGGCGCGTTGACCGCCTGCTGCACGTTCATCCCGAAATCGATCACGTCGATGATCGTCTGCAATACGGTGGTGATGATCGTCGAGCCGCCGGGGCTGCCCGTCACCATGTAGGTGTTACCGGATTTGTCGAGCACGATCGTCGGCGACATCGACGAGAGCGGGCGCTTGCCCGGGCCGACCGCATTGGCGCTGCCCTGCACCAGCCCGAAGCTGTTGGGCACGCCCGGCTTGGAAGTGAAATCGTCCATCTCGTTGTTGAGGAAAAAGCCGGTGTCGCCGGCGATCTTGCCGACCCCGAACAGGTAATTGATCGTATAGGTGACGCTGACCGCGTTGCCCTGCGCGTCGACCACCGAATAATGCGTCGTGTTGGTGCCCTCCGGGTTCGCGCCGCCGCCCTTCACCTCGGACGACGGGGTCGCCTTGTCGGGCAGGATCTGGGCGCGGATCGCGGCGGTGTGCTGGTCCGAAATGAGGTGCCGCACCGGATTATGGATGAACGCCGGATCGCCGAGATCGGTGTTGCGATCGGCGAAGGCGTGGCGTTCGGCTTCGACGATATAGTGCGTCGCCTCGACCGAGCCGTAGCCATATTGGCCGAGCGGGAAGCCTTCGACCGTCTTGAGGATTTCGCACACCGTCGCCCCGCCCGAACTCGGCGGCGGCGCGGCGACGATCGTGTGGCCGCGATAATCGCACGTCACGGGCGTATCCCACTGCGCGGTGTAAGCCGCGAAATCCCGCATCGAGAGGAGGCCGCCCCCGGCCTTGCTCGCGGCGACCAGCTTCCGCGCGATCGGGCCGGTGTAGAAGGCCTTGCTGCCGCCATGGGCGATCGCGCGGAGCGTGCGCGCCAGGTTGGTCTGCACCAGCCTGTCGCCGGCGACATAAGGCTGGCGGTGCTTGAGGAAGACAGCCGCGACATTGGGTTCGGCCGCGAAATCCCTGGCGCGCTCGTCGAGGATTTTCACGTCGCCCGGTGCGAGCACATAGCCTTTCGCCGCGAGCGCGATCGCCGGCGCGATCACCTTGCCGAGCGGCATCGTGCCATATTTGGCCAGCGCGGTATTGAGACCCATCACGGTGCCCGGCACACCGACGCCGAGCCAGGTGCCGGTGCTGCGGCCGGGAACGACGTTGCCGTCCTTGTCCTGAAAAATCGTCGCGGTCGCTTTGAGCGGGGCCTTTTCGCGAAAATTGAGGAACAGGTTCTTGCCCGTCGCCAGATGCACAACCATGAACCCGCCGCCGCCGATATTGCCGCAGCATGGATGCGTCACCGCCAGCGCATAGCCGACCGCCACCGCGGCATCGACCGCGTTGCCGCCCTGCTTGAGGATCTGCACGCCAACATCGGTGGCGAGATGCTGCGCCGAGACGACCATCGCATGCGGCGCCACCACCGGCCCGGCCGCGCGCCAGTTCGTCGCATCGGGCCGCGCGCTCGACTGATCGAGCGCGCGCGTCGAAATCTGATCGGGCAGCCTCTGCGCCGGAAGGGTCGCCGCTACGGTTAAGGATGCAAGGGCGGTCAGCCCGGCGAGGCAGGTCAGTTTACGCAAGGCGGTCTCCAGCGAAAAGGCCGAGTCCGATCGGCATGGAGCAACCGGGGCGAAGTCAGCTTCGCGCCCGGCCCACTACAGACATTCACGTCGGGAACGGCTCAATAGCGCAGCCCGACCTTTACGTACAAATACCGTCCGTTGAAGCCGAACGGCGAATAAAATGGGAAGTCGACCACGCCGGTCGAGCTGCGCGCCGCGGCCGGTGTCGCGTCCGGATACACATCAAACAGATTATCCACGCCCAGGCCGAAGTTGAATCGTTTGGTAATGTCGAACCGCGCCTCGAGGCTGGTAATGAACTTCTTGCCGGTGTTGATGTCGGTCGCCGCGGTCGATCCGGGCTCGAGGACATTGCCATAATAGGTGCCGCGCAGCGTCAGCCCGACCGGACCCGACTTCCAGTCGGCCGTGCCAGAGACCTTGATTGCGGGGGTGCCGTCCTCGAGCGTGAGGATGGTCGACCGGGCAACAAGCGTCGGCGCCGGGTTGAGCGTCGATGTCGTGGTCGGCACCTTCAGCACCTTGAGGTCGTTATAGTTGCCGGCGAGGGTGAAGTTGAACGTCCCCGCATTGTCGGTCCGCAGCGTATAGTTAGCGACGACATCGACGCCACGCGTCCGCGTCTTCACGCCGTTGATGAAGAATCGGGCGGAGGCGACGCCATTGTCCGTCAGAATCTTGTCCACGGCTGCACTGAAGCCTTTGCCGATATTCTGCGACAGTGTCAGCCCATTGCGAATATCGATCTGATAGCCATCGACGGTGAGGTTGAACGGGCCGTGCCGGAAGACGAAGCCCGCCGAATAGTTATTCGACTTTTCCGGCTCGAGCGGCCTGCCGCCCAACGCCATGGCCGACGGGTTGACCGACGGAAGGGTGCCGGTAAGGATCACGTTGCCGTCCTGGATGACCGACGCGATCGAGGTGAAATATTCCTGTTGCAACGACGGCGCGCGGAAGCCCGTTTGGACGCCGCCGCGCAGCGCGAAGCTCGGCGTGATGTCCCAGCGTAGCGATAACTTGCCGTTGGCTGTGGTGCCGAAATCCGAATAACGTTCGACGCGGCCCGCGAGGCCGACGCTGACGGTCGAGAACTTGCCCTCCAGATCGACATAGCCGCTGATATTGTCGCGATGCTGGTTGACGATATTGGCCGGGCTGAACCCGCCAAAGCCCTGGGCGCCGCCAGACGTCGCATTTCCGTTGGTTGGGCTGACGGTAACGGGACCCTTGTTGTAGGATTCCGGCTCACCCGCCGAGATATTATAGCCTTCGCGGCGATATTCGCCGCCGACCGCTACCGTCACGACGCTGTCACCACCCAGCGAATAATCGTGGCTCAGGTCGAGGTTGGTGACGAACTGGTCGTAACCGACTGCGCCATCGTAAAAGCTGGTTTTCGACGCCGCACCATAAGAGGCGTTGAGCGTGTCCAGCGTCGCGTATTCGATCGTATTCTTGCCGTACGATGCCGTCAGCGTCGTGTTCCAGGCGCCGATCGAGCCTTTGACGCCGCCGGTAACGGTGAAATCGCGCGATTTGGTCTGGATCAGCGGCAGGAAGCCATCGGGATAGATTGACGGCACGTTGTTGGTGTTGCTCGGGTTACGCGGGAACGCGGCCGACTGTGTGCGGCGGTATTGATAGCCGCCCCAGCCAACGATCTGCCAGCCGCTGTCGCCGATCGGCAGACCGAGATTGGCATAGCCGGTATATTGGTTGACGTCGGGATCACCGAAGCGCGAGCGCACCTTGAACGCGTCGCGGGTGTCGAAATCGCCACGACTGGTCGGATTGCGACGCACATATTCGCCGGTGAGATCGAGATAACCGGTGTCGCCGATCGGGATGTTCTGCCACGCGGATGCGGTGATCGTCCCGCCATCGGTGACGTTGCGCGGATTCAGCGGTGCGGGGACGTCGGTCTTGTACCCACCAAATGTCACGTCGGCGCCGCCACCGGTTCGTCCCTGGCGCAGCCGCATGTTGATCACGCCGGCGATCGCGTCGGATCCGTAGAGCGCCGACGCGCCATCGCGCAGCACTTCGATCGATTCCAGCGCACCACCCGGAATGGTGTTGAGATCGACCGCCGCGGCGCCACGGCCGATCGAGCCGTTGATGTTGAGCAGCGCCGACGGATGCCCGCGCACGCCGTTGATCAGCACCAGCGTCTGATCGGGGGACAGGCCGCGCAGCGTCGCGGGTCGGATAGCGTCGGTGCCGTCGGTGACGGCGGGACGCGGGAAGTCGATCGAAGGCGCGACACTGGCGAGCGCGGCGGCGGTTTCGGTCGTGCCCTGATTGCTCAGCGCGGCGTGTGAAAGCACGTCCACCGGTGAAATGCTGTCGAGCCGGGTGCGCCCGACGGCGCGCGTGCCGGTGACGATGATGTCGGCGCCACTCTGGGCCTGGTCGGGAGTCGCGGCCGGGGGTGTCTGCGTCTGCGGATCCGGCGCGGTCTGCGCGGCGGCCGGCGTGATCGTCAACGCGCCGATCGCGACGCCGGTCAGGAGAACGAAGGTATTGCGCATGGTCGATCCCTTTATTGTCAGTAGCGGCCTGGATGTGCCCTTCCCGCTGCGGGTAGAGCCCCGGCCCAGTGCCGCACCCCAAGCGCCACGTGTTCGCACGCGGCCGGCGCCGACCTATGGGAGTGGGGCGCGGCCGCGGACAAGGCAAAAGTGTCCTCGGCAACAAATCACTCGCGAGATATGACAAATCAGCAACAATTGGCCCGGATATCTCCCGCAACCGTTCAATCTGGCCTGTCGGCGCGCTTTCGCGGCCTTTCGGCGGTGCCGGGAGGCGGCCACGAGGCGCGGCGGCTCTACGGAGCATTTGGGGCATTTGCGGGCGAGCGCCGCCTTTCCCGGGGGTGGCGCGTGGAGCGAGACAGCGGATTTCGGACTATGCGCTGTCTGGTTGGTCAGTGCGCGGGCGGGCGGCTCGCAAGGCAAGATGGGCAAGCTCCCATGCGTCGCGCCAGGGATAGGCGGGGACCATGGCGATCGAACGGCGAATATGGGCGCATTTCCCGCATTCCACACCTCGCGCCGCCCCTCGAGCGAGAACAGCCGATGATGTCCGCCGAGAGCTGGCCCGGGATCGTCATCGAGCAGTGACCGGGGTGGATGCCATGTGGACTGCGGCCGCGCATGCGGTCCACATGGCAACATCACCCGCAGGCGTCTCGCCCGCGGGTCACCGGCTCAAAACGTCAGCCCGGCCCGAACGCCATATTCTCGCGGCGCACCGTAGAACTCGGTATAGTCGGTCTGTCCGGCGATGTAGCGCTTGGCGGCGAGGTTGGTGCCGTACGCCTCGATGTACCAGTCGCCCTTGCGTAAGGTGATCTTCGCTGAGAGCAGCCCATAGGCACCGATGACGTCGGATGCCGGGGAATAGGCCAGATATGTGTAGCGCGAGCCAAGGTGCGAATAGTTGACGCGGGGTGTCAGCGTCATGTCGTTGCCCAGGTCGAACGCGTAGGCGACGCCGACATTGTAGGTCCATTTGGGCGAATAGAGATTTGGCCCGCCCGTCGTGGTGATGATCGCCGGGGTGTAATCGAAGCATACCGGTGGGCTGGACGGCACACCGGCGGGGCATTGCGGACCGAGCGTTCCCTGCGGGATCGACCGCGTGTCGACGAAAGTCAGCCCCGCCAGATGCGAATCGACGTAGGATACGCCGCCATCGAACGAGAGGCCGCCGAACTTGCCTTGCACCTGGGCTTCGATACCCTTGATCGTACCCTTCGAAATGTTCTGCACGCCGGTAAACCCGGTTGACGGCTCGACGACTGCGAACTGGAAGTTCGCGTAATCGTTGTAGAACGCATCGATCTGCGTTCGCAGATGTCCGCCGAGGAAACTCGACTTCCAGCCGGCCTCGTAGTTCCACACGATCTCAGGCTTGAACTCCGAGGTGGTGGAATTGAAACCGCCCGGCTTGTAGCCGCGCGCCGCGAAGACGTAGAGCAGGTTCCCCGGCGACACCGTCCAGTTCATGGCAACCTTGCCGGTGACGAGGCCATCCTTGTGGCGTCCGGAAAGGTCGGCAACCGGTAGCCCGCCCGGCGGGAAGCCCGGTATGCCGTTGCCGATCACGACCTGGCCGCCGCCTGAAGCGGTGTAGTGGGAATAGCGCGCACCCAGCTGAAATTCGAGGTTCGGGGCGATCTTGTAATTGCCCTGCGCAAAGATGCCGGTGGTCGTACGCCGGTTCACCGGATCGATATAGGTCGGGAACCCTGCCTGGCTGTCGAGGATGCGTACGGTGATGTCGTTGCGTTGGAAGTACCCGCCGAGGATCCAGTTGAAGCGGCCGGTCGTCGGGGAAATCAGGTTGATCTCTTCCGAGTACTGCCGCTCTCCAGCGAAATAGACCTCACTGATGTCGCCGCCCGCCGTGACCGGCGCCTGCGAAGCATCGACATCGTTCAGTGCGTTGATCCGCTTGTACTGGTAGCCCGAAAGCGAGCGCAAAACGATGCCGTTCGCGAATTCCTGCCTGAGTTCGAGGCTGGTGATCAGAGCCTGTTCGTGGAGCCTGGTCGGCGTGTCGTAGCTCAGCGCATAGATGTCGCCGACGCGATAGGAGCCGAATTGCGTCCCGGCGATGGGCCGGTTGGCATAGCCACCGGTCTGGCGGTCGTTGAGCTGCACCTTGAACAGTGCCTGGAACGAACCGGGGTTCCATTTCAGGCCCAGCCGACCGCCCCATTCGTCGAGCCGCCCCGCCGTGTTGTGGAATGGCCCCACGTCGGTGTAGTAGCTGTCGTGCCTGGCATAGAAACCGGCAGCACGCACCGCGAGATTCGAAGCGAGCGGCACATTGAGCGCGCCTTCCGCGCCAAAGCTGGCCCAGTTTCCGGCACTCACCTGACCGTATCCCTTGATGCGGTCGAAGGTCGGGCTCTGCGAATTGATGAAGATGGCGCCGCCGGTCGAATTGCTGCCGACGAGTGTACCCTGCGGACCGCGCAGAACCTCGACGCTGGCAAGGTCGTAGAAGCTGTTCGCCTGCACGATGGGGGGCTGAAACAGCCCGTCAACATAGGTGGCAACGCCGGCGGTGACGTTCGGCGAATTGCTCGCGATGCCGATGCCACGGATGTTGATCGCCTGGGTGATGCCGGAATTGGTCACCGACAGCGATGGCGCGGCGGTCTGAAGGTCCTCGATGCGCGCAACGCTCTTGTCCTTCAGTGCGCCGGCGTCGAGTGCGGTTGCCGCGATGGCGACGTTCTGGAGGTTCTCAGACCGGCGCTGGGCCGTGACGACAATCTCCTGAAGGCCGCCCGACGAAGCGTCGCTCGCCGTTTGCGCGGGCCCGGCATCGGCTGCCGGACCTGCGGTCTGCCCGCCGGTCGCAAAGGCCGGCTGTGCAACCGCCAAGGCGGACACAGCGACGGCCGAAAGATAAGTCGATTTCATCCCTCAATCCTCCCCGTTTCCTTATTTTCGGCTGTTCGAGATCATTGTGGTGTCCACGCCGCGGTCGCCTTGAGGAACGCGAGCGTTTCGTCATGGGCGGTCTCGTTGGCGGGCGGGAAATAGCTGAGCTTGACGACGACTGTCCGGCTCTTGGGGTCGACGAAGATGTACTGCCCCTGCAGCCCCAGCGCGGTGTAGGAGCCGCTTCCCAGCGTCCACCACTGCATGCCGTAACCCATCGGCCCCTCGAGGTTGAGGCCTGTCGGACTTGTGGATTCGGCGACCCATTCCGGAGAGACGATCTGGTGACCGTTGGCCTTGCCTTGGTTGAGCATCATCAACCCGAAGCGACCGAAATCGCGCAGCGTGGCATTGAAGCCGGCGCCGTTGAATTCCCGACCCACTCCCGGGGGGCCATCCATGATGAAGAATCCGTCCCGCTCGGCGCCCAGCGGTTCCCACAAGCGCTGCGACATGTACGAAGCGATCGTGCTGCCGCCACTCACGCGCTCGATCAGCCAGCCCAGCACGCCGGTGTCGAGCGTCTTGTACTGTAATACCGTTCCCGGCGGATGAGCGCGCCTTATCGTACGGGCGACGTCGGCAAACCGCGCCACATTCTTGACCAGCGCATTGATGTGATTGGTGGCGGCGATGCCTGGGTTGGCGAAATCGTAACGTTCATCATAATCGACGCCCGAACGCATTTGCAGGATCTGCCGGATCGTTACACCGTCATAGCCGCCGCCCTTCAGCTCGGGCAGATAGGCGGTGATCTGATCATCCAGAGACCTGATCCGCCCTTCGGCGAGCGCGCAGCCGACCAGCACCGAGGTGAAAGATTTCGTCATCGACCAGCCGATGAAGCGGCTGTCGGGCGTGCTGTTGTTGCGGTACGTTTCCGAAACGATCTTCCCGTCCTTTATGACGAGCAGCGCGTTCGTGTAGGTTCGTTCGAGGAAGTCCTGCGCGGCATAGGTCTTGCCGTCATACTGGTAGGTAAAGTTCAGCGCATGGTCTTCGCGCGGAATTTGCCAGACCGGGCCGGAGCGGGGAACCTTGCGGATCGTGAACAGTCGATCCATGCTGCGGAACGTTAGCGAGTTCACGTCCGGATCGAGCATGTGCCAGCGCAGGATCTGCACGGCGACAGGCACGTCGGAATGCGCGCCACTGGTTAGCTGCGGCGGCAGAACCTGCTGGGATGGGGCCGGCGCGCTCAGACACAGGGCGCTCAGACCCAGGGTCGCAAGCCCAGCCGTCGCGGTCAGCAACGATCGCCCAATCGAAATCCGCATTTTTGCCCTCTCCTCGACGATGGCCGCTTGTCGTTGCAGCCTCAGATCGAGAGGGACGTAAGGGTTGCCGGCCGCCTGCCGAAACTCCCATTTGAGGTATTGTGCCGGCTGTGTCGTTCGGCCGGATCAGCGCTCGAACCGAAAGCCGAGCACCGAGCTATTCACCCTCCGGACGAGCTCTGCCTGCCGGTTGGTGCCGGTCTTCGCCAGCGCATGCTTGAGCTGAACGCGCGCGGTTCCGGCGCTGATCCCACGGTCGTGGGCATATTCCTGCAAGGTCAGTCCGTTCGACAGCGCCGCGGTCAGCGCGCTTTCGGCGGGCGAAAGCGCGAACAAGGCGGCGATCCCGCGAGGATCGAATGAATGGCCGTCCTCCTGGAGCGAAAGAAAAAGCACCACGTTGCGCCGACGGCGCGCCGTGTGGCGCTGGTCAACGTCGTCGGGCTCGACCGGCGCGACCGAAATCTGGGCTGGCGCCGTCGAATGCCGGCCGAGCAAGAGCACCGTCCCCGCACTTTGCGCCGGCGATTGCAGCGCCACGGCTACAAGCGCGGCAAGGTGCTTGTCTTCCGTGCGCGACAGGCACCGCAACAATCCGCCGTGATCGGCCAGATGCGGCGAGGCGTCCAATATGGTCCGCGCCGCCCGGTTGAGCCATTCGATCCGTCGGTCGGAATCGCATACGATCACGCCCACGCGCATATGGTCGAGCACGGATCGACCGACCGTTTTGAGTGCCATCGTATTTTGTACGAACGACGTGACGCGGGTCATCTGCTCGACATGCGGACCGAGGTTGCGCAAGAAGCAGACGTCCGATGCCGAAAATGGCGTTCCATCTCCCGCTGCCTTGTGCAGGATCAGGGAGAGAAAGCGGTCCTTTTCGAATTCGAAGCCGATGCAGATTGACCTCCCGAGGCCAATTCTGGCGAGACGGATCTGCAATTCCTGGAATTCGAGACGTTGCGAGCAGTGTTCGTCGAGATGGCGCCAGACGTAATCGCCTTGCGGCAGGACGGAAATGGTCAGATCCAAGCGGGGATTGTCGTCATTGTTGACATGGAAGTCGTGGACAGCGGCGTAGCGGGTCGAATAGGTATCTCGGGCACACCACTGCTCCCGCAGCTTAAGGTGCTCCCGATCAAGGATTTGGACCACAGCGCTGCGCACGTGCAGGCTGGAGCACAGGCTATCCAGTAAGTGGTTCCAACGCTCCGGTTGATTGATGCAGCCATACAAGTCGAGCAGCAAGTCGCTGGAAATCTCGGCCATGCTCCCCTCCCTTTTGAGCGCCCCTGTTGATCAGGATCCGCGAAAACCGTGTCGCACGATGCCGCGAACGCGCGGGCAAATCCGGCAAAACTCTGTCGGAAACAGCAGAGCTGGCCACTCTTAGATCCAGGCACCCGTAGCCGCTATGGGCAATTTCCGCGACGCTTTCGGGTGGACGCCACCGGCACCGAGGCAGGCGTGTAAGATGCGACCGCCGAAACCATGTGTGATGAAGTAGTCCATGCCGCCTGTCTGATCATCGGATCATGGGGGGGTATGCACCAGAAGAGCTTGTCGCAGAGATGGCGCGCGCGTTCGCCTGCGCGTCCCGGGGGATCGAGCCGCCGTTCGGCACGCCGACTATATCGGCGCATGGCTCACCGTGCCGCGTTCGGACGAGAAGATGGTTTTCCGGCCGCGAGTGCAGCGAACAAAAGCTAATTCATCGAGCCCCTCTTCTGGGCATCATTCTTTCCACGGCCTTCTGCCTGAAGGAAAGCGTTGGGAACACGGCGTTCTCGACAAGTCACCGCTGTAAATCCTTCGACCCGGATGGAATACTCTTCCGACAAACGCGCCCGCGCGCTCCGCGCCCCGGTTATCGGCCGGCGCGTCTCCTCAGCCTCGCCAGCGCCCAAATCAGGCGCGCGGCGATTACATCGTACGCCGCGCGAAGTTCGTCGCAGTCCAAATTCACGGTTCGCTATATGCAAAGAACGCCCGGCGGAGTTATCTTAGGGCAGCGCTCGTTCAACCATAAAAAATCAGCATGGGGAGTAGGGTGTGGTGAAGATTCATTGGGGTATCAGCCTGTCGGCTCTTGCGGTTGCCTGCCTGCCGGTCGCGGCACTGGCGCAGGAGGCGAAGGGCACGCCGGCACCGGCGGATCAGGGCGGCATTCCGGACATCGTGGTGACGGCGCAGAAGCGCGCCGAGAATGTCCAGGACGTGCCGATCGCGATCTCGGCCTTCACGTCCTCCGCGCTCAAGGAGCGCGCCATCAGCGATGTCAGCCAGTTGTCGGCGATCGCGCCGAACGTCAATCTGGATGGCGGTACGCCCTTTTCCGGCTCCTCCGCGGTGCTCTCCGCCTTCATCCGCGGCATCGGTTCGGACGATTTCGCCTTCAACATCGATCCGGGTGTCGGCGTCTATGTCGATGGCGTCTATCTCGCCCGCACCGTCGGCGCCAACCAGGACCTGCTCGACGTCGACCGGATCGAGGTGCTCAAGGGCCCACAGGGTACGCTGTTCGGCCGCAACACGATCGGCGGTGCGATCTCGATCGTCACGCGCGATCCGGGCGACAAGTTCCGCTTCAGCGGCGACGTCACGACCGGCAGCTACCATCTGCTCAAGGTACGGGGATCGGCGGATATCCCGATCGCCGCCAACCTCAACTCCTCGATCACCTTCGGCGTCAAGCAGCAGGACGGCTATCTGCAGCGCGTTCCTTTTCCGGATGCGCGCACCGCCAATGCCGATTCCTACACGTCCTTCGCGGCCGCCGGCTATGACAGTGCCGCCCGCGAGGGCGCGGCGAACAACTGGGATCTGCGCGGCAAGCTCAAATGGGACAATGGCGGCCCGCTCAAGCTGACGCTGACCGGCGACTATACCAGTGATCGCGGCACGACCGCGAACAAGCTGATCGCCACCGAGGAGACCGTTCCCGGCAATTTCGCCGGCACGACCAATCTGCCCGGTACCGCCTTCGACCCGACCGGCACCACCGGCTTCCTGTTCGCCGGCCTGTACAATTTCTGCATCGGCGCGACGGCGGCGGAGATTTCGGCGCGCGGCGCGGACGGGCTGTGCGGCGTGCGCGGCACGCAATATCGCCCCGGCCTGCAACTGGGCAGCCTCGCCAGCGTCAATGTCGACGGCAATCCCAACAACAACCGCCTGCCGTGGGACAGCCGCTTCCTCAACGGCAACATCGATCAGAGCTACGCGAGCGGCAACAGCTTCTCGCGGCTCGAGAATTGGGGCGTTGGCGGCACGCTGCAATATGATCTGTCCGACGCCGTCACGATCAAGTCGATCACCGCCTATCGCGCGCTGCACTGGTCCGCGGGGCTCGACGCCGATGGATCGCCGCTCAACCTGTTGCAGCTCAGCTTCACGATGAACCAGTGGCAGGTCAGCCAGGAATTGCAGGTCCTCGGCCACGCGCTCGACAAGAAGCTCAACTATGTGCTCGGCGGCTATTACTTCAAGGAAGCCGGCGACCTGCACGATTACGTCACCTTCGCCGAGGGGCTGTTGCAGATCGACGGGCCGAACAAGCTCAAGACCGAGAACTACGCCGTGTTCGGCCAGGTCGACTACCGCCCGATCGACCTGATCGGCATCACGATCGGTGGTCGCTACACGCATGAGAACAAGTCGTTCGAAGGCGGACAGCAGGACCTCAACGGCTTCAACTACAAGCTGTTCGGCTGCTCGGATGCGAACGGCAACATCACCCCCAACGCGCCCTTCCCGCTGGCGCCGGTTGTGAGCTGTCAGACGGGCCTCGATTTCCCCAACCCGAGCAACCCGATCCAGGTCTACACCCCCGGCGTCAACCAGAAGAGCTTCAGCAACTTCTCGCCCAAGGTCGGCGTGCAGCTTCACCCGACCAGTCAGGTGATGGTCTATGGCAGCTGGTCGAAGGGCTACAAGACCGGCGGCTGGACGACCCGCCTGACCAATCCACAGGGCAATGTCGCGCCCGGCTTCGGTGAGGAAAAGGCGACGACATGGGAGGTCGGCATCAAGTCGACGCTGATCGACCGCAAGCTGCAGCTCAACCTGGCGGCGTTCACCACCGATTATCGCGGCATCCAGCTCAACATCCAGATCGGTACCTCGCCGACCATCGCCAACGCCGGCAATGCGCGGATCAAGGGTTTCGAGGCCGAACTGGTCGCGCGGCCGTTCAGCGGTTTCACCGTCAACGCGTCGGTCGGCTATATCAGCGCCAAATATACCTATGTCGATCCGGCGGTGGCCGCCGTCAGCGGCACCAACATCTTCCAGGCCGGAACCCTTGTCGGGGCGTCGGTGCCCAAGACACCCGACTGGAAGATCAACATCAGCCCGCGCTACGAGGCGCGGCTGGGCAATGGCGGCAAGCTGATCTTCCTGGGCGATTGGACCCACACGACGAGCCTGTGGAACGATACCCAGCGCACCTACCTGCTGCGCCGGGCGGCGAGCGACATGATCAACGCCGGCGTCACCTATGAGGAGCCCAACGACCATTGGTCGCTGACCGTGGGCGGCACCAACCTGACCGAGGACCGCTATCTGACCTCGGGCGGTTCCAACCTCGCCGACGGTATCATCTTCGGCACCTATAACCGCCCGCGCGAATGGTATGCGCGGCTGGGCGTCAAGTTCTGATCATTGCCACGACCGGCCCCGCGCTAGAGCGGGGCCGGGCCTTCCCGCCACGGAGCATCCCATGACCTGTCAGGCCCGGGCAGCGGTTCTCCGCGCCCATAGCGACCCCATGACCATCGAACCGGTGACGCTCGCCAGCCCACAGCCCGACGAGGTGCTGGTAAAGATCGCCGGGGTCGGCATCTGCCACACCGACATGGTGATGCGTGACGGCCTGTTGCCTTTGCCGCGCCCGGTCGTGCTGGGCCATGAAGGTGCCGGACGCGTGCTGGCGGTCGGCGGCGCGGTCACCGATCTGGTGCCCGGCGACCATGTCGCGCTGAGCTTTTCGAGCTGCGGCCATTGCCCGTCATGCGACGTGCACGAACCGGCCTATTGCCATAGCTGGGTGCCGCTCAATTTCTTCGGCACGCGCGCCGACGGCAGCACCGCGATCACCGGCCAGGACGGCCAGCCGGTTCACAGTCATGTCTTCGGCCAGTCCTCCTTCGCCACGCATGCCGTGGTCAATCGCCGCAATGCGGTAAAGGTCGACCGGGATCTGCCGATCGAACTGCTCGGCCCGCTCGGCTGCGGGATCATGACTGGCGCCGGCGCGGTACTCAATGCGCTCGAGGTCCGCGAGGGCGGCAGCATCGCTGTCATCGGCGTCGGCGCGGTCGGGCTGTCGGCGGTGATGGCGGCGAAGATCGCCGGTGCCGCGACGATCGTCGCGATCGACCGCCATGCCAGCCGCATCGACCTCGCGCGCGAACTGGGCGCGACGCACGGCGTGGTCGCCGATGGCCGGAGCATCGCCGACATCGTCGCGTCGCTCGGCATCGCCGGGCTCGACTATGCGCTCGACACCACCGGCGTGGTGCCGCTGATCGAACAGGCGATCGCGGCGCTGGCGCCGCGCGGTGAGATGGCGCTGGTTGCCGCCTTCGCTCCCGGTGCGCGGATCGGCATCGATGCGACCCATGTCATGAGCGGCGGCCGCGTCGTTCGCGGGGTGGTCGAAGGCGGCGCCGATCCGCAAACCTTCATTCCCCGGCTGCTCGCCTATCATCGCGCGGGCCGGCTGCCGTTCGACCGGTTGATCAGGACCTATGCCTTTTCGGACATTCTCGCCGCCATCGCCGATGGCGAGGAAGGCCGGGTGGTGAAGCCGGTATTGCTCATGCCCGATTGATCGCGGCGCTCATTGCCGGTGGCGGCGGCGCCAGTCGAGCGGTGTCATGTCGAACTGCTGGCGGAAGCAACGGCTGAAAAACGCCGAGTCGCTGAAGCCGAGGTCGAAGGCGATGCTGGTGATCGAGCGATCGGCATGGTCCCTGAGCAGCGTCGCGGCGCGGTTCAGCCGCTCGCGCCGGATATAGGCGGACGGGCTGGTCGCGATCCGCGCGAAGGCCTTTTGCACCGCGCGTGGCGACTTGCCGCTCATCTCTGCCAGCGCGGCGGTGCCCAGCCCGGGGTCGCCGAGGTTGCGGCGGACCTGGTCGACCAGCATCGCCAGGGTGTCGGGGGTGTCGCCGTCCAGCTCGCGCTGCGCCTCGCCCTGCAACGTCGTCGACGCCATCGCGGCAATGATCCGCATGATCTCCTCGCCACCATCCTCCAGCGACTGGCCATATTCCCACAGGCCCAGGAGATAGTGTCGAAACAGCGCGACGCGTGCGTCGCCGCCGCTGAACATCGTGACGTGGGAATCCACGCAACTGCCGATCGCCGGCATCAGCGCGGTGGGGACCTGTGCGATCAGGCAATCATTCCGGTCCGAAACGTCGATCGTATAGGGGCGACCCGGATCGCACACGATCAGGTCGCCGACGCCAGCGCGCACCGAGCGGCGACCGTCGCTGACATGGCAATATCCGCGCTGGATGACATGCAGAACCGCCCATTCCCCGACATCGCACTGCGCCAGGCGCAACACCCGGGAGCGTGACGCGGTGGCGCGCATCAGGCCGATCTCGCCGATCGACCAGCGCTGCAGTTGCCCGGCGAAGCTTTCGCCGGGAATATGGACTTCCATGCCGGGAAAGGTGGTCGCGACGACCATGTTCCAATATTTCACACGGTGGTCGCACTCGACATTGCGGGTGGAAAAAGTCTCCAGACCATCCATGCTGCCCATCCCCTGGTCGTTATTCTATCCGCGAAAGCATGTCCCCTTTGGCCAGGCTCGCTCACCACGGATGATTTGACCCCGATCTACCCTATTATCGCGATCCGCGCCACGCTCATGGCACGGGCGAAGGCGGCGTCGGCTCCCGCCGGGGCCTATCGCGCCGGCCGCGCGATCCAGCGCAGCACGACGAACCCGGCCAGCGCCGACAGCCCCGATCCGACCAGCACACCGATCTTGACCGAATTCATCCGCGCGTCGCTGTCGAACGCCAGCCCGCCGATGAACAGGCTCATCGTGAAGCCGATCCCGGCGAGCAGCAGCACGCCATAAAGCTGCGTCCAGCTCGTGCCATGCGGGCGCGGCGCGATGCCGAGCCGATCCGCCAGCGCGATCCCGCCGAGCATCCCGGCCTGCTTGCCGATGAACAGCCCGGCGGCGACCGCGACGACCAGCGGTTCGGCGAGCGCATCGAGCCCGAGGCCGGCGAGCGACACCCCGGCATTGGCGAGCGCGAACAGCGGCACGATGACGAAGGCGACCCACGGGCTCAGCGCATGCTCGATCCGGTGCAGCGGCGAGGTCTTCTCGTCCGCGCCGTGCGGAATCAGCGCGGCGGCCAGCACCCCGGCGACGGTCGCATGCACGCCCGACAGCAGCAGCAGCCACCACAGCATCGCAAAGCACAGCAGATAGGGCGTCAGCGCCTTCACCCCGCGCCGCCCGAGCGCCCACATCACCGCCATCACGCCGGTCGCGGCGAGCAGCGCGCCCCAGTCGATCCCGGTGCTGTAGACCAGCGCGATGATCGCCACCGCGCCCATGTCGTCGACGATCGCGACGGTGGTGAGGAAGAGCTTGAGCTGCGCCGGCACGCGCTTGCCGAGCAGCGCCAGCACGCCGACCGCGAAGGCGATGTCGGTCGCCGCCGGGATCGCCCAGCCGCCGTGCAGTTCCGGGTGGTGCCGGGTCACCGCGAGATAGACCAGCGCCGGCGCCGCCATCCCGGCCGCCGCGGTGAGCAGCGGCAGCCGCCGGTCGGCCGGGCGCGACAGTTCGCCGGCGACGACCTCGCGCTTGATCTCGAGACCGACGAGCAGGAAGAACAGCGCCATCAGCCCGTCGTTGATCCACAGATGCGCCGTCATCGCGCCGAGCGCCGGCGCGAGCGTCGGGCCGGTCGCGGCGTGCAACAGGTGGAAATATTGTTCGGCGAAGGGGGAATTGGCGACGATCATCGCCAGCGCGGCGGCGGCGATCAGCACGATGCCGCCAACGGCCTCGTCGGCCAGGAAACGGCGCAGGGTGGAGAATGTACGGCGCATCAGGCCTCATGGCACCGATCGGGCCGGCGCGTCACCTTGTTCGTGGCGAAGGTCGTGACGAAGCGGCGCCATCGCCGGCCCGCGCGCTTCGACGCGGCGCGGCCGGGACGGGGATTAGCCAGGGTTCGGCACGGCGCCGCCGCGCGGCGGCGCGCCCAAGCCGGCGGTCAGGATGCGGTGGCGAGCGGCGCCTGGCCGTCGACGCGCGATACGACGCGGCTTTCGCGCTCGATCCGCGCCTTGGCGGTGCGCTCCTGGCGGTCGGCGATTTCTTCCCACGCCTGGGCGGCGCGCTCGCAGCGCGCCTTGACATTGTCGAGCGTCGAGGCGGCGCCGATGGCGCGCTCGGCGGCGGCGCGGGCGCGGCTGATATCCGGTGTGTCCATAGCGGGTGCTCCTCCGGTCTGAAGCGTCGTGAACGACGGGGGCGTACCGGCTTTTCGCTGTTCAGGATGCGAAAGCGGAAAAAGCGCGGGGCAGGTGGGCAGTCTGGTCGTCGGGCAGTTGGCGGCGCGGGCCCGAAGACCCGCGCCGCCGCGGTCCGATATTATTCGGCGTGCTGCAGGTTGACGGCGCTCATCTTGCCGCGCTTGTCCTGCTCCAGCTCGTACGACACGCGGTCGTTCTGGGCCAGCGGGCCCATGCCCGAGCGCTCGAGCGACGAGATGTGCACGAAGGCGTCGTTCCCGCCGCCATCCGGCGAGATGAAACCAAAGCCTTTTTCGGTATTGAAGAACTTGACGGTACCGGTGGTCATGAAGATTTCCTTCTTTCTGGGGGGACGTCCGAACGCCGGACGGCCCGGTGCCATGGCAGCAGGGAAAGAAGGAGAAAGGAGCCGCAAAGCGCCGAAGACC
>JBAZXI010000016.1:0-43068 GCA_041659925.1 Sphingomonas sp.
CGGTACCCGCGGGAATCGTCGGATCGACCGGCACCGCGCGCTCGACAACCTCATGCACCGCGGGGGCAACGGGCGCGACCTTCTCGGGCGCGGTCACCGCAACGGGCGCCGCGCTGGCGGTCGGCGCGGGCGCTTCCTCGCCCTCGGCGGCAAGCGTCGCGATGAACGTGCCGAACTTCACATTGTCGGTGCCCTCGGCAACGAGGATCGCGGTGATCGTGCCCTCATCGACCGCCTCGAACTCCATCGTCGCCTTGTCGGTTTCGATCTCGGCCATGATGTCGCCCGACTTGACCGTGTCGCCTGCCTTGACGAGCCACTTGGCCAGCGTGCCCTCTTCCATCGTCGGCGACAGCGCCGGCATCTTGATCTCGATCGCCATCAGTAGGACTCCACCAGCACGTCGGTGTAGAGTTCGCCGAGCTCCGGCTCGGGCGTGCTTTCGGCAAAGTCGGCGGCTTCGTTCACGAGCTTCCTGATCTCCTGTTCGATCGTCTTGAGTTCGTCGTCCTTGACGCCCTCGGCCTCGAGCAGCTTCTTGCAATGCTCGATCGGGTCGGACTTGTCGCGCACCGCCTGGACCTCGTCGCGGCTGCGATATTTCGCCGGGTCGGACATCGAGTGGCCGCGATAGCGATAGGTCTTCATCTCGAGGATGATCGGGCCCTTGCCGGCACGAACCCAGGCAAGCGCCTCCTCGGCGGCGCCGCGCGCGGCGAGCACGTCCATCCCATCGATCTGGATGCCGGGGATGCGGAAGCTCTCGCCGCGCCGGTATAGCTGATCCTCGGCCGACGAGCGGTTGACGCTCGTGCCCATCGCATACTGGTTGTTCTCGATCACATAGACGACCGGCAGCTTCCACAGCTCGGCCATGTTGAAGCTCTCATAGACCTGGCCCTGGTTCGATGCGCCGTCACCGAAATAGGCGAGGCACACACCGCCATCGCCGGAATATTTGTGCGCGAAGCCCAACCCCGTTCCCAGCGACACCTGCGCGCCGACGATGCCGTGACCGCCGTAGAATTTATGATCGACGCTGAACATGTGCATCGAGCCGCCCTTGCCGCGCGAGATCCCGGCGGCGCGACCGGTCAATTCGGCCATGACGTCCTTGGGCGGGATACCGCACAACAGCATATGGCCGTGGTCGCGATAGCCGGTGATCACGCTGTCCTTCTCGGACAGCGCCGACTGCAACCCGACCGCGACGGCTTCCTGGCCGATATAGAGATGGCAGAAACCACCGACCAGCCCGAGGCCGTAAAGCTGCCCCGCTTTCTCTTCGAAGCGACGGATCAACAGCATCTGCCGATAGAATTCGAGCAGTTCCGCCTTCGAGGCCTGGTAGAGCTGCGGCTCGGCCGGCCGTTCGCGATTGGGTATCGCCGGCGCGGCGGAGCGGGGTTTGGCAGGGGCTTTGGCCAAGGGGAAAACCTCGTTTCCGTAGGGGAGGAAGGGCGCCTATAGGCCTGATCCCTGCCCGGTTTCAATCTTGCAGCGCGGCAGATCGCACTTCGCGGCGCGACATGGGAAAGCGCGGCATGGTCTGTCTTTGCCACCGCAAAGCAAAGGTCATTGCCCGTCGCGCCGTCCGCCGCCTAAAGCAAAACCGATGTTCCCCGCCACCCACCCGTTCCGCATCGCCAATTTCCGCGCCTATTGGGCGGCGCGACTCGCCATGACGATCGCGCAGAACGGGATGATCATCGTCATCGGCTGGCAGGTCTATACCATTGCCCGGCAGACGATGAGCCCCGGTCTCGCCGCGGCGCAGCTCGGGTTGGTCGGGCTGCTGCAGTTCGTGCCGCTGTTCGTGACGACACCGATTACCGGTTGGGTCGCCGACCGGTTCGATCGCCGCATGATCGCCCGGGCGACCGTGGCGTTGCAACTGATCTGCGCGCTGATCCTCGCACTGGCGACCTTCCAGGGGTGGATCGCGCTGCCGGTGCTGTTCGGCGTCGCGATCCTGCTCGGGCTGGCACGCGCCTTTGCCGGCCCGGCCTTTTCGGCGCTCGCGCCCAATCTCGTGCCGCGCGAGGTGCTTCCGACGGCGATCGCGCTGAGCTCGATCTCGTGGCAGGTCGGCACCATCATCGGCCCGGCGATCGGCGGCTTTGCCTATGCCCACGCCCCGTCGGGGGCCTATTGGCTGGCGGCCGGCCTGTTCGGTTCGGCGTTGTTCTGCATGATGCTGATAGGCAAGGTCGCCCAACCACCGCGATCGAGCGCGCATCCCGTCCGGCAGATCATCGATGGCCTGGCCTATGTGTGGCAGAACAAGCTCGTCTTCGGCACGATCACGCTCGACCTGTTCGCGGTCTTCCTCGCCGGCACCAGCGCGCTGCTGCCGATCTATGCCCACGACATCTTCAAGGTCGGCCCGCAAGGGTTGAGCCTGCTCGCGGCGGCACCGGCCGCTGGCGCTTCGGTCGTGGCGCTGTTCTTCTCCGTGCGGCCGCTGAAGACCAATGTCGGCCCGAAGATGCTGGGCGCGGTCACGATCTATGGCACCGCGACGATCATTTTCGGCATCGCCCACCTGATCGTCCCCGCCATCGCGTTCGAGGTCGGAATCGCGGCGCTGGCCGTGGCGGGCGGCGCGGACATGTTCTCGGTCTATATCCGCCAGTCGCTGATCCAGCTCCACACGCCCGACGACAAGCGCGGCCGCGTCGGCGCCGTATCGCAACTGACCATTTCCGCCTCCAACGAACTGGGTGAGGCGGAATCGGGTTTTCTGGCCGCGGCGTTCGGCCCGATCGGTGCCGTGCTGATCGGTGGCGGCGGGGCGATTGTCGTGACGATCCTGTGGACCTATCTTTTCCCCGGCATCCGGGCCGCCCGGACTTTCGACCCCCCTCAAGCGGAGACCGCGTCATGAAGGCCAACAATATCCTCGAGACGATCGGCAACACCCCCCATATCCGCGTCGCGCGGCTGTTTCCGGATGCCGAGGTGTGGATCAAGTCGGAGCGCGGCAACCCCGGCGGATCGATCAAGGATCGCATCGCGCTGGCGATGATCGAGGCCGCCGAGCGCGACGGCCAGCTCAAGCCCGGCGGGACGATCATCGAGCCGACCAGCGGCAATACCGGTGTCGGCTTGGCCATGGTCGCGGCGGTCAAGGGCTACAAGCTCGTCCTCGTCATGCCCGAGAGCATGTCGATCGAGCGTCGCCGCCTGATGCTCGCCTATGGCGCGAGCTTCGACCTGACCCCGCGCGAAAAGGGCATGAAGGGCGCGATCGAGCGCGCGCTCCAGCTGGTCGACGAGACGCCCGGCGCGTGGATGCCGCAGCAGTTCGAGAATCCCGCCAATATCGAGGTGCACCAGCGCACGACCGCACAGGAAATTCTCACGGATTTCGCCGACACGCCGATCGACGTGATCATCACCGGCGTCGGCACGGGCGGGCATATCACCGGTGTCGCCGAGGTGCTCAAAAAGGCCTGGCCGGGGCTCAAGGTTTACGCCGTCGAGCCTGAAGCGTCACCGGTCATTTCGGGCGGCCAGCCGGGCCCGCACCCGATCCAGGGGATCGGCGCGGGTTTCGTTCCCGCCAATCTGCATACCCAGGCGATCGACGGCGCGATCAAGGTCGATGCGGCGAACGCGAAGGAGATGGCGCGCCGCGCCGCGCGCGAGGAAGGCATGCTGGTCGGCATCAGTTCGGGTGCGACACTCGCCGCGATCGCCCAGAAGCTCCCCGACCTGCCAGCCGGCTCGCGGGTACTCGGATTCAACTACGATACCGGCGAACGCTACCTCTCGGTGCCCGATTTCCTGCCGGAAAGCTGACCTCGCACCGTCGCTTGAACTGCGATATCATCGTCGCGTCGTGCGGGGGCACGGCGCGGGGGTGAACGATGCGCAAATGGATGATTTTCGGGTGCGTGGGCCTGGCACTGTTTCAGCTTTGGCCGGTGGTTTTCGGGGGCAGGCCCAACGCCGAGGTGGCCGCGTCGCTACCGACGGCGCATCCCGTTCCGGCGGTCGCCACCACGCACAAGGCAACGATCCTGGCCGCGGCCAGCAAGCCGGTCGGCCCGCCGCAAAGCTGCTACACACATTATCGCGCGGCCTATTCGGTCTGCTCGACCGGCGACCGGGCATGCCATCTGCATGCTGCCGACGCGTGGGATTTGTGTGAAGCGACAGGGACTTGGGCCGAATAATTTCCGACTCGTCCTTAACGCGCCCTTGACGAGACTGGCCCGCCACTACGCGGCCTGGTTGCGGGTGACGGATCGCGCACGCCATCCCGCATGAGCGATCGCGAAAAGCTGCCGGGAGCCCGGTCGATGCGTCGGATCCGCGCGCGCCGCCCGCCTATCCCGGGCGCCCAGATCACCCGAAATCAGGCGCACCGGTATCGGATTCCGACCCGCGATGCTCTGCGCGGCGCGACGATCCGCCTTCCGCGACTCGGGCGACCGCGCGTGGCGATCGCGCGGCCGATCGCCACGCTGGAAGCGGCACGACACGTCCAACTTCGAGACTCCGCGACACGGGTTCGCTTTCGGCACAAGATCGGCTAGAGAGCGCGGTCTGTCCGCCAGGAGCCCGATTTGACCCCCTGCCCGCGCCGCGTGTTCGGCAACTGACGCCTGCGCCCTTGCCGACACCATCGACCCCGCCAAGCGCCGCGCTGCGCGTGCTGCTCGTGACCATCGCCGTCGCGGCGATTGTCGTGCCGGGGCTCATCGTGCTCAAGGCACCGCCGATCGTGCCGATCCATCATCATCGCCCGACAATGGCCAGGGTCGTGCCCAAGGCCGAGTTGCCACCGGTCGGACCGGTCGCCTTCGAGGATATGTCGCTGGACGAAGCGCGCGCGTTTAACGCGTCGATCCCCTTCGTCCACGGCCCCAATCCAGCCGCGCCGCCCTTCCACTTCAGCGGCAGCGACGAACAGCGGGCACGGGCGCTCGACTGCCTCGCCGTGGCGATGCTCTATGAGGCCGGAGACGACGAGGTCGGCGAGCGCGCCGTCGCACAGGTAGTCATCAACCGTGCGCGCCATCCGGCCTTCCCGAAGACGATCTGTGGCGTGGTGTTCCAGGGATCGGACCGATCGACGGGTTGTCAGTTCAGCTTCACCTGCGACGGCGCGATGACCCGCCATCGCTTCGCCGACGCGGCCTGGGCCAGGGCACGACAACTGGCCGGCATGGCCCTTGACGGGTCGGTCTTTCGACCGGTCGGCTATGCGACACACTATCACACCGACTGGGTGGTGCCCTATTGGCAGGCGAGCCTCGACAAGATCGTCGCGGTCCACACCCATCTGTTCTTCCGCTGGACCGGCTGGTGGGGCACGCCCCCGGCGTTCGCCCATGCGGTCTCGTCCGACGAGCCGGTCATTGCGGCGCTCGCGCAACTCTCGGACGCGCACAAGACCGGTACCGCGCTGGCCGAGGCGGCCGCAGCGACCGCCGAGGGCGTCGCCGTCACCGCGTCGGTGTCGCCGGCCGCCGGCGGCGACAACAACAGCTTTCTGCTGTCGCTCGACCCCCACATGCTGCCCGAAACCTATGCCGCCATCGCGACGCGGACCTGCGGCGATCGACCTTATTGCAAGGTGATGGGCTGGACCGACCGGAGCAAGGTGCCGACCGCGCTTCCGCTGCAACAGGCGCAGGTCGCGACGATGTCGTTCAGCTATCTGCGCGACAGGGCGCACGGTTTCGACAAGGCATTGTGGAACTGCGCCGAATTCCGCCGCACCGACCTGACGCAGTGCATGAAGCTCCAGGTGCTGGTACCCGTCACACCGCAACAGGCGGACGCTTTCAAGCTCGAGAACACGGCCGGCGCGCGGCGCGCGACACCGCCGGCGCTCGTCGCGACGATGTCGCCATCGGCCCGCCCGAATACCGAGCCGACGCCGGTCGCGCGCCCCCTGCCCGAAGGCCGTTAGGCGGCGACGAACATCTCGGGCGGCAGCGCCATCAGAGCTTCCGCGCCACCCTCGATCTTGCGGCGCAGCGCACCGGCCTCGGGCATGATCCGCTCGGCGAAATAGCGCGCGGTGATCAGCTTGGCGTCGAGGAAGGCGACATCGCCCGCGCCCGCCGCCTTGAGCTTCGTCGCGGCGACCGCCATCCGCAGCCACATCAGGCCAACCGCGACGATACCCATCAGGTGCATATAGCTGTGCGCGCCGGCACCGACATTGTCGGGGTTCCGCATGCCGTTCTGCATGAACCACATGGTGGCGGCCTGGAGTTCGCCATTGGCCTTTTCGAGCCGGCCAGCGAAATCGGCCGTCGCCGGATCAGCCTTGGCCGCAGCCACTTCCTCGGCGACGATGCGGAACAGCGCCTGCACCGCACGCCCGCCATTCTGCGCCAGCTTGCGACCGACCAGATCCATCGCCTGCACGCCGTTGGTGCCTTCATAAATCATGGCGATGCGGGCATCGCGGACATATTGCTCCATGCCCCATTCGGCGATGTAGCCATGCCCGCCATAAACCTGTTGCGCGTTGGTCGCGACGTCATAGCCCTTGTCGGTGCCATAGCCCTTGATCACCGGGGTGAGCAGCCCGATCAAATCGGCGGCGAGCTGGCGCTCCTCCTCGCCTGGCGCGGCATGTTCGAGGTCGGCTTGCAGGGCCGCCCACAGGCACAGCGCACGCAGCCCCTCCGTCAACGCCTTGCCCTCCATCAACATGCGGCGCACGTCGGGGTGAACGAACAGCGGATCGGCCTTCTCGTTCGGTTCCTTGGCGCCGGTCAGCGCGCGACCCTGGCGACGGTCGTGGGCGTACTGCACGGCGTTCTGATAGGCCGTCTCGGCGACCGCGAGGCCCTGCAGGCCGACGCCGAGGCGTGCCGCGTTCATCATGATGAACATCGCGGCGAGGCCCTTCATCTCCTCGCCGACCAGCCAGCCGGTGGCACCGTCATAGTTCATCACGCAGGTCGAATTGGCGTGAATGCCCATCTTGTGCTCGATCGAACCGCACGACACCGCGTTGCGCGCGCCGAGCGAGCCATCGTCATTGACCAAAATCTTGGGCACGACGAACAGCGAGATGCCCTTCGAGCTTTCCGGCGCGCCCGGCGTCTTGGCCAGCACGAGGTGGATGATGTTCTCGGTCAGGTCGTGCTCGCCCGAGGAGATGAAGATCTTGGTCCCGGTGATGGCATAGCTGCCATCGGCCTGCGGCTCGGCGCGGGTGCGGATCAGACCGAGATCGGTGCCGCATTGCGGCTCGGTGAGGTTCATCGTCCCGCCCCATTTGCCCGACACCATGTTGGGGACGTATTTGGCCTGCTGCTCCGCGCTGCCCTTGACCAGCAAGGCGGCGATCGCGCCGTGAGTCAGCCCGGGATACATGGCGAAGGCCATGTTCGACGAGATCATATATTCCTGGAAAGCGGTCGACACGACGTGCGGCATCGCCTGCCCGCCGAACTCCTCGGGTGCCGAAAGCGTACCCCAGCCCGATTCGACGAAGCGCGCATAAGCTTCCTTGAAGCCCGCCGGCGTCGTCACCGAACCATCCTCGTGGCGCGTGCAACCTTCCTGATCGCCGCTGTGGTTGAGCGGGAACAGCACCTCGGCGACGAACTTGCCGCCTTCGTCGAGGATCGCGTCAACCACGTCGGGCGTGGCATTCTGGAAGCCGGGCAAATTGGCGTGCGCGCCGAGCCCGACGACGTGATCGAGGACGAAGCGCGTGTCGCGCACGGGCGGTGTATATTGGGGCATGAGACTTCCTTCAGCGGAGCTGTTCGAGCAGCGCGACGAACGCGTCGAGTTCGCCGATCGCGGCATCAATGTCGTGTTTCTGGGTTTCGAGCAGGGCAATGCGGTGGCGGCAGCGCTCGATCGTCACGGCGCGCTGGCTCTTGCGACCGTCGCCGAGATCGTAGAGATCGATCATCTCGCGAATCTCGCCAAGGCTGAACCCGACACGCTTGCCGCGCAGGATCCAGGCCAGTCGCGCGCGGTCACGGTGCGAATAGATGCGGGCCGTTCCGCGCCGCTCGGGCGCGATCAGGCCCTCGTCCTCATAGAATCGCAGCGCACGCGCGGTCACGCCGAATTCGGCGGACAGATCGGAAATCGAGAAATGGTCGCGATCGGGATGGCGCTCGATCGCGGCATAGGCGGCTACGCTCGACATGATCGCTCGCCTATCTTCCCTTTACGTGAACGTCAAGCTCAACCGCCGCTGCCGCACAACAGCCTGCCGCGACCGTCGCGCAGCGTCGACGCCTCGGACACCGATTCGCTCAACCGATCGACATCGAGTGCCGCCATCGACGCGCGGCGCGAACAGACCTTCTTGCACGCCTCCGGCACACGCCCCGGAAAGACGAGGCGGTCGCCCTCGAAGCGCGCATCGAAGCTGCAGCCCTCGGCACTGTCCATCTGGACGTGGACATTGTCGCCGACGCGCGTCGCGGTGCCCGAGCCGCCGCAACTCTGTTGCTCGCCATAATCGACATAGACGCCGATGCGATACGCCGTCGCCCCCGGCACGATGCAGACCCGATCGGTGTCGCGGGCATAGAGGCCGGTGATATCCGTGTCGGCGGGGTCGGGAATCACACCCGCCTGGATCGCCGCCGCCTCCAGCCCGGTCGCCGGCTTCGCGGTGCGATTCTCCGTCGGGGCGGGGCCGCGCGAACACGCCGCCAGCGCCAACAGCACAGCCAGTCCGACGCCCTTCACGCGACCGTCGCCAGCCCGTCACCATCGATCCGGCGATAGAAGCAACTGCGCTCGCCGGTATGACAGGCCGGTCCCTGCGCATCGACGATCAGCCAGACCGCATCCTGGTCGCAATCGATTCGCATTTCGGCGACGCGCAGCACATGGCCCGACGTCTCGCCCTTCTTCCACAGCCGGCCACGGCTGCGCGACCAGAAATGCGCCTCGCCCGTCGCGACGGTCCGTTCGAGCGCCTCGGCATTCATATGGGCGAGCATCAGCACCTCACCGCTGGCGCGATCGGTGGCGACGGCGGTGATCAGCCCGTTCGCATCATATTTCGGGTCGAGCGTGAGGCCGGTTTCGCGGATGTCGGGCATGTTTTTGCGTGTAGCGCGCCCATCTCCGCACGTCACCTCACACGGTAAATTGCCCGAACGCGACGAATGATGCGAAGTTTGATGACAAACAGGCGACAAACCCAAAGCACCGCTCTATAGGCCTCTCGCGACGCTACCCCCCTGAAGGGCGCCATGCTGACGACACACCCATTCGATGACGATCACCTGCGCGAAGAGTGCGGGATTTTCGGCGTATCCGGCAATGCCAGCGCGGCCGCGCTCGTGGCGCTGGGCCTCCATGCCTTGCAGCATCGTGGACAGGAGGCGGCCGGCATCACCAGTTTCGACGGCGCCGAATTCCACACCTATCGAGCGATGGGACATGTCGCGGGCAATTTCGACCGCGACGAGATCATCCAGGCGCTCCGCGGCACGGTCGCGTGCGGCCATGTCCGCTATTCGACGACCGGGGAAACGGCGCTGCGCAACGTCCAGCCGCTTTACGCCGACCTCGCCTCGGGTGGCTTTGCCATCTCGCATAACGGCAACATTTCCAACGCGATGCGACTGCGGCGCGATCTCGTCCGGCGCGGCTCGATCTTCCAGTCGACCTCGGATACCGAGACGATCATCCACCTTGTCGCGACCTCGAACTACCGCACCGTGGTCGACAAGTTCATCGATGCGCTGAAGCAGGTCGAGGGCGCCTATTCGCTGATCGTGATGACGCCCGAGGGCATGATCGCCTGTCGCGATCCGCTCGGCATCCGCCCGTTGGTGATGGGCAAGCTCGACGACGCGATCATCTTCGCCTCCGAAACCGTCGCGCTCGATGTTGTCGGCGCGACCTTCGTGCGCTCGATCGAGCCGGGCGAACTGGTGATGGTCAAGGGCACCGAGATCAGCTCGCACCGCCCGTTCGCGCCGGTAAACCCGCGTCCGTGCATCTTCGAATATGTCTATTTCTCGCGCCCCGACTCGATCTCGGAGGACCGCAGCGTCTACACCGTGCGCAAGGCGATCGGCGCGCAGCTGGCGATCGAGTCGCCGGTCGACGCCGATCTCATCATCCCGGTGCCCGATTCGGGGACGCCCGCCGCGATCGGCTATGCCCAGCAATCGGGCATCCCGTTCGAGCTCGGCATCATCCGCTCGCATTATGTCGGCCGCACTTTCATCCAGCCGGGCGACAAGGTCCGTCACCTCGGCGTCAAGCTGAAGCACAACGCGAATCGCGCACTGATCAAGGGCCAGCGTGTCGTGCTGATCGACGATTCGATCGTGCGCGGTACCACCAGCCTCAAGATCGTGCAGATGATGCGCGAGGCCGGCGCGGCCGAGGTGCATATGCGCATCGCCTCGCCACCCACCCGGCACAGCTGCTTCTACGGCGTCGACACGCCCGAACGCGCCAAGCTGCTCGCCGCGACGAAGAACGTCGAGGAGATGAACGCCTTCATCCAGGCCGACAGCCTCGCTTTCGTGTCGATCGACGGCCTGTACAAGGCGCTGGGCGAACCCAAGCGCGCCGACATCCGCCCGAGCCACTGCGACGCGTGCTTCACCGGCGACTATCCGACGACATTGACCGACCAGGACGACGTCGCCTCGGTCGACCAGTTCGCCCTGCTGGCGGAGCGGGTCCGCTAGCTTTTTCGGCAGCGCAGCCGGTTCAACCGTGCTGAAACCGCACCAAACGTCTTGTCGCGGCCGGCTGGCTGGGGCAAGCGCGCGGCCATGACCGACAAGCCTCTCGCCAACCAGACCGCCCTTGTCACCGGTGCCAGCCGGGGCATCGGTGCCGCCACAGCCCTGGCCCTCGCCGCGCGCGGTGCGCATGTCGTGCTGACCGCGCGGACGGCCTCGGCGCTGGAGGAAGTCGAGGAGGCGATCTTCAACGCCGGCGGCTCGGCGACGATCGCACCGCTCGACCTGACGCAGACCGATGCCATCGCCCGCCTCGCCAGCGCGGTCACCGAGCGCTGGCAGGCGCTCGATATCATGGTGCTCAACGCGGCGACGCTCGGCAGTCTCGGTGCGGTGCCGGCGATCGAGCCGAAGGAACTGGCGACGATCATGACGCTCAACGTCAGCGCACAAGCCGCGCTGATCACGGCGTTCGACCCGATGCTGCGCAAGTCGACCGGTGCGCGTGTTATCGGCCTGACCTCGAGCGTTGCACGCCACCCGCGCGCTTATTGGGGGTTGTACGGCGCCTCCAAGGCGGCGTTCGAGACGCTGCTTGCGGCCTATGGCGCGGAGATGTCGCAGGTCAGCAAGGTCCGCACCGCGCTCATCGACCCCGGCGCCACGCGCACCGCGATGCGCGCTCGCGCCTATCCCGGCGAAGACCCCGCTTCGGTCAAGGAGCCGGCGGTCGTCGCGGAGCGCATTGCCGCACT
The DNA here is from genome assembly GCA_041659925.1 of Sphingomonas sp. Lineage (GTDB taxonomy): Bacteria > Pseudomonadota > Alphaproteobacteria > Sphingomonadales > Sphingomonadaceae > Sphingomonas. The sequence continues at coordinate 11,417 of JBAZXI010000016.1, forward strand.
CGCCGTCACGGGCTTCGAGACCGGTCATTTCGAGCGGGTCGACTAGGATTTGATCAGCGTCACCTGCGCGACGTCGATACCGCCGCCGCGAAAACCGCCTTCGCAGTACATCAGATAGTAGCGCCACATCGCGACGAAGTTCGCGTCGAAGCGCGTCGGCAAGCGCCCATCGGCGACCGCCGCATCGAAGGCGATGCGCCAGCGCAGCAGCGTCTCGGCATAGTGCAGGCCGAACCCGCGCCGATCATGCCAGGCCAGCCCGACGCGGGAAGCGATGGCGCGAAAGCGGCTCTCCGAGATCAGCATGCCGCCGGGAAAGATGTAGCGCTGGATGAAGTCGACGCTCGACGCATAGGCATCGAAGATCGCGTCATCGATCGAGATCAGCTGGATGGCGGCGCGGCCACCCGGCTTGAGCGCCGCGGCGACCGTGCGGAGATAGGCCGGCCAGAATTCCTCGCCGACCGCCTCGACCATCTCGATGCTGGCGACGGCATCATATTGGCCACGGACATCGCGATAGTCGGTCAGCGAAACCGTCACGCCAGGCAGGTTCCGACCGTCGACAAAGGCCTTCTGCTCTTCCGACAGCGTGATGCCGTGCACCGTGATTCCGGCGGAAGACGCGGCCGCGGCAAAGGAACCCCAGCCACATCCAATCTCGAGGACCGTATCGCCTGGCTTCGCACCCGTGCGCTCGAGGATCGCCGCGAGCTTCGCCTGCTGGGCGCTCTCCAGCGACTGCGCCGCTGAGATCGGCTCGATGAACAGCCCGCTCGAATAGGTGCGGGATGAATCGAGCCACGTTTCATAGAAGTCGTTGCCGAGGTCGTAATGCGCCGCGACATTGCGCTTCGCCCCCGCGCGGTGGTTGCGGCGTAGCCAGTGCAGCATCCGCCGCGCCAGCTTCGATAGCCCGCGCGCCCGCGCGGCGCGTCCGAGCGTACGACGATTGAGCATGAACAACTCGAACAAGACGACCGGATCGGGGCTGGTCCACTCGCCTGCCATCCACGCCTCGTACCAGCCGGCGGAACCGCCCGCCGCCAGCCGGCGCAAGGCCCGCCAGCGCACGATGCGGACGACCGCGACAGGCCCCGGCGCATGGCCACCGATCGCGCGTCGCTCACCGCCCGGGAGCGTCGCGTCGATCGATCCCTGTGCCAGTCCGCGATCGATCCGCTCGAGCACCCGATCGCCAATCGGCGCTACCATTCGAAACCCCACATGCCACAAGTCACGCCCCGCTTATCGCGGCACGCGAGCCGCCGCCAGCGCCCGTTCACGCGCCGCGCGATGGCCGATGATCTTTGCCGGGTAGCCAGCCGGCCGGCACCCCGCCTCTTCGGGGTCATGGATCGCCGCATCGGGCAGCTCGGCAAGCTCGGGCACCCACCGCCGGATGTAACCGGCGGCGTCGAATTTCACCGACTGACTGAGCGGCGCCATGATCCGCACGAACATGTTCGAATCGACACCCGTCCCCGCCGTCCACTGCCAGTTGACCGCGTTGCTCGCGTAATCGGCATCGACCAACGTATCCCAGAACCATTGCTCGCCCAGCCGCCAGTCGACGAGCAGATGCTTGATCAGGAACGAGGCGGCGATCATCCGCACGCGGTCGTGCATCCACCCCGTCGCCCAAAGCTGCCGCATGCCGGCGTCGACGATCGGATAACCTGTCTCGCCGCGCTGCCATGATCGCAAATCTTCTCTCGACGACGAATCGGTCCGCCACTGCAGATCGTCGAGCGCGGGCCGGCCATTGCGTGTGCCGTAATCGGGAAATTGCAGGATCACGTTCTGCGCATAATCGCGCCAGCCGAGCTCACCGAGAAAGGTCGCCACCGAACCGCCGAGATCGGCGGTACGATGCCACAGCTGCGCCGGCGAGATTTCCCCGAAATGCAGGTGCGGCGAAAGCCGCGAACTGCCCTCGATCGATGGCAAATTGCGCTCCGCCTCATAGCGCGCGGCGTGATCGCGGAACGCCTCCAGCCGCGTGTGTGCGCCCTGTTCGCCCGGGGTCCATTCCTCCGCGAAACCGGTTGCCCAATCGGGCTTGGCCGGCAGCAGATTCCATTCGGCCAGTTCGTCGCTCGCCGGCCATGTCGCGGGCGCGGGAATATTGGGCGCCGGCAATGACTCCGGCGGCGGCATCTGCTGTTGGAGTGCGCGCCAGAACGGCGTGTAGATCTTGTAGGGCTGCCCCGACCCGGTCGTCACCGATCCCGGCGGCACGAGGTAATTGCCGTCATGGCAAACGAGATCGAGCTGCTTCGCCACCGCGCGTTCGGCGTTGCGCCACCATGGTTCATAGTGTCGGATCGCATGGACCCGCGCCGCACCGACCTCGTCGGCCAGCGCGGCCAGCACCGCGTCCGACGCGCCGCGCCGCAGGATCAGTCGCGATCCTTTCTCCCGAAGCCGCGCATCGAACGCGGCCAGGCTGTGATGCAGCCACCAACGCGACGCGCCGCCCATCCGCCGATGCCGGGGCGTTTCGTCATCGAGGATATAGACCGGGACGACCGGCCCTTCGCTCGCCGCCGCGACCAGCGCCGCTTGATCGGAGAGGCGCAGGTCCCGGCGAAACCAGACAAGCGTTGGTGCCGTCACACCTCGTGCGGTTGCGCTTCGACCATCCAGGTCTGCCCCTGGCTGAGCAGCTTCTGCAAATTGGGCGTCTTGCCTTGCGCGGCGGCGCTGTTTTGCGCGATCACCGCCTCCTCGAACGTCGGCGCGGGATCGTCAAAAATCACGCCAAGCGCCATCGGGAAGGCTCCGAACGGCATCTCGACCAGCATGTGCGCCAGCCCGCGATTGGTCTGGTCGTGCACCGCGACGCCGGCCGACTCCCAATCACCATCGACCACGTCGACGACCTTGAGGGTCAACCGCGCGAGATCCATCGCCAGACCCTTGGTGCCGCCGGCGAACAGCAGCGGCTTGCCATGCTCGACCCACAATTGATTGGTGCCGGCATTGGCCTTCTCGGTGAAGGCGCCGAACACCTCGTCATTGTAGACGATGCAGTTCTGGAAAATTTCGACGAAGCCGGTGCCCTTGTGCGCATAGGCCGCCTTGAGCACCGCGGGCAGATTCTTGTTCACGTCGATCGCGCGCGCGATGAACCGCCCGCCCGCGCCGAGCGCGAAGGCGCACGGTTTGGCCGGGTGATCGACCGAGCCATAAGGCGTCGAGGGCGAGCGCGTACCCTCGCGGCTGGTCGGCGAATATTGCCCCTTGGTCAGGCCGTAGATCTCGTTGTTGAACAGCAGCACCTGGCAATCGAGGTTGCGGCGGATCAGGTGCATCGTGTGGTTGCCGCCGATCGACAACGCATCGCCATCACCGGTGATGATCCATACGTCGAGCTCGGGATTGGCCAGCTTGACCCCCGTCGCCACCGCCGGTGCGCGGCCGTGGATGGTGTGGAAGCCGTAGGTTTCCATATAATAGGGGAAGCGCGAAGAGCAGCCGATACCGCTGACGAACACGGTATTCTCGGGCCGCGCGCCGATCTCCGGCATGGTGCGCTGAACCGCCTTCAGGATCGCATAGTCGCCGCAACCCGGGCACCAGCGCACTTCCTGGTCGGTTTCCCAGTCCTTGGGCGTGGTCTTCGCGATGGGGGTCATGTCGTTCATGCGAGCATCTCCTCGATGGCTTGCTCTATCTCGAAGATGCGGAAGGGCTGGCCGGACACCTTGTTGAGCGGCCTGGCATCGACCAGAAACTGATCGCGCAGCACCGTCTTGAGCTGGCCGGTATTCATTTCCGGCACGAGAATCTTGTCGTAGCCCTTTAGCAATGCGCCAAGATTTGCCGGCATCGGCCAGATGTGGCGGATGTGAACATGGCTGACGTCGAGCCCCTTGCGACGGCCACGCCGCACCGCCTGGTGGATCGGCCCGAAGGTCGAGCCCCAGCCGACAACCACCAGCTTGCCCGAGGCATCGCCCATCGCGACCTCCTGATCGGGCACCGCGATGTTGGCGACCTTGTCGCGGCGGAGGTTGGTCATCGCCTGGTGATTGGCGGCGCCATAGTCGATATTGCCGGTGCCGACCGCCTTCTCGATCCCGCCGATGCGGTGGAGCAGGCCCGGCGTGCCGGGCTTGACCCATGGCCGCGCCAGCTTCTCGTCGCGACCATAAGGCAGGAAACCACCTTCGGGCGCGGCCTCCATGAATTCGACCGGGAACGGCGCGAAGTCGTCGATCGACGGCACCTTCCACGGCTCGGCAGCGTTGGCGATATAACCGTCGGTCAGCACCATCACCGGCGTCATATATTGCGTCGCGATTCGCACCGCCTCGATCGCCACCTCGAACGCGTCGGACGGCGAGCATGCCGCGATCACCGGCATCGGGGCATCGCCGTTGCGGCCATAGACCGCCTGATACAGATCCGACTGCTCGGTCTTGGTCGGAAGGCCGGTCGACGGCCCGCCGCGTTGCGAATTGATGATGACGAGCGGCAGCTCGGTCATGATCGCGAGGCCGATCGCCTCTCCCTTTAGCGCGATGCCCGGGCCCGACGACGAGGTGACGCCGAGTTGCCCGGCATAAGATGCGCCGATCGCGCTGGCCACCGCGGCGATCTCGTCCTCGGCCTGGAAGGTCGTGACGCGATATTCCTTCAGCCGCGAGAGATGATGCAGGATCGCCGAGGCCGGGGTGATCGGATAGCCGCCAAAGAACATCGGCAACCCGGCAAGCTGCGCACCGGCCACCAGCCCGAGCGAGATCGACTCGGCACCGGTCACAGTGCGGTAGAGACCGGGCTCGGCGGGCGCCGCGGCGACATGCTGCTGATGCAGGCGGGTATTGCCGAGACCGCTGCCGGACAGTTCCGCCGTCTCGCCATAGGCATGGCCGGCATTGAGCGCGGCAATGTTGGCCTCGGCGAGCGTCGGGTTCTTGGCGAACTTCGTCTTGAGCCAGTCGATGATCGGCTCGCGCCCGCGGTCGAACATCCACAGCGCCAGGCCGAGCGTCCACATATTCTTGCAGCGCAACGCTTCCTTGTTGCCCAGCCCGAACGGCTTGACCGATTCGAGCGTCAGCTGCGAGATGTCGAACGCCAACAACTGCCATTTGGCGAGGCTGCCGTCCTTGAGCGGATTGGCGGCGTATTTCGCCTTGGCGAGATTACGATCGCCGAACTCGCCGGCATCGGCGATGATGAGCCCGCCCGGCTTGAGCGTCTCGACATTGGTCTTGAGCGCCGCCGGGTTCATCGCGACGAGCACATCGGGCGCGTCGCCGGCAGTCTCGATCGCGGTCGAGCCGAAATTGATCTGGAAGGCCGAGACCCCGAACAACGTGCCCTGCGGCGCGCGGATCTCGGCCGGGAAATCCGGGAACGTCGCGAGATCGTTGCCGGCCAGCGCGGTCGACAGCGTGAACTGCCCACCGGTGAGCTGCATGCCATCGCCGGAATCGCCCGCAAAGCGAACGACGATCGACTCGGCGGGTGGATTTGCGGACGCCTCTTGCGGCGTAGTCAGGTGGGCGGCGGTCGCCATCAGCATCTTCCCGTGGACTTCGTTACGCCGCCCTTATGCGCTGGACGGTGGCGGGCCAACCTAGTTTCATGCGCGGGTGGTGCAACTGGTACTTTCCCGTCGAACGCCTCACCGAGGGTCAGAATAGCGCTGACATGGCGTCGCGCGACCGCCAGTACATCATCGCCATAGCCACCGCCGACGGTGCTCGCGAGCGGAATGCCGCGCGCGGCCATCAACCTGGCGATCAGACGCTCGCGCGCCACCAGCCCTGCCTCGCTCAGCGCGAGTCGCCCGAGCCGATCGCCGCCGAACGGATCGACCCCCGCCTGATACAGCACCAGCCCGGGCTTCTCGCGGTCGAGCATCGGTGCCAGCGTCACCTCCAGCGCTTCGAGATAGGCAGCGTCGCCGGTGCCGTCCGGCAACGCCACGTCGAGCGTCGATCGCGCCTTGCGCACCGGAAAGTTCTTTTCGGCGTGGATCGAATAGGTGGTGATATCGGAACGCCCGGCGAGCAGCGCCGCTGTCCCATCGCCCTGGTGTACGTCGCAGTCCACGACCATCACCCGCGCCACGCGATCGTCCGCAACCAACTGCAGTGCGGTGATCGCCAGATCGTTGAAAACGCAATATCCGGCCCCGGTGGCGGCCAGCGCGTGATGGCTGCCACCCGCCGTGTTCGCGGCGAAGCCCCGTTCGAGGGCGAGTTGCGCCGCCAGCCAGGTTCCGCCCACGACGTGCGGCGCGCGGTGCGCCACCGACGCGCTCACCGCGAAGCCGATCCTGCGTTCCTTGTCGCGCGGTACGCGCGCCGCAAGGACCTCATCGACATAGTCCGAATCATGGGCCGCCTCGATCCATTCGCGCGGCGCGGGGGCGGGCTCATGCCAGTCGATCGCCCCGCCTTCGGCGACGAGCAGGTCGCGGATCAGGCCATTCTTGTTCCAGCGATAGGCACTGCGCGACGGCGCTTCGGCGATATAGCTGGGGTGATGGACGACGGCGATCACGCGCCTTACCTAGGTATGGATAGCGGCCGGCGCCACCGACCGATGCGAGAGGACCGATCATGACCGAACCCTTTGTCCGCCCCGACGCCCGCGCGTTTCTCGATTTCCTCAACGCGATGCCCGGCCCGAAGATGCACGAGATGGAGGCGCCGGCGGCCCGGCAAGTCTATCAGGCGATGGGTGACATCGCCGATTTGCCGGTGGGCGAGCTCGGCACGCGACTCGATCTCGCCATTCCGGGCCCGGCCGGAGCCATTCCCGCGACGCTGTTCGATCCGCGCGCCGCGCGCGAGCCGGGGCCGGCGATGGTGTTCTATCATGGCGGCGGCTACGTGATCGGCAACGTCGAGTCGCACGCCGCGATCTGCGCCGAGATCGCCCGCACGCTCGATATGCCGGTCATTTCGGTCGACTACCGCCTTGCTCCCGAATCGCCATGGCCCGCCGCGCCTGACGATTGCATCGCGGCGGCACGCTGGGTCGCCGGGAGCCCTGCCGAACTCGGTCGCGTCATCACCGCTCTGGTGTTGTGCGGCGACAGCGCGGGCGGCAACCTGACGATCGTCACCGCCATGGCGCTGCGCGATGCCCCCGCCAAGGTGCCGGTGATCGCGCAATTGCCCTTCTATCCGGCAACCGATTCGACGGTCGAATATTCCTCCTATGCGGAGTTCGCCGAGGGTTATCTGCTGACCCGCGCCACGATGGAGTGGTTCGAAGCCAGCTATGCTCCCGACCCGAGCCACCCTCGCGCGTCGCCGCTGCTCGGCGACATGGCCGGGATGCCGCCCGCCGTGGTCGTCACCGCCAGCCTCGACCCGATCCGCGACCAGGGCCGTGCCTATGCCGCGGCGCTCGCCAGGGCGGGCGTACCCGTGATCTTCCGCGAGGCGGTCGGCAACATTCACGGCTTCATCAACCTACGCAAGGCGATCCCGTCCTCGGTTGGCGACACTGCCGCCGCGCTGGCCGCCCTCAAAGGGCTGATCGTCGAGGCCGAGGGCGAGCGGGTCATGGCCCAGGCGGCGGAATGACCGACATCGCCACCCTCCCCTACCGGCTTTGCGCCGGTATCATGCTGGCCAACCGCCGCGGCGAGATATTCGTCGGCCAGCGCATCGATAGCAGCGTCGAGGCGTGGCAGATGCCACAGGGCGGTATCGACGAGGGCGAGGATGCCGAGGCCGCCGCGCTGCGCGAACTGGGCGAGGAGACCGGCATCGCACCCGACAAGGTCGAACTCGTCGCGGTCGCGCCCGGCGAATTCAGCTATGACCTGCCCGATGACCTGATCGGCAAGGTCTGGAAGGGCAAATATCGCGGCCAGACCCAGCGCTGGTTCCTCTATCGTTTTCTCGGTGAGGACCAGGACATCGACATCGCCACCGCGCATCAGGAATTTCGCGCGTGGCGCTGGCTCGCGCCGGATCAGCTGCCGGCGGTGATCGTGCCGTTCAAGCGTGTGCTTTACGAGCAGGTGCTGGCGGCATTCGGCGAACATCTGGGGCAAGTCGTGGCCAGGGCGCGCTGAAAACCGTTTCATCCGTGCGACTTCAACGATATTCAGCCGATGTGCGTCGATTTCCTCTCCTCGGTCTGACACCCTTGCTCCTCGCCGCCGGTGCGCCGGCGCCGATCCCCGCGCCGGTCAAGGCGATGCTCGATGCGGCAACCGCTTCGGGCAACGATGCCGAGGTCGCTACGGTCGCGAAATACGCGCGCGCGGCGGCGCCCGAGGCGACGGAGGCGATCAACCTGCTGGTCGATCAATGGCGCAAGGCGATGGCGACCAGACATGCCCAGGCCGAGGACAGCGCCTCGGGCGTCTGGAAGGGCAAGGTCGAACTCGGCGGTTTTCTGACGACCGGCAACACCGACAATATCGGCGTGAGTACCAAGATAGACGTGGCGCACGAGACGAAGCGCTGGCGCCACAAGCTGCATCTCGCCGCCGATTATCAACGGAGCGCGGGCGTGGTCAGCCGCGAGCATTTTCTCGCCGCCTACGAACCCAATTTCAAGTTCGGTCCGCGCGGCTATGTCTATGGCTCGGCGCTGTTCGAGAGCGATCATTATCTCGGCTATGACGAGCGCTACGCCGCATCGATCGGCGCCGGTTACAGCGCGATCAAGCAGCCGCGCATGACGCTCGACATCGAGGTCGGCCCGGCGTTCCGCTACACCTCCTTCACCGACGCCAGGGTCGAAAACAGCGCGGCGGCGCGCGGTTCCGTCAATTTTGGCTGGAAGCTGACGGATTCGGTCTCGGTCAACCAGACCGCCTCGGCCTATCTGCAGCACTATAACAGCACGGTCAGCAGCACGACCGCGCTCAACGCCAAGCTCATCGGGCCGCTCGCCGCGCAACTGTCCTACGGCGTGCAATATGAAAGCATGCCGCCGGTCGGTCGGGTGACCACCGACACGACCAGTCGCGCCTCCCTGGTCTACGCTTTTTAGAGCCGCGCCTGCGCTGCGGCCATAGCCGTGATCTATCTGTTGCGGACATAGCCTTTGGTTCCCAATTCCGACATATCCGGCTAACACGCCGCGATGACCAAGCTTTCGCCGATCGAAGCCACCGCGATCGAGACCATCCACAACCAGCCGATGCTCGAACAGGTCGAGCACTGGGCCGCGATCAACAGCGGCACGCGCAATCTGGCCGGGTTGAAGACGGTGGCGGCCGCGCTGGGCGACGCCTTTTCCGGCCTGCCGGGCACGATCGATCTGGTCGAGGCGGCGCCGGTCGAGAGCGTCGCGGCCGACGGCACCGTTTCGCAGCTCGACCATGGCCGCCATCTTCATCTCGACGTTCGCCCGGACGCACCCGTCCGCATGCTGCTCACCGGCCATATGGACACCGTCTACCCGTTCGATCACCCGTTCCAGACGCTGACGATGCGCGACGACGGGTCGCTGCACGGCCCGGGCGTCGCCGACATGAAGGGCGGCCTGGCGGTCATGCTCGCGGCGCTGAAGGCGGTCGAGGCGAGCCCGCTGGCGGCACGAATCGGCTATGAAGTGGTGATCAACTCGGACGAGGAGACGGGCTCCTTCTCTTCGGCCGCGCTGCTCGCCCGCGCGGCGCGCGGCAAGGTCGCCGCGCTGACCTACGAGCCGGCCCTGCCCGATGGCACGCTTGCCGGCGCGCGTGGCGGCACCGGCAATTTCTCAATCATCGTCCATGGCCGCAGCGCGCATGCCGGGCGCAACCCCGATGACGGCCGCAACGCCATCGTCGCTGCCGCCGATCTGGCGGTGCGCCTCGCCAAGGCGCGTGGCCCCGGGCTCGCGGTCAACCCGGCGCGGATCGAGGGCGGCGGGCCGAACAATGTCGTTCCCGATTTCGCGCTGCTGCGCGTCAACTTCCGCCCCGCCACGCCGGACGACATCGTGCGCGCGCAGCTGCTGCTCGACACCGTGGTGGCGGCGATCGTGACCGAGCATGACGTGCGGGTCGAGGTCCATGGCAGTTTCAACCGCCCGCCCAAGCCGATCGATCCGGGCACGGCCAGACTGTTCGAGCTGGTAAAGTCCGCCGGCGCCGATCTCGGCCTGTCGATCGGCTGGCGCGCCACCGGCGGTGTGTGCGACGGCAACAACATCGCGGCGTGCGGCGTACCGGTGGTCGACACGATGGGCGTACGCGGCGGCGCGATCCATTCGCCCGAAGAATTCATGATCGTCGACAGCCTGGCGGAGCGCGCCGCGCTCTCCGCCGTGACGATATTGCGCATTGCCGAACGAGGTGGCCTGTGACCTTCCTGATCCGCGCAGCGCGCGATTCCGACCTGCAACCGCTCTACGAAATGGCCAAGCTGACCGGCGGTGGCTTCACCAACCTGCCGGCCGACCGCACGGCGCTGCAGGCCAAGCTCAACCGCAGCCGCGCCGCGTTCGAGCGCGAGGAAGATTCGCTGACCGACGACCTGTTCGTGCTCGTGCTCGAGAATATCGAAACCGGCGAGGTTCGCGGCACCTGCCAGATCTTCACCCATGTCGGACAGCAATACCCCTTTTACAGCTACCGCATCGGGACGCTGACCCAGCACAGCCGCGAGCTCAATCGCACCTTCCGCGCCGACATGCTCGGCCTCACCACCGACCTCGAGGGATCGAGCGAAGTCGGCGGACTGTTCCTCCATCCCGGGGAGCGCGCCGGCGGCCTTGGCATGCTCCTCGCGCGCAGCCGCTATCTGTTCATCGCCGCGCACCGCGCGCGCTTTGCCGACCGCATCCTCGCGGAGTTGCGCGGCATCATCGACGAGGCCGGCGGCTCGCCCTTCTGGGACGGCCTTGCCGGGCGTTTCTTCGGGATGAACTTCCAGGACGCCGACCAGTTCAACGCGATCCACGGCCACCAGTTCATCGCCGACCTGTTCCCCAAACATCCGGTCTATATCGCGATGCTGTCGGAGAGCGCGCGCGCCGCGATCGGCCTGCCCCATCCGTCGGGGCGCGCCGCGATGCGCATGCTCGAAAATGAAGGCTTCGCTTTCGAGCAATATATCGACATTTTCGACGGCGGCCCGACGATGACCGCGCGCACCGACCAGGTCCGCACGATCCGCGAGGCGCGCACGCACGAAGTCGTCGCGATCGATGGCGACGGCGGCGAGCCGGCGCTCGTCGCCTCCGGCCGACTCACCGAATTCCGCTCGGCCTATGGGCGGATCCGCGATTGTGGTGACGGCATCGCGCTTGATCAGGCCTGCGCGGCCGCACTCGGCGTCGTCGTGGGTGACAGTGTCAGCCACGTCACGCGCGCATAGAGCGGGCCGCGAATAGGTCGAATCCGGCTAGTCGCGATCAGGCACGCGACCACAAGGAATCCAGCATGATTGTCGGATTAACTTACAGCTAACCATATCCGTTAAGGCGAAAGCGCGCGAATCCGCGCTTGGCCCGTTCATTGCTTAAATATGAGCATGTGGAGCAGAATCACCCGGCTGTTCGTCATCAAGACCAAGTTCGAGGCGTTTGCCGTCATCTACGGGCTCGGCACTGGCGCGATCGAACGCGGGGTGCATTATCACCTTCAATATCCAGGCATCGGCGGCTGGATGCTTTTCGCGGTCTGCCCGATCGCGGTGTTCATGGCCGGCGCGCGTATCCTCGATTCCGTCGAACGCGGCCATCGGCCATGATCGTGGCCCGCTCGCTCGATCGCGATCGTTGGTCGCATCCGGCGCGAAGCGCGCTATCAAGCGCGGCCATGGCCGCTTTCACTCCCGCCATCGATCGACGCACCGACGGTCAACTCGCCCGCGACGTCGCCCTCGAGGCCGCGGCGCTGCTTCGCAATCTCGTTGCACCGGGCCAATGCCCTGACACGGACCTGCGCGCGCGCGGCGATAGCGAGGCCAATGTGCTGATCCTCGATCTGCTGCATGCCGCCCGCCCCGATGATTTCATCCTGTCCGAAGAATCACATGACGATGGCACTCGTTGCACCGCGCGGCGGGTGTGGATCGTCGACCCGCTCGACGGGACACGCGAATTCGGCGAACGACGCGACGACTGGGCGGTCCATATCGGGCTCGCGATCGATGGCGCCCCGGCGGCCGGCGCGGTCGCGCTGCCGGCACAGGACAAGGTCTTTACGGCCGACGATCCCGCACCGGTCTTTGGCGCGTTGCCTGCGCAACCCCGCATGCTGGTCAGCCGCTCACGCGCGCACCCGATGGTCAACGCGGTCGCCAGGGCGATCGATGCCGAGCTGGTGCCGATGGGCTCCGCCGGCGCCAAGGCGATGGCAGTGGTCGAAGGTCGCGCAGAGATCTATCTGCACGCCGGCGGCCAATATGAGTGGGACAATTGCGCACCGGTGGCGGTGGCCGCGGCGGCCGGGCTGCATGCGTCGCGGATCGATGGCGCACCATTGATCTACAATTGCCGTAACCCGTTGCTGCCGGATCTGCTGATCTGTCGCCAGGAATATGCCGCGACGGTGCTTGCTGCGGTGGCCGCCTGGGTCCCGAACGGGGAATGATGCTGATAGATCCGATTTGACTGTTTCGTACTTTTGTTCACGCTAGCCTGCATGATGGCCTCCGGGGGGTGGCCATAACCAGGGGGGAATTGTCCGTTGCGCCTGTTCGCCGGCCTTTACGTGCGCCTGACCGCGCAGGCGCTGCTTGCCGCCGCGTTACCCGGCGCGCTGCTGGTGTGGAATCTCGGGCGCGGACATGACAGCTATGTCACCGCACAGGACAATCAGGCGCTCCATGCGCTTACGACACTGGTTTCGGCCGAAGTGCGCGGCGGCATTCCGCTATCGGACGCGCTTGCCGCCGCACAGCGTGATTTCCGCGACAACCAGCGCGACGGTGACCCGGCAGCGCCGCTGATCGGGCGCGTTGCGCTTTATTCTCCGGCTGGCGGCCGCATTGCTGGTGCGTCGCCTGACACGGAAGGGGTCCGCGCGGTGCGTCCCGTCCAGGCAAATGGCAGCGAGATCGCCCAATTGCGCATCGTCCGCGCGCCCGTCACCGACGGTCCGGGTTACACCTTCATGCGCGACCAGATCGTCGGCATCGTGGCGGCGATGGCGGCCATCCTGTTGATCCTGCTCGTCGCCGGTTACAGCATCGCCGCCGCCTGGACGCGCCCGCAACGCGCGCTCTATCGCGCCAGCCGCGCGATCGCGCAGGGCGACTACGATGCCGATGTCAGCGAGCAAGGCCCGTCGGAAACCCGTGCGACGATGCGCAACCTCGGCCGTATCGCCCGCTCGTTCGACCGGCTGGAAACCGCGCGGCGCACCTGGCTGGTCAACGTCTCGGAAGAATTGCGCAAGCCGGTTCAATTGCTCGGCGACAAGTTGATCGCACTGCACGCGGCATCCCCGGTCGACGACCAGGTGGCGTTCGAAGACATTGTCGGCGACGTCCAGCGCCTGTCGGAGATGGCAGAGGATCTGCACGCCGTGGCGATGGCCGATCTCGGCCGCCTCCCCGTCAGCTTCGCGACGGTCGATCCCTGCGCGCTGATCCGCAACGCGATCTGGACCAGCAAGCGCCGCGCCGAAGCGCAGCACGTCTCGCTCGAAACCGGCGCGATGCCCACTCACACCGTTCCGGTCAAATGGGACGGCGCGCGGATCGAACAGCTGTTTACCGCATTGATCGAAAACAGCCTGCGCTACACGCCGGCCGGCGGCCGCATCGCGCTCGGGCTGGAGGGTCAGCGCGGCGCCTGGCGCCTGATCGTCGATGACAGCGCGCCGGGTGTCGATATCGACCTTGCCCGCGAACTGTTCGAGCCCTTTTACCGCACCTCGCTCGCCCCGGGTGAATCGGTCACCACATATGGTCTGGGGCTCGCCACCGCGCAATCGATCGTCGAGGCGCACCATGGCCGCATCGAGGCCAGCCCCTCGCCGCTCGGCGGTCTGCGCGTCACGGTCATCCTGCCGGGCGCGCCACCGACAGCCTGACCTCGGGAATGCGGCCGACGACACGCTCAGGCCATCGATGACGAGCGATGCGGCGAGGATAGGATAGTCACAAAGAAAACGGCGCGCGCTCCACCGGAACGCGCGCCGTAAACCGTCCCAGGGAAATCAGGGTCCCTTAGAACTTTACCTCGGCCTGTATCGTGAACGAGCGGCCGCGTGGGTCGGCCACGCGCGGCTCCCACGAACTGCCCGAACCGGTGTTCGAGTCATAGGTGATCGCGAACGGCGGATCAGTATCGAACAGGTTCTTGATACCTGCCGTCAGCGTGAGCTTGTCGCCGAAGCGCTGCGAAACCGTCGCATTGTAGATGATATAGGGCTTCACGCGCGGGTTGAAGTCGGGGCGGGTATCGCTCGCGGGCAGCGCCTGGTTGGTATAACCCCCGCGATAGATTTGCGAGAGCGACAAGCCAAAGCCGTCACGCTGGTAGGTCAGGAAGAGGTTGTATTTGAACTTCAGGCCCAGGTCGCCCGCCTGCGTGAAGACACCGAGAATGTTGGTGTAGGCCAGGTTGGGCAGCAACTTCTCTTTCTTGAGCAGCAGCAGCGTGCCGTCGAACCCGGCCGCGAACGTACCACCGAGCGCGTCGATATTCCCGTTGGCGGTGAATTCGAGCCCCTGGGTACGGCGCGAGCCGAAATTGCCGGTCCGCAGATCGACCAGCGTAATGATACCGTTGGTGCGCGTGATGCGATCGGGGAATGCGCCGATATTGGCGAGCAACTGTGGAAGCGTGATCGTACCGATCACGTTATCAACATTGATCGACCAGAAGTCGGCCGACGCGCTGAAATGACGCGAAGGCTGGAACACCGCGCCGAAGCTGTACTGCTTCGACGTCTCTGGCCGCAGCGTCAGATTGCCGCCGCTGAGCGAATCCGGCGTGATTGCCGCGCAACCCGGCGAAGAACCGACAGCGCCGGAACAGGTCGTCGGATCGACCAGCGTGTTGCCCGGATTGGGCGACTGGGTCACGCCGTTGAAAATCTGGTTGAAGCTCGGCACGCGGAAGCCAGTGTTGTACGAAGCGCGGAACATCAGCCAGTCGATCGGGCGGAACTTGGCGGTGAACTTCGGATTGAAGGTCGATCCGAAGCCCGTATAGTCGTCGACGCGACCAGCGACCGACAATTCGAGCGGCTTGAAGAGCGGGATCAACACCTCGCCATAGGCTGCCTTCACGTCGCGCGTCACCTTGCTCAACGCGTTGACGTTATCGAACGCCACGTTGAAGATGTCGGGGCTTTGCGACGGGTCGGCGGCCGAAGAGCCGTCGAAGCTGTAGGTTTCATGGCGGAAGTCGACGCCAAGCGCGACCTTCACCGTGCCACCGGGCAGGCTGAACAACTTGCCGGAAACGGACGCATCGAACTGACGCACCGTGTATTTGCCGCCGTAGAGCCTGACCCCTTTCGCGGAAACCGCATCGAGCGCGGCGAGCGCCTCCGGCGTCTGGGTGGCGGAGAAAGGATTGATCAGACCGGAGTTGAACACACCGACGATACCGGGTGCGCTGGCGCCCGGGGCGGTCGGCGCCCGAGGATCCGCGCCACCGGTAACCGCGCCGGCAATACCCGACGCAACCGCTGACGCCGTGTTGGCGAATGTCCCACGATAGCTATAGCCCGACCCGAGTATCGAGGTTGCGCTGCTGCTCGCATAGGATGCGCCAGCGCGATAGTCCCAGCCGGGGAAGAGCGGGCCGTCAATGCCCACCGCCGCGCGGAAAGTCTTGGTGTCGGTAGTGTACTCACGCGGGCCGCAATCGATGCAACGCCAACGGAAAGCGATCGGCTTGCCGTAGTTGCCGTTGCCGATGACATGGACGCCCGTCACGCCAACCGCCGGGAGCACCGCAGCGATGCTGTCGAACACCTGATTATAGGTCGGCGCGGTCAGCGCATTGAGGGGATAGGCGATCGGTAGCGAACTGTTGTTCGCGCTATACTGATTGTTCGAGAATATCTTGTGCGACGTCGCATCCGAGCCGGTGACCTCGGCGTAGATTTCATGCCCACCAAAGCGCGCGGTGGCACGACCATAATAGGTCAACGTCTGAATCGGTTGCTGCAACGTCGCCGCGCGGCCCGTGTCCCACGAGCAGGCGAGCCCCGCGGTGGGGTTTGCCCACAGCACGGAGTCGTAATTCATCCCGCCATCGACCGAATCGCAACCCGCGCCGCCCGGCAAGCGGAGTGGATTGACGCCGCCGCTGGCAAGGGTCGTCGTACCTGGAATGTAGAAACCGGAACCGGTTAGCGCATTCGCACCCGTACCGCCGAGCAACGTGCCGCCCTGGGTGATTCCCACACCCGCCGCAGTCGGGTTGATCGGGAAGGCGGTGGCGACCGGCGTGCCGCGTGTGTCGACCGACAGGCCACGATTGGGCTGGTTGCCGTTGACGAAGTCACGCTGGTTGCCGAACAGCGCACTGTTCCAGCTCTTGCTGACGGCGCCCATCACGTTGAAGCCCTGCTCGTCGAGCTTGCCCCAGCCGGCGGTCGCCGACAGACGATAGATCGGTGCGTCGCCCTGCTGCGTGATATCGGAACGGCCGCTGACATCGATGCCGGTGAAGTTGGTCTTGGTGATGAAGTTGATCACGCCACCGACCGCATCGGTACCGTAGATCGCCGAAGCGCCGTCCTTCAGGATTTCGATACGCTGGATCGCCGCGAACGGGATCTGGTTCACGTCGACCGCCGACCCCTGCAGGCCGTGTGCAGCGACACGGCGCCCGTTGAGCAGCACCAGCGTCGCGGCACTACCCTGGCCGCGCAGGTTGGCGGCGGACAGGCCGTTGGTGCCGCGCGCGGCACCCGAAACGACGTCCGAGTTCGATGCGAGATTATCGGCGCCGTTACCGTTGGCGGAGAGGAACGAAATCAGCTGCTCGGGGCTGTTGATCCCCTCGCGGCTCAGATCCTGGCCGGTAATGACCTGCAGCGGCAGCGCGCTGTTATTCGGGTCCTGCTTGATGCGTGACCCCGTGACCACGACTTCCCCTTCGGTCGTCGCGGCAGCCTCGGCCGGCTTGTCCGACGGCAAGGTGGCTTGAGCGAAAGCGGCAGCCGGTACCATCAGCGCGGCAAGCGCGGTTCCCGAAGCGAGCATGAACTTTAAGTGCGTCGAGCCAAGCATAATTGAACCCCCTGTGGTGCAGCCCCACTGCGAAGCCGGTATTAAGTAACAAGAGTGTCACGGCGCGCCATAGTTTCTGTTGGCCGGTCCATAACCTGATGGCAAACACAGCCCGAAAACCACCCAAAGCGTGGCCCGCGCGCAACACTCGCGGCAGTTATCGCCATTGACCCGCGCCGCCGGCCGGTCGAGCGTGGCGATCGGCGGACTTTGGGGGATCGGTGGATGACGGTTGTGACGAGCGATCTGGCGACGACGATAAGCGGCGACATCGCAGCCGCGCCACGCGCACCGAGGTCACGGCTGCTGCTCTATCTCCTGCTCGGCTTTTCCGCCGGCCTGCCCTTCTACATGTTCTCGACCGTGCTGTCGGCTCGGCTCGCCAAGCATGGCGTCGATCTCGTCCTGATCGGCTTTTTCGGCTGGGTGTCGCTGCTGCCGACCTTCAAATTCCTCTGGGCGCCGCTGCTCGACCGCTTTCCCGTGCCCGGATTCGCGCGATTTTTCGGCAAGCGGCTTGGCTGGATCATGCTCTCCCAGCTCGGCATTTTCCTCTCGATGGTGGCGATGGCCTTCACCTCGGCGGATACCAATTTGCCGATGGTCGCCCTGTTCGCCGTGCTGCTGGCCTTCTGGACCACCACGCTGGAGGTATCGGCCGACGCCTGGCGTATCGAACTGGCGCCCACCGCCGAGGAGCAGGGCCCGCTGGCTGCGGCCAATCTATGGGGCTATCGCACCGCGATGGCGGTATCGTCGCTGGCTGCGCTGGCGGTCGCCGATCACGCCGGCTGGGTGCTGGGCTACCTCGCGGTGGCGCTGGGCGCATTCCTGCCGCTGCCGATCCTCGCAACCATGCGTCGCGTCGATGCTGGCCAGGAGAGTCGGGGCGGTGGACGAGGCGTCGCGCTCGCGACCGGGATGGTAGCAAGCGCCGTCGTATTGGCGGGCTCGCTGCTGATCACGCTCGTCATCGGATGGCTCGTCTTGTCGGCGGCGAGCGCGATCGGCATCGGCCCCAAGACCGACGTGAAAAGCGCGGTGCTCATTCTGTGCCTGCTGCCCTTCGTCATCATGGGCGCGGCATTGCCGTGGATCGTCGCGTTGCCGACCGAGCATTGGGCGCGCCGATCGACCTGGCTCGGTCCGTACATCGATATCTTCTGGCGCTTTCGCTACACCGTCCTGCCGCTGCTCGGCTTCGTCACCTTCTACCGCATGGGCGACGTACTCACGCTGTGGGGCGTCAAGCCGCTCGAGATCGCGGCGAAATATGACCTGACCACCATGGGTATCGCCGACGGCTTCATCACCACGCCGTCGAGCATGGCCGGCGTCGCGCTCGGTGCCGTGCTGGCGGTGCGGATGCGCATGGTGTGGGCACTGGCGATCGGGGCGATCGGGTCCGCGCTCGGCAACTGGATCTTCGTGTGGCTGTGGTACGCGCCGCCAAGCGATCTGGCGATCTACACCGCGACCGCGCTCGATCAGTTCGCGCACGGTCTCGAAGGGGCGATCTTCGTGGTCTATCTCTCGCTGCTGGTGAATCCCAAATATCCCGCGGCGCAATATGCCTTTCTGTCCGGCTTCGCCTTCCTGTTGCCGCGACTGCTGCAGGGCGCGGGCGGCAACATCGTCGAGGCGATCGGCTATGACGGCTTCTTCTGGCTGTCGGGCAGCCTGAGTCTCGCGGCGGTGATCTTCCTTCCCTTCATCGCGGGGGCGAAACCCCGCCCGGACGACTCATGATCGACATCGACCACGCCTTCGCCCCCGCCGCACGTCATGTCGCGGAGGGTCGCATCCCCGGCGCGACGCTCGGCATCGTGACGGCCGATGGCCGACGCGCGGTCAGGGTCGTCGGCCATGCCGCGCTGGAACCCGAGCCGGAAATGCTCACCGAACAGCATTGGTTCGACCTCGCCTCGGTCTCGAAGGTCGTCGCCAC
Source organism: Sphingomonas sp. (assembly GCA_041659925.1). Taxonomy (GTDB): domain Bacteria; phylum Pseudomonadota; class Alphaproteobacteria; order Sphingomonadales; family Sphingomonadaceae; genus Sphingomonas. The sequence goes on from JBAZXI010000016.1 coordinate 30,494, forward strand.
CACGACGATGATCCTGCAACTCGCCGATCAGGGCCGCCTCGATCTCGACCGCCCGCTGACCGACGCAATCCCGGACCTGCGCCAATATGACGTGGCCGGCGCGGCGGAGCGCAAGCTGACCTTCCGCGACTGCCTGTCGCACCGCACCTTCTTCCCTGCGGTCGAGCCGGTCTACACCTATGGTGACGACCCGCAGCGGCTGCGCGCCTTCGTGCTGCAGCGCGAATGGAGACATGGGCCGCCGGTTTATTCCGACATCAACTTCATCCTGCTCGGCATCGCGATCGAGCGGCTGACCGGGCAACCGCTGTCGGCATGGCCACTCGGCAAGGGCCTGAGCTACGGCCCGCCCCCTGGCCCCGCCGTCGCGACCGAGCGCTGCCCGTGGCGCCAACGCGTGCTCAAGGGCGAGGTGCATGACGAGAACGCCTCCGCGATGGGCGGCGCGACCGGCCATGCCGGGCTGTTCGGCACGGTCGCCGGCGTGCTCGACTTCGCGCAAGGGGTGCTCGACGGCAGCGGTGCCTCCGAGGCGATGCTGTGGGCGATCCGCACGCCCTTTTACGACCACCGCACCTGCGGCTGGGAACGCCGCTTCGCCGGCTGGTCGGGCGGTCAGGCCTGCTCGGCCGAGACGATCGGCCATACCGGCTTTACCGGTACCGGCCTGTGGATCGATTTCGAGCGCGGCCTCGCCTGGACTTTGCTCACCAACCGCGTCCATCCGACCCGGCATTTCGACAGCGGCATCTTCGAGCTGCGGCCCGAGACCGGCGACGCGGTGATCGCGGCGTTCGATCGCCTCTGTTGAAAATCTGACTTCACCCTCTTGCGCTCCCCGGCGAAGGCCGGGGCCTAGTTGGGGGACGCTCGTAATGATCGTTGCGTGACTTTTCTCCGGCTTTCCCAACTGGGCCCCGGCCTTCGCCGGGGAACGAAGAAAACTCAGTTCTCCGCCGCTACCGTCAGTATCGCCTTGTCCATCGCGGCGAGTGCGCTGGCGCCGTCGGGTACGTCGTTGGCGAGGATCGAGAAGGTCAGCGTTCGCCCGCTCTTCGCGACGAGATAGCCCGACAGCGCATTGGTCGCGTTGAGCGTACCCGTCTTGGCGAAGATCTTGTGGTCGAGCGCGGTGCCGCCGAAGCGGCGCGCAAGACCACCCTCCCCGCCGACCGGCAAGGTCGAACGCCATGCCGCCCCCCAGGGTTGCGTGGCGATCCAGCGCAGCAGCGTCACCGTGCCGCGCGGGGCGATGCGGTTGTAGCTCGACATGCCCGAGCCATCGGAGAAATCGAAGGCCGCGCGCGGCACGCCGGCCTGCGCCAGCATCGCACGCACCGCGACCTGCCCGTCGGCGATCGAGCCGCTGCCGGTCAGCCGGCCAATCCGGCGCAGCATCAGCTCGGCGTGGAGGTTCTGGCTGACCTTGTTGATGATCGTCAGGTCCTCGCCGAGCGGCGGCGGCGCCAGCCGCGCCAAAGCGTCGGGTGCGGGTGGGCGCGCGGCGGGCGCACCCTTGCGGTTCGCCGGGTCGTCGGCCGGCACCAACGGCCGATGGCGCACGCCGATCGCGCCGGTCACGCGCACGCCGCGCGCAACGAGCAGGTCGCGAAAACGCCATGCGGTGTAGCGCGCCGGGTCGTCGATCCCAAAGCGGACGCGCTCTGGCCTGGCGCCCGCCGCGATGGTCCCGGTCAGCCGCACGACATAGCCGTTCGGATCGCGATCATCGCCGAGGCGCGTCTCGCTGCCGGCGACCGTCACGGCGCGGTTCTCGACCGTGTAATAGGCCGGCAAGTCCACGCCGGGGGGCGCGCCGGGCGCGCCCGGTGTCACCGTCGCGGACAGTTCATTATCGTCGAGCGTCAGTGCCGAGATGCCGGTGCCCGATCGCGTGGGGATATTGTTCCAGCTCATCCCCGGGCTCCAGCGCTCGTCGGGGAACCAGCTGTCGTCGCCGACGACATTGCCGACGACACGCGTCTTCGCGGCCACCGCATCGGCGAGGACGGCGAGGCAATCGACGGTGCAATCGGGCGCGCTCGACAGCCGGGCGTCGCCCCGGCCCTCGATCACCACATCGGGCGCGCCATGGCCGTTATGCTCGAGCCGCACGCCAGTGCCCCCTGCGGGATCGGAACGGTCGAGTCCGTCGAGCGTCGCGAAGGCGGTGGCGGTGGTGAACATCTTGGTGTTGGAGGCCGGGATGAAACGCTGGTCGGGGTTGATCGCAACGAGTTCGCGCCCGTCGTCACCGACAACGACCAATCCGAATCGCGTGCCCGCCGGTGCCGTCGCCAGCACCGCCTCGACCTTGTCGGTCAACGTCGGCGCCTGCTGCGCGCCGATCGGCGCGGCGGCACCCAGCAACAGGAGCGGCGCTGCCGCGCGACGGAGGAGAGTGGATCGTGCCATGACCGCAACGGTAGAGCGAAATGCCGCCGGGGCAATCATCGTGCGGACATTCAGAGTGTTGGCGCGGCCATAACTCGCGAGCATGGCGACGCCATCGGCGCTTGCTCCCGCCCGACAGGTCCCTAGCATTAAAGGATGATCTGGCGACACGGCTTCAAGCTCACCCTGTGCGTGACAACCCTCATGCTCGGTGCAGCATCGCATGCGCAAGCGACCGGCGACACATTGGCCGCGCAGCTCGCACTTCCCATCGCCAGCGGCCTGGCCGGCGCACGCGATGTGCCGCGCTTCGCCTGGATCGAGAATGAGGCCGGCGTGCGCAACATCTGGGTCGGCGGCCCCGGCATGCCGGGTCGCCAGCTCACCGGCTACAAGGACGATGACGGCATCGAGCTGTCGGACGTGACGCTGAGCCATGACGGCACCGCGCTCGCCTATGTCCGCGGTGGCGACAGCGAATATCCCGACGGTGCCCCGCCCAACACCGGCCAGGCGGCGGAGACGCCGCATCAGGAGCTTTTCGTCGTCCCGGTCACCGGCGGAACGGCGACGCTGCTGGGCGAAGGCCATGCGCCGGCCTTTTCGGCCTCGGGCGACCGGATCGCCTTCAGCTACAAGGGTGAGATCTGGCTGTGGGACCGCGCGAGCGGTGCGCGCAAGATCGCCACGGTTCCGGGCTCCGTCAACGAGATCACCTGGTCGCCCGATGGCAGCACGTTGCTGTTCGTCAGCGATCGCGGCGATCACGCCTTCGTCACCTTGCTCGACATCAAGACGGGCAAGCCACGCTATATCGAGCCGGGTCTCGGCTTTGCCACCGACCCGGTCTTCTCGCCCGATGGCCAGCGGATCGCGTTCATCCGCTTCGTCGATCCGCCGGCCGACGTGCCGGCCGACAGCGCAGGCTACTGGTCGCTGACGGTTGCCGAAGTCGCGACCGGCGCGACGCGCACGCTGTGGAGCGCGCCGAGCGGCCTCGGCGGGGAATATTACGGCACGCGCGGACGCAACCTGTTCTGGAGCGCGGACGGCAAGCTGGTCTTCCCGTGGGAGCGCAGCGGGTGGGTCCACGCCTATGCGATCGACGCCGACGGTGGCGAACCGCGCGAGCTTACGCCCGGCGCGTTCGAGGTAGAGACCTTCACGCTCGGCGCCGACCGTCGCTCGCTGGTCTACGCCGCCAATGCCGACAATCTCGACAGCCGCCATATCTGGCGGCGCGACCTGAGCGGCGGTCCGGCAACCCGGCTGAGCAGCGGTGCCGGTTTCGAATCCGTGCCGGTACTGGCCGGCGGCGCACTCGCCGCGATCGCCACCGACGCCACGCACCTCGCCCATCCGGTACTGGTGGCGTCGAGCCTGACCGCGCTCGGCCCGGCACCGGCCGTGCCGGACTTCGTCGCGCCCGAAACCGTAACCTTCACCGCCGCCGACGGCGTGACGGTGCACGGCCAGCTGTTCCATGCGCGCGGGCCGGGCAGGCATCCGGCCTTGATCTATGTCCATGGCGGGCCGCGGCGGCAGATGCTGCCTGGTTTCCACCCGTCCTATTATTATTCGAACGGCTACATCCTGAACCAGCATTTCGCGGCCGAAGGGTATGATGTGCTGTCGGTCAATTACCGCAGCGGCACCGGCTATGGCCATGCGTTCCGCGCCGCGCCCGGGATCGCCCGCGCCGGCGCTTCGGAATATCGCGACGTGCTCGCCGGCGGTCGCTGGCTCGCCGCGCGGGCCGATGTCGACCCGGCACGGATCGGCATCTGGGGCGGCAGCTGGGGCGGATACCTCACCGCGCTGGCGCTGGCGCGCAACAGCGACCTGTTTGCCGCGGGAGTGGATTTCCACGGTGTCCACGCGATGGTCCGCCCGGTCGAAAAGACGCTGTCGCCCGACGCCGAGGCCAGGGCGCACCAGCTGCAATGGCAATCCTCGCCGATGGGCGCGATCGACAGCTGGCGTTCGCCGGTGCTGCTGATCCATGGCGACGACGACCGCAATGTCGACTTCTACCAGTCGCTGCTGCTCGCCCGCGCGCTGACCGCGCGGCATGTGCCGTACCGCGAGCTGGTGTTCCCCGGCGAGCGCCACGACTTCTTTCGCTATGCCGACTGGCTCGCCAGCTATCATGCCGCCGACGCCTTTCTCGACCGCACCCTGATGAAGAAGCAGCCGCTGCCATGAAGATTTTCCGTACCGCCCTCGCGGCGACGATCCTGCTGACCGGCATCGCCGCCAACGCCGCACCGGAACGCGCGATCCTGATCCGCGGCGCGCGGGTGTTCGACGGCACGGGCGCGCCGGCGGTGATCGAGAATGTGCTGATCCGCGGCGAGCGCATCGTCGCGGTCGGGCCGCGGTTGCGCAAACCGCGAGGCACCCGCGTGATCGATGCGCGCGGGCTGACGCTGACGCCGGGGCTGCACGATCTGCACACGCATCTGCGCTCGCCGGCCTATGACGCGCCCGACGACATGGCGAAAAGCTGGGCAGGCTATCTCGTCAACGGCGTGACGACGGTGAACGACTATTCGGTGTCGGGCGAAATGCTGCGGCCGATCCGCGAGATGACCGCGCCGGGCGGCATCCCCGCGCCGCATCTCGAGCTCGCCATCCGGCTCGGCGTGCCCGGCGGGCACGGCACCGAATTCGGCTGGGGCAATTTCTTCACGATGCAGGTGGCGACGCCGCGCGCGGCGCATCTCGCGATGGCACGGGCGCTGCCCTACCATCCCGACGTGATCAAGGTGTTCGCCGATGGCTGGCGCTATGGTCGCGACGCCGACCTCAACAGCATGAACGAGCCGACGCTGGCGGCGATCGTCGAGGATGCGCACAAGGCCGGGCTGCCGGTGATCACCCATACCGTGACGCTGGAAGGCGCCAAGGTCGCGGCGGCGGCCGGGGTCGACTCGGTCGGCCACGGCGTCGGCGATGCGCTGGTCGACGACGAACTGATCGGCCTGATGAAGGCGCACCACACCGCCTATATCGCGACTTTGGTGGTGTTCGAGCCGCAGGAGAACCGCACGTTCGATCCCGGCGAATGGGCCAGCTTCACCCCGCCCGAACAGGCGCGCGAGCGCGCGCGCATGGCCAGGCCGACCGCACCGATCCCGGCCTATGAAGCCAGGCGCTGGACGATCATGCAGGAAAATATCCGCCGCCTGAAAGCCGCCGGCATCCGCATCGGCATCGGCACCGATGCCGGGATCGAGGGCGTCTATCATGGCCCCGGCGCGCTGCGCGAGATCACCTGGCTGACACGGTTGGGCTTCACGCCGAGCGAAGCGCTGGTCGCGGCGACGCGCACGAGCGCCGGCATCATCGGGCAGGACAAGGACCATGGCCGCATCGCGCCCGGCCAGCGCGCCGATATCGTGCTGTACAGCGGCCGGCCGGACCAGCGCATCGCCGACCTGTGGACGGTCAAGCGGGTGTTCGTGAGCGGACGCGAGGCACCGCTCGCGGCGTTGCGCGCATCGCTCGCCAGCGACGCCCCGACGCCGCTGCCGGTCCACAAGATGGCCGGCCCGATCGACAGCGGCGTGCGCGCGGACGGGCGTACCGATCTCGACACGCTGCCGGTCGAGAGCACCGAGCCGGGCGTCGACCACAGCCATCTCGACTTCGTGCGCCCCGACAAGGGTGCCGACCGCCGGCTGTTCATGGTCGCGCAGCTCGGCGCGCGGCCACGGCCGTTCGCGCAGCTGATATTGCCGCTGACGCGCGGCGCGGTCGAACTGGCCGATGCGCGCGGCTTTACCGGCGTGGCGTTCGATGCGCGCGGCGCGGGCGATTATACGATGCTGTTCGACAGCTACGGGCTCGACAATGATGCGCGCTTCAAGGCCGACTTCAGCGCGGACGCGACCACGCACGAGATCCGCCTGCCGTTCAGCGCGTTTCACGGGAATGGCGACGGCGCACCGCTCGACCTCACGCGGCTGCGCGCGCTGATCGTGCGGTTGCAGGGCGACCCGGGCGGCAAGGCGTGGCTGCAGCTGAGCAATATCCGCTTCTACTGAGCCGCGGGCGGGGCAGCAGGGGTTGGAGAGTGCGGTTGGCACGGGCAAGTATTCAGCGCAAGAATTCGCCGCGCAGGCCCAAGAAAAAGGGGTATTTTGAAGACCATAAGGGCGCGATCGCGTTACTGATGCCTTTCTTGCGAGGGTGAAATGTTCGCCTGACGATCGGGCGAAATCCAACGACGCCTTGGCAAGAGTGACTGGCATATTGGCCGCGCCCGACGTGCGCGAATTGTAACGATTTGCTTGAATAGTTTTGGAGTTGAACAATCTATTCAGACAGGAATACGCGCGTGCTGCGCCACCGGAGCGGCGGCCGATCCAACGCGCGCGTGCCGCGACCGACAGGTGGCGCACCCTGTGCACGATGCGGGGCGAGACAGAATATGCGGGCATGGCCGCGACGATAACCGGTTCGTTATCGTCGCTGAATCACCGCCCCGGGGCCGTCGACACCGCGCTGGCTAGGCACGCGTAGCGCGCATCGTCAGGACAAGGCCGAATACGAGTTCGGCAACCGCGACCGACAGGGCCACGCCGCCGGGGATTGGCAGGACGAGGATATCGACCAGGCCGAGCGCGGTGACGATGGCGGCAAGCGCGAGGAACAGGCGGTCGCCATAGACGGTCCGGAAGACGAGATAATGCGTGCCGACCGCGATCGCCGCGAGCGGAAAGACCAGTAGCGGCTTCACCGGCAGGAACAGCCAGGCGGCGAACAGCCCGCCGATCATCGCGACGGTGCTTTCCAGCGCGGTCATGCCCAGCGGATTCCGCTTCGCCTCGCTGGCGCGCTTGAACAGGAAGCGCGAGACCAGCTTGCCGACCGGAAAGATGAACATGCCGCCGATGAACAGGGCGACGAAGGCCGCGCCAACACCATGACCGTGCTGGATGAATGCCGCGACGAACCAGGTGAGTGCCGACACCAGCACGCCGGGGCCGCCGCCAACATAGGCCCGCCTGATATCGTGCTGCGCCTCTGAAAAATGCATCCCGCCCTCCCGGTTGCGTCCGTCACCTGGCAGCGCGCGTTCCACCGCTGCGCGCGAGCGGGTCAGAGCATGGCGCGACTGCGGCGAGCGGGCAAGATCGCGTCAATCGCTGGCCTCGACACAGCCCGCCTGAAATCCGTCCGGCGAGTTTTGGGACGGAAAGCGGCCCGACGGCAGCCGCCTCAATTGCGGACAGCGGGGGTCATGATATTGTGAGAAGATGACGTCTGTTTTTTGGCGGCTTGCTTACAGGCTCTATGCTCGACGCAAGCTCTCCATCCGTTTTGAGGTATTCACCATCGGTTTCGTGGGCTTCATGACGTTGATTTACGCCTACGCCGTCTCCGTTAATCCGACGACCGGCAATGCGATACGCCTTGTGGTTGCCGTGCTGATCGTCGGTGTCGGGTTCGCCCATCGGCGAGTGCGGTTAGAACGCGCAAAGGGGCCACAGGCGCTGTATGCCAAGGCAATGGCTCAAGACGGCTGAACGCCCGCTTCCCACCACGTCGAATCGTTTCTGTTTCCTCGATCGACACGATCCGCCGGAAAGCCGACCGGCAGGTGTCGGGACGAAAAGCTGCCCGGCGGCAACCGCCCCAGTTTCAAGCATTCACGGCAATCGTGGCCGCTGCCGCAAGCGGACAGGCCGGAAGCGACCAACCCTCACGCCATAGACAAGCGACTGGCGGGGTCCTACCGACGCTCCAATTCAACGCTGGAGGGCACCATGATCCGACCCGCATCCATCGTAATGATGACATCTGCGATGCTATTTTTAGCTAATCCCGCGATCGCCGCGACCTGCGAGCTACACGTATGGCCGACGAATCGTTTGGATGGGGCGACGATGGGGAGTTGGGCGGGCGGTATCGTTCCGGCCTTGATGGCTGGCAAGACGGATAAGCAAGTGGCGGTGCTAAAGGCGCTTCTCGATCCCGTCAAGCAAGTAGAACGCTTTAAGAAACTCGATCTTCGCGCCACCTTTGGTCTCGCTGTGGATACCGAGGTAGTCTACCATGATCCGATCGACACGGGCTGGAAGGCTGGCGCACGCAACGCACCTTCAAACGCAACTTGTTACTTCGAATTTCGCATCGACGAAATTGTGTTCAACCGGCATCCACTCTACGGTAAGGACATACTCGCTTTCCTGACTTTTCGAGAGTTCGGGCCGGGTGATACGATTGCTGTAAAGTCGAGCGACCGTGTTCGCACCAAGATGCCTGCCTTTCCCCAGAAAGTAGAGAGCGATCCGGCAAGCGTGTCCGGCGCTGCCGGGATGGTCAACGAGGCGTTCGGAACCGACATCACCATTTTCGCGGGCCGCATTAAGCCCCGGATTCGCAAAGCCACCTGAACAAGCTGCGAAACTTATCGATGGGAGCGAACGGAAATTGGCGAATGTCCGGCCGGGCGGCAAGCGCCCCATTAGCAGACATCCCTATGACCGTGTTAGCGTCGCCAAATGAACTTCGCCGAGATAATTGTTGCGGAGCTTGGCACGAAGCAGGAGCCGTTTGGCTGGACCGGGATCGTGCTGATTCTCGTCGTGATATCGGTGATTATCGGTGCGGAGCTATTACTGACTGGAGCAGTCCGCCTGCTGTTTTCTCACGCTTGGCGTCGCATTCGAAGTGAATTTGATCGCACAAACCGAAAGGATGTGGGCGGCAGCTAACTACCACTTTTCCCCGTTCCCGCCCCGTCGGGAGGCGCGGGTTGCCTGAAAGCGGAACGGCAGCTTCGAGTCATCCATGCCGCGCAAGCGGCCGTTCGCTTTTGTATCGCCATGTCAGCAGCTAGCGGCGCCTGAACCGTTCTCCCTCATATGTCCGCACGGCGTTGCCACACTCAAGTTCGCGGTTCTGGTCCCACAGCGCCCGTTTGCCTCCGGCTTCGTCCGCGCGGCGCTGATCATCGAGCAGCATCGCCAGCTTCAGCCGTGCGATTTTCTTGTTGGCGAATTGCGAACGTTGATCCTGGGACAGGGTAGCCAAACCGGTAGGCAAATGGGTCGCGCGGACTGCGCTGTCGGTCTTGTTGACATGCTGCCCGCCCGGCCCTGAGGCGCGGAGCGTCTGATATCGAATATCCTCATCGCGCAAATCGGGCGTCTCCGCTTCGCTCCGAACGCGTTGCACGCCGACGAACCAGTTGCGGCGCTTGTGCAGCGGACGGAACGGGCTGGTGCCGATCCAGCGGATCGTGCCGATACATCCCGCGACGAGCGCCTCGGCTTCCGCTCCCGATATGCGCAGCAGCGCCGATGCCGCGGGGCCCTCGATCGGCTCGACCAGCTCGCATGCCAGCCCTGCCGCAGTGCCCTCCCGACAGAGGGCGTGGGCGAGCTGCGCGACCACCCATTCGCATTCCTTGGGGCCCTGCCCGGACGACAGATGCAGGATGATCTCGCTCATGCGCGCCTCGTCTTGTAGGTGAGGAGCGGCCGCAATGTCGCGATCAGGTCGATCAGCCCCGCCAGTTCGAGATCGCGCACGACCTGGTGGATATCCTTGTACGCCTGTGGGGCCTCCTCGTAGATCAGGTCGCGATCTTCACAGATAACCCGGCTGCCGAGTCTGGTACGCTCGAGATCGGCGATGCTGAAGCGCCGAACCAGCTTGTCCTTCGCCTCGCTGCGGCTCCATTTGCGGCCGGCGCCATGCGCCAGCGAATGCAGCGCCTCGTCCGCCCGCTCAAGCCGGGGACGGACCAGATAGGTCATGTCCCCGCGCGACCCGGGAATCACCACCAGCCCCTGGTCCGCCGGTGCCGCACCCTTGCGGTGCAGCCAGCCGCCGCGATGCGGCGTGACGCTGTTGTGGCAGATGTCGAGTACGCGTTCGCCGGTCGTGCCGAGCCGATCGAGGAAGCGCTCGGCGATCAACGCGCGATTGAGGACCGCCCAGGCCATCGCGTCGTCATGCGCGGCCAGATAGCCGGCGCACGCCGCCTCGCCGGCAACCAGAGCCGCGACATTGTGCTGGGCCAGATGCCGTTCGAGGATTGCCTGGCCCAACCCGCGCGAACCGCTGTGGACCATCAGGTAGAGCGCGGTCGGATCGATTTCCGCGCCTCCGTCGTGCAATGTCTCGACCCGCAGCAGTTCGGCGAAGTGGTTGCCACCGCCGATCGTGCCGAGCGCTTCACCCGCAAGATCGGGCGGCAGTCCGGCCTCGGTCAGTCGCCTGGCGTGATCGCCCGGCCAGGGCTCCTCCAACCCGCGCAGCTTGCGTTCGGCCGCGTCCAGCCGAAACCTGCGCAGCCGCATGGCTGAGCGCCACAGGCCCATCCCGCAGCCGATGTCGCTGCCGACAAGGTGCGGATAGACATGGCCATGCGACCAGAATGCCGCGCCTACCGCGATGCCGCGGCCGACGTGCAGGTCCGGAAGCCCGACGACGCGATCGATGCCCTCAAGCCGCGCCGTCTGGTGGAGCTGGTCCACCGCCGCCTGCTCGATCCAGCTATCGGGCGAGGCAACGATGTGGATGGCTGCATGGGTCACCGTGCGGCATCCTTCCATCCGAGGTGTCGTTTGCCGGGTGCGACAGCCTGCCCCTGATCGCGCCAGAACCAGACGCGATCCTTCAACACGCCGTCACTCGGATCGACATAAAATTCACGGCCACGGCAATTGCGCCGGTCGGGACGCAGAACGTGCCCCTCGCGCAGCAATTCGCCGTGCCGTCCGCGCGAGATCCCGAACAGCACGAAATCGCGCAGATGCTGGCGCACGTACATCTTAACGGTGCTCCCGGTGTCGAGATGCTCGCAGATTTCGCTGAACACATCGTCCCAGCGCCGTCCCACGCGCCGCTGGATGAAGCGGACGAGCGGCGCGAGATTCTCGTTGAGCGACTTTGTGTACGCAGCCTGCTCTCTGGCGTGCCGCTTAAGACCGATTTGCTTGAAGTCGTTCCTGTCCTTCTTGAGTTTTACGGGAGGCGCATGCCCGGCACCCCAGCGGGGGCGCTCGACGATGACCTTGAACATGTCAGCACGCATGGCGAGCCTCCTCCAAAGCGGAAGTGCCAATTGGCAGACGAGCGAAATCGAAAAGTGTCGCGGCCAAATGGCCACGCAAAAGGGTCAGATGACTGCAGTCACCCGCAAGGGACTTGCCCATGTGATGTGTTCCTGAACTCGGAAATGGGGAATGATGCCGGGTGCGGTTGCTGTTCGCATTTGCTCACTCCTTTCCTTGGTTCGAGAAACAGTGCGGCGGCCTGTATGCCAACTGTGCGCAGCAATCAATGGTCTGGCGCGAAGCCAGCTCCATCCCGTTCGGCCAAGCCGAGCCCGGAACCGCTTTCGGGAACGCCTATCTGGCAATCGCGCTGGCGACGGGCCATCTGCGCCGCGCACCTGGCGGCGCTCCCCGACAAGACCTGAACAACGCCCATTGCACGCCTCGCGGCATCGACTACAGTTGTAGTCGCAAAGCCAGGGGAGTGACATGCTGCGAATCATGATGACGGTATGTGCCGTCCTGCTGCTCGGCCAACCCGCGCTCGCCGCGTCGCGGGCGGACGGCCAATGGATCCTCACCACCGACCGCTGGGGCAATCCCGAATATTCGACGCTCGACCTCATCGCCGCGAACGGCAAGCTGTCGGGCAAATGGGATGGCGACGCGGTCGACGGGACGATCAGCGACGGCAGGCTGGCGTTCAGCGTTCGCGACAAGAGCGGCGCGGTCTACCGGTTCGACGCGCGGATCGATGGCGCGACGCTGCGCGGGACCGCCGACTTTCCCGACAATAACGATGCCGCGCGGCGCCTGCGCTACGGCTTTACCGGGCGGCGCGTGCCCGACCGGCCGCCAGGCGGACCGCAAATCCACAATTTCGTTCCGACATCCTTTGCCAACAGCTTCTCGGCCGAGCGCGCGCCCGTGCTAACGATCTGGCCCGGCGATACGGTGCGCACCACGACGATCGATTCGGGCGGGATCGACGCCACCGGCCTGACCCGCGCATTGTTCGGCAACCCGCAGACCGGCCCGTTCTTCATCGCCGGCGCGCAACAAGGTGATACCCTGGTCGTCCATATCCGCGCGCTGACGCCCAATCGCGACTGGGCCGACAGCCTCGACACGATCGTCGGCCGGGCGCTCGGCAACGGCCTCGTC
>JBAZXI010000016.1:43078-117757 GCA_041659925.1 Sphingomonas sp.
GAGCTTGGACGCCCCGTCAAGTGGCGGCTCGACCGCGTGGCGGGCTATGCGACGCCCGCCGGCGCGAGCGGCAGGCTGAAGGATTATCGCGTGCCGCTGCGCCCGATGCTGGGCGGGCTTGCGCTCGCCACCGGCTTCGGCGCGCCGCCGCTGTCGACCGGCGACACCGGGCGCGCCGGGGGCAATATGGATTTTCCCGAGGTCGTCGTCGGCAACAGCGTCTACCTGCCCGTCCAGCAACCCGGCGCGTTGTTGTACCTTGGCGACGCGCATGCCGTGCAGGGCGATGGCGAAACGACCCAATATGCGCTGGAGACGTCGATGGACGTCGAATTCTCGGTCGAACTGATCAAGGGCAAGGCGATTGCCATGCCGCGCGTCGAATCGCCGAGCGAGATCATGGTGCTCGGCCAGGCCGGCTCGCTCGACGAAGCGACCAGGGCGGCGAGCACCGGGATGATCCAGTGGCTGCGGCAGGATTATGGGCTGACCTTGTCGGAGGCGGCGCAGGTGATGGGTACCGCCCTGCACTATTCGATCCCAAATCTGGCGGGCCGCAGCGTCGGCGTGGCCGCGCGGATCGACAAGGCGCTGTTGCCGCCGAGAGCGGGCGGCTGAGTATCGTATCGCGGAGACGCGCAGAGCGGGGCGCCGGCGGGTTTCCGAACGAGGCATGGCAAGCGCCGCAATGCGCCTGGCTTCCGACGTGACCCAATGCGGCACCGGCGCGATAGCCGGCCCGTCAGGTCACGATTTCGACTATCCCGGGATATTTTCTCCAGCGGCGCGCGCGCGTGCTTCGCGCGACGATTCCGCCACGGGCACGAGGCGATAGGCCGCGATACCGGCGGCGACGGTGATCGGCACGACGGCGAGCAGCGACAATATGCCGACCGACAGGCTGCCCGACAGCGTCGAGACGCGGCCGGCAAGATACGGCCCCATCGCCAGCCCGAGCAGCGTCGTGCCGATGAAGAAGGTCGCCGTCGCCGTGCCGCGCATCCGTGGCAGCACGAGATCCTGCGTCGTCGCGGCGGCCGCGCCGAGCGCACCGCTGGCGAGCACCGACGAGAAGAAGAACGCGACGATGAACACCGCCGGATCGAGCGTGGTGAAGGCGACCGCCACGCCGGGAATGGGCGCGATCGCACCGAAGATCACCACCCACAGCCGCCCGCCGGGGTGGCGGCGGCGCAAGCGATCGGCAACGATGCCGCCGATCGTTACCCCGAGAAAACCGGCGAGAGCGCCGGTGCTGCCGATCAGCGCGCCGGCCTTTTGCGGCGCCATGTGCATCACGCGGATCGCATAGGGCGCAGCCCAGAAGCTCACCGCATAGGCCATGAAGGCGTTGAGGCCATAGGCGACGACGGTGCACAGAAATGCCGGCGTCGCGACGATCAACGCGAAGGTCGGCGGGTCGCGCCGCCTGAGCGCGCTCGCCCAGGAGAACACCGCGTAGACGCCGATGCCGATCGCCGACCATTGCAGCCACGGTTCGCCAAAGGCGTGCAGCAGGACGACGCCGCCGACCACCAGCGCGAGCGCGACCAGGTTGACCACGAAGGTGCGCATTCCACCGCGCGCCGCGCCGATCAGCGTCAAGGGCGGCAATATGGTCATCAGATCCGCGAAGAACTCGCGGAACGGCGCAGGATGCGGCACGGGCGGATCGAGCCCTTCCGACGCGCCACGGATCGGTTCGCGCAGCGTCGCGATCCACAGCGCGACGACGATGCCGGGGATGCCGACCATCAGAAAAGCCGCCTGCCAGCCGTGCAGGCCAAACGGGCCACCGTGCGGATAGGCGTCGTTCCAGCGCTTGACGATCAAGCCGCCGATGCCGAGCGACAGGCCGCCACCGACATAGAGCCCGGCCGAATAGATTGCGAGCGCGGTGGCGCGCAGGCGGCGCGGGAACCAGTCGGAGATCAGCGAATAGGCGCTGGGGCTGGCGGTCGCCTCGCCGACGCCGACGCCGACGCGCGCGCCCGCCAGCATCGTCCCGCTGCGTGCCAGCCCCGAAACGGCGGTCATCGTCGACCACAGCGCCAGGCCGACGGTCATCAGCCGAACGCGATGCCAGTTGTCGGCGAGCCGGCCGAGCGGGATGCCGAACAGCGAATAGAAGACGCCGAACGCCGTGCCGTAGAGAAAGCCGAGATCCTCGTCCTTGAGGTGGAGGTCGCGCTTGATGTCCTCGGCGAGGATCGAGATGATCTGGCGATCGACGAAATTCAGCACATAGACCAGAAACAGGATCGCCAGGACGTACCATGCATAGGCCGGCGCGCGCGCGGGCTCCCCCGCTGGTTTGCTCGCCATACCTCAACTCTCCTGACCGTCTTGTCGTGGCAGGCTAGCGGGCCGCATCGCCTTGGCAAAGCGCTTTCGACAGAAAGTCGTTTCGGCTCAGGCCAGTGCCCAGCGCTCGATCGCCTCGTAGCGCGCGCCGCCGGTGCCGAGGCTGCTTTCGAACAGATAGAGGTGGGTGAGCGCGAAGGGCGCGCTCGTCAGACCGGCATGATCGGCGCGCCAGCGCTCGATCTCGACCCCGGCCCCCATCGACCGGGGCAGCCGCGCGACGGTGACATGCGGCAGATAGGCGCGCCCTTCCGGCGCCAGGCCGGCGCGGACCAGGGCATGATCGACCTTGCGGTGAAGCGCGTTCAGCGCCTCGTGCGGGGAGACCCCGGCCCACAAGGCGTTCACGCGACCATCCTTGTCGAACGCCCCGACGCCGGCCAGCGCGACCTCGACCGGTGGCGCATGGACCTGGCCGAGCGCGATGGCGACATCCTCGCCGACGCGGCGGTCGACCTCGCCGATGAAGCGGAGGGTGATATGGAGTTGCTCGTCATCCTGCCAGCGCGCGCCCGGCACGCCGCCCATTACGGCCGCGAGAGCGAGACGGATCGGGGGTGGCGGGCGGAGCGCGACGAACAGGCGATGCATCGCGGCATCCTAGCGCAACGCGCGGCGCTGTCAGCCATCGGCCGGCCGGAGACCGGAATAACTTGAAATGCCCGGCCGTAACGACGATATTCGCACCATCCGGCACAGCGCCGCACAAAGGAGTTTTTCGCAATGGCCAACTGGTCCGATCCGCAGCCGAACGCGACCGCGTTCTCGCCGGCGGACGCGCGCACCGCAGCCTATGATGTCGGCCTTCGCCGCTACATGCTGTCGGTCTACAACTATATGAGCTCGGCGGTGTTGCTGAGCGGCCTGGTTGCGATGTTCTTCGCGTGGGGCGGCGACAACTCGCCGGCGGCGCACGTGCTGATGGGTGGCGGCATCCTGCGCTACGTCATCATGTTCGCACCGCTCGGCTTCATCATCGCGATGAACATGGGCCTGTCGCGCATGTCGGACGCCACGTTGCAGGCCCTGTTCTGGGGCTTCGCGGTGGTGATGGGGCTGTCGCTGTCGAGCATCTTCCTCGTTTATTCGGGCAACTCGATCGCGCAGGCGTTCTTCGCGTCGGCGGCGTCTTTTGCCGGCCTGAGCCTCTATGGCTACACCACCAAGCGCGACCTCGGCCCGATCGGCACCTTCCTGATCATGGGCGTCATCGGCCTGATCGTGGCGATGGTGCTCAACCTGTGGCTGCAGTCCAGCGCCTTCTCGCTCGCGATCAATCTGGTCGGCGTGCTCATCTTCGCCGGCCTGACCGCATATGACACGCAGCGCACCAAGAGCATCTACGCGCACGTCGCGGGGACCGCCGCCGAGCCGCGCGCCGCGATCATGTCGGCGACCACGCTGTATCTCGACTTCATCAACATGTTCATGTTCCTCCTGCGCATGTTCGGCAGTTCGCGGAACTAGGCCGGGGCGACAACGCCTGGGCTACGGGCCCGGCAGGGAAACCTGCCGGGCCTTTTTCTTATTCCCCGACTGGAACCTCCATGCGCCTCGCGATCGACGTCACCCTTGCCTATGACATCGAAGGCGACGCCGATGTGCTGCTGCTCGTCGAGGCGGCCGCGATGGCCGACCAGCGGCTCGTACGGCAGGATCTGCACGTCTTCTCCGACAAGCCGATCAGCGCACAGCCCGGGCTCGACGGTGTCGGGCAGCGCTGCTGGGCGCAGGGCAGCAACCATCTGCGCGCCGAATATCGCGCCATCGTCGATATCGACCGGCCGACGCACGACATCGCGGCTTTCCCGCCGACCGCGCCGCACGACCTGCCGGCCGAGGCGGTGCCCTATCTGCTGCCCAGCCGCTACTGCGAGTCCGAACGCTTTCAGGGCTTTGTCGAACGCGAATTCACGGATCTGTCGGGCGGCGCCCTTGCCGCGGCGCTGCGCGACTGGGTGCGCGACAAGCTCGATTACGCCTCGGGCGCGAGCGACGGCGAGACGACGGCGCTCGAGACATTCGCCTCGCGCTGCGGCGTGTGCCGCGACTATGCCCATCTGCTCGTCGCGCTGGCGCGTGCCGGCGGCATCCCGGCACGCTGCGTCGCCGCCTACGCTCCCGGCGTCGACCCGCCCGATTTCCATGCCGTGACCGAATTGTGGCTCGATGGCGGCTGGCACCTGGTCGACCCGACCGGCATGGCACGCGCCGACGAGATCGCACGCGTCGCGGTCGGCCGCGATGCCACCGACATCGCCTTCATGACGGTGTTCGGCACGGCGCAACTGGTCGAGCAGCGCGTGACGGTGTCGCGGCTGGATTGACCGGCAGGGAACGTCCGCTCGCCTTCGCTCGTTTGGCAAGCGAACGGAGAGCTACGATGACCGAGGACAAGACGATCGATCACCCCGCGATGCGACCGGGCGATCCGGAAGAAGCCGGAGATATTCAACATCCCCGCCAGACGGCCGGACAGGACGAGTCGATTGCCGAGCGGCTCGAAAGGCACCCCGACAGTGCTGAGGCGCAACTCGACAACGCGCTCGACGAGTCGATGGACGCCTCCGATCCGCCGGCCGCGACCCAGCCGGTGCATCATCACCGGCCGCCGGCGTCATCGGGCTATGATGCCGAAGCCGAGGCCCGGCGCAAGGACGGGTGACGCCGAGGGCGCACAGGCGCCAGACGCGTGGCGTTGCGTAACGATATGTTGCGCAACGGCCGCACCTGCGGACTATTTTTGTTGCGCCACTCGGCTCGTCGCAAGCCATGTTGCATCGCAGCAGGAAAAATGATTCCTTGGTGAACGCCGGGCGACGGGGCGTTAACCATAGCGTAAACTCTGGAAGCGCATTGTCTCACCCGGTTCCTCTAGCGGGCGGGGTGTGATTATGGCTTCTCGGACTAGACCGGCAAACGGCCCCATGACCTTGGCCGAAATGAAGGAGTTCGCCAGCTTCAGCGCCGCGACCCAGCGCTATGTGCGACGCTCGCTCGACATCGGTCTCGACCGCGACGACGCGATGGCGCGGTGGTCGCGCGACGTGGTCGAGGCAGCCAGCATCCGCGCCCAGGCGCGGCTCTACGTCCGATTGCCCGACCTTCGCCTAATGGTGCCCGACGAGAGCGGCCTCGACGCGATCGAGACCTTCATCGCGCCGCTCACGACGTTGAGCGCCTTCGATCTCGGCCAGGGCCGGCTGACCACCTTCTCGGCCTATCGCTTCCTCTATGAGCGGCTGATCGGCGCCGAGGTGCGGCCATGGCTGCCGGCGGCGTTCTGCGCGGCGGCGGCGCTTCCGCACCTTCACCCCGATCTGCGGCGCAAATTGCTGCAGTCGATCAGCGAGGCGGCGGCGACCGCGTCAGGCTGGTCGAACCGGCAACCGGCCTTCTTCCCGCGCTGGGTCGAAAAGGTCGAGGCGACCGCCCTGCCCAATTGAGATTTCCCCGCTCCCCTTAATCGGGGGAGCGGCCGCTCAGCTGCGCTCGACGTTGGCGACGCTTTCCGAGGTGACCGGATAGCCGAGATCGTCGGGAATGCAGAGATGCGTTTCCCCGTCGCGCTCCTCCATCCATGGCGTCACGGTGCGCAGCGGCACGGCGGCGGCGTGCGTTGCCGCCGCGGCGAAGCTGTCGAACAGCGCGAGACGCTCGAGATTGCGCCGCGTCGGAAAGATGATCCGCGCGCGCCCGGCATCGGCCTCGTCGAGCACGCCCTGCGCCGACATCCAGAACACCCTGACATTCTCGGTATCGTCGACCACCGGCTCGGGTGCGTCTTCGGGCAGCCGCGCGAGATAGAAGCGCGTGTCGAAGATCCGCAAATGCGCATGGTTCGGCCGCCACCGCGCAAACGGCACCAGCGGCGCCGGATCGAGCGTCAGGCCCGCCGCATCGAGCGCCGGGCCAAGACCGATGCCGGCATGAAGCGTGCGGCGCAGCGTATCCAGCCCGGCGCGATCGGGCATGCCGGCCAGCCCGACCGGCAGGCCGACCTCCTCGATCGTCTCGCGAATCGCCGCGATCCGCGCCGCCAGATCATCGGCGTCGCCGTCCATCGTGGCGGCGAGTTCATGATCCGCCGGGTCGATCCGCCCGCCCGGGAACACCAGCGCACCACCGGCGAACACCATCGCCTTGGCGCGCTCGACCATCAGCAGTTCGGGCGCGCCATCGCACTCGCGGAACAGTACGAGGGTCGCGGCGGGGATTGCGGGCAGCAGTTCGGCCATGCGGAAAGCAATGGCGCAACCGCCGCGGCATGGGAAGAGATTGCGCGCACCGCGCGCGCGTCGCATGCTGCGCTACCGGGACGAACAAGGGGTGATCGACATGAAGAAGCTGAAGCTGGCGCTCGCCGGCGTTTGTGGTCTCGCGCTGGCGCAGGCGACGCTGGCGCAGTCCGGGGCGCCATCGGGCGCGCGCGCGGGACCGGAATCACGGGGCGCGCATGCCGTCGAGGCGGCGTTCGATTCCGGTGTCAGCTCGGCGGACCAGCTCGAATGGCTCAAGGCGATGTCCTCGGCGCCGAACCAGGTCGGCTCGCCGCATGACAAGGCCAATGCCGACTTCATGCTCGCCAAGTTCAGGGAATGGGGCTGGGACGCGCATATCGAGACCTTCCAGGTACTCTACCCGACCCCGATCTCGACCACGGTCGAAATGGTCGCGCCAGAGAAGATCACGCTCGGTGGCCAGGAACCGGCGGTCCCCGGCGACGACACCTCCGGCAATACCGCCGGCGCGCTGCCGCCCTATGTCGCCTTCCAGGGCGACGGCGACGTCACCGCCGACCTCGTCTACGTCAATTACGGCATGCCCGACGACTATAAGGCGCTGGCGCGGCGCGGCATCGAGGTGAAGGGCAAGATCGTCATCGCGCGCTACGGTGTCGGCTGGCGCGGCCTCAAGCCCAAGCTGGCGCAGGACCATGGCGCGATCGGCTGCATCATTTATTCGGACCCGGCCGATGACGGCTATAACGAGGGCGACTCTTACCCCAAGGGCGGAACGCGTCCGGCCTTCGGCGTGCAGCGTGGCTCGGTCGCCGACATGACGCTCTATCCCGGCGACCCGCTGACCCCCGGCGTCGGCGCGACGGCCGGCGCCAAGCGCATAGCCCGCGAGCAGGCGGCGACAATCCTCAAAATCCCCGTGCTGCCGATGTCCTATGGCGACGCGACCAAATTGCTGTCGCGCCTCGGCGGTCCGGTCTCGCCGGCGGCGTGGCACGGATCGCTCCCGTTTACCTACCATCTCGGTGGCGACGGCGCCGTGAAGGTCCATCTCGCGGTCAAGTCCGAATGGAGCCTCAAGCCGATCTACGACGTGATCGCGATGCTCAAGGGCAGCGAGCATCCCGATGAATGGGTGCTGCGCGGCAACCATCATGACGGCTGGGTGTTCGGCGCGTCGGACCCGCTGTCGGGCAATGTCGCGATGATGTCCGAAGCCAAGGCGCTCGGCGCGCTGTGGGCGACGGGGTGGCGGCCGAAGCGGACGATCGTCTATGCCGGCTGGGATGCCGAGGAGCCGATGCTGCTTGGCTCGACCGAATGGGCCGAGCAACATGCCGCCGAGCTGCAGGCCAAGGCGGTGATCTACATCAATACCGACGGCAACGGCCGCGGCTTCCTCTATGCCGAGGGAAGTCACGACTTCCAGCATCTCGTCAACGGGGTCGCCGCCGACGTGATCGATCCCGAAACCGGGGCGACGGTCGCGCAGCGGTTGCGCGCCAAGGTCCGCGTCGACGCCTTCGACAAGACCGGCCATCCCGACGAGGCGGCGCTCGCCGCGGCGGAAAAGGGCGGCGACATGCCGATCGGCCCGCTCGGCTCAGGCTCGGATTATTCCGCCTATCTCCAGCATCTCGGCCTGCCCGCGCTCAATATCGGCTTTGGCGGCGAGGACGAGAGCGGCGGCGTCTATCACTCGGTCTATGACAGCTTCCACCATATGACGACGTTCGACGATCCGGGCCTTCGCTACGGCGCGGCGCTGTCGAAGACGGTCGGGCGGCTGGTGCTGCGCGTCGCCGATGCCGACACGCCGCCGATGCGCTTCGGCGACTTTGCCGATACCGTCGCGACCTATCTCGCCGAGGTGAAGAAGCTCGCCGAGACCCGCCGCACCGAAGACCGTTCGCGCCGGAAACTCGCCGACGACGATGCCTTCCGGCTCGCCAGCGACCCGCTCAAGCCCGTTACCGCCCCGGCGATGGAGGCGAACACGCCGCATATCGAGCTCGCCGCGCTCGAGGACGCCGTCGATCACCTCAAGACCGCCGCGGCGGCGTTCGACAGCGCCTATGCCGACAAGGGTGGCACGCTCGCCCCCGCCACCCGCGCGAAACTCAACGCCCAGCTGCGCGATATCGACCAGTTGCTGCTCGACCCGCGCGGACTGCCGGGCCGGCCGTGGTACAAGAACCTGATCTACGCACCGGGCCGCTTCACCGGCTATGGCGCCAAGACGCTCCCCGGCGTGCGCGAAGCGATCGAGGAGCGCCGCTTCGATGATGCCAACGTCTATGCCGGGCGCACCGCGAGCGTGGTGGAAGCCTATGCGGCGCGGCTGGCCGCCGCGACCGCGACTGTCAGCGGGAAATAGATTCCGGTTGGACTAAGGCCGATTCGGGTATATTCTCTCCACGTGTATCGCCGAAGAGCGAGCACGCGGAGAAGAGGATGCTAGGCTTTCACGCCTCGAACGCACCGTGCAGCTATGGCTGGACGCTGCACCTCGTCAGCCTGGGGCTCGCCGCCGCGATCGGCCTGCTCGCCGCCATCCTCGCATGGTGGGGCTGACGGGGAATAAGGCACCCAGCCGGGACGGGTGAGGACGGCGCACGCGCCTGCGCCGTTGCCCGCCCCGCGGAATCACCTATGAAGCTCGGGCGAGAAACGGACCTGGTGCATCGCCGGGCCGATGCGATGGAGCTGCCTGTGCGTAAAGCGATTGTTCGAGCAGCGTTGACGCTGGGGATTGTCGCGGCGGGCGGTGCTGCGCTGGCAACGGGTGCCGCGTCACCCTTCGCCGCCATCCTCGCAGACTCGTCGCGACCGGAGGCCGACCGCGCGCGTGACGCCGATCGCAAGCCGGCCGAACTGATCGCCTTTGCCGGGTTGCGACCCGGCGCACAGGTCGCCGAGCTCGCCCCCGGCGGCGGCTACTTCACCCGCATCCTCAGCGCCTGGGTCGGCGCGCGCGGCCACATCTACGCCATGGCCGGCCGCCCCTCACCCGCGCTCGACGCGATCGCGGCGAGCCACGCCAATGTCTCGATCGTGCCGGTCAAGGCGGGCGAAATCACCGTACCGGCACCGGTCGACATGGTGTGGACGACGCTCAACTATCACGACTTCAAGAACAACAAGCAGGGTGACAGCGACGCCGCCGCGCTGACCAACAGCGCCGCGTTCAAGGCGCTGAAGCCGGGTGGCATCTATCTGATCGTCGACCATCAGGCGGCGCCCGGCGCCGGCGCGACCGTCACCGCGACGCTGCACCGCATCGAGGATACCGTCGTCCGCCACGAGGTCGAAAGCGCCGGCTTCCGTTTCGACGGCGCGAGCGACATGTTGCGCCATCCGGCCGACGATCACACGCTCAAGGTCGTCGAGAGCGGCATTCGCGGCAAGACCGACCAGTTCACCCTGCGTTTCCAAAAGCCACGCTGAGGGCTTCGACAGCAAGCGCGCGGGCGTCAGCACGGCTGCAAAGAGCGTCGCGTCACGCGGTGATGCGCACGATTCTTTTCCATGCCGGATGTGCACCATGGAGGCAGGGAAGCTCCACCTCGACGTTTCTGCCCGGCAAGGTCATGGGCCGACCGGCGATGCGGAGCACGGCGATGCTGCCCCCCGGCTCGCCGCATATCGGCGGACTGGCGCATTTGAGGTGAGACGTCGGAATCGGTCGGCTATCGCGAGTCCGACCTGGCGCCTGGTGGAGCTGAGGGGAATCGAACCCCTGACCTCTGCAGTGCGATTGCAGCGCTCTCCCATCTGAGCTACAGCCCCGCTCCACGGCGCAACGGGCACAGCCCGTCGGGAGCGACGCCTCTAGCCGCCCTTTTCGGGCGATGCAACTGGCCTCCCTTGCCACCACGCAACTTTCTGCGCGACGCAGTCTCCACCGGCGATCCGATGGCGGCAGTCTTTGCGTTGCGCACGATGTTCCGCCATACCGCACCCTCGAAAATGCACCAAAAGGAGAGTCGCACATGGCACGCGCATGGAGCCTGAAGTCACGCCCTCACGGAATGCCGGTTCATACCGATTTCGCGATGATCGACCTGCCGACAGCGGCGCTCAACGAGGGTGAGGTGCGCATCGCCAATCGCTGGCTCTCGGTCGATCCCTATATGCGCGGCCGGATGAACGACGTGAAGAGCTATGCCCCGCCTTTCGTGCTCGGCGAGGCGATGCAGGGCGGCGCGGTCGGCGAAGTGGTCGAAAGCCGCGCCGAGGGCGTCGCGGTCGGCGACATGGTGCTGCACATGGCGGGTTGGCGCGACGAGGCCGTGCTGCCGGCGAGCCAGGTGCAGAAGCTGCCGCCGCTCGCCGTGCCGCCCCAGGCGTTTCTCGGCCAGCTCGGCATGCCCGGCATGACCGCCTATTTCGGCTTGCTCACCGTCGCCGCGGCGAAGGAAGGGGACGTCGTCTTCGTCTCGGCCGCGGCCGGCGCGGTCGGCTCGACCGTGGTGCAGGTCGCCAAGGCGCGCGGCATGACGGTGATCGGCTCGGCCGGCGGCGCGGAGAAATGCGCCTGGGTATCGTCGCTCGGTGCCGACCATGTCATCGACTACAAGGCGCCCGGCAGCATCGTGAAGAAGCTGATCGCCGCCGCGCCGAACGGCATCGACGTCTATTTCGACAATGTCGGCGGCGAACATCTCGACGCGGCGCTGGCGACCGGCAATCTCCATGCGCGCTTCGCGATCTGCGGGATGATCGACATCTATAATGACGGCAAGCCGACCGAGCTGCGCTATCTCGCCCGGCTGATCGGCATGCGCATCACGATGACCGGCCTGCTGGTCAGCGACCACATGCACCGCGCGGCCGAATTCTATCAGGAAATGGGCGGCTGGCTCGCCGCCGGCAAGCTCAAGAGCGAGGAGACCGTGTTCGACGGCCTCGACGCCATGCCCGACGCGTTTCTCGGCCTGTTCACCGGCAGCAATACCGGCAAGATGCTGGTCAAGGTCTGAGGCCGGCAACCCTGGAACCCCCGCGAAAGCGGGGGTCCCTTTGGCGGGCCGCCCTCAAATCCCCCCGCTGAACGTATCGCACTGCGCCGGATCGCCGGTGTC
Organism: Sphingomonas sp.; assembly: GCA_041659925.1. Classification (GTDB taxonomy): domain Bacteria; phylum Pseudomonadota; class Alphaproteobacteria; order Sphingomonadales; family Sphingomonadaceae; genus Sphingomonas. The sequence continues at coordinate 54,768 of JBAZXI010000016.1, forward strand.
GAGCCCCTTGCGCAGCCACGCCATGCGCTGTGCCGAGGTGCCGTGGGTGAAGCTGTCGGGCACCACACTGCCCTGCGCTTCCCGCTGCAACGTGTCGTCGCCGATCGCATGCGCCGCCGTCATCCCCTCTTCGAGGTCGCCCGGCTCCATCCGGTCGCGGTTCTTCGCCGCCCATACGCCGGCATAGCAATCGGCCTGCAGCTCCAGCCGCACCGAAAGCGCATTGCCCTCGATCTCGCTCGCGCGGCGCTGCGCCGCCGCGACCTTGTCGGACGTGCCGAGCAGATTCTGGATGTGATGGCCGAATTCGTGCGCGATGACATAATCCTGCGCGAAATCGCCCTTCGCGCCGAAGCGATTGGCAAGCTCGTCGAAGAAGCTGGTGTCGAGATAGATGCCGCGATCCTGCGGGCAGTAGAACGGCCCCATCGCGCTCTGCGCCGCGCCGCAGCCCGACTGGCCCTCGCCGCCATAGAAAACCAGCTTGGGCGCGGTGAAGCGCTCGCCCGATTGCTGGAAGATCGCCGCCCAGGTCTTGTCGGCCGAACTCAGCGCATTGCACGCCGCCTTGCTCGCCGGGTTGAGCGTGCAGCTCGATTGCGTGTCATGCCCGGCCTGTTCGCCATTCGGCGCGCCGACCTGCGCGGTCGGTGCGGAAAGCTGACCGCCGCCGCCCAGCATATTGAGCCCACCGCCGAACACCGCGAAGACAACCAGCAGCACCGCCACGCCACCGCAGCCGAAGCGGCTGAACACCAGCGGCAACAGACCGAGCAACATGCCGCCGCCCCCGCCACCGCCGCCAAAACCCAGCCCGCCGCCGCGCCCGCGCTGATCCTCCACGTCGATATTGGGATCGAAATCGTCGAGCCGCATGGCGTCTTCCCCGCAGGATCATTACCGTCCGAGCATGAATGCGCGGCGCCGCGCGGCGTTGCAAGGCCGCGCGAATGCGGCGGATGGACCCGATATCGACAATCGACCGTTGATCGCTGCGGCAGCGGAGGCCATGAGCATTCACGATGGCTGACATCGAACACCCGCAAAATGTACGAACCAGGCGCAAATCCGCTGCCTTGCCGCTGCCTGACTGCGTCGCGCTGGTCCTGCAGGGCGGTGGCGCGCTCGGCAGCTACCAGGCCGGCGTGATCGAGGGGCTGGCGGCCAGCGGGATCGAGATCGACTGGGTCGCCGGCATCTCGATCGGCGCGGTCAACGCCGCGATCGTTGCCGGCAACCCGCCCGAACGCCGCGTCGAGCGGCTGACCACATTCTGGGAAACACTGTCCAGCTCGCTGCCCAGCTTCCCGATCTTCCCCAATGATCAACTGCGCGAATGGCTGCATGAATGGTCGGCGAGCTTCGTGATGGCCGCCGGCGTGCCGGGCTTCTTCACCCCGCGCGTCGTACCACCGCTCATGGCCACGCCCGGCACGCCCGGCGCGCTGAGCTTCTACGACTCGGCACCGCTCCAGAAGACGCTCGACGCGCTGATCGACTGGGACCTGCTCAATACCGGGCCGGTGCGGCTGTCGGTCGGTGCGGTCGATGTCGAGAGCGGCAATTTCAGCTATTTCGACACCACCGAAATGCGCATCGATGCGCGCCACATCATGGCGTCGGGCGCGTTGCCGCCGGGCCTGCCGCCGGTCGAGATCGACGGGCGACTATGGTGGGACGGCGGCCTCGTCTCGAACACCCCGCTGACGCATGTGCTCGACCATCAGAACGCGCCGCTGCTCGCCTTCCAGGTCGACCTGTTCGCCGCGGCGACCGAGCGGCCGAGAACGATCATGGACGTGATGGCGCGCGAGAAGGAAATCCGCTTTTCCAGCCGCACGCGCCAGATTTCCGCGCAGGTCATGAAGCTTCGTCAGGAACGCGAGGCGATCCGCAAGGTACTCGCCAAGCTGCCGCCCGAACTGCGCGACGATGCCGATGTCCGCGCGCTCGCCGCCCGCGCGGCCGAACAGCCGGTCAATCTCGTCCAGCTGATCTACCGCGCCAACGCCTGGGAAGGCGGCAGTCGCGACTTCGAATTTTCCGCCCGCACGATGCGCGAGCATTGGGCCGCCGGTCGCCTCGCCGTCGACGAGAGCATGGCCAATGCCGAACTGGTCGCGCGGAATATCGAAACCGGTCACAGCGCATCGTTCGACCTCGCCCGCCGTCCGCAACCCATCATCACGGAGTAGATCATGTTCCTCAAAGGCAAGACCGCCATCGTCACCGGCTCCACCTCGGGCATCGGCCTCGCCTATGCCAAGGCATTCGCCGCCGAAGGGGCAAGCGTGGTGATCAACGGCTTCGGCGACGCGGCAGCGATCGAAACCGAACGCGCCGCGCTTGAAGCGACGAGCGGGGCGAAGGCGCTGTACGACGCCGCCGACATGACCAAGCCCGAAGAAATCCAGGCGATGGTCAAGCGCTGCCATGACGAGATCGGCGGCCCCGACATCATCGTCAACAATGCCGGCGTCCAGCATGTCGCCCGGATCGAGGATTTTCCGGCCGACAAGTTCGAGGCGATCATCAAGATCAACCTCACCTCGGCCTGGTACCTGATGCAGGCGGCGGTGCCGCTGATGAAGGCGGCGAAATGGGGCCGCATCATCTCGACCGCCTCGGCGCACAGCCTCGTCGCCAGCCCCAACAAGAGCGCCTATGTCATGGCCAAGCATGGCATCGCCGGGCTGACCAAGACGATCGCGCTGGAAACCGCGACCGACGGCATCACCGTCAACTGCATCTCGCCGGGCTATGTCTGGACGCCGCTGGTCGAAAGCCAGATCCCCGATACCATGGCGTCGCGTGGCCTGACCCGCGAGCAGGTGATGAACGACGTGCTGCTCGCGGCGCAACCGACCAAGGAGTTCGTCACCCCCGAACAGGTCGCCGCGCTCGCGCTGTTTTTGTGCCGCGACGAGGCGAAATCGATCACCGGCGCCAATCTGTCGGTGGATGGAGGATGGACGGCCGCCTGATCGCCATGGCCAGCGCGCCCGGCACGGCGTAGAGTGAGGCACCACCCAACGAAAAACGGTCGCGTGAACAAATCAGTCCTTGCCCTTGCGCTGTGCGCCGCCGTCTCGCTCGGCGCCTGTCAACATCGTGACAGGCATGTCGCGGGCGTGCCTGCCCGTGCCGACTGGCACCGCGTCGTCACCGATGCCGATCGCGAGCGGCTGCGCACCTGGCGCGAAAGCTGGGTCGCCGCCGTCGCCAAGGCGCGCGCGGCGGGCAGCGGAGCGCAGATCGACGCGCTCGGCGCATTGTTGGACCCCGACCGCGCCATGCCCGATGGCGAGATACCGCCGGCGGGCCATTATCACTGCAAGGTCTACAAGATCGGCGCCAACGGCCCGGCAATGCGGGATTTCACCGCCTATCCCGCCGCCGATTGCGCGGTCGAGGCCGAGGGTGAGGTGTCGAGCCTCTACCGGGTTGCCGGGCCGCAACGCCCGGTCGGCCTGCTGTTCGACGACGTGCCGGGCCGCGCGGTCTTTCTCGGCACGCTGGTGCTGGGCGACGAGACCAAGCCGATGGTCTATGGTCAGGACACCCAGCGTGACCTGGCGGGCTATGTCGAACGGATCGGCCCCAACAGGTGGCGGATGATCTTCCCCTCGCCGCGCTTCGAATCGCTGCTCGATATCGTCGAGTTGACGCCGGCCTGAACCACCAGTCCGAACTGCGCGACGAACCACGCATAGACGTCGGGCAGCTTCTCGGCGACGCTCGCACGGGTCAGCGGCGCGCGCGCGGCCTTGCCGTACAGTGTCACGCTGCCGCACATCGCGAAAAATTCCCGGCAGTCCTTGAACATATATTCCCTGGCCGGATAGACGTCCGCGGCCTTTGCGGCATCGTAGAAGTCGATGATCTGCTGGTTGTCATAGCCTTTGGGCAGTTCGAGCAGATGGTAGCGGTGCAGCATCTCATGGAGCAGCAAGGGATTGTCATCGGGCTGCAGCGTCCGGCCAAAGATGATGCCCGTCGGCGACGCGCGCGTACCGCTTCTCGGCGAAAGGTCAACGACGATGCGCTGCGACGCGAAGAACGCCGCGATCTCCGGCTTGATGTCGAGCGCCTTGATCAACGCCACCTGCGCTGCGAGTGAATCGACGACGGCCGGAGTCTGCGGTCCACCCTGCCAGTCGACCACGAAGCCGGGCGCCGGTGCCGGCGTCTCGACATTCTGCGCCTCGGGCTCCGCGAGGATCGCGGGGTCGGGTGTGACCGGCGTTGGCTCAGTTGTGGGTGTGGGTGTGGGTGTGGGTGTGGGCGTGGGCGTGGGCGACGGCACCGCCTGCGCCGGATGATCCCGCGCCCAGGCCGGTGCGGAGCACAACACCGCCGCGCCAAAGGCACCCCCCAGCATTCGCCGCCGCGACAAAATCATGCCCCGCCGCCCATCCCCCTGGCCTATGTCGGCGCGATCATGACGGCGCTGTGATCGTTTGCAAGATCGCCGCGTCCTCGCGCTTCTCGGGCCGGATATAGATCGACGAGAGTTCGGGAATGGCCTTTTTCAGCGCCGTCTCGATTCCCTCGATCAGCGTCTCCGCCTCCCCCATCGTCAGGCTGTCGTGGAAATCGGCGCTGATCGCGACGAAGATGCTGGTCGGCGCGGTGTGGATCGTGCGGACATGGTTGACCGAGGTGATGGCCGCATGTCCGTCGACGATCGCGTGAACCCGTGCGACGATTTCGGGATCCGCGCCCTCACCGATCAACAGCCCCTTGGCCTCGCGCGCCAGGAAGGCGGCGACCACGCCGAGCAGCACGCCGATGATGATCGACGCGACGCCATCGATCCGCGGATCGTCGAAGGCATGGCTCGCCCAGATGCCGATACCCGCGATCACCAGCCCCGCCAGCGCGGCGGTATCCTCGAACAATACGATGAAGGCGGCCGGGTCCTTCGACCGCCGCACCGCGCCCCACCAGCTGCCGGCGCGATTGGCCGCGGCAAACGCGCGCATCGCGACGAACCATGACCCGCCTTCCATCGCCAGCGCCACGCCGAGCACGATATAGTTGATCAGCGGACTGGAGAGCGGCTCGGGCTCCTTGATATGGACCAGCCCCTCATAGATCGACACGCCGGCGCCAATCGCGAAGATCAGGATCGCGACGACGAAACTCCAGAAATACAGCTCGCGGCCATAGCCGAACGGATGTGCTTCATCGGGCGGCTTGCGACCCTGCTTCTGCCCGTAGAGCAGCAGCAGCTGGTTGACGCTGTCGACGACCGAGTGGAAACCCTCGGTAAGCATCGATGACGATCCCGTGATCCCCGCCGCGATGAACTTCGCCACCGCGATGCCGAGATTGGCGGCAAGCGCCGACAACAGAACGAGATTGGATTCGCCTTCTTGATGCGCCGACACTGTAGCTTGCTCCCGGTTGCTCCCCGCCGCCTAGCGCGCCTCGCCTTGTTGTCCAGCACCTTCGATGTTATAACTTTCGTATGAACAAGCCGCTCAAACATTCGCGCAAACTGAAGCTGATCAAGATCGGCAACTCCACGGGCGTTATCCTGCCCAGGGAGGTGCTGGCATCCCTTCGGGTCGGCCGGGGCGATGAGGTTTATCTCAATGATGCGCCGCATGGTTTCGTGATGTCGGCACGCGATCCCGATTTTGCCAAGGCGATGAGCGAAGCCGAGGAAATCATGCGCGAGGATCGTGACATCCTCGCCGTTCTCGCACGCTAGGCGCGATGATCGAGCCGCTCTTCCTTGGCGCTGAGGTTGCGCTCGCCGTGCATGACCGGCAACTCGCCGAGCATGGCGGGCTTGCCGGCATCAAGGATCTCGGCCTGCTCGAATCCGCCCTGGCCCGCCCGGTCAACAAACACAGCTATGGCGAAGATGATCCCTGCGCGCTGGCGGCTGCCTATGCCTTCGGCGTCGCACGCAACCATCCGTTCAATGACGGCAACAAGCGCACGGCATGGGTCATGGCGCGCCTGTTCCTGCGCATGAACGGCGTAACGATCGCCTTCGACAAGGCGGAGGCGATTGAGATGGTCCTGGCGCTGGCGAGCGGGACGCTCGAAGAAGAAGCAGTGGCGGCGTGGTTCGGCGCGAGGGTCGTCAAGGATTGATTGCCGCCCGCGCCCGGCCATAGGCGAAGTACACCAGCAGCCCAAAGGCGTTCCACGCCAGGAACGAAATCTGCGTCACCCGCTGCAGGCTGGTGAACAGATACAGGCAGCCGAGGATCGCGCCCGGCGCCACGATCCACGCCAGCGGGGTGCGGAACGGGCGCCGCGCGGCCGGATCGCGGCGACGCAGCACCAGCACGCACGCCGCCACCGCAACGAACGCGCAGAGCGTGCCGGCATTGGCCAGGCTCGCAATCACGTCGAGCGGCACGAGCGCGGCGAAGATCCCGACGAAAATCGCCGTCACCGCCGTGATCCGCGCCGGTGTTCCGCGCGTCGATATCTTCGCCAGCGCCGGCGGCAGGAAGCCGTCGCGCGCCATCACCAGGAAGATGCGGCTCTGGACGTAGAGAAAGCCGAGGATCACCGTCGGCAGCGCGATCGCCGCCGCCGCCGCGACGACCGTCGCCACCTTGGGTTGCCCGAGCGAACGCAGGATCAGCGCGAGCGGCTCGGCGCTCTTGCCGAACACCTGGAAATGCACCGCGCCGACCGCCGCCGCCGCGACGATCATGTAGATCAGCGTGCAGGCGACCATCGAGCCGACGATGCCGATCGCCAGATCGCGCTCGGGATTCTTCGCCTCCTCGGCCGCGGTCGAGATCGCGTCGAAGCCGTAAAAGGCGAAGAAGATGATCGCCGCCGCGCCCATCATCCCATATTTCACCCCGCCGGCGCCGACCGCACTGGCATAGCCATAGGGCGCGAAGGGGTGCAGGTTCGCCGCGTCGAAATGCGGCAGCGCGACCAGCACGAACAGCGCCAGCGTGACGATCTTCAGCACCACCAGCGCGCTGTTGATCCGCGCGCTCTCGTGCGTACCGAGCGTCAGCAACCCCGCGACCACCGCGATGATGAACACCGCCGGCACGTTGATTCCCCAATGGGCGACCTGAAACCACCCGGCCATCTCCGGCCCATGCGTCATCCATCCCGGCAGATCGATACCGAGCCCACCCAGAAACCCGACGGCATAGCCCGACCAGCCGACCGCCACCGTTGAGACGACCAGCGAATATTCGAGGATCAGGCTCCACCCGACGACCCAGGCGATACTCTCGCCAAGCGCGGCATAGCTATAGGTATAGGCGCTGCCCGAGGCCGGGATCATCGTCGCCATCTCGGCATAGCACAACGCCGCGCAGGCGCAGATCGCCCCCGCCACGACGAAGCTCAGCAACACCGCCGGGCCGGCGCGATCGGCCCCGACGCCGATCAGCGTGAGGATGCCGGTGCCGACGATCGAACCGACACCGAGCGCCACGAGATGCGGCCAGCTGAGCGTCCGCGCCAGCTGATGCTCGGGCCGTGCCTCGGTGATGATCTTGCGACGGAAAAGACTGGTCATGCGCCCCCCGGAAAAACGTTTCACTTGTGACTAACGGCTTAAAGCACCTTGGCAAAGGCGGCGATGAGCATCAGCGCGATCTCGATGCCGAGCAGCGCGATGTTGAGCCGCCGCGACTTGACGATCAAAAGCACCGCCAGCAGCGGAATGTGCGACAGCCCCGCGACGGCCGTGATCCAGCCATAGTCCCCCGCCGTCGTGTCGGCCTTGACGGGCAACCCCATGACACTGGTGACCACCGCGACGGCGAGCAACGCCAGGGTCAGCGCGAGGACGCCACCGAGCACCTGTCGATTGTGGAGATCGTAATAGGCGTCGAAATCGGGCCATTGCTCCGGATCGTCCGGAAAGATCAGGGTCGCAATCAGATAATAGCTGCCGACAAAGGCGAGCACGACGAGCAGCGTGGCGAGGTTGGCGTGGAGGTGGTCGCGATACGCATAGACCGTGTTCCAGAAGGTCGTCATGTCGATCAGCACGAACGTGCCGAGCAACGGCGTCAGCCAGCCGACATGCGCCTTGCGCCGCATCTTGATGATCCGCGCGAAGCCGGCCAGCACTTCGGTCACGGCGAGCCCGAGCACCAGCCCGAACATCGCAAAGACCAGATCGAACCCGTTCATCCACCGCCCTCGTCCGCCAGCCCGGCGCGACGCTAGCGCCACCTTTGGCGGCACGCTACAGCCACGCGCAGGACAGGAGAGATTGATGACCGCCACCCTCGACTTCGCGCTCGGCGAGACCGCCGACATGATCCGCGAGACGACCCAGCGCTTCGCGACCGACAAGATCGCGCCGCTCGCCGCGAAAATCGACGCCGAGGACTGGTTCCCGCGCGATCTGTGGCCGGCAATGGGCGAGCTCGGCCTGCACGGCATCACCGTCGCGGAGGAGGATGGCGGGCTCGGCCTCGGCTATCTCGAACATGTCATCGCGTGCGAGGAAGTCAGCCGCGCCTCGGCCTCGATCGGCCTGAGCTACGGCGCCCACTCCAACCTGTGCGTCAACCAGATCGCACGCTGGGCCAGCCCCGAGCAGAAGGCGAAGTACCTCCCGAAACTGATCTCTGGCGAGCATGTCGGCAGCCTCGCCATGTCGGAAACCGGCGCGGGCTCCGATGTCGTCTCGATGAAGCTGCGCGCCGAACGGGTACAGGGCGGCTATGTCCTCAACGGCACCAAGTTCTGGATCACCAACGCGCCCTATGCCGACACTCTGGTGGTCTATGCCAAGACCGGCACGGGCAGCGGCGGCATCACCACCTTCCTGATCGAGAAGGACATGCCCGGCTTTGCGATCGGCCAGAAGATCGACAAGATGGGCATGCGTGGCTCGCCCACCGCCGAGCTCGTCTTCACCGACTGCGAAGTACCGGAAGAGAACGTCATGGGGCCGACCAATGGCGGCGTCGGCGTGCTGATGAGCGGGCTCGACTATGAGCGCACCGTGCTCGCCGGCATCCAGCTCGGCATCATGCAGGCCTGTCTCGACGTGGTGCTGCCCTATGTCCGCGAGCGCCAGCAGTTCGGCAAGCCGATCGGCGCCTTCCAGCTGATGCAGGCCAAGATCGCCGACATGTACGTCGCGCTCAACTCGGCGCGCGCCTATGTCTATGCCGTCGCGCGGGCGTGCGACGCCGGCAAGACGACGCGCTTCGACGCCGCCGGCGCGATCCTGCTCGCCAGCGAGAATGCCTTCAAGGTCGCCGGCGAGGCGGTGCAGGCGCTGGGCGGTGCCGGCTACACCAGGGACTGGCCGGTCGAGCGCTTCCTGCGCGACGCCAAGCTGCTCGACATCGGCGCCGGCACCAACGAGATCCGCCGCATGCTGATCGGCCGCGAACTGATCGGCGCGCAATAGCCGTCGGTCAGAACAGCAGCTTGCGGATGCTGACGCGCACCGTCCGGCCCTGCGGGTCGAGATAGGCACCCTGGTAACTCAGCGGCACCGCGCCGGTCTGGTCAGTGACGCGCTGGCGCGTGTTGAGGATGTTGGTCACCGCCAGCCCGATGCGCATGCCCTTGGCCCAGTGATGCTTCTTGAGGAAGTCGAGATTCTGCGTGAGGTCGTCGAACAGCCGCACGTCGAACTTGGCGAGGCTGCCGAAATGCAGCGTGTTGGGGGCACCGGTCGTCCCGCCGGTTACCTCGGTCGCGCTTTGCCAGTTGGCGCTCAGCCGGAAACCGAGGCCGTTGTTGCTGTACCCCGCCTGCCCCTCGATCTCGTGGCGCGGCTGGCCGCCGCCGCTGCCGGTCGCGCCGCCATTGAGCCGATCGATCGGCGCCACGCCGTCGGCCACGGTCACACGATCGACGAAATGCCAGGTATGGTAGACCGCGAACTGTAGCCGCCCGCCGGTCGCGCCGGCCAGGCGATTGCCGAAGCCGCCGCGACCACGGCCGCCGAAGCCGCCGCCGGGACGTCCGCCACCCGGCCCCGCGCCGCCTTCCGGCGGCGGCCCGCCCGGCGCGGCGCCTTCACCCGGCGGCGGTGCGGCATCGCCGGCACGCTGCCCCTCGCGAGCCTGCCCGCCACCCGGCCCACCATTCGGTCGCCGCCCGAACACGCCGGCAAGGCCCGTGAACGGGTTCGCGCCCTTGCCCGCACGGAACGCCTCGAACTGCTTCTGGAGCTTCGACTTGAGCGGGATCGACAGATTGACCCCGTAGCGCAGCTCCTGTGTGTCCTCGCGCAGGAAGTTGACCGGTCGGGTGTCGATCCGCGTCAGCGCGCCGTTGCTGTCGCGGGTGAAGCGGTTGGGGAATGCCGCCTCGATCGCCGGCGTATCCGACGGGAAGCCGGCGATCGGATGGTCGGTGCCGGTCTTGATGTAGTTGGCCGTGAAGGTGATGTTCTTCGTCGCCGAGGGCTTGAACGTCGCGCCGAGCTTAAACACGTGCCGCTCGCTCGAGATCAACCCGCTGTTGCCGCCCGCCGTCTGCGTGACGTCGGCCGTCTTGCCCAGCACGTAATCGAACACGCGCACATTCGGGGTCACGATCACCGGATTGCCGAGCTGTTGCGTACTCGGCGCCTGGTCCTGGTCGGTGAACGACGCGATCAGCCGCAGCGAGGGCGTCGGCGACCAGTTGGCGCCATAGCCGATCGTCCACAGCGTGCCGAAATCCGACAGCTGGTTGACCGCGAGATTGCCGTTCAGCGACAGGTCGCCGATCGCATTGAGAAACTTGTTGCGCCGCCCGGTCAGCGGCACGTCGACATTGATCTGGCCGTTGACGATGTTGCGGGTCAGCGCCCCCGTCGTCGTCGTGTTGCCGCGCACCGACCGTGTGTCGAAACTGGTCGCCTGCGCGCCGATATGCACCGCGGTCGACACCGCGCCCGCCGGCAGCTTGAACAGCGGACCATTGAGCAGCACGTCGCCCCCGACCGCGTTCGAGGTCGAATAGGCCTGGTTGGCCGGCAACACCCCGAATTGCGTCGGGGCGAGCGGCCCGAATGGGTTGAAGGTCGGATCGCCGACCGCCAGACGGGCGTTCAACGCCGACGGATCGAGCCCGGTTTCGGTGAAGGTTTCATTGTAGCTGCGGTCGTAATTGCCGGTGAACGACCAGCGCCATTTCGGGCTGATGCTGCCGTTCAACCCGACGCCGAGATGCGTCGCCAGCGTCGAGGTCCGCTGGACGAGCGGCGCGCCGTCGACATAGCGATCGACCGTCACGGTCTGGCCAAAGGGCGAGAAGGGATTCCCCGTCGGCAGGGTCAAGGCGACGCCGGGAAGCCCCTGATAGGCCGTGGTGGCATCGCTCTGGACTCGCGCGTTGATCGTCGCGTTCACCTTGCCGATCGGCCGGCTGTAAACGAAGTTGGCCGAGAAGGTCTGGCTCGAAGGCAGCAGCGTGCGGTCGTGCGACAGGTCGGAGACGTTGGGCGTGCCGGCGGTACCGACGAAATCGCCGAGCGCCGGGCGGCCCGTCGCCGCCGAGACGGGCACGCCGGCGATCGTCACCGGCGAGCCGACCAGCGCGCTCAACCCGGCGTCGATCTGCGGAGCAATGGTCGTCCCATCGGGCAAGACCACCCGTTGCCCGATGCCCGTCACATTGCCGCGAATGTCGTACACGCCGCCTGCGGACCGGCTCACAAGATTGCGGTCGCTCTCGAACAGGGCGTCGCGCGACGTGTAGTTGAGGTCGAAGTTGATGCGGGTGTCGCCGGCGATCTTCAGGCCATCGACGTGCCCGGTTGGCGTGTTGCGCCCACCATCGGTCGCCAGTGCCTCGGCACCCTCCAGCGTGACCGCGCGGAAGCGGCGGCGCAGCACGACGTTCACCACGCGCTGGTCGGCGGTGTAGCCGTACTTCAACGCGACCTCCTCGGGCAGGATGTCGACGCGCGCGATCGCCTCGGTCGGGATGTCGCGGATCTCGGCGAAGCTGGAGATGCGCCGGCCATTGAGCAGCACGACGGGCGCACCGCCGCTGCCGCGGTCGCTGCGCGTCTCGGGTGCCAGTTCGGTCAGCAGGTCGGACAGCGAGCTGACGCCATAGGAACGGATATCGGCCGGGGTCAGTACCTGCTCGGGCGTGATGTCGCCAACCACGGAGCCGGGCGGCATGCGGTTGCCCTCGACCACCACATCGGGTCCGGCATCGTCGCCCGCATCGGGCATGGGAGCCGGCGCGGGCGGCGCCGGCCGCGCGGTTTGCGCCGCGAGCGGGCTTGCGAGCGACCCGATCGCCAATGCCGTCATGCCGAGCGTGATACCGCGCAAAACCCTGAGCCTTTCAAAGTGGATGCGCCGCCTAACCGGCAATTGTCGCAGGATTGTGCCAGTATCTAGGTCGCGGTGCGCAATCGCCGCGCCAGCGCACGCCCCTCGCCCGCCTGCCACAGGATCAGCGCGGGAATGCCGATCAGCAGGTCGCGGGCGCGCTTGAGCAGCGACAGCGCCAGCGCGGTGGCCGGCGGGATGCCGAACAGCGGCCCGAGCAGCGCATAGGTCGCCTCCTGCACGCCGATCGCGCCGGGGATGGCGAAGGCGACGCTGCGCAACGTGAAGATCAGCGCCTCCTGCGCGATCACCGCCCAAAGCGGCACCTCGCTGCCCATGAAGCGCAGCGCGACCCAGGCCGTCGCGGCGCTCGCCAGCCACGCCAGCAGGTTGAGCAGGAAGGCCGCGATCATGCGGCGCGGCGCGCGATAGACCGCGTCGAGCTGCCCGCGCACCGCCGCCATCGCCGCGACCGAGCCGGGCAGGATCCGCGCGCCGAGCTTGCCCGCGAGGCGCAACAAGGGTCGCTGGGCGACGACGAAGGCGATGATGATCGCGACCATGCCGGCGACCCCGGCCAGCGCCAGCGGCACGATGTCGTGTTCGACCGGGCGATGCGCCAGCACCATCAGCAGCGTCGCGACGCCGCCAAGCGTGAACAGCAGCTGCGCCGCCATCTCGGTCGTCAGGTCGGCGACCATCGAGGCATAGACGACCTTGTCGGGCACGCCCGCCGCCGTGAGCGTCCGCGCGCCGACCACCAGCCCACCGACCTGCGAAAAGGGCAGCACGTCGGTCGCCGCCTCGCGCGTCGTGCGCGCCCAGACGAACAGCCACGCACGCGACAAGGGCTCGCCCGGCGCAACGGCGAACCACGCCAGCCCAAGGATCAGCAACACGCCGAGCGACGTGGCGGTGAAGACGAACATGCCGAACCAGCCGATCGCGCCCATCGCATCGAGGATCTCGCGCAGCCCGACCGCGCCGATCGCCCAGGCGGCGATCGCGATGCCGGCCAGCGTCGCGGCGAGCAGCCCGGCCCGGGCGTAATGCTTCATGCCGCCACCGCGCGCCGACCCATCAGACGCAACGCGAGACGCATCGCGCCGGGCACGAAGCGCGGCCGCATCAGGCGCGGGTCATAGGGGGCAAGGCGGCGGTCATTCTCGGCGAGACAGATCGCCGCCAGTTCCGGGAAACTCACCTCCACGCCCAGTTCCTTCGATCCGTTGAGCGTGAAGTTGTTCTCCTGCGCCTTCGTGTTGTCGCCCATTCCCTTGGCCATGTCGATGCGCTCCCAGATCAGGAAGGCCCAGACAGCAAGCACCTTGAGCTCGAACAGCGGGCGCCGCCACCACGGCATGTTGCGCCGCCACCATGCCACCCAGTTGACGAAGAACAGGATATGCCGCCCCTCCTCGCGCATCACCGGTTCGAACGTGTCGACAAGTTCCTCGGGGAAGAAGCCGGAATCCTTGGCGATCTTGAACAGGCCAAAGCCGAAGAAGCTGTCGATGCACTCGGAATAGCCAGTGCGCATGAAGGCGAATTCGGGATCGCGCGGGCGCTTATACTCCTCCTCGGGCGCGAGCTCGATGCCGTAGAACCGGACCATGTCGGCGAGCACGATCTTGTGCCGGCTCTCCTCGAAGGCGTTCATCTCGACCGCGTCGCGCAGCAGCGGCTCGGCAATGCCTTCGGCATAGGTCTTGACGTTCATCCCCGCCCGTCCCTCGGTCGCGACGGCGATGTCCCAGATCGGCAGCGAGACGATGCGGTTGCGCGTCGCATCGTCGAGCACCGGCCAGTCGATCAGCGCCGGTCGATAGGGATCGTGCGTGTCGAGCATCGTGCGGCAGAACAGGATGCGGTGGGCATCGCTGCCGCGACGGACCCGTGCATCGGGCGGCGGGGCGGCGGGGCGGGGTGCGGTCGAGACATAATAGTTCATGAGGGTCCTACCTCCGTGCGTCGAGATCGGCAAAGCGTGCAAGGGTGATGCCCTGTTCCCGAACCGCCTCGCGGGCGTCAAGCAGGGCGGCGAGTTCGTCGGCGTAGCGATAGCCGGGCGCATGGCCTGCCCAGTCGTCGCACGTCGCGGGGTGGGTGTAGATCTCGCTGACGCCATCGGGCAGCGCGGCGAGCAGGCCACGCATCCGCCCCGTATCCATCGCGCCGCTCCAGGCGAGGCCGAAGACCTGATCGGGCACGGCGATGCCGGCGCGGACGAAGCGGCGGCGGACGAGCTTCGCCCATAACGACGCGGGGTCGCGGCGCGGCCCGCGGTCGGGTTCGATCGCGGCGATGATCGCGCGCGGCTCGACCGGCGCGCGGGCGGCACGCATGCCGTGGCGCTTGCCGATCTCGAGGACCAGCGAGCCGATCACCGGGTGAAGGTGGAAATGCTTGTGCGCGTTGACATGGTCGAGCGGCAGGCCGGTCGCGACGAAGGCGGTGAACTGCGCCTCGATCTCGGCGGCCAGCTGACGGCGCGCACGCGGGTTGAAGGTCATGTTGACGGCGGACATCACCATGTCGGTGCGGAAATGGCCGGTGGCATCGACCAGTTCGGAAACCTCATCGGGCGGCAGCGCCGGGCGGCCCTCGACGAGGACGAGGTGGAGCCCGACCCCGAGCGACGGCAAGCGCCGGGCACGCTCGACCGCGTCCTGCGCGGCGTCGCCGGCGACCATCAGGCTGGCGGCGGTGAGGATGCCGTCGGTGTGAGCCTGCTCGACGGCATCGTTGACCGCGCGCGAGGCGCCGAAGTCGTCGGCGGTGACGATGAGGGTCTTCATGCCGCCACCATCGCGAGTCGCTGCTGATGGAAATTCCCTGCCGGGCAGGGAATGGCAGGGAATATTCTGTCTTTTTTCTGGTTGGGGTTTTGGTGGAGCGTCGTGGTCGGGAGGAACGATTGGGTGGAATGTTGAATCATGCCGGCGTGGCTGTCGCCTTTCCGCGTCTCCGCGGCCTCCCGTGAGCAGAAGAATTTGTTCGCGCGGAGGCGCGGAGGCGCGGAGGGGTTGCGCTTGCGGTTGGTTGAGCCGCTGAATCCGTTGCAGGTCTCTTGCGGCAGACGAGCTTCTCCCAGCCCCTCTCGGGAAGCATACGTCAGAAGGTGTCGTGTGGTCGCCGCGAAAAGGATCCTCTGCGCCTCTGCGCCTCTGCGCGAACTACTTGGTCGGGCTGCCACTGGGCCCAGCGCACGGTAGTCGTGCAGTGCCGTTCGGGCTAGAGATACAACGGGCTTCAGCATTTGCGGCACGCCCCCTCTCCCCGGCCCTCTCCCCGCACGCGGGGAGAGGGAGAAGATCGGGCCGCGTTCTTGCGGCGCCGTATGGTGCTGGTGCGGGGCTGGCATGGGGGCACCAACCATGGCCGCGTGCATTGTTGAATCAGTGCGTTGCGACTTTCATTCCTCCGCGTCTCCGCGTCTCCGCGTGAATCAAATTTCTTGCTCACGCGGAGGCGCGGAGGCGCGGAGGTTTTTGGGCTTGCCAGGTTTCGGGATTCTTCGGGCGACATCGTTTGCGGCACGGCCCCTCTCCCCGACCCTCTCCCCCGAAGGGGAGAGGGAGAAGTCCTAGACCGCTTCCTTGCGGCGGCGGAGGAAGTCGAAGAATTCGACGCCTTCGCGCAGGCGGCGCTTCATCATGTTCCAGTCGCGCAGCATCTCCGAGACGATCGACCAGATTTTCGACGGGCGGAAATAGAAGCGTTTGTAGAACTCCTCGACCTTGTCGAAGATCACGCTCGCCGGGAGATGCGGATAGCTGAGCTGGGCGATCTGGTTACCGCCGTCGGTGAGCAGATCGTTGCTGTTGTCGAACCAGCCATTCTCGGTTGCCTGCTTGTAGAGGAAGGTGCCGGGATAGGGCGCGGCGAGCGACACCTGGATGGTGTGCGGATCGATCTCCTTGGCGTAGTTGATCGTCTCCTCGATCGTCTCCACGGTCTCGCCCGGCAGGCCGAGGATGAAGGTGCCGTGGATGACGATGCCCAGTTCGTGGCAATCCCTGGTGAACTGCCGCGCGACATCGACGCGCAGGCCCTTCTTGATGTTGTGCAGGATCTGCTGGTTGCCGCTCTCATAACCGACGAGCAGCAGGCGCAGGCCATTGGCCTTCAGCACTTCCAGCGTCTTGCGCGGGACATTGGCCTTGGCGTTGCAGCTCCACGATACCGGGAAGCCCTTCTTGCCGAAGCCGAGCTTGCCGAGCGCGATCGCCAGTTCCTCGACGCGCGCATGGTTGTCGGTCAGCGTGTCGTCGTCGAAGAATATCTCCTTGGTTTCGGGGATGTTCTTGAGGATGTACTCCACCTCTTCGATCACCTTGGGGACCGAGCGAAAGCGGTAATTGTGCCCGCTGATCGTCTGCGGCCACAGGCAGAAGGTGCAGCGACTCTTGCAACCGCGCCCGGTGTAGAAGCTGACATAGGGGTGGAGCAGATAGCCGCCGAAATATTTCTCGATCGTCAGGTCGCGCTTGTAGACCGGCGAGACCATCGGGAGGACGTCCATGTCCTCGATGACGGCGCGATCCTTGTTGCGCACGAAGGCGCCGTCGGGCGTGCGCCAGGTGATGCCGTCGACCTCGGCGAGCGGTTTGCCCTGCGCGATCTCGAGGATGGTGAAATCATATTCCTCGCGCGCGACGAAATCGACATGCGGCGTGGCGGCAAGGCTCTTGTCGGGCTCGACCGCGACCTTGGCGCCGACGAAGCCGATCAGCATCTTCGGGTTGCGCGCCTTGATCAGCGCGGCGGTGCGGATGTCCTGGTTGAAGCTCGGGGTCGAGGTGTGGAGGATGACGAGGTCGCGCTCGTCGAACTCATGCGCGATGTCGTCCCAGCTCTGGTCGTGCGCCGGCGCATCGATCAGCTTCGAGCCCTCGACCATCGCGGCGGGCTGGGCCAGCCAGGTCGGATACCAGAAGGATTTGACCTCGCGCTTCATCTGGTAGCGCGCGCCGGCGCCGCCGTCATAGCCGTCGAACGACGGGGCCTGGAGGAAAAGGGTACGCATCATGATCGTCTATCCTGGTGGGCCGAAAGCAGGCCCTTTGCATCGACTGTAAAACTTGCGCCGCGCCAATCAACCGAACGCCCGAAATATGTGCCCAGAAAGAGGACGAACGACAACAGGTCGCGCGCGGGAATCCACCAAATGGGTGCCGTGCGCTCCCCTGCCGCACGATCGACCAGCATGGCAAGCGCGAGACGGGCGGCGAGCGCGGCGGAGACCACTGTGGCGGCGAGCGGCACCGACCCGGCGAGCAGCCCGCCGACCAGCGCGAAGGGCAAGGGGTGAAGGACCACGCTGCCGGCAAAGCCGGCCGGATCGAGCCGGGCGATGGTGCGATTGGCGCGCAACTCGCGCCTGGCCAGCGCGGCGAAGCTGGTCTCGACACAGCCATGGGTGAGCAGCATGTCGGGCAAGACGATGCGGCCGCCCCGTGCGCGGATCGCTTCGCCCATGGCATAATCGTCGGCGAGCAGATCGGCGAAGGCGACCATGCCGCCGATCGCGTCGAGCGTTTCGCGACGCAGCGCGATGGTCGAGCCCATGCAGGGCGAGGCCAGCCCGAGCGCGGTGCCGAGCAATATGCTGGGCAGGAAATGCTCGCTGATCCCCATCGCGGCAAGCCGTGACCACCGCCCCGCGTCACCGCGACCACGATAGAGGCAGGTGACGGCGGCGACGCCGGGCACATCGAGCGCGGCGACGATGCGGGCGACGTAATCGGGAGCGACCGCCATGTCGCTGTCGCTGAGGATGAGCAGGTCGTGGCGGGCATGGGCGACCATGTTCGTGAGGTTCGACACCTTGGCGTTGGTACCGTGGCGGGTCGGGTCGACGACGAGGACGATGTCGGCCTCGGGGTAAGCGGCACGCAGCGCTTCCACGGCGGCGATGGCGGGGTCGTCGGCGCGCTGAACGCCACAGATGATTTGCAATGGGCCGGCGTGATTCTGGGTGACGAAGGAGGTGAGGTTGGCGAGGAGCGCCGGCTCGGCACCGTGGAGGGGTTTGAGCAGGGTTACCGGCCGATCGCTCGCCGGCACTGGCGGCGTGGGCGTGCCAAGCCGCCACCCGCGCCATGCCGCGATCATCAGGCAGCAGGTGCCGATGACGGACAGCAGCATCAGGGCGTAGCCGAGATAGATCATCGCGGCGTCATGCCGCAGCGCGCGGCAAAGGTCGATAATGCCCGTATCGGAGGTTCACCTCACCCCGAAGCGCCTCAAAAGTAGCGGCGGAGCTGGAGGTAGAGGCGCGTCGACGGCCCCAGCCGCTCGGGGTCGACGGGCGACAGGGCGATGCCGCCAAATTCGCTGCCGGCGGAACCGATCGGAAGCTGCGCGCCGACATCGAGCGTGAGGTTGGCGGCGAGCGACCAGTTCGCCTCGCAGAGCAGATAGAGACTACCGTCGCCCAGATTGGCAATCGCGGTCGGGCTGAGCTGCAGCAGCGGGGTCCATTGAAACTGCGCGCCGAGCGCAAGATAGTCGCGCCCGCTATCGAACAGCTGGCCGCGCCGAATGCGGTCGACGAGCGGCGCGGGCAGTTCGGCGAGCGTGTGGCGGCCGCCGCCCGAACCGAAACCATTGTGGTAATATTCGGCAAAATAGCTGACGTCGCGCCCCCACAACCTTCCCGCGTTCGAGACATTGGCGAGCAGCGAGACATAGCTGCCGCCATTGCGCACGAAGGTAGGCACGAGCTCGGCGCTCCAGTTCGCCCGGCCGAACGGGCCGGCGAGGCCGAGGCCCGCGGTGACGTCGCCATGGTCGCGCGCGAGAAGCGCGGTGGCGTCGATCCGGCCGAGGCTGGTGCGGCCATGAAGCGCGAAAGAGCTGGCATCGCGTTGCAGCGGCCCGCCGGAACGCGCCGGGCGCGGCACGATCACGGCTTGCAGGTCCGACCCGTCGTTGAGCAGATATTGCGCATAGAGCATGTCGGCGCCCGGCTTGTATTCGGTGTCAGTCGCGTCGGGCGAGAAGGGATCCAGCAGGTCCATCGGATGAAACACCAGCCCGGCGCCCCAGCTCAGTGCCTGCCTTCCGGCGCGCAGCACGAGATGGTCCGAGGTATAGGTGACGGAGAGCCGGTCGATCCGCTGGGTCGCCGTGAAATGCTTGCCGTCGGCAATGCGGTCGGTGAGATCGAGCCAGCTCGCCGGCGGCGCCGGGGGCAGCAGCGTGGCCTCGGCCCGTGTCAGCCGCGGCGTATCTCCCGCGTCGAAGCTGACCTCATAGGCGACGTCGAAGCTCCACTTCCCCGCATGCGGGGACCATGTCAGCCGGAAATCGCCAAGCGCATCGCCACGACTCTTCGCGTCGAGCGATGCGGCGACGCTATCGGCGCGATCGACCGCCACCACGCCCTGAAGCTGTGCCCGACCATGCACCGGCTCGGCCCGCGCCGGGGCCGCGATGAGCAGGGCGATACCAAGGAAGACCGGGCCGGCGCGCATCTCAACCGGCCTGGACCAGGCTCGGCTCGTCGGAAGCGATCTTGCCGTCGGCCAGCACGATGTGCCGCCGCGTGCGGTCGATCACCCGCGCATCGTGGGTGGTCATCAGAAACGTGATGCCGAGCTTCTCGTTGAGGTCGCTCATCAGGTCGATCAGCCCGTTCGCGGTATGCGTGTCGAGATTGGCGGTGGGCTCGTCGGCGAGCACGATCGCGGGATGGCTGATCAGCGCGCGGGCGACCGCGACGCGTTGCTGCTGCCCGCCGGAGAGGCGCGCCGGGCGCCGGTCTTCGAGGCCCTCGAGCCCGACCTGCGCGAGAAGGCTCCGCGCGCGTTGGCGGCGCTCCTCCTCCCCTACCCCCATCAACTGGAGGATGAACGCGACATTCTCGGCCGCCGAGAGCACCGGGATGAGGTTATAGTCCTGGAAGACAAAGCCGATCTTGCGCAGCCTGAGATCGGCCAGCGCATTGTCGTCGAGCGCGGTGATCTCCTCGCCCTCGATCGTGACCTGGCCGGCATCGGGCCGGTCGAGCCCGCCGACGATGTTGAGGAAGGTCGTCTTGCCCGAGCCGGAGGGGCCCGCGATCGAGGCGAAGTCGCCGCGCGCGATATCGAGATCGACGCCGCGCAGCGCCGGAACCTCGATCTGGCCCTGGCGATAGGTACGCGTGACGCCACGGGCGGCAACGATCGGCGTGTCGGGTCGGGTCATGCGGGTCTCATCCTCCTTCAGGCACGGATCATGGCTTCGACCGGGCTCACCCGCGAGCCGCGCCAGGCGGGCCAGAGCGCGGTGGCAATACCCGCCACCCAGACGATCGCGCTGTAGAGCGCGAAATCGCCCGGATCGATCCTGGGGTGGAGAATCCGCCCCGCGCCCAGCGCCTCGGCGCCGCGCCCGAGGAAGCCGAGATTGAGACCGCCGGCGAAGGGAAGCGTGGTGAGGATCGCCAGGACGACGCCGAGCACGACGCCGATCCCGATCAACAGCGTGGATTCGAGTGCCAATTCCGCCAGCACCAACCCCGGCCGCATGCCGAGCGCGCGCAGCAGCGCGAATTCACGCATCCGTTCGAACACCGCCATCAATTGTGTGTTGACGATCCCGATCGCCATCAGCGCGAACATCATCCACAGCCACATCATGATGAATTCGTTGAAAAACGTGCTGACCGCGTAGGACAAGGGGGCGAGCGTCCGCCAGCTCTGGACGTCCAGGCCGGGCGCGGCGGCCCTGAGCCTGGCGAGGAGGCCGGGGAGCGCCGCGTCGCCGCCGGCGTCGAAGGCGATTTCGGTAATCCGGTCGCCAAGGCCCGTCAGGCGCTGGACGGTGGCGATGCCGGTGAAGGCAAACTCGTCCTCGGCCTCCTCGCTGGCGGCGTAGAGACCCGTCACCGGGAACGCCCGTTCGGCCAGCCGCCCCTGCACATCCTGCGCCATCACCACCACCCGCTTGCCAACGCGCGTCTTGAGACGCCGGGCAAGATCGCGCCCCAGCACGATGCCGCCATCGCCGGGGCCGGCAAGATAACGCCCTTGCGCGAGATGGCCGGGAATGTCCGACACAGCTCGTTCGGCCCCGGGATCGACGCCGGCCAGCGTGACCGGCAGCGTCTTGTATTCGCTGCGCACGATGGCATTCACCCGGACGCGCGACGCGTGGGCCGGGACCGCGGGCGAGGCGAGCAGCCTGGCGAGGCCACCGGACGGCGGCGCCATCGCGTGCGTGGCGGTCGGGTCGTCAAGATAGCCGGCCGCATGGATCTGGCCTTCGCCCGTCATCAGTCGGATCGTCGTATCGCGGCTCGAAAGCGACCAGGCCTGGAGCAGCACGGAGAAGACGAGGATCGACCACAAGCCGACGCTCACCACCAGCAGGGTGATCAGCGTGCGCCGCGGATTGCGCCAGAGATTGCGCCAGGCGAGCGGCAACAGCAGACGCAACCGGGCGATCATGCCGCCCTCATCGCGTCGATCGGCCGGAGCCGGAGAATGTGCCGATAGGGAACGATGCCGGAAAGCGCGATCGACCCGGCGATCGCCAGCGGCCCGCCGAGCAGGCTGAGCGGCGAAAGCTCCGGGAACAGCCGCGACGGCATGTGCCACTGATGGAACAGCGCCTCGGCGCCGGCGAACGCCACGCCATGCGCGGAGAGCCAGAAGACGAGCGTGCCGCCCAATGAAACGCCGATCGCACTGCCGGCAGCGGCGAGGATCAGCAGTTCGAGCCACAGCATCCGGCCGATCTGGCCGGGCCGCATCCCGAGCGCGAGCAGCATGCCGAATTCACGCGTCCGTTCGAGCACGCTCATCAACAGGGTGTTGAGGATGATGAAGACGACGATGACGATCAGGCTGACATAGAGCAGGCTCGAAAAACTCATGTCGAGCAGGATCGCGTCGTTCAGCGCCGGCTCGAGCTGGCCCCAGTCGCGCAATACCAGTTTCCGTTCGCGCGCGATTGCCGCGATCCCGGGTCGGGCCGACTGGATCGCGGAAAGGTGCTTGCCGGAGATGGCGACCGTGTTGACCGCGCCATAAAGCGCGAAATCGTCCTGGAAGCGTGCCAGCGGCATTTCGACCAGCTGGCGATCGAGCTCGGGCGTGCCGGTCGCGAAGATGCCCTTCACGGTCAGGACATCGGCCGCGATCGAGCCGTCGGCCGCTTCGCCGAGCAAGGTAAGCTGGCCGCCCGGCGCGAGCTTGAGATTGCGGGCGAGCCCCGCGCCGATCACCGCCGCATCGTCATCGCCCGGTTCGAGATAGCGCCCCCGCGACACCGTCGCGCCGAGGGTCGAAACGGCGGGTTCGCGCGCCGGGTCGATGCCGACCACCGCCGCGCCGTAGCTGCGCGGGCCGTTCGAAAGAATCGCATAGCTCGTCGCGCGGGGCGCGGTGGCGGTGACCTGCGGCAGCGCCTCGAGGCGGCGCATCAGCGCGGCGGGACCGGCGATCGTCTTCCGCAGATCGGGATCGAGCGCATAGCCCGGCGGCTGTACCTGCGCGAAGCCATCGACGAGGCGAAGGACATTCTCCTTCATCGTGCCGTAGACGCCGAGCTGGAGCGAGAGGATGAAGATCGTGATCGCCCCGGCAAGCGCGATCGACGTAAGGCTCAGCGCGGTTCGCCAGGGCTGGCGCCAGATGTTCCGCCAGGCGAGCGCCGCGAGCACGCCGCTCAGCCCCGGGGATTGCGCAGATTGGAGAGGGTAAAGACATAGTCCGGCACTGCGAGGTCGAAACGGCCCGCGATGGTCTCGATCCGCGTCCACTTGCCGCTTTCTCCGGCGGGCCGCATCGTCATGACGACCGGATAGAGGCGGCCGCCGAGCATGCCGACCTTGTCGGTCGTCATCGCCCGCACCGGCTTCATGTCCTGATCGTAGAATGTCTCGCCGAGCATCACCCCATCGTCGCGCACCTTCACCCGCAGCTTGCCCCAGACGACCGGCGCGCCCGGCTTGGGGGTCGCGTCGATCGTGTAGATCGTGTGGCCGCCCTGCGTCGCCTGGCCGACGATCGCGTGGCGGTAATCGGTCAGCAGTTCGTCCGACTTCACCAGGTCGTCGTAGGAGAAGTCGGAGCCCATCCAGCTTTGCGACAGCATGCTGCCCGGCAACTTGATCACCCGGTTGAGCCTGGGGTTGAACACCCAGCTGTCATTGCCCTTCATCAGCGTGGCGTTGCCCGCGTCTCTCGCCGGGAGGACGAACCGGACCAGCCCATCAGCGTCGCCGCGGGTCCAGGCCTTCATCGTCATGCTGCGCTCCCAATCGGGGCGGTGGACGGTCATCGTGACATCAACCTGCGAACTCTTCGCGCGCCAATTGTCGAACGCGGCACGCACCAGCGCGGTGGGGTCGGCAGCGCGGGCGGCTTGCGGCAACGCGAGGAGCAGCGCGACGAGGCACACCATGAGCGGGGCGGGTGCGCGTGGAATCATGTGGCGGGTCGCGGTGGTCATGGCCCGTGCGTCCTCCTTCGAACGATGAATCGAGCGCGCCTTACCATGCTATGGACCGCTAGTCCACACCATGGTACATGGTTCGCGACAAGCCGATGGAAAGCCGTTCATGAGCCGCAACCGATTTGAGAATCTCGCCCCCGAAAAGCAGCGCGTGCTGTTCGAGGCCGCGGCGGAGGAATTCGCCGCCAAGGGCTTCGACGGCGCGTCGCTCAACCGCATTCTCGAGCGTTCGGGGATGAGCAAGAGTTCGCTCTATTATTATTTCGACGACAAGGCCGACCTGTTCGTCACGCTGGTCGAACGCTCGATGGCGATCCTGTTCAAGCATGTCGGCCATTTCGACCCGGAGGAGCTGACCGCCGAGACCTTTTGGAGCGACTTCGAGGACCGCTATGGCAAGGCGATCGCCTTTGTCGGTGGAAATGGCTGGCTCGTGCAGTTCGGCGCGATGTTCTACGGGCTGCGCGGCGACCCGAAGCGCGGCGCGGCGGCCGGCCGGCTGTTCCAGGCGGCACGGAACTGGGTCGGGATCATCATCCGCAAGGGCCAGGCGCTCGGCTTGGTGCGCACCGACCTGCCGGATTTGCTGCTGATCGAATCCGCGATGGGGCTGATCGAGACGCTCGACCGCTGGGTGGTGATGCATTGGGGCGAGCTTTCGGCGGATGAGCGCGAGGCGCTGCCCGAGGCCCATATCGGCCTGCTCCGCGACTTGCTCGCCAGGCCCGACGCCCGACGGTGAAGGGCGCAAAAAAGAACGGTGGTTGACCTGTGGCCGCCTGCGGCCCGACAAGCGCGGCACGAACGGCATGGGCGATTCCATCCCGTTGATATGAGCGATCGCGCCATACGGAGCCCAACCTGACCGCACCCCCCGCCCCTGTCCTGCTCACCGGCGCCTCGGGCTTTGTCGGCGCGGCGGTGGCGCGCGCGCTGCTGCGGCATGGCTACCGCGTGCGGGCGATGGTCCGCGCGTCGAGCCCGCGCGGCAATGTCGCGGACCTCGACGCCGAGATCGTCACCGGCGACCTGCTCGACCGCGCCTCGCTCGATCGCGCGATGGCGGGCGTGTCGGCGGTGATGCATGTCGCGGCCGATTATCGCATCTGGGCGGCCGACCCCGAGGAGATCGTGCGCAACAACCGCGCCGGTACGCGCAACATCGTCGCGGCGGCGCTCGCCGCCGGGGTCGAGCGCATGGTCTATACCAGCAGCGTCGCGACGCTGCGCCCCGACGACCACGCCCCGGCCGACGAGGCGCGCACCGCGACGCCCGAACAGGCGGTCGGCGCGTACAAGCGCAGCAAGGTCGAGGCGGAGCGGATGGTGATCGACGCGGTGGCGCGGGACGGCTTGCCAGCGGTGCTGGTGCTGCCCTCGACCCCGATCGGCCCGCGCGACGTGCGGCCGACGCCGACCGGGCGGATCGTGATCGAAGCGGCGTCGGGGCGGATGCCGGCGTTCGTCGATAGCGGGCTCAACCTCGTCCATGTCGATGACGTCGCCGAGGGGCATGTGCTGGCGTTGCAGCGCGGGCGGATCGGCGAGCGCTATATTCTCGGCGGGCAGGATGTCAGCCTGCGCGAGATGTTGGCTACGATCGCCGGGCTGGTCGGGCGCAAGGCGCCGACGATCAGCCTGCCGCGCGGGCCGCTGTTTCCGCTCGCCTGGGCCAATGAGCAACTGGCGCGGGTGACGGGACGCGAACCGTTCCTGACGCTCGACGGGCTGCGCATGGCGGCACACAATATGTATTTCACCAGCGCCAGGGCCGAGGCCGAGCTGGGCTATCGCGCGCGGCCTTATGAAGAAGCGCTGCGCGATGCGATCGCGTGGTTCCGCGCGGCAGGGAAGATCGCATGATCCTGACCATCATCGGCGGGGTGACGCTGGCGATCTGGCTGGTGCTGATCTTCGCGCGCGGCGGCTTCTGGCTGGCGCGCGAGCGCGACACGCGCGACGTGCCGCCGCTGCCCGAGCAGTGGCCCGAGGTGGTCGCGGTGGTGCCGGCGCGCGACGAGGCCGAGGTGATCGCGGAGTCGATCGGGAGCTTGCTGGCGCAGGATTATCGCGGGCGCTTTCGGGTCATTCTGGTTGATGATTCGAGCAGCGATGGGACGGCGGAAATTGCGCGGGCGCTTCGTGTTTCCTCTCGCCCCTCCCCTTCAGGGGAGGGGCTGGGGGTGGGGCGTCTCAATCTCATCGAGACCAGCGCGAGCGTGGATGGCCCCCACCCCAACCCCTCCCCTGAAGGGGAGGGGCTTGTATTGGAGGTGATGCGCGGCGCGCCGCTCGCGCCGGGCTGGACCGGCAAATTGTGGGCGGTGTCGCAGGGCGTCGAACGCGCCGGCGACGCCGCGCGCTATCTCTGGCTGACCGATGCCGACATCGCGCATAACCCCGACACGCTGACCAGCCTCGTCGCCCGGGCCGAGGCGCGCGGGCTGGCGATGGTGTCGCTGATGGCCAAGCTGCGCTGCGAGAGCATGGCCGAGCGCGGGCTGATCCCGGCTTTCGTGTTCTTCTTCCAGATACTGTATCCGTTCCGCTGGGTGAACCGGCCGGACGGCGTCGGCGCGGCGGCGGGCGGGTGCATGCTGGTGCGGCGCGAGGCACTCGCCGCGGCCGGTGGGATCGCGGCGATCCGTACCGCGCTGATCGACGATTGCGCGCTCGGCGCGGCGCTCAAGCGCCAGGGACCGATCTGGCTCGGCCTGACCGAGCGCTCGCGCAGTGTAAGGCCGTACGAAACGCTGGGCAGCGTCGCGGCGATGATCTCGCGCTCGGCCTATGCGCAGCTCAACTACAATCCGCTGATGCTGCTCGGGACGCTGGTCGGGCTCGCGCTCGTTTATGGTGCGCCGCCCGCGCTGACCTTGCTGTGCCATGGCTGGCCGCAATGGCTGGGCGGCGCGGCCTGGGTGCTGATGGCGCTGTCGTTCCAGCCGATGCTTTCCTTCTATCGCCGGCCCTGGGGCTGGGGCATGTCGCTGCCCGGAATCGCCGCTTTCTACGCCGGATGCACCTTGCTATCGGCGTGGCAGCACCATCGGGGACGTGGCGGAATGTGGAAGGGCCGGGCCCAGGCGGCGACGCGGTGAGCGAGGCCGCGATCGATCTCGCCTCGGGCAAGGGGCATCGCGACGAGAATTTCCCGGTCGCCTCGGTGATCCTCAAGCGCGAACATCGCGCGCCGGTGATGGCCTTCTACCGCTTCGCGCGCGCGGCCGACGATGTCGCCGACAATGGCAGCGCGAGCAGCGCCGAGCGGCTGGCGCTGCTCGGCGAGATGCGGTCGACACTGGCCGGCCTCAGCGACGGCAGCGACACCGCGCTGGCGCTGCGCGAGACGCTCGCTGAACGCGGGCTTTCGCCACGCCACGGGCTCGACCTGCTGACCGCGTTCGAGCGCGATTGCCGAATCAATCGCTGCGCCGACTGGGCCGACCTGCTCGATTATTGTCGTTATTCGGCGATGCCGGTCGGGCGCTATGTGCTCGACGTGCATGGCGAATCCGAAGCGCTGTGGCCGGCGTCCGACGCGCTGTGCGCCGCGTTGCAGGTGATCAACCATCTGCAGGATTGCGCGAAGGATTATCGCACGATCGACCGCGTCTATCTGCCGCTCGACATGCTCGCCGCACATGGCGCGACGGTCGAGGATCTCGCCGCGCCGGCGGCGAGCGCAGGGCTGCGCGCGACGATCGTCGAACTGGCCGGGCTGACCGAGACGTTGCTCGCGCAATCGCGCGGCTTCGCGAGCGGGATACGCGACCGGCGGCTGGCGCTGGAGGTGGCGGTGATCCACCGGCTCGCGGTGAGCCTGACGCGGCGGCTCAAGGTGCGCGATCCGCTGGCGGAGCGCGTCCACCACCGCCCGGTCGAGGCGCTGGGGCTTGCGTCGCTCGCCATGGTTGGGCGACTGGTGGGGCGATGAATCCGAAAGCCACCCCCGCATCGCTCCAGGCACAGGTCTCGGGCAGCTCCTTCTATGCCGGGATGCGCGTGCTGCCCAAGGCCGAACGCGAGGCGATGTATGCGATCTACGCCTTTTGCCGCGCGGTCGACGACATTGCCGACGACGAGGTGGGCGAGCGCCCGGCGCGCGCCGCCGAGCTGGAGGCGTGGCGCACGGATATCGCCGCGCTCTATGCCGGCGGCGATCCGGGTCGGGCGGCGCTGGTCGCCGAGGCGGTCAGGCGTTTCGACCTCGACATGGCCGATTTCATGGCGGTGATCGACGGCATGGCGATGGACGTGGCGGAGGACATCCGCTGGCCCCCGCTCGCCACGCTCGATCTCTATTGCGACCGGGTCGCCTCGGCGGTCGGGCGGCTGTCGGTACGGATCTTCGGCATGCAGCGCGATATCGGGATCGAGCTCGCCTTCCACCTCGGCCGTGCATTGCAGCTGACCAACATCCTGCGCGACCTCGACGAGGATGCCGGGATCGGGCGGGTCTATCTCGCGCGCGAGCATATCGTCGCCGCCGGGATCGAGCTGACCACGCCGCTCGCGGTGATCAACGATCCGGGCATCGATGCGGCGTGCCGGCCGCTCGCGGCGATAGCGCACGAGCATTATCGCGCGGCGGGCGCGATCCTGCGACAACGGCCGGCGGGCCACCTGATCGCGCCGCGGCTGATGGAAGCCGCTTACGCCAAGGTTCTCCACCGCACCGAGGCGGTCGGCTGGGCGCCGCCGCGTGCCCGGATCAAGGTCAACAAGGCCGGGCTGATCTTCACCGTGCTGCGGTTGTGGCTGCTGCGTTGAGCCGGCGCGCATGGGTGATCGGCGCGGGGATGGCCGGGCTGTCCGCCGCCGTCGCGCTGGGCAAGGCGGGCTTTGCGGTGGCGCTGGTCGACAGCGCGGCGCAGGCCGGCGGGCGCTGCCGCAGCTATCATGATCCGCAGCTCGGGCGGACGATCGACAATGGCAACCATCTCGTGCTGTCGGGCAACCGCGCGGTCGCTTCCTATCTCGCGACGATCGGCGCATCGGAGCGGCTGAGCGGGCCCGACAGTGCCGATTTCGCCTTTGTCGACCGGACTAGCAGCGAGCGCTGGTCGTTTCGGCCCAATGACGGGCGGCTGCCATGGTGGGTGCTGGCGCCGGGGCGGCGCGTGCCGGGGACGCGGCTGGCCGATTATCTGCGCCTCGCGCCGCTGATGGGCGGCGGGGCGGGCGAGACGGTCGCCGATCGCATCGAACCGACCGGGCGGGTGTGGACGCGGCTGATCGAGCCGGTCCTGCTCGCCGCGCTCAATACCGCGCCGGCGGAGGGATCGGCGCGCCTGACGGCGGCGGTGCTGCGCGAATCGCTCGGGCGCGGCGGCGCAACGATGCGGCCGCGAATCGCCGAGCCGACATTGGCGGCGGCATTCGTCGACCCCGCGCTCGCATGGCTGGCGCGGACGGGGGCAAGCGTGACGCTGGGGCAGAGGCTGCGCGGGCTGACCTTCGACGGCAAAAGGCTCGCGACGCTCGATTTCGGCGACGGGCCGGTGGCGGTCGGCGCCGATGAGCCCGTCATCCTGGCGGTTCCGCCCTGGGTCGCGGCGACGCTGGTGCCAGCGCTGACCGTGCCCGACGAATTCCGCGCGATCGTCAACGCGCACTTCGCCTTCACGCCGCCGACCGGCACACCGGCGATGCTCGGGGTGATCGGCGGGACGGCGGAGTGGATATTCGCCTTTGCCGACCGGCTGTCGGTGACGGTCAGCGCCGCCGACCATCTCGTCGATCGCGACCGTGAAGAGCTGGCGCGAGCGTTCTGGGCCGATATCGCCGCGGTACACGGCCTGCCGGCGGCGCTGCCGGCGTGGCAGATCGTCAAGGAGAAGCGCGCGACCTTTGCCGCAACGCCGGCACAGGACGCGAAGCGGCCGCCGGCGACGACGCGCTGGGACAACCTGTTCCTCGCCGGCGACTGGACGCGGACCGGCCTTCCGGCGACGATCGAGGGCGCGCTGCGCTCGGGCGAGGTTGCTGCGCGCTTGGCCTCGGCAATCGCGCGCGTATAGTCTGGCGCCATGGCAACCCTGCTCGAACCACCGATCGATATCGTCAGCGCCGCCGATGCGAGCGCCGCCCGCGCCGCCGCTGCGCTCGCCTCACGCCAGCGCGACGATGGCCATTGGGTGTTCGAGCTCGAGGCCGATGCGACGATCCCGGCCGAATATGTCCTGCTGCGCCATTATCTCGGCGAACCGCGCGATACGGTGATCGAAGCGAAGATCGGCAATTATCTGCGCCGTATCCAGGCCGACCATGGCGGCTGGCCGCTGTTCCACGGCGGAGCGTTCGACGTCAGCGCAACGGTGAAGGCCTATTATGCGCTGAAGATGATCGGCGACGATGTCGACGCGCCGCACATGGCGCGGGCGCGCGCCGCGATCCATGCCGCCGGCGGTGCCGAGGCGGTCAACGTCTTCACCAGGATCCAGCTCGCGCTGTTCGCCGCCGGACCATGGGGCGTCGTGCCGACATTGCCGGTCGAACTGATCCTGCTGCCACGCTGGTTCCCGGTGCATCTGTCGAAGATGTCCTACTGGGCGCGCACGGTGATCGTACCCTTACTAGTACTCGCCGCGCTGAAGCCCGTCGCGCGCAACGAGAGCGGCGTGAAGGTCGACGAGCTCTATATCGGCAAGCAGGCGCGACTGGTCAGCAAGGCGGCCGACACCAAGCGCGGCTGGACGATGTTCTTCAACGGGCTCGACCGGGTGCTCAAGCTGGTCGAGCCGCTCTGGCCGCGCGGCACGCGGCAGCGCGCGATCCAGGCGTGCGTCAATTTCGTCACCGAGCGGCTCAACGGCGAGGACGGGCTCGGCGCGATCTACCCGGCGATGGCCAACAGCGTGATGATGTTCGACTGCCTCGGCTATGCCCCCGACCATCCGCACCGCGCGATCGCGCGGACCTCGGTCGAGAAGCTGCTCGTGGTCGGTGAGGACGAGGCCTATTGCCAGCCCTGCGTCTCGCCGGTGTGGGACACCGCGCTCGCCGCGCACGCGATGATGGAGGCCAGCGGCGACGACAATGAGCGGCGCGCGGCGGCGGCGCTGGCGTGGCTCAAGCCGCTCCAGGTGCTCGACGTAAAGGGCGACTGGGCCGAGGAGAAACCCGGCGTGCGGCCCGGCGGCTGGGCTTTCCAGTACAATAACGCGCATTATCCCGATCTCGACGACACCGCCGTGGTGGTGATGGCGATGGACCGTGCACGCGCCAAGACCGGCGCGGACTATGACGAGGCGATCGCGCGCGGGCGGGAATGGACCGTCGGGCTGCAAAGCCGCGACGGCGGCTGGGGCGCGTTCGACGCCGACAACAGCTATCATTATCTCAACAACATCCCGTTTGCCGACCATGGCGCGCTGCTCGACCCGCCGACCGCCGATGTCAGCGCGCGCTGCATTTCGATGCTGGCGCAGCTCGGCGAGACCGACACGCCGGCGATGAAGGCCGCTTTGGGCTATCTCGAAAAGGAGCAGGCAGCCGACGGCAGCTGGTTCGGGCGCTGGGGTGTGAATTATATCTACGGCACCTGGTCGGCGCTGTGCGCGCTCAACGCAGCCGGGGTCGACCCGGAGGCGCCGGTGGTGCGCAAGGGCGCCGGCTGGCTGATCGCGACGCAGAACCCCGATGGCGGCTGGGGTGAGGACTGCGACAGTTACGACCTCGCCTACAAGGGCTACACCCCTGCCCCGTCGACCGCCTCGCAGACCGGCTGGGCGCTGCTCGGGCTGATGGCGGCGGGCGAGGTCGACCACCCCGCGGTCGAGCGCGGCGTGCGTTACCTGATGGCGACGCAGCGGGACGACGGGCTGTGGGGGCAGGAACATTATACCGGCGGCGGATTCCCGCGCGTCTTCTACCTGCGCTATCACGGCTATCCGGCCTATTTCCCGCTCTGGGCGGTGGCGCGTTACCGCAATCTCAAGCGCTCCAACGCCGCGCATGTGGCGTTCGGGATGTGACGATCCTCGTCGCGTGCGGCTTGCAACGCGAAGCTCGGATCATCGCGCGGCCGGGGCTGACGGTGGTGGCTGGCGGCGGCGACGCGGCTCGGCTGGAGGGCGCGCTCGAGGCGGCGGCTGCGGGGGCGACGGCGGTGCTGTCGAGCGGGTTGGCGGGGGCGCTGGATCCGACGCTGAAGGCTGGGGACGTCGTTATCGGCAGGCTCCACCAACCCCTCCCCGACACGGGGAGGGGGACCGCTCGCGAAGCGAGTAGTGGTGGTCAGCCGCAAGCGCTCCGCGCAGGGCAATCCCCCTCCACCAGCTTCGCTGGTCCCCCTCCCCGTGCCGGGGAGGTATTTTTGGCGTGGCTCGCCAGCCAACTGCCCGAAGCGACCGTCGGCGCAATTCTCGGCGCCGACGCCATCATCGCCAGCGTCGCCGAAAAGCGCGACCTTTTCGCCCGCACTGGCGCCATTGCGGTCGATATGGAATCGCATATCGCGGCGCGGGTCGCCGCGCGGCATGGCTTGCCCTTCGCTATTATCAGGACCATCTCCGACGCCGCCGATCAGGCGCTGCCGCCCGCCGCGCTGGTCGGCATGAAGCCCAACGGCAGCGTCGCGCTCGGCGCGGTGCTCGCCTCGCTGGCGCGGCGGCCGACGCAGCTCCCGGCGCTGATTACGACGGGGCGTAACGCCGGGCTCGCCTTTGCCGCCTTAGGCCGCCTTTACGACGTGCTTGGTCGCGGCGGGATTGGCAGCCTTGATCTTGGCCAGCTCGCGCTCGACATGGCTTGAATGGACATGCTCGGCCGGGCGCTGATGCGTCAGGTCGATATCGGGTGCCATCGGCCCCTCGGTGCGAATGCCCTTGCGGCCGATGCCGAACATCTTGAGCGGGTGGCGGATCGAATCGGTCGCCGCCGTGCCCTCGAAGCCGCAATGGACCATGCAGTCGGCGCATTTCTCATATTTGCCGACGCCATATTGATCCCACTCGGTGCCTTCCATCAGCTCCTTGAAGCTCGCCACATAGCCTTCGCCGACGAGGTAGCAGGGCTTTTGCCAGCCGAATACGGTGCGCAGCGGCATCGACCATGGCGTGCATTCATAGGTCTGGTTGCCGGCGAGGAAGTCGAGGAACAGCGGCGAGTTGGTGAAGTTCCACGCCTTGCCGCCATCGCCGCGCTTGAACACGTCGCGGAAGAACTGGCGGGTCTTCTGGCGGTTGAGGAAATGCTCCTGATCGGCGGCGCGCTCATAGGCATAGCCCGGCGAGATGGTGATCTCGACGCCGAGTTCCTTCATCGTGTCGAAATAGCTGGCGAGCCGCTCGGGGCTGGCGCCGTCGAACACGGTGCAATTGACCTGGACGCGGAAGCCCTTGGCCTTGGCCAGCTGGATCGCCTCGATCGCGACCTCATAGGTGCCGTCCTGATCGACGGCATGGTCGTGCATGCCCTTGTCGCCGTCGAGATGGATCGACCAGGTGAAGAAGGGCGATGGGGCATAATCGTCGATCTTTTTCTTCATCAGCAGCGCGTTGGTGCACAGGATGACGAACTTCTTCTTGGCGATGTAGCCCTTGACGATCTGCGGCATGTCGCGGTGCAACAGCGGCTCGCCGCCGGCGATCGACACCGCCGGCGCGCCGCACTCGTCGATCGCCTCCATGCACTGGTCATAGGACAGGCGCTGGTTGAGGATCGCGTCGGGATAATCGATCTTGCCGCAGCCCGGGCAGGCGAGATTGCAGCGCAACAGCGGCTCGAGCATCAGCACGAGCGGATATTTGCCGCCCTTGAGATGCTGGCGGACGGTGTAGCTGCCGATCCGGAGCAGCGGAGAAAGCGGAAGGCCCATGAATTTTTCCTAGTTCGCGGCAACGCGCGCGGCAATGTGCGCCTGCTGCGGGGGGACGTCTCTTAGCTCGCGTGGCAGGGCAAACTCCAGCCTTTCCTCGACACCATCGAGTTCCGACACCACGACCGGTGCAATCCGGCGCAGCGCGGCGATGACGCTGTCGACCAGTTCGTCCGGTGCCGAGGCGCCCGCCGTCAGGCCAACCGCAACGACACCCTCGAACCAGGCGGGGTCGATCGCGCTGCCATCGGCGACAAGGTAGCTCGGCAGACCCTGCGCCACGCCGATTTCGCGCAGGCGGCTGGAATTGGAGCTGTTCTCCGAGCCCACCACCAGCAGCACCTGTACCACGCGGCACAGGTCGCGGACGGCGGTCTGGCGATTCTGCGTGGCGTAGCAGATCTCCGACACGTCGGGACCGAGTACATCGTCGAAACGTGCCTTCAGCGCCTCGATCGTCTCGCGCGTGTCGTCGACGCTCAGCGTGGTCTGGGTGATATAGGCCACCGGCGTTTCGCGCGGCAGATCGAGCGCGGCGACGTCATCGACCGATTCGACGAGATGGATCGGCACACCGACCTGGCCGCGTGTGCCGTCGACCTCGGCATGGCCGGCATGGCCGATCATCACCAGCGTGCGGCCGGTGGCAGCATAGCGGCGCCCCTGGAGATGTACCTTGGTGACCAGCGGGCAGGTCGCGTCGAGCACGGGAAGACCCCGCGCCTTCGCCTCCTCCTCGACGCTGCGCGCCACGCCATGCGCGCTGAACACCGTCATCGCGCCCGGCGGCACGTCGGCCAGTTCCTCGACGAACACGGCACCCTTGCGGCGCAACGTGTCGACGACATGGCGATTGTGCACGATCTCGTGGCGAACATAGATCGGGGCACCGTATTTCTCGAGTGCGCGCTCGACGATCTCGATCGCGCGGACGACGCCGGCGCAAAATCCGCGTGGCTTGGCGAGGATCACTTGCAAGGATGGTGTCCTTTCAACCCGGCTCCCAACGTCCCGCCCCCCGGCAAGGATGAATCATTCCGGTACGAACCGAGCGTGATAACGCCAGTCCGACACAAAAAAAAGCGGTCGATCCGATGTTGCCGCGGCAGCTCTTCCGGTGAGCACGTCATCGCCCTTTGCCGGCACGGGCTGGCACCAGCGAAGGCGAGACCCTATAACTGGTAAACGAACCTGGTGGAGCAAGTTATGAGCCTTTCGTCCCGACTTTTGGCGGGCGCCTTTCTGATGGCAGTGGCGACACCCGTCGCGGTGCAGGCGCAGGAGGCCGGCGTCGCGCCGATCCAGTCGCTCGACGAGGGTTTGCTGGCGATCATGAAGGGCGGCAAGGCGTTGGGCTTTGCCGGCCGCACCGCGCGCATTTCGCCGGTCATCGACCAGGTGTTCGACCTGCCGCTGATGACCCGGCTGTCAATCGGACCGGGATGGACGAGCTTTTCGGCGACCGACCAGACCGCGCTCACGGCGGCGTTCCGCCGCATGACCATCGCGCAATATGCCGATAATTTCGACGGGTGGTCGGGCGAGAGCTTCACCATCGACCCCAAGGTGGAGGTGCGCGGCACCGACCGGCTGGTAAAGACGACGTTGAAATCGCCGCACGAAAAGCCGGTGAACCTCGCTTATCGGCTGCGCCAGACGGACGGCAGCTGGCGGATCATCGACGTTTTCTATCAGAATTCTATCAGCCAACTGGCGACGCGACGCTCTGACTTCGCGCACATCCTTTCGACCGGCGGCGCGAAGGCACTGATCGCCCACCTCAATGCGCTTTCCGAAAAGGCCGCACACTGATCGCGCCGCACGCCGCGCGAGTGCTGCGCCATGGCTGGCTCGCGACGACGGCACTGCTGTTGTCGCCAGGCGTCGCATTGGCGCAGACCGCCACACCGCCGACGATCGTCACCGAGCCCGCGGCGACGACAACGCCGCCGCCCGCCGCCACGCCGACAAAGCGTGTCCGTCACCACACCCCGGGCGATCCGCTCGAAGGTGCCAACCGCAAGCTGTTCTCGATCCACAATTTCTTCGACCGGATCCTGTTCCGGCCGATTTCCAGGATCTACAAGGCGATCATCCCCAAGCCGGTGCGCACCGGCATCAGGCATGTCTTCTCGAATCTCGACGAGCCGGTGGTGTTCGTCAACGACGTGCTGCAGCTAAAGCCCAAGCGCGCGGTCCGCACCTTCGCGCGCTTCGCGATCAACTCGACCGTCGGTATTGGCGGCGTGCTCGACGTCGCGAAGAAGGCCGATCTGCCGCACCACCCGAACGGCTTTGGCGACACGCTTGGCCGTTATGGTGTCGGCCCGGGCCCCTATCTGTTCATTCCGCTGATCGGCCCGACCAATTTGCGCGACTTGCTCGGTGGCACCGCCGACGACGCGCTGTTGCCGGTCGCGATCGGCGATCCGTTCTCGCGCCGGGAATATACCCTGACACGCGGCGTGGTGACGGGGATCGACCTGCGCGTCGAATCCGATGCCGACCTCAAGGCACTTTATGCGGGTGCCGCCGATCGCTACGCTTCGCTGCGCTCGGTCTATCTGCAGGACCGCGCGGCCGAGATCGACATGATCCGCCACGGCGTCGCGACGCCGCGGCTCGACGATCCGCTGATCGACCCCGATACCAGCACCTCGCCGCCAGCCACACCGGAAACCACGACGAGCGAGCCCACCGCAGCCGATCCGGCGGCCGCGCCGGCGACCGAGACGATGCCCCCGGCCCCGGCCGATGCCGCACCCGTTGCGGCACCGACCACGCCGCCGGCACCGGACATTTCCGATCCACCGAGCAATCCGACGGAGACGGCGCCGCCGCCTAAGCCCTAGCGTCGGCGCGCCCGCGCGGCGGGCCGAGCAGCGCCGGCTCGAAGATCAATGCGCAGACCAACGTCCAGGCGAGCGAGATCATCAGGATCTTGCCCATGCTCGCCGTGCCGGGATGCTGCGACAGCCACAGGCTGCCGAACGCGCTGCCCGTCGCGAGCGCGCTGAACAGCACGGCGCGCGCCAGGCTCGACTGGAGCAGGTTGGTCGCTCCCTCGCGCCACGCCATCACGAAATAGATGTGAAAGGCGACGCCGACCCCGAACAGCAGCGGAAACGCGATGATGTTGGCGAAATTGATCGGCTGACCGATCAGCACGCAGGTGCCGAGCGTGAGAAAGCCCGACAGCACGACCGGCGCCAGCGTGAACGCCACCTCACGCGCGTCGCGCAGCACGATGAAGAGCAACAGGCTGACCAGTGCCAGCGCGAGCAGCCCGGCCTCGACGAACGCCCAGGCAACCGTCTTCGCCGCCTCCTGGGTCGCGACCGGGAGGCCGCTTGCGGCCGGTGCCAAGCCGCGCACCGCCTCGGTGAAGCGCGCGAGGACGCGGTTGTCGTTGCTGTCGCCACGCGGGAAGACCTGCACCAGGGCACGCCCGTCGCTGGCGAGCCAGTCGCCGGCGATCTCGGGCGGTAGCGTATCGCGCGTCACGGCCCCGGCCTGAAGCGATGCGCGCACCTGATCGAGCATGATGTTCAGCGGCGTGACGAGCATCGCGGCGGCGCGCGCGCGCTTCGCGGGCGTTGCGGCGGCCAGTCGATCGAAGGTTTGGGCGAGCGCCAGCGCATCGCGCGCACCCTGCCCGCCCTGTGCGCCGCCGACGCCGCGCAACTGTGCCGCAGTGTCCCGCAGCGCGGCAATGGTCTCGGCATCGCTCGGTGGCGGGGTGATGTCGAACGGATTGATCGTCGTATCGAGCAGCAACCCGGCATCCTCGATCGCCGCGAGCTTTTCCGGCTGATCGGCGGGCACGAAGCTGTCGATCGATACCGCTTCCGCCACCTCAGGCAGCTTTGCCAGCTTTGCCGTCAGCGTCGCGGCCTCGGCCGGGCTTTTCGCCAGCAGGTTGATCGTATTGGGCGTGCGCAGCGGATCATGCATCAGATCCGCCAGTGCCTTCATCGCCGGGCCGTCAGGGCTGCGCAGGTGCAGCGGGTTGAAATCGAAGCGCACGAAGGGCAGCAGCGCGATGCTCGCCAGCATCGACAAGGCGAAGGCCCAGAGGACGGTGCGGCGATGCCGGGCGAGCCAGCGATCGACCGGTGCGGCGGCGCTGAACCCGACCTCGGCGGCGGGCACGCCGGGCTTGAGCATCGCGAGCAAGGCGGGCAGCAGGCTGACGCTGAGCAGCAGGGCGATGACCATGCCGAGCCCGGCAATGATACCGAGCTCCGCGATGCCGATATAGTCGGTCGGCAGAAACGCGCCGAAACCGAGAAACACCGCCCCCGCCGCCAGCGTCAGCGGGGCGACCAGCGCCACCGCCGCATGTTCGAGCGCGACGCCGACCGCGGCGCCGGCGCGACGCTCGGCATTGAAGCGTACGCTGATCTGGATGCCGAAATCGACACCGAGCCCGACGAACAGCGGAATGAACGCGACCGAGATGAGGTTGAGCGTGCCGACCGCGAACAACCCGATCGCCGTGGTCAACGCCAGGCCGGCGACGATCGTCACGACGATTGCCGCGACGATCTTCGCCGACCGTGTCGCGAGCCACAGCGTCAACAGCATCATCGCCGCCATGACGAGGCCGACAAAGCCGATATTCTCCTGCAGCGTCGCGAACTCCTCGTCAGCGAGCGGCACTTCCCCCGTCGCGCGTACGCTGACGCCATGCGCGGCATCGAGCCCGAGCGCCGCGGCATGGTCGGCGATCGCCGATACCGCGACGTCGCCGGGTTCGAGCGAACCATAATCGAGCTTCGGCTGGACGAGGATCAGGCGGCGCAGCGGCGGCGCGGTGGAGCCCGATTGCGCGAACGGGTTTTGCCACGAGAACCAGGCCGACTGGCCCGCGAGCGACCGGTCGATGCTGGTGTGCATGGCACGCATCGGTGCGTCGATCCGCGCGAGCGTGGTCGAGCCATTCTTCACACCGGTCAGCATGGTCGCGATCGCCGTCGCCACGCCGCGCAACGACGGGTCGCTCGCCAGCGGACCGAGCAGCGGTTGCGCCTTGATGAGCGACGCCGTGGTTGCCTTCACCTCGGCCGGGGAGCCGAACAACAGTCCCTCGCGATCGAAAAACGCGCCACCATCGGGACGACGAACGCGCCGGAAATGCGCCGTATCGGCGGCCAGCCGCTGGGTCAGGCGGATCGTGGCATCTTCGGCCAGTTCAGGTGTCTTGCCATCGACGATCACCAGCACCGCGTCGGTCAGCTGTGGAAAGGCCGTCTCGACCGCCTTTTCGTTGCGGCGCCAGTCGACGTCGGGCGAGATCAACGTCGCCGTGTCGGTCGACATCGCGAAATGCCCCGCCGCGAACGTCACCGCGCCCGCCACCAGGGCGAGACACAGCAACGCGATGATCACGGGGCGGCGCACGCCGAGCGCCACGATGCGGAGAATATAATGCGCGATCATCGGCTTAACGCGGCGCGTCCGGGCCAATGAAATAGCGTAATCTCAGCCTGATCGTCTGCGGGCCGCCTTCATAGTCGAACATCGCCTCCGCCCATTTCGGTGGCGAAAAACGGATCTTGGCGTCGTTCGAGAAGCCGACGCCCTCCTTGGGAATGCCGAACAGCGCGCGATCGACCTTGTGGTTGCCATTCTCGTCGTAAAACACCTGCGCGGCATAGCGGCCCGGTGGAAGGCCGTTGACCGTGACGCGCGTCACTCCGACCACCGCCGGCGCGTCGGCCGAGCGCGGACAATCCTTGAGGAACTGCGCCTGGGTGCAGATGTCGACATGGACGGTCCCGGTGTGGCCGCGCACATTGCTGACATCGATCTGCAGCACCCCCGGCGCGGGCGCCGCGCCAATGACCGCGAGCGACGAGAGCGCGAGCAGCGCGCGTTTCATGAGCATCTTCCTTCGTTCAAGCCCGCGCTTCTTCGACCGCAAGAACGGCACTATTGTGGCGCAGTGCCTTGAGGACGGTATCGACGATGGCGTCGGCATCGAGCCCGGCCTCGGCATATTGCAGCTCGGGCTTGTCCTGGTCCTGGAAGGTGTCGGGCAGGCGCATGGTGCGCAGCTTGAGCCCGCCGTCGATCAGCCCGGTGTCGCTGGCCAGCGTCAGCACATGTGCGCCGAGCCCGCCGACCGAGCCTTCCTCGATCGTCACCGCGACCTCGTGGCTGGTCAGCAGCTTGCGGATCAGCGCCTCGTCGAGCGGCTTGGCGAACCTGAGGTCGGCGACCGTCGTCGACAGACCCTTGGCCTCGAGGATCTCGGCCGCCTTGAGCGCCTCGGCGAGCCGCGTGCCGAGCGACATGATCGCGACCTTGTGGCCCTCGCGCACGATCCGGCCCTTGCCGATCTCGAGCCGCTGCGCGGTGGCGGGAAGCTCTACCCCCGTGCCGTTGCCGCGCGGGTAGCGCAGCGCGATCGGTCCGGTATCGTGGAGCGCCGCGGTGTGCGTCATGTGGACCAGTTCGGCCTCGTCGGCCGCCGCCATCACCACGAAGTTCGGGAGCGTCGCGAGATAGGTCACGTCGAAGCTGCCGGCATGCGTCGCGCCATCCGCACCGACGAGGCCGGCACGGTCGATCGCGAACCTGACCGGCAGGTTCTGGATCGCGACATCGTGCACCACCTGGTCATAGGCGCGCTGCAGGAAGGTCGAGTAGATCGCGCAGAATGGCCGCATGCCCTGCGCCGCCAGCCCGGCCGCGAACGTCACGGCATGCTGTTCGGCAATGCCGACGTCGAAGAAGCGATCGGGATACGCCTTGCTGAACGCGTCGAGCCCGGTGCCCGACGGCATCGCCGCGGTGATCGCGCAGATCCTCGGGTCGCCCGCCGCCTCTTTCACCAGCTGCGCGCCGAACACATTCTGGTACTGCGGCGGCCCCGGCGGCGCCTTGGCCTGGGTACCGGTGATCACGTCGAACTTCTGCACGCCGTGATATTTGTCCGCCGCCGCCTCGGCCGGGCCGTACCCCTTGCCCTTCTTGGTCACGACATGGACGAGGATCGGCCCTTCCTCGGCATCGCGGACATTTTCCAAGACCGGGATGAGATGGTCGAGATTATGCCCATCGATCGGCCCGACATAATAGAAGCCGAGCTCCTCGAAGAAGGTCCCTCCGGTCGCCATGCCGCGGGCATATTCCTCCGCCTTGGACGCCGCCTTGTGCATCCGGCTCGAGATGCGCCGCGTGATCTTGCTCGCGAAACTCCTGAGGCCGAGATATTCCGACGACGAGATCAGCCGTGCCAGATAGGCGCTCAACCCCCCGACCGGCGGCGCGATCGACATGTCATTGTCGTTGAGGATCACCACCAGCCGGTTGCCGGCCTGCTCGGCATTGTTCATCGCCTCATAGGCCATGCCCGCCGACATCGCGCCGTCGCCGATCACCGCGATACCCTTGCCCGGTGTCCCCGCCAGCTTGTTGGCCACCGCAAAGCCCAGCGCCGCCGAGATCGAGGTCGAGCTGTGCGCCGCACCGAACGGATCGTACTCGCTCTCGCTGCGCTTGGTGAAGCCAGACAGCCCCCCGCCCATGCGCAGCGTGCGGATCCGGTCCCGCCTGCCGGTCAATATCTTGTGCGGATAGCATTGGTGCCCGACATCCCACACCAGCCGGTCGTTGGGCGTGTCGAAAACATAGTGAATCGCCGTGGTCAGCTCGACCACGCCCAACCCCGAACCAAGGTGCCCGCCCGTCGTCCCGACCGCCGAAATCGTCTCGGCGCGAAGCTCGTCCGCCAGCTGGCGCAGCTGGTCCGCGTTGAGCTTGCGAAGGTCGGCGGGCGCGTGAACCGTGTCGAGCAACGGTGTGTGTGGAGCCTGCGTCATTAACCCTGCATCTGCTTAATTGATCGGCCGGTTCCAGCCTGTGCGCCGCAAATTGGCGATGCCGGCGCACCGGTCAAGGCAAACATCGCCGCGCCTGGCCGGGCGACGGGAAGCGCTCGGAGAAGCAGCCCGGCAGCAATCCGTCCGTTCGGCCCGTTGCGTTCAGCGTCGCGCGCGCGCCACCGGACAGTTGATCGAATGCCAATCCTTCCGGGCATCGCCCGAATGGTGGCGGACGTTACAAGGCGCCCGTGCGGTCCGCCGAGCAGCGCTAGACGTAATGCGGCTCGCCGCGCTCGCGTAGCGCCTCGTAATGGACCAGCGCGGGCTCGTCGCCGAGCGGCACCGGCTCGCCATCGCGGAACGCCCATTCGCCGCGGTCGCAATCGGCGGCGCGGACATAGCCGTTGATGTAGAAGCGGCGGCGGTGCGTCGCTTGGTTGATGCCCGAGCCGTGGACGAGATAGGGGTTCCACAGCGCAAGATCGCCCGGCGCGAGATCGAGGTCGATCGCGCTGTCGGGCGCCAGACCGGCCGCCTCGAGCCCGGCATCGCTCATCGCATTGCCGAGCACCTCTTGCGAGGTATCGAACCGCAGGGCACCGCGCAGGTGACTCCGCGGAATGAAGCGCATGCCGCCCGAAGCCGGATTGTGCGGGTCGATCGCGACCCCGGTCTGGACATAGGAGCTGCCGAGATTGCGATAGGCCTCGGCCGGGCGGCGGAAGCGCGAATCCTGGTGCCAGGCGAAATCACCGACCGCGCCCGGCGTCTTCCAGTGCAACTGGTTGATGATCTGCTTCACGTCGCCGCCGAGCAACGGGGCGAGCAGCGCGGCGAAGCGCGGGTCGAGCCGCACGGCATTGAGCACCGGCTGATGGTAGGAGGGCCACTGCGCCATGCGCACGGTCGGCGCGCCCGTCGTATCCGGACCGACATTGTAGAACAGATTGCCGTGGCGGAAGCTGCGACCATGCGCGACGCCTTCGGCATGGATCTGGTCGATCGCCGCGCCGATCGTCACGACCTCGTCATATGAGAAGAAATCGCGCACGATCGCATAGCCTTCGCGGCGATAATCATCGATCGCCCCTTCGAAACCCATCTCACGCATCATCGAGCGACCTGTAGCGGGCCTCGTCGAGTTCGCCCTCCAGCCGCGCAACCGTCGTCGCGACGACGAGGTTGGCGCTGACGCTCGGCACGGTGCGCGTCATGTCGAGCAACCGGTCGAACGGCAGCACGAAGCCGACGACGAGCGCGGTCTGCTCGGGCGGAATGCCGACCGCCGACAGCACGGCGGCGAGCATGAACAGCGAGGCCGACGGCACCGGCGCGGTGCCGAAGGCGGCAAGCGCGCCGGTCAGCAGCACCGTGGCGTAGACCTGCGGTGTCAGCGGCGTGCCGAACGCCTGCAACGCGAACATCGCGAGCAGCCCGACATACATCGCCGTGCCATCCTTGCCGATGCTGGCGCCGAGCGGCAGCACGGTGGAATAGACCGGGCGGTCGATGCCGAGATTGTCACCGGCAACGCGCATCGCGACCGGCAGGGTCGCCGAACTCGACGCGGTCGAGAAACCAACCGCCAGCGCATCGACGATGCCGTGGAAGAAAGGCAGCAGCGGCAGGCGCGCGACGAAGCGCAGCAGGAGGCTGTGCACGACGACGATCTGGATCAACGAGCCTAGTACCACCGCGAGGGCAAGCCAGCCGACATGGACGAACACCGCCGCGCCATTCGCCGCCACGGCATTGGCGATCAGCGCGAACACGCCGAACGGCGTCGCCTCCATGACGATCGCGACGACCTTGAGCAGCATGGCGGAGGTGGCCTGGAGCAGGACCGCGAAGGGCCTGGCCGGTTCCCCCGCCACGACGGTGCCGACGCCGAGCAGGATCGCGACGAAGATCAGCGCGAGCATGTCGCCCTTGGCCAACGCGTCGACGATGTTGAGCGGGATGATGCCGATCAGCTGGTCGTAGGGCGTGACGGGCGCGCCCAGGGGATGCGGCGCGGCGGTGCCAAGCGGCGCGCCAACACCGGGATGGAGCAGCACCGCGACGATCATGCCGACCGACACCGCGATCGCCGTGGTCAGCGCGAACAGGCCGATGGTGCGCCCGCCGAGACCGCCGAGCCGACGCGGATCAGCGAGCGTGGTGATGCCCGAGGCAATCGTCACCAATACGATCGGCGCGACCAGCATGCGGATCGCGCGGACGAACAGATCACCCATGAAAGCGACCGCGGGGGTCGCGGCCGGCCAGACCAGAGCGAAGACGAGGCCAAGCACGAGCGCGCCGAGCACGCGTTGCCACAGCGGGATGGCGAACCAGCGGCGCATCAGCCGCGCCGGCCTTCGGCGATCATGCCGGACAGGCTCCCGGCGTCGGCGCGTGCGGCAGAGCACGGCCGGCGGCGCGGCCAGTGAGCTTGCCATTGTCGACCGCCAGCACGCCATTGACGAGCACGGTGCGGACACCGGCGGCGTAGAGGGTCGGCGCCTCATAGGTCGCGCGCGATGCGTAGCTCTTCGGATCGAATATCACGACATCGGCAAAGGCGCCGGCGCGAAGATGGCCACGACCGGCGAGATGGAACCAGTCGGCGGTCAGCGACGAGCTGCGCTCGATGAACTCGCGCAAGGTCAGAACGTGGTCGGCGACGACATATTTGGCGTATTTGCGGGCGAAGGTGCCGTAGACGCGCGGATGGCCGGGCGAGGCGTCGGAATCGGTCATCACCCAGGGCTGGCGCATGAAGTCGGCAATGTCGGCCTCGCTCTGGTTGAACGACACCACGCCGGGATCGGCGATACGGATGACCGCGATCGCCGCCGCGACGGGATCGACACCCATCGCCTTCGCCACCGCGTCGAGCCGCTGGTTGCGATATTTTCCCTCGACGATCAGCAGCGAGTCGGCGCCACCGCGCTTGCGCATATTCTCGACGATATCGGCGCGCAGCCTTGCCGCGAGGCTTGGATCGTCGAAGCGCTTGAGCAACGCGGCACGGCCGCCATCCTGTGCCCAGAGCGGGACCAGCGAGGCAACGAGGCTGGTACCGCTCGCCGACCAGGGATATTGGCTGGCGGTGATGTCGAGCCCGGCGGCCCGCGCGGCGTCGATCCGCGCGA
Source organism: Sphingomonas sp. (assembly GCA_041659925.1). GTDB lineage: Bacteria > Pseudomonadota > Alphaproteobacteria > Sphingomonadales > Sphingomonadaceae > Sphingomonas. Next base: position 99,265 of record JBAZXI010000016.1, read on the forward strand.
TGACCTCGGGCGCCTTGCCCTGCACGTCGACGCCGAGCGCCTTGATGTGCGAAATATGCACCGGGATATGCGCGTCGCGGGCGATCTCGATCGCCTCGTCGATCGCTGCCATCAGCCCGACGGTGTAGCTCGATTCGTCACGGATATGGCTGTCATAATAGCCGCCGAACCTGGCCGCCTCGGCCGACAGCGCGACGACCTCACCGGTCTTCGAAAAGCTCTGCGGCGCGTAGAACAGGCCGGTCGAGAAGCCGAGCGCGCCCTGGCACATCGCCTGCGCGACGAGCGCCTTCATCCGCGCCAATTCTTCGGGCGTGGGATCGCGCCGCGCTTCGCCAACCACCGCCGAGCGGATCGAGCCGAAGCCGGTGTAGGTCGCATAGTTGATGCCGACCGGCCTGGTCCGCGCGCTATCGAGCACCTTGGACACGTCGATCGCGCCGCCGCCATCATTGCCGATGAACGCGGTGGTCACACCCTGCATCAAGAACATCGGGATCAACCGGCGCTGCGGGTCGGGCGACGCCAGATCATTGCCCATATGGGTGTGCGGATCGATGAAGCCCGGCGCGACGATCATGCCATGCGCGTCGATCGTCCGTGTCGCCGGCAGTGCGAGATGCGGGCCGACCGCGACGATATGATCACCGTCGATCGCGACGTCGCCGGTAAAGGGCGCATCCGAGCCGGTGAACACCGTGCCGCCGTGGATCAGCAGATCGACGTGCCGGGGTGCCGCGCTGGCGCCCAGCGTCAACCCGGCGACCGCCGCCGCGGCCAGCATTCGCGCGATCACCCGCATGACGTTCCCCAAAATCCTGGTGCTGGCGGGAGCAGATAGCCGTGCTCGTCACGCACGCCGCCGGGATAGTCCTCCTTCAGCCAGATCGGGCCGTCAAGGTCGACGAAGTCGCTCATCCGCGCGACATGCAGCGCGGGAGCGATCGACAGCGACGAACTGACCATGCAGCCGGTCATCAGACCGAGGCCGCGTTCGCGCGCGGCATGCGCCAGTTCGAGCGCCGCGGTCAGGCCGCCGGCCTTGTCGAGCTTGACGTTGACCATCTGATAGCGCCGCGCGACCCGGGGCAGGTCCGCCGCGACATGGATCGATTCGTCGGCGCAGATCGGCACCCGCGGCGTGAAATGCTCGAGCCAGGCATCGTCATGCGCCGGCACCGGTTGTTCGAGCAGCGCCACCCGCGCTTCCACCAGCACGTCCTGCAGGGCGATGACCAGCGCCTCGTTCCAGCTTTCATTGGGATCGATAATCAGCGCGGCATCGGGGGCGGCGGCGCGCACCGCGCGAATCCGCGTAGCCGGATCGGTAGCGTCGACCTTGACCTTGATGACGGGTGCGTCGGCGATATCCGCCGCCGCCGCCGCCATCGCCTCCGGCGTATCGATCACCACCGTAAGCGCGCTGGCCAGCCGCGGCGGTGGCGGAGCGCCGATCAGCGTGGCGACGTCGCTACCGGCGAGCCGCGCCTCGAGGTCCCACATCGCGCAATCGAGCGCATTGCGCGCGGCCCCCGGCGGGAGAAAGCGTGCCAGCGCGGTGCGATCGGCACCAGCCTCGATCGCCGACCGGATCGCCTCGATCGCGTTGATCGCGCTGTCGATACTCTCGTCATAGCGCGCATAGGGTACGCCTTCACCGCGCCCCGTCACGCCGCCCTCGCCCAGCGTCACCGTGATCACGTCGGCGGCGATCTTCTCGCCGCGCGCGATCCGGAACGGGCGGGTCAGCGCGAAGCGATCGTGTCGGACGCTGAGGGTTCGCAACATAACAGTTCGTCGAGGATGGCGTCGACGCCAAGCGCAATCGGGTCGGTGCAGGGCAAACCCGTCTGCGCCTCGATCTGTGCACAGAGCTGACGCGCCGCATGGGGCTCCATCGCCGAGGCATTGAGGCAGATGCCCACCGCCCGGACGTTGGGGCTGGTCAGCCGCGCGACCTGGAGGTTGGCGGCAAGGCATTCGGAAAGGCTGGGAAGCATGCGACCGGGAATGCCGCGCATATGCTCGCGCGCCGGGTCGTGGCACATCACCAGCGCCTCGGGCTGCGCACCGTGGAGCAGGCCCGTCGACACGCCGGCGAAGCTGGGATGGTACAGCGACCCCTGCCCTTCGATCACGTCCCAGCCATCGTCGTCGCGCGCCGGTGTGAGCTGCTCGATCGCGCCGGAAATGAAATCGGCGACCACCGCGTCGACCGGCACGCCGCCGCCGGCGATGAGGATGCCGGTCTGCCCGGTGGCGCGGAAATCGGCGACGATGCCGCGCGCGCGCAGCCCCTCGACCAGCGCCAGCGAGGCGTACATCTTGCCGACCGAGCAATCGGTGCCGACAGTGAGCAGGCGGTGCCCGGCGCGGGCATAGCCGGTGCCGACCGGCAAATCGGCCGGCGGATCGCGCACGTCGAACAGTTGCAGGCCGCGCTCCCGCGCCAGCCCCGCCAGACGCGGGACGTCACGCAGCCGCTGGTGCAGCCCGGCCGCGACGTTCATTCCCGCTTCCAGCGCGGCGGCCGCGTCGTCAACCAGCGCCGCACCCATCGTACCGCCGGAATTGGCGATGCCGAGGATCAGCGTCTTCGCGCCAGCGGCAGCCGCTTCGGCAATGGTCAGGCGCGGCAGGCCGAGCGTCAGCGAACTGTCGTCGTGGCGGAATTCGCCGACGCAGTCGTGCGGGCGAAAGGTCGCCAGCCCACGCGACGTCTTGATGCCGACGAAATCGGTGCTGCTACCGAGATAGAGGAGGTAAGGCGCGGGGATCATTGGCGCGACACTAGTCGCGCGCCGTCACGCCAGCGCATAGTGAGTGCGCGAGCAACTATAGCCTCGCTTTATGGTGTCACGGCGCGTCGATCACCTTGGCGAGTGCCTTGAGGAACTCGGTCGTCAGCGCGGTCGGTGGCCGGTTGAGCAGGAACATGGCGTGGACGTCGAAGGTAATCTGCGGCTTCAGGGGCCGCATCGCCATGCCCGGGACGAGCGTCGCCTGCGCCGTGAAGTTGTCGACCACGGTGAAGCCGACACCCTGTCGCACCAAAGTCGCGGCGATATGGAAGGTGCGCGCCGTCACCACTTCATCGAGCTCGAGGTCGACGCGATCGAGTTCCTGCGTGAACAATTGCCCGATCGGTCCGCTGCCCGCGACGGTGATGAAGCGCTGGCCGCGCAGGCATTCGAGCTCCACGCGCGGCGGCGCATCGGGCATATCCTGCTCGCGGTACAGCATCACCAGTTCACCCTCGCCGAGCCAGCGATGGCCAAGCGGCGCGGCTGGCGGCACCTCATAGGCGATCGCGACATCGGTCTCGCGCTCGTAAAGCTTGCGCAGCAAATCGTCGTGATGGACGGTCTGGAGGTCAAACTTGACGTTGTGGTGCGTGCGCAGAAAACGCGACACGGCGGTTGGCAACGCGTCGAGCGCGAGCGACGGCAGTGCCGACAGGCGCAGCGTGCCGCCGGTGCCGCGCCGCAGGTTGCGCCCCGCCTCGCGCAAGGCATAGACGCGGTCCTGGATCTCGCGGACTTCGGTAAACAGGATATGCGCGTCTTCGGTCGGCACGAGCCGCCCGGCGGTTCGCTCGAACAACGGGAAGCCAAGCAGGGATTCGGCATGACGCAGCGTCTTCGATACCGAGGGCTGCGAGATGTTGAGCGCGCGCGCCGCGCCGCTGACCGAGCCGTTGACGTAGACCGAATGAAAAATCTCGATGTGGCGCAGGTTCATTGCGTACCCCGCGCGAGCATTTCCTCGGCCGGCGTATAGGCCGAATCCGCCGAACGCGGCTGCGCCGGCACGTCGGTGGCGAAATAGGCGACGCCGGTGCCGCGCGCGCGATCGATCCACAGCCCCGACCTCAGGCCATAGGCTTCCCCGGCATGCCCGATGCGGCGGCGGCCGTCGCCGAATGGATCGTCGCGACAGCCCTCGGCCCTGGTCGCGAGGAAGGTCACCGCCAGCCCATAGCTGCAGGTGAAGCCATCATCGGTCACGCCATTTCCCCCAGCCCCGACATCGCCGTTGAAGGTCCACAACGGCGTTTCGAGCAGCGCGACCGATTTGGGCGTGAGCAACCGGACCCCGTCGACCGCGCCATCGCCGAGCAGTAAGCGCCCGATCTTCGCCAGGTCGCGCATCGAGATGCGCAAGCCGCCCTGCGGCGCGAAGATCGCGCCGTTGATGCCCGCTTGCCAGCGCGTCAGGTCGCAACTGCCATCGGTGGCGGGGGTAACCGGACAAGCCGGCATCGCGCCCTTGTTGTCATCGCGCACGGCGACATTGTCGCGGTACAGCACCACCGCGCGCGCCGCGATCGCCGGCGAGCAGCTCGCCCAGTTGTAGCAGGCGTCGAGCTTGAGCGGGTCAAGCACGAGGCGCTGCATCAGCCGGTCGAAGCGCTCGCCGGTGGCACGCTCCATTACCGCGGCGATCACCGGGAAATTGAAGTTGGTGTAGTGGAACCAGCCACCGGGAGCGTGCGCGGCGTCCCACGCTTTGGGGTCGGCGAGCACATGGCGCATGTCGGCATCGAGCGGCAGGACATAGTCGACACCGTCGGTCAGGCTCGACCGGTGCGACATCAGCAGGCGCAAGGTGATGGGCGTATCGGGAAAGGCCGGGTTGCGCAGCGGCCAGCCGAGCTGGGGCGAGACATCGGCATCGAGGTCGAGCCGGTGCTGCTCGACGAGTCGCATCACCGCGATCGCCACGACGAGCTTCGAGATCGACGCGACGCGGACCGGATCGTCAACGCTCGCCTTGCGCCGCGCGGCAAGGTCCGCCCAGCCAGTGGCGCGGGCGGATGTCTCGTGATGGCGATCGAAGGTGACACGGGCGGTCGCGACGGGTTGCACGACGGCGGCGAGCGCGAGGAGGGGAAAAAGCATGACCATAACCTAGCCCTATGGCACCTCGCCGCACAATGGCTGGCGCGCGTCGCCAGATTGCGCAGAATCCGCTTGCCATTCGCGACGATACCCGGTCGCTTGGCGCGGTAACGCGGGGGAATGCATGTCGCAGTCAATATGGATGTTGCTGGCGCTGGTCGTTGTGGCGCTGATCTTCGTACCGTGGACGCCGCTGTCTCAGGCAAGGCGGGCGATATTCGCGCCGCTCATTTGGTTGTGGAACCGCCTGTCGCAGGCGACCCGCATCCTGTCGGCACTCGTGATCGGCTTGCTGGTCGGTATCGTGGCGGCGGCGTTCAATCCAACCATGGCGGTAGCCGCAACGGGCTGGACCCAGCCGATCGGCCTCGCCTGGTTGCACGGTCTGCAAATGGTGATCGTTCCGCTGATCATGGGCCTACTGGTCACCGGCGTCGGTGCCGCCGCCAACGCCGCGCGCGCCGGGCGAATCGCGCTGCGCTCGGTAATCAGCTTCGTCGCGATCCTGTGGACCACGACGATCATGTCGGCGCTGGTCATGCCGATCCTGCTGGATCTCTGGCCGCTGCCCGAGAAATGGTCGAATGCCTTGCGGCTGGCGCTCCCCGGCGCCGAGCCGGTCGGTACCGTACCGACGCTGAGCAACTTCTTCGACACGATCGTACCGTCCAACGTCATCTCGGCGGCGGCCAGCGACGCGTTCCTGCCGCTGACGGTCTTCAGCCTCGCCCTCGCCTTCGCTATCACCCAGCTCGAGCCGGCGCCGCGCAAGCAGCTCACCGATCTGTTCCAGTCGTTCACCGATGCGATGCTGGTGATCATCGGCTGGGTGCTCAAGCTGGCGCCGATCGGAATCTTCGCGCTGGCCTATGGCGTTGCGGCAAAGACCGGAGCCGCCGCGGCGGCGGCGGTGTTCGCCGCATTGATCCATTACATCATCCTGGTTTCGTCGATCGGATTCATCGTGCTGCTGGCCGGCTATCCCGTTGCGATGCTCTATGGCCGGATCTCGCCATTGCGATTCGCGCGCGCCGTCGCACCGGCACAGGCGGTCGCGATCAGCACGCAATCCTCACTCGCGTCGCTGCCCGCGATGCTCAACGCCTCGGAGGAACTGGGCGCGGCACCCGCCAGCGCCGGGATCACGCTGCCGATTGCGGTAGCGATCTTCCGCGCGACCAGCCCGGCGATGAACCTCGCGGTGGCGCTGTACATCGCGCACTGGCTCGGCGTGCCGATCGGGCCGGGCGCGCTCGCGGCCGGTATCGTCACCGCGGCGATCACCACGATGGGGTCGATCAGCCTGCCGGGAACGATCAGCTATATCGCCTCGGTCGCGCCGGTCGCGCTCGCGATGCACGTGCCGATCGAGGCGCTCGGCCTGTTGATCGCGGTCGAGACGATCCCCGACCTGTTCCGCACGGTCGGCAATGTGACGATGGATGTGGCGGTGACCGTCGGCGTGGCGCGGCGATCGCGGCGCGACGTCGATGCGAACGAAATGCCCGCCTGACGACCGTGCCCGGCATGATCGTCGCGGCGTCGTCATGGTGACGGCGCGGCGACGATCGGTCGATCTGGAATATTGGTGCGCCCGGAACGATTCGAACGTCCGACCCTCAGATTCGTAGTCTGATGCTCTATCCAGCTGAGCTACGGGCGCTTGGGAAGTGGGTCCATAGAGGCGACATTCGACGGGCGCAAGTGCGTTGCTTGTATCTTCTGCGCACAATAGACGGTGGCGCGATGAAACAGCTTTTCCCCCTCGCCGGCTTCGCGCTGCTGATCGGCGGGTGCGCCACACCGGACACGGCGCGCTACCCCTCGCTGCTGCCGCGCTCGATCGAATCGCGCAGCGAGGTGGAACCGGTGGCGGCGCCCCCGGCGGTGGCCGAACCGGATCCGGCAACCGACGCCCGCTTGGCAGCGTTCCGCACCACCTTAAGCGATACCGACAAGGCGTTCGCGCCCGCCGCCGATCGTGCGGAGGCGGCGGCACGACTCGCCCAAGGCGACGCGGTCGGCGGCGAAAAATGGATCACGGCGCAGGTCATGCTTGCCGAGCTCGACGGATATCGCGCCACGCTGTCGGGAACGGTAACCGATATCGAGCAACTGGCGATGGGCCGGGCGGCCGCGGGAGAGCCGGATTATCCCGGGCTCGCGGCACTGCGTGACGCGGCGCAGGCCGCGCTCGATGCCGAAACGGCGCGAATCGGCGCAATCCAGGCGATGTTGCCCGCCGCCTGAGCGACGCGCGGCAATTTTGCGGCGTGCCTCAGTGCAGCGCCTTGATCAGCGGCAGAATCGTCGAATAATCGTCCGTCCACGGTGCGAAGTCGGGATAGTGCCGCAACGGCTGCCACGTCGCGTCGCGCGTCCGCAACGCTGCGAGCTTGCCGGGATCGTGCGACAGCGCGACCCATAGGGAGCGAGTCGCCGCGGCGCCTTCGCCCGGACGCGGCTGATAGAGCAACCGCATCGCGTGCCACCCTCCTCCCTCCGCCGCCGACGCGACGACCGGTTCGAGGTCGAGAAAGCGATTGGAGATGTGGACCAGCAGCAAGCCATCCGGCGCGAGCACGCGGGCATATCCGGCAAAGGCCTCGCGCGTCATCAGGTGCATCGGCACCGAGTCGGACGAAAAGGCATCGAGCGCGAGCAGGTCGAATTGCGCCGGCGGCGACGCAGCGAGGCTGATTCGCGCGTCGCCGAGCACGATACCCGCATCGGGCAGGCAATCGCGCAGGAAATGGAATTGCCCGGTGTCGCGCGCGATTCGCACGATCGCCGGGTCGATCTCATAGAAACGCCATTGCTGCCCGGGCTGCGCATAGCAGGCCAGCGTTCCCGCCCCGAGACCGACCACCGCAACGCGCGCATTTCGTCCGTAAAGCGCCGGCAGCGCCTGCATCGCCCGCCCGATCCCCGTACCGCGGACATAATAGACCGTGGGTTCGCGCTCGCGCGCCGGCGTGCCGAACAATTCGGTGCCATGTGCCGTGGTGCCATGGGCGAGCTGGCGGACCTGCGCATCGCCCAGCACGGTATAGACCCCGAAATAGCTTCGCGTGCGCGTACCGGGCTGGATCGACAGCACCAGCGAACGGTAACCGCCAAAGGCAATGAGCGCGCCGATCAACGCAATGCCGAAGGCCGGGCGATAGCCGATCGTCGCCAGGCCGAGCGGCACCATCACCGCCAGCACCAGCAACTGCACCGCACCGGGCCGTTCGGCACCGGCGCCGGGCAGGTTGACGACGACGAGGATCAGCAGCGCGACGAGCAGCGCGGTCGCGAGCACGAGCGACCATCGTCGACCGGGGTGGCGCCCCCAGAGCCGTCGGCTCCAGCGCAGCATGAAGCGGCGCGGCATCAGCATCCCCGCCGCGAGCAACAGAATGGGATATTCCCAGGTCCAGTTGAACAGGATCGGTGCGACGAGCGCGGCGAACACGCCACCCAGTACGCCGCCGATCGACATTGCGAGGTAGAAACCCGTCAACCGATCGCTTGCCGGTCGCAGCCGGTACATCTCGCCGTGCAGCGTGACCGAGACGAGAAACAGCAGACCGAGCGCGAGCGCGGCATCGAAATAGGGCCAGCCCGGCCCACTGCCGACCAGCAGCCCGCCGATCAACAACAGCGCCAGCGGCGTGATCCGTGCGATCACATCGGCCGTGCGGCGATTTGCCGCAAAGGCGATCGAGAAGCTCAGCAGATAAAGCCCGAGCGGCATCACCCATAGCAGCGGCATCGCGACGATATCGGTGGTGATATAGGTCGAGGTGGCGAGCATCAGCCCCGACGGCACCAGCGCGAGGACGATCCAGCGTGCGACCATCGGCGGCGCGGGGCGCGGGCTGGTTGCAGGAGTGACCGTCGCCCCCGCCGCACCGCGCGGCAAGCGCCACGCACAGGCCGCGACGAGCAATGCCACGGCACCGTAGCCGATGCTCCACAGCCAGCGTTGCCCGGCGAGCGCCAGTTGCGGCTCGACCAGCAGCGGATAGGCGATCAGCCCGGCGAAGCTGCCGATATTCGAGGCCGCGTAGAGCGGATACGGGTCGGCCTGCGGCGCGGCGAAACTGAACCAGCGCTGCAGCAGCGGCGCCTGGGCGGAAATGGCGAAGAACAGCGGGCCGATCGACAGGCACAGCAGCCACGGCACCCACAAGGCCGGCTCGGCATCGACTGGAAGGGTCGCCGCAACGAGCCCGATCGGCAGCCACAGCGCGGCCATGACAAGGACGGCGAGATGGGTTGCCGCCTGCATGCGCGGCGACAGCTTTCCCAGCCAATGGGCGTAGCCGTAGCCGGCGAGCAGCAGCGCCTGGTAGACCAGCATCGCCGAGTTCCACACCGCCGGCGCGCCGCCGAGTCGCGGCAGTGCCATGCGGGCGATCATCGGCTGCACCAGGAAGAGCAGGAACGAACTGGCCAGTACCGCCGCGACAAACAGCGGCCTCGCCCCCCGCGTTCGCGTCATTCCGGGCGATCGATCCGGTAGAGAATATGCGGGTTGAGCGGCGGCGCGGCGAGTGGATGATCGAAATCGCCGCCGATGACGCGGGTCATGCCGATCCGCTCCATCAGGCCCCAACTGGCCGTGTTGGCCTGCACGGTGATCGCCGAGATGCGCGGTGCCGACGTGTTCGCCCAGCCCCATGCCAGGCTCGCCAGCGCCGCCTCGCGGGCATAGCCTTGCCCCCAATGCGCATGGCCGAAGCGCCAGCCAATCTCGACATCATGTTCGATCGGCGTGTTGGCCGCACCCGGCTTGATGCCGCAAAAACCGAGCAATTCACCATCGGTGCGGCGCTCGACCGCCCAGAAGCAATAACCGAGGCTGGCGAGAAAGCCGTTCTGCCGCTCGATTGCCGCCGCGCTCTGTTCGCGACTATCGGGCGGGCCGAGATAGCGCATCACCGCGGGATCACGACAGATCGCGTTGAATGGATCGATGTCCGCCGCCCGCCAGCCGCGCAGGATCAGGCGTTCGGTGTCGATCATGGCCGCGCGATCCGGTAGGTCACGGTGTCACGCAGCGGATCGCCCGGCGCGAATAGCGGGTGCTCGAAATCGAGTTGCGGGACATGCGTCATGCCGAGGCGCTGCATCAGTCCGCGACTTTTCGCGTTCTGCCGCGAGGTGATCGCGACGATCGCCGCGTCGTCGCGATTCTCCCACGCCCATGCCATGCTGGCTGCGGCGGCCTCGCTGGCGAACCCCTGCTTCCAATAGGGTACGGCGAGCATCCAGCCGATTTCGAGCGCGCCGGCGATCGGCGTGTCGGGAGCGCCCGGCTTGAGCCCGCAAAAACCCATCACCGCGCCATCGGCACGATGCTCGACGACCCAGAATCCGAGCCCCTGCGGATGATAGGAGGCGTGCTTGGCGAGCGCGGCATCGCTGTCCGCCGCCGACTTGACCGGGCCGAGATCGGCCATCACGCGCGGATCGGCCCACATCGCGTGCAGCGCGGGATGGTCGGCCGGGGTGTCGCGGCGCAGGATCAAGCGTTCGGTCGCGATCATCCGCCGAGCAGGCGCGCCGCATGCAGCGCATGATAGCTCAACACGCCCGAGCAGCCAGCGCGCTTGAACGCCATCAGCGTCTCGAGCACCATGGGGTCGCGCTCCGCGGCGCCGGCCGCGACCGCCGCCTCGATCATCGCATATTCGCCCGACACCTGATAGGCGAACACCGGCACCGCGAACTCGGACTTCACGCGCACGATGATGTCGAGATAGGGTAGGCCCGGCTTGACCATCACGCTGTCGGCGCCTTCGGCGAGGTCGAGCGCGACCTCGCGCAGCGCCTCCTCGGCATTGGCCGAGTCCATCTGATAGGTCTTCTTGTCGCCCTTGAGCAGCCCGCGCGAGCCGACCGCATCGCGGAACGGGCCGTAAAAGGCGCTGGCATATTTGGCGGCGTAGGACATGATCTGGACGTTGACATGCCCGGCGCCCTCCAGCGCCTCGCGGATCAGCCCGACGCGCCCGTCCATCATGTCCGACGGCGCGATGATGTCGGCGCCGGCGGCGGCCTGGTTCAGCGCCTGACCGACCAGTACCTCGGCCGTGCTGTCGTTGAGGACGTAACCCTGCGCGTCGAGCAGCCCGTCATGGCCATGCGCGGTATAGGGATCGAGCGCGACATCGGTCAGCACGCCGACTTCAGGCACGTGCTCCTTGAGCGCCCTGATCGCGCGGCACATGAGATTGTCGGGATTGAGCGCCTCCTCGCCACCGTCGCTGCGCAGGGCGTGCGGGGTGTTGGGAAACAGCGCGATGCAGGCGATGCCCGCGTCGCGCGCTTCCTTCGCCCGCGCGACGATGCCATCGACCGACCAGCGCGACACGCCCGGCAGGCTGGCAATCGGTTCCTCGACCCCCTGCCCCTCGGCAATGAACAGCGGCCAGATCAGGTCGGCGGGGGTCAGCACGGTTTCGGCATGGAGCCGGCGGCTCCAGGCGGTGGCACGGGTGCGACGCAGGCGGAGCGCGGGATAGTGACTCATGTCGCGCTCAATGCTCGTTTAGCCGCTCGGCTGCAAGCGCCCGGCGGGTTCACCGGTGGCATGGGCGTGCTCGTGCCCATCGTCCGGATCGGGCGGCACGATGAGGACCTGGCTGCGCCAGCTGCCGTGACGATAGAATAAGGCGGCGAGGCTGAGCGACACCGCCGAGCCGATCGGAAATGCCCACCACAGCGCATCGGGGCCGATCACCGGCTGGCCGGCCAGCGCGATACCGATACGCACCGGGTAAAGCGAGATGATCAGGATGACGAGCGGCGCGACAGTCGAGCCGTTGGCGCGAACGGTGGAGAAGAGCACCATCGTCGCGCCGAACATCACGAAGGTCCAGCTGGCGATCAGCTGGATGTGCCGCGCGATCGGGATCGCCGGGCTGCCGCTGCCGACGAACAAGGTCATTACCGAGCGGTCGAACAGGATGATCGCGCCGATCACCACCAGCGTGATGATCGTGTTGTAGAGAATGCCGGCGCGCGTGATCGCGTCGACCCGGTCCCACCGGCCCGCCCCGATATTCTGCGCCGCCATCGAGCTGACCGCGACGCCGATCGCCATCGCCGGCATCTGGATATAGGTCCACAGTTGCTGCGACACGGCATAGGCGGCGGCGGTATCGACGCCGAGCCGGTTGACCAGACCGACCATCGTCAGCCCGGCGGTCGACATGACCAGCATCTGCGCGCCCATCGGCAGCCCCTTGGCAACGATCGTACGCACCAGCGCCGCCTCGGGGACGAGCCATCTGAATTCATGCCCGCGCAGCCTGATCGGCAGGTCGCGCGCATAGACATAGATGACGAGTCCCAGCGTCGAGATCGTCGCCGCGAGCAGCGTCGCGGTCGCCGAACCGGCAATGCCCATGCGCGGGAACGGGCCGATGCCATCGATCAACAGCGGGTTCATCGTGCTGTCGATGATCACGCTCAGGACCATGAACCACATCGGCGTGATCGAATCGCCCGCGCCGCGCAGCCCCATCTGGATCAGCACGCCGAGCATAGACAGCGGCAGGCCGAGGAAGATCACGCGCAGATAAATCAGCGCCAGCGCCTGGGCGTCGCCCGGCGTGGCGAGCAACCGGAGGATATTGGGCGCGAAGATCCAGCCGAGGATAGAAATCAGCACCGCGCCACCGACCACCATGCCGATCGCCGAACCGAAGGCGCGCCGCGCACCCTCGATGTCGCGCCGACCGATCGACTGGCCGACCAGGATCGTCGCCGCCATGCCGAAGCCGAACACCGCGCTGAACATCAGGAACATGATGATGTTGGCGTTGGAGGTCGCCGCGAGCGCGCCCTCCCCCAGAAAGCGCCCGACCCAGATCGAGTTGATCGAGCCGTTGAGCGACTGGAGGATGTTGGACGCGAGCGTCGGCAAGGCGAACGTCAGCAACGTCGTGCCGATCGGGCCGACAGTCAGGTCCCTGCCGTTCCTGGGTGGCTGGGCCATCATAGCTTCCTTTCATGGCCGAGCGGACCGGCGCCGCGCCGAGGCGGCTCGCGCGTGTCGATAGGCAAGCCGGGCTGTTTCGCCTAGCCCCGGAAAGAGCCGAATGCGACCGGCTTTAACCGCCGCCAGCCCGAAAACCCGACGTCACCCCGGACTTGTTCCGGGGTCCACCGTACCGCAAACGTAAAGATCGGCGCATTCGCGGAGCAGTGGATGCCGGAACAAGTCCGGCATGACGGTTAGAGTTGGTCGGTAGCGAGCCTCAGGACCGACTCAGCCCAATCGCGCCAGCGCCGCCGTCAGCCGCTCGGCCTCTGCCGCCTTTTCGGCATGATCGGCACGCGCCTTGTCGACCGCCTCGGGCTTGGCGCGTTCGACGAAGCTCGGGTTGTTGAGCCGGCCGGCGAGCCCGTCGCGCTCCTTCTCGGCCGCGGAGATCGCCTTGGTCAGGCGGGTGCGCTCGGCGTCGAGGTCGATCACGCCTTCGAGCGGCAAGACGAAGGTCGCTTCGTCGACGACCACCTGCAGCGCACCGCCGCTTGCCTCGCCCTCGGCGATATCGATTCGCGCGAGGCGCGCGATGACGGCGCCCTGCGCGGCCAGCCTTGCGGTCGTCTCGGGGCCGGCGTCGCGGACATAGGCAGTCAGGCGTGCGCCCGGCGGCACGTTGAGTTCGGTGCGTGCGCCGCGCACCTCACCGACCAGCCGGATCAACCAGTCGATCTCCTTGCTCGCCGCCGGATCGATCGCGCGCGCATCGGCCATCGGCCATTTTGCGACGATGAGGTCGCTCTCGCGGGGGTGGGCGGGATCGGCAAGCGCGTGCCACAGTTCTTCGGTGATGAAGGGCATGAAGGGGTGGAGCAGTACGAGGATCTGGTCGAGCACCCAGCCCGCGACCTTCTTGCTCTCGTCGTCGATCGACCCGCGTTCCTCGCCGCTGAACACCGGCTTGATCAGCTCGAGATACCAGTCGCAGAAGCGGCTCCAGACGAACTGGTAGATCGCATTGGCGGCGCCATCGAAACGGTAGTCGGCCAAAGCCAGGTCAACCGCCTGCACCGTCGCGATGGTCTCGGCGATGATCCATTTGTTGACCGCGAGCGCCGCGTCGGGCGCTTCGAGCCGGTCGCTCGCGCCAATGCCATTGGCCTGGCAGAAACGCGCGGCGTTCCACAGCTTGGTGGCGAAGTTGCGGTATCCCTCGACGCGCTTCTCATCCATCTTGATGTCGCGGCCCTGGCTCTCCATCGCCGCCATGAAGAAGCGCAGCGCGTCGGCGCCGTACTGGTCGATCAGCCCGAGCGGGTCGACCGTGTTACCCTTCGACTTGGACATCTTGGCGCCATCGGCGGCGCGTACCAGGCCGTGCAGGTAAAGCGTGCGGAACGGCACGTCCTTCATGAAGTGCATGCCCTGCATCATCATCCGCGCGTCCCAGAAGAACAGGATGTCGAAGCCGGAGATCAGCACGTCATTGGGGTAGCGACCGTGGAGCGTCGGGTCGGTCTCGTCGGGCCAGCCCATCGTGCCGAACGGCCACAGCGCGGAGGAGAACCAGGTGTCGAGGACATCGGAGTCCTGCGTCAACGAAACGCCCTCACCCGCCTGCGCTTGCGCGCCGGCCTCATCTTCGGCGACGAAGATGCGGCCATCCTCGGCATACCAGGCCGGGATGCGATGCCCCCACCACAATTGCCGCGACACGCACCAGGGCTGGATATTTTCCATCCAGTTGAAGAAGGTCTTCTCCCAGCTCTTGGGGACGATCTTGATCGCGTCCGAACGCACGGCCTCGAGCGGTGCCTTTGCCAGGGTCTCGGCGTCGACATACCATTGGTCGGTGAGCCAGGGCTCGATCACCACGCCCGAACGATCGCCATACGGCGTCTGGATCACGCGATCCTCGACCCGCACCAGCGCGCCGTCTTCTTCGAGCTGCTTGACGATGCGGTCGCGCGCTTCGAAGCGATCGAGGCCGATCAGGTCAGCCGGGACCAGCCCGTCCGCGGTCTGCGCGATCTGCGCCTTCGCATCGAGCATGTTGAGCATGTCGCCGGCCTTGATGCCCGCGCGCTTGCCGACCTCGAAGTCGTTGAAGTCGTGCCCCGGCGTGATCTTGACCGCGCCCGAGCCAAGCTCGGGATCGGCATGGTCGTCGGCGACGATCGGGATCTCGCGGCCGGTAATCGGCAGGCGCACCTTCTTGCCGATCAACGCGGTGTAGCGTTCGTCGGCCGGGTTCACCGCCACCGCCATGTCGGCGAGCATCGTCTCGGGTCGCGTCGTCGCGACCTCGATATGGCCTGAACCGTCGGCGAGCGGATAGCGCAGATGCCAGAACTTGCCGTTGATCTCGCGCGTCTCGACCTCGAGGTCGCTGATCGCGGTACCAAGGCCCGGGTCCCAGTTGACCAGCCGCTTGTCGCGGTAAAGCAGGCCCTGCTGGTGGAGCGCGACGAACACCTTGATGACCGCGCGGCTGAAACCGGGGTCCATGGTGAAACGCTCGTTCGCCCAGTCCATCGAGCAGCCGAGCCGGCGGAGCTGGCGGGTAATCTCGCCGCCGCTCTCGGCCTTCCATTCCCACACCTTGGCGATGAATTCGTCGCGCGTGAAATCGGTGCGCTTCTGCTGATGGAGCGCCATCTGGCGTTCGACCACCATCTGCGTCGCGATGCCGGCATGGTCGGTGCCGACCACCCACAAGGCGTCCTTGCCCTTCAAGCGCGCATGGCGCGTCAGGATGTCCTGCAGCGTGTTGTCGAGCGCATGGCCGATATGCAGCGAGCCGGTGACGTTGGGCGGCGGGTTGACGATCGTCCACGGCTCGGCGCCGGGGCGGTCGGGGCGGAACAGGCCTTCGCTCTCCCAATGCTGGTACCAGCGGGATTCGATGTCGGCGGGGTCGAAGGTCTTCGGGAGTTCGGTCATAGCGCCCCGCCTTTAGACAGAACGCCCCCCGTCCGTCACCCCGGACTTGCTCCGGGTGCCACTGTTCCGCAAAATAAGACGCTGGCGGGTACGCGGCACGACGGATGCCGGAACAAGTCCGGCATGACGGTTGGGCCTATTTGGCCCCCGCTCCCGTCCATTTGTCCATCCAGCCGAGCACCTCATGATACCATTGGCGGCTGTTCTTCGGCTTGAGCACCCAGTGGTTCTCGTTCGGATTGACCAGCAGCCGCGACGGGATGCCGCGCCGCTGCAACGCCGTGAACGCCGCGAGCCCTTGCGTGTAGGGAATGCGGAAGTCCTTCTCGCCGGTGATCACCAGCATCGGGGTCTTCCAGTTCTGGACATAGTTGACCGGGTTCCATTTCTCGAACGCGGCGGGGTCCTCATAATAGGCTTTGCCGCCATGTTCCCACTCGTCGAACCACAGTTCCTCGGTCTCATAAGCCATGGCGCGGGCGTCGAAGACGCCGTCATGCTGGACGATGCACTTGAAGCGGTCGGGCCACTGGCCCTCGATCCAGTTCATCATATAGCCGCCATAGGACGCGCCGAGCGCGCAGGCATTGTCGGCGTCGAGCCAGTCGAATTTGTCGGTCGCCGCCTTGAGGCCCTTTTGCAGATCCTCCAGCGGCCAGCCGCCCCAATTGTTGCGGATCGCGTCGCTGAACGCCTGGCCGTATCCGGTCGAGCCGTGGAAATCGACCGCCACCAGGCCGTAACCGGCGCCGGCGAACAGCGCCGGGTTCCAGCGATAGGACCAGCTGTTGTTGCTCGACCCCTGCGGGCCGCCATGGACCATGAAGGCGATCGGCACCTTGCCGGTCGACCCAGCCGGCTTCACGACATAGCCCCACACGGTATCGCTATTGGCGCCGGTGAAACTGAAGCGGGTGATGGTCGGCATGTCGATGCCGGCGAGCTTCTCGGCATTGACCGAGGTCAGCCGCGCGATTTTCTTGCCGTCGAGCCGATAGAAATCGTCAGGCGCGGTCAGGCTGTTCATCGCGAAGATCGCGCCGCCGGCAGTCGGCAGCACGGCGGTGACATTGCCCTCGCCGGTCAGCCGGGTGACCTTGCCGCTCGCCGGATCGACCGACCAGATCGGATTTTCCTGCGTGTCCTCGGCGGTGACGAGGATGCGTTTCGAATCGGGCGACCAGGCGATCGAGCCGACCGAGCGATCCCAGTCCGCCGTCACCGCCCGTACCTTGCCGGTGGCGAGATCGCGCAGCATCAGCACCTGGCGATCGGCCTCGTAACCGGCGCGCGCCATCGCGAACCAGGCGAGGCTGCGCCCGTCGGGCGAGGCAGTCGGCAGATTGTCCATGCCCTTGTTGTCGACCGTCAGGTTGGTCGGCGCGGCCGAACCATCCGCGGGCGCGGCGAAGATATCGAGATTGGTCGATAGCGGCTCGATTCGGCCGGCCTCGCGCAGCGCGAAATAGACCGTCTTGCTGTCAGCCGACCACGACACTTCCTCACCGCCGCCGAACGGCCTGGACGGCGTGTCGCCGTCCAGGCCATGCTCGATCGCCACGCCATCGCCCGGCGCGCCTTCAGCGCTCAGCGGCAGCACGAACAGTTGCGAGTGGGTGCCATCGGCCCATGCGCTCCAGTGACGCACGAACATTTTGTCATAGGTCCGCGCCTCGCCGGCATCGGCGGCCTTCTTGACCATTGCCGGCGCGAGGCTCGGCGCACCGGGCAGGCGATCGGCCCAGATCAGCAGCTTGTCACCGGTCGGCGCGACCTTGAACCCGCCAAAGCCACCCTGGAAGCTGGTCAGTTTGCGCGGCGCGCCGCCGGCAACCGGGATTGCCCACACGGCATCGTCACCGTCCTTGTCGGACTGGAAATAGACCGTCCCACCATCGGCGGAGAATTGCGGCGCGGTTTCGTTGACGTCGGGTTCCGCGGCCAGTTTTTCGGGCTTTGCCGCCTTTTTCGTCAGGTCGAGACGCCACAGGTCGTATCGGCCCTTGTCGGCGGCGAGGTCGGTCTCGCGTTGCTGCCAGACAAGCCAGTGCCCATCGGCCGAAACGGCCGGTGCGCCCACGCGCGACAGCATCGTGACGTCTTCGATGGTGAGTTGGCGCGCGGCAACCGGGGTCGCGACGGCGATGGCGAGAAGGCTCGCAAATGGCAGATATTTCATGGTGCCGATAAAGCAGATGAGGCGCGCCACGGCAAATGTCGGGCGCCCGTTTCAGGCTGGCGTCAGCGCGGCTGCCCGGTGATCCGTGAAATCTCGCGCGCGACCATCGATTCGACCATCGCCGGCAGGTTGGCGTCGAGCCAGTCGCGCAACATCGGGCGAATCATCTCGCGGACCATCCCCTCGAGCGTGTCGCTGCCCGCCACTTCCGGCTTCACCACCATCCGCGACAGCGCATCGAGCGGGCCGCGTGTGGCCTCGGCGGTGCGCGGCGACAGCAAAGATTGCGGGGCGGCGGGTGCAGGTGCGGGTGCCGCTGCCGGTTCGACCGGCTCGGGCCGCGACTCGGGCGCGGCGCGCGGCTGGCCGGGCAACTCGGCGGCAACCAGTTCGCTCAGTTCGAGAACCTCGTCATCGTCGTAGCGCTCGGCTTCGCGCTGGGGCGGCGCGGGACGCGGCTGGCGGCGGGCACGCGCGGCAGCCATC
>JBAZXI010000017.1:0-110447 GCA_041659925.1 Sphingomonas sp.
TGGCGACATCATCGTCGTCAGCGTCAAGGAAGCACAGCCGCGCGGCCGCGTGAAGAAGGGCGACGTGCACCGCGCCGTCATCGTTCGCACGCGCAAAGACATTCGCCGCGCCGACGGTTCGGTGATCCGTTTCGATTCGAACGCGGCGGTGCTGGTCAACAAGAATGAGGAGCCGATCGGCACCCGTATCTTTGGCCCGGTCGTTCGCGAACTGCGTGGCAAGAAGCACATGAAGATCATTTCGCTCGCGCCGGAGGTGCTGTGATGGGTGCCGCAAAGATCAAGAAGGGCGACAAGGTCATCGTCCTGTCCGGCAAGGACAAGGGCAAGACCGGTGAAGTGACCCGCGCCATGCCCAAGGACGGCAAGGTCGTCGTTTCGGGCGTGAACGTCGCGATACGCCACACCAAGCCGACCCAGGGCGACCCGCAGGGTGGCCTGAAGCGCGCCGAAGCGCCGATGCACATTTCCAAGGTCGCGCACGTGACCGCGGACGGCAAGCCGACCCGCGTTCGTTTCGAGACGACCAAGGACGGCAAGAAGATCCGCGTCGCGGTCAAGTCCGGGGAGAAAATCGATGGCTGATGCCACCTACAAGCCCCGGATGAAGGGCATTTACGACGACACGATCATCAAGGCGATGACCGAGAAGTTCGGCTACAAGAACGCGCTCGAAGTGCCGAGGATCGACAAGATCGTCCTCAACATGGGCGTGGGCGAGGCGACGCAGGACAAGAAGAAGGTCGAGAAAGCAGCTGTCGAAATGCAGCTGATCGCCGGCCAGAAACCTGTCGTCACCAAGGCGAAGAAGTCGATCGCGCAGTTCAAGCTGCGCGAGGGCATGCCGATCGGCGTGAAGGTCACCCTTCGCCGCGAGCGCATGTACGAGTTCCTCGATCGCTTCATCACCATCGCGCTCCCGCGCGTGCGTGACTTTCGCGGTCTGAACCCGAAGAGCTTCGATGGGCGCGGCAACTATGCCTGTGGCCTGAAAGAGCAGCTGATTTTCCCGGAAATCAGCTATGACCAGGTCGACCAGATGCGCGGCATGGACGTGATCGTTGCAACGACCGCGAAGACCGACGACGAGGCGCGCGAGCTGCTCCGTCTGTTCGGCTTCCCGTTCCCGATCGAAACCGAAGAGAAGAAGGCAGCGTAAGCTGCTGATTTCCTAAGACAGGAAGAGAGCTTAAGTCGATGGCGAAACTGAGTTCGATTAACAAGAACGAGCGTCGCAAGCTGCTGGTGAAGAAATATGCCGGCCGTTATGCGAAGCTGAAGGCGCAGGCGAAGGATGCCTCGCTCGATGAGGGCGAGCGTCTGATCGCGCGCCTCAAGATGGCGGAAATTCCGCGTAACGGTAACCCGACCCGCATCCGCAATCGTTGCGAGCTGACCGGGCGCCCGCGCGCTTATTACCGCAAGTTCCGCCTCTGCCGTATTCAGCTGCGCGATCTGGCCAACAAGGGCCTGATCCCCGGCGTTACGAAGTCGAGCTGGTAAGGATCACGAGATGGCATTGACCGATCCCCTGGGTGACATGCTCACCCGCATCCGCAACGGCCAGCGTGCGCGCAAGGACTCCGTCCTTTCGCCCGCGTCGAAGCTGCGCGCTCGCGTGCTCGACGTGCTGCAGCGCGAAGGCTATATCCGCGGCTACAGCGAAGAAGAGATGGGCCCCGCAAAGGGCATCCGTATCGAGCTGAAATATTTCGAAGGCCAGCCGGCGATCAAGCACGTCGCGCGCGTCTCGAAGCCCGGCCGTCGTGTCTATTCCGGCTCGCAGGAACTCCCGCGCGTCATGAATGGCCTTGGCATCACCATCGTTTCGACGCCCCGTGGCGTTCTGTCGGACGCGGAAGCGCGTGAGCAGAATGTCGGTGGCGAAGTGCTCGCGGAGGTATTCTGATGAGCCGCATCGGTAAAAAGCCGGTCGCGATCCCGAGCGGTGTCACCGCTTCGATCGACGGCGGCGTGCTGAGCGTGAAGGGCCCCAAGGGCAGCCTTTCGCTCAATATGCGCGAAGAGATCAGCTACACGCTGGAAGACGGTGGCATCTCGGTGGTTCCGGCCAACGACACCAAGCGCGCTCGCGCGTTCTGGGGGATGCAGCGCACGCTGGTGCAGAACCTGGTGACCGGCGTCAGCGACGGCTTCACCAAGAAGTTGCTGATCACCGGCGTTGGCTATCGCGCCGACTCCAAGGGCAAGGTGCTCAACCTGAAGCTCGGTTACAGCCATGACGTCAACATCGACGTGCCCGAGGGTCTGGAAGTCAAGACCCCGGACAACACGACGGTCGAGATCTCCGGCTCGGACAAGCAGAAGGTCGGCCAGCTCGCCGCTGAAATCCGCCGCTGGCGTAAGCCCGAGCCTTACAAGGGCAAGGGCATCAAGTACGAAGGCGAGTTCATCTTCCGCAAGGAAGGGAAGAAGAAATAATGACCAAGGGAATGTCACTGTTCGAGAAGCGGCGCCGCCGCAATCGCACCGCGCTCCGCGCGCGGGGTGGCCAGCGTCCGCGCCTTTCGGTGCATCGCTCGGGCAAGCATATCTATGCCCAGGTGATCGACGATGCCGAAGGCAAGACGCTCGCGTCCGCCTCGACGTTGGAGAAGGACGTGCGCGGCACCGCTGGCGCGAATGTCGAAGCGGCATCCGCCGTCGGCAAGCGCGTTGCGGAAGCAGCCAAGAAGGCCGGCGTGACGCAGGTCGTGTTCGACCGCGGCGGCTTCCTGTTCCACGGTCGCGTCAAGGCGCTGGCGGAAGCC
The DNA here is from genome assembly GCA_041659925.1 of Sphingomonas sp. Lineage (GTDB taxonomy): Bacteria > Pseudomonadota > Alphaproteobacteria > Sphingomonadales > Sphingomonadaceae > Sphingomonas. The sequence goes on from JBAZXI010000017.1 coordinate 2,772, forward strand.
GCGCGTGAAGCCGGATTGGAGTTCTAAGAATGGCCGACGAAACCAACCAGCCGGAAGTCCAGGCTGCTGTCGAGAGCGCGCCGATGGATGCCCCGCAGGGCGGCCCTGGTCGCGGTCCGCGTGGCGGCCGTGGTCGTGGTGGCCCGGGCGGCGGTCCTGGCGGCAATCGCGGTGGCCGTGACGGCAACCGTGGCGGGCGTCGCGACGATCGTCGTGGCGGCAGCGACGACGGCGGCGAGGAACTGATCGAGAAGCTCGTCCACATCAACCGCGTCTCCAAGACGGTCAAGGGCGGCAAGCGCTTCGGCTTTGCGGCGCTGGTCGTCGTGGGCGACGGCAAGGGTCGTGTCGGCTTCGGTCATGGCAAGGCGCGCGAAGTGCCGGAAGCCATTTCCAAGGCGACCGCCGCTGCCAAGAAGGCGATGGTTCGCGTTCCGCTGCGCGAAGGTCGCACGCTGCATCATGACGGCAATGGCCACTTCGGTGCCGGTCGCGTGACGCTGCGCTCGGCGCCGCAGGGTACCGGCATCATCGCCGGCGGCCCGATGCGCGCCGTGTTCGAGAGCCTGGGCGTGGCGGACGTGGTGACCAAGTCGGTCGGCACTTCCAACCCGTACAACATGATCCGGGCGACCTTCGAGGCACTGACCTCGCAGACCTCACCCAAGGCCGTGGCACAGCGCCGCGGCAAGAAGATCGCCGACCTGCTCGGCCGTGGCGGTTCACAGACCGCCCAGGCCGACGCCGAAGCGATCGTGGAGTAAGACAGATGGCGAAGAAGCAGGAAACTGCCGGCAAGACGCTGAAGGTGACCCAGACAGGTTCGCCGATCCGTCGCGAGAAGGCCCAGCGCGCAACGCTGATCGGCCTCGGCCTCAACAAGATGAACCGCACCCGCGAGTTGCAGGATACCCCCGAGGTTCGGGGCATGATCCGCAAGATCGCGCACATGGTGTCGGTCTCCGAATAGCGCATCGACCCTTTCCCCGTTGGGGGAGGGGGCGGGTGAGCGTCTTCAATCTTTTTCTCCCGCATGCGGGGGAATGCGCGACAAAAGCGAAAGCGAGTGCACGACATGAAACTGAACGAAATCCGCGACAATGCGGGCGCCCGTAAATCCAGGATGCGCGTCGGACGCGGCATCGGCTCGGGCAAGGGCAAGACCGGTGGCCGTGGCCACAAGGGTCAGAAGAGCCGTGAAGGCGTTTCGATCGCCGGCTTCGAGGGCGGCCAGATGCCGCTCCACATGCGGCTGCCGAAGCGTGGCTTCAACAACATCTTCGCGACCGATTTCGCCGAAGTGAATCTCGGTGCGATCCAGAAGGTGATCGACGCAGGCAAACTCGATGTCAGCGCGACGATCGATCACGCCGCGCTGAAGGCCGCCGGCCTCGCGCGTGGCGGCAAGGACGGCGTGCGGTTGCTCGGCAAGGGCACGCTGACCGCCAAGCTGAACTTCTCGGTCAGCGGCGCGTCGAAGGGCGCGATCGAGGCGGTCGAGAAGGTTGGCGGTTCGGTCGCGGTTATCGCCGTGGTGCCCGCAGCCGAAAAGGCCGCCGCGAAGAAGGGCAAGGCACGCCTCGCGCGCATCGCCGTCAAGGCGGAAAAGTCGGCTGACGCCGCCAAGGCTGCCAAGGCCAAGTAACTTTCGTCCCGGCCTTTTGCTCGCCGGGGTTAGACAAGGCCGAATGGGCGCCTATATGAGCGGCGGGGGCGCGTACAACGCATCTCCGCCGTTCTTGTTTCAGGACCAACACCATAATGGCATCCGCAGCGGACCAGATGGCCTCCGGCCTCAACCTGTCAAAATTCGCCCAGGCGACCGATCTCAAGAAGCGTTTGTGGTTCACGATCGGCGCGCTGATCGTTTTCCGGTTGTTGTCGTATGTGCCGCTTCCCGGCATCGACGCGACGCAGCTGAGCTTCCTCGCCGACAAGACCACCGGCGGCGTGCTGGACTTCTTCAACAATTTCTCGGGCGGTTCGCTCAAGCGGATGAGCATCATCGCCATGGGCGTGATGCCGTATATCACCGCCTCGATCGTCGTGCAGCTCGCCACCTCGCTTTCGCCGCACCTTGCCGCGATCAAGAAGGAAGGTGAGAGCGGTCGCAAGCGGCTCAATCAATATACCCGCTACGGCACCGTCGCGCTTACCGCGGTGCAGGGCTATTTCCTCGTCGCCGGGCTCGAAGCTTACGGTGTGAACGAAGGGCATCCGGCAGTCGTCGATCCCGGCATGCTGTTCCGCATCGTCGCGGTCATCTCGCTCGTCGGCGGCACGATGTTCCTGATGTGGATCGGCGAGCAGATCACCAGCCGCGGTATCGGCAACGGCATGTCGCTGATCATCATGTCGGGGATCGTCGCCAACCTGCCGACCAACATCTACAACCTCGCCGAGGGCGGTCGCTCGGGCTCGCTCGATACCACGCGCCTGATCGGCATCGTCGTCGCGGTCGTCGGGCTGGTGTTGTTCATCTGCTTCATGGAGCGCGCGCAGCGACGCATCCTCATCCAGTATCCCAAGCGCCAGACGCAGCGCGGGATGCAGGCCGATCGCAGCCATCTGCCGCTCAAGATCAACACCGCGGGCGTGATCCCGCCGATCTTCGCCTCGTCGCTGCTGGTGATGCCGCTGACCATCACCCAGCTCGCCGGAACCAAGGTCGGCACCGGGCGGCTCAACGACATCGTCATCACGCTCAACCGGTATCTGCAGCACGGGTCGCTGCTGTACATGACGCTGTACGGTGCCGGCATCATCTTCTTCTCGTTCTTCTACACCGCCGTGGTTTTCAACCCGGAAGAGACCGCCGACAATCTCAAGCGCTATGGCGGGTTCATCCCCGGCATCCGTCCGGGCAAGGCGACCGAGAATTATTTCGATTATGTGCTGACGCGCATCACGGTAATCGGCGCCGCCTATCTCGCGGTGATCTGCCTGGTGCCGGAGTGGCTCGTCACGCAGCTGGCGATTCCCTTCTATCTCGGTGGCACCAGCCTGTTGATCGTCGTCAATGTGACGATGGACACGGTAACGCAGATCCAGAGCCACTTGCTCGCGCACCAATATGGTGACCTGATCAAGAAGGCGAAATTGAAGGGTGGGCGTCTCCGCTAAGAGAGGCGCAAGCCGTAAGGGAGTCGGGGCTTGAACATCATCCTCTTGGGTCCGCCGGGTGCCGGTAAAGGCACGCAGGCGAGCCGTCTGGAAGCCGAACGCGGCATGGTCCAACTGTCGACCGGCGACATGCTGCGAGCGGCGGTCAAATCGGGCACGCCGGTCGGGTTGCAGGCCAAGGCCGTAATGGAAGCGGGGGAGCTCGTTTCCGATGCGATCGTTTCGGGCATCATCGGCGAACGGCTTGACCAGCCCGATACCGAGAAGGGTGTGATCTTCGACGGCTATCCGCGTACCGCGGCGCAGGCCGATCAGCTCGATGCATTGCTCGCCGAGCGCGGGCGTAGCCTCGACAAGGTAATCGAGCTCGAGGTCGATGAGGATGCGCTTGTCGAGCGTATCGTCGGTCGCTTCACCTGCGCCAAATGCGGTGCCGGCTATCATGACGAGTTCAAGCGGACCAAGGTCGCCGGCGTGTGCGACGTGTGCGGTTCGACCGAGTTCAAGCGTCGCCCGGACGACAATGAGGAGACGGTGCGGACGCGGATGGCCGAATATCGCGCCAAGACCGAGCCGATCATTCCGATCTATCAGAAGCGCGGCCTGCTGGAGCGCGTCGACGGCATGGCCGATATCGATGTCGTGGCGCGGGCGATCGAAGCGATCCTCGACTCGGCCAAATAAGCGCGCGGGGCTATTGCAGGGGATGACGAGGAGGGTGTCGCGGCGCTAGGATGGCCTTGTTTGATATCGGGGAGGTCCGAATGTTCCGCTATGCCTTGCTTGCCGCCCCGCTCGTTGCCCTGGCCGCTGCCGCTCCAGCCGAGATCACCCAATCGAGCGCCGCCGGGTTCGAGATCACCCAGACGGTGACCGCCGACGCGCCGATCACCCAGGTATGGGAGACGCTGCGCGCGCCGCAGCGTTGGTGGGACAAGGAGCACACCTATTCCGGCGATAGCGCGAACCTCTATCTCGATAGCCAGGCGACCGGATGTTTCTGTGAGCGGCTGCCCGAGAAGGGCAGCATCGAGCATGCGCATATCGTCTATATCCAGCCGCCGCGCATGATCCGCCTCGTCGGCGGCCTCGGCCCGCTACAGGCTGAGGCGGTCAACGGCACGCTGACCTTCAAACTTGACCCCGAAGGATCGAACGCCACCAGGATCACGATGACCTATGTCGTTGGCGGCTACGTGCGTGCCGGTGCCGATACCCTTGCGCCCAAGGTCGATGAGGTGTTGGCGCTGCAAATGGTGAACCTCAAAAAGGCCGCCGAATCACCGCCGCCGCCGGCAAAATAGCCGCGGTTTCGTGCCGGAACGTCGCGCGATGACAAATTCTTCATGGCGACTTCATCGCCCCGCGCGGCGGGCTTGCCTATTGCGGGCGGGTCGCCGTTGCACGCGGTGGAAGACCTTCGCGGTTCGGTGTCCGCACTCCCGGGGACACCGAAGGCCGGCGGAAAGCTTGCTTTCCGCCGGCCTCATTTCATTATATCCTGGCCGTTCTTTTCGGAAATGCCACCCATGACCCGCAAATTGTTGATCGTCGAGGATGATGCCGCCACGGCGAGCTACCTCGCCAAGGGGCTTGGGGAGGCCGGTTTCTCGGTGGAGATCTGCGCCGATGGCCGTGACGGACTGTTCCTCGCGACCGAGGGAATCTTCGATCTCATCATTGCCGACCGCATGCTGCCCGGTCTCAACGGTCTGGCGATGATTGGTGCGATTCGCGCCGCGGGTATTCGCACGCCGATCATGATTCTATCAGCGCTGGCGTCCGTCGATGATCGAATCGACGGCTTGCGCGCCGGTGCCGACGACTATCTCGTGAAGCCCTTCTCCTTTGCGGAGCTATCCGCGCGGGTCGAGGCGCTGCTGCGCCGCTCCGAGCATGTCCCGACCAATGCGCAGCCGACACGCCTGGTCGTGGGCGACCTCGAAATTGACCTGCTCGGCCGCACCGTGACGCGCGAGGGGCGCTCGATCGCGCTGGGCGCTCGCGAGTTCAACCTGCTCGAATATCTCGCGCGCCATGCCGGTCAGGTCGTTACCCGCACGATGATGCTGGAAAAGATCTGGAACTATCATTTCGATCCCGGCTCCAACGTCGTTGATGTCCATATCGGCCGGCTGCGACGCAAGATCGAGGAAGGCTTCGGCGCGCCGATCCTCCACACCGTGCGCGGGGCCGGCTATCGGCTGTCGGTCGAAGCATAACCAGGGCGATGCGCCTGTCGGTCACGGCGCGGATCGCGCTGCTGGCGATCGGTTTGGCGCTGGTTTCCAACCTCGTGCTGGTCGCCTTCGTGTGGCAGCAGGTCCATGATCACGCGATCGATGCGTTGCGCCGGGACACGATCGAGCAGTCTGACGCGCTGGTGGCCGTATATCGCTCGGGCGGTATGGTCGCGCTGACCCGGGCAATGGACGAAGCCCGTGCGCCGGGCGATCGTTCGCTGGTGATCGCCATCGTCGACAATAGCGGGAAGCGTCTGGCCGGCGTCGGACCTGACGATATCACCGCTTCCGGTTCGCCGGCGCCGACCAATTTCCGCATGGGGATGATGGGCACCGATCCGCCATGGTCCGAAAGCGAGGCCGGCTATTCGGTACGCCCGATCGGGCCGGACTGGCTGGTCAGCGGAAGGCTGCTCGACGACTGGGAGCAGGAGCAGCGCGGCATCGAGCGCGCGATGCTCGCGGCGACCCTGTTGTCGCTGGCGCTGGGCATCGGCGGTGGGCTGGTCGTGACACGCTATGTCGGTCGTCGCCTCAACAGCGTTACCGATGCGATCGAAGGTGTCGCGGGCGGGGACCTCTCGCGACGCGTGGTCGGTGCGCCCGGTGGCGGCGATGCGTTCGATCGGCTCGCGACGCGGCTCAACGGCATGCTCGACAAGGTCGAGCGACTGATGATCGAACTGCGCGTCGTGACCGACAGTCTCGCGCATGATCTGCGCTCGCCGCTCGCGCGGCTGCGTACGAAGACGGAGACCGCTGTACTCCTGACCGATCCGGGACAGCGTGATGCCGCACTGGGCGGCCTGCTGGTCGAAACCGATCTGGTGATGCGCATGCTGACGATGCTGATCGAGATCAGCCGCGCCGAATCGGTCTCGCGCGATCGCTTCGCCACGGTCGATCCCGCGGCGCTGGTCGAGGAAATCGCCGAACTGTACGAGCCCGTCGCCGAGGAAGCGGGGCTGACCTTCACCACTGTGATCGACCCACACCCGCAGCGCGTTACGCTCCATCGCGAGTTGATGATTCAGGCGATCACCAACCTGATCGACAATGCCTTGCGGCACGGCGCGGAGGGCGGGCAGGTGACGCTGCGGCTGTCGAGCGACCACGGCGATGTGCGCTTCCAGGTCGAGGATCGCGGGCCCGGCATTGCCGACCGTGATCGCGAGCACGCGCTCAGCCGGTTCGGGCGGCTCGACAATGCCCGCAGTACCCCCGGAGCCGGGCTGGGTCTGTCGCTGATCGCGGCGGTTGCGCGCTTGCACGGCGGACGCTTCGAACTGGGCGATAACGCGCCCGGCCTGATCGCGGCGATCATGATCCCAGCCTGACGAGACGTCCCGCATGGTCGGGCGAAAGCGGATTGATCAAGGCCGGTCGCCGCGCGATGTTCGCGGCGAGCCGGCGCGGCGGGTGCGTGCGACGTGATCGTGGTTGCTCGACTCGCTGTCGCCCGGAGCCATCAACGCTTTGCGCCGAATGTCAGGGCGTTGCGCTGGTGGGCCCGTTATCTTATGATGACATTGCGATCGGTTGTCGCTGTTCGTGATAACGGGTCCGCGCATCTCCCGGGTTGCTTGACAACCGATGGGGCAACGCCTAACTGAGCATTATTCCGAAACACCGGTTTCCGGCGGCGCTGTTTTGCGCTCGCCGGTATCTTGCGTTTTGGTTTGCAACGCGTTGAGATGGGGTGCGCTGCCATGCGCCCTGTGGAGCTAGGAGAACAAGTTTCATGGCACGTATCGCCGGGGTCAACATCCCGACCAACAAGCGCGTTGTTATCGCGCTGACCTACATTCACGGTATCGGCCCCGCCAAGGCTAAGCAGATCACCGAGAAGCTGAGCATTGCGGCGGACCGCCGCGTGCAGGACCTGACCGATCAGGAAGTGCTGCAGATTCGCGAAACGATCGATGCCGATCACACCGTCGAGGGTGATCTGCGTCGCGAGACCGCGATGAACATCAAGCGCTTGATGGATCTCGCCTGCTACCGCGGCCTGCGCCATCGCAAGGGCTTGCCGGTTCGTGGCCAGCGCACGCACACCAATGCGCGCACCCGCAAGGGCAAGGCCAAGCCGATCGCCGGCAAGAAGAAGTAAGACGCTGGGCGGCCGCACGCCGCTCGCTCTTCTGCAACCAAGGTCAGGAATTCCATTATGGCACGCGAACCTCAGCGCATCCGGCGCCGTGAACGCAAGAATATCACGTCCGGCGTCGCGCATGTGAACGCCAGTTTCAACAACACCATGATCACCATCACCGATGCCCAGGGCAATGCGATTTCGTGGTCGTCCGCCGGCACGATGGGGTTCAAGGGCAGCCGCAAGTCCACGCCGTATGCGGCGCAGGTCGCTGCGGAAGACGCTGGCAAGAAGGCCGCCGAGCACGGCGTCCGTACGCTCGAGGTCGAGGTCAAGGGTCCGGGTTCGGGTCGCGAGTCGGCGCTTCGTGCGTTGCAGGCGGTCGGTTTCCAGATTACCTCGATCCGTGACGTGACCTCGATCCCGCACAACGGCGTGCGTCCGTCCAAGCGTCGTCGCGTCTGATTTTCGTCGGCCCGCGCGCGATTGATCACGCTGCGCGGGCGATTTTCACGGTCGGAGCAAGCCCCCGCTCCGGCCCTAGATAGGGGAAGCCCGTGTCCGTCAACGCTAAGAACTGGCAGGAATTGAAGAAGCCGAGCGGCCTCGAAAAGAAGCCGGGCGGCGATCAGAAGCGCAAGGCGACGTTCGTCGCCGAGCCGCTGGAGCGTGGCTTTGGCCTGACGCTCGGCAACGCGCTGCGCCGCGTGTTGCTGTCTTCACTGCAGGGTGCCGCCGTCACCTCGATCAAGATCGAGAATGTGCTGCACGAATTCTCGTCGCTCGCTGGCGTCCGCGAGGACGTTACCGATATCGTGCTCAACGTGAAGCAGATCGCGCTCAAGATGCAGGGCGAGGGGCCGAAGCGCCTCCAGCTCTCCGCGACCGGTCCTGCCGAAGTGAAGGCCGGCGACATCGCCGTGTCGGGCGACATCGAAGTGATGAACCCCGAGCTGGTGATCTGCCACCTCGACGACGGCGCGACGCTCAACATGGAGTTCACCGCTGATGTCGGTAAGGGCTATGTCGCCGCGATCGCCAACCGCCCGGCCGATGCGCCGATCGGCCTGATCCCGGTCGATGCGCTGTACTCGCCGGTGCGCCAGGTGTCGTACAAGGTCGAGAACACCCGCGTCGGGCAGGAGCTCGATTACGACAAGCTGACGCTGACGATCGAGACCGACGGCACGATCACGCCCGAGGACGCGGTCGGCTATGCCGGGCGCATCCTGCAGGACCAGCTCGCGCTGTTCGTGCATTTCGACGATTCGCTGGTTACGCACTCGGCCCCGATCGGCCATGCCGCCCCGGCTGCCGCCGGCGAGGTCTCGGGCGATACCCAGCAGATCAACCGCTACCTGCTCAAGAAGGTCGACGAGCTCGAACTGTCGGTGCGCAGCGCCAACTGCCTCAAGAACGACAACATCATCTATATCGGCGATCTGGTCCAGAAGACCGAGGCCGAGATGCTGCGTACGCCGAATTTCGGTCGCAAGTCGCTCAACGAGATCAAGGAAGTGCTGTCGTCGATGGGCCTTCGCCTCGGGATGGAAATCCCCGGCTGGCCGCCCGAGAACATCGAAGAGATGGCCAAGAAGCTCGAACAGGAAATCATGGGCTGATTGCCCAGGCCCGGTTCGGCGGTTTGCCGAACCGGGCGTTGATTTCTGAAGCGTTGGGTTGTTGGCGGTGGCCCTTATCACCGCCTGGTCTGGGGTTCCGTCAAACGGCCCCTTAACGAACGAAGGAAGTTACCATGCGTCATCGCGTAGGCGGCCGTAAGCTGCAACGTACCTCGGCCCACCGCATTGCGTTGTTCCGCAACATGTCGGCCGCACTGATCAAGCACGAGCAGATCACCACCACCGTCGCCAAGGCGAAGGAACTTCGTCCCTATGTCGAGAAGCTGATCACGCTCGCCAAGAAGGGTGGTCTGTCCAACCGTCGCCTGGCGCATGCCCGGCTGCTCGACGATGCACAGCTGATCAAGCTGTTCGACGTGCTGGCGGCGCGCTACGCCGACCGCAACGGCGGCTATACCCGCATCATCAAGGCCGGCATCCGCCAGTCGGACGCTTCGCCGATGGCGGTCATCGAATTCGTCGACCGCGACGTCACCGCCAAGGGCCAGGATTCGGGCCCGGTGATGAGCGACGAGGATTACGAAGACGCGGCCTGATCGCTACGGCATCGGTGAATTGGATGGGGCTCCGCGCAAGCGGGGCCCTTTTCGTACGCGGCGCTTGCCCGCCGATGGGTCGCGCTGCACGTGGCGGCGCATTGTCGCCCTGACATCTCCCGCACTTCCGCAGACCGGATTCAAGGCCGCGCCCCATGCCTAGCCCGATCACCTATCCCGAGACCCGCCGCGTCGATCAGATCGACGAACAGTTCGGGATCAAGGTCGCCGATCCCTATCGCTGGCTCGAAAATGACGTGCGGCGTGATCCCGAGGTGCGCGCTTGGGTCGAAACCGAGAATGCGGTTACCGACGCCTATCTCGCCACGCTCCCCGGTCGGGAGCTCTTCGCGAAGCGGCTGACCATGCTGATCGACTATGAGCGGTTCGGCGTCCCGGTAAGAAAGGGCGGGCGCTATTTCTACGCGCGGAATTCGGGGCTCCAGAATCAAGCGGTGCTGGCGGTGCGCGACTCGCTTGATGACGTCGGGCGGGTGCTGATCGACCCCAATGACTGGTCGCAGGATGGCGCCGCGGCGCTCGCCGAATGGGCGCCGTCGGAAGATGGTACCAAGATGCTCTATGCCGTGCAGGATGGCGGCAGCGATTGGCGTACCATCAGGATCATGGACGTCGCGACGGGCAAGACGCTCCCTGACAGGGTTGAATGGGTCAAGTTCTCGAACCTGGCATGGGCGAGGGACGGGTCGGGCTTTTATTATTCGCGCTTCGCCGCGCCAAGCGAGGGTGCCGCGTTTCAGGCGCTCAATGAAGGTCAGCAAGTCTGTTTCCACCATTGCGGGACCGAGCAGTCGCTCGACCGGCTGATCTACGCGACGCCGGAAGCGCCACAGCGCGGCCATACCGCTCAGATCACCGACGATGGCAACTGGCTGGTCATCACCACGCATGAGGGGACGGACAATCGCTACGAGGTCACGGTCATCGACCTGACCCAGGCGGAAGCGAAGCCGCGCACGGTCTTCAAGGGGCTGGAGAATCAGTGGAGCCTCGCGGGCAATGTCGGAGCGACATTCTACTGGGTCACCAACAAGGACGCGCCGCGGCTGCGGATCGTCTCGACCGACTTGAGCGCGTCCATCGCGCCGCCGCCGATCCAGCCGATTGTCCCGGAGGACGAGGCCGTGCTCGACGGCGCATCGATCATCGGGGACAAGCTGCTCGCTTGCTATCTCGTCGACGTGAAGAGCGAGGTTCGCCGCTATTCCCTCGACGGCAGGCTGGAGGCACTTGTGCCGTTGCCGGGCATCGGTAGCGCGAGCGGTTTTGGCGGCGACGATCGCGACCCGGAAACCTTCTTCGCCTTCACCAGCTTCGCAACGCCGACCGCGATCTACCGCTATGATGTCGATACCGGTGCGACGACGCCCTGGGCAACGCCCAGGGTAGCATTCGACCCCTCGCGCTACGCGGTGCGGCAGCGCTTCTTCACATCGAGGGACGGCACGCGGGTACCGATGTTCATCGTCGGTCGGAGCGATCTGCCGGCGGGCCCGGCGCCGACGCTGCTATATGGCTATGGGGGTTTCAATGTCTCGCTGACGCCGGGCTTTTCGGCGACGCGGCTGGCCTGGCTGGAGCAGGGCGGGGTGGTGGCCGTGGCCAATCTACGCGGCGGCGGTGAATATGGTCAGGCGTGGCATGACGCCGGGCGGTTGGCCAACAAGCAAAACGTGTTCGATGATTTTATCGCGGCGACCGAGGATCTGATCGCGCAGGGCGTCACGAGCAGCGACAAGCTGGTCATCCAGGGCGGCTCGAACGGTGGTTTGCTGGTCGGGGCGGTGGTCAATCAGCGCCCGGATTTGTTCGCCGCCGCGATTCCGCAGGTCGGCGTGATGGACATGCTGCGCTTCGATCGCTTCACCGCAGGTCGCTATTGGGTGGATGACTATGGCCATCCGTCGAAGGAGGCGGATTTCCACGTGCTTCTCGCCTATTCACCCTATCACAACATCCGAACGGGCCCGGCTTATCCGGCGATCCTCGTCGAGACAGCGGACACCGACGACCGCGTCGTCCCGGGGCACAGCTTCAAATATGCCGCGATGCTCCAGTCGCTCGACCTCGGTCCCCGGCCGCGGCTCATTCGCATCGAAACGCGCGCCGGCCACGGTTCCGGCAAGCCGACCGACAAGATCATCGCCGAAGCCGCCGACGCCTGGGCCTTCGCCGCGCGGTGGACCGGGATGACGGTAAAGGCGATTAGCGCGCACGGGGACTTCCGCCTCGCGTGACTTCTGCTATCCGGCAGCATGACCCAGCACAGCGACTCGATCCTCATCATCGATTTCGGTAGCCAGGTGACCCAGCTCATCGCACGCCGCGTGCGCGAAGCGGGGGTCTATAGCGAAATCGCCCCGTTCACGACCGCCGCCGAGGTGTTTGCGCGGATGAAACCGGCGGGGGTGATCCTGTCCGGTAGCCCGGCCTCGGTCCATGACGAAGGCAGCCCGCGCGTTCCCGACGCGATCTTCGCTTCGGGCGTGCCGGTGCTCGGTATCTGTTACGGCCAGCAGGTCATGATGGAGCAGCTTGGCGGCAAGGTCGTGCTCGGCGATGCGGGCGAGTTCGGCGAAGCTTTTATCGAGGTGCAGGACGATTGCGTGCTGTTCGACGGACTTTGGTCTGTGGGTGAGCATCATCAGGTGTGGATGAGCCATGGCGACAAGGTCGTGCAGCTGGCGCCGGGGTTTCGGCCGGTCGCGGTCAGCCCGGGTTCGCCAATCGCGGTCGTCGCCGATGATACGCGGCGCTATTATGCGACCCAGTTCCACATGGAGGTCGCGCACACGCCCGATGGCGCGAAGCTGATCGCCAATTTCGCACGCCATGTCTGCGGCCTGACCGGAGACTGGACGATGGCTGGTTATCGTACCGCCAAGATCGCGGATATCCGTGCACAGGTCGGCGCGGGCAGGGTGATTTGCGGCCTGTCGGGCGGTGTCGACAGCGCGGTGGCCGCCGTGCTGATCCACGAGGCGATCGGCGAGCAACTGACCTGCGTGTTCGTCGACCACGGCCTGATGCGTGCCGGCGAGGCCGATCAGGTCGTGTCGCTGTTCCGCAACCACTATAATATCCCGCTGGTACATGTTGACGCATCGGAGAAATTTCTCGGCGGCCTGTCCGGGGTCACTGACCCCGAGGCGAAGCGAAAATTCATCGGCGGCGCGTTCATCGACGTGTTCGAAGAGGAGGCGCGCAAGATCGGCGGTGCGGAGTTCCTCGCCCAGGGTACGCTTTATCCCGACGTGATCGAAAGCGTCAGCTTCACCGGCGGCCCGTCGGTGACGATCAAAAGCCACCACAATGTCGGCGGGCTGCCCGCGCGCATGAACATGAAGCTGGTCGAGCCGCTGCGGGAATTGTTCAAGGACGAGGTCCGCGCGCTCGGTCGCGAGTTGGGTCTTCCAGACATTTTCGTCGGTCGGCACCCGTTCCCCGGACCGGGCCTGGCGATCCGCATCCCCGGCGAAGTGACAAGGGAACGCTGCGATATCCTGCGCAAGGCCGACGCGATCTATCTGGAGGAAATCCGCGCCGCCGGGCTCTACGACACGATCTGGCAGGCGTTCGCGGTATTGCTCCCGGTGCGCAGTGTCGGCGTGATGGGTGACGGTCGCACCTACGACAATGTCCTCGCGCTCCGCGCGGTCACCTCGACTGATGGCATGACGGCGCAGGCATTCCAGTTTCCGGGCGATTTCCTGCCGCGCGTTGCGACACGCCTCGTCAACGAAGTGCGCGGGATAAATCGGGTGACCTATGACTATACGTCCAAGCCGCCGGGCACGATCGAGTGGGAATGATTCGGGGCGTTTGAGGGCTTGCGACTACGATCGCACTTCTACCCATAAGTCTTTATAAAATAAATATTTATCATCGAAAACGTTCGGGGACGTTCGGTAGGCAGCAATCACGCCTGACGGCGGTGCTGACGGTCGTGCCCCCCAGTTGACGGCGTCGCTTTTCGAAGTACCGTCAGGCTCTCAAACACAAGCGACGGTCTTTTTGACCGCATATCTATCTGAAAGGAAAGCGATTTCCTTGCGGGAAACGCGTGTTTTGAGGGTGACGGTCTTTTCGTGGAGAAGGGCAAGATGCTAACTGATGCTGCGCTTAAATCACTGAAACCAAAGGATAAGCCGTACAAGGTCGCCGACCGTGATGCGATGTATGTGCTCGTGACCACCAACGGGACGTTGTCGTTCAAGCTCGACTACCGAATGAACGGTCGGCGCGAGACGTTGACCCTCGGGAAATACGGGCCCAGCGGGCTCTCGCTGGCGAGGGCCCGAGAGCTTTGCATCGATGCGCGCCGGACGATCAATGAAGGGAAATCACCGGCGATCGAGAAGCAGCGCCAGAAGCGCCGCCTGAAGGAAGCGAGAAGCTTTGGGGAGTTCGGCGAAAAGTACCTCAAGGTCGCCGTCATGGCCGAGAGCACGCGGGCGATGCGCCGCGCGATCTTCGAACGCGAACTCCTTCCGACGTGGCGTAATCGGCTGCTCTCGGAAATCAGCGCGGGCGACCTGCGTGATCTTTGCCTCGCCATCGTGGAGCGCGGCGCGCCAGCCACGGCGATCAATGCACGCGACCTAGCGAAGCAGATCTACGCCTTTGCGAAGCTTCACGGCGAAAAGGTCGACAATCCCGCCGATGAGGTCGGCGCCGCATCGATCGCTACCCTCGTACCGAAGGATCGCGCACTTTCGCCGACTGAGATCCGGATCGCGTTCAAGCAGCTCGAGTTCGTCGCGACACTGCCAACGATCAGGCTTGGCATGCGCCTCTTCCTGATGACGATGGTCAGAAAAAGCGAGTTGCAGGATGCGACCTGGGACGAGGTCGATTTCGAGAACGCCCTATGGTCGATCCCGGCCGAGCGTATGAAGCGCAGCAAGCCGCATAACGTCTATCTGTCGAGACAGGCGATGGATATCATGATTGCATTGAAGACCTGTGCGGGCGCCTCACGTTACCTGTTGCCTTCACGCTATGACGCCGACGCACCGATGTCGCGTGCGACGTTCAATCGGGTCACTTACCTTGTCGTCGAGCGTGCCAGGTCGGAAGGGCTGCCGCTGGAGCCCTTCACCATCCACGATCTGCGTCGTACCGGATCGACACTGCTCAACGAGCTTGGGTTCAATGGGGACTGGGTAGAAAAGTGTCTGGCGCACGAGAATAATCGCTCATCGCGGGGTGTCTACAACAGGGCCGAATATGAGGTTCAGCGCAGACACATGATGCAGCAATGGTCGGACATGATCGAGGCGTGGATCGATGGTCGCCGACACGTCCCTGTTCTTATCCCGCCCGCAATGTCTCTGTACGAGGCCGATCCACGCCTTTAACAGTGGTTTGCCGCCGATTTCTTGCGTCTGGTGTGAACGCTCGGCTGACCGGGCAGGCACGCCGCTGCTCCAGCCAGGCTTCAATCTCGTCGAGATACCAGACGACGCAGCGGGCGGAGAGGGCGAAACGCCGGGGAAACTCGCCTCGCTGTTCCATCTCCCAGATCGTGCTGTCGGCGAGCGGCACCATCTCGTGCAATTGCGCGCGCCTGATCGTACGCCTGATCCTCGGCTGATCCTGTCTGGACATGAACGTCTTCCTCAATGTTCGTCCGTTCCGTTAAGGCGGCGTTCCCTGCGCGACGCCAGCGTCGCATTCGCGGGTGGTGCCGTAGCGGCGTAAGGGAAGGGCCAGCGTAGCCGTCATTGGGCGACGTCCCGAGGTTGGAGGCTTGGCCGGTCCCGCCGCGACGGATTCAGGGGAGCCGGTTGAGCTTCGCTCCCGGTAGGTCGCAGACAATCGCGATGGCCATGCGTTGGGCGCCGTCGTCGTAGTCGTAGAGCAGGTGGGGATCGATAGGTAAGACCGTCACGCCGCGAGCAAACGCGATGCAGTCGACGGCCGCCTCCTCTATCGCGAGCGCGGTCTGCGGCGCGGGGCGTTGCCTTCCTTTCACGCGCCGTAGCGCTTCCTCAGCCGCATGGCTGGATGCGGTCGCGCTTGCATGCTCCGCAGGCGGTGGCGTGTGATCCGCGCGTGCTTCGCGTCTTCGTCGCCGGTCCACTTCTCGTCCACCAGCAAGGACAGTGCTCCGAGCCCTGCAGCCCCGAAGGACCGCTAGCGCCGGGATACCCATGGGCGCTCGAGAGTGAGAGTCGCGCCGCCTTGGCCGTGACGGGTTGAGGGACGCGAGAGAGGTCGCGCCCGCCCGTCGCGGAGAAGCGCGATGGCAACGGCCCTGTCCTTTCTTACGGACCCTCAATATCAACCTGCGCCGCCTCATACGCCCGCGCAGCTCATCGCGGCGCTCGCGCACGGCAAGCCGCCATGGCTGCATACGGATTGGCTGGCATCGGTCGGTGCGTTCCCGGACAATTTCGCGCCGTCCGGACGTCCGGATGTCGAGGCGGGCTTCCACGACCTCTTCGCTGCCACTGGCATGGATTATTGCTGGGGTGCCTCGATCACTTTCTACAGCCCGTCTGATGACATGATCCATCTGACCAGCTGGGCCGAGGCGAAAGGCGCCACCTTTTACAGCGACTGGATCCACGAACTGGTCCATGCGACCGGCCACGCGTCGCGCCTCGATCGCGACGTTCCGCCGGGCGGCGGGGCCAATGCCTTTGGTACGGAAAATCTCATCGCCGAGATTGCGGCCGCGATCGTCTGCCTCGATCTGGGGATCAGGCCCGGCCTGCGTCATCCGGAATACTGTCCTGTCTGGGTCGCCCTGCTGCGTGCCGATCCGCAGGCATTCGCCTGCGTGGTCCGGCACGCCCGGGAGGCCGCTGCTTACCTGTTCTGCCGGCGCGACGTCCAGGCCGAGGCCTATGCCCGGATCGAAGAAGAAGGATTGCAGGTGCAGCATGCGGAGAGCGCACGCGCCGCGGCCGCGCGCCGTGAGCGGCGGCTGGCGGAGAGGGAGAGATGGGCGGTGCGCTTCGCGACGGTGAAGGGGTCGGGAGAGAGGTCTTCCGCGCGCCGTCCTGGAGACAGGCTGTGACACGTCTTTCGATGATCAACGCACGCGGCGAAGGAGCGCCGGTCGGTGTCGGCTACAAGGTGGACATCTCGCGCGGCCAGCGCATCGGGCGCGTGTCGTCGGAATGGTTCTCGCGTCCACACGACGAGCGTTTCCTGTCGCTCACCGCGCTCTATGAGGCGGTGAAGGACCGGGCCGATCGCGCGACCACGCGTACCGTCGAGACGCGCGATATTCGGGTGGAGGCACGGCGCGACGAACCCGATGCCCTGTCCCTGATCGTGCCGGGCGGCGCAGACAGCGTCTCGCCGACCAACTGGTCGTTCGGTCAGCTCTGCAGCCTTGTCGGGGCGCCGGCAGGCTATCTGCGGCAATTGCCCGGTGCGCTGTCGGGGATCAACCTGCAGCATGGGCTGCAAACTCATCGCGGCGAACTGATCAAGACACTGGAGACCGACGATGGCCGCGTCGAGCTGCGCGCCGCGACCGGACCCGATTATGGCCGCATCTGGGACCATGAGCTGGTCGCCGCAGTGATGAAGATTGCTGGGGACGGTACCGGCGATACGCGATGGAAGGTTCCCGGCATGCTCGACTGGTCGACCATGACACACAATCCGTTCGTCGAGGTGACCCGCGACAGCACGACGCTGTATGCCAGCGACCGCGATGTGTTCCTGTTCCTGGTCGATGATGCCCATCCGATCGAGGCCGGGCGCCTGCCGAATGGCGACCCGGACCTATTCTTTCGGGGGTTCTACTGCTGGAACAGCGAGGTCGGCTCGAAGACGCTCGGCATCGCCAGCTTCTACCTTCGGGCAGTGTGTATGAACCGCAACATTTGGGGCGCCGAGGGCTTCGAGGAAATTAGCATCCGGCACAGCAAGTTCGCCGCCAGCCGCTTCGCGCACGAGGCCGCGCCGGCACTGGAGACCTTCGCTACCTCCTCGTCCGTCCCCTTTGTCAGCGGCATCAGGGCGGCGCGCGAGGCGATCGTCGCGCGGACGGACGAGGACCGTCACGACTTCCTGCGACGGCGCGGGTTCTCCCGCGCCGATACGGCGACGGTGATTGCGACCGTGCTGTCGGAAGAAGGGCGGCCGCCGGAATCGATCTTCGATTTCGTGCAGGGGATCACGGCGATCGCCCGCACGCGTCCGCATCAGGATGCCCGGCTCGAACTGGAGGGGAGGGCGGCGAAAATCCTCGCCGGCGTCGGATAAGGCGCGGCGCGGTCCGTTCACGACCGCGAAGATCGATCCGCTTGGCGTAGCCCGCCTCCTAGAGGGAGAGGGCTGCGCCTTGCTTCGTGACGGGGTGAGGGTCGGGAGAGAGGCTTCCGATGACCCGTCACGGAGAAACGTCATGGGCAAAGCAGCCCCCAAACTCGTCCTGTCGCGTTCCCAGGACATCCCCTTCGACAGACTGGTGCTGAGCCAGTCCAATGTTCGGGCGATCGATAGCGGCGTGTCGATCGGCGCGCTCGCCGCGGACATCGCGCGGCGCAGCCTGCTCCAGAGTCTCAATGTCCGTCCCGTGCTCGATGAGGCGGGCGCCGAGACCGGCACGTTTGAGGTGCCGGCAGGCGGTCGACGCTACCGGGCGCTCGAACTGCTCATCAAGCAGAAGAAGTTCGCGAAGGACGGCCCGGTGCCCTGCGTCGTGCGTCTCGTCTCGGGCGGCGAGGATCCGAGCGCGGAGGAGGACTCGCTCGCCGAAAACATGTTCCGCCAACAGCTTCATCCGCTGGACCAGTTCCGCGCAATGCAGACGCTTGCCGATCAGGGCTCGTCGATCGACGACATCGCGGCGCGCTTCATGACCACGCCGGCCGTCGTGCGGCAGCGGCTGAAGCTCGCGTCGGTCGCGCCGGCGCTGTGCGATATCTATGCCGATGACGGCATGACGCTCGAGCAGCTGATGGCGTTCAGCGTGTCGGACGATCATGCGCGACAGGAGCAGGTCTGGGAGATTGTCGCGAAAGGCCATGACCGCTCGCCATACGCCATCCGTCGTCGTCTCACCGAGGACAGTGTGCGCACAACCGATCGCCGCGTGTTGTTCGTCGGGCTCGACGCCTATCTCGCCGCAGGCGGTACGGTGATGCGCGATCTGTTCGAGGAGGATCGCGGCGGCTGGCTGCAGGATGTCGGCCTGCTCGACCAGCTGGTCATGGACAAGCTCGGTGCCGAGGGCGAGCGGATCGGCCAGGAAGGTTGGAAATGGGTCGCGGTCGCGCTCGACTTTACCTACGGCCATGCCGACGCGATGCGGCGGATCGACGGGTTCGAGGTGCCGATCGACGACGGCGAGCAGGCGCGGCTCGCGGCGCTGGAGGCGGAGATCGCGGCGATCGAGGCCAAATGGGGCCAGTCGTCGGAGGTCCCCGACGAGGTCAACCAGCGCTACGACGCTGCTGAAGGCGAGATGCGCGCGATCACCCAGCGGCCGATCGCGTTCGATCCCGCGGACATGGCGATCGCCGGCGTGTTCGTGAGCCTCGATCATGACGGGACGCTCGATATCGAGCGCGGCTTCGTCCGGCCCGATGACGAACCCGAGCATGATCGCGCCGCGAGGGGCGAGGGCGAAAGCGACAAGGCCAACCATGACGATGCCGATCTTCCGCCCGCCGCCGTATCGGTCGTTGGCGCGCCGGTTCAACCAGCCGAAGAAGAGGACGATGACGTCGTGCGCCCGCTGCCAGACAGGCTGGTGACCGAGCTGACGGTTCACCGTACGCTCGCGCTGAGCAACGCGCTGGCGGCCAACCCGTCGGTCGCTTTCCATGCGGTGCTTCACGCCATGGTATTGTCGGTCCTCTATCATGCCAGCCGGGAATCCTGCCTCGGTCTGTCGCTCGTGCGCCCGCAGTTTCTGTATCAGGAGCCAGGCCTGTCGGCATGCCCGTCCGCCATCGCGCTCGACGCCCGGGCCGAGCACTGGAAGTCGGTTCTGCCCGGGGACGAAGGCGATCTCTGGGAAGCGCTGATCGCGATGTCGGCCGACGAACAGGCCGCGCTGTTCGCGCACTGCGCCTCAAAGGCGGTCAATGCCGTGTGGGAGGCGTGCGGACGCTATGACAATGGCCGCATCTCGCCGGCGACGATCGAGCGCCGGATCGCGCACAGCAATATCCTTGCCCGAGCGGTCGGCCTCGACATGGTCGCGGCGGGATGGACACCGACGGTGGATCGCTATCTCGGCCGCGTCACCAAGCCGCGTATCCTCGAGGCGGTCACGGACGCACTCGACGAGGAAAAAGCCGGCCTGATCGCACACCTCAAAAAGGGCGACATGGCGCAGCAGGCCCAGCGCCTGCTGGATGGTTCCGGCTGGCTGCCCGAGCCGCTCCGAACCCCGGGGCATGTCGGTGCTGATGCAGGCGATCCTGCTGGGGCCGACGGTGAGACCGGTGACCCCGCCGAGCTCCCGGCGTTTCTCGCAAGCGACGACGATATCGCGCTGGCCGTGGCAGCCGAATAGCCCGGCACCTGCGGGGCGGTGTTCCGCCGCCCCGCCTCCTTTCCCGAAATCACGCAAGGCCCGGCCGTCGCGTCGGGCTTTTGCATGTCCGGAGCACATTTCATGTCTCGTCACGACCAAACCGACACTTCCCAAATCGCGCCCGCGGCTACCCGTGCCGACGCGATACTCACTGCCGCCCGCCTGCTGCTGGCAAGGCTCGAGGTCGGCGCGCCGACCGATACCGCCATCATGCGCGCCGCGATGGAGGCCGCGTTCGGCGGCACAGACGCCGAAGGCGCCTGGGACTGGAAGACCGCCTATGACGCGGGCGAGGCGGCACAGATTCTGTTCCTGCGCAAATATGCTGCCGCGCTTCGCCGCCGGTTCCCGCAAGCCGCGCTGAAAGCGATCGAGCGCGTCGCGGCGCTACTGCCGCGCCATACGCGCCGCTCGGAGACCAGCGTCGCGCTCGACCAGTTCAGCACGCCGGCCGGCCTTGCCTTTGTCGCGACCTTTGCGGCGTCGGTCGGGCGCGGCGACCTCTTGCTCGAGCCGTCGGCGGGGACGGGACTGATCGCCATACACGGTGAGCGCGACGGCGCGGCGCTGGTGCTCAACGAACTCGGCGCGACACGCGCGGCGCTGCTTGCCCGTCTGTTTCCCGATGCCCTCATCCGTCATGACGATGCGGCGCATATCGACGATTACCTGCCGTCCGGGATCTCGCCGAGCGCCGTGGTAATGAACCCGCCCTTCTCCGCGGTCGCGCATGTCGGCCGCGCGATGAAGGGCACCGCGCTACGCCATATCGCCTCGGCGTTCGCGCGCCTGGCGCCGGGCGGCCGGCTCGTGGCGATCACCGGCGTCGGCTGTTCTCCCTATGCGCCCGACTGGGCCGATGACTATGCCGCGCTGCAGGAGCAGGGCCGGATCCTGTTATCTGCCGCGATCGACGGGCGTGTCTATGCGCGGCACGGCACCAGCGTCGACACGCGACTGACGGTCATCGACAAGATCCCGGCGGTCGATCCGCGAAGCTTCCCGCCATCGTCCGGCGCCGCGCCCGACACGGCGACGTTGCTCGACTGGGTGATCGCCCATGTGCCGCCGCGGACGCCGCCGCCATTGACGGCGCTCCCCATCGTCGCGGCTGCCCGCGTCAAGGCCATGCGCTTCCCCGTGGTACCGGTAGCACCGCTGATCGCCGAGGTCGTGCCGGTCGCGCTCGACTATCAGATCATCGGCCCGTTGCCCGATGCCGCATCGGCTGCGGGCGACGCGATCTACGAGCCCTATCGCTGCCAGTCACTGCGCATCGCGGGCGCGCACCCGCATCCGACACCGTTGGTCCAGTCGGTGGCGATGGCCTCGGTCGCGCCCCCGCGGCCGACCTATGTTCCGCACCTGTCCTCCGGCCTGGTGGAGGCTGGGCTGTTGTCGGAGCCGCAGCTCGAGTCCGTCATCTATGCCGGCGAGGCGCATGACGGATATCTCACGGGCTGCTGGGTCGTCGACGAGACCTGGGATCTGGTCTCGGCCGCGCCGGTCGATGCCGAGGGCGCGGTCCGGTTCCGGCGCGGTTGGTTCCTCGGCGACGGCACCGGTGCCGGCAAGGGCCGTCAGGTCGCCGGCATCATTCTCGACAACTGGCTGAAGGGCAGGCGCCGCGCGCTGTGGATCAGCAAGTCCGACAAGCTGCTCGAAGACGCCCAACGCGACTGGTCGGCGGTGGGGCAGGAGCGCCTTCTTGTGACGCCGCTGTCGCGGTTCCGCCAGGGAGCGCCGGTCAGGCTCAACGAGGGGGTTCTGTTCACGACCTATGCGACGCTGCGCTCGCAGGACCGGGGCGAAAAGATCAGTCGCCTGCGGCAGATCATCGAATGGCTCGGCGCCGACTTCGACGGCGTCATCATCTTCGACGAGGCGCATGCCATGGCCAACGCCGCCGGCGGCAAGGGCGAGCGCGGCGATGTCGCGGCCTCGCAACAGGGACGTGCCGGGCTTCGGCTGCAACATGCGCTGCCCAATGCCCGCATCGTCTATGTGTCGGCGACGGGTGCGACGACGGTTCAGAACCTCGCTTATGCACAGCGGCTCGGCCTGTGGGGCGGGGCAGACTTTCCTTTTTCCAACCGGGCGGAGTTCGTGGCGGCGATCGAGGCCGGCGGCGTCGCGGCGATGGAGGTGCTCGCCCGCGATCTGAAGGCGCTTGGCCTCTACGCGGCGCGCTCGCTGTCGTTCGACGGCGTCGAATATGAGCTGCTGGAGCATCAGCTGACGCCCGAACAGGTGAGGATCTATGACGGCTATGCCGCAGCGTTCCAGGTCATCCACAACAATCTCAACAAGGCGCTCGAGGCGGCGAACGTCACCAGCGCGACCGGCACGCTCAACAGCCAGGCAAAGTCTGCGGCGCGTTCGGTGTTCGAGGGTGCCAAGCAGCGCTTCTTCAATCACCTCATCACCGCGATGCAAACGCCGAGCCTGACCGCCTCCATCGCGCGCGATCTGGATGAGGGTCATGCCGTCGTCGTTCAGATCGTCTCGACCGGGGAAGCGCTGATGGAACGGCGGCTGGCCGAGATCCCGAGCGAGGAGTGGGGCGACGTCCGTGTCGACATCACGCCGCGGGAATACGTCCTCGACTATCTCGCGCACGGCTTTCCCGTTCAGCTCTATGCGCCGTTCGAGGATGGGGAGGGCAACATCTCTTCCCGGCCCGTCTATATCGATGGCAATCCGGTCGAGTGTCGTGAGGCCGTGCGGCGGCGTGACCGGATGATCGAGCAGCTGGCGGCCCTGCCGCCGGTGCCAGGGGCGCTCGACCAGATCCTGCACCGGTTCGGCACCGACCAGGTCGCCGAGGTCACCGGGCGATCGCGCCGCATCGTCACGCGGCAAGGCGATGACGGCGCCGTGCGCTTCGCGGTCGAGAACAGGCCGGCATCGTCGGGCCTCGCCGAGGCGCAGGCGTTCATGGATGACGTCAAGCGCATCCTGATCTTTTCCGACGCTGGGGGAACCGGGCGTTCCTACCATGCCGATCTTGGTGCGGCGAACCAGCGGCTGCGGGTGCACTATCTGCTCGAGGCCGGGTGGAAGGCTGACAATGCCATTCAGGGGTTCGGCCGCACCAACCGCACCAACCAGAAGCAACCCCCGCGGTTCAGGCCGGTCTCGACCGATGTGAAGGCGCAGAAGCGCTTCATCTCAACGATCGCGCGGCGACTCGATACGATGGGGGCCATCACCCGCGGCCAGCGCCAGACCGGCGGCCAGAACATGTTCCGGCCCGAGGACAATCTCGAATCCTGGTACGCGCGCGACGCGCTGCTGCAGCTCTACGTGCTGCTCGTGCGCGGCAAGGTCGACGGCTGCTCACTCGCACAGTTCGAGGATGCGACGGGCTTGTCGCTGCTCGACCAGGGCACGCTGCGGGACGAATTGCCGCCGATCACCACCTTCCTCAATCGCATGCTGGCGCTGCCCATCGCGCTCCAGAACATCCTGTTCACGGCGTTCGAGGATCTGCTCGCGGCGCGGATCCAGGGTGCGATTGCCGGGGGCACCTATGAGGTCGGGCTGGAAACGCTGACCGCCGATGGGTTCTCCATCGTCGACCGCCGATTGATCTACACGCATCCGGCGACCGGCGCCGAGACCCGGCTGCTGACGATCGAGCGACGCGACCGCAATCAGCCTCGCGCCGCCGACGATATCATGCGGAGCCGTCAGCGTGACGCGGTGCTGCTGGTCAATGCCCGGTCGGGGCGCGCGGCGATGCAGGTCGGCGCGCGCAGCATGCTGCTCGATGACGGCACGGTCGAGGCGCGGGTGCGCCTGATCCGCCCGATGGAAGCACCGACCCTGCCGCGCGATGCGATGGCGGAGACGTATTGGGAACCGGCCGACGAGGCGGCGTTCAGCGCGGCCTGGGATGCCGAGGTTGCCACGGTGCCCGAATACGAAACCAGCCGGATGCATATCGTCACCGGTCTGCTGCTGCCGATCTGGAAGCGGCTGCCCAACGAGTCGACCCGCGTTTATCGATTGCGCACCGATGACGGCGAACAGGTCGTCGGTCGCCGGGTCTCGGCCGCATGGGTGGCGTCGATCACCGACGCCGAACCGCCGACTTTAGCGCCTGAACAGCTTTGGCCGATGCTGCTCGCCGGCGAGGCGACCCTGCACCTTGCCGACGGCCTAGCCCTGTCGCGGGTCCGGTCGATGAACGTGCAGCGTATCGAACTGGCCGGGTTCAGCGACCTCGCGCTCGACCGGTTGAAGGCGTGCGGCTTGATCTCTGAAATCATCTCGTGGAAATTGCGGTTGTTCGTGCCGACGGGGGCCGACGGCGTGGATGCGTTCGCGCGACTGCTGGCGCTCTATCCGCTCCAGCGTGTCGCCGCGCGCTCACCGGCAAAAGCCGCCTGAAGGACCCGCCCCCATGAGCAAGCGAGCATCCGATATTGCCTCCCGTCTCGCCGCGAATGCGGAGGCGGTCTGTCGTCATTATCTGTCGCACGGTCGTCGCGAGGGGCGCTACTGGCTGATCGGCGATCTTCGCAACACGCCTGGGCGCAGCCTCTATGTCAGGCTGGTCGCATCGCCCGATGGCCGCGGAGCCGCCGGCAAATGGACCGACGGCGCGACCGGCGAGCATGGCGATCTGCTCGACATCATCGCCAGCGTCGAATCGTACCCCTGTCTGCGCGACACCCTCGCCGAGGCGCGACGATTTCTGCGCCTGCCACCGCCGGCCATCGCGGATGATCGCCAATGTCCCCATAGCGTCGCGCGAGCACCGCAGGGCACGCCCGAGGCCGCGCGACGCTTGTTCGCCGCGGCGCGACCCGTGATGCGCAGTGTCGCACAGACCTATCTGCGCCGGCGCGGCATTGTCGATCTGCGCGACTGCGATGTCCTTCGCTGCCATCCCCGCTGCCATTATCGGCCCGGGAGCGACGAGGCTCCGGACACGCGCACCGCCTGGCCGGCAATGATCGCGGCGGTGACCGACCTGTCGGGCGCGGTGACCGGCGCGCATCGCACATGGCTCGACCCCTTGACCTGGAACAAGGCGCCGGTCGGGTCGCCGCGCCGCGCGCTGGGCGAGCTGCTCGGAAACGCCGTACGGTTTGGCGCGGCGCAGGAGATCATGGCCGCGGGCGAGGGTATCGAGACCGTGCTGTCGCTGCGCCAGGTGCTGCCCGGCATGCCGATGATGGCCGGCCTGTCCGCCGCTCACCTTGCCGCCATCCGCTTCCCGCCGCCGTTGCGCCGCCTTTATGTCGCGCGCGACGCCGATCCGGCCGGCGACGCCGCGATCGCTGCCTTGGTCGTGCGTGCCACGGCTGCGAACATCGAGCTCGTGCCGCTCTCGCCCGTGCTGGACGATTTCAACAGCGATCTGAGCCTGCGCGGCGCACGGTCGCTCGTCGCCACCGTCGCAGCCCAGCTTGACGAGGCTGACCGACAGCAATTGCGCGAGCCAGTCTGTTGATGGTCAGACCTTTGGATCGGGCAACCCAGATCGGGGGGGGGGGAGCCTGCCCTACGGCCGGTCGCCAGCCACGGCCTTTCAAGAGGGCGGTCGGGACAGCAGGCGACGCGGCGCCGCAATGGCATGCTGCTGCTTTCTTCCCCTGGCCTGACGGCCATTCCTCGCGAGGCAAGAAAGCCTTGCCCGCCATCCTTCGCTGCGCTGCGGCCCCCATCCCGCGTTGCGCGCGGGAGCGCTGCGCTTGGGCGTGCGGCACCGCGCCGCCCACTGTCTTTCGCCGCCTGCGAAGGCCGCGATCGGCGCGGTCGAGACGAAAGGCAGCTCATGTCCTCCGACCATGAACCCGAACATCAAGAATCCCAGACCAGCGTCATCCTTCACGAGCTCTCGCTATACGCTTACCGGCCCTTTTCCGACGAAGCGGACCCTCGCCCGCTGCCCGAGGACCGCCTGGCGACCGGTGCCGTCATCGATACGTTCGATGCCTTTGTCGCAGCGCTGCACGACACGCGGATCGAGCCCGATCTCGAAGACCTGATGTGGGGCATCACCAACGTGTTCCACCGCGCGGCCGAGCGGATCGAACGTGAGCTCGACGACAATGAGGTGGCGCAGCGCAACAGCCAGCGTGAACAGGATGGCTCGGAGGTGAGGTCGGTCGAGCTGGAACGGCTGCTGCGCGAAGGCACGACGATCATCGAGCGCCGCGACACGATGGAGTTCTTCCGCGATGTCGCGGTCGAGCAATTCAGCCTGCATTTTCGCAAGCCCTGGACGCCGCGTTCGGGCTCGGTCGCCAATCGCAAGGCGCTGACAGCGTCGATGATCGACAGCCGTGACTTCATCGCGGCGCGCCGCCAGGCCGATCGCGAAGTGCTGATCCCGGCTGGCCCGAAGATCGCGCTGACCGCGGGAAGCGATTTCAACGACCACAGGCTGATCTGGGATGTGCTCGACCGCGTGCGCGGCAAGCATCCTGATATGGTGCTGCTGCACGGCGGCTCGACCTCGGGCGGCGAGCGCATCGCGGCTTGCTGGGCCGATGCGCGCAACGTCATCCAGATCGCTTTCAAGCCGAACTGGGCGCGGCACGCCAAGGCAGCACCATTCAAGCGCAACGACGCGATGCTCGCCGTGCTCCCGATCGGCGCGATCATCTTCCCGGGTAGCGGGATCCAGGACAATCTTGCCGACAAGGCCCGCAAGCTCGGCATCAGCGTCATGGATCACCGTCCGAAAGGAGGCGGCTGACGGGTCGTTATCGCCGGCCGTCAGTTGCCTGGCGCGCATCGCTGCAGGCAATGACGATGGCGTGCGCCCGCCCAGTCAGGTGAATGAGCTGACGACGAATTCCTCGGCGACGTTGGGGTCTTGGACATCCTCCTGTCCGCCCGGTGGGGCGGGCAGGGCGCCCACTGCATCACAACTTATCAGCATCGACCGCGATCGCGCGCTGTCGGGGCGTCACGCGCGCGGCGAGCGTGACGGAGTCGGGCATCGACGCGCGCGCTGGGCTCATGAGACGACACGGAAACGCGCGGTCACGAAGCCGGCTGTGGGTGACATCCTCACGACCGATTGGAGGCATGTTTTTTGGGGCGCCCATCCGGCCATTGTCGAAACGCCCCTGTCCGCAAGCAAGGCCCACCCACGCTCTGGTCGCTATCCTTGGTCCAGCACACGGCCTGATGCCATCAACCCGTAAAGGGTCCGCTGACGCGGCCGCGTGGGGCTTGCGCCTCTCGCGGTGATTGCGGCCGTGCGCCGGACACGTCGGGCGCCTGTCGAGCGGGGATGGTCCTCGCTCCCGGACAGGAGCCTGAACATGTCGCTGAGCGTCGCCCAACAATTCGGTCTGAACATGTCGCGCACGATGATGTCGCCGATCGTCGTTTTCCGGATCAGCGAGACGCTGTTCGGGGTGGCCGAAGACCGCGAATATGACGGCGATCCTGCGGCGATCGTGCGCGTTTTCGATCCCTTCGAGCGCTGAGCGCGCTCGCCTCCTTCGTCGGCTCGGCAAGGGGCTCGGTACCCCTTCCGGGCCGAGTTTCTCGTGCTATATCAGTATGACAGGTTGCGCGGTGGTGGTGGTTGGATGCGCGTCCGACGAACTCTTTTCGTCAAGGAGGGCGCTATGATCGTTGCCGTTCCTATCCTGATCGTCGTTGGCCTTTTCCTGGGCTGGTGTCTCGTCAGACTCTTCCCCCACGCCTTGCCGTTGTTCGCAGGCCTGACGACCATGTCGCCGCTGCGCCAAATCGGGGCGTCGGTCGGCGTTTCGCTCGCGGCCGGCGCCGCGATCGCCCTGCTGTTCGCCGCCACGGGCAAATTGCTGCGCGCGCGATCGCGTGGTGCGACGGTGCGTGCCGCCATCATGGTCCTGTTCACGGCGCCGGCGTGCTTCGCCGCCTATCATGCCGCGATGGGCCTGACTGCCCTCGCCATGACCTCTGACGCATGGCGCACGGTGTGGCTGCCTTGAGCGCGCTCATCGTCGCCGCGGCGGCCGGGCGTGAGGTCGCCGCGAGCAGGGATCAGCGCGTGACCGGATGAGACGTGCCTTGCCGGGGTGCCCGCCGAGGTGCCGGCAGCCGGCAAAGAAGCTGCGCTCTCCGGTATATCGTCGCGTCGGATCGCTCACCGTTATGCGCAAGCGCGTGTCAGGATGAAGAGTCCCTGATCAGCCTGGGCATCGGTGCACGACCGTCTTGACGGCTCCTCGCGTCACGATGGCCCACCGCTTAGCGCTTACCCGCCCTGCTGCCTCGTCAATGGCTGAGCTGGCCCGGTGACGGCTACGCCTCGGTACGCCTTGTCCGCAACCGCGGTCCCGTCACTTTCTTCCCCTGGGTGGACCACCCCGTGGCTGACGCCGCGGGGACCCCGTTCCCCCCATTCCTCGCGATCCAAGAAAGCGCCGTTTCCGCAGTCCTTCGCTGCGCTGCGGGCTGACGCTGCGGCGGCGACACGCACCCGGCCCTTGCGCGCCATCGAGGCCGCACGGGGCGGGCTCGAAAACGCAAAGGAAGGTCATCATGGCAAATATCGGCAGCTTCAAGAAGGTCGGCACCGACTATTCGGGTGAGATCCTCACCCTCAGCGTTCAGGCCAAGGGCGTCCGTATCGTACCGGTGAGCAACCGCTCGAACGACGATGCCCCCTCGCACCGCGTGTTCGTCGGCCGCGCCGAGATCGGCGCCGCCTGGGAGCGCACCTCCGGCGAAGGGCGCGATTACCTCTCGCTCAAGCTTGACGATCCCAGCTTCACGGCACCCATCTTCGCCAATCTCTTCGAGGACGATAGCGAGGACAGCTACAGCCTGATCTGGTCGCGCCCGCGCAAGGCGGCCAACGACTGAGCGGTCAGGGAGCCCCGCCCGGCGGTGCCGGGCGGGGCTTTCGCGCGGAAAGGCGCGGCAGCGAACCCGATGAATATAGGGATCGCATCGGTTGCTCCCGGACGTGAATGCGTGCCCGCCATTTGCTTCGGCGGGTTATCCGCGCGGGTGGATAGCGTTACCCGCTGCAGCAGATAACTGCGCCCGAAGATCGCTTCGCGAGCGTCACGTGCGGTGCCGAGGCGGCAGCCTGGTTAGCCCGGCAAGGGTACAACGCCTTCCGCTGATGAGGCGTTCTGCCGTGTTACGCCTCACGCCAGTTCGGCCCGGCGGCGAAACCTCGCCGGGAGACGGGCAATCACGCAGGCGGCGGCATCGGGCACGGGGGACGGGCGGTACGGTGATCATGACCGGCTCGACTTCGTGCAGGAATTTCTCCGCCGCAACGACCACTACCGTTGCTGGTGGAAGACCGGAACGACAGGAGGGCCGCCCCGGTCATGGGGACTGGCCCACCCTTCGATCCGGCGTGCGGAGCACGGGAGGCACCCGCCATTTGGGATTCGGATCTGGTGCCGGCGGTCGTCACGCTTGCGCGGGCGCCCACGGGCTTCGGTCGCGGCGCGGCCTTGCCGGCGCTCCGTCCGCTCGCCGAATATCGTGAGGCTGGCGCGCGCCACCTCGTCTTCGACCTCGGCGGCGCTCGGCACCGCGTGCGGATTCTGGGTGACCCCGACGATACACCGCTGTGCGTGCTGCTGGGGCCGGACGGCCGCGGTTTCGCCGAGGCCGGCTTGCTCTCGCGCGCCTTGGCCGGTGAGGCAGCCAAGTATGGTCATCCGCAAGGATCGCGCTTCCAGCGGCATCAGCTCGGCGCGATGCTCGACATCTTGGACGCGGCGGACACGGGCGCGTCGCTGCGCCACATTGCGGTCGCAACGCTTTTTCCGTGGCTGAACATGGATGCAACGGAATGGAAAACCTCCACGGAGCGGCGGCGCATCCAGCGACTTCTGGTCGCCGGTCGGCAGATGGTTGAAGGCGGCTATCAGCGGCTGCTTGAAGGCTAGGTCGAGTTAATAAGGCGGACTGGCAAGCCCAAGCCGCTCGGCGGCGAAACAGCCTATCCCGGAAGCTGGCACCGTTCATCTTCGACGTTCGTGCTAGGTGAAAGTCTGACATTGCCGTTCACGCCTAGTGTGGCGAATGCCCGCTGTTGTGTCTGAAGCCGCCGCAACCACTCAGTCGCGGGCAAGCTGCATACCTTCAACCAGCGGGCTCAGGCGTGGCCAGAACCCCAGAAGCGTGATGGGTACATCGATTCTTATAACATCAGGGAGACCAAGTGGCTATTGTGCCAGAGCCGCAACCGATGTGAGCGGCCTCATCTTGCCACCGTCCAGGATCATAATCCGATCAGCCGCCTGAACGGTTTCGCGGCGGTGAGCGATGATAATCCGGGTTATGCCAAGCGCACCAATCGCCGCGTTGACTGCGGCTTCGTACCGACTGTCGAGATGTGCCGTACCTTCATCGACAATGAGGATCCGTGGCTTGCGGTAAAGTGCCCGGGCCAGCAGAATGCGCTGCTTCTGCCCCCCGGAAAGGGTTGATCCCATATCTCCGACACGAGTTTCGTATTTCATTGACATCTGCATAATATCATCATGAATTATGGCATTCTGCGCAGCCTGCATAATTTTATATTCGTCAGGATTTTCATCGAACAGCGCAATATTTTCGGATAATGTTCCAGCAAAGAGATTGTCGTCTTGTAAAACCGCGGCAATCTGCGATTGAAAATTCCTGCGTCCAAATTTCTGCATGGCTCTGCCGTCGATCAGAATTTCACCCTCGGAAGGATCGAGAAGCCCGAGAATAATCTTGACGAGCGTAGATTTTCCACCACCTGAGGGACCGGTAATTGCCACGTGCTCTCCGCTTCCCACGACCAGATTGACACCATCCAGCACGAGAGGATCGCTCGGAGCGTAACGATAACGGATCCCCCGCAATTCTATCCTGCCTTCCAGCGCCACGAATGCGTCGATGCCCTCCCGAAAGCCATCGTCTTCTGGACTCAGCGCAATGTCGGAAAGGCGTTCTAGATGTAGGCCGAGCATCTTGAAGTTGGTCACCTGATCGATAAGCGAACTCGACTTCTGCAGGAACTGAGTCTTGTACGCGAGATAGGCGAAAATCATCCCGACGCTGAACCCTTCGCCTAACATAACAGCACGGGCCGCGAGAAGAACCGAAATAATGTTCTCCAGTCCGAAGATTAACAGGTTGGAATTCTGCTGCCATATCCCGACGCGGGCGAGCCGAATGTCCGCATTGACAGCATCTGTGAGCCTTGTTTGCCAGAAGGCATGGCGAATTGTCTCCCGCCCGAACATGCGCAGCGTGGTAATACCGCGAAGCGTTTCTATCAGGATCGACTGCTCCTTGCCGTGTTCGACGATTGCGCCTTCCTGCGCTCTGCGCTGCGGCGCAAAGGTTAGGAAACGAACGGAAGCGTAAAGGAGGAATGCGATCAGGGCCACAATAGCCAAGCTGGCGTTGTAGACGAACATCAGGCCGAGCGTGAACAACGCGAGCGACCCGTCGATAATTGCCGCCACCGCGCCTTCGGTGAGCAAACGCTGGATCGGGACGATTGATTGGAAACGAGAAAGGATGTCGCCGACTTCGCGCTTCTCGAACCAATCGACCCGGAGTCTAAACAGACGTCGCGCCATGTTGGTCGCGACTCCATATCCCAGACTCGTCCCGGCGATCAGCAGGACATAGGATCGCAAGAACGATGCAGACACGTTGATCAAAGTGAAGATTCCGAACCCGACCGCCAGCACGACCAGCAAATCGGCGTCCATCGTCGGAAGTGCGCTGTCGATGATGATCTGCAAATAATAGGGGGACGCCAACACGAAGGCTTGCAGTACCAGGCTCAGCAACATCGTCTGAATCAGCGCCCGTTTGATACCGGTCATCCGGCTCCATAGCCGCTGCAGTCGCAGTCGCTGCCGCTGGTCGCCCCCCTCGAAACGCTCACCCGGGCTGAGTTCGAGCGCGACACCGGTGAAATGATTCGAGATCTCGTCGAGTTCCATCCATTTGGACTGCCCTGCTGGGTCATGGATCAAGGCTCGGGTGTCGGTTGCCTTTTCGACGACGACATAGTGGGAAAGATCCCAGTGGAGAATTGCCGGCATCTGAAGACCAGCCAACTGCTCGAGCGGCAATTTCACCGCTCGGGTGGTTAAATCGACTTGGTCGGCGATCGTCATAAGCGAACGGAGCGGGGCGCCGCGGAGCGAAACCGCGAACCGTCGCCGCATGGTTCCCAGGTCGATGTCCAATCCGTGATAGTTAGCAATCATGGTGAGGCACGCGAGGCCGCATTCGGAGACCTCCGTCTGCCGCACGTGTCGGACGCGTGAACGACCGACGATCCCGAATTCAAGCAAAAGGCTCTCCTATCGACGCTGCACGGCGAAAAGTGGTTCGAACAACCACTCGATCAGGCTCTGTCGCTGCGTAATGATGCGGGCCGAAACCGTCATGCCTGGCAACAATGGTTCGTCCCGACCATAGGCCGCGATCGTCTGTCGCTCCGGTTCGACGGTCACCGTATATAGCGGCACCACCAGACCGGTGTCGTTTGTCTTGCTGACAGGACTTCCCGCTACCGAGACGATGCGCCCGGGAACGACGCCAAACCGCTGATAAGGAAACGCGTCGATGGCCAAGCGCACTGATTGCCCAGGTTTGACGAACCCAATCGCCGACGACGGCACCGCGAGTTCCACGCGAAGGTGTGACGACGCCGGTATTATCGAAAGCAATGAGCTCCCCGGTTGTGCGATTTGGCCACGCCGGGCCGTGACCGCAGTGACGCGTCCGTCAACAGGTGACCGAAGCGCGTAGGATCGAGCGCCCGCCGCGTTCGCTGCCTGCTGGGCTAGTTGGGCTCGAGAAGCGCCAATGTCGGCCGCCTGCGCCCGAGCCTGCGCCACGGCGCCCGCAATACTACGGTCGACCTCCATGGCCGAGGCTCGTCGCGACGACCGTGATTGTTCGAGTTGCGCTAACTGCTGTCGTCTCGACACGAGGTTTTCCTGCCGTGCCCGATATTCGGAACCATTGATGAAACCTCGCTCGGCAACAGGACGCAATCGGTCGAGTTCCTGTTGGGCCGAGGCAATTAGTTCATGTTGAAGCGAAATCTGCGATCCTAGCGCAGCGATCTCTTCCTCCAGTCCCGCTTTTTGCGCGCGAAATTGTCCAATTTGTGCGCTCAAAGCCATACGGGACGCGCTGTCGCGGGCGACAAGGTTGATGTCCTGGTCAGCAATCGCTGCAGCCACCCTGTCACCGGGCGACGCGCCATTGGACGCGTCCTCCTCGGACCTGATGACGACTAGCCTGTCATTGGCGCGAACATTCTGCCCCTCGCGAATGAAGAGTGCCGTGATCGTGCCGGATCGAGACGGCTGAATGGCCGCTACTCCGGTGTCCGGGCTGATCGATCCGGTCACGGTCGCGACGCGGGCATAGCTGGCCGTGAAAAGGAATGCAGTGACGGCGACGATGACCACGGCCAAAAAATAGCCGAAGACCTGCCACCGGATCGGTATGGCGATCGAAATGCTGCCCGTCAGCCTTTCCGTCCGGGCCGTCACTACCTCAGTACGAAACATGGGCCCGCTGTCCTAGGTGGTGACGCATTGGAAATTCTCTCTGTACCATGCGGTTATCCGCCTTGGCGCGTCAGTTCCGCTTGGTCTGTGCCTCAAAGTACCATTTCCGAGAGAATGCGACCCTTCGCTGGTTCCAGCATCATGCCGACAAGAGACGGAACGCTAGCGTCCGCAATGCGAAGGCACTGATACCCAAGTCCTGTAATACCTGACAGTAGGCCGAGCGGAACATTGCGTTTCTGCTCCAGTTGATCCGTATAGGCTTCAATTCTTTCGGAAAGGCGCTCAAGCAAAGACTGTGTCTCGACAAGATACTCGTCGCCGATGTTTTCAGCGAACACCAGGGCGAGTTCGATCCGACCGAGCGCGCCCGACACGACCGCGAGTTCGGTGCCTAGCCCCGCCTTAAGCGTGGTCGCGACCGCTTGATGAAGGTCCTCGACGATCTGATCAGTGATGATGCCGGATCGCATGATCGATGCTCGGGCAATACCAATGCCTGGTGCGCCATGTGCCCAAGACGTGCTGCAGCGCGCTTGTCCCGTCCGCAAGACGACGTCCCGCTGATCAAGCCAGTTGCGCTCCTCCGGGACGAAAACGGAGTTTTCAAAGGCTAGTGCGTCGAGGCAGGCTGTCCGATACCGCCGGTCGCCGGTGACCTCGTACATTTTCGCAAAGGCGGTAGCGAAGCCAGAGGCACCGTGTGATAAGCCCGACAAAGGCAGGGCGCTCGCGATACGCCAGCTCGATCCGATCCCGCCGCCATCGCGATGCTTCAACAGATGGTCGAACGCTTGCGTCGCAAGATCGATCGCGCGCCGAGATCCGCTGACGCGATGATATTCCGCGCAAGCGAACCCGAACCCGGCGGCTCCTTTTAGCAGAGAGAAATTGCGATCGACATCTATCAACCCAGTGAAGTTGACTCGGTCGATCAGGGTTTCCACTGCGTCCAGGAAAGATGTGTCTCGATGCCAGATGCCTAGCGCTGTCTGGAGGAGGATGATGCTGCCCCAGCCGGTAAATAGTCCGATGGGACGAATCGAATAGGATGATTCCGTGAGCCGCCGAAGGAGAAAGCGGTGAGCCTTTTCGGCGGTGTGGAGAAAAGCCTGTGAGTCAGTCAGCGCCGCCATCTGTGTGAGGTAGGCGATTTCACCGGGCATCCCAGCATAGAGGTCGTAAAAGGCGTTGTGGAGCGTTGCCATACTGTTGTCTTCGGCAACGGACCGCACGACCATCCAGCTTGCGTGCAGGTCGTCCTGATGCATCTCGCCCGTCACGAAGCTGGCAATCTTTGATGCCTGCGCAAGGAACCGGTCTCGAAGTTTGGCCGTTTGGGCGGGTCCTTTAAGCGAGGCCACCGGTTGATCAGCGCTCTTGACCATTAACGCGCTCGTCATCGGCTCGTCATGCGATGTTTGCAGATCGAGCGCCTTGTCGATGATCCAGAGCTGGCGCGCGAGATCGCCCTCGTCCATCCTCGAAATCTTGTCGCGGACGATGTCCAAGCCGCTCCTGACGAAGAAGCCGGCTACGGTGCGCCCCTCGTCGATAATCAGGTCGACCCCGCCCACCCGGCACGTAAACATCGGCACGTCACGCCGTTGCAGGCACTCGGTCTCGAATGGAAGAAGAACCTCCCCCAGCGGAAAATCTCGCGACAAAGTCGACAGGCCTGCAAAATGGCGAGTGAGGTTCTCATCCCTTAGCAGCAGCGCTGGGTGACGCGCCTCGTCCAGCAGATGTGTATAGACGATCGTGTCGCGGAACAGCACCCGGATCTCATCGTCGCGGAACCGAGAAATCATCGCTATGATGTTGGACCTATCGGAGACGACGAATCGATAGGCTTCGGCGAACCCGCTCTTGAACCACTCCCGTGATCGTTCGGTTATCCCGACTTCACGATCTACGAGTTTCGGAACGTTGTTAGCGCCGACCATGATTCCCCGATCGCGCCGGAAAGTGAAGTGCCCATCACTGCTCTGGGACAGCACAAGTCGATCAACCAGACCTTCCTGGCCGCGGACGACGCTCATGCCGCCCACCTCCACGCTCCGCCCGGCCCCAAACGAGATACGGTCCGGGAGCATTCCGGTTTGAAGCACGCTGTTGTCGATACCTTCATTGGTCTCTGTCCCCACGATTGGGGTTCGTGGATGGAAGAATGCCTCAAGATCGATCAGCATCGGATGGGCTCCGTGCGCGATAATGTTCTCGTAGTGAAAGTCCGACGCTTCAAGCATGTAGAGCAGGGCCAGGAAGACGCCGAGACGCTTGTAGAAGATGTCGATCTCCTCTTGTCTCAGGCATACGCGATGATCGATGAATTCTACCCAGCCATATTCTTTGCGTTCTAAGAGGCGAGGGACACGCAAATCGAGACCGACACCGCTTCCAATCCAGGCGACGAGATCGGCAAAGTGTCCGTCGACGGCGAGCGATCTTGGCTTGTAGACGATCCGTCGGCTGTCATTCAGCTGAATGATCGCAACCGACTGACCGCCTCGGTGGGGATCACCGAGAGCGAACCTGATTCCCGCAATCTCTCCGATTGCGACGTCTAGCAGGACCTCTGCGGCAATGGCGTGGCGATCGGCTGCGAACCGGATCAATAGGCGCGCCGTGTTGTCGAGCCATCGGGTGACCAATTGATCGACCTGTCGGCTAAGCACAGGGAACTCGGTCTTGAAGTGATGCTGTAGATCTGCGCCGCTCAGTGCAGAAGCGTAATCTTCGAACCTTACGCTATCCTCGACCAGTTTATACTGCGCGATCAATGTCCGGTGGGTTAACTCGAACAGATCGCCCTTAAGAGACGTGGTCAACGACGCAAGCAACGGGCCGCTAGCCGTCGCATGCCCCCTGATACGCGTCAGTAGACTTTCAATTGCTAGGTCGACTTTGCAGACGAAGAATCCTTCGAGCGCAGTCAGGTCATGCATGTGACACAAAATTTCCGAGCGAGGCTAGGTCAACGCTGTTGGACCGCATTCCCAGCCATTGCCGGGCTTTCGATCCTTGGCGAAAAATAGAATGCGCGAGTCGCAAACCCATGAGGTGAATAGCTGGCACCAGCATTGTTGCTTACCGGTGCTCAGCATTCCCTGGCCTTTCGCCAGTATATTGCTTCAGTCCATCGGCCAAAACGGGTTGCAGCTCGAACCGTCCGAATTACACTCGCCGCTGAAAGAGCAGATTAAGCCAGCCGAAGCGCCGACCTTCACGGACTGCTGAACCGCGCCGACGCCGCCGACGACATTGTTAAGTTCAGCCTCGGTGAGCTCGCATTTTGTGATTGTTTCGATGATTCTGCTGTCCAGCATCTTAATGCTCCCGCTTTGAAATATCCTATCTGTCGATTGATCGACTAGAACTAGCTACATTAACTGACGATTCTGAGTCAATGGTCACTTAATAGATCTTGCGAGGAACAAGAACCGTTTTGGTTGCAAATTCGCAATTTACGCAACCTCCCACACGTAAATATTAATAGAACCATATTGGCTTGCTTATGACTAAGTACTTATGGGATTGAAAAAAAGATGGCTGTGGTTGCGATGCGGCATTGACAAGCGCCCTCCTGCCATAGAATGATACGTCTCGCTGTAGCCGCTGTACATTTTTTCGTTATAAATTATTTAGCAGTACGATACTCAGAAATATATTTGAATTCTATTCAATTTGTCATTGGTAAAAATAGTAGGCAAGATAAATGCTAGCGATCGAGACAGAGAGCTTAACCAAACGATATGGCGGTCGCGCGATTGTCAGGGATCTTAACCTCGCCGTTCCGCAAGGCTGTGTATTCGGTTTTCTCGGCCCGAACGGCGCGGGAAAGACCACCACGATGCGCATGCTACTGGGACTGTTGAGGCCTGATATTGGCTCAGTGCATCTCTTAGGACAAGATCTCAGGAGCGCACGCTTGCGCGCGTTGCGCCACGTTGGCGCACTTGTTGAAAGCCCATCTCTCTATGATCACCTGACGGGCAGGGCCAACCTCGAGATCACACGAAAGCTGCTCGCACTGCCGGCGACGGAAGTCGACAGGGTCATGGAGATCGTCGATTTGGCGTCGTCGTCTTCGAGCCGAGTACGCACGTATTCGCTAGGAATGAAGCAGCGTCTCGCGCTGGCGAGGGCGTTGCTCGGCTCACCGCGGTTGCTCCTGTTAGATGAACCGATGAATGGACTTGATCCGGAGGGAATCATCGCCATGCGCGATCTGATTCGCGCGCTCCCAGACCGGATCGGCGGGACGGTCTTCGTATCGAGCCATCTCTTGGGAGAGGTGGAACAGACTGCGACGATCGCTGCGCTGATCGTCGCCGGCGTTGTCGTACTGCAGGGGAAGGTCCAAAATCTGCTGGGTGGCGGTGAATCCATCAGGATTGATGTGGATGATGCGGCCCGCGCAGAGGCACTCCTTTCAGAACTGAATCTGAATGTAACTCGGGTGTCCTATGGTGCTTTAATCCTTCGAGTTCCGGCTGGGTCCGAGCCATCTGGCGTAGCGTCCTTTGCTAATCGACTTCTTGTGGAGGCGGGGATTGCTGTATCCGCCATTGCACCCGTAGTTCGTACTTTGGAGCAGGTGTATCGCGATACGATTGCAAACCACAGTGAGGGACTGACGCGATGATACGTTCTCTGCACGCCGAGCTCAGCAAATTGAACGGATCCTTGGCGCTCCTAGTTTTGGCTATTGCGCCGGGCTTACCCGGACTGCTTGCGCTTCTGTCGCTCTTGTCTGCCAAGAAGGCACCCCTCTGGACCTCTGTCGTCAACGAATTTGTCCTGCCGCTATGGGCATTTTTCCTGCTGCCGATGACCGTCACTGCATTCGCGACCTTGGTGGCCCAAATAGAGTATAAGGCACACGCATGGGATCACATGCTCGCGCTACCGATAGCACGTTTTCGGATTTTCATTGCGAAGGCCGTTATCGTCCTGACGGCTGTTTTTGCGATGACCATATTCGTGATTTTATTCACGATCGCGGGTGCGGGGATCGGCGGTCTTTTGTCCGGACAGATGCCGCTGGGAGCAATACCCTGGGTAAGAATGGCCCGGGCGGTGCCGATGATCACCGTTGCCGCGAGCTGTTTTGTGATGTTGCAGCTTTGGGTGGCTCTCCGTTTTTCAAGTTTTGTGGTACCGCTCGCGGTTGGAATTAGTGGAACGCTGGTGTCTCTGGCCGTGTTGATGACACGCTCGGACAAAGCCGATTGGTTCCCATGGGTACTTCCTTTCAGGGCTTTGACGCAATCAGACCCGACTTCGTTTCTCTGGCTCGGTGGCGCTGGCGGCGGCGTGGTTCTTGCGGTGATGGTTCTGGATCTCCAGCGAAGGCCCCTTCGATGAGGCGCAAGGCAATATGGGCAGGTCGTGGATTACCCGGCCGCCGTGCCGCGCGAGCGGGGCGGAGGGGAAGGCCGTACCCTTCTGCCGTACGACCCGCGCCTTGATGACCACGTGCCGTCCGGCCGGATTCGCGTTATCCCTCAGATTGCACATCAGACGTCGAGCTTCGGCGCCGGATTTCTGCAAGCAGCGCGGCTACATTCGCGTCCCCTCGTTGTCCGGTGGTGCGCCCATCGGCGGCGACCAGATCCGTGTCGCTCATGTCCTTCGCGCTTCCCTCAACATCTGATCGAGCCTTGCGGCAATCTGGCGCCAACGCGCCAGACCGGCAAGGTCTCCTTCAAGAGCTAGGGCGCCGATGCGTTCGGCGACATGACGGGGCGCGTCACCGCCATACTGGCAGTCGATGGCGAGCGCTTCTGCCCATCGTTCCTGGTCCGGAGTCATGGCGGCGACGGTGGCACAGATGCCGCGGAATGTCGCTTGCACGCGTCGCCCTTCGGCATAGCATCGCGCTGTTGCGGTGCATGACAGACTCCCGCGCCTCCCCACTGGTGCCCGGTCGTCTCCTAGGCAATCATGCACCGCAGCACCGTTGCACTTGAATCGAAAGCGGCTTGGCACGGTAGATCAATCGCTTAAGATTGGTCACCCGTGCTGGCTCCTACCGGCACGGCGCCGTGATGATGGTCCCTTTCGAGACATCGTCGCGGGAGCAGGGGCTGGCTTTCGCGACCTCAACGCGCGATCGTCCGGTCCCTGCTCGCTCGCGCAAATCTGAATATTTTGTCATTGGACGGACGGGCGCGAGTGAATAGCATGCGCTCGCCGATTGGACGGCTCGAGGGGATGCACGATGAACCGGAAACTATTGCTTGCGGCCGGGGTTGCAATCTTTTTCGCCACGCCAGCGCTCGCTGCGCCCTGTAAGGACGCGCATGGGAAGTTCGTAAAGTGCCCGCCGGCGGCCGCGAAGCCGACGCCGACCGTCGCGCCAAGCCCGAAGCCGACACCCGCAGCGGCTGCGCGCTGCAAGGATGCCAAGGGTAAATTCATGAAGTGTCCGCCGGCCGCAGCCACCAAGCCGGCGCCGACCACGCGGTGCCGCGACGCCAAGGGACGCTTCAAGAAGTGCTGAATGACGGCCTCGCGTGCGACTGCGCGCGAGGCCGTCCTCAATCACCGCCTTCTAAAAGCCCGGGCATCGCGCCTGAGGATTTCCGAAGCACTGCATCGTGGAGCGATGGGTCGGTTGCGGCGCCGGACGATAGGTTGGAGGCGGTGGTGGGGCTGGCGGACTGCCGAAATTTGGTCGCAGCCAGCTGTTATCGCGCCGTGCCGCTTCTCCATATGTTGAAGGGGGCGTGTAGCGCGGACGCGGCTGACTGTAACTCGAACCGCCATAGGTGCTCGTACCGGAACTTGAGCCGCTGCTATAGGGTTGCGGGGCGGGGCTGTATCGGCGCGCAGAAGGTTGCGCCGGAGAATAGCCGTGTGCGTCAGCGTCGCCACTTAGATTGACGCCCAGCGGGTTTTGCTGGCGGTATTGCAGTCGGCGCCATTCCCGTGAGCGTCTTACATAATCGTCCTGATCCGAGCTGGCTTCCGAGCGCGTCTGTTGTTGCGCCCGCGAGCTGCCAAAATCGGTCTGATCCTTTGGATCATAGGGTGTCGGCCAATTATTCGAACCGAGCGGGCGGTGTGACTGAAAGTTCGGGTTTTCGCGGGCCGATTTGTCGTCATCCTGGGCGAATGCCGCGCCGGCGCAGCTTGCCAATAGAGCAATAGTAAACAGACGTTTCATCGCGACTCCCCTGTTGCTACCTTCTACAATGCGAGTTCCGGCCGCCTAGTCCTTTTTTCTGATCCACTTCACCGGGATGGCGGGGGTGGGCTACCTTGTTCTCGCCGAGCCTGCCGAACCGCCGGCCAATGTTCGCACTCCCGTGTCCTCAGTCTTACCGCGCCATGGCGGGACACAGCGCAGCGACCCGCCCGTCATTGTCCCAATCGGCGCGATAGATTGCTGCGCGTTGGCGAAGCTGCCAGCATGACAAATCTCCCCTCCGTCCGCGCACCAGTGCCAGAGTCCGCCCGTATCGATCGACGCCGACGCGGTTGATTGAGAGTGGCGGGACCAGCCCCGCGGACAAACTATCCGCGCTGGCGAACGGGTCGCCCGCGACACAGGCGCGACCTTGCCGACAATGACCCGGCAACTCGGGCGCATCGATGCCCAGAAGCCGTACGCGCTCGCCATCGCAGTTCAATGTATCGCCATCCACTATCCGGCACGCCGCGACTGGTGCGCTGGAGGCGGCGTAAAGAGAACAGGGTACGACGACGCCGAGCGCGGCGACAGCGAGAAAAGAACGGCAAATCATTCGCTTTTCTCTGTCGTCGCGGTGGGCTTGGCAAGCCGAAAATGGTCGGCAAATTGGCGCTGGCGATGTTGGAGATCCACTGGCTAGCATGGCCAATGAGACGCCTCGACCAACCCGAATTGCGCTTTCTGATTCTGCGTGGC
The DNA here is from genome assembly GCA_041659925.1 of Sphingomonas sp. Lineage (GTDB taxonomy): Bacteria > Pseudomonadota > Alphaproteobacteria > Sphingomonadales > Sphingomonadaceae > Sphingomonas. The sequence continues at coordinate 44,348 of JBAZXI010000017.1, forward strand.
CTGCAACGCGTTCCGCCAGGCACGCTGAAGGACATGCACGGTTCGAGCGACGCGCGGCACAGGGCCCTGGCGCAAGCGACAGACATCATTCTCGAACGGCTTAGCCACCTCGAATATGAGGCGCCCGAGCCGATCGCGCCACACGGATGGCCCACCGAAGGTGCCCCGACACCCGACTAGATCGATACCGATCAGCGCCGGCGACGCGCGAGCAACCCCACCTTTTTCGGCGGCGAACCGCGTCACCGGCGACGTAGCGTTCCAGCCGTGCCTGGTCCTCTCCGGCCCACCGGGCGACAATGTCGCCGCATGCATTTTGTCGCTCCGCGTGCCCGCCCGCGCCGCGCCAAGCCTCGCTCTCGTTCGACAAAGCCCGCGATCCCCGCCGGCTCGATGAGGGAGCGACCGTTGACCGCATCTCCACCCCCCGTGCTACGCCACTATCTGCCGACGCCCGATGCGGCGATCGTGCTCGGACTCTCGGCGCGCACGCTCGAAAAGCATCGCTGCTACGGCACTGGCCCGGTCTATCACAAGCTCGGCGGCCGGGTCGTCTACACGCTCGAAGAGCTGCAGTCCTGGGCCGACAGCGGCGCCCGCCGCTCGACCCATGACCCCGACGCGGGCGTCATCCACCCGGCGCGCAAGCTCAACACCGGCCATATCAACCCGCCCGGACCGGTGCGGCGGTGAGTGCCCTTGCCATCCCGTCGAGCGGCGGTCAGCTCGATCTGTTCCGCGCGCTGCCCGGCGAATTCGCCGCGCGCGACGCGCAGGATCTGATGACCTGGCCGTTCTTCAGCCTCGCCAAATCGCCCCGCACCCGGCCGATCGATTTCCGCATGGGCGAGGTCGAGATCCTCGTCGAGGCGACCGCCGAGCACGGCATGGCGACGATCTGGGATGCCGACATCCTGATCTGGGCGGCCAGCCAGATCGTCGAGGCGCGCGACCATGGCCGCGCCACCTCGCGGGCCATGGCGACCACCCCGCATGCCATCCTGACCTTCATCTCGCGCGGCGTCTCGCTGCGCGACTATGACCGGCTGAAGGCTGCGCTCGACCGTCTGCAATCGACCAGCGTGGCGACGACCATCCGCCAGCCGAGCCAGCGCCGGCGGCATCGTTTCTCCTGGATCAATGAGTGGAAGGAGCGCCTCGACCCCGCCGGCCGCCCACTCGGGATCGAGCTCATTCTGCCCGACTGGTTCTATGCCGGCGTGATCGACCAGGCGCTTATCCTGACGATCGACCGCGCCTATTTCGACCTCGCCGGCGGCCTCGAACGCTGGCTCTACCGCATCGTGCGCAAGCATGGCGGGCGCCAGCGCGGCGGCTGGAGCTTCGATTTCGCGCATCTTCATTTGAAGTCCGGGGTGCTGTCGCCGCGCAAGAAGTTCGCCTTCGTGCTGCGCGATATCGTGCGTCGCCAGTCGCTGCCCGGCTATCGCCTGGCGATCGAATTCGCCCACGGCCGGGAGCGGCTTCGCTTCGCTTCAACGCCGCTCGATCCGCTCGACCGCGCGATGCGCCGGGTCGGCCTTGCGACGCTGGAGGGCTAGCCATGGACCTCGTGCTATCGGCGACCCGGCAGGTCGTGCCATTGGGAACCGCAGACTCGTGCCATCGGGGACCGAACTGGCATACAAGTCTCTGGTATTGCCTGCTAATCCGACCGCCTAACCGTGCTAACCAGGAATCCTTCGGATTCCTTCTAACGCCCGCGAACGCGAGGCGGTGCGCTCGTCAGCTCGGTCGTTTGCGGGGGCGGACATGACGCGCTTCGGCTATGTGATGACCGCCTATTTCGCGAGCCTGGGAACGGTCATAGCGGCTTTCGTCACGCCTGCGCCGCGGCTGATCTGGAACGCCAGCGCGAGCGTCCCCGAAGGCCTCTATCGCGTCCGGCCATCGGCGCCCATTCGGCGTGGCGATCTGGTCGCGCTGCGCCCCGCCGCGCCGCTCGCGCTGTACATGGCGCAGCGTCACTATCTGCCGCTCGGCGTGCCGATGCTGAAGCATGTCGTGGGGCTGCCACGCGACCGGGTGTGCCGCATGGGGCTGCGGATCACGGTCAACGGCAAGGCGGTGGGGCGGGCGCTGCGCCATGATCGGCTGGGTCGACCGCTGCCGCGCTGGCAGGGCTGCCACTCGCTATCCGCCGGTCAGCTGTTCGTCATGAACAGCGATGTGCGCGACAGTTTCGACGGTCGTTATTTTGGCCCGATCGATCGCTTTCGCGTGATCGGCCGCGCGACGCCTTTATGGCTGACCGGCGCGCAGGAGACGGGGCCGCGGGACATCGACGAGCGCGTTGCGAGGGTCGCTTCGGGCGCCGGATCGTGAAGCGCGCGGCTTTTCGCCGCGGCTTTCTGCCGACGGCGATCCTCGCATCATTGCTCGCCGCACCGGCGTTCGGGGGCGCGCCGGCACCGGCGATCGCCGGGCGAAACATCGATGCGATCGTCGCGGAAGCGGCGCAGCGTTTCGCCATTCCCACTGCATGGATCTACGCCGTGATGCGCCGAGAAAGCGCCGGCAACGCGCGTGCCTTGTCGCCGAAAGGCGCCTCCGGGCTCATGCAGATCATGCCCGCGACCTGGGCAGGATTGCGCGCTCGCTATCGGCTCGGCGTCGATATTTTCGACCCGCACGACAACATCCTCGCCGGCGCCGCCTATCTGCGTGAACTGTTCGATCGCTACGGATCACCCGGTTTCCTCGCCGCCTATAATGCCGGACCCGGTCGCTACGAAGCCTGGCTTGCGGCGCGCAAAGCGCTGCCGGACGAGACGTTGGCCTATGTCGCTGCGGTGGGTTCGGCGCTCGGTTCGGATAGCGCGCCGTTGCCTGTGGCTGCGATAATTGCACGGCGCGACTGGGCGAGATCGGCGCTCTTTGCGCGCCCCGACCGGGCCGAAGACGGCCTGCCTTCCGGGGACGCCACGGCCTCGCCAGATCGCGATAGCGATCGCCTGCCGCGCCCAACCACGCCAGCGCCGTCGCTGTTCGTGCCGCTCGCTCGGCCTGGCACAGCGCGCTGACGATTTCGGGAATTCATGATGGTCGGAAAAGGCGGGGGCGTCGGGTGGGATCAAATTCAGCTGACATGGCGAGATAAAAGGGGCGCCGTCGGCTGGCCCTTATGTGGTTGTAAGGGATGCAGGAATTCCGCCGCCGCTTCTAAGCGACCGCCGTCGCTGCGCCAGCAGTCGATCTGCCTTGCCGCTACCGTGTTGATCTCCGCAGGATCGGGTCGTTCCAAATGAGTGACGGCGAGGATTTCGAGCTTCGTCCCGGAGCCATTCGCGACCGTGGGCGCCCGCCTAACAAGCCGTCGCGACTGGCGGCCGAGGTGAAGCGCGCGGCGATGCGCAGCGGTCATCTCGCACGTCGTGGTCGCGGCGCCGGGCGGCGCGGGACCGGAACGCGGGGCAGGGGGCGCGATGCCGGGCTTCGCTTGCGCAGCGATCCGGTCGGGCGGCGCGTCGTCATCAAGGCGCGGGTCGTTCGGCAGAAGGGCAGCACATTCCGCTCGGCGCCGCTGGCCCGCCATATCGCCTATCTCGAACGCGACGGCGTGACCCGGGACGGCCGGGACGCGAGCATGTTCGACGCTGGGCCTGACGCGGCGGATGGCGAGGCCTTCGCCGCGCGTTGCGGGGACGACCGGCATCACTTCCGGTTCATCATATCGCCCGAGGATGCCGGTGAACTCGACAGCCTGCGCGACTACACGCGCGACCTGATGGACGATGTCGCCAGCGATCTCGGCACCCGGCTCGACTGGGTCGCGGTCGATCATTGGAACACCGACAATCCCCATGTCCATGTGCTGGTGCGCGGGGTGACCGACGATGGCCAGGATCTGGTCATCGATCGCAGCTATATCAGCAGCGGCATGCGTGCCCGAGCCGAACAGCGCATGACGCTCGAACTCGGCCCGCGCACCGCGCAGGAAATCGTGGCTGCGCTTGACCGCGATGTCGAGGCCGATCGATGGACCCAGCTCGATCACAGACTGCGGTCGATGGCCGGCGAGGATCGCCTGATCGATCTGCGACCCGATACCGATGGTACCGATGCCGATCAGCGGCGACTGATCGGGCGGGTGATGAAACTCGAGCGCATGGGCTTGGCGCAGTCGGAAGGTACGGGGCTGTGGCGGCTCGGTCCGCACCTCGAGCCGACCCTGCGCGACATCTCGGATCGGGGCGATATCATCAAGACGTTGCACCGGGCGATGAGCGGGGAGGGCTGGCGGGTCGATCCGGAACGCCTCGCCCTGCATGGAGAGGGGTCGGCGAAGCCGGTGATCGGCAGGCTGGTCGGGCGCGGCCTGCGCGACGAGCTCGCGGGGACGGCCTATGCGGTGATCGATGGCGTCGATGGGCGACATCATCATGTCGCCTTCGCCAGCCTCGAAATGTCGGGCGATGCCCAGGTCGGCGCCATCGTCGAGATACGCGGCTGGAACGATGCCAGGGGACGTGCCCGTTCATCGCTCGCGGTGCGGTCGGATCTGGCGATCGGCGAGCAGGTGACGGCGCGAGGCGCGACCTGGCTCGATCGCCAGCTCGTGGCGCGCGATCCCGTGCCGCTCGGTGATGGGTTCGGTCGCGAGGTAGCGACTGCACTGGCCGCGCGCGGCGACGAGCTGATCGCGCAAGGCCTGGGCCAGCGATCGGGGGCGGACCGAATGTTCATACCCGACCTCATCGCGACCCTCGCATCGCGCGAGCTGTCGGAGGTCGCCGGGCGGATCTCGGCGCGGACCGGTCTCGACTGGCAGACGGTCGCCGAAGGCGACGCGGTCGGTGGTGTCTACCGCGAGCGCGTCAACCTTTCGTCCGGCCGGTTCGCGATGATCGACAATGGCCTCGGATTCCAACTGGTGCCGTGGCGGCCGTCGCTCGATCTCCATCTCGGCGAAACCATCGCCGGCGAGATGAAAGCGGGTGGCGGCATCACTCTCTCGCCGGTCCGCGAGCGCGGCCTGTCGCTTTAAGGCAGTCTCTTCGCTTGCGTTTCGCATCGTATCGCGCCGTCGGCTCTCGCAAACTCGTGCGCTCGATCATGTCACCATTCGCGGCCATCCAATATGGCTGTGACAGGAGCGCCCAACGTTGTTGCGGAAGTGCCGAGCGCGAAGCGATAAATGCCCTTGGCCATGCGCCAGCGCCCGTTCTTCCACTCGGCCATGATGCGGGGATCGAGCGCAACCTCCAGCGCGCGCCGTTCGCCGGGCTTCAGGTCGACGCGTTGAAACCCTGCGAGGCGCAGCGTGGCGCCAGCGGGGGTTGCGACGAGATAAACCTGGCCGATATCCGCGCCGGCCTCCTTGCCCGTATTTTCGATGGTAAAGCGCGCGGTTGGCTGTCGTCCCGGCGACACGGTCAACGGGCCGTGCGCAAAGCTGGTATAGCTCAGGCCGAACCCGAACCCGAACAGCGGTGTGGCGTGCTGGCGGGCGAACCAGCGATAACCGACATCCGCGCCTTCGATGTTGTAGTTGACGTCGAGCACCTGGCCGGGTTTGCCCGTGCCGATGAAATTGGGCTCGACCGTCGCGCTGCCTGGCAGCTCCGGGCGCGGCAACTGCGCGATTGAGGCCGGGAAGGTCACCGGCAGGCGACCCGATGGATTGACGTCCCCGAATAAGACGCGGGTTATCGCTTCGCCACCGCGTGCCCCAGGATACCATGCCTCGATGACAGCGGCGGTCTTGTCGAGCCAGGGCATGAGCACCTGGCTTCCCGTCTCAAGCACGACGATCGTGTTCGGATTGGCGGCGGCGACGGCTGCGATCAGGGCGTCCTGGCCATCGGGCAGCGACAGGTCGGGCGCGTCGAGGCCCTCCGTCATCCACTGCGTTGCGAAAATGACGGCGACGTCGGAATGCTCGGCGGCACTTACGGCGTCGGCGATATAGCGACCGTTGCGATAGATGACCTCGGCGCCGGGCGCCCGGGCCCGGATCGCGTTCAAGGGCGATGACGCATGGTAGGATTGCGCGAGCAGCGCTGCGAACGGCCCGCTGGCGGTCGGGATGGCGATAGCCGGGCCACCTTCTCCCTGCGTCTGTGAGGAGCCTCCGCCCGACAGAACGCCGCTATCGGCATGCCCGCCGATCACGACGATGCGCTTTGCCGACGCAGCGAGCGGCAGGGCGCCGTCGCGATTGCGCAACAGGACGACCGCGCGTTCGGCGATGTCCTGCGCGACGCGCGCGCCAGCGGCGGCATCGATTGGCGTCCTGGTCGGCGGATCGCGATCGACGCCCACGGCGAACATCGAGCGCAGGATGCGCCGGTTCATGTCGGCAAGGCGCGCCCGGTAGCGCGGATCGCTTTTCGCCGCCGCCGACAGGGCGGCGCCGAAATAAAGTCTGTCGTCGAGCTGGGCGCCGGATTGCTGGTCGAGACCGTTCAGCGCGAAGTCCAGCCCGTGTACGGCGCCCCAGTCGGACATGACGAAGCCCTTGTAGCCCCAGTCGCGCTTGAGCACCCGGTTGAGCAGATAGTCGCTCCCACAGGCATATTGCCCGCCGACGCGATTATAGGCGCACATGATCGCGCCGGGATTGCCGCGTTCGATCGCGATCTCGAAGGCGAGCAGATCGCTCATGCGAAGCGCGCTGTCGTCGATCACGGCGTTATGGAACTGGCGCCCGGTCTCCATCGCGTTGATCGCGAAATGCTTGAGCGTCGAGATGACATGGCGCGACTGAATCCCCGAAACTGCGGCGCCGGCCAAGGTGCCGGCAAGGAGCGGATCCTCGCCGAGATATTCGAAATTGCGTCCGTTGCGCGGCTCGCGGACGAGGTTGACGCCGCCGGCCAGCAACACGTTGAACCCCTTGGCGTGCGCCTCCGCAGCGATCGTCGCGCCGCCTTCGCGGATCAGTTCCGGATCCCATGTCGCGGCCATCGCCAGTCCGGAGGGTAGGGCGGTCGCGCCGTCCTTGCGCAGGCCGCCGACATAGGCGACGCCGAGACTGGCATCGGTTTCGGTCAGCGCCGGGATGCCGAGCCGCGCTATCCCTTCGACATAACCTGCGCCGAGCGGCGCTTCGGGCGGAATCTTCGTGTCGAGATAGGGTATCGCCATGATCCCATGGGTCAGGCGGACGCGTTCGTCGTCGCTCATCTGGCGCTCGGTGGTGGCTGCACGGGCATCGGGATCGGCGGGCGTGGCGCCCGACTGAGCGTGCGCCCCGGCGGCCATCGCGGCAAATCCTGCCATGACCCATCCAAGCGCGGCGGTCTTTCCAATACCCATATCCTGCTCCCGTCGCTTGTGTTCTGCGACGAATTATCAGGCAGTGCGCTCAATAAGAGAAGTAAAGTCTTTGCATCGATCAATCAGATTTGGTTATTAATCCCTTCCAAGGAGGATCATCATGCACCGTGCTCCGAGCATGTCGAGCCTGCGCCTGTTCATGCAGGTCGCCCGCACCAGCAGTTTCAGCGAAACCGCGCGCGTGGCAAATCTTTCACAGCCCGCGCTCAGCCGGACGATCAAGCTGCTCGAGGAGGATCTCGGTGTCCGGCTGTTCGACCGCAATTCGCGCAACGTCGCGTTGACGGCGGCGGGCAGCGCACTGCTACCGACCGTCGAGCGGCTGACCGGGGACTTCGACCTCGCCTTCCAGGAGCTGGAACAGGCGTTCGCCGGGCTGAAGGGGCGCGTGATCATCGGCGCCTTACCCTCGGCGGCGGCGCATTTCCTGCCGGCGATCATCGCCGATTTTCGCGAGGCTCGCCCCAATGTCGAGATCGTCGTGTGCGATAATCTGTCTGGCGCGCTCTTTCAGCAGATGCTCGACCGCTTGATCGATTTCGCCATTACCACGCCGCCCGATGCCGGCGAAGGGTTCCAGTTCGATCCGATGATGGACGACGAATGCGTGCTGGTTGGCCGGCATGAAGATCTCGCCAATGTCAGCGCGCCGGCGCGCTGGTCGATTTTCACCGAACGTCCCTTTATCGCGATGGCGCCGCGCAGCAGTGTCAGACTGCTTACCGACGCGGCCTTCGCCAAGACGGACCTGACCGTCCGGCCGCTCTATGATTGCGCGCAGCTCGCGACCGTTGGCGGACTGATCTCGGCCGGACTCGGCATCACCCTGTTGCCCAAATCGGCTCTGCCCATGCTGAGCGTCGGCGGCGATGTGGCATGGCGCGCCATGGCACCGCCGCGCATCGCCCGTTCGATCGGTATCGCCCGACTGGCCAACCGAACCTTGTCGCCGGCCGCAGACGCGTTCCTGAAAGCAGTGTGCGCGGGGGAAATGATTAATGCGCAATGCTGATTGATCTATCGAATAAGTCTAATTGATGAATAGGTAGCCAAGGGGCATAATAAGCCGACAAGATGACAACCGTTATCGGGAGGGGACCATGCTCGCCATCATCGCGGCCGCGACCATCCTATCGCTGCTGGCGGCCATCCTTTCGAACCGGGTGTCGCCGCTCGCCGCGCTGATTCTCATTCCGATCGCCGGCGCGCTGATCGCCGGGCACGGCGCGGCTATCCCCGGCAATATCGTCGACGGTCTTGCGAAGATCGCGCCGGTGGCGGGGATGTTCGTCTTTGCGATCCTGTTCTTCGGGATCATGACCGATGCGGGGCTGCTTGCCCCGATGGTCAATGTGGTGCTGAAGCTGGTCGGCGAGCGACCATCACGGATTACCGTCGGCACGGCGGCGCTGGCGTTGCTGATCCATCTCGACGGATCCGGCGCGGTCTGTTTTCTGGTGACCATCCCGGCGCTTCGCCCGCTATATGATCGTCTTGGCATGGACCGGCGCGTGCTCGCCTGTACCGCCTCGCTGGCGGCGGGCGTGAACTTCCTGCCCTGGACCGGCCCGACATTGCGCGCGAGCGCCGCACTGAAGCTACCGGTCGCCCAGATCTTCACGCCGATGTTGCCCGTTCAGCTGGTCGGCCTGGCCTTCGTCTTCGTTGTCGCCTGGTGGCTCGGCAAACGCGAGGAACGCCGTCTCATCAGTGTCGATCGTGCCCGCGCATCGGTGCGCGCGCCTGTGATGGCGGAGGCCGATACGCCGGATGCGGCGGTCATCGCCCTGCGTCGCCCGAAACTCTTTCTCCTGAACGTGGCGATCACGCTGGTCGTGATCGGCCTCATGGTGACCGGACTGATCGAGCCGGTGGTCGTGTTCATGGCCGGGACGGCCATTGCGCTGATCATCAATTACCCCACGGCGGTCGCACAGCGCGAACGGATCGACGCCCATGCGCGCGCCGCGCTCCTGATGGCTGGGATCCTGTTCGCCGCAGGCGCCTTCACCGGGATCATGAACGGGTCGGGCATGATCAAGGCGCTGGCGGACACGCTGGGCGCGCATGTCCCGCACGCGCTGGGTCCGCGGATCCCGGTCGTGCTCGGGTTGACCTCGATGCCGCTCAGCCTGTTGTTCGATCCCGACAGCTTCTATTTCGGCGTCCTGCCGGTGATTGCCCATGTTGCCGCGCCCTTTGGTGTGCCGCCGGTCCAGGTCGCCCAGGCCGCCTTGCTCGGTCAGATGACGACCGGCTTCCCGGTTAGTCCTCTCACCCCTGCGACCTTCCTCGTCGCGGGTCTGAGCGGCGTCGAACTCGGCGCGCATCAGCGCTTCTCCATTCCCTGGCTGTTCGCCGCATCGGTTCTGATGACGGTGGCCGCCCTGTTGTTCGGGATCTTCTCAATATGACAGTCCGTACCGTCCGCATCGGCGCGGGAGCTGGCTTTTCCGGCGATCGGATCGAGCCAGCACTGGAACTCGTCGAGCATGGCGCATTGGACTATCTCAGTTTTGAATGCCTCGCGGAGCGCACCATCGCGCTGGCGCAGTTGGCGCGGCGCGCGAATCCGGAGGCCGGTTTCGACCCGTTGCTGGCGGAACGCATGCGTGCCGTGCTGCCCGCGGCGCGGTCGCGGGGTGTGCGCATCGTGACCAATATGGGCGCGGCCAACCCGCTGGGCGCTGCCCGCCTGGTAACCCGGATCGCTCGCGAACTGGGGCTTGCTGGACTCAAGACAGCCGCAGTGATGGGTGACGATGTGCTGGATATCGTGCGTCGCAAGGCGTTCCCGCTGACTGACCGGCCCGGCACGAGCCATGACCTGGGCGACGCGATCGTCTCCGCCAACGCCTATCTCGGGGCGGGAGGAATCGTCGAGGCGCTGGCTGGTGGCGCCGACGTCGTGATCACCGGTCGGGTTGGCGACCCGGCGCTGTTCCTCGGGCCGCTGATCCACGAGTTCGGTTGGTCGATGGATGATTGGGATCTGCTCGGGCGCGGTACCGTGGTCGGCCATCTGCTGGAATGCGCGGGCCAGATTACCGGGGGATACTTTGCCGACCCGGGCTTCAAGGACGTGCCGGACCTGGTTCGGTTGGGGTTTCCGTTTGCCGATGTGACGGCTGGTGGCGTCGCGACACTCGGCAAGGTCGAGGGATCTGGCGGCTGCTTGTCGGTCGCCACCTGCAAGGAGCAGTTGCTGTATGAGATCCTGGATCCCGGGGCTTATCTGCAGGCCGACGTCACTGCCGATTTCCGCTCGGTCGGTTTTACTGATCTGGGCGGCCAGCGGATCGCGGTCGCTGGCGGGCGGGGACACAGGCGCCCCGAAACGCTCAAGGTCTCGATAGGCTATGAGGACGGATTTTCAGGCGAGGGGCAGATTTCCTATGCTGGCCCCGGTGCGGTGGCGCGGGGGCGGCTCGCGCTGGAAATCGTACGCGGGCGCCTGGCATTGACCGGTGTTGCCGTCGACGATCTTCGCTTCGATCTGATCGGTGTCGACTCGGTCGACCGGACGGGATGCGCGGCGGGTATTGAGCCGCGCGAGGTCCGGGTCCGCGTGGCCGGGCGTGCCGCCACGCGCGCGGCGGCCGAGCGGATCGGCGCGGAGGTCGAGGCGCTCTACACCAATGGCCCGTTCGGTGGCGGGGGCGCGGTCACTTCGGTGCGTGAATCGCTAGCCGTCGCGTCCACGCTGATCGACCGCGATCTGGTGAATGCCAGCGTTCATTATGAGGTGGCCTGACATGGTGCTTCGCGACATCGCCCATCTGCGGACCGGGGACAAAGGCAATATCTCGCAGATCGCAATCTTTGCCTACAGGGTGGAGGATTACGCACTGCTCGAACGCAGCGTGACGGCGGAGCGGGTGGTCGCGCATCTGGCCGCCCTGCCGGTGACCACGGTGCGTCGCTACGAACTTTCCTCGCTCGGGGCGCTCAATTTCGTCATTGAGGGTGCCTTGCAGGGCGGCGTGACCCGGTCGCTTGCGCTCGATGCGCACGGCAAGACGCTCGGTGCGCAGCTGCTCGACCTTGTCATTGATGATCATTGAGAGGCGCGCGACCATGCGTATCGCCATCTTTCTGACCGCCGGATCGGCGCTGGCCGTCTCGCTCGCAACGCCGGCGTTGCCACGCGTTGTTCGCGTGCAGATCGATAGCCTGGCGCCGGCACCGGCAAAGCCGGGCGCCGTCCCCTATGAAATCGTCCGCGGCCGATTTTTCGGAGCGCTCGATCCGGCCGACGCGCACAATCGCGACATCGTCGATATCGAAAGCGCGCCAGTCGATGCACAGGGCAGGGTGCTCTATTCGGCAACCTTCGCGATCGCGCGGCCGGTGGACCGGACCAAAGCAAGCGGCGTGCTGTTTTACGACGTGCCCAATCGGGGCGGCTGGCCGATCGGTGCGGACATTGACGGGCACGTGCGCGTGATCAGCGGCTGGCAGGGCGATTTGACCCCGGCCGATGGACTGCAGACCGCGACCGTGCCTGTTGCACATGGCAAGAATGGTGCTCCCGTAACCGGTCCGGTGCTGGCGCGGTTCACCGACATGCCGGCCGGAGCGAGCAGCATCCCGATCGTCGGCAGCATTGGCCGGCCGACGCCGCGACCCTTGCCGGTGACCCTCGATACCCGGCAGGCGCGGCTGTTCCGCCAGACCTCCGACAAGGCGGCGCCGGTTGATCTCAAGCCGACCGATTGGGCCTTTGCCGATTGCAGCGCGACACCTTTTCCCGGGACGCCGGACCCGACCATGCTCTGCGTACGCGGTGGGTTCGATCCTGCCTTTGCCTATACGCTGGTCTATCAAGGCAAGGATCCGCTCGTGCTGGGTATCGGGTTCGCCGCGACGCGCGACCTCGTTTCCTATCTGCGCAGCGGTAAGCCCGACGATGCCGGCAATGCCAACCCCGCAGGGGTGATCCGCTGGACAGTGGCGAGTGGCACCTCCCAATCGGGCAATTTCCTCAAGAGCTTCGTCAACCTCGGTTTCAACGCGGATGAAGCCGGCGCGCGGGTGTTCGACGGGATAAATCCGAACATCGCGGCGCGCCAGGTGCCGCTCAACCTGCGCTTTGCCGTTCCTGGCGGCGCGGCGTCGCTCTACGAGCCGGGGAGCGAAGGGACGCTCTGGTGGGGGCGTTACAATGACGTGACGCGGCGGCGCGGCGTGAGCAGCCTGCTCGATCGGTGCGCGGCGAGCAACACCTGCCCGAAAGTGATCGAGACCTTTGGTTCGGCCGAATTCTGGGGCCTGCGCCTTTCACCCGGACTGATCGGCACCGATGCGAAGGCGGACCTGCCCCTGCCGGCCAATGTCCGTCGCTACTATTTCCCGAGCGTCACGCATGGTGGCTCCTTCACCGGCGGGTTCCCGGTTGCCGGCGATCCGGGCCTCCCGGTGTGCGCCCTGCGCGGCAATCCGAATTCGTCGCTGGAGAGCTTGCGCGCCGCCCAGGCGATGCTCGTCACCTGGGTGCGCGGCGGGAAAGCGCCGCCGGTTAGCCGCTATCCGACGCTCAAAGGGGGTGATCTGGTTGCGGCGAACGCGCGCGCCATGGGCTGGCCGTCATGGAAGGGCGCGCCGTCGCCCGACGGGAAGCTCAACGTCTTCCTCGACTACGATATGGGGCCGGGCTTTCGGTATCATGACGTCAGCGGCGTGATCTCGCGCCAACCGCCCGCGATACGCCGCACGATCCCCTCGCGCGTGCCGCGGGTCAACGCTGATGGCAACGAGACCGCCGGTGTACCATCGGTGCAGCTGCAGGTGCCGATCGGCACCTACCTCGGCTGGAACGTTCAATTGTCGGGCTACGGAAAGGGTGGTGGCTGCGGCTTCTTCGGCGGCTTCATACCGTTCGCCCGGTCGCGCGCCGAGCGGATCGCGGCGGGCGACCCGCGACCTTCTCTCGAGGAACGCTACGGCACCCATGCAGGTTTCGTCGCCCGGGTGCGCGCCACGGTCGCGATACAGCAGGCGGCCGGCTGGTTGCGGCCCGAGGACGCCGTCAATCTCGTCGCCCAGGCGGAGAAGAGCAAGATTCTCGGCGACTAACGATCTATCAGCCAAACGGATCGATCAATCAGAAGATTGTATTTCCGTTCTGGAACCAGATACGCCAATCCAGATGGCGACTAGCCGTCCAAGCCGGACGAAGGTCTTGAGGATGTCGGCGAGGCGCTCCGCCTTTCTGAAAATCATTCCCAGCGACGCTGGCGATTTTACTCCTCGCTGACCTTCGGAACCGGTCAATATTAGGGGAGAATGCGCATGATCACGACGTTGCCCACCGCCCGCGCCCGGCTTTTTGCGGGACTTTCGGTTGCCGCTCTTGCGATGACGCTCGCCGCCGAAGCGACCGCCCAGACCGCCCCGCCGACCGCCCCTTCCGCTGCCGCATCGCCCGACGCCGAGACCACGACGCCCGACGTCGTGGTCACGGGCTCCTATCTGGGCAACGTGCGTCAGGAGGATCGCGCATCGCCGACGTTGTCGTTCGATGCCAAGGCACTCGAACGCACCGGGGCCACGTCGCTAGGCGATCTGACGCGCTTCATTCCGCAGAACATCGGCAGCACCGGCGGCCTGCAGGACCTTTCCAAGGGCGGCGCGGACTCGCGCGATACCCGCTCGATCAACCTGCGCGGTCTCGGCGCCGGTGCTACCCTCGTGCTGTTGAACGGCCGGCGCGTCGTGCCCCAGGCGGGCGATGATTACGTCAACGCGAACGCCCTGACGCCGGATATCGCGATCTCGCGCGTCGAAACGGTGCTCGATGGCGCCTCGGCCACCTATGGCGCCGACGCGGTCGCCGGCGTGTTCAACGTCATCACCAATACGCATTTCAACGGCCTGAAGCTGTCGGTACAGGGTACCAGCATCGACAAATCGTCATCCTATGGTGTGCAGGCGATGATCGGCGTCGGCAATGACCGCATTCACTCGGTTACTTCGGCATCCTATCGCTTCGTCGACAATTTGCAGAACGCCGATCGCGCCGTGACGAACTTCTTCAACCCGACCTCCACCGGGTTCCCGGGGCGCTTCACCATCAACGGTCGGCCGCTGACCTCGGCGGGTGGGCATGTCGTCATTGGCGGCAACGACTATACCGCATTGTACGATGCGAGTGCGACCAACGGCGCGCTCACCGTCGTCGACCCCAATTGCGGCAAGGCCGGCACTGCCAGCGTTTATGTGCCCGCCGGCAATGCGACCTTTGGGCTCGGCAGTTGCGCCTTCAACTTCCAGCCGCAGAATCCCATTCGTCCGCGCTCGTACAGCGTCAACGTGCATAACGACACGACGTTCGAAATCGCCCCGAACCAGACGATCTTCGCCGAGATCAGCTATTATCATCAGGACTCAAAGCGGTTCGGCGTTCCGTCCTATGCCCAGAACGCCGGCAACGCGATTATGCCGGCCAGCAATCCCAACAACCCATTCGGTGTGCCGATCGTCTTCTTCGGCCGGGCCATCGGTGCCGAGGGTTTTCCGGGCGGCTATAACTACCGGGTGATGCGCGATACCGTCGACAACCAGCATTATGTACTCGGCGCGCGCGGCAACCTTTTTGCCGGCTGGAAATACAACGCCGATGTTTCCTATTCGTCGTCGCGTACCATCGCGCGCGATCGCGACACGGATATGAACCTGTTCCAGGCAGCGTTGAATGGCTATGGCGGGCCGAACTGCAACTATCGGTTCAACGGGCCTGGCGCCGGTGCCGTAGCGGGTGTCGGCAGTTGTCTCTATTACAGCCCGTTCGAAGGCGATCTGAGCAAGCAGGACCCCTCGCTCATCTATAACCTCCAGTCCGACGTCTACTCGGACTACAAGCGCCAATATTATCTCGCCAACGGTGTCGTGAACGGCCGGCTCGCCACGATCAACGGCCATTCGCTCGACCTTGCGATCGGCGCACAATACCGCAAGGAAACCTCGAGCGCGACCTATTCGGATCTGCTGCTCAGCGGATTCGACGGGTTCCTCGGCAAGCGCGTGAACACCGACTTCACGCGTACCGTGAAGAGCATTTTCGCCGAGGCGAATTATGAAGTGATCGACGGCCTCAACGTCGACGTCGCGGCGCGATACGAAGATTATGGCGGGTTCCACACGACCGCCCCGAAAGCCGCGATCAACTGGCGCATCATTCCGCAGATCAGCGTGCGCGGTTCGATCAGCCGCGCGTTCCAGGCGCCGGCCATCAACAATGGCTCGAACGGGTTGATCTCGACCAACGTCGTCAACATCACCGATCCGACCAAGACACCAGTCGATACCAGTTTCCGTGCCGTTCAGACCTATGGCAATCCGTCGCTCAAGCCGCAAACGGCCGATGTGTTCAATATCGGTGCGACGTTCCTCCCCGTCAGCAACGCACGGTTCTCGGTCGATTACTGGAGTTACAAGTACAAGAACCAGATCCAGGTGCAGGGTGCCCAGGCGGTGGTGAATGCGAATCCGACCGGGCCGCAGGTGATCCGCGATGCGAACGGCATCATCCAGACGGTCATCGTCACGTCGTTCAACGCACCGAGTGGTACCACGACGTCGGGCATCGACGTGGCCGGCTCATACAAGTTCAACCTGGGGGGGCTGGACGTCAGCCTGCGCGAGACACTCACCTATCTGCTCCACTACGACATCGATATCGGCTCCACCACGCCCGGCGCCGCGTCGATCGTCTACAACGGCGTCGGCTATCGTAATCAGTTCAACCAGTCGCCGCTGTCCTCATCGGCAGCGCCGCGGGTGCGTTCGGTGGCGGGCATCGACTTTGGCTATGGCCACCACAGCTTCGCCGCGACCTGGCGTTATACCTCCGGCGTGTTCGACGATCAGGGCGTCAGCCTGAACACCAGTGGGACGGGGTCGATCATCCCCACGACGGTGACCAGCCGGATCCGCGCCTTCTCGGTGTTCGACTTCCAATATGGGATTGGTTTCGGAAAAGACGATCGCTTCGACCTGACGCTCGGCATGCTCAACGCGTTCAATACCGCGCCCGGCTTTGCTCGCGGCAACGGCTACCTGCCCAGCGCCGCCGACCCGTTCGGTCGCCAACTCTATGCGCGGGTGTCTGCGAAGTTCTGATTGAGGTCGCGCCGGTCGGCCACGTCGCCGGCCGGACCCGGTCGATCGGCGCTTGGGAGCAAGACGCATGGGTTGCTTTAGGTCTTGTTCGCCTTGCCGTTGAGCGGCTGGGCATTGGTGGACCCACGCAACGATTATCGCGGTTAGCGTTGGGGCTCGCAATCTTGTCTGCCTTCTCCGCCGTCGCGTCCACGACCGAATTCAATCCAGTCGCCGCTCGTGCTTATCAACCTCCGGCTTTGTCCAGCACCGCGCCTGCGATTTACAGAGGCAGGATCTCGATGATTTGCTGCGGCGAAGATCCGCCGATCGGGGGGCAAGGAAAGGGGGGCCGCTGATAACGAAAGGCAGCTTTGCTACCTCAATCGCAGCGAAGCTTGCTGTCAGCTGACGGCCACTTCCGGGCATTCGCGTTCATCAGTTCATGAACCAGGTAGCTACGCCAGCCTTGCCAATGTCGCGCCACGCTTTTCCCGCCCCGGCGGTAGGCTGGACAAGGCCGCCGCATCGCCCCGACGCTCGTTTCATCGAACGATGCGAGGCCCGGCATGGCTGCGACGAGAATCCTTTGGGGCCAGGTGATCATGGTGCTGGCGATCGTGCTCGGCGCGCTGGTCGTCGCGACCCAGTCGACTGCGGCGGCGCTCGGTTATCAGGCGGCGCTCGGCGCGCCATGGCTCGCGGTGTTCGGTCGCCCGGTCTATCCGCCTTATGCCTTTTTCTGGTGGTGGTTCGTCTACGATGCCTATGCCCCGCGCATCTTCCTGCGCGGCGCGATGGTCGCCGCCTCGGGCGGGCTGCTCGGTTTTATCGCGGCGGTCGCGATGTCGGTCTGGCGTGCCCGGGAAGCGAAGCGTGCCGAGACCTATGGCAGCGCGCGCTGGGCGACGCCGCGCGATGCGCGGGCCGCGCGGCTGCTCGGCGCCGCGGGCGTGTTTCTGGGTCGGATGGGGCGCCATTATCTGCGCCATGACGGACCCGAACATGTCCTGTGCTTCGCGCCGACCCGCTCGGGCAAGGGCGTCGGTCTGGTCGTGCCGACGCTGCTGACCTGGCCGCATTCGGCGATCGTCCATGACATCAAGGGCGAGAACTGGACACTGACCTCCGGATTCAGGGCGACGTTCGGCAGGGCGCTGCTGTTCGACCCGACCGACCCGCGCTCGGCCGCCTTTAACCCCCTGCTCGAGGTGCGGCGCGGTGCCTGGGAGGTGCGCGACGTGCAGAACATCGCCGATGTGCTGGTCGACCCCGAAGGGTCGCTCCAGCACCGCAACCATTGGGAAAAGACCAGCCATTCATTGCTGGTCGGCGCGATCCTCCATGTGCTGTATGCCGAAACGGACAAGACGCTCTCCGGGGTCGCCGCCTTTCTGTCCGACCCGCGGCGGCGGATCGACGAGACGCTGAGGGCGATGATGACCACACCGCATCTCGACAAGGACGGTGTCCATCCGGTCATCGCCTCGGCGGCGCGTGAGCTGCTCAACAAGTCTGACAATGAGCGCTCCGGCGTGCTGTCGACCGCCATGTCGTTTCTCGGGCTCTACCGCGATCCGGTCGTCGCCCATGTCACGCGCGCGTCTGACTGGCGCATCGCCGACCTCGTCGCGGGCGACCGGCCGGTCACCCTCTATCTGGTCGTGCCGCCCTCCGACATCAGCCGGACCAAGCCGCTGATCCGGCTGGTGCTCAACCAGATCGGTCGGCGCCTGACCGAGGAGCTCGCGCCCGATGCCGGGCGGCGGCGAGTGCTGCTGCTGCTCGACGAATTTCCCGCGCTCGGCCGGCTCGACTTCTTCGAAAGCGCCTTGGCCTTCATGGCGGGCTATGGCCTGAAGGCGATGCTGATCGCGCAGAGCCTCAACCAGATCGAAAAGGCCTACGGCCAGAACAACGCCATCCTCGACAATTGTCATGTCCGGGTGAGCTTCGCGACGAATGACGACCGGACCGCCGGGCGGCTGTCCGACGCGCTCGGCACCGCGACCGAGCTGCGCGCGATGAAGAATTATGCCGGGCACCGGCTGGCGCCATGGCTCGGGCATTTGATGATCTCGCGTACCGAGACCGCCCGCGCGCTGCTGACGGCGGGCGAGGTCATGCAGCTGCCGCCTGATGACGCGATCGTGATGATCGCAGGCGTACGGCCGATCCGGGCGCGCAAGGCGCGCTATTTCACTGATCCGCGGCTTCAGGCGCGGGTGCTGGCGCCGGCCGTGACCAGGCCGAGCACCCTGGCCATGGGGTCGTCCGCTGGCGAATGGACGGCCGAGCCGGAACGGCGGCCGGGCGCGCGCCCTGTCTCGGCCGCCAGCGCGCCCGACGGACTGCACCGCGAAATCGCGCAGGAAACGCCCGAGCAGCTTCCGGCGCTGCCGGCGCCGCCCCCGGCCCCCGTCAATGAATTCATGATGGTCGATGACACCGTCGATGAGGATCTGGGGGCAGGGGCCGTATCCGATCGCCTCGTCGGGGTCGCGCGCCAGGCGACGATGGATAAGGGCGATGGTATGGAGATAGGCGCGTGACCCGGCTCAAGCACACCTTCAGGCTGCGGCCCGACCTCGCCGCATCCTTGGCGGATTATGCGCGGCGCCATCGCAGTTCCCAGGCCGCCGTGGTCGAAGCCGCTTTGACCGGGCTGTTCGCAAGCGAAGCGGATGGTCAGCCGGAATCGGCATTGCTGCGCCGGCTCGACCGGATGACGCGCGACATCGGCCTGACCCGCTGGCATGTCGAGCTCGGCAACGAGGCGGTGACGCAGTTCATCCGGGCGTGGTTCGCCGCCAATCTGCCGTCGCCGCTGCCGGCGGACCCGGCGCAGCAGGCGGTCAATCACAAGCGTTGGCGCGACTTTGTCGTAGCGCTGGCGGCGCAGGTCGAGAGCAAGCAGCGGTTGGGCGAGGTCATTCGGCCGCCGGGGAGGGAATAGGGGGATGGCCGGGAAGGATGGTGTTGGCGATCAGGGCGGGGAGGACGACTCGCGCCTTTGGCGCGATCACCGCCCTATGCCGCTGTCGCGGCACCGAGCCGCGCACGCGCGTCTCGGCCGGAGGTGACGATCGGATTGGCGGAAGAAGAGAAGGTTACGCGGTCAGGCGTTCGCGGCAGACCGCCTCGACCAGCGATTGCAGCTTGGCGACATGCTCGGCGATCCACGCCAGTTCCTCATCCGTGATGACATAATGCGGCGAGTAGCGCGCGTTCACATAGGCCTGGCGCAGCAGCTCGAAGCAGCGGCGGCTGAAGCGGTCGTCGCGTGGCCAGGCGTCGGCGAGGGCGGGGGCTACCTGCTCGCATTGCGAGCGGAGGAAATTGAGGCGGTGGGATTTGGGGCTGTAGAGCGCGAGGACGAGCAGTGTGCAGTGATAGAAGCGCTCGGCGGCTTGGTGGTAATTGAATGCAGCTTCTTTGGGTCGCTCGATTTCGCGAAAATAGTTTGCGCCCTTTGCGAAGGCGGCTGCGCTGGGAAACCACTCGTCGAAATGCCGTTGGGCCTCCTGGCGCGCTTCTTCGGGCGGCAACTCACGAGGCTGGACGTAGGGAAAGCCCTCGGCTTCGTATAGCGCATAGCCTTGTCTGACGATGTCGGCGAAAAACGGGCGACCGCGTTCGAGTTGGGTGTTCACGTCGGTTAGCGTGTGGACGATGTAGCTGACCGGCGCGCTCAATGCCTCGTTGATCGTCACCTCGCGCATCAGCCGGTCCTCGGCTGCCGACCAGATCTCGAAATCGGTGAGGCGCTCGTCATTGACGACGATCAGCACGTCATAGTCGGAGTGATAGCCGCCGACCGCATCATCGACCCAGTCGCCACGGGCGTACGAGCCGTACAGGACAATCTTGAGGATGCGGGCCTGCTTGCGGAATTTGGACGTGCCCGTCGCGTTGGCGGCCTCGAATTCTTCGAACAGGACGCGCACGACATGGGCGAGTTCGCGCTGTTTGGATGGGGGGAGGTGATCGAGTTGGTCGCGCATTTGAAGGGAGTCTAGACGGGAAAATCCAACGTTGCACGGTCGATCTCAGCCGTAGCGCCCCCCGGGGATTGGTCGATGAATGTCCGCCCGCCATCGGGTCTGACGGATTCGGGAGGCGATATTGTGTAGCCGGCTAGTGGGTTCGAAGACCCATTTTCGAACTTTCAGCGCCCGCGAGCCCATTCCCGAAAGCGGACTCTCATTCACGTGCGCTTTCATGGCTGAAACTGGGCCGTCAGCTGATTGGCAGCTTCCAGGCGCTCATCTGCAAGAAGCGGCCACGGTGCGAGCCGCTTGAATACAAGGGTTTAGCGCGCACGAGTCAACTTGCGCAGCGGCTTGTGCGCCGCCATTTCGAACGTCAATCCGGCGTTTAACCGCAACTGCATCGTGTTACGCGGGATGCCATAGCGCTCTGTCACATAGCGGAGCGCCTGAGACTTGCTCGGGAAATCCTGCCCGTCGAGATGGATGGGCTGAGCGACCGCCATCGACTTGTTCGGCGTTAGCACCGCCTCTTGCGGAGTCATTCCCTGCCGAACGCGTAGGCAGACGGTCGCCGCAGGCACTGCGTAAGCGGCCGCGAGCGCGTAGAGGCCACGAAAGGTGACACCTTCGACGATGACCGCCTGAGCCTCGCGCTTTGCCTGCGCCGCCATCCGCTTGGCACTGCGCGCTTGCTCGACCGCCGCCCGGCGGGCGGCGCGATCAATCCAGCGGAAATTGGCGGGTCCATAAGGAAGGGCCCCATCCATGCGCTCGAAGTCGCAATCGGGCCGGGCGTCGCCGACGTCGGCGGCGAAGGTAGGGAAATCGGCCCATCGCGGATCGCAGCCCTCGGGGCTGCTGGCTGCGCGTGCGCGCATTCCGACCCAGCGCTCATGGAGCGGCGTTCCGGTCTGACCATGACTGCGGTTCGTTGGAAAGGCTTTCAACGCGTCCTTGGTAACGAGCGCGAAATTGTCTGGGCCGAACGCCTGGGTGCGGTCGGGCCGCATCAGGATGAGACCCGTCATGACCCCTGCGCCGACGGCGGCGCGGAATGTCGGATAATCTAGCCATGCCTGATCAATCTCGAAGCCGTGCCGGCGGGCATCATTCTTCATCGACTGCCAGCGTTTGTAGACGGGGCTGCGATGATCGCCATGAACGACATGCTTGGCACCGTGCACGCCGACCAGTCGGCTGAGGTCGGACTGCGTGCCCCAGTCGAAGTTGTCCGGTCCCCAAGGCTGATGCCAGTCCTTGGGGATCATGACCGCGCCCTCGCCGTAGCTGGGCGCGATGTCGGCCTCGAAGCGATCGAAGTCGCGCCATTCTTCGACGACACCGCGGTCGCCCGGCTTTTCGGCCCGGCGCAACATGGTTCGCCAGCGCTGCCAGTGGAGCGTGCCGACCTTGGGATGGTCGACGAAGGAGGCCGGCTGGATCTCGAAATTGTCTGGTCCCCACGGCTGGGTCCGGTCCTTGCGGATAAGGCGGTCCTCGCGCGCGAGCGTTGCGAGGTCGGCTGCGAAGCGCTCCCAGTCCTGCCAGGCGTCGCCCAGCTCTGATGAGACATTGTTACGCATGGCGCGCCAGCGACTCCACAGAAAGGTGCCGGCGACGTTCTTACCGCGAGTCCGGACAACCTTAAGCGGCGTCTTGAGCGACGCGCCCTTACGGAGCCGCTGATGCGCGGCCGACTCGGTGAGGGAGTGGCGTTTCGCGAGCGTGGCCGATGCCAGCGCAACCGAGCGAAAGGTCTCGCCCTCATGGGCGACCGCGCGCTGACCACCGCCGCCCATCGCCCCGCCACGATGACGGTTGAGCCCGTTCGGAAGCAGCGTGTCCAGTTCCCGGATCCAGTGGCGCTCCCGGTCCGCCAGGTTCGCCGCCGCAATGCCGAGCTCGAGCGGCTCGATTGTAAACCCGCCCGGGCCGTCATCGTCGATCGCGCGGGCGAGCGGCGATCCACGGCGGACGGCGCCGCGCGCATGCTGCCGCCAACGCGCCTGCATCGAGACCAGCGTCAGCCCGACATACCGTTCCCCAGTGCGCCGCCGTGTCACCAGATAGATGAGTCCATCGGTCCGGCTGATCTCTATCCGCGGGGTGTCGAGCGCCTTGAGGAGCGGCCAACCCTCGTGCACACGCCCATAAACCATCGTGGCGCTGATCTCCGCCGCCCGACAAAAGGCCGCAACCGACGGAAACCACTGGCCGGTCAGCTGCGGAAAGCCACGACCACTATAGACGAAGGCTGCGCGTCTCGGTGAACCACCCATGGTGCGATAGTGGCGCGCGGGCCGCGCGATGCAAGCCGCTCCGCAACAATCGGGCCGAACCGGCTCGCGCGTGGCGGCCATGCTGGTCTCCTCCCTTATTCTTAATCGCGGCGGCCGAAGATGGACTGGACATGGCGCTGCCACCATACGAACTCGCCGATATTGTCCGAGAAAGGGAAGCCGAGATTCTGGAGCTCGCCCCACCAGTTGCGCTGGAGGACTCCAAAGGCGTTGAGCGCGATACCCTGCATGCCGCCAGGGTGGACGTGGCGAAGGATGAAGCCCGGCGGATCGTCCTCACTCGCATCTTCCCAGTCGATCCGGACCTGGCCGTCGAGCCACAGACCATCTTTCAGGCGGGCATGTTTCGCGGTGTTAGCGATCGCCTCGCACATCGCCTGCTGGGGAACATGGGAATGGATGCGGGCACGAACGTCGCCGTCAGTGGTCGGCTTTCCTTCGTCGCGCCGGCGCGTCACGACGCTGGCAACGGTCCAGTCAGCGAGGCTCGCGGCGGCGATGCAGACATTGATCGCGGCAAAGCCGAGCGGCTCTTTTAGATCGGGATTGCTGCGCTGGATCTGGTCGAACTGGTGGATGTCCCAGACGAGCTTCTGCCACATCGTCTCGACATCTCCGATGATGGCGGTGTGCTTGCGGGGATCACCGCCGACCGGGCGCTTACGGGTCGCCATCTAGGACACCTCGACCCGCTCGGCGAGGAGCGCCACCCGCGCGGCTAATCGCTTCTGCGCTGGGGTGCGGTTCTTGATCTTGTCGAGGTAAAAGGATCGGAAGTCGTGCAACCGGCGATCGATCTCGCCGTCTAGCTGATCAAAGAGATCGGGGCAGTTCGAGCTCTTGAACGAATTACGCCAGCCCCGAATGGTGTGATCGAGCCGGACGAGGGTCTGCGCATAGCATCGGTCCTGGCTGGTCAGCGCACGGCCCGAGATCGCTTTGATGATCGCCTTCTGCCCGCTCGCGATCAGCGCGGCGATCTGCTCGTGCAGCTTCGCGCGTGCACCGAGCGAGGGCGGATAGCTGCCCGGCCGCAGTTCATAGCCGAGGAAGGCATGGCCTTCGTCGACCGTCCCCGCGAACGCCTTGTGGGGCGAGGCCACAGGATCATAGATCTTCATATCGAGTTCGCCGAGCAGCGCCCCGGCGGCGCGCATCGCCGCGTCGACGGCGTGGCGCGTTTTCCCCATTACGAGGAAATCATCAATGTAGCGGATGCAGGTGATGCCCCGGCCGTTCATCGCGGTATCGAAGGCCTCGAGGACGATATTGCCCGCCAGCGCCGACAGGGGACAACCCTGCGCGACGCCATCAGCCCCGGTCGGAAACATCTTCAGATCGTCGTCGCTCATTTTGTCGGCGTTCGACAGCTCCACGGTCAGGCCGTCCCGCACGAGCTGGAGGAAGTCCGCCTCGACACCTTCCGCTTCCAGGAAGGCCAGCACCCGTTCGCGCGGTATCCTCGTGAAGAAGCCCGAGATGTCGGACCCTGCCACATAACGGTCGCCGGCCTTCACCCGCTCGTCGAAGATCGCGATCGCATGGTTCACCCCGCGCCCCTTGATGCCGCCGATCGAGGTCGGGGTCCGCAGAACCCGCTGCACGCCGGCGATCTCGGTCGCCTCCTGCAGCACGTCGAGGATTGCTCGCTGGACGATCCTGTCCTCGAGGGGAGCGACGACAATCGGCCGCTTGCCGGCCTTGCCAAGCCCCTTGGGCGGCGTGGCGCCATAAGCCGGGGCGAAGCGATAGCCCGCCTTCAACCGTGTCTGGAGCGTCCGCAGATTCTTTGGCAGGTCTTCGCCAAACAGTTTGGCCTTATTCTTGGTCGCTTCCTGCCGGGACGTCTCGGCATTGCGCCGGATGGCGTGCCAGGCCCGCACGAGAACCCGTGTTGAGCGGACGCGTCTGCAGAGCGATTTGTAGCTGCGTTTGCTAGCTGTGGGGCCTGCCGACATTGATTCCCCCCCGGCCAGATGCGTCCTTCAGGCGAATCGCCGACGATCAGTGTCGCCGAAGCATCGACCTGCACCGCGAGGCTCATCGCCACGCGATGGTCCCCGCCTTCCGAACCTGCACCCCCAAGGGGCCAAGCGGAAATAAGGGCCAGTGACCAAACGGTCGCGATCAGGCGGGACCACCCCGTCGAGCGCGCCGAACCAACTCCGCGTCCACGCATCGCAATAACTCCCCGGATCAGCTTAGCAGCTTTTTCGGCGCGTCAAGCCCTTGCGCGGCTCGCCGCCCTGGCCGACACTTATGTTCGGAGACTGTTCGGCAGGCCGCCAGTGACGGAACCCCAGTCTCGCACGTTAAGGCCGAGGCGTGCGGGCGTCCTTCAGGCGAAGCGCCGACGATCAGTGTCGCCGAAGCATCGACCTGCACCGCGAGGCTCATCGCCACGCGATGGTCCCCGCCTTCCGAACCTGCACCCCCAAGGGGCCAAGCGGAAATAAGGGCCAAGTCAGCCCGACTTCCGTACGAAAGATTCGACGAGAAGAAAAGGGGAACATCGCCACCACCGCGCCCGCTAGGAGACGAAGCCAGAAGCCGAGACCTGAGCGCCGAGCAAACGGCAGCTTCGGGGATATGACGGCAGTGTGCTGAATGACCGAGTTTGGGCGCTTCGCTGACCGGCAGGACTGCGACAGCAAGACCCATAAGCAGACGTTCGGATTGTTGGTGGCGGCTCTCAAGACCGGACATTCATTCATCGCTCCGTTCGCGGCAGCTACGCGCCCCGCTTTCTGCCGGTCCGGTTTCAGGAACAGAAGCGAGGAAAGCTGACATTCAGGGGCGCCGGACTCTCGGCCAGTCACGCCGACAGAATCAAGATTCGGTCGCCCGCGCGACTCGCAAGGTAATGCTTACTGGCGTACCCTCGGCGCAGTGGCACGTCCCTACGCATGGCCAGTGTCGACGAGTAGCTTGGCAACTTTCGCAAATTTTCCGTTGCCGGTCGCCGTCGAGAGCACATCGCGCGCTACATCAGCAAGGGGCAGCCGTATTATTGCCTGCGCTTCAACGATGACCTCAAGCAAGCGAAACGCATTGTTTGCTCCGAAATCCAGCTTCGGCAGCCATAGCTGAAGCGCGTCGCTGACAACCTTGGCATGAAGCGGCGAAACATGGACGACCTGCATCAACGCGTCGCCAAGCCGATTCAGCTTGATCCATTCGCCTTCAGCCAGCCGCGCGATCATCGACGCGAACAGCTCCGGTTCAAAGAGCCGCGCGTCGATGCCTTCGATCAGCGCGTCGATCGCGAGCCCGCGCGCATCGGCATCCTTGCCCACCAGGCCCAGGCACAGCAGCAGGTGCTCCGGCTGGCGCCACGGTCGGCCACGCTGAAACAGCGGCTGGAAATAGCCATGGCTGGGGGTCCAGCTGCTGCTGTTCTCGTCGGTCCGCAACATCAACCGGGTCACTCCGCGCATACAGGCGGCGGCCGGGTTCTGCGGCCATACGAACGCGAGCCAGTGCGCCACCCATGGCGAATTCATCTCTCCGGACCAATAGCGTTTTGTGTCCATACGACGGTTGAGCGCGGCGGTCGGCAGTTCGCTCCAATCGGTGCGGGTGTGCGCGCCGAATGCTGCCGTTATCCGGCCAAGCAGTCCAGCTGGTCGCTCGGCAACTTCGTCCTGCCCCTCGCAGGTTACGGAGATCGTGAACTCCGGAACCTTCCAGCGCGTCTTGTCATACTGATGCGCCTTGTGGGACGAACGCCATACATAGCGCGCAGGCCGGAGCGAATCGGGCAGCGCATCGTCAAGATCCAGCGGCGATAGCTCTTCGGTCCAGTCCCGGTGCGGATCGCGGCATCGTGCCGCCGTGATCCAGGCTGCATAGTGGGAACGATCCGAGCGCGCTGGGCGCACTTCTCCGCCAAGAGCGAAATCGACGATTCCGCGAAATTGAACGGGAAGCCCGGCGGCACGTTCCAGCGCTTCCCGCCGGTGATCCGGAGCCAGACGGAGTAACGACAGGCGAAAATCCATGTTGTGGGGGACGGCGCGGCTGTTCGACTGGATCAGCCGCTCGACCCAGACCAGCGGATCGATCCAGCCGCCCTTGTGGGTCGGCGCCGAAAGTAGCGGACGCGTCTCGTCGCGATGGATGGCCTCAGCAATCGCGCGAAGATGCGCCCTCACCGGCACGAAGCCATCTTCCAGCGTATAATATTGCGATTCCTCGCTAGGAGTGCGGTAGAGCTGCCCCGTCAGCCAAGTGTACAGCAGGTCGAGCAGGGCTCCGCCAATGCCTACGGTTCCGATAACGATGCTGGTCGAACCCCGGCCCGTCTTCAGGCGATGCAGCAGAGGCGCGACTTTCGCGTCGAAGTCCGCGGGCCGGTCATTCGCCAATCGCGAGACCGCATCGATGATCCGCTCTACCTCATCGGGAGAATCCACGGTCTCGACGGCATGCAGAACCGACTCGATCAGAGCATCGACGGTTTCGATGGGGGCGATTTTGTCTTCTGGCCGGAGGATCGGCTCCGGGAACCCGACGCTCGCGATCGGGTGGTAGTCGAACGTGGTTTCGGTGGCCTCGACGTCAAACCCGTACGGTTCGATGCGTTCCGGCTCCGGACCGGCCGGAGATTGTCCGTCGGCCGAGACGAGGTCCGCAAAGCGAGCACGATTGCTGGCCGCGACGAATGGCTCCTTGACGCGCAGGTTCGCCAGATCCTCCGACGTCAGCTGGGCGGCATTCGCACCCAGGATGTCGAGCGCCAGCGACTGCACGTCGGCCTGGGCATGTTGCAGCGCCTCCCCCACGACCGAAAGGGCCGCGCGCGCATGGCGCTTCTGCCGCGCGACGATGCGCTTGAGCAGCTTCAGCGCCGCCACCGCATTGCCCTTGCCGTCGCTCGAAAAGACGACCGGAAGCTCGCGCAGCACTGGATCGATATCCAGCGCGCCCTTCTTCTCGATCTCCGAGAGCATCTCGATCGCAAATTTCACGACATGGCCGACGGGATGGCAGAGCAGGTCGATATACTCGGTCTGATGCCGCAGGAGCTCGGCCTCGCTAGGCCCCATCTTCTTGTAGAAGCTGTGGAAGCCCGAAAGTTGATTCTGCTTGAGGTCGCGCTTCAGTCCGTCGAGCGCCCAGTGAAGCAGATCTGCGCGATCGAGATGGCCGTCAGCAGACAGCTTCAGCAGCGCCTCCGTCCAGGTTTCATAGTCGGACGCGGCGCCCTTGGTCAGCCAGGCGTTGGTGTTGAAGGCAATGCTTTCGACGCGGAAGAGGCCCTCGACGTCGGCCAGCAGGTCAGGATCTGCGAGCAGCTGTGCGGTGATCGGCGGGACGACTTCATCCTTGTGGTAGAAGCCTGTGCGCATGAGGTAGCCCGCGAACATGCGGTAATAGCCGTCCACCTCCGGCTTCGCGCAGACGCCGTCTCGAATCCAAGTCCGCAAGGTGGCGAAATTCAGATGCGTGAATTCCGCCTCAAGCTCGTGGGCGATCCATTCGTCCAGCCATGCCGGGCGCCGATCACGCAGGATGCGGTCGAGCAACGGCGCCTGTTCGTGCCACACGTGAACCTGGCGCTTCTTGACGATCGACACCGGCCCAACCGCGAACAGCGCCAGCATGGCATGGCGCGTCTCGGCCGCGTTCCAGTAATTCCATTTGTCGCCGTTGCGCCTTGCCAGAACCGCCTTCAGCCGATCTGACGCGCCCTTGTCCGCCGTGCTGCTGTGGAGTTGCTTGTAGAGCTTCTGAACGGGCGCCGACAATTTGGCGCGCGCCTTCTCATCGAGCGGCGCGAGCGCACGCTGCAATGCCCAGCCGTCCTTCGGATCGAGGACCAGCGCTTCAAGCTCGTCATAGATCATCCCGTCGCCGCTTCCGCCTCTTCCGCGACGATCGACGCCGCCAGGATATGTTTGCACGGGCCGCGCTGGCCCAGATATTTGCTGAACCAGGGGCAGGTGCAGCTCTGCTGGTCCTGGCCAATACGGACGCGGTGGAGCGTCCCCGTGCCCTGCACTTCGAATGTCGAGGCCTCGCTGTCGCCATCGGGCAGACGCCGGACAAGCCCGCCGTCGACCAGCTTGCGCGCATTGCCGAGCCGCGGCTGCATTTCCTCCACCTTGTCGAGATCGAACGGCAGTTCGCGGTGGAAATATCGCTGCGTCTCGGCATCAAACCCGGCAAGGCCCCTGCTTCCCAGCACCGCCAGCGCCGCCTCAACGTCCGCCGCCTCCAGTCCGAAGCTTCCCGCCAGGGCCCGGACGTCCACCTGCGACTGCCATTTCAACCCGGCACGCACCTTCGCGATCACCGCGTCCGCCGGCGGCGTGGCGAGCGTCGCGAGGATTTGCCCCTCTCCCGAAAAGCCGCGAAACACCTCAGGGCTGATCATCAGGAAGAAGGCGCCGAGCGCGTAGCGGACTTCCCAGGCGCTGGCGCCGCTTTCCTCGTCGCACCAGATCCGCACGCTCTGCGCGCGCGGCAGAAGTGGTTCGATCACCTTTACTCGATGCGTCCCCAGGATCGGCACCGCGCCCTTTTGCGGCCGCTGGCTCAGTCGGATCGAGCGCCCCGACGACATGGCATAGCTCGGCATCCTCGGCTTGGCCGCCTTGGGCAGCGTCCGGACGAAGCGAAGCGCCTCGGCCGCGCTGACTTCCATCATGAGGTTCAGCCGCGGCTGATAGGCCTGCACCTCGCTGAACCCCTTGATCCAGCGCAGCGGCAGTTTGACCTTCTTCTCGACGGTCTTCTCGTTACCCTTGCTGAGCACGACCTCGTCCGCGCCGACCGCGAACTGCACATCCTCGTCATCGCGAAGACGCAGGAGCGCGTTGCGCATCGGCTGATTGAAATCGACATTGGTCGTCCCGCGCCCATGGCATTCGCCGTCGAATGCCTCCGCCGGCAAGTCGACCCGCGCATAGACGCCGCAGCAACCGCTGAAGCCCTCCAGCCGCAGCATCTCATCATTGCTGGTCAGCACAGGGTCGAGAATCGCGGGCCGGGGCAGGAAGAAGTGCGTCCGCACTACGTCGCTCAGCGTGTAGAGCATCTCGCCGAGTATCCGCGGCTGCCGTGCGCGGCCGTCAAAAAAATAGGGGCGCTGCTGGTCCGCGTTGCAGGTTGCAAGCGAGAGTTGAGGTCGCCCGGAGGCAGCAGCTATGCCTGACGGGAACGCGTACTGATATGTGAAATCGATCGCAGCCGACACAGCGCTTTCCCCCCGCGCATCTTGGATAGATACCATTGGCTATGCAACAGTTCGATTGCGCGCGGTGAAAATCTATTCTCGATCTATTTCGCAGCGGCAGCCAACGGATCGCGCAGGCCTCACCAGATCAGATCACTCTCCGCGAACCGATCGAGGGCTAGCAGTCCCACATGGTCGGCATCGGCCGAACAATCGGCAGCTTTTAGGATCGCCAGAGAACCGGTCGAACGACCGAAATTGGGGCGCAAAGCCGCCGTGACTTCCCAATTTAACGAACGGCCGGAATCGCCTTCTGGGAGTCTGAAAGCGGCCATTCCGCTCTCCACCCAAATCGCCCTAAGAGCAGCCGGTCAGCCCACTTCCGCGCACGCTCATGGCAATGCGCCTCCGACCGTCCCAGCACTACCTCACTTCACGTTCGCGGGCTTGATCTCCAGCGAGGATGGCTCGGCAATGTTCACACCCCCGAAGACGAGTGCGCCGCTGCGAAATTCGATCAGGGAATAGTCGTTATAGCGGCCCAGATCATATCCCTTGAACTTCATTGGCTTGCCGACAAAAGGGAGGTAGCCGTTGACCGCAATCTTCGCCTGATCGTTCCGGGGGTAGGGCTGCGAGCGGTCCTGCAGCATCACATGGATGGCCGTCTCCAGCTCCGCTGTGAGCATTTCCTTCAGCCTTGCGCCGCCATTTTCCGCCAGGCCATTTTCTCCGGTCAGCGGTAGCGGCTTACCCTCGCAGCAGAAATATTTGATCGTCTTGGGCGATTCGCCGGGCGCGCCCGTGTTGAGCTTCGTCTTCAGGGCGACATAGGGGCGAATTTCGTTCTCGCCCTCGAAGGTAATCACGACATAGGGCACCACCGTGAGCGTACCGGCGCCGGGCTGAGGGGACAGGGCGAAGAGCTGCCGGTACCTGTCGTCTGCCAGGATCGTCGCGGTCAGTTCGCCGGCCTTCGCCGTCACGTCGAAGCGCAGGTCGTCCTGCACATTGCGCACCTTTCCCGTGCCGGTCTGAGTGTTGGCCGCGCTCTGCGCCAGCAGGCCGACCACACCGAAAAGAAAGCCTATGCCGCCTTTCTGATGGCCCGAGATGACGACATTGCTGTCAGGGATACGATGGACGCCCATGGGCACATCGCTCATCCCATTGGGTCCCTTGTCCGAATAGACGATGGTCGTCGGCGGCGCTTGCGTCGGGGCGGCGACGGTCTGCCCCTGGGCAGATGCCGCCTGTGCCGCAATCGCGGACGCGCTCGCGACCACTACGAAAATGACCTTACGCATCGTCTCCTCCCCGTTGAACGCCCCCTCGAGACGCCCCCGTCTCTCATCGGCGGCTGACCCACCTCACGAACACGCAGCTTGTACCAAGCGGACCATCCTTGCCAAGCTCGTGACCGTCGGCATCTGCGTTGCTTGCCTGGGTCGTCGCTTCGCCTCGCTTTTCTCATTCTACGCTCGCTTTCGATCGGCCGGGAAAGCGGTTGCGTCGCCCCTGAACATGCCTCTCTTGCTCGTCCCCGTTGCCGGCGGCCGCTCGCCGCCGGCCGTGAACGGGGACTTTTCTGGTGTCGGGACAACAGGCTGGATCGGAGCGGCGGGAGCGCGGCGTGCAGATGCTGCGCACCGCGTTCGGTCCGGCCATTTCCGCCTGGCTGGACGAGGCCGGCATCGTCGAGATCATGCTCAACCCCGATGGCCGGCTATGGCTCGACCGTCAGGGCGTCGGGCTGGTGCCGACCGGGCATCTGCTGTCGACGGCTGACGGCGAGCGCATCGTGCGGCTCGTCGCGCATCATGCCGGCGTCGATGTTCATTCGGGTGCGCCGCGTGTGTCAGCCGAGTTGCCCGACGGCGGTGAGCGGTTCGAAGGGCTGTTGCCGCCGCTCGTCGCCGCACCCGCCTTTGCGATCCGCAAACCCGCTACCGCAATCTTCTCGCTCGACGACTATGTGCGATCGGGGATCATGCCGGATCGGGCGGCGCGCGCGCTCCGCGCGGGGATCTCGCACCGCGCCAATATCCTTGTGGCGGGCGGAACCGGGACGGGGAAGACGACCCTGGTCAATGCCCTTCTGGCCGAGCTGTCGGGGTCGGCCGACCGCATCGTGCTCATCGAGGACACGCGCGAGCTGCAATGCGCCGCCCCCAATCTGGTCGCGCTGCGCACCCGGGACGGGGTCGCGACGCTCGCCGATCTCGTGCGCTCCAGCCTTCGTCTGCGGCCCGATCGCATTCCGATCGGCGAGGTGCGGGGCGGCGAGGCGCTCGATCTGATCAAGGCCTGGGGCACCGGGCATCCCGGCGGCATCGGTACGATCCATGCCGGCACGGCGATGGGGGCGATGCGGCGGCTCGAGCAACTGACCCTGGAGGCGGTCCGCAGTGCGCCGCGGGCGTTGATCGCCGAGACGATCGACATCGTCGCCGTGCTGGTCCGCCACGCCGCTGGCCGGCGCCTCACCGAGCTTGCCCGGGTCACCGGGCTCGGCGCCGATGGCGACTATCGGCTCACCCCGCTGGTCGACTTTTCCGAAGGAGAATCCCGATGATTATCACTGTTCGCCGTTCGCGGCTGGCGGCCTTGCCGTTGCTCGCTTTCGCGCTGCTTTCCGGCCCCGCTTTGGCGGCCGGGTCGTCGATGCCGTGGGAGGCGCCGCTCCAGTCGATCCTAGAGAGCATCCAGGGGCCCGTGGCCAAGATCATCGCGGTGATCATCATCATCACCACCGGACTGACGCTGGCGTTCGGCGACACCGCCGGCGGGTTCCGGCGGCTGATCCAGATCGTGTTCGGCCTGTCGATCGCCTTTGCCGCCTCCTCCTTCTTTCTGAGCTTCTTCAGCTTCGGCGGCGGGGCGCTGGTGTGATCGACGAGGTCGCGGGGTTCCATGTGCCCGTGCGCCGCTCGCTGACCGAGCCGATCCTGCTCGGCGGCGCGCCGCGCACGCTGGCGATCGCCAATGGCACGCTCGCCGGCGCGCTCGGGCTCGGCCTGCGGCTGTGGCTGCTCGGGGTCGCGGTCTGGGCGATCGGCCATCTCCTGGCGGTATGGGCGGCGCGGCACGACGCGCAGTTCGTCGAGGTGGCGCGGCGCCATCTGCGCTATCCCGGCTTTCTGGGCGTCTAGGCGATGTTCTCGCTCCGCGAATATCGCCGCAAGGCCGCCTGTCTTGCCGACCTGCTGCCCTGGGCCGCGCTCGTCGCGCCGGGGATCGTGCTCAACAAGGATGGCAGCTTCCAGCGCACCGCCGCCTTTCGGGGGCCGGATCTCGATTCTGCGACGCCGGTCGAGCTGGTCGCGATCGCCGCGCGATTGAACAATGTGCTGCGGCGCCTGGGCTCGGGCTGGGCGATCTTCGTCGAGGCGCGGCGCGCGCCGGTCAGCGCCTATCCGGCGAGCGACTTTCCCGATCCTGCCTCCGCGCTGCTCGACCGCGAGCGCGCGGCGCAGTTCGCCGCCAAGGGTGCGCACTTCGAGAGCGGCTATTATCTGACCCTCGCCTGGCTGCCGCCAGTCGAGGAGCAGGCGCGGCTTGCCGACCTGCTGTTCGAGGGACGGGAGCGGCGCGGGGTCGATCCGCAGGCGCTGCTCGCCGGGTTCGTCGATCGCACCGACCGGCTGCGCCAGCTGCTCGACGGGTTCCTGCCCGAGATCGCGTGGCTCGATGATACGGCGACGCTGACCTATCTGCATTCTACCGTGTCGACCAATGACCAGCGCGTCCGCGTGCCGGAGACGCCGATGCATCTCGACGCGGTGCTCGCCGACATGCCGCTGACCGGCGGGCTCGAGCCCGTGCTCGGCGATGCGCATCTGCGCACGCTCACCATTCTCGGTTTTCCGAGTTCGACCCATCCCGGCATGCTCGACGAGCTTAACCGATTGGGCTTCGCCTATCGCTGGTCGACCCGTGCGATCATGCTCGACAAGACCGACGCGCAGCGCGTGCTGCGCCGCATCCGGCGGCAATGGTTCGCCAAGCGCAAGTCGGTCGCGGCTATCCTCAAGGAGGTGATGACCAGCGAGGCGGCGGTGCTGCTCGACAGCGACGCCGCCAACAAGGCCACCGATGCCGATCTTGCGCTGCAGGAGCTCGGCGCCGACCTTGCCGGCACCGCCTATGTCACCGCGACACTGACGGTGTGGGACCGCGATGCGGCCCGTGCCGACGAGAAGCTCCGCCGCGCCGAAAAGGTCATCCAGGGCCGCGACTTCACGGTGATCGCCGAGCGCATGAACGCGGTCGAGGCCTGGCTCGGCAGTCTGCCGGGGCATCTCTATGCCAATGTCCGCCAGCCGCCGGTCTCCACCCTCAACCTCGCGCATATGATCCCGATGTCGGCGGTGTGGGCCGGGCCGGCGTGGAACGATCATCTCGGCGGTCCGCCGCTGTTCTTCGCGCGGACCGAAGGCTCGACGCCGTTCCGCTTCTCGTTGCATGTCGGCGATGTCGGGCACACGCTCGTGGTCGGCCCGACGGGTGCGGGCAAGTCGGTGCTGCTCGCGCTGCTCGCCATGCAGTTCCGCCGCTATGCCGGCGCGCAGGTCTTCGCGTTCGATTTCGGCGGCTCGATCCGCGCCGCCGCGCTGTCGATGGGCGGCGACTGGCAGGATCTGGGGGCAGGGCTCGGGACCGAGGCGCCCGGTGCGCCGCGTCTCCAGCCGCTTGCCCGGATCGACGATCCGGCCGAACGCGCCTGGGCTGCGGAATGGCTGGCCGGAATCCTGGCCGCGGAGGGGGTGTTGCTCGATCCCGAGGCGCGAGAGCATCTGTGGAGCGCGCTCGGCTCGCTCGCCTCGGCGCCTTGCGAGCAGCGCACCCTCACCGGCCTCGCCATGCTGCTCCAGGCGCGCGACCTTAAGCTCGCGCTCGGCAGCTACTGCCTGGGCGGGCCGTTCGGCCGGCTGCTCGACGCCGATCATGAAAATCTCGGGGGCGGCGCCGTCCAAGTGTTCGAGACCGAGGGGCTTGCCGGCTCGGCCGCGGCGCCGGCGGTGCTCTCGTACCTCTTCCACCGGCTCGAGGCGCGGCTCGACGGATCGCCGACCCTGGTGATCATCGACGAGGGCTGGCTCGCGCTCGACACGCCGCTGTTCGCGCAGCAGCTGCGCGAATGGCTGAAGACGCTGCGCAAGAAGAATGCGAGCGTGGTGTTCGCGACGCAGAGCCTTGCCGATATCGAGGGCAGCACGATCGCACCGGCGATCATCGAGAGCTGCCCGACGCGCATCTTCCTGCCCAACGACCGCGCGGTCGAGCCGCAGATCATGACCGTCTATCGCCGGTTCGGGCTCAACGACCGGCAGATCGAGATCATCGCCCGCGCGACGCCCAAGCGCGATTATTATTGCCAGTCGCAGCGCGGCAACCGGCTGTTCGAGCTCGGCCTGGGCGAGGTCGCGCTCGCCTTTGTCGCCGCCTCGTCAAAGGCCGACCAGCGGCTGATCGACAGCCTTGGCGATATCGCCGGCCCGGCCTTCGCCGCCGCCTGGCTGCGCGCGCGCGGCCTGCCCTGGGCGGCCGATCTTCTCTTGCCCGTGGAGCCACTGTGATGAAACGACCCCTGATCTGGTGCGCCGGCCTTGTGCTGGCAGCACTACCCGTACCTTCCACCGCGCAGTTCGGCGGTGTGGTGTTCGACCCCAGCAACTATGCCCAGAATGTCCTCACCGCGGCGCGTGCGCTCGAGCAGATCGACAACCAGATCCAGTCGCTGCAGAACCAGGCGACCTCGCTGATCAACCAGGCGCGCAACCTTGCCAGCCTGCCGCTGTCGACCGCCGCCACGCTCCAGGCGCAGCTGCAGCGCACCCAGATATTGCTGGGGAGCGCGCAGCGCATCGCGATGACGCAAGCCGCGGTCGACCAGGCCTTTACCGCGCGCTACCGCAGCGTCGACCTGTCAGCGAGCGACCAGGCGCTGGTCGATAATGCGCGCGAGCGCTGGCGCGACACGGTCGGCGCGTTC
Organism: Sphingomonas sp.; assembly: GCA_041659925.1. Classification (GTDB taxonomy): domain Bacteria; phylum Pseudomonadota; class Alphaproteobacteria; order Sphingomonadales; family Sphingomonadaceae; genus Sphingomonas. Next base: position 80,216 of record JBAZXI010000017.1, read on the forward strand.
GAGGACGCGCTCAAGGTACAGGCCGGTGTGGTCGGCAATATCGATGGCGCGCGCGCGACCATGGACGCGCTGGTCGGGGCCAGCCAGTCGGCGACCGGCGCGCTGCAGGCGGCGCAGGCGGGCAACCAGCTGCTCGCGCTGCAGGCGCAGCAATTGGCCGACCTGACCGCGCTGATGGCGAGCGCGAGCCGCGCCCAGACGCTCGACGCCGCCGAACGCGCCGCCGCGCGCGACCAGGCGCGCGAGCAACTGCGGCGGTTCCTGACGCCGGGACCGCGCTATCAGCCCGGCACCGCGCGGATGTTCCACTGATGGACGGGCATGCCGATGGCGCGCGCCTGTGGCGCGGCGCAGCGGTCGCTGCTCTCGTCACGGTGGCGATGCTCGCCATGACGCGGCTGCATTTGCCGCCGGCCGCGCGGGCGCGTGAGAACGGGTCGGCGGTGCTTGTCACCACCGATCCGCTGTTCGGCGAGCTGCGCCGCTGCCAGCTGCTGGGTCAGGCGGCGGCGGCAGATACCGGGTGCCTGCGCGCCTGGGCCGAGAATCGCCGCCGCTTCATGGCGCCCGGCGCGCGGCCGCAGGCGGCCGTTGTCGCGGGAGGGCGGTGATGAAGGGCACCGGCGTCATCGACCGCTTCCTCGAGGTCTTCACCCGGTACATCGATACCGGGTTCGGGCTGATCCATGGCGAGATCGCGTTCGTCGCCACCACGCTGATCGTGATCGACGTGACGCTCGCCGCCTTGTTCTGGGTGTGGGGGGAGGGGGACGAGATCCTCACCCGGCTGGTCAGGAAGACGCTGTTCATCGGCTGCTTTGCCTGGATCATCGGCAACTGGACCATGCTGGCGCGGGTCGTGTTCGAGAGTTTCGCCGGGCTCGGCTTGAAGGCCAGCGGCACCGCGATGAGCACCGCCGAACTGCTCCAGCCCGGGCATATCGCCCAGGCCGGTCTCGACGCCGCGCGCCCGCTGCTCGATTCGATCGCCGGGCTGATGGGCTATTTCAGCTTCTTCGAGAATTTCATCCAGATCGTCGTGTTGCTGTTCGCCTGGGCGATCGTCCTCTTGTCCTTCTTCGTGTTGGCGATCCAGCTGTTCATCACGCTGATCGAGTTCAAGCTCGCGACGCTCTGCGGCTTCGTGCTGATCCCGTTCGGCCTGTTCGGCAAGACCGCGTTCATGGCCGAGCGCGTGCTCGGCCATGTCGTGTCGTCGGGGATCAAGATACTGGTGCTGGCGGTGATCGTCGGGATCGGATCGACGCTGTTCGGTGAATTCACGTCCAGCCTCGGGAGTGCGCAGCCGACGATAGAGGATGCCATGACCATCGTGCTCGCGGCATTGTCGCTGCTCGGCCTCGGCATCTTCGGGCCCGGTATCGCCAATGGCATCGTCTCGGGTGGGCCGCAGCTCGGGGCCGGCGCCGCAGCGGGTACCGCGCTCGCCGCGGGCGGTCTCGCGGCCGGTGTCGCCGCCGCTGCATCGCTTGCCACCGGTGCCGCCGCCAGCGCGGCGGGCGCGGTAACGAAGGGGATCGGCAAGGCTGGGGGAGCAGCTGCGGGTGGCAACCCGTCCAATGGGCCGACGCCGCCGGCTGGTGGATCGCCGCCGGCGGGAGTTCCCGCTACCGCCCGTGCCGGCGAGACCTCGCCGCTGCGTCCGTCGGATGATGGCGCGGTACTCGACGCGGCGCCGGGGCCTGCGCGCGGGGAGGGCGATCCACCCCGTGCCGCCCAAGGCGAGAACCCATCGGCCACACCGACCTGGGCGCGCGACCTGCGCCGCCGCCAGGCGATCAGCCATGGCGCGACCATCGCCGCCCAGACGCTGCGCTCGGGCGATGGCGGCGGCAGCGGCGCCAGCGCCGACCTCAGCGAGAAGGACTGACCATGTTTCGACGATCCTCGGTTCGTTACGGCAACACGCCTGCCGCGACGACGCCCTATCAGCGTGCCGCCCAGGTCTGGGACGAGCGCATCGGTGCTGCCCGCGTCCAGGCGCGCTCATGGCGCTATGCCTGTTTTGGCGCGCTGGCACTCTCGGCCGGCCTTGGCTGCGGGCTGGTGTGGCAGGGCGCGCGCGGCACCATCCCACCCTGGGTGGTCGAGATCGACAAGCTCGGCGAGGCGAAGGCGATCAGTCCCGCGACCGTCGCGTTCCAGCCCAACGACAGCCAGATCGCCTTTCATCTGGCGCGGTTCATCGAGGATGTCCGCACCATCGCCATCGACCCGGTGGTGGTGCGGCAGAACTGGCTGCGCGCCTATGATTTCGTGACCGACAAGGGCGCGCTTGCGCTCAACGACTATGCGCGCACCAACGACCCGTTCGCGCTGATCGGCAAGGTACAGGTCACAGTCGAGGTGTCGAGCGTCATCCGCGCGAGTCCGTCGAGTTTCCGGGTCAGCTGGATCGAGCGCCACTACCGCGATGGTGCCCTGGCGGCGACCGAGCATTGGTCGGCCATCCTGACCATCATCGAGCAGCCGCCGCGTGACGCCGATGCGCTGCGCCGTAATCCGCTCGGTCTGTTCGTCAACGCCATCGGCTGGTCGAAGGAACTCGCCTCGTGAACACAATTTTTCGCATGATGCTCGGTCTGTCGGCCAGCGCGATGATCGCCGGCTGCTCGGTGCTCTCGCACGCGCGTCCCGTGCTTGCCGCGGTGCCGGCGTCCGTGCCTGTGCCGGTGCAAGCTGTCGAAGCGCCGCCGGTTGCGGCGCCCGAGGTGGTGGCGCTGCCGGTCCCGCTGCCCTTGCCCGGACAGCTCAAGCCGCTTCCCGCTGCGGTCGCGCATCGCGAGGCCGGCGATCCGCGCGCGCGTGTCGTCGCGGCGAACGCGGCGGCGCGCGTGCAGCCGGCGCGCGACGGGTTCGTCAATGCGATCCAGCAATATCCCTTCGCCGAGGGTGCGCTGTATCAGCTCTACGCCGCACCCGGCCAGGTCACCGACATCGCGCTCGAGCCGGGCGAGCAACTCGCCGGCACCGGGCCGGTCGCGGCCGGCGACACGGCGCGCTGGATCATCGGCGATACGACCAGCGGTACCGGCGCCCTTGCGCGCGTCCATATCCTGGTGAAGCCGGTGCGGCCCGATATCGCCACCAACCTGGTGATCAACACCGATCGCCGTACCTATCACCTCGAACTCAAGGCGACGCCGGCGACCTATATGGCCTCGGTCTCCTGGTCCTATCCGCAGGACCGGCTGATCGCGCTGCGCCAGGCAAGTAGCGCGGCGCGCGCCACAGCGCCGATCGCCGCCGGCCTCGATGTCGCGCGACTGTCGTTCGGCTATCGCATCGACGGGGACAATCCCGCCTGGCGCCCGCTGCGTGCGTTCGACGACGGGCGGCAGGTGTTCATCGAGTTTCCGCGCGATGTGGGGCAAAGCGAAATGCCGCCCTTGTTCGTGCTGGGTCCCAGCGGCGCCGGCGAGCTCGTCAACTACCGGGTTCGCGACCGCTATATGGTGGTCGATCGCCTGTTCGCCGTCGCCGAGCTGCGCCTTGGCGACCGGAAATCGGCGAAGCGCGTGCGCATCGTCCGGCTCGCGGAGCGGGGCCGGTGAGCAGCGACGGTGAGGGGGCGCCGCCCGCGCCGGCATCGGTGCCGCCGCCGATCATCGGCGCGCCGCCTGAGCGCAGGGTGGTGCGCCTGTCGCGCACGGCCCTGGCGGTGATCGCGCTGGTCGGCGGAACGGGCCTGGGTGGTGCGCTGATCTGGTCGTTCGCACCCCGCGTAAAGGCGCCGCCGATCGAGCTGTATGACGCGGCCCACCGTCCCTCGACCGACGCGGTCGCGGCGGTGCCCAAGGACTATACGCAGGTGCCCAAACTCGGATCGCCACTACCCGGCGATCTCGGGCGTCCGATCCTCGACGCGCAGTCGCGGGGTGTCGACACCCCGGTTCCGACCATCGGCGGCCCTGCGGTTGGACGACCGATGCCTGGGTCGGGTGTCGAGGCGGTGCAGGCGGCGCGCGAGCGCGGCCGCCAGGAGCGCGACAGTGCCCGGACCAGCAAGCTGTTCCTGGCGTCGACGGCGGCGCGCGGCACGGCTGACACTAGGCCGACCCCGATGCCTGCGGTCCCCACCGTCCCCGCCGTTGCGGTGTCATCGCACGTCGCGGCGGGAAGCGCATCGGGTGCCGGTGAGGACGATCAGGCCCGCAAGCGCGCGTTCCTCGCCGGGGACGGGGAGCGTGCGCCGGTCGGTGCGGCACGGTTGGAGCCATTGGTGTCGCCCTACACCCTGCAGGCCGGCAGCATAATCCAGGCGGCGCTTATTACCGGGCTGCGGTCGGATCTGCCGGGCCAGATCACCGCCCAGGTGACGGCCAATGTCTATGACAGCCCGACCGGCACGCTGTTGCTGATCCCGCAGGGCGCGAAGCTGATCGGCGAATATGATTCCTCGGTGGCGTTCGGGCAGGACCGGTTGCTGCTCGCCTGGACGCGGCTGATCCTGCCCGACGGTCGCTCACTGCTGCTCGCGCGCGAGCCGGGCGCGGACGCCGCCGGGTTTGCGGGCGTGCAGGACGCAGTGAACCATCATTGGGGCGGCGTCGCCAAAGCGGCGTTGCTGTCGACCGTCCTCGCGATCGGCGCTGAGGCCGGCAATGGCGGCGACAGCGATCTGCTGCGCGCGCTGCGGCAGGGCACCGCCGACACGCTCAATCAGGCCGGGCAGCAGATCGTGCGGCGGCAGCTCGACGTCCAGCCGACCATCACCATTCGTCCCGGTTTTCCGGTGCGGGTGATCGTCACGCACGACCTGATACTCGCGCCCGCGGACAAGGAGGAATGACATGGGGACGTTGAAGCTTGGCGCGATCGTCGAGGACAAACCGGTGCGGGTCACGGTCGAGCTACCCGCGGCGGTGTACCGCGACCTCGTCGCCTATGCGGCCGCGCATGCCGCGGAACATGGTCAGCCCCATCAGGCCGTGGAGAAGCTGGTATCGCCGATGCTGGCGGCGTTCATGGCTGGCGACAGGGCGTTCGCGAGGGGGCGGCGGCGTGCTCAGGATGCCGCCGCGTGACCCTGTGACGCCTTCGTGGCCGCGAGCCTTCGCCAGCGGCGCGAATGTTCTTCGTCGTCACCGACGATCAGTTAACCGATCTCGTGACGCGAAGTCGAAAAGCACCGGGCGCATCGACGCGCGCCACGCGACGAGGTCGCGCGGCGCTCCCGCCGATCAGGCGGTCTTCGTCTTGCGCGGCGCGCGCGCGGGCTTTGCGGGCGCCGCTGCTTTCGGCGCCGTCGCGCGCGCGGTGCGCCCCTTCTGTCCGAGGCCGATCTTGTGCGCCATCGCGCGGCGCGCTGCCGAATAGGTCTCCGACACCATCGGGTAATCGGCCTTGAGGTTATAGCGCTCGCGATATTGCGCGGGCGTCAGGCCGTGACCCGACAGATGGCGCTTGAGTGTCTTGTAAGGCTTGCCGTCGATCATCGAGATGATGTGGTCCTTCGAGGCAAGCGACTTCTTGACCGAAACGGCCGGCGCATAATCGCTCGTCGCTTCCTCGATGACAGGCGCGGGCGGCGTTGCCAGATCGTTCACCGCCTGATGCATCTTGGCGAGGAAGGACGGCACCTCGTCGGCATTGGCGCGGGTGTTGGGATTGGACAGCCAGGCAATGGTCAGTTCGGTCGCCAGTTCAACAGGGTTGAATGCGGTGTCGTCGTTCATGTCGGATCCTGATCGTTCGATATTCTGGGGGGGCTTGCGCGACCTGCTTTGTTCGCACGATACATTCATAACGGCTGTATCGCGAAAGTCTTGTCGAAAACTGGTTTAGCCCGGCGGTCATCTTCGAAACTCGGGCCGCTGGCCGCCACCATAGCAAGTGGCGGCGCTCGCGATGTCTGTGGCGCAGTATCGTCGCGCCCTCGACCAATATACATCATGTCGTCAATCTGGAAGGCTACTTCGCGGCGCCCAAATCCCCAACCTTCCTAGCTTCGGTTGCACGCGCACCTTAGATGCCGGGCGGGACGCTATCGGGATCGGCGCCCGGTTTCGTCCTTCCCGGTCGCGTTGGCAGGAGCGGGACTGACGACTTCTACGGTGATACGCGGGCCAGTTCACGACGGTTTACGGGGGTGAGGCTCTCCGGAACAGTCGCGTCGGCGGCAATGGGTGCGACACAGACCTTGTCGGTTGCGCCATCGACAAGCTTCACGGGTGCCCAGTTGCACGATTACGCGCGCACACTAACCGAGATACGGCGCGCGCCGCCCTGGCAGCCGGGATCGGAAAGCTCGGGCCGCGCGATCAGAAACGATTGGAGCAGCGGGCCAATGCGGCAGTAATCTTGATCCTTCAGCGCAATCGTCTTGATCCTGCGATGTTCAACGCGATCTCGAACGCTGTCGAGGATCGGCCCGACATCCGCCTCGAGGTCGCGGGCACCCGCAATTGGCTCCATGGATTGTTGTAACTGGCCCTATCCGTGATCGCGCGCCGGCCGGATCATACCGCCATTGTTTCACCTGGACGCACACTTCATATGACCCGATTTGGCCTTGGCGCTCTTCAACTCCCATTATGCGCCCGCGACAATCTTGCGCAGATCGCGGAGGAGGTCGCGTCCGCCAAGCGGCGGATGCCGTGGATCGACATGATCGTGGTCGGCGAACTTGCCGCATATGGACCCTCGCTTGCCCATGCCCAGTCGCTGCCTGGCACGGCCGAGCGGGCCTTCGCGGCAATGGCTCGCGACAATGCGGTGTGGCTGGTCAACGGATCGCTCTACGAAGAGGCCGAAGGCCGGATCTACAACACCGCCACCGCATTCGCGCCCGACGGCAGCGTCGTTGCCCGCCACCGCAAGGTCTATCCCTTCCACCCCTATGAGAAGGGCGTCGAAGGCGGAACCGACGCGACCGTTTTCGAAGTGCCGGGCGTCGGCCGCTTCGGACTGCTCATCTGCTACGACATCTGGTTTCCGGAATTGTGGCGATCGGCCGCGCTCCAGGGCGCGCATGTGCTGATCAACACGGTGATGACCAATACGATCGATCGCGACGCGGAGCTGACGCTGTCGCGCGCCGCGGCGATCGCCAACCAGCTTTATGTCGTGGGCGTCAATGTCGCGGGCGAGCTGGGCGTCGGACAGTCGGCCGTCTACGGGCCGGGTGGCGAAGCGATCCACCTCGCCGGGAGCGGGCGCGAACTGATCGCGATCGAACTGGACATCGATCATGTCGAGCGCTGCCGCGCCCAAGGCTACCAACGACTGGGCCAAGTGCTCAAGACCTTCCGGGAGGGACCTCAGGCTTTTCCGGCCTATGCCCGGCCCCCGCGCGACAACCGTATTCTGGACGACCTCGGGCCCACGCAAGATCCGGCCCGAAGCCTTCAAAGGGAAGAATCGCATCGGGGAGATACGCGATGATCAATCGGGGAATATTGCTGTGTTCGACATCCATCTGCGGCGCATTGCTCGCGGTGGCGCCCATGCCTGCCTTGGCGCAGACCGAGGGTGACGCCGCGGACAGGTCGGGCGATCAGGAGATCGTGGTCACCGCCACGCGGCGCGAAGAGCGCGTGCTCGACGTGCCCTACAACATCTCCGCCGTCTCGGGCCGGTCGATCGAAGATAACCAGGTTCGCGATCAAGCCGAACTGCTGCGTTCGCTTCCGGGCATCGCGGTGGTCGATCGCGGCGCGCGCAACGCCGGCGTCGTCAATTCGGTGACGATTCGCGGCATGAACGTGAACAGTGCGATCGTCGGCGACTATGCGCTGATCGCCGCCAATCCGGTTTCGACCTATGTCAACGAGACCCCGCTCTTTGCCTCCTATCTGCTCAAGGACCTCGACCGGGTCGAGGTGCTGCGCGGGCCGCAGGGCACGCTGTACGGATCGGGATCGCTGGGCGGCACCGTGCGCTTCATTCTGCGCAAGCCCGAACTCGGCAAGACCGAAGGCCGGCTGACCGCGGGGATCAGCAGCACGCGGGGCTCGTCCGGCATTGGCTACGACGGCGATGCGATCCTCAACCTTCCCGTCGGCGATCGTTTCGCGATCCGCGTCGTGGGCAGCCGCCAGCATTATGCCGGGCTGACCGACTATCCCAACGTCTATGTGCTCGATGGCGCGGGCGTGCCAGTCGCGCCGAACGGCGTGCTTGACCCGGCGTCTCAGGTCGAACGGGTCAAAGATGCCGATTACGTCCATGTCTGGTACGGCCGCATCGCCGCGCGCTGGCAGCCGTCGGATGCGGTGGATCTCACCCTGACCTACAACCACCAGGAAGACGATGTCGGCGGACGCCGCCAGGTAACGCGCGGCGACAATGGCTATGGCCAGCCCTATGGTGCCTATGAAAACGGGTCGGTGCAGCGCGAGCCTTCGTCGCGGACGGTCGATTCGGTGGCGCTGGAGGCGACGGTCGACATGGGCTTCGCCACGCTGACGTCGAGCAGTTCCTATTACGACCATCGCGGCGAGAGCGTCAGCGAGAACACTGGCTATTACGCCCAGAATGGCTGGCTTTCCTTCTACTATAATTATCCGCGCCCGATGGCATCGGCGGTGCGCGGCTATGGCGACCGCGCGTTCGTGGAGGAGCTCCGCATCGTCTCGAATCCGGGCGGCCCGATCGACTATGTCGTGGGCACGTTCTTCGAGAACCAGCGGCTGCTCAGCACGCAGGAGAGCTATCTCCGCGGGTTCAAGCGCTGGTGGGATGCGGCCTATCCGGCCTGGGCCGGCGCCGTCGCGAGCGATAACGACTTCCTCTATCGCCGCGTCGAGCATTTTCACGACCGCGCCTTGTTCGGCGAGCTGACCTGGCACGTCACCGACCGTCTGCAGCTTACCGGCGGCGGCCGCTATTTCTGGAACGTGTCGGACAATGAGGTCTTCCTCGACGTGCCGGTCTATTCCGGCTCGTCGCAGCCGACCAATGTCACCTACAAGGTGCGCGACCAGAAGGCACTGTTCAAGTTCAACGCCTCCTATGACTTCGCAGCCGCAGGGCTGGTCTATGCCACGGCATCGCAGGGCTATCGCCGCGGCGGATCGAGCGCGGTGCCGACCATCGGTCGCTATGCCGAGGACCCGGCGTGGCAGCGCTTCAATCCCGATACCGCGATCAACTACGAGGTCGGCATCAAGGGGCGGCTCGGGCCGCTCGCCTATACCGCGGACCTGTTCTACATCGACTGGCGCGATATCCAGATCAACACGGTGACGCCCAATTGGGGCTTCTTCGTCGCGCAGAACGGCGGGAAGGCCCGTTCGCGAGGCTTCGAGATCCAGCTCGACGGGCGCTCGGGCCGCTTTCACTATGCGCTGGGCTACACCTATGTCGATGCGAAGCTCACCCAGGACGCCTATTCGCCAACCGCGGCGCACACGGTCGTCGCGCTCAAGGACGCGCCGCTCCCGGGCGTGCCCAACCATGTCGTGACCGGCAGCGCGGACTACAGCTTCGCCCTGAGCGACGACACCAGCCTTGTCGTACGTGGTAACGGCTATTACCAGTCGGGCACGCGCAACGCGATCAGCGTCAGCCCCAGGCTCAACCTGCCGATTGGCGGCTTCTCGCTGTGGAACGCATCGGCAACGCTGACGCACGGCAATTACAGCCTGACCCTGTTCGCGAAGAACATCTTCAACGCCGATGGTGTTACCGGCGTCTACAGCGAATCCTATATGGGGACGGATCCGTCGGTGGGATATTACGGCAATGGATCGAAGGAGTTGATCAGCCTGCCGCGCACCATCGGCCTCACCGCGGACGTCCGGTTCTGACGATGCAAGACCGCCCCTCGGAATTACCGTTCGAGCACGCAATGTCCGAGGCGGCGGCCACCATGGCCGAGGGGGGCTATCGCCGGGCCAGGACTCTTCTCGCCGAACTCGAAACTACTGTCGACGGCGCACATGCCTGGCTGCGCCTCGCCGAGGCTTATACGCACCTCGGCGCCCATGATGCCGCCGCGCGATGCGCCGGGGCCGCGGTCGAGGCGGCGCCGGAGGATCCTGACGCCTGCTATGCGCTCGCCACTGCGCAGACGGTGCTCGGCCGGTTCGCAGAGGCCGAGGCGTTATTCGACCGGGTGATCGCGTTGCGGTCGAACGATTGGGACGCCTGGGCGAACCGCTCCACGCTTCGCCCGGTGCGACCCGACCGCAACCATGTCGACGCGCTCGAACAGGCCTATGCCAGCAACACCGATGCCGAGGCGCGCATCGCGCTTGGCTATGCGCTGGCGCATGAGCTCGAAGGGCTGGGGTACCATAGCGAAGCCTGGCCTTATCTGGCCGGCGCGGCGCGCCTGCGCCGGGGCCGGCTATCCTATCGCGTCGAAGGCGATGTCGAGACGATGTCCGCGCTACGTGCGGCCTTCACGCCCGAGCGGCTCGCCGGGGTGCGGATGGAAACCGGCGCGCCAGGGCCGATCTTCATATTCGGGCTGCCGCGCAGCGGCACGACGCTGGTCGATCGCATCCTCGCGGCGCATCGCGAAGTGGCGAGCCTGGGCGAGATCCCGGACTTCGTCCAGGCGCTGGTCCGTGCGCACCCGGGCGTGCGCGACAAGAATGCGCTGATCGCGGCCAGCGTCGCCATGGATCACCGCGCGCTCGGCGAAGCCTATCGCCGACGTGTCGCCGAATATGATGCGCCGCGCGCATTCACGGTCGACAAGACCCCCCTCAACTTCCTCTACGCCGGGCTGATCGCACTGGCGCTGCCCGAGGCGCGCATCGTCCATGTCCGGCGCGGGGCGATGGACAGTGGCTATGCCATGCTGAAGACCCTGTTCCGGATGGGGTATCCCTTCAGCTACGACCTTGATGACCTGGCCGCCTATCGGATCGCGTTCGAAGCGCTGATGGCGCATTGGCATGCGGCGATGCCCGGCCGGATCGTCGAGATCGGCTATGAAGCGCTGGTCGCGGACCAGGAGGGCCAGAGCCGCCGGCTGCTCGCCGCCTGCGGCTTGGACTGGGATCCGGCGTGTCTCGCCTTCCACGCCAGCACTGCGCCCGTCGCCACTGCCAGCGCGGCGCAGGTGCGCAATCCGATCCATGACCGCTCGGTCGGGCTGTGGCGCCATCACGCCGAGGCGCTGGAGCCGCTGGCCACGGCCCTGACGCGCGCGGGCGTCGCGCTGGAGGCTCTGCCATGATCCCACGTGTTGCGCCCGACGGCTTCCCTGCGGCGATCCTGCTCGCCTTCCTCGGGACCGCGGGCCTGTTCTACGTCAATATCATGGCTGCGATCGTCACCGGCCTGTCCGACGGGTTGGGGATCGCGCCGAGCCAGGCCGGGCTCATCGCTTCGATGAACGTCTATGGCGCCGCCGCAGGCGCCTTCACCGCAGTGTTCCTGGTCCGGCGCGTGCCGTGGCGGCCGGTGGCGGTCGCGGCGCTGCTGATTCTGATCGCGATCGATCTCGCTTCGATCCGCCTGACAACGGTGCCGGCGCTGGTCACCGTGCGCTTCCTCCACGGGATGACCGGAGGGCTGCTCGTCGGCGTGAGCTACGCCGTGTTCGCCCGAACGGCGTCGCCCGATCGCGTGTTCGGCATGCTGCTTGTGGTCCAGGTCGGCCTCGGCGGCTTCGGGCTCTGGCTGCTGCCGCCGCTGGTCCCGCGCTTCGGGATCGGGGTGTTATTCGGGTCGCTGGCCGCGTTCAGCACGGTCGCGCTCGCTATGCTCACGCTGCTGCCTGCCTATCCGCCCGGCGAGGGGCGGGGGCCTCCCGTGCACGCGGCGGCGGTCGGTAGGTTGCTGGCGCGGGCGCTCGTCGGCATCTTCCTGTTCCAAGCGGGCAATATGGCATTGGCCGCCTTCATCATCGACGTGGGACGCAGCGCTGGCCTCTCCCAGGCGCTGATCGGCCCGACGCTGGCGATATCCAACTGGCTCGGTGCGGCCGGTTCGTTCGCGGTCGCGCTGCTCGGCGCGCGCTATGGCCGGGCCGGTCCGATCCTGGGTGCAATCGCCATCACGGTGATCGCAACCGCGGCGTTCGCGCGATCGGACCTGCCGCCGCTGTTCATCGGGGCGAACATCGCCACCGCGATCCTCTGGGCGTTCGGCATCTCCTATCTGCTCGGCCTTGCCGCCGCCTTCGACAAGTCCGGCCAGGCCGCCGCGTTGGGTGGCTTGGCGTCGAAGCTCGGGCTGGCGAGCGGGCCGCTCGCTGCAGGCCTGCTGCTCGATCACTTTGCCTATCCTTGGCTGGTCCTCGCCTCGGTCCTGTTGCTCGCCGCGAGCGGCCTCGCGGTGGCGCGTCCCGCGCGGGCGCTCGACCAGCCTGCACCGGCCCCTGTCTCCTGAGCTATTTTCGCCGATGCCCGGCTCTCGTCCCGCCGGCCGCGCCTCACAGCGGCGGTGGCGGCTCGTGCCCCTTGGCGGCTTCCCCATCCGGCAGCGGTGTGAGCACGAGGTTGTTGAACAGCACGAGATCGGGCCGATACCATTTCACCTGACTGCCACTCAGTGTGTAGAGGAAGCGTCCGGCCTCGCCGTAGGCCCAGCTGTTCCACTGCCGGCACCAATAGTCGCCCTCCATCCACCAGCGGCCGGTGTCGCAATCCTCATGCTCGTAGCCGGCGCGGCCGATCAGCGTGCCGTCCGCCAGCACGTCGATCTCATAGGGGTCGCCATAGGCGGTGCGCGATATCATGCGCTTGCCGCTGATCGCGGCCACCACATCGGCGCCCGCCATCCAACCATGCGTCTTCGGATCTAGGCGATCGAGCTGCGGCGAGATCAGCTGGCGCATCGCATCGGCGAGCAGCGTGATCCCTTCGCGGATCTGTTCCTCGGCGACTCCGGTCACGCCGATGCGGAAGTAGTTGGTCGCTCTGGTCCCGTTCGAATAGAAGCGGTCGCCGGGCTCGATGAGCACGCCGCGCTTGGCCGCCTCGACGCTGAGCTGCGCGGCCGAAACATCGGCGGGCCCCTCCACCCACATGGTGCTGCCGTTGTAGACCGGATCGATCGCGACCACGTGCGGCAATATATAGTTCAGCGCGTCGCGCAAGGCGTTGAGCCGGGCGCGGAGCACGCGCTGCTGGCGCACGAGCAGCGCGTCCTGGTGGCCGAGCGAGAGGAAGAAGGAGACGATGCGTTGGGTGGCGCGCGACGGCGCGCTGCCTATCAGTGCCTGGATGCGGCGCAGATCGCGGATCGTGTCGGCGTCGGCGACGATCATGCCGATGTGAAATCCCGGCGAGAGCGCATCGCACAGACTGGCGACATAGATCACGCGACCTTCGCCATCCATGCTCTGGAGCGCAGGCTCGGTCTTGTCCGCGAAGCCTCCGCTGGCCGGCAGATCGAATTCGACGATCAGACCGCCGGTACGCTCGGCCTGTTCGAGCAGTGCGCGCCGGCGACCATCGGACATACGCACGCTAGTCGGATATTGGCACCCGGGCGTCACGAAGCTGAGCTCCGCGGCGTCGGTGTCAAGGGCGATCGTCACGCCGTCGCGGTCGACGGGGCGGAACTGAAGCTCGGCGCCATAGAGCCGCAGCAGCGCGACCAGCTCGGGCATGCCGGGCTCCTCCACGGCGACGCGCGTGCCGCGCGCGACGAAGAGGTGGCTGATGAGATTGAACGCCTCGCGCGCGCCGCTCGTCACCAGGATTTCGTCGGAGTTCGCGCGGATGCCACGGCGCGGCAGCGCCTTGGTACGGATCTCGTGCACCAGCCGCGCATCGTCGCTTTCGCTGCCCGCCCTTTGCCAATCGTCCAGTTCACGGGTTGCGAAGGCATGGCGGACCGCGTCGCGCAGGTCTGCCCGCGCGCTCAGCGACGCATCATAGACACCGTCGAGAAACGGGTGCGGATTGAGCTCCCAGTTGAGCGGCACGCTGGGCTCGGGCGCCGATAGCGAGCGGCGCTTGATATGCTTGCGCAGCACGCTCCGGCGCGCGGCAGGGGTAGGCGTGCGCCCGCGGGCGATGCGCACCGTTTCGACAAGCGCGTCGCTGACATAGATGCCGCTGCGTTCGCGGCCGAGCAGATAGCCGTCGGCGCGCAATTGTTCATAGGCATAGGCTACCGTGTTTCGCGCGATGCCCAGATCGGCGGCGAGGCGTCGCGAAGGGGGCATCCGGTCGCCGGGCGGCAGCGCGCCTGCCAGGATCGCTTCGATGATCTGCTGGCGAAGCTGCGCCTGCAATGTCTCGCGCGACTGTCGATCGAGGAAGAAGGTGGCGGATTTCATGCGGAGACCTTGGATTGGGGCCGATCCTGGCCCGTTCGCGCGGGCGTGACAAGACTGGCCCCACAGTTGTTTGATTCTGGTCCTATATCTGAAGCGGCGGCTCGTCACGATGGCCGGATGCGTCACAGCCTCGCTCCATCTCTTGCGCGCTTCCACCTGCTGCTGGCCGCGCTTGGGCTGGTGCTTGGGGCAAGCGGCGCGGGCGCGCGGGATCACGGCCGAGCCGAGCAGCGGCTGGAGACAGCCTTTCTGACCGGGGACGCACGGCTGGCCGGGCCGCTCGACCTTTCGGCATTCGCCCCGGGCCCCGGTTCTGCGCGGGGGGAAGCTTTCGAGGGCGTCCTGCGCATCGCGCCGATCCCGGGTAGCGGGGGCCTGCGCGCCGTCGGGGAAACCCGGGTGACCAGGAGCGAGGCGGCGCAGATCGCGCTGCCGCCCGCCGTGTCGATCGCGCTGATTGCGGATGGCGAGGCGCTGATCCCGGCGATCCGCGCGGCGCTCGCGCCCGATGGCGCGCTTTGGGAATGGATTTTCGAGCCGGGGCGGATCTGGACCGATCCGGCGGACGGAGGGTGGAGCCGGGCGAGCCTTCCGTTCGCGCTGCGCGAGCGCAATGCCAATTGTACCCACAACGGGGTGCTGACCTTTCTATATCGCGCCGATGGCGGCGTTTCGCGCGCGGCGTGGGAAATCGCATCCGAAACCTGCGCCTATTTCAAGGCGGACATCTGGGGAATGGCCGCGCTGCGCTTCGATGCGCAACACCTGGCGGGACGCGACCGACTGATCGCCGCATACCGGCGCGAAGTGGCGGCGCGGCTGCCGACGCGCCCGATCGAGGAAATCGGTGACGCGTTATCGGGGGTAAGCGCCGGTTCATTCGGCGCGGCGGCGGAGGTGAAGCCGGCCAACATGACCGCCTACGGCGTGTATGCAGCGGGCGTGCATTGGGTCGGTGGATGCGCGACGCGTCACGGACACTACCCCTATTGCGACGTGCTCGACCTGCCTTCCTATTCGCTGGCCAAATCGCTGTTCGCGGCGACCGCGCTGATGCGGATGGAGTTGTTGAACCCGGGCACGAGCCGCGAGCGCATCATCGATCATGTTCCGCAGTGCGACGGGCGCTGGGCCGATGTGCGGCTGATCGACGCGCTCGATATGGCGACGGGGCTCTACGCAAGCGCCGACTTCGAGGCGGACGAGGATTCCGCGGCGATGTTGCGTTTCCTGAGCGCCGACCAGCACGATCAGCGCGCCGCCCTGGCTTGCACGATGTTCGACCGGCGTGAGGATCCCGGCCGGCGCTGGGTCTATCACACGTCCGACACCTATCTTGTTGGGACGGCGCTCCAGCAACTGCTCCGGGCTCGCAACGGCCCCGAGGCCGATATCTATCGCGACCTGATCGTGGATCCGATCTGGCGCCGGCTGGGGCTTTCTCCGGTGCTCGACGCGAGCGTGCGCAGCTATGACGCGGTCCGCCAGCCATTGGCGGGGTGGGGGTTGATGCTTCACCGCGACGATGTGGTCCGGCTCGGTCGCTTCTATCTGGGCGGCGGGAAGATTGGCGGGCAGCCCGTGATCGACCCCGCCATGCTCGCCGCCGCGCTCCAGCGCGATCCCGCCGCGCCCGGCCTGGCGGCCGGATCGTCGGCTATGCGCTACCAGCACGGCTTCTGGGCCTGGGACATCGGCGCGAGCATCGGCTGTACCCGATCCGTCTGGGTCCCGTTCCTGTCCGGTTATGGCGGGATCACGGTCGCGCTGTTCCCCAACGGCGTGATCTATTATTATTTCAGCGATGGCCGCGAATTCGCATGGGCGCGAGCGGCGAAGGCGGCAAACCAGATCCAATCGATGTGCGTGTCTTGATGGCCCTCGCGATCCCACGGATTTCAAGCGGAGGCAAAAGCAGTGCGCTGAGTGCTATCCTTCCCTCATCATCTCCAGTTGCTCGAAATGACAATCTAGAAAGCGAGTCTCCCGTCGCGACTGGTTGGCGGTGCATCACATGCTCCGCGCCTATGCGTTGTTCATCTGCCACTGGTGCCGCATCGAGGCGGCGCACGGCGCCGGAGCGACCTGACGCGTGCGGTGGGCCTTGACCGATGGGCGTCGGGCCGCTTCCTTTGAGCGCATTGCGCGCATTTGACGCCGTGGCGCGCCTCGGAAGTTTTCGACGCGCCGCGGCGGAACTCGAAATCGGCCACGCCTCGGTCGTACGCCACATCCGCAACCTGCAAGACTGGTCCTCCCGCCAGCTTGTCGCGACCTCCACGAAGGGTGTGGAACTCACCGACGACGGCCAGGCGCTGCATCGGTCGACCGCAGCCGCGATGGGCCAGATTCGGGAAGCCGCCGAGGCGTTCGGGCGCGACCGCTCCATTCGCGTCCTTCGCCTGTGGTGCGCCTCCGGCCTGGCTGCACGATGGCTGGTGCCGAAAGTGCCCGAACTGGAGGCGCTGCTTCCGGGCCACCAGATTCTGATCCGGCCGACCGAGGCGCTACCGGACTTTTCGCGTGGCGAGGCGGACGCGCTGATCCGCTACGGCAGGGTCGATCTCAAGGGTGCGGAAACGACCGAGCTCGACTGCCCGCGGATGTACCCGGTGGCGAGCCCCGAGTTCCTGGAGCGCCACGGCCCGATAGGCTCGGTGGCGGATCTGGTGCGCGCGCCCCTGATCCACGAAGCTTCGACCGTGCAGTGGCGCGAGTGGCTCGCCCTGGCCGGCTGCCCCGTGGCCGCGAGCCTGCCCGGGCTCCAGCTCTGGCAGGCCGATCTCGCGCTTGACGCCGCTGAGCGTGGTCAGGGCGTCGCGCTCGCCAACGCGCGGCTGCTGCGCAAGGGCCACCGGGAGATGTTGGTCGAGCTGCTGTCGACCGACATCCGCCTGCAACCCTATGTGCTGGTCGTGCCGCACCGTCTGCGTAGGAGCCGGGCGGTATCCACCCTGCGCGACTGGCTGGGCGGAGTATTGCGGCAGGTGGACAGGTGTCCCGAGTCCATCAGCAGCTCATGTCGCTCAACGTCGTGACGGGAGCTCCCCAGAGCATTGGACGGGTGCCGATGCTGGACCGTGAGCGAGCAGGTCGCGAGGCAAGCCCCTCGGCTGGCGTCATCGACAGCCAGTCGGTGAAGGCGCCGCACGCTGAAACAAGAGGTTACAACGCGGGCAAGAAGGTCGTCGGTCGCAAACGGCACCTTGCAGTTGATACCGACGGCCGGCTCCTGATGGTCAACCTGATTACCGCCGACATTTCCGACAGCGCCGGTGTCAGGTGATCCTGCAAGGGATCCGCAAGCGCTGACCCTGGCGGCGACGACGACGTGATCCGGATCAGATGCGGGTGCAGACTGTCTTGAGGTTCAGATAGTCGTCCAGCCCGTGGCGCGAGCCCTCTCGGCCCATGCCGGATTCCTTGATCCCGCCGAAAGGCGCGACCTCGGTCGAAATCAGCCCGGTGTTGATGCCGACCATGCCATATTCGAGCCCTTCCACGATGCGGTGATACTGGCCGAGGTCGGTGGTGAAGGCATAGCATGCCAGGCCGGCCGGGGTATCGTTCGCCATCGCGATCGCCTCCGCCTCATCGCGAAAGCGGAACAGAGGAGCGACGGGGCCGAAGGTCTCCTCCCGAAAGACAAGCATCCCGGGATGGGCGTTCGCGAGCACGGTGGGCTGGAAGAAGAGTTCACCGGCAGTGTCGGGCGATCCACCGACCAGCACCTCGGCGCCTTGCGCCACTGCGTCAGTGACATGGGCCTCGACCTTGGCGCGCGCGGCGGCGTTGATCAGCGGCCCGATATCGACATCCTCGCGCCTTCCGTCGCCGACGGCCATTGCCGCAACGCGCGCGCGCAACAGCTCGGCGAAGCGATCATGGACGCTATCTTGTACCAGGATGCGGTTCGCGCACACGCAGGTTTGGCCGGCGTTGCGGAACTTGGATTCGATGACGCCCTGGACCGCCTGATCGAGGTCGGCGCTTTCGAATATGAGGAATGGCGCGTTGCCGCCGAGCTCCATCGATACGCGCTTCACCGTCGAAGCGCATTGCTCGATCAGCCCCTTGCCGACCGCCGTCGAGCCGGTGAAGCTCAGCTTGCGCACCTGGCGGTGGCGGGTCAGGACCGCCCCGATCTCTTGGGGCCGGCCCGTGACGACATTGAAGACGCCGTCGGGAACTCCGGCCTCCTGCGCCAGGCGCGCCAGGCTCAGGGCGGTCAGCGGCGCAAGCTCGGACGGTTTCAGCACCATCGTGCAGCCTGCCGCGAGCGCGGGGCCCAGCTTGCGCGTGATCATCGCGGCCGGGAAGTTCCACGGAGTGATCGCGGCGACCACGCCCACGGCCTGGCGGATCACCATCAACCGCCGGTCGGCCTGCGGCGCGGGAATGGTCTCGCCGTAGATGCGCTTCGCCTCTTCGCCGAACCAGTCCAGAAAGGCGGCGGCATACAGGATTTCGCCGCGCGCTTCGCGAAGCGGCTTGCCCTGCTCAGCGGTGAGGATGCGCGCGAGACATTCCTGATTGTCGCGCAACAGCTCGGCGTAACGGCGCAGAATCGCCGAGCGCTCCGCAGCGGGGCGGCACTTCCATGCGGGAAGCGCGTCGGCGGCGGCGCAGACCGCAGCTTCCGTCTCGATCTCGCCGAGATCGGGAACCGAGGCGAGCAGCTCGCCGGTCGCCGGATTGAACACGGGGATGTCAGCGTCGCCCTCCACCCAGGCGCCGCCGATGAAGGCCCGCCTCTCGAGCAGTTCGCTGCGTCGCAGGCCCAAGGCAGTGGCGATCGCGTTCATGCGACCAGCGCCGCTTCGAGGAGGTCGAGACCTTCGGTGAGCAGGGAGTCTTCTATCGTCAGCGGCATCAGCAGGCGGATCGTGTTGCCGTAGATGCCGCACGAAAGCACCACCAGACCCTTTTCGAGCGCGCGCGTGACCACCCCGCGGGTCGCCTGCGGATCGGGCTCGCTGCTGCTGCGGGAGCGCGTGATTTCGAAGCCGACCATCGCCCCCAACCCGCGGATCGCGTTGATCGGAAGCAGGTCCTTGCGCGCGGCGAACTGCTCCAGGCGACTGCGCACCGCAACGCCCAGCGCATCCGAACGCCGCAGCAGTTCTTCGTCGTCGATCACGTCGAGCACCGACAGCGCGGCCGCGCAGGCGACGGGATTTCCGCCATAGGTGCCGCCCAGCCCGCCGGGACCGGGGGCATCCATGATAGCGGCCCGGCCGATCACTCCCGAGAGCGGCAAGCCTCCGGCGATGCCCTTGGCGACCGTGACGAGATCGGGCTCGACGCCGGAATGTTCGATGCCGAACATCCGCCCGGTCCGCGCGAAGCCGGCCTGGACCTCATCGGCGATCAGCAAGATGTCGTGGAGATCGCAGCGCGCGCGCAATTCCCGTAGCAATTCCGGCGGCGCGACGTAGAAGCCGCCCTCGCCCTGCACGGGCTCGATGATGATCGCGGCCACATCTGCCGGCGCGATGCTCGCCGCGAACAGCCGGTCGAGCGCCCGCAGCGTGTCTTCGACCGACACGCCATGATGGGGAATCGGGAAGGGGAGGTGGAAGATGCCCGCTGGCGATATGCCGAACCCTGCCTTGTACGGATCGACCTTACCGGTGAGCGCCGAGGTCAGCGCGGTCCGGCCGTGGAAGGCGCCGGTGAAGGCGATGACACCCTGGCGGCCGGTATGCCGGCGCGCGATCTTGACGGCGTTTTCGACCGCTTCCGCGCCGGTGCTCATCAGCACGGTCTTGGCGGGGCCGGTGAAGGGCGCGAGCCGGTTGAGCCGCTCGGCGAGTTCGATATAGGGCTCATAGGCGGAAACCTGGAACGCGGTGTGGGTGAAGCGCGCCATTTGCGCCTGCGCCGCGGCGATCACGCGGGGGTGGCAATGCCCCGTGTTGACCACAGCGATCCCCGCCGCGAAATCGATGTAGCGGCGGCCTTCCACATCCCAGATCTCGGAATTGAACGCGCGATCGACGAAAAAGGGAGTGGCGTGCGCCACGCCGCGCACCACCGCGGCCTCGCGTCGCGCGGAAAGAGCTGCGTTGCTGTTCATCGATGGCCTCCATTCATGCGTCAGGCATGTGGAGTAGAATTCGCCGGGGAGGCAGTACTCGAAAAGCTACCTCGGTGGTGCCTCCAGGGCACCGGCTTCGTTCTTGCGGTAGCGGGTCTGGTACAGCTGTCCATCGAGGTCGTTCGGGCCGGCGTGCTAAGCGAGGATGCCGTCATCAGCATCAAGGATGCGCTCCGCAACGATCTCGCGCTCAGGCGCTCTTCATGGTTGGCAAAGGATGAGTTCGAACGCACGACTCGCCTTCACGTGGATCGCCTGTTCGCCGGCGAGGAGAGAGTTTCCTATGAGATCCTCATGGAAATTGATGTAAAAACTGCTGGTTATCGAACATTTCGAATTCTGCTGCCGGATTCGGGCGCATAGTTGCCGGACAGCTCGAGCGATGGTGGGTTGCTACTGGCTCGACACCATCAGTGCATCCAGCGTCACAGGCGTGATCGTACCGGTTACGTCCAATCCGCGCTCCTTCTGGAATTTCCTCAGCGCCGAACGAAGGCCAGGGGCGACAACACCATTGATCGGCCCCGCGTAGAAATCCTGTGCCATCAGCGCGATCTGAACGCGGCGCACGATCGAGGCGAAGCGCTTCGTTCTGCCCGACAGCGCTGGCAGGCCATCAGGTGGCGGGGGTGACGCCCGGTTCGTCGACGAAAATAACGGCTGCGCCGGGGGTGCTTGTTCGACAGGGGGTGGCGGTGGAGGCGATGGTGCCGGCGGGACATAGAGTGGCGTTCCGCCATATCCGCCACCGTCATAACCACCCGATCCGGAGCGATGGCTGGTATGGCTATAATGGCCACCGCCGCCAGAGCCCGAGCGATGGCTCGCGTGACTGCTATGACTCCTGTGGTCGGCAAGTGTCACCAGATGGTCCTGGTCGAACACGCGCATAAGGTTGCCGGTCGTCGGATCCAGCGATCCCGTCGTGGTCGCGTGCAGCATGGCGGCCAAGGCGGGGTTTTGCTGGCCAAAGCCGGCAGCGACGATCGTTGGAATGATGAAGGTCTTGCGCCTCATATCGGCTCCACCATTCTTCCGGCCTCTTCATCCGGATGCCATTCGAAGAAACCGCTGCACAGCGCCTTCTCACGGCACCCGACACACGCTGGCGCGTATTTGCGTTTCCAGTCGGAAATGGAAGCGATCGCATACTGTCGATAAGCCGGTGGGACCGAGCAGCGCGGGAAATTGAACAGCTGTGCGCTGAGACCGTGCATCGCCGCATGGTCCAGGGCGCCGCCGACGAGCTCGAACTGGCCTCGGTGGTCGACATATAGTTCCGACCATCTGCCTTTGGCGAACCCGATATGCTCGAGCTGCATGATCGACCATGCTTCGATGAAGCGGAGGCGCGCCGTGACGTAACGTGCCAGCCCGGGCAAAGCTTCCAGATTGGATTGCAGGAGAACCGTGCGCAATTCGACGCGGGCGCCGGCCATCATGAGGTGGGCGAACCCTTGCTCCAGTTGCTCGAACGCACCGATCTTGCCGACGATTTGATCGTGCAGGACGGGTTCGGCTGCATAGAGCGGAATGCCCCAGCTGACATTCCGGTAGAGTGGCGAGCGCAGCCGCTCGACATCTGCCGCGTCGAAATGCTGGGCATTGGACAGGACATGAAATTGCAGGTCCGGCCGACGCGACAACACGCGCTCCAGCATCGTCAACAGACGCTCCTTGTAGAGTGTTGGCTCACCGCCCGAGATACCGATCAGGACGCCGGCGTCCGCCAGGAGGCAGGATTTCTCCAGCAGGTCGAACCGGTCGTGATGGGTCTTCCTGGGCGGCTGCGAGCACATCACGCACAGCTGATCGCACCGCTCGGTGACCAGCAACGTGTTGTGAGGCGAGTCCGCGCGGATCAGCCTTTCGATGCGCTGTGCGCCAGGTTGCATGAGCACCACGTCTCCGTCGAGGCTGTCGGCAGTGGCGCCGTCGATCGAGATCAGGCCGGTCACGCCTGAGAAGATCGCGCCTTGAGCGTCCTCGTCGATCAGGACAGACTCCAACGTGGGGTCCGTACTCCGCGGCGCCCGGCGCAGCCTGGTGACGAACGCCTCTTCCGCGTCACTCGTCGCTGGAAGGGTGAGCGGGATCATCCGAATTGCTCACCGAAATCGGCATCGGTCCCGGCCAGCCGGAGCCATCTGGCGAGCGAGTATCGCACCGCCGGATCGTCCGAATAGATGAGCTCGAAGACGAAATCGAACAGGTGCAGATGGCGCCGGCAGAATTCGGTCTCGGTGCGCGGCATGTCGATCCTGCCATAGCGCGCGATGTCGTCGACCAGGTCGCGCCCGCAAAAGGGCTGGAAGGCGCATCGGCCGCAGGCCGGATCGAGCATGTTCGTCGCATGCTGGTTCAGTAGCCCCCTCGCCTCGCTGTCCCACCCGTCGAAGATCGTGCCGATCGCCAGGTCGATGACACCCGACCGGGCCAGCATGCGGGCTTCATCGGTCGGATATACCGTGCCGTCATGGTCGACGACGATATAATCGACACCCATCGGGTTGGGATTGCGCAGATCGACATGCCGGTCGCGCCCGGGCTGGAAGATACGCCGCAGCGCGATGCTGAAATAGGTTTCCTCGAGGACGCGGGTTCGGTCCTGCCAGTTGCGCTCGATGATGCGGCGTACGAAGCGCTCATAATAGCCGCGCCACGCGTCATCCTGCTCACGTGAGTCCTTGTGCCGCTTGCGCGCAAACCCCTGATAGTTGATCGGCCGCAGAAAGATGCTCTCGAAGCCGTAGGTGACATAGGCGTCGATCAGATCGTCGATCGCCGGCGGCGATGCCGGGTCGACCGTTGGCAGCGCGGACACCTTGCCCGGACCGTAACGCGTCGTGATGCCGCGCAGGTTGGCGAAGAAATGGTCGGTCATGCCCTTGTCGCCGGTGCGGTTCGTGCCGTGGGTGGTCGCGCTTCCGTCAAGCGAGGTGCTGATGAACACATCCGGCCGGTCGAAAATCTCGAGGATCTCGGGCGTGAGTTCGTTCAGGTTGGTGCAGATGACGAACTGGCGTTCTTCGAACCGTTCGCACGCTTCAATCACGGCGCGAATGAGATCCGGCCGGAGCGTGGGTTCGCCGCCCTGAAACTCGATCTTGATCCGGCGCGTCGGCAAGGCGTCGATGGCGGCGATGACGGCCGCGAGCGTCCCCTCGCTCCAGTCGAAGCCCATACGCTTCGCGCCAACCCGTGATACCTGACAATAGCTGCAGGCGAGATTGCAGCGCAGTGTCGGCACCAGGATGAGATAGTCGAGCGACCCGGCCCGGGTGAGGTGTTCTGCCACGCCCCTGGCGTGCGCCGCCCAGCCAAGCGGATCGTCGACCTCGATCCAGTGACCGGCGTCGCGCAGTCGCCTGGCGTCGCCTCCGACGACGGATTGCTCGACAAGGCACTCCGCGAAGCCCTCGGATGCGGAGAAATGGCGCCCGGTATCGTTCACGCACAGGACGTTGCCATCCTTCATCGGACGCATTCTGAGCGGAATGAAGGTCATGCGACCAGCTGGCCGATCACTTCGGCGCGGGCTGATCGCCCTGCGGCGAAAAGACGCTCGTTGAGCAAGGCGACGCGCCAGATCGAACGCAATCTCTGCTCCGTGCATGTGCTCGATTCCAAGATGATGCGATCATGATCCACGCGCACCGAGACGCCCGCGTAGAACGCCTCAATCGACCTGCCGACCTCAGCCGATATCCCCAAATCCCGCGTCTCCAGCGAGCAAGTCACGGCGACGATCCCCACAATGCTCCCCCCGGAAATGTTGGCGCCTAGGACTATGCTCCATCGCCAGTTGCGGCAAGAGGCCCGCTCCAGTTCGGTCGAATGACAGTCGATTGCGCGCAGGTGCCACTTCGCTAATGTACCGACTGCGCCACCGGGGGAGACATGGACGTGGTTGAGCCAAAATATCGGCCGCCGACGGTCATATCTGACATGAACCGCAAGAGCCCCGAGCCCTTCAAGGGTGGCACAGGTTGCCTTGTCTTCGTCGCTTTTGCGATCCTCATTGTCGCACTCATTCGTTGCACGCCGGTGACCGAGCCAGGCAATTTGGCCGACACGGCCACGAATAGTGCGCAGCAGGCGTTGGCAACGGCCATCACCGCGCAAACCACGCCGCCCGTCGAGCCGCTGAGCAGAGCGAGCGTGCGCCGTGGCTTCGACCATCTCAAGCTTGCCATGTCGGGAGAGGGCCTTGGTGGCGAGATGATCTTCAGCCAGAATTGCTATGACATGCTCTCGCGCAAATTCTCCTGGGCCAAGCTCGATGAGTGTGGCGCGGCAGACGCGGAGGCGATCCAGCTGCTCGGTGACACGGAAACAGCCGGTCTCGACAAGGAAGCGGCATGGTTTGAGAATGAGGCAGCCGCGGGCCGCTATCTCAAGGCGGCAATTGCCGCCGGCCAGGATCCGGACGCGGCCGATACGCGACTGAGCGACCTTCAGGTGGCAGTTGGACGCGCTGATGCAGCGCGGGCCGCGAAGGCTGCAAAAGTCGCCCCGGCGGCGCCCCTCATGAGCGAAGGCGATCCTTTCGCGGTTGATAACACCGTGACCGACGTGGATGAATGAGCGAAGCGGTGATGGAGAGCATCGCCGACCTCGAGCGACGGGTAAACGACATCAAGCCGGACTGAGGATCACGAACCAGAGCGCGCCGCGCAGCGCCAGCTTGAGGCCGTCGTTGGAATTGAGATTGAGGCTTTGGATCTGCGCGTCCGAAATGCCGTCCATCGAGCCAACTCGACGTGTTCGCTGATCCAATGGGCAACTTGGTTGATGCGCCACCCGCATCACTCAATGCGTAGCGAATCGTCTCTCGGGTAATGTGGCGCATTGCCCGCGCCGATTATCGCTGAACCGGTTCGCCAAAGTGCCATTCTTTGGTCGTTCTACGCCATGCTAGGCGATCCGTATTCAGTTGTTGCCGAACCGATTTTTGCGTCTCTTTTAACGGCCTCGACACCGGCGCGCATCCCGCCGCCGGACTGCGGGGAAGTCTCATGACCATCGGAAAATCTGCGATCCGACGTTGCCGGCCGGTTCGGCTCGTTGGCGCGTCTGTGCTGGTGATGGCGTTGCTCGTCGCGCGCCCGGCCATGGCCAACAATTATGGCGAGAGTCTCGCCTGGCAATTTCGCACGTCGGGCGACAAGGTCAACCAGGCCGCGCTGCTCGACCTGATCCAGAAGCAGCGTGGCGGCTACTATGCCGCGCCGATCTACAATACGACGATCGCGCGCCAGTATAATTGCTCGATCGCGCCCGTCGCGACCGGCAATCAGGGGTATCAGTCAGCGACGGCCAACTCGCCGACGGTGACAGGGGCCAACGCGCAGGCGAGCGGCAATGCGAGTGCGGCAAGCGCGACCGACGGTCATGGCGCTGCTCTCGATACCCAGCAGAGCAATACGGGCGCGGTCACCTCGGGTGTTGTCGGTTCGACCGTCACCTCGGTCCGCGGCACCGCCTCGCAGGCGCTCAATTCTACCCAGAGCAACAGCGGCATGCAGTCGGCGAGCGTCTCGTCGAGCAGCGCGTGCGCATTCGGGGCGCTGAACTGATGCCGGAACGGGAACGAGGCGTCTGCCGCCGGGTGGCGCGTCTGGCCTCGATTGGCGTCTTGCTGGCCGGTGCGGGCGGCTGTGTCGGGATTCATCAGGCCCGGCTCGCGCCGGGCGAGGCGCCGCAGCTGGTCGGGGCGGCTGTGCGCGACAATCGCACGCCAATGGATTCTGCGCTCGCCTGTTTTGCGGGCGTGCTCGGCGGTGTTGGGCAGCCGCCGGTGATCGCGGTCGGCGACGTGCGCGATTATACCGGCAAGTTCGCCGTCAATGAGGGCAATGCCGTCACCCAGGGCGGCGCGCTGATGGTCAGCTCGGCGCTCGGCAAGCTCGGGCACGGCGTGGTCATGGCCGAGCGGTTCGATCCGTCGATCGCCGAGCGCGAGCTTGCCTATACCGACCGGCGCCAGCTCGGCGACGGTATGGTTCACGATGTGGCGGGCACGGGCGGCGGCAAGGTAGCCTGGCTGCCTTATTATGGCGGCAGCATCGCAGCATCCGACTATTACATCGTCGGCGGCATCACCGAGCTAAACTATGACATCCGCTCCGGTGGTTTTGAGGCAGGGGTCAATCAGCTCGGGCCGAAAGCCAGGACCTATACCCAGTCGGTCGCGGTCGACCTGCGCATCGTCGATACGAAGTCGCTGCTGGTCGTCCGTACGGTCAGCCTGGCGAAGCAGTTCACCGGCTATGAGATCGGCCTCGGTCTGTTCCAGTTCTTTGGCTCGAGCCTGTTCGACGTGAATCTCGGCGCGAAAGCGCAGGAGCCGCTCCAGCTTGGCATCCGCACCGCGCTCGAGGAGGCGACCATGAAGCTGGTCGGCGCTGTGACCCGCACTGATCCGTCGGCCTGCATCGCGCGATCAAGCGCCGTTGGGCAGCCGTCGACTCCGTCGCCCGCAAAACACGGCTGAGGCCTTCGATCCTCGAATGGATGGAGGCGCCCCGGCCCCGAACCTGCCCGACCGCTCGACCCTCTTTTCAATCCACAGGAGACCATCATGCACATCTTCATGACCAGCCGCCGCGCCCGGCGTTCCCAGTTGTTCGCCGGCGGCGCCATCGCCTTGACCGCGCTGCTCGCCGTGCCCGCGAGCGCGCAGAGCATCGACGCGACCGCGCTCCGCTCGGCCATTAACAGCCAGGGCATCAGCGGCGGGGCGGTCAGTGCCGATGCCAGCAGCGGTACCGCTGCCGCTTCGCTTTCGTCGATCCAGGCCGGTACGGCCAGCATTACCGACAATCAGATCAGCGCGACGGCGCGCGCCAACAGCGCCACGACCTGGCTCGATCCTGCCGATCTTTCGTCCGCCGCCGGAGCGTCGCCGACCACACTGTCGATCAACGCAAACGCGACCAGCGGCCAGGCGGACAATCTGCTCGTCAACAGCCAGCGCATGACGTTCGCGCCGGTTCGCGCGATCTTGCTCGGTGGCCGGGCCGGCATCACCGCGGGAAGCGTCTCGGCTGGAGATCTCTCGGTCGCGAACAATGATCTCGAAGCGTCGGCGCTCGGCAACCAGGCCGTCGACCAGCTCGGGCTCGATAATGCGGGTTTGGGGGGCGGGCTGGTCAGCGCCCAGACCGGCGACGCAAATTCTTCGGTGTCGGCCAGCAATAACGGCGTGACGCAGCTTGCCATCACCGGCGCGTCGGCCAGCCGCCTCGACCTGAGTGGGAACAACAGCGTCGCCAGGGCGGGGGGTAACGTGGCTTCCGACGCCCTGTCGGTCGTCGCCACCTCGGTCGCCGCTCCCACCGGCTCCTCATCTGGGTCGACAGTGTCTGCCACGGCGGACGACACCAATGTCGCCAACGCGCTTTACGTCAATCTTGGCCGACAGCAGCTCGCTGGCCAGGTCAGCGCAGTGGCAGGATCGGCGCCGGCGAGTTTCTCCGTCGCTGTAAGCGACAACCTCAACGCTTCCTCGGCCAGCGCCGACAGCAATGCTGTTGCCGCGGTCGCCAACGGCAACCAGTCGTCGCGGTCGCTCGCGCTGAGCGCCGGCAGCGTGAGCCCGGCCGATGAGGCCGGAGCGGCGATCGCCAACGTCACTGGCGTTCAGCGCGCGGTCGGTGGCCGCGTCTCCGCCACGGCCAATGGCGGTACGACGATCAGCGTCGGCGGCGCGCTGTATGGAAGCGATCTGTCCGCATCGCAGAACCAGATGCGCGTTGCGGCGACCGGCAATCGGGCGGACGGCAATCTCCTGACGGTCGATGCCAACAGGATCGACAGCGGACGCGAGGTGAGCGGTGGCTTGCCATCGGGTCATGTCGGTACCGCCATGACCGGCAACGACGGCGTATCGAGCACGACCGCGGCCTTCAGTGTGCAGAATGTCCAGGAGCTGGACGCCGGCATATCGGCCGGGGTGAGTGGTGGAGGCACCCTGGTGGCTATTGCCGGCCCGGTCGATCACGCGACCCTTGCCGCCTCGGACAACGCGACGTCCGCCGCCGCCACGGGCAACAGCGCGACCAATGGCGTTACGCTCCAGGCGGACGCGCTGCGCAGCAGCGTCGATCTCAACAATGCGCAGACGGTCGATGGCAGTATCCGTAGCGTGGTGGGAACGAGCGGCGATCGCGCCGGCGCAAGAATTGAGCCGTTCGGCAGCGTCGCGGGTTCGCAGCTCCGGGTTACCGGCAACAGCGTCACGGGCGCCGCGGTTGCCAGCAGCGCGAGCAACAGCCTGACGGTCACTGGCAACAGCGTCAGCGCTGGAAGCGGTCATGTCGACGCCACGGCCGGACAGGTCGATAGCGGCTATGGCGCCGCCGCCGATGTCGCCCTGGCGAACTACCAGAAGTTCGGTATGCCGCTGGCGACGGGTGCGGCGGCATCGTCGGTGACGAGCAATGTCGCCGGCAAGTTCGCGATCGGCGATGTCGGCTATACCAACAGCTCGACACTGACGCTCGACAACAACAGTCAGGTTGCCACGGCGGTCGCCAACACCGCGCTCGATCGGCTGTCGTTGACCGCAACGTCGCTGCCGGGTGGCGCGTCTCCCGCTGCCGGCACGGCGCTGTCTTCGTCGCAGTTCGGCGATGGCAGTGTGGTCGCGAATTCCGACATGGTCGTCGTCGCGCGCGGCGGCGTCGGCAACAGCGCGGTGTCGCTGCGCGGCAACATCAACCACGCGGTGGCGGTGATGAACGATGCTGATAACGGCTTGAGCGTCTCGGCGGTGCAGCTCGACGGCGTCACGGGCGGCGCGGCCAGTGCCGATGCCGGCAATCTCGGCTCGGCCAGTATCACCGGCGATCATGTGCTGTCCGGCACGCAGTTTGCGAATGGCACCGTTGGCGCCGTCGCCCAGACGCGGTTGCTCAACAGCGATGCCGGCGCGACCATGTCCGGTTCGAGCTTCACGGTCAGCGACAACAGCACCGTCGCCGATGCGTCCGCCAATCACGCGGTCAATACGGTGTCGGTGTCGAGCACCGGCGGCTCGGGCACCACTGCGGGTCTCGTCAACAGCCAGATGAGCGCGGCGACCGTCAATGCGAGCGCCCGCACCGAAGCGACGCCGGGGCTGGGCGGTACAGCAACCGCAACCGCGATCTACGGCTCCTTGGTGACGATCGCCGACAATCTGACCCAGGCCGTCGCGCGGGGCAACAGCGCGGACAATGCGTTGACGCTGAACGGACCGGTGAATGCCGCGTTCACGGGTGCGAGCAGCGCGCAGGTCGGGTCATTCGACACGGTCGCGTCCGCGCCGGCCGTGCTGGTCAACGCTCAGAACAATGATGGCGCGGTGACGGCCAGTGCCGGCGGGGCATTTGGCGTGCCGCTTAACGCCACCGGCATCGTGGCTTCCTCGGCGCTTGCCGTTTCGGGCAATGCCACGACCGCGAACGCCTATGGCAATGCCGCGACCAACCAGGTCATGATAGGTGGCCCTGGCTCCGCGCGCGGCGCGTTATTGAGCAACGTCCAGATCAATGATGGCCCGGTGTCGGCGTCGGTCGCCGGGGCGGGCTTCGCGTTCCGCGGCGGCACGCTGTCGAACGGCGCCCTGACGATGAGTGGCAATCAGCTCGCCGCCAGTGCGACCGGCAATATCGCGAGCAGTGCGATCATCGCCGGTCATTGAGGTCCGCGGCGGGCCGCCGATGCCCCCCCCCGACCGGCCCGCATGCGGGAAAGGCCGCCGCGCTTGCTCTTTGGCGCGGCGGCCTTTCGACGGTCGGCGCGAGATGGCCGGCTCAAGCCAGCGAGCGGCCGCTATGCTCCGTGGCGGCACCCGAAGTACTACCCTCAAGGGCAATTGGTTGCTCACGCTTGCCTGTAGCTGATGATTTCTGCGCGATAACTCTGGATTATGA
>JBAZXI010000018.1:0-108286 GCA_041659925.1 Sphingomonas sp.
ATCCGGGCACGCAAGTGAAGGGTAAGACGAATGCCACGCTCCCCCATAAAGGGTCAGGAAAAGGCCCAGTCCTCGCGGCCCCTCGCCGCGCCCTTCGTGCCAGTCGCGCGCAAGCATCGCCTGTTGGAAATCGCCCGAAATTCGCCGCGCCGTCTTGCGCGCGCAACTATAGCGCCGCGATCAAGCACACCCCCCGTCGGTCGTCAAAAGGGGTCGAATATTTGCGTGTTCCCGCGCGCGCAACTTGGCGAATACTTGCCCGCCGGCCTCGTAAAGGTGCCACGTCCACCAACCCTCGAATCTATCGGTACGTCAGCGCAAGCAGCGATCGTTTTCCCCCGCCCCCATAACGGCGCGCGCCCGGTCTTTAATCTGTCGCAACGCCCGGCTAGGCTGGCGCCCCCGGGACGGAGAAAAATGATGCGCATACCCCTGATGGTCCTGGCCCTCGCCACCACCGCCGCCACTGGCCCCGCCGCGCTGGCCGAGGCGCCCGTCGGGGCGCCGCAGCATCTGCCGACCGGCCAGCTCCTCACCCCGCTCGCGGCACCCGGCGCGCGGTTCGAGCCGCTCACCGCGCGGGTCGGGCCGGTGCCCGATTACCAGGCCGATGGCGCGGCGGCGATCGCGGTCAGGCCCGATGGGCGCGAGATGCTCGTGCTGACCAGCGGCTTCAACCGCTATGTCGGCCCCAATGGCAAGGTCGTGCCCGCGCAGTCCGGGCAATATATCTTCCGCTACGCGATCGACGCCGCCGGCAGCCGCTGGCTCCAGACGCTGATCGTCCCCAACAGCTATTCCGGCGTCGCCTGGCTGCCGGATGGCGCGGGTTTCGTCGTCGGCGGCGGCGTCGACGATGTGGTGCATGTCTATCGCCGCGGGCCAAAGGGCTATGCCGCATCGGGCAAGCCGATCGCGCTCGGCCATGCCGCCGGCATCGGCGCCGACGTCAAGCCGCAGGCCGCCGGCGTCGCGGTCAGCCCCGATGGCGCGCGCGCGCTGGTCGCCAATTATTACAATGACTCGGTCAGCCTGATCGACCTCAAGGCCGGCCGCGTCATCGCCGAGCAGGATCTGCGCCCCGGCAAGATCG
The DNA here is from genome assembly GCA_041659925.1 of Sphingomonas sp. GTDB lineage: Bacteria > Pseudomonadota > Alphaproteobacteria > Sphingomonadales > Sphingomonadaceae > Sphingomonas. The sequence continues at coordinate 1,094 of JBAZXI010000018.1, forward strand.
ATGCCGCGCAGTCGGGCGTGCCCGGCGGCGAGAACCCGTTCGCCATCCTGTGGGGCGACGCCACCCATGCCTGGGTCTCGGCGCCGCGCGACCGCCAGATCGTCGCGCTCGATATCGGCGCCGGCACCGTCCGCGTCGCCGCGCGCATCGCCACCGCCGGCGCGCCGACCGCGCTGCTCGCCGACAAGCGGCTCGGCCGGCTCTACGCTACCGAGGACAATGCCGATCGCCTCGCCGTGGTCGCCACCGCGAGCAACAAGCTGCTCGCCGAGCCGCGCCTCGGTCTGCCGTCCTCGCTCGGCGACGTGCCGGCGGGCAAGGGCGTCAACCCCAATGGCCTCACGCTGCTGCCCGATCACCGCCTGCTGGTGACGCTGGGCGGGATCAACGCGGTGGCGGTGGTCACCCCCGATCGCACCGGCGCGGCGGTCGCCGGGCTCGTGCCGACCGGCTGGTATCCCAGCGCCGTCGCCACCAGCCGCGACGGCCGCCGCGTCTTCGTCGTCAACCGCAAGAGCCCGCCCGGCCCCAATCCCAATGGCTGCGTGCCCGAACTCGCCGAGGTCAAGAGCCAGCACGATGCGTGCGGCGCGGCCAACCAATATATCTACCAGCTCGAAAAGGCCGGGCTGCTGCAATTCCCGCTGCCCACGCCGCACGCGCTCGTCGCGACGACCCTGCGGGTCGCCGACAATGTCGGCCTGTCGGACGGCCCGGCGCGCGCCGCCGCCGATGCGCGGATGGCGGCGATCCGCGCGCGCATCAAGCATGTCGTCTTCATCGTGAAGGAAAACCGCACCTATGATCAGGTGCTCGGCGACCTGCCCGTCGGCAATGGCGATCCGTCGCTGGCGATCCTCGGCGCGCGGCTCAGCCCCAATCATCATGCGCTCGCCAGCCAGTTCGTCACGCTCGACAATTTCTACGACAGCGGCGAGCAATCGAGCACCGGCTGGAGCTGGAGCACCGCCGCGCGCGCGACCGACCTGCTCGAGAAGACCGCCCCGGTGAACTACGCCCGGCGCGGCCTCGCCTATGAATCCGAAGAGGCCGATCGCTACATCTACACCCAGCAGACCCAGGCCGAGCGCGTCGCGACCAACCCCAAGACGCCGAACGACCCCGATGTGCTGCCCGGCCCGGCGCTGCTCACCGCGCCCGACGCCGATGGCGACGATGACGATGCCAAGGGCCACGGCTTCCTGTGGGACGCCGCGATCCGCGCCGGCCTGTCGGTGCGCAACTACGGCTTCTCCGACGCCTCGGTCTATGATGCCGGCGCGCCCGGCGCCATTCCGCTGGTGCGCGAACCGTTCAAGAGCAACACGCGCATCTACACGCCCGGCGACCGTCTGCTCGCCACGCGCAGCGACCCTTATTATCGCGGCTTCGACCAGAAGATGCCGGATTACTGGCTGCAGCGCGAATGGCGCCGCGAGTTCGACCAGCAGATGGCGAGCGACACCATGCCCGCGCTCACGCTGCTGCGGCTCAGCCACGATCATTTCGGCGACTTCAAGGAGGCGATCGACGGCGTGAACAGCGTCGAGACGCAGATGGCCGACAATGATTTCGCCGTCGGCAACGTCATCGAGGCGATCGCGCACAGCAAGGTGGCGGATTCGACGCTCGTCTTCATCATCGAAGACGATGCGCAGAACGGCGCCGACCATGTCGATGCGCGGCGCAGCATCGCCTTCGTCGTCGGGCCCTATGTGAAGCAGCATGCCCTCGTCTCGACACGCTACACCACGGTCAACCTGTTGCGCACGATCGAGGCGGTGCTCGGCCTGAAGCCGCTCGGCCTCAACGACGCGCTCGCCGCGCCGATGGCCGACCTGTTCGATCCGGCGCAGGCGAGCTGGACCTACCAGGCGCGCGCCGCCGACGTGCTGCGCAAGACCGCGCTGCCGATCCCCGCCGATCGCTTCGTCACCGCCACCGCCACCGCCAGCACCGGCGCGGCCTGCCCGACGCGCGACGCCGGCTGGTGGGCCGAGGCGATGAAGGGCCAGGACTTCCGCACCGAAGACCATCTCGACACCGCCGCCTTCAACGCCGCCTTGTGGCGCGGACTCGGCAAGGGACCGGAACCGGTGGTCCGCAGCGGCGCCGACCTGCGCGGCGGTCGCGCGGCGTTGCTGGCGCAGGCCGGGGCGGGCGTGTGCGGCTAGACGCGCCTCAATCGTCGCCGGGCGTCTCGTCGGGGGTGCGGCGCCACAGGTCCCAGCGGTGATATCCGGTCACCTCGTCGGGGATCGGGTGGCCATGGCGGTCGCGGGTCGGGCGGTAGCGGAAACGCTCCATGATCAGCCGGCAGGTGGTGTTGTCGAGCTCGGCGCTGCCGCTGGTTTTGGTCACCGTGCATGAGGTTACGCGGCCCTCGACCCCGACGGTGAAGCGCAGATAGACCGTCCCGCTCACCCCGTCGCGCAGCAGGTCCTTGGGATAGTCCGAATCCTTGATCCGGCCCTTGATCAGTACCAGCGGGGTGCTGCCGTCGCCATCGCCGTCACCCCCGCCGCCCGTGCCATCGCCCGCGCCGCCGGCACCGGTCCCGGGGCCGGGCACCGGGGCGGCGCCGGCCGATGGCGCGGCGCCCGGCCCGGCCTTGGGCGCGGCGACGACCGGCGGGGGCGGCGGTGGCACCGGCACGACGGGCTTGGGCGCGACGATCTCGGTCGGCCTCGCGCGGAGATTGGCGGGGGATGGCTTGCCCTTCTGCCGGTGCGACGCGGCGCGGGGCTTCTCGGGCACGCTGCGCGGCGGGGGCGGGGGCGGCGTGACGGTGAACAGCTTGAACTCGTCGACGATCCGCGCCGGCACGCCGACCGCCAGCCCGGCGATCAGCACCCAGGCGAGCAGCGCCTGGACGATCGCCGCGCCGGCCGCGCTGGCGATCCGCCCGCCGCTCCAGCGGCGTTGTCCTGCGCGGTACCCATCGTTCGTCATTTCGTGTGTCGTCGCGCTCCGCTTCGGGATGGCGCGCCTGCGCCATGGCGGATGAACCCGCGCTTGCTGATGCATGTTCCGTCACCGCGCACGCCTTGTCGACGGCAAAGTGGCGGCGCTATGATCGGCGCCGTGAAGCCCGTCGATCCCACCGCGTTCATCCGGGCGAGGTTGCCCGTCCTGCCGGTCCCGGCGATCCCCGAAATCCGCCTGCACAAGGCGGTGCCGACGTCGCGGCTGGCGGCGCTCGCGGCGGCGGACGAAGCCGGGTTCGGGGCGCCCTACTGGGCCTATTACTGGGCCGGCGGTCTGGCGCTGGCGCGCCATGTGCTCGACCGGCCCGAGCTCGTCGCGGGTCGCCGCGTGCTCGATCTCGGCGCCGGCTCGGGGCTGGTGGCGATCGCCGCCGTCAAGGCGGGGGCCGCGTCGGTCATCGCCGCCGAGGTCGATCGCTACGCCATCGCCGCGCTGCGCCTCAACATCGCGCATAACGGCGCGGCGGTCACCGTCGCGGACGAGGACCTGACGCACGGCGCGCCGCCGCCGGTCGATACGGTGCTGGTCGGCGACCTGTTCTACGAGCCCGCGCTGGCCGAACGCGTGACGGCGTTCCTCGAACGCTGCCGTGCCGCCGGCATCGACGTGCTGATCGGCGATCCATGGCGCGCCTGGCTGCCGGAAGCGCGGCTGCGGATGCTGGCCTGCTACGCGGTCGCCGAAACCGACAATGCGGCGACCCGCCCCAGCGCGGTATTCGCCTTCGATCCCGCCGCGGCGGAGTGACGCGCGCGCCGTTCGCGCTACCCGCGCCGCGCCGCCGCTCTCGTTCGCCTCAGCGTTGCCCGAGCCGCCGTCGGTTGGCGCGCACCTTGCGACGGTAGAAACCGATCGCCTTGCGCGTCGCGTGGGCGGGGGCGGTGCCGAGCTGGCCGGTCATCGCCGCGGTGTGCAGCTCGAACGAGGCCGCCATCTTTTCGGTGAACATCAGGCTGAACTCGTCGACCGCCGCCGATCCGCCCATGGCGATACGCGCGGTGCGCAGCGCCATCACCGTCGAGGCTTCGGTGCCGAGCGCCCATGCGTCCAGGCTCGCGCCGAACCATTCGCCAAAGGGCCATTTGTCCATTGTAAATTTCCCTGGCGGCCCGCTCGCGCCGGATGCTCCAACGGATGAGGGGCTGTATCGGCCCCCGGCCGCGATTCGTCCAGCACCGATGGCCGGGGAAACCGGGCCCGCTAAGGCCGGAGCCACTTGATGAGTTCGACCCCCGTCAGGATGATCACCAGCCACAGCGCCAGCGCGATCGGCAACGTGGCGAGAATGCCGTGCGAAGGGTTGGCGGCAACGCGTTCGTCACCGGGATGCATGCCGCTCGAATGCCCGTTGTTCCCGCCCCGCATGTCATGCTCCCCTCAGGCCGTTTGTGGCACCAATGGCCGAGGTTAGGAAGCGGGGAAATTTACGTAATGTCGGTGCGTGACGGGTCGACGGGGCATCCGCCGGCAAGCCGTCCTTAACGACCCGCTGCTATCGGAGCGGGCGTGAAAGACCTCGTCATTCTTGCCGCGCCCTGCCTGATGCTGGCGATGCTCTATTGCGGCTGGCGCGCGGTGGCGATGCTCGGCACGCACAGGGCGGCGGTCGCGGTGGTGCGGGACAGCGATTATAGCGAGCGCGAGCGGCGCGACGATTTCTGGCATTTCGGCTTCACCATCGGCACGCTTCGCGGCTGGAACTGGCGCGACGGCCGCGATGCCAGGCTGATCCGCGACGATATCGAGTTTACCGATGCGGCCGGTGCACGGCACCGCGCCAGGGTCGAGCGCCGGGTGCGGCGCGGCTGGCGGCCGAGCGATGCCTATGTCGTGTGGTACGACACGACCGATCCGGCACGGGTCACGGCGTTCGGCCCGGGTTACTGGCTGATGATCGCGCTGGCGCTCGCCGTGTCGCTGGTCGGTGTGTTCGACGCCTGCATCAAGCTTGCGCGGCTCTGATCGTCGCTCCGACGGACCCGTTCACCGCCGCGGCGCGTTGGCGGGAAAACTGATCGGGAATGAAACGATGCCGAATTACCCGCGTGCCCGTCGCGCGCTCCTTGCCCTGTGCCTTGCCGTGCTGCCGGCGGCGTGCGGGCACAAGCCCGACACGGCGCCGGCGGAAGGCAATGCGCAAGGCTTCGTGCCGCCCGCGCCGGTCGCGGTGAAGCCGATGCCCGGGCAGGCGACGCTGACCTCGCTCGACGCCTATATCGGCCACAAGCCGCGCGATGCGGTCGACGGCGTGATGTTCTTCGACCGCGCCGATGTCGCGACCGCGCTGGTCGCGGCGGTCAGGGACGAGAAGGTGCGTCGCGAATTCCGCGAGGGCGGCGGCCCGGCCCGGCCGATCTTCGCGCGCGGCAACAGTGTCGGTATCTGGGCCTGTACCGCGCGGCATTGCGCCGGCCACAATTGGGCATTCTTCCTCGACCGCGACATCGGCAAGGGCGAGGCCTGCTACCATGACGCGGCGACGATGGGCGCGACGAGCCACTGGTATGCCGGCGGCGACAAGCCGGCGGTGCGGCCCGGCGCCTGCCCCTCGATTGAGGTATTGCCGCTATCAGGGGCTGGGGCTAACTCCACTGCAACCGAGTGAGAGGAATGACCATGAAGCGCATCGTGACGGGATTGGCATTGGCGCTTGCGCTGGCGGGCGGCGCGGTCGCGGCGCAACGGGACAACGGGAAGGCGATTGCCGCCGCGATGGCCGATCCGGGCCGGCCGAGCGAGGACAGCAGCCGCGACGCCGCGCGCCACCCGGCCGAGCTGCTCGCCTTTGCCGGCGTCAAGCCGGGCGACCGGGCGCTCGATTTCATCATGGGCGGCGGGTATTTCACGCGCATTCTCGCCGGAACGGTCGGGCCGAAGGGCCATGTCTGGGCCTATACGCCGGACGAGTTCATCAAGTTCAAGGCGTCCTATGGCGAGGACCAGAAGAAGGTCGCCGACGCCTATGCCAATGTTACCGCGCTGAACGGCGGGCTCGGCTCGGTCGCGCTGCCGGGGTCGCTCGACGTCGCGATCACGGTGCAGAATTACCATGACCTGCACCTCGATGTCTTTCCGGTCGACACCGCCGTCAAGGTCGATGCCGCGCTGTTCAAGGCGCTGAAACATGGCGGCACGCTGCTGGTCGTCGACCATGTCGCGGCGGCCGGATCGGGCCTGGCCGCGCCGACCAAGCTCCATCGCATCGACCCCGAGATCATCAAGGACGAGGTCGTCGCGGCCGGCTTCCGCTATGAAGGCGAGCTTGCCGTGCTGCGCAACCCCGCCGACAGCCACAGCCTGTCGGTGTTCGACCCGGCGATCCGCGGGCATACCGACCAGGTGGTGTACCGTTTCCGCAAGCCATAAGGTGCGGCGGTCGCGGCGGGCGATGGGGAAACAGCGTGGCCGAATTGCCTGATCCCGACCGCATCGCCGGCATCGCCGCGTTGCTGCCGCTGGTCGAGGGCCAGCCCCTGGCGATGGTCGCGCTGGCCAGTCAGATGCGGGGGGCGGGGCAGCATGTCGCGGGCCTCGAACTGGCGGCGCGCGCGCTGGCGCTGGCGCCCGATGACGGCGAAGTACGCGTGCGGGCGAGCGAGCAGCTGAGCGAGGGCATTCCGAGCTGGCATTTCACGCTGGTGCGCGACCGGCTGCGCAACCAGGCCTATGACGCGGCGCTGCGCCGGGCGGTGCGGCCGGGCTGCACCGTGCTCGAGATCGGCACCGGCAGCGGATTGCTGGCGATGTTCGCGGCACGCGCGGGCGCGACACGGGTGATCACCTGCGAGGCCGACCCGGCGGTCGCGCTGGCGGCACGTGAGATCATCGCGGCCAATGGCTTTGCCGACCGCGTCACGGTGATCGACAAGCACTCGACCGCGCTCGATCCGGTCGCCGACATGGGCGGCCCGGCCGACCTGCTGGTGTCGGAAATCGTCAGCAACGATATGGTCGGGCAGGGCACCTTGCCGGCGCATGCCGATGCGCTGCGCCGCCTGCTGGTGCCCGGCGCACCGGTGATTCCGGCGCGTGGGCGCATCCGCGTCGCGCTTGCCGAGGACGCCAACTGGGCGCCGTCGCGCATGGGCGTGGTCGATGGTTTCGACCTGTCGGCGTTCAACCGGCTGGCGCATCCGCGCCGCGACATTGCCGTCGGCAGCGAGCGGTTGGCGGTGCGCGGTGCGCCGGCCGACCTCTTCGCGTTCGATTTCGCCGAGGGCCGGCTGGGCGAGCGACGCGTCGCCGCGACGACGCTGACCGCCACCGGGGGGCTGATCAACGGCGTGGTGCAATGGATCGCGCTGGAGATGGACGATGCCGGGGGGTATGAAAACCAGCCCGGCCCCGAGGCGCGGTCCTGCTGGAGCAGCGTGTTCTGGCCGTTCGATCGGCAGATCGACGCGCGGCCGGGCGAGCAGATTTCAATCGCCGCGCAGTGCGGCGACACGCATATGCGATTGTGGCCGACGGGATGAGGCGGCGGACCAAGCTGTAACGTTGCCGATGCGGCGATGGGAAGGGCGTGCGATGAGCTGGAGCAAGGGGCGCGGGTTGCTTGGCCCGCTCAAGCCGCTGATCGGCAATTGGGCGACGCCGCGCGGCGCGGGCGACAGCCCGGCGGCGGCGATGCGCTGTACGCGCAGCTTCACGCCCTTCGGCAAGGACTGGATCATGCTCGACGCGCGCTGGTCGATGTCGCCGGAGCGCGAATATCGCGAGGTGGCGATGTTCGGCAAAGGCGAGGACGGCACGCTCGGTTGCTTCTCCTTCACCAATGACGGCAAGCGATCGACCGGCATGTCGAGCGACGGCAGCGATGTTCACCCGATGGCGATCGCCTTCGAAGCGCGGATGCCGGCCGGGCTCGCGCGGATGATATACTGGCCGCCGGAGGAGGATGGCGCGCCGGGTTTCCGCTTCGCCGTGGAGAGCCGGACGGCGAAGGGATGGAACCGCTTTCTCGTGCAGAATTTCGTGCCCGCCTGACGATCGCGGGCGACGATGGCCGGCACGCCCGCGCGCGCCGGCCCGTCGCGCTGATCCTCAGCGCCGGTTTGGAAACGCGCCGAAGAGCGCATTTCGACGGCGGTACCAGCAACGCGCCAAAGGCGCGATTCTCAGTCTTGCGGTGCGCCGGGACCGTCCATGCCGTCGGGGCCGGGATGACCGCCACGCATGTGTCCGCCCATGCCACCCATGCCGCCTGGCTTGCCGCCGCCGTGCCGCAGCCGCATCACCGCCTCGAACAATTGCCGCTGATGCGGGTCGAGGCTCTGGTAGAAGGCCTTGGCCGCCGCGACGCGCTGATGCTGGGCATCCGCGCGACGCGTCGCGGCCTGGTCCATGCGGTCGAGGCGCTCGGTGAAGGTTGGCGGCGGCGCGGCACCGTCGGCCGGCCCGCCCCCGGCGCGGTCGCCCATCGGCCCCATGCCCATGCCCTCTTCCATGCCCATGCGCGGGTGCGATGCCTCGATGAAGGCATCGAGCGCCGGGCGCTGCGCCGGCTTGAGATCGAGCAGCAAGGCAAGATCGTCGGCATGACGCTTCCGCATCTCCGCGACATGCTGCATCATCGCCGCGCGGTGGCGCTGCATCATCGCCGGATCATGGCGCATCATCGGCGCGGCGGTGGGTGCGGCCGGGGCGGTCTGTGCGGCGGCGGGCAGCGCGCCTGTCATCAGCAACGCGGCGAGCATTGGCTTCAGGGTCATCATCGTCTTCTCCTAATCGAAACTGACGCGAGCGTGATGGCACCGACTTGTATCAGCAATATGCCCGAATTGTATCAGACCTTATCAAGGCGCCCCGGGCCGGGCATTTCGCACCGCCGTCGACCAACGGCTCGCCCGCTTGGCGAATTCGGCCCGCTTGCCGGCGCACGCAATGCCGAACGGCCGACAAGCACTAGCTATCATGGCGAAATTCTTCGCTGCGACCGACGAATGCCATCACGCGATGGCGGGATGAGGCTGATCTGCGCGTGGAGGCGGGCGATGTCGTCGAACGATACCCCGGCCGCGGCGAGCGCCGCGGGTGCGCTGCGCGAGAGCGCTCGCTGCCCGAATTTTACGAGCCGCGCCGCCAGATTGGCGAGCGGCGCAAGCGTCACTTTCGGTGAGACTCTTTCGACCGCTTCACGATATCCTCATTGCTGATCGGGGGAGTCGCAAGGGCGCGGCGGAGCAATTCGTCGCGGCGTTGATCCGCTCCCTCGTTGTGGAGGGGACTATGAAGCTCTTGCTTAGCTTTGTTCATGGTGACGGCCATAACAGGATCGACAGTAATCCGTTTGATGAAATTTTGAATGCTGCAGATCGCGCCTGCGCGTTGGTCGTAGCCGCAATCTGCGAAAAGCGGATTGAACAGGCGCTCCGAGGAGTCTTGCGAGACGATCCTGATCTGATGAATATGCTATTCCAGCCCGATGGACCTTTAGGCGCGTTCAAGCCGAAAACCGCGCTTGCCTATGCTGCCGACCTTATTTCGCCGGAAGCGTTCCACGATCTTAAAATTATCGCCGGGATACGAAATGACTTTGCCCACAAGTTTGCGGTGACAAAATTTGATGAGCAATCAGTGGCAGGGCGCTGCGCGAATTTAAAGCTGCCGGAGCTCCACTATGGAGACATAGAGGACGCGAGCGACGGGCATAAGCAAATCCGGCAAGGCGGCGTAGCGGAGGGCCTCAAAGACCCACGCTCACGTTATGTTGCAGCCAATATGCTGATCTCGAACAACATAGCCCTGCATCTCCAATACCCTAGGGGCCATGAGTTTAATCGCCCGCCTTATATTTAGGCATCGTCATTCGAAGAATCGGGCGTACCCTGTCCTCTTCCGGGTCGAAGGAGCTGGTGCTGAACAAAGCACTCACGCCCGCTGCGATCATCGCGCCGGAAATCTCAATCCCATCGGTAAAGTCGCCGGCCTGTCGCATTTCCCATACTCTCGATTCGCCGGTACGTTATTTATATAATTGCCGAAACTCTTCGCGGTGACCGGCCAATGCCGTCACGCGATCCTCGCGCGCGGTCGCGCGTTCGAAATCGCGGACGATCTCGGCCAGCGTCGAAAGCGCGAGGACCTGCGGGTCGCGCGACGACGGGATGAGGCCGATCGGCGCGTGGAGGCGGGCGATGTCGTCGGGCGAGACCCCGGCCGCGGCGAGCGCCGCGGCGCGGGTGCGCTGCGCGGCGCGACTGCCCATCGCGCCGACATAGAAAGCGCGGCCGGCGAGCGCGCGGCCGATCAGCGCGGTCTCCCAGTCATGGTCGTGGAACAGGAAGGCGATCGCGGTCCATGGGTCGACGGTGAGATCGACCGCTTCGCGCGGCGTGTTGAGCAGGCGGACCGCGATGCCGGCTTCGGCCAGCCGCCCGGCGATCGCGCGGTCGGGGGTCATCGCCATGACGCGGGCATCGGCGGTGATGGCGAGCGCGGCGAGCGCCTCGACGCTGGCGCCGTGACCGATCACGGTGAGCGCGAGCGGCGGGAGATGCGCGACGGTGAAGGATGCGGCGTCACGGCAGGTGCGCCACGGCGCGCCGCCCGGCGTGACGGTGATCGCGCCCTCGCCCAGCGGCAAGGCGAGCAGGGCAGGGGTACGGGCAGCGAGCAACGCGGCGGCGTCGGCGATCGGCGCGGGATCGGTGATCGGGTTGATCAGCACATCGACCGAGCCGCCGCACGGCAGGCGGATGTCGAGATAGGGCGAGCCGGCGCCGAAGCGGATTTCGCGCGGGATGCCGACGGCGATCGCATCGACCGCATCGGCGACCACCGCCGCCTCGATGCAACCGCCCGACAGCGAGCCGCGCCAACTGCCGTCCGCCGCCACCGCGAGATGCGCGCCCGGGTTGCGCACCGAGCTGCCCGACACGCCGGTGATCGTGACCAGCGCGGTGCGCAGGCCGGTTGCGGCTTTTTGCGCGAGGAACGGGAAAATGCCGCTATCATCCATCGCGGCAGCTTAACGCGGGAAAGGGCGGGACTGGCAAGATGGCGATTGCGGCCGGGCGGGTGACGGCGGTGCTGTTGGCGGCGGGGCGCGGCGAGCGTTTCGGCGGCGACAAGCTGTCGGTACCGTTCCGCGGACGACCGCTCGGCACGCATGCCGGCGCGATGCTCGCCGCGATTCCGTTCGCCGCGCATCTCGCGGTGACCGGGCCGAGCGCGGTCGACCTTGCCGGGCTGGGGTTCGATTGCCGCGCCGCGCCGCCCGGTGCGGCGATGAGCGTCTCGCTCAGGCTCGGCGTGGCGGCGGCGGCGGAGACGGCGTGCGATGCCTGCCTGATCATGCTGGCCGACATGCCGCTGGTGCCCGCCCGGCATATCCATGCCTTGCTTGCGGCGCATGACGGCATGCTGACCGCGACCCTGTCGGACGGGACGCGCATGGTGCCGGCGTTGATCGCGCGGGCGGCCTTCCCGCTGGTCGCGACGCTGACCGGCGATCAGGGCGCGCGGGGGCTGCTGCGTGATGCCTCCGGGGTGGCCGCGCCGTCCGCCTGGCTGGTCGATATCGACACGCCGGGCGACGCGGCGAGCAACAATGTCCAGCCCGGCGGGAGATAGTCGAGCGACATGTAGAAATAGAAGGCGCAGCTGCCGTCGGGCCGGTAGCTGCCGCCCTTGACCATGCCGAAGGCGGTGCCGCCGAGAAACACCGGCGCGCCGCTGTCGCCGCCCTGGCATTTCGGCCCGGCGACGGCGACCCAGGTCGGCAGGCATGGCCCGCCGCACAGATCGCCGGCCGGGGCGAAGTCGGTCAGCTGGACGAGCGCGCAGCTATAGCCGGTGCGCTCGCCGCGATGGCAGACGAAGTCGCCGGCGCGCGTCGATGCGCGGGCGCGCTGGGCGAGGACCGGGCGTTCGAACGCCTTGGCGGTGTCGTCGTAGAGCGTCGGCGCGGGCGGGGTGGCGCTGAGCCCGATCTGCACGTCCTGATAGCCCCAGCCCCATTGGCCGAGAAAGTCGAGCGGCACGGTGCCGCCGCGCGGATCGCTATAGGTCATCGCATCGGCGCAGTGCGCGGCGGTGGTCAGGCCGTGGCGCGTCCCGTCGCTGACCGCGAAACCGGTGGTGCAGCGATAGCGCCGGCCGTCGCCGGGTTCGACGCCCTCGATGCGGGCGCCGCCGGCGAGATCGAGATCGCGGTCGATGCGCTCGATCACGCTGATCCGCACCGGCACATGGGCGATCGCGGCGATCCGGTCGCGCAGCGCATCGGCACCACCGGCCGCGGCGGCATCGGCCGCGCCGACCGTGACGACGAGATCGCCGGTGCGCGGATCCAGACCCATGCCGGGCGGGTGGCGCAGCAGCGCGCGGATCGCCGGCTGATGCCAGGTCATCGCCCACACCACCTGCTCGCGCGTGGCGCCGGCGCCGGTGCGGAAGACCACGGGCACGGCCGTGCCGCCGGCGAATATCGTGCGATCGGCGACGGGCGTTTCGCCGGCGAGGACGACGACGATGCGCCACACCGGGCGATGCTCGATGACGATGCCGGCGAGCCGATCGCGAAATTCCTCGGCCAGCGCGTCGGTCGCGGGGACACTGTCTTCCTGCGCGGCGAGTCGACGCCGCGCCTCGTCGGGCGGGACGGCGAACTGCCGGGCATATTCGTCGGCATCGCGGGCCAGCGCCTCGGCCGGTGCTTCCAGCGTGACGACCGGCATGGCCGGCGCTTGCGTGGGCAGGGCAACGGGCGGCGCCACTTGCGCGACGGCGGGGGCGGCGACCGCCACGCTCAACAGGATGATCGACAACAGTCTGCGCACCTTGCCGGTGTTACCATGGCAATCGGCGACGGGTGATCCCTTCATGGCGTGGCGGGCCAAATTTTCCCCTATTAATTTGGTGGGAATTGAGCCATGGGTGAGTTTGGTTACGGGTCGGGGAAGGACAGCGATCGGGCTGTTCTCGGGGTCTGCCCGGTCGACCGTGGAGAATGTTTATGAAGAAGATCGTTATCGCCTCGATGATCGCCGCCGCTTCGCTCGGCCTCGCCGCCTGCAAGAAGGACGCGCCGATCGACAACGCCGCGACCGCCAATGAGCTGATGACCAACGAGGCCGATGTCACCGTCACCAACCTGGGCGACGCCCCGGTCGACGCCAACGCGACCGGCAACGTCGCCGCGATGGACGCCCCGGAAAACGCCACCGGCAACAGCATGTAATTGCCTGGCGCGGGTTTTTCCGCGCCGCGCGATTGCCGACGAACAGGGCCGTGCAATCCTTTATCGGGTTGCGCGGCCTTTTCGCGCTTGCCGGATATTGCATGGCGCCAGATCGCCGATAGGGTGGCCGGCGATGACATACACGGTGGAATTCGGTTGAGCAGGCTCAGGATTCGTGACGTCGTTTCCGGCGACGCGGCGGCGATCGCCGCGATCTACGCGCATCATGTGCTCTACGGCACGGCGACCTTCGACATCGAGCCGCCCGATGCCGCCTTCTGGCGCGACAAGATCGCCACGCTGGCCGAGCGCGGCTGGCCGTTCGTGGTGGCCGAGGAGGATGGCGTGGTGATCGGCTATGCCTATGCCGCGCAGTTCCGCGACCGCCCGGCATATCGCGAGGCGTGCGAGGACAGCATCTATGTCGCGCCCGACGCGCTCGGGCGTGGGGTCGGGCGGGCGTTGCTCGCGGCGTTGCTCGACGGCGCGGCCGCGTCGGGGTTTCGCGAGATGCTGGCGGTGATCGGCGGGGCCGAGCCGGCGTCCGTGGCGGTGCATGCCGCGCTCGGCTTCGTCGAGACGGGGCGGATGCGCAATGTCGGGATCAAGTTCGGGCGGCGGCTCGATACGCTGTATATGCAGCGGTCGTTGTCGACGGATTGAAACCAGGGTCGCGCGGTCGCCGACGCCTGTCCCGAACCGCGCTATATCACTGGAATCGGGCCGAACCGGGCTGGCCATGCGACCGGTCGAGCGACAGGGGAGCGCGGGGGTGCAACAATTCCGCCGTCACGCGTGTTCCCCCTTTTCCGTTGCGGAGGAGGAATGACATGCGCGTATCGGCCCTGGGTTTCGTCGCGGCGGCGACGCTGCTGGCGAGCGGCTGTGTCGGCCCCGGCGATGGCGGTGGCCAGGCCGGCTATGCCCCGCCCGCGCCGACGCAAGGCGGCTATTATACCGCGCCGGCCCCGCAGAGCGGCTATGCCGCCGATCGCGATTATCGGCCGGAGCCGCAGGCGCAGGAGCGCCAGCTTGCCGCCAATGACCGCGTCTATCGCGGCCGCGACGGCCGCTATTATTGCCGCCGCTCGAACGGCAGCACCGGGATGGTGGTGGGCGGCGTGATCGGCGGCATTCTGGGCAACATCATCGCGCCGGGTGGATCGGCGCTGCTCGGCACCTTGCTCGGCGTCGGCGGCGGGGCGGTAGCGGGCAAGGCGATCGACAAGCACGACAGCGCGGCAAGCTGCCGCTGATCGCGACGACGCGCGCGGCGCAGTTCGGCCAATGACGCTGACCGGCTGCGCAAATATCTCGCGCGCTTCGGGCTCGAATGGGGCGATCTTCAGGCGTAGCTGACGATCTCGAACTCGGTGCCGTCGGGGTCGAGGAAATAGAAGCGCCGGCCGGGTTCATAGTCCGCATGGTTGAACGGGACGAGGCCTGCTTCGACGACGCGGCGCTCGATCGCGTCGAGATCGTCGACGAGGATGCCGATATGGTTGAGCGGATTGCCCTTTTCGAACACCGCGTCGGGCGTCGCCGCGCCGTCATGGGTGTAGAGCGCGAGATAGAAGCGGTCGTCGCCGACATGGATGGTGCGCCCGCCCTGCAGCGAGGGGCCACGCCAACGCTCGTGCCAGTCGAACAATCGGGCGAACAGCGCGGCGCTCGCGTCGGGATCGCGGACGGTGATGTTGACGTGTTCGATGAACGGGGCGGCCATGAAAATGCTCCTGTGGCGCGGGGATCGCGCGGCATTTGCGAGTCGTACAACCTCAGCCTAAGTTGAGGTCAAGAGGGTCGCGACGGAGGGCGAATTGGCGGGCAAGGGCGATATGTTGCTGACGATTGGTGAGCTGGCGCGGCGCACCGGACTTTCGGTGTCGGCGATCCGATTCTGGGAGGAGAAGGGCCTGGTCGAGGCGTTGCGCACGCGTGGCGGCCAGCGGCGTTTTCTACGCTCCGACATTCGCCGGCTGTCCTTTGCGCTGATTGCGCAACAGCTCGGCTTTTCGCTGGAGGCGATCAGGCTCGAGCTGGCGGTGCTGCCGCAGGGGCGCACCCCGACCCAGGCCGACTGGAACCGCATCAGCCGCGGCTTTCGTCGTCAACTCGACGCGCGGATCGCGGCGATGGAGCGGATGCGCGACCGGCTCGACAAGTGCATCGGCTGCGGCTGCCTGTCGTTGCGCAAATGCGCCTTGTACAATCCTGACGACCGGATGGCGGCGGAGGGGCCGGGGCCGCGTTATCTGGTGGCGGCCGGGGAGTAGCGGCGGTGGCTGTGGGTTAGGGGCGGGTAGCTTTCGGCGACGCTGAAGATCGAACGGCGTGATTCAACAGAACGAGGCTTGTGTCCAATAGGGCGGCCATGTGTACGCCCCAACTCCGCGCTCAGACCGCTGCCCTGCAAGGGGCGGCCAATGCCAACTTATCCGCTACGAGCGGCGCGGGCGACGCGCCGCCCATGATCGATCCCATGCGACGAAAATTGTTGGCGCTCTCCCCAATCGTTGGAGCGCAAGGCTTCGCGACGAAACCATCAACTTTCCCGGTGGGTGCAGGAAGCGCTCCACTCGATGGAGCTATCCCAAGGCCCGTAAACTCGGTTCCCGCCGGCGATAAAGATCATCATTCCGGGACGTTGGAACGCTGCAGAGGCGGAACGGGGTGATTGGTACTATACATTACATCAATTCAATTTCGTGAACACAGCGGTAGCTTATGTTTTGCCCGCGGCAAATGGCAGGGTCGACATATCTGTCGATTCAAAGCTATACGTCTATGATAAATATAACTGGGATCCGAATAAGACGGCGTATTACGCTTATTATTTTGGTATCGATGATGAGGAAATGGCCCGGCTCCATCAAGTTGGGATGGCGCGCGAGTATGACGTGAAAGGGGTGATGCGTTACCCGCGACGTGTGTGGCGTTCGGTCGATCCGGCAAATTTCACCTTACGGCTTCCCTAGCGGATGCTTGACGAACGAAGCTGCCGCCGGGATATCCTGACTTGTGTTGAGAAGGACCAGTCGATGAGATCGCGCTCGCGGCTTCTGCTCGCTATCTTCGCAGCGGTGTGTCTGTCGGGTGCGCTTGGCGGCTGCACCGTCGTGAGAAATCGCTATCTGCTCGATAGCGAGGCGCGCGAGCTTCCGCTGGTCGCTCGCGGCAAAAAGCTTCCGCCATCCGTGCATTGGGCCTGGGTCTATGAAGACTGGTATATGGAGCATACCCAGAGGATCACCTTCGAGGCGAGCCTGACGGACGCCCGGGCTTTTGCGAAAGACATCGTGCAGGACAAGGTCATTGTGGGCGGCGCTTCCACGGTTCTCGGCGATGCCGAGCACGCCGGCTGGAAGTATGCGAGAGATCCCTTGGTGGAAACGGGGAGCGGCTTTCCGGGCGGCTACTGGGTGCAAGTCGCGGTGGCGCCGGCCGGGGAAAAGGCGCATGTCTGGCTGTACCTTTCCTCCCAATGACGGTCGCGGAAGCGGGTTCGGCAGGTGGCAGTAGGAAGGGCTACAAATTCTATCCGATCAAACTCCCCAAATTTTTTGTTCCTTTATTGATCCGTTTCTGTCTTTAATTTGTACCAACGTCCGGCTAAGATCGGTCCTCCATCCACCGCGTCCCGGACCGCATCGATGTCGAGAGTCCAGTGCATCTGGCTGTTTTGCGTGCTGTCGGTCGGATTGGCGAGCTGCAAAGTAGCGAAAGATCAGCAGCCCGAGGGGAATGCTGCCCGGAATGGAGCGGCTGTCATCAGCGCTGCGGTGCCACCGGGCGATACCCCGCGTTACTTCTTCGACCCACCTGGTGCGTCCACGCCGCGTCCGCAACGCCATGGCTGGATGTTGCTGACAGGCAAGCAACTTAAGGAGCGGATCGATCGCGTCGCGGGCTGTGGCGCCGCGCGACCCCAAGCGAAGCGCGTGCCGTGCGGATATGTCGAAAGCCGGGCTGCCCCGCTCGACGCGCCTTTCGACTACGCTTACCTGGACGTGGTTGTCGCAAAGTACCGGGCGCCCTTACCGCTGCCGAAGGCGCCGTTTGACGTGATCCATGACCTCTTTCCGCGCTGGTACAAAGGCGGCGCCTGGATACGGCAGGCGCTTCGTGGGGCAATTAATCGCTACTGCCCCGTGGCTGTGAAGATCGACGATATCTGGATCGTGGTCGATAGGGCGGTTCCGCAACACGGGCCTTATCAAGATGCCATAGTATATTTGTCGCCCTATGATTACGTCGGGGCCGACGTGGCGCGATGTAATGCCGAACATGTGGCTGACGCCCGATCTGGCTGAGGATGGCGGAGGCTTTGCGATGTCGCGCCCGATTCTATTGGCGGCTTTATTCGGCCTGTCGGCGATCGCGCCCGGCTGCTCGGGTGGTTCGGCACCTTTGCATGACAGCGAAGAGATTCTCAATCTCGCCACGGCTGGCGCGGGTGATGCGATAGCTGCGCCGGCACCATCCAGCTCCTCACCCGTGGTGCCAGAGCCACGGGACACACCACCGATCCGCGACGGTTGGATGACTTTGCCGCCGAACGAGATCGAGGCGCGCGTCGAGCGGCTTTTTCGTTGCGGCGCATCGACGTCTGCGAGGAAGATGTGCGGTCTGGGCCGGAATGAAGGTGCTGGGATCGAAGTCCTTCCCAAGGGTGGCGGCAGTGGGTCGCTTGAATTGCTGCGCGACTGGATAACGATCGATCCGGATGATCTGGAAATCCGCCCGGCGCGATTGCCACGCGCGCCCTTTCTCATCCTCCATCGTCTCTTTCCACAGTGGCATCGCTCCGATGCATGGTTGACCTATGCCTTGCTGCATTCACGACATGCCTGCGGTCGACAGGTGCGGGTCGGCAATGCGTTGATCTTCGTTGAAATCGATATCGGCGCGCTCAATCGTCTCGTCGGGGAGATCGATGTCGTGCCGTATCGACCTTCGGTGGAGCGCGCCTATCTCGCGTGTCGGCAATTTCGTGTCCGGGAGGGCGACATCGACCCGCTGGCGACGGCGTCCTGGGCTGATGGCCCCGGCTCACAGCGGGGGCGTTGAGTGCCGGAGTATTCTCTCGAGATGGAAGCGCGATGATTTCGGCTTCTCTTGGCCGCAGGAAAAGGGGCGGGTCCTTGATGAGATTTTGCACTGGGCCGCTGCTCGTGGTCTTCGCGACGGTTTGCTTGGCCGGGTGCGGCGACGGATCAATGACAACAGCGAGCGACGACGACATACCCAATATCGAGATGGCCAACCCCGATACTGCGCCACCGTTGCCCAAACCCTCCGAAATTGCTGAACCAGTCGATCCACCCCCAGCGCTTGATCCCTGGATGAAGATCCCGCCGCTGGCGCTACGCGATGAGATTGATCGGCTTCTGCGTTGTGGCGGACCCGAACAGGCCCGGCGGACGTGCAATCTTGCTTATCATGAAGGAGCTACCGCCCAGTCGCCGACCGAGGAAGTTCCGGTGAGGCACTATTCGGTGTCGGTCATGGTCACGATGCCGCCGGGCATGTACGACGACCCGCCGACCGTCCCCTTCCCGCGCGCGCCATTTCGCGTCGTTCACCACCTGCTGCCGCGCTGGCGACAGGCGGACGCGTGGCTGACTTTCGCCATGCAAAAGGGTCGGCGTAGCTGCGGGTTGCAGACACGGGTCGGTAACGCTCTGATCTCTCTCAATGTCGATCTATCTGGCATGGGCAATTATGAGGTCTTGACGGAACTCGCGCCATATCGCGCATCGACGGCGCGCAAATACGCAGAATGCATCGCGGATTACGAAGGCGATGTCGACGAACACGCGGAAGCTCTGTCCCGCGGGCTGCCTTGGCGCGGGTCGCAAGCCGGGTCGCGACGATGATGGCAAGGTGTTGGCACCGCCAGGAGGGGAACGGGCCTGCAAGGGTGGGCTCCTGCAATGCTGCGCTCGCCAAGGTCGAAACATTTTGTCGGAATCCGGCATCGGCTTGATTCAACCAATCTCGCATCACCCCTATTGCCTGCACCCATGTGCATGCCATCCCCCCCCGAAGCCAAGACGCTGCCCGAGCGGCAGTCCCTGAAACTCCCTGACGGCGGCGCCACCGCCCCGCGGATCGACGACGATATCCGCCGACGACGCGCGCTGATGGCGACTGCCTATACCGGTGCGCTCGGCCTCGGCAGCGCGCCGACCACCACCCGGCTGGGAGGGTGAGCGCGATGAGCCAATCCACGATCAAGCAGCGCTGCGACCGGCGCCTGTCGGCACTCAAGGCGCTGCGCCAGCCCTATGAGGCGGAGTGGCGCGAGATCGCGCAATTCGCCCAGCCGTCGCGCTCGCGCTTCCTCAATAGCGAACAGAATCGCAATTTCCGTCGCGCCAACAAGGCGATCTTCAACAGCCACGCGATCCTCAGTTTCCGTACCCTGACCGGCGGCATGACCAGCGGCCTGTCCTCGCCGTCGCGGCCATGGTTCAGGCTTGCGCCCTATGATGCCGAGCTGGCCGGCGACAGCGCGGTGCGCAACTGGCTCGCCGAGGTCGAGCGGCGGATGTACGCCTTCCTTGCGGGCACCAATTTCTACGCCGCGGTGAAATCGGGCTATGCCGAGATGGGCATGTTCGGCACCGAGGCGTGCGTGATGGTCGACCATCCGCAGGCGGGCGCGGTGTGCCATGCGCTGACGGCGGGCGAATACTGGATCGCGCTGTCGAACGCGGCGGTTGCCGACACGCTCTATCGCCGCGCGCCGATGACGGTGATGCAGGCGGTCAGTTCGTTCGGGTTGGAACATGCCTCCAACTTCGTGCGCACCGCCTATGACAGCGGGCGCTATGACGATCAGGTGCCGGTGCTGCACGCGATCGAGCCCAATGACGACCTGGTGCCGGGCGCGTTGACCGCGCGCGGCAAGCGTTGGCGGTCGGTCTATTGGGACGAAAATGACGGCGATGCCGGGCGCGTGCTGCGCGTCGAGGGCTATGACGAGCAACCCTTCTGGGCGCCGCGCTGGGACACGATCGGCGGTGACACCTATGGCACCGCGCCGGGTTTCGATGCCTTGCCCGACATGCGCGAGCTGCAGTTGCAGACCAAGCGCAAGACGCAGGCGACGGCGTTTCTGGTCAAGCCCGAGAAGATCGTGCCGGCGACCGTCAAGCTGACGGGCGAGGCGGGCAATGTCGTCACGGCGAGCCAGGTCGATGCGCAGCAGGTGGTGGTGCCGTACCAGATCAACCCCGCCGCGATCGGCGCAATCATGGACGACGTGCAGCGCTGTGCCGAGGCGGTCGACCGGCTGACCTATGCCGACCTGTTCATGGCGATCACCAACATGCAGGGCATCCAGCCGCGCAATGTCGAGGAAATCGCCAGTCGCAACGAGGAGAAGCTGACCCAGCTCGGCCCGGTGATCGAGCGGGTCAATGGCGAGAAGCTGCAGGTTGCGATCGACCGGGCCTTTGCGATCATGGCGCGCAAGCAGATGCTGCCACCGGCGCCGGCGTCGTTGCAGGGCGTGCCGATCAAGGTCGATTTCGTCAGCATCCTGGCGCAGATGCAGCGCATGGTCGGGCTCGGCCAGATCGAGCGCACGGTGTCGTTCGTCGGCAGCCTTGCCGCGCAATTCCCCGAGGCGAGCGACCGGCTCGATATCGATGCGGTGATCGACGATTATGCCGACCGTGCCGGGGCGCCGCCGCGCATCATCCGCTCGATCAAGGATGCACAGGGGTTGCGCGACAAGCGCGGGCAGGAGCAGCAGACCGAGAAGATGGCGGCGCTCGCCCAACCGATGCAGCGCGGCGCCGATGCCGCGCGGCTGCTGAGCGAGGCGGCGCAGAAGGCCGGTATCGTCGGCGGCGGGATGCCCGGGGCGTGATCTGGTGGTTAGCCAGATCCGTCCGCGAAGGTCCGTTCCCCGGCGGAGGCCGGGGCCCGGTTGGGCACGCAATGGTTGGCGAACGCCACGGCCGTTTCAGAGAGTTTCGTAACTGCTCCCCGGCCTTCGCCGGGGAGCAGCGGCTTACAGGCTGATTCAACAAACCGGCCAACCCGCTACCCCGGTGCGATGATCGACCGTGCCGATGCCACCATCCTGATCGAGACGCCGGCGTTCCGGCGGTTGCTGTTCGCGGTGATCCGGGCCGGCGGCGTGTTCGATCCTGCCGCCAACCAGGCCGATGGGCGGCACCTGTTTCTCGCGGGACGGCGCAGCATCGCGCTCGAACTGCTGCGCGCTTTCGAGGCGGTGCAGCCGGCGCAGGTGCCGGGCGGGGTGCCGGTGCTCACGCTGATTCAAACTCTCGGCGAAGCGGCGCAATCGGTGAGCAAGGAGAAAATGAGTGATCGACGATTTGATGCCTATGCCGAACTCGGCGACGATGACGGAACCACCGCCGGCTGATGCCGGCATGGCGCCCGACAGCGACGTCGGGTTCCACGACGAGATCGATGCCCTTTCGCCCACGGCGCTGGGGGAAGAGGGCGGGGAGCCCGGCGGGACGTTCGATGATGACGGCGTGCCCGAAGCCTATGCGCTGACCCCGCCCGAAGGGCTGACGCTCGATGCCGAGGCGATCGCCGCGGCGACGCCGGTGTTTCGCGAGCTCGGCCTGTCGAATGCCGCCGCCAACAAGCTGATGCCGGCCGCCGCGCAGTTCGCGCGGCGCGTGCAGGACCAGGCCAACCGGCAGCTGCTCAGCCACGTCCAGGCCGAGCGCAAGGCGTGGCTCGACGCCGCGCGCGCCGACCCGGAGATCGGCGGGGCGAAGTGGGGCGACACCATCGCCACCGCCGCCTCGGCGCTCGACCGGCTGGGTTTCGGCAAAGGCTCAGCATTTCGCAACCTGCTCGACGAGAGCGGGCTGGGAAACCATCCCGACATGATCCGCGCCTTCGTCAAGGTCGGCAGGGCGGTAGCGGAGGACAACGACTTCGTCCTCGGCGGCGGGATTCCGCGCAACCGGCGCGACAGGGCGGAAACGCTTTATCCCCACGACCACCCCAAGGAAGGGCAGTAAATCATGGCCACGATCGGCAACACATTTCTGAATCTCATCGACATGTACAAGTCGGCGGGCGGGCGCGAAGCCCAGCTCGGCGAAGTGGTGGAGGTGCTGCGGCAGCTCAATCCGCTGATGGAGGACGCGGTGACGGCGGAGTGCAACATGGGCACGTTCCACCGCCACATGATCCGCACCGGCCTGCCCACCGTGACCTGGGGCATGCTCTACCAGGGCATTCCGCAGTCCAAGTCGACGACGCAGCAGGTCGACGACACGACCGGCTTCGTCGAGGGCCTGTCGACCGTCGACACGCGGTTGCTCGACATCTCACCCAATCCGGCGGCGGTGCGGCTGAACGAGGCGCGCGGTTATCTCGAGGCGATGGCGCAGGAGGTCCAGAAGGGCTTCTTCTATCACGACACCTCGACCACGCCGGAGAAGTTCAAGGGCCTGTCGGCGCGCTACGGCAAGATCGGCGGCGGCGGCGCCGGCAACCAGATCGTCAATGCCGGCGGTTCGGGGTCCGACAATACCTCGATCTGGTTCGTCACGCATGGCGACGCCTACACGACGTTGCTCCACCCCAAGGGCACCAAGGCGGGCGTCACGCGCGAGGACAAGGGCGAGCAGCGCACGGCCGATGGCAATGGCGCGATCTATTACGTCAAGGAGGAACTGTTCCGGCAGCATGTCGGCGTCGCCGTCCGCGACTGGCGCTTCAATGCGCGCATCGCGAACATCGATGTGTCGGATGTACAGGCCGGGACGGTCGATCTCTACAAGTTCCTGCGCAAGGCCTATTACAAGCTGCAGGCGCGCCGCGCGGTCAAGATGAGCGACGTGCCGGCGGTCGGCCGGACGGTCATCTACATGAACCGCGACATGCTCGAAGCGCTCGACGCACTCGCCACCAACAAGGGCGCCGCCGACAGCTTCGTTCGCCTCACGCCGATGGAACTCGAGGGCAAGGAAGTGATGTCGTACCGCGGCATCCCGATCCGCGAGACCGACGCGCTCATCAACGCCGAAGCGGTCGTCAGCTGACATCGCGGCAAGGGAGACAGTTACATGATTTTCGATAGCACCAGCCTGTTCTCGAGCGCGCAGGCGATCACCGCCAGCGCGGCGTCGAGCAACGTCATCGACCTGGGCCAGCCCGGCACGGTGTTCGGCGCGGCGGCGCCGCTCGCCCGCGACATCGGCAGGGGCGAGGAGGTCCCGATCGGCCTTCGCGTCGTCGAGAGCTTCAACAACCTCACCTCGCTGACGGTGACGGTCGAGACCGACGACAATGCCGGCTTCACCTCGCCGACGGCGGTGTTCACCTCGATCGCCTATCCGCTCGCCGATCTCGCGAGCGGCGCGCGACATTTGCTGCCGGACGAGATCCCGGTCGGGGTGAACGAGCGCTATGTCCGCCTGAAATACACCGTCGCCGGCACCGCGCCAACGACGGGCAGGATCACGGCGGGCATCGTCGCGGCCGTGCAGACCAATGGTTGAGCGCGCCCCGGCAAAGCCCGCCGGCGTGGTGACCTATGTCTCGACCGCGCCGGCTTATGTCGGCGGCGATTATGTCGAGCCGGGCAAGCGGTTTTCGACCGATGCCCGGCCGGGGGCGGCGTGGACGGCGGTCAAGCCGGGCGCGCCGCCGCCACGCCCGACCGACTCCACCACCTGACCCATGTGATGCGCGCCCGGGAGCGACCTGGGCGCGCATCGACGCTGTTCGCCGTGGACGCCCGAAAGAGCCATTCGACGCCCCGTGATCATGTCGAACGTCACGGTGCGAGGCCCAGCGTCGCGAGGACGAAATCGGCGCGTGCCGCCACGTCGATGTGCGGCAGCAGGACGACATCATAGCCCAGCGACGGCCATGCGGTCGCCAGCCGATCATATTCCGCCGTGGCGGCGGCGAGATCGTGGCGCCGTGCCGCATCGACCCGGTAGATTTCGGGCCATGGCGGCGCGAGAAACATGGTTTGATGGTAACGCGGCGTCGCGGCCAGCGTTTCGGCGATGGCGATGCGGGTGCTGTGCTCCAGGGCCACGGCCGCATCGACGAGGCCGCGATCGAAGAATGTCCACCCGCCGTTCGCCGTGGCGGCCGTCCGATCCATCAACGCAAGGTCGAAGGCGCGGCGCGCAAAGGCGGTGGCGTCGATCCATGGCAGCGCGGTCCCGCCACTGGCGAGTTCCCGCGCGACGATGCGGCGACCGGGTTCCTCGACCACGGCATGGCCACGCCCGGCGAGTTCGGCGAGCAGGCTGCTCTTGCCGCCGCCCGAGCAGCCGGAAATGGCGACATGGCGCTGCGTCGGCACGCGATCAGGCGGCGACGCTTACCTTATTGGCGACATTGGTATGTTCGGCGAGCAGCGACACCAGCCGGTCGACCTGGGTCGGCGGCAGATCATGCGCCATGCCATCGACCACCTCAAACCGCGCGTCGGGGATGCGGCGCGCGGTATCCTCGCCATTGGCCAGCGGAACCAGCGGATCGGCGGCGCCGTGAACGACCAGCGTGGGAACGGCAATCGTCGCGAGCAGCGCGGCGCGCTTGCGATCGGTGATGATCGCCAGCAATTGCCGCCGCGTCCCGAGCGGATCGTAGCTGCGGTCATAGGCGCGGGCCGCCATGACCTCATGGGCGTCGGGCTCACGCGCCGCATCGGGGTAGGAGATCGCGTCGAGCACCTTCAACGTCGCGAGGATCGCGGCCTCGCGCGTCGCGTTGGCCGGTCGCCCCATCAGCAGCTTGCGCAGTTCCGGCGTCGGGCCGGGCAGTCCCGGCGCGCCGCTCGACGACATGATCGAGGTGAGACTGAGCGTGCGGTCGGGCCAGCCCGCGGCGACATGCTGCGCGATCATGCCGCCCATCGACGCGCCGACGATATGCGCCCGCGCGATCCCCAGCGCATCGAGCAGGCCGACCGCATCCTCCGCCATGTCGCGCAGCGTGTAGGCGGTACGGAAAGGCAGGCCGAAACGCATCGCGGCCAGTGCCAGGAGCGGATGCGGCGCGCGCGCGCCGTGCAGATGCGTCGACAGCCCGATATCGCGATTGTCGAACGCGATGACGCGCAGGCCCGCGGCGACGAGCCCGTCGACGAACGCGTTCGGCCAGGCGATCAGCTGCGTGCCGAGACCCATGATGAGCAGCACGGCCGGATCGGTCGGCTTGCCGGCTTCCTCATAAAAGATGTCCAGGCCGTTGGCCTTGATGGTCGGCACTCGGGCGATTCCTCAAAAACAGAAAGGCATAAACTTCCAAGGTTAAATTCCGTTGCGCGGGAGTCAAGGTGGCACCGATCCTTGCGCGGCGGCGCCGTGGTGCACGGCGTGATTCAAACTCGCGGCGGCCACCGCTAGGTCAGCCGCCATGAGCATCAGCATCACAACCTGCAACCTGGCGCTGGGCGAACTTCGAGCGCCGCCGATCGTCGACATCGCCGAGGACAGCCTCGAGGCGCGCGAGTGTGCGCGCTTCTATCCGCAGTGCCTGCGGTTGCTGCTCGAACGGCACGACTGGTCGTTCACCAACCGGCGCGCGGCGCTGGCCGAACTGGCGACGAATGACCGCGCCGGCGAATGGCCACATGCCTTTGCCTTGCCGGCCGATTGCGCGACGCCGCTACGGCTTGTCGCGCCCTGCCGGACCGGGGCGATCGACTTCATCGTCGAGAACCGCACCCTTTATACCCGGCTCGCCGATGCCGTGCTGGAATATGCCGCTGGCGATGTGGCCGAGAGCGAGATGAGTGCCCTGTTCGTCGATGCGCTGACCTATGCGCTGGCCGCGCGGCTGGCGGTGCCGATCCGCGACAGCCGCGAGATGAAGGGGCAATTGCTGCAACAGGCGGAAATCGCCTTTCAGCGTGCCGTTGCCGAGGATCGCAACCGCCAGCCCGAACATGACGGGCCGAACGACGATGCCGTGACCCGCGCGCGGCTTGGCGCGGCGCTGACCGGACAGGTGCGCTGATGGCGTTGCGCAGCGGCCAGCCCAATTTCTCCAAGGGCGTCATCTCCGAGGAGCTCGTCGCGCGGATCGATGTCGCATCCTATGCCAGCGGCCTGAAGCGCGCCGACAATGTCATCGTGCTCAAATATGGTGGCGTCACCAAGCGGCCGGGCACGCGCCTCGTGGCGGAGGTCTATGCCGACCAGGGCGTGCGGCTCGTGCCGTTCCAGTTCTCGATCGAGCAGACCTATGCGCTGGAGATGGGGCAGGGTTATATGCGCCCGGCGGCGGGTGGCGGACTGGTGATCGAGGATGCGGTGACGATCACCGCGATTGCGCGGGGCGCCACGACGGTGATCGAGGCGGCCTATCACGACTATGCGGTCGGCGATCAGGTCTATTTCAGCGGCGTCGAGGGCATGATCGAGCTCAACGGGCGGATCGGTCGCGTGCTGAGCGTGATCGATACCGACCATTATGAGGTCGATGTCGATTCGAGCGGGTTCGGCGCCTTTACCGGCGACAGCGGCGGCACGACGCGCAGCGCACCACCGCCGCCACCGCCACCCCCGCCGCCGGTCCCGCCGCCCGCGCCCGCACCAGCACCGCCGCCGGTCGGCGGCGGTGGCGGCGGTGGCGATTATGGCGGCGGCTATTGCGTCACCGACGACACGCCGATCCTGCTCGCCGATGGCAGCGAGAAGCCGGCGCGGTTCCTCAGGGTCGGCGACATGCTGCGCACGCGGCATGAGACGACGCTGGAATGGGGCGACTGGCCCGTCACGGCGTTGGGGTTCGCGCATGAGCCGGTATATCGAATGGACCGGTTGCCACGCGCCACGGCCGAGCATCTGTTCTGGATCGGCGACGCCTGGGTGCGGATGGGCGAGATCGGCCGGCCCGATGGCAAGGCATGGGTGGCGAAGATCACCGTTGACGAGGCGCACACCTATGTCTCGGGCGGGGTGCTGTCGCACAACAAGCTGAGCCAGATCCCATGAGCTGCGCCGATCCGGTTACTGCGCCGTGCCCGTTCCTTGCGCGTCTATTTGGTCAGCTAAGCGGCATAACGCTTGACCAAATTCGCGCGCCTGTTCGGGCCGCATCCCCGATTGCGTTGTCAAAAGTTCAATGGATCCATGTTGATCCACGAGATGTGCCGTCGAAAGCCGAAAACCAATCACCAATCCCATGCGCGCTGCTGTCCAGTCGACGACCGGAGCAAGTTGGACTTTGCCATTGTCAGACACCGCCCAGTCTTCGATCGCCATGCGCACCTCCTGAGGCTGGAACGTCCCGCGTCGATCACTCGGAGTCAACATCATGAGCTGCGCGCGTATTTACCGCGTCGGTTCGCCGTTCAACGCGAGCGAGCTGGCCGAGGTCGATTATGAGCAATCGGCGAACGTCATGTATCTGGCGCACCTCAACCACGCGCCGACCAGGCTGACGCGCACGGCGCATACCGACTGGACCTTCTCGACGGTGACGTTCGGCCCGACGCTCGCCGCGCCGACCGGGCTGGGCGTGACGGCGAGCACGCCCAACACGGACGCGGCGAACAGCGGCGACGGCTATTTCCCGCAACCGGCGAGCTATGTCGTGACGGCGGTGGACGATGTGTCGGGGCAGGAGAGCCGCGCCTCGGCCTCCGCCGGCGCGACCAACGACCTGACGCTCAAGCGCAATTCGAACGGCCTGTCATGGTCCGCGGTGACCGGGGCGACGCGCTACCGGGTGTACAAGGCCGACAACACGCAGGAGTTCGGCTATATCGGCAACACGACCGCGCTGAGCTTCGTCGACGACAATATCGGCCCGGACTATGCCGATGGGCCGCCGGTGGGCGACAATCCGTTCGGCGCCGCCGGCGACTATCCCTCGACCGTCACCTTTTTCGAGCAGCGGCTGTTGTGGGGGCGCACGACCAACCACCCCAATGCGATCTGGGGATCGCGCTCGGGGATGTTCGAGAACATGGACATTTCGCGCCCGGTCAAGGCGAGCGACGCGCTGTCGTTCGCGCTGGTGTCGGGCCGGGTCAACGCGGTCAACCAGCTCGTCGCGGTCAACAGCCTGCTCGCGCTGACCAGCGACAGCATCTTCAAGATCGAGGGCGGGCAGAACGGCTATATCTCGGCGACCGACTTCGTGTCGCGCCGGCAGAACGGGCGCGGTTCCTCGCGGCTGTCGCCGCTGGTGATCGACAGCGTGGCCTTCTACCAGACCAGCGTCGGCAATGGCGTGCGCACGCTGGGCTATCAGTTCCAGACCGACAGCATCGACAGCAACGACGTGACGATCTTCTCGCCACACCTGTTTCGCGGGTTCGACATCGTGTCATGGGCCTATGCGCAGGAGCCGCGCTCGCTGATCTGGGCGGTGCGCAGCGACGGCAAGCTGCTGTGCTTCACCTGGGAGCAGGAGCAGCAGGTATGGGGCTGGACGATCTGCGAGACTGATGGGCTGGTCGAGAGCGTGTGCGTCATCTCGGAAGGCAGCGAGGACCGGCTGTACCTGACGGTGCGGCGCGGCGACAAGCTGCTGATCGAGCGCATGGCGGCGGCGCGCTGGTCGGCGGTGGAGGATTGCTGCTTCCTCGACAGCGCGGTGACCTATCAGTTCGAGACGCCGGCCACGGTGCTGCGCAACCTCGACCATCTCGAAGGGCGCACCGTATCGGCGCTGGCTGACGGCAATGTCGTGTCGGGGCTGGTGGTGAGCGGCGGCGTCGTCACGCTGCCCTATGCGGTGTCGAAGGCGACGTGCGGCCTGCCGTACAGCGCGACGGTCGAGACCTTGCCGCTGGCGGTTCAGGGACCGCAGGGCTGGACGGTCGCCAAGCCGCAGACCCAGGCCAAGGCGGTGCTGCGGCTGATCGACAGCCGCGGGGTCAAGGCCGGGCCGGATGCGGCGAATCTCGAGCCGCTGCGCGGTCGCGTCGCCGAAGTGCCGGGCGAGCCCAATGCGCTCAAGACCGGGCTGTACGAGACATGGTTGCGGCCCAGGATCAACGATGGTGCGCGCGTCGTGGTGCAATCCGACGATCCGCTGCCGATGACGCTGACGGGGGTGTATCTTGATCCGTCGATCGCGGGTTGAGCTGCGGCCGGCATCGCCTGCGCATATCGGCACGATCGCCCGGCGGATGCGCGACCATGACGTGATCGAGTGCGCGGCGTTCGGGCATACACCGAAGCAGGCGCTACGCGGCGCGCTGGCCGCGTCGTCGATCGCCTTTACCGCGTTCGCCGATGGCCGGGCGGAGGCGATGATGGGGCTGGTCGTCACCAACGCGCTGTGCGGCGCGGGCAGCCCGTGGATGCTCGGATCGGAGGCGATCTACGACCATCCGCGCGAGATGATCCGCACCGGCCCGCGCGTCCTTGCGCTGATGGCCGATTCGACGCCCTCGCTGGGCGGCCTGGTCGGGAGGGACAATGTCCGCGCGATCCGGCTGCTTCGGAAATGGGGGTTCGCGGTCGGGGATGTGCCGTCCGCGCGTGGCGGCGTTTCGTTTGTCTCGTATGAAAAGGAACCAGGTGATGTGTGAACCAACCACGATCTTGACCATCGCTTCGGCGGTGGTGTCGACGGCGAGCTCGGTCATGTCGGGCATCGGCGCGTCGCAACAGGCGAACTACGCCGCGCAGGTCAACGACCAGAATGCGAAGCTCGCCAATGAGCAGGCGAAGGATTCGATTGCGAACACCAACCTCGAGGCGCAGCGCCGCTATCGCCAGCTTGCCCAGACGCAGGGGCGGCAACAGGCGGCGATGGCGGCGAACGGCATCGACCTGAATTTCGGCTCGCCGGTCGACATACGGAAAGACACCGCGGCGATCGGCGCCGAGGATATCGGCCAGATCTACAAGGCCGGGTTCCAGCAGACGCGCGGGCACGACGTCAGCGCGTGGAATTATGGCAGCCAGGCGGCGGCGGACCGCGCGAAGGCCAAGGGGGCGATGGTGCAGGGTATCATGGGTGGCCTGTCGAGCGCACTGGGCGGGGCGACGCAATTGGGCAAGGACGGCGTGTTCGGCTAGACGGTCCCGGCTTCGTCCAGCACCAGGAGCATCGCCAACGGTAACCTGGCCGGAAAGGCACTGTTCGGATGACCTGATTTCGGCGGTTTTGTGCCAATTTGGTTGTTTCTCGCGCTCCGCCCGGTGCTATAGCTGGCGGCGATGGGACATGCTCTGGCGGGGCTGGCGGACAGTCGGCGCAACAATCTGCGCATCGTGCGACTGGTCGCGGCGACGGCGGTGATCTTTGCGCACAGCTATGGGCTGAATTTCGGCCTCGCGGCGGAACGGCATGAGCCGCTGATGGCGCTGACCGGCATCGATAGCGGCTCGCTGGCGGTCGACGTCTTCTTCGCGGTGAGTGGCTTTCTGGTCGGGCGCAGCCTGTTGCGCGGGCGCGACCCGATCGATTTCCTGTTGTCGCGCGTGCTGCGGATCTATCCGGGCCTGATCTGCGCGGTGCTGGCCATGGCCTTTCTGCTCGGGCCGGCGGTAACCGCGCTCAGCCTGCACGGCTATTTCACCGACCAGTGGCTGTATCGCTTCATCGCCTTCGACACCACGATGTTCAGCCCGTGGCGTTTCGTGCCCGGCTTGCCCGGCACCTTTGCTGGCCTGCCCTTTCCCCGTGTGGTGAACGGCTCGCTGTGGACGCTGCCCTGGGAGCTGTGGATGTATGCCATCCTGCTCGCGCTGTTCCTGGCGCGCGGGCTGGGGCGGGCCTATCCGGTCATTCTCGGCGCGCTCGCGCTGACCTATGCCGCGGTCGCGCTTGGCCTGTGGGATGTCGGCGAACATGCCCGCATCGCGATCCGTTTCCTGGCGATATTTCACGCCGGCGTCGCGGCATATCGCTTTCGCGATTCTATCGTCCTGTCCTGGCCGATGCTCGCCGCGCTGTCGGCCGCGATGGTGGTCGCCAATGTCGCGACGCAATCGGCGCTGCTGCTGCCGATCTGGCTGGCCTATGCCGTGCTGTTCGTCAGCTACTATCCGCCGCTGGTGGTCGAGCGCTGGTGCGACGGGCCGGATTATTCCTACGGCATCTACATCTATGCCTATGCCGTGCAGCAGACGCTGGTGTGGCGATTCGGCCCGATGCCGGTCATGCCGCATTTCCTGCTCGCCTGGGGGCTGACGATGCCGCTGGCGATGCTGTCCTGGCACTTTGTCGAAAAGCCCGCGCTGGGGCTGAAGAGCCGGCTGCGCCGCCGCCGCCATGCTGCCCCGCCCGCCACGGAGGCGACCGCCTGAAGGCCGGGCAGGAGCGCGGTTCGGGCGTCCCTGCGCAACGTTGGAGACATCGCGCGCGACGTGCCGCCAAAGCGAGACAGCGACGGGCCACGGAGCGTGACAGCGCTGGGTGGAATAAAGCACGCAACGGCAACGACTTACAACCATGTGCTGGCCTTTTCCGGTACCGCCGCGAACAGCGCGCCGCGACACCGGCACGACATAGAACAAGGAAGGGAATAAAGGAAAAAAGGGAATCCCCCGCCGCAATGGCGGCGGTGTGGTCGCGGGGATTTCACCTTTCGGGGTGATGAGGTCATCGCCCGACCGGTGGCCGAATCGCCTTGCGGCGTTCAGCGTGATTCAACTGTTTCGCCAAGCCGCCTAATTCGCTGCCCTTCGCGAAGGAGGCAGTGCGCGTGGCAATCAGTCCGGATATCGAAAATGGCCCGTTCGTCGGCAATGGTACGCAGGCGGCGTTCGCCTTCACCTTTACTGCCATCACCCCGGCCGAGGTTACGGTCACGCTCGACGGCGTGGCGCAATCGAGCGGCTTCACCGTTTCGCTGAACGAAAGCGGCGGCACCGTGACCTTCGCGACACCGCCGGCCGCCGGCGCGCAGATCGTGCTGCGGTCCAGCCCGGATTATCTGCAGGACAGCGTGTTCGAGAATGAGGGCGCGTACAACCTGACCACCGTCAACACGATCAACCGCCGCCAGGCGGTGCGCGCGCTGGTGACGAAGAAGCGGCTCGACGCGGCCAGCGTGGCGGCGGCGGATGCCAGTGCCGGGGCGGCGGCGGCTTCCGCCGCGGCGGCGGCCGGCGCGGAGAGCGCGGCGGCGGGTTTCGCCAGCGCAGCGGCCGGCTCGGCGAGCGCGGCGGGGACCAGCGCGAGCGGCGCGGCGAACAGCGCCGCGGCCGCGGCGGGCTCGGTCAATGGCGCGGCGCTCGCGTCGGCGACGGCTGGCGCCTATCCCAACAGCGCGGCGACCAACGTCCCGCGCGGCCTGACCCAGGCGAGCGTCGGCGCGATCACGGCGGGCAGCGGCGGCACCAACGGGACTTTCGCGCTGGCATGGAGCGGCGGCAATTTCACCGCCAACCCGAGCGGGACCTTTACCGTGTCGGGCGGCGCGCTGACCGCGGTGACCATCACGGGCCCGGGCCTGCATATCGGCGCCTCGCCAACGGTTCCGACGCCATCCTTCGCCGCCTCGTCAGGCCTCGCCGGCGCGGGTGTCGCGCTGAGCGCGCAATTCCTCGTTGCGAGCGGGCAAGGCTATTGGGTGCAGTCGGCGGACGGAAGCGAGCTTGATCGCTACAGCAACGTCGGCGGGGTCGCGACGGCGGCTTCAGGCGTTGGCCCGGTGCCGCTCAATGGGGGGGCGGCGCTTGCTGCTGCCAACAGCATGATCGACGGCTTCGGTCGCAAGAACCTGATCGCAGATCCGCGCTTTCTCGAAACGACGATCGCCAATGGCTATTCGAACACGCTCGATAGCTATTTCACCTTTGCTGTCGGCTGGGTAATTGAGGCACCTTCGGGGACCAACCCCTATGTCGATAGCCAACAGCTTCGCAAGCCGGCAGCGAATTTTTCGCTCACCATTACGGCTCTTATGGACAATCTTGGTCTCATTCCCGGCGACGTATTTCGTCTCGGCATCGAGATGCACCAGAGCGGCACCGCTGCGGTCAACATGATCGGGCAGTGGAGGCAGCGCGACGGCAGTTATATCGGTGGTAATGTCTCCATTCTGTCAGCGGCCCATCCCGGCACAGCGGGTACCGGCTATACCCCGGCGGTCGATCTCACTGTGCCTGCCAAGGGCGCGCGGCTCGACATTACCTTCCAGACGACTGACGATCTCATTCTTCATTCGCTTTGGGCGCATCGCGGCGTGGTACCGGCGCGCCCGGTCGATACACGTCACGTTCCCGCCGCCCTTGAGAGAATTGAAGAACTGGAGAGCAAACAGGTCGACAAGAACAACATCGCATTGAAGCGCGTCGATCTGACGAAA
This sequence comes from Sphingomonas sp., assembly GCA_041659925.1. GTDB lineage: Bacteria > Pseudomonadota > Alphaproteobacteria > Sphingomonadales > Sphingomonadaceae > Sphingomonas. The sequence goes on from JBAZXI010000018.1 coordinate 34,522, forward strand.
TCGGGCACGCGGACGGTTACCGTCGATACGACGCTCAGCAGTCTGGCGCTATCGGCCACAACGGGGGGCTATGGCGCGATCTGCAATCCGGCACTCAGCCCGGACCCGTTCAACGCCGTGCAACTGCCCTTAGGTCTCCAGTGGTTCACCACGACCGGATATAACCCGCCATCGCGGATATATGCGATGGTGCGGACAGCGGGTGCTGGCGAGAACCCGGCGACCGATGGCGCGTTGATCGCAGAAGGATATATCAACGTTGACCCGACCTCGGGGGCGGTCGGTGCAGAACATATCCTGCTTTACAGCCCCGCCACGAAGCAGCCGGTTACGGTTACGCAGGCGATGCTGGGGACGCTGTATTTCATCGCCTATTACGGGGTGACAGCCGACAAGGGTGTCAGTCTCGGAATCTACAACTCCCAAGGCGTGATGGCCGCGCGCGACAGCACCTATAACAGCGGGAACGCCTATCAATTCGCTGCCACCAATCCGCGTACCAATGGCTGGTCTGTCGGAGGTCAGCCGTGCGCACTTCGTCAGGTGATGCTAACCACTCCGAAGGAGGTTTATGTCGCATCGCCAAATTTTGCGGCGCAGGCGGCGGCATATGGCGACGAGGTTCCGGCCATCATCGCGTTGCCGCCAAAGGTCTACGCGATCGTCGGCAAGATGCAGTCAATCTATTATGACAACATCATGCAGCGCCCGCTGCGCACGACGAACATTTGGGCCACACCCAGCTTTTCTGTTCCTGCGAATGGGAGCGGGCCACAGCAAGAGCGGTTCGTTCTCACGCCGACCGCTGCCGGCAGCTATGGGGTGACGATTGCAGCCCATCGCGGTGACACGTTCTCGTCGTCTGCGGCGACCTCGATTATCGCCTGCGTCACCAGCGCGACTGCGGGTACGCGCAAGTGCCACTTCATCGGTGACAGTCTAATCGCCAACGGGGGCACGCTGACGCAACTGCTCGCGATCTCGGCGGCGGATGGCGTGACGAATATCACGCTGATGGGGACGCAGGGGACGGCCCCAAAGCTGTTCGATGCGGAGAGCGGCCAATCGCTCGGCCAGTTCTTCACGCCGACTTACAAGAGCGGGGCAACCAACCCATTCTACAACACTACCACGCACCTGTTCGACTATGCCTATTACCTTTCGGTGACCGGACAGACCGCGCCGGATTATTTCTTTATTGAGGGTGGGCAGGCCGACGTTGGGCCGGCAGGAACCGACAGCGCCGCCGGGATCAGCGCAACCAACTACGCTGCGAATGTCGAGGCGATCATCGCATCGGTTCATGCCGCCAGTCCCACGACGAAGGTCGTCGTCTATACCGCGACCGCGGGGCCGCGCGACGGACAGGATGGGCAGCTTGGGCAGAGCTACGGCCCAGCATGGCGATCACGCCGCAACTGGATGATTCTCGCGCAGAAGCAAATCAGCCAGTTTTCTGGCCGCGAGGCAAGCGGGATCTACGTATCGGCTTGCGGCGTCTCGATCGATCCCGAGGCGGGGTGGCCGCTTACAGCGGCGGGGCCGAAGAACAGTTCGATCGTCGCGGCTGTCACCTATGCGACCTATGCCGGAATGTTGCTCAACCAGGGTGATGGCACGTTGGCCTATGTCACCGATGTGGCGGCATGGTTCGTCAAGGTCGGCGGCAGTGGCCTCGGATATTGGCGCTCGGCTAGGCCGCAGGACGGCATCGTGCGACGCTATACCGACACGATCCACTACGCGAATGGAGCCGCACAGGTCGCCGCGCAGCACTTCGCTCTGATCAAGAATATCGGCTGATGCGGCGCCAACTCATATTGCCCAGAGCGGGAAAGCGCCTATTCTCCGCGCCATCATCGGGAGGGAGGGAGTTTGGCCATGCTGCGATTGTTACGCGAGATTCTTGCTTCGGCATTCCCGCCGCGATCGTTGCTCACCTGTTCATGCGGAGAGGCGGACTATCGCCTGACCGGAGAGTGCGACACCTGCTATTGGCATCGCCAGTATTAGGTGATGCCCGATCGCGAAGCCTTCGAGCACCCACAGCATTTTACCGATCTGGACGGATTGCGCGGCATCCTGGCGTTGAGCGTGGTGTTCTTGCACTATGGCATCAACTCTGCGGTGCTGCGCCTCTCGCACGGCTATCTGGTTGGTTTCAAGTTCCAGCTTTCGGTCGATTTTTTCTTCGTGCTGAGCGGGTTCGTGCTGGCCTTCTCGATGCGCTCCGGCCGCCCCCCGATCATCGCCTTCGCGACGAAGCGGGTCTTTCGGCTCGTGCCTGTCCACTACGCCTGCCTGCTGGCGTTGCTGGCGATATCCGTCGCAGCGCCGGGACCGCTGCCCTATCTTCCGAATCCGCTTCCTTCGTCGACGATCTTCGCGGACTTCTTCCTCGCGACGCCTGTCATCTGGCAACGCGACGCGGTGAATGTGCCGTCGTGGAGCGTGAGCTGGGAACTCTATCTGCCGATCCTCGCGGTGATGGCCGCGCCGTGGATCGCGTCAATCGTGGGCCGGCACAGCCGGGCAATCGTCATCGTGCTTTGCGCTCTGATGGCATGGGTCGCAATGTTGGTTTCCGATGGCGCAATGCTCTACGGCGCGCGCGCTTGCCTCGGTCTGGCAGCCGGGGCGTGTCTATTCCAATCGCGGATTTCAGTGCCGCGCCAGCTAGCGACGCCGGCCGTGCTTTACGGACTGGTGATATTGATGCTCGCGCTGATGCTAGCGAGCGCATCATTTCCCGCTGCGGCGGTGATCTTTCCCGTCGCCGTGTTTGCGACGATCCTCGTGGGCGCGCGGACGCGGTCGCTGCTTTCGTCCCGGCCAATCGCCTGGCTGGGAAGCATCTCGTACACCTTGTACATGGTGCATATTCCCGTCCTAGTCGCAATGGCGCTTGTGTTCGGGGACAGGATCAACGCGAGCATCGGCCTCAAAGGCATCGCGATCGCCTTGGCGATCGCGGCGGCAAGCGCGTTGACCATTCTCGTCGAGCGACCAGCGATGCTGCTCGGCCGGCGGCTGCGTGTGCGGGCGACCGCCATAGCCTGACCGGTAACCTCGCCGACACGCGATCGGCGGTGCGACGATGATCTACGTGCTCGCAACGCTCGCCACGCTGGCGACGGCAGGAAGTGCTGGCGATCGTCTAGCCGGCGATCGAAGGAGACACGGGGCTGGAAGCCGGTTGCTGGCCGCCAGACACGCCGGCGCGCCACTGGGTCCATATGGTGCCGCGATGGTCAGCCATAGACCATGCTCTCGCACCGCAGGTGCTGGGGGTCGTCACCTTCGCCGAACGGACGCCCACATATTGCGCACACATTCGGCGTCTTCCGGCGTCGTTTGCTCCACAAACGCCGGCGTCGAAAACATCGCGTCGGCAGGCTGTGCGGGAGGAATAATCCATAAGCAAGAGCGGGTTAGGACCATATCGGTGGTATCGCCATGGAATCGCTGAGGACCGCGGCCACGCTCGCCACGGGCGGCGGCCTGACCTGGCTCGGCAATGCCGTCCTGCGCTGGCTGCGCGATCGCCGCACCGGCGAGGCGCGCATCGCGCAGCATCGCGACGGGCTAACCTTCGATCTGCTGCGCGCCGCGCGCGGGGAGATGAGCGCGCTGCGTGCCGAGGTGACCGATCTGCGTGGGCTCACCGCCAAGGCGGCGCATATCGAGGAGGCGCTCGATCATATCCATGCGCTGCTCCACGCCGAGGGTGAGGCCGAACTGCGGGCCGCGGCACGGCGCGCCACCGCCTTTCTCCGGCGCATGCGGCCCGACCCGGCCGCGCCCGACGGCGCGGCGAGCATCGACATGCACAGCGACATCGGCGCCGCGCGCCCAGCGCGCGACGCGCATCAGGAGGACCGACCATGACCGCATGGATGAACCCGGACGCGATCGATTTCATCACGATCCACTGCGCCGCCACGCCGCGTGGCCGCGACGTAAAGGCCGCGGCGATCGGCGCGTGGGATATCGCGAAGTTCGGCCAGATCTCGTACCATTATGTCATCGAGCTGGACGGCCATGTCGTGCCGACGCTGCGCCACGACCAGAAGGGTGCGCATGTCGGCGGGCATAACAGTGGCAATCTCGGCATCTGCTATGTCGGCGGGGTCGAGCCCGGCGGCAAACCGGCCGATACGCGCACCGCCGCGCAGCAAGCCGCGATGGCCGAGCTCGTCGCCCGGCTGCGCGCCGAACATCCGCGCGCGGTGGTGCGCGGGCATCGCGACTGGCCAGGCGTCGCCAAGGCGTGCCCGAGCTTCGACGTGGCGACCTGGCTTGCGGGGCTGGGCCGGTGAGCTTCAACTTCCTGCGCGGGCCGGGCAAGGGCCATCTCGACGTCTCGCGGATGCTGTGGGGCCTCTCGGTGCTGGCCGGGATCGGCTATACCGGCGCGCATCTCGTCATCAATCACAGCTTTTCGATCATCGAGTTCGGCACCGGCATGGGGCTGCTGCTCGCCGGCGGCGGTACCGCGACGGCGTTGAAGGACACCGCCGTCGCGCGTGCCGCGGGTGGCGGGCAATGACCGGCTGGGCTGCGAAGAATGGCGTGCGGTTGCTCGTCGCGCTGCTGCTGCTGGCCTTGCTCGCGGCGATCGTCGCGCAGCGATCGTGCAGCGCGACGCGATCCGCCCGCGCGGCGGCGAAGCTTGCCACCGGCCAGGCGGCGGCGGCGATCGCCAGCGGCCAGGATGCCGCGAACACCATCGGCAATCGCATGGCCGACGATGCCGCGAGCGATGCCATCACCCGGGAGAATGACGATGCGATCCGCACTGCCCATGGCGCCGATGCGCCTGTCGATCCTGCTGCCGCTGCTGCTGGGTTGCGCGGCCTGTGCCGGCGCGCCGCCTATCGCCGCGATCCCCAGTGCGTGCAGCACGCTGATCCCCGCTAGCTGGCGCGAGCCGGTGCCGGGGGCGCCGCTGCCGGCGGGCAGGACGATCGGCGACTGGATCGCGTTCGGCGACGCGCAGACCGCGCAGCTCGACAAGGCCAATGGCCGCACCGCCGACGCGCTCGACATTATCGCTCGCTGCGAGGCGCGCGATACCGCCGCCGTGAACAAGCTGCGCCCCCGTCGATGGCTCCGCATCTTCTGAACCATGTTCCGGGAGCGGCCGAAAGCCGGCCGCCACATGTTGCGGGTCGGGACGAGGGCCCCCACGCCATGGTGCTGATTCCCAGGGAACAGGGCTATCCTCGGTTAGGGCCGGCTGGCGCATCGGACGATCGCTCCGAACGCGGGGCCGCACGGCAGCAGGCGCGAACTGCCGACCAATGACGGTGAGGATTTTTCCGATATTCTCGTGCGCCAGGGATATCGGCCGCTGGTCAAGGAACCGGGATATCTTCGCCCCGAAGTGCAGGAGCTGGGGTCCTGCCCGACCCATTATCGCCTGTTCGCGCTGGCCTCCTGGCTTGGCGGTTCGGCCGCCGATGCGGCCTCAAGGGCTGGCGTGGGAAATGGCTGGACGTGCGGCAATGCGCCGACATCGGCCGCATCGCCGTCGCGGCGAGCGAGCCATGCCTTGAGGCGGCGACGCAGGCGGCCGGTATTGCGCTCGAACAGCCAGTACATCGCCGCGGCAAAGGCAAGCGTTACCAGCAACACGCCGATGAAACTGGCCAACGCGACGGCCGATAGCGGCCCGGGGGAGAACCAGCGGTCGAGAATATTGAGCGCGGGATAGTGGAACAGATAGAGTGAATAGGACATGCCGGCGAGGAAGGTGGCGACACGTGCCAGCGTCTTGCGCTTCGCCAGCGCGCGATTGATCTCCGGGCCGGTGAGCCAGGGCAGCATCATCGTGACGCCAGCGGCAAAGATGCCGCGCGCCATGTCGAGCGTCACCACCCCGACATGGATGCCGGCGTCGGACGGGCGTGCCGACTGGATCGCCGCGCTTCCGAGGAGGAGCACGACCAGTCCGACCGCGGCGAGTGCGCCGCGCCGGCGTCGCAACTCGATCGCGCTGACCAGCGCCCCCAGCATCCAGATCATGATCAGCGCCGCATCGAGCTCGCAGAAGACGACCATCGCCGCCAGCGCCGCGCCCAGCGCGACGAAGCCGCCCCGCCCGGCGCAGATCGCTCCGCCTGCGCCAGCGATGACATAGAACCAGATTTCGAAGGGCAAGCTCCACAGCGGCTGGTTTGTGGGTAGGGTGTAGAAGAAAACACCGTTCAACCCGAGCGCATTGCCGGCGACCTGTATGGCGTTGAACGGCGCCCCGTTGGCCAGCGTACCGACCAGCCCGGCGAACAGCGCGGCGGGGACCAGCGGCGACAGGATCCGCGTCGCGCGGTCGATGCTGAAATCACGCGGGTCGAAATTGCCCCGCCTGACGCGCCGGATGACCTGACCGCCAACGAGATAGCCGCTGAGCACGAAGAACAGCATCACGGCCTCCTGGCCGAGTCGCGCGCCGAGATAGGCCAATTTGACCGGAAGCGTCTGCTGCCCGATCGGGAGCGCGGCGAAGGACAGGAATATCAGTCCGCGCGAATGTTCCAGCACTACCATGATCGCTGCCGCCGCTCGCAGGATATCGAGCGTCACCAGTGGCGGGGCTTGATCCGGTCGTTGCGGCGGGGTCATCGAATTTACGCTAGGCACGGCATGTCGTTGCCACAATAGCTTATGGCTATGCAACTTGCGCGCCGCATGATTTCGCCGCACCGGGCCGACGCCTTTGCTCTTGCGTCGGTCGCGCGGCGTCTCGATAGCGGCATTGGCGGATTTCAGGGGGCGGGCATGACGACGATTGCGGGGAAACTGGCGGCGAGCGGGGGCCGACCCTCGGGCTTCGATTACCTGCGCTTGGCGCTGACGATCGGCGTGATCGCGGTACACAGCGCGATCGTCAGCTACAATTTCCCCGGCGAGATCGCCCTGTGGCTGTCGCCGGCGCGGCCTGTGGTCCGTGCTATCCTGCCGATGTTCTTCGCACTGAGCGGGTTTCTCGTCGCCGGCAGCCTCGACCGCTCGCGCACGCTCGTCATGTTCCTCGGCTTGCGGGCAATCCGCATCTATCCGGCGTTGGCCGTCGAAGCGATCCTCTCGGCGCTGATCCTCGGTCCGATCTTCACGAAATATTCGCTGGCGGGCTATGTCCACGACCCGCTGTTCGCACAGTATTTCTGGAACCTGATCGGCGATCCCCATGGGATGCTGCCCGGTGTGTTCCCGGACAATCCCATGCCGGGCTGGATGAACCGCCAGCTGTGGACGGTTCCCTATGAACTGCTGTGCTACGTCGCGCTCGCCGGCCTGGCGGTGATCGGGGTCAAGCGCCGGCCGATCCTGCTGCCGCTGGCGGCGGCGGCGATCGCGCTGGGCTATGGCGCGATCAAGCTGTGGAAGAACGGCACGCTGCTCTACGTGGTCGGTCCGCTGCCGGGCATCCTGCTGGTCGTCGCCTTCCTGTGTGGCGTGGCGATCTACATGTTCCGCGAGCGTATCCCGTGCACGCCGGCATGGTTCGTCGGCGCCGTGGTCGCCTCCGCGCTGCTGCTCTCGGTGGTGCCATCGGGCGACCTGTTCGCGCCGTTCACCACGGCCTATGTCGCGGTATGGCTGGGGCTGACCAATGGCCGGCGGCTGTGGTTCATTCGCGGCGCCGACTATTCCTACGGCATCTTCCTCTACGGCTTCCCGATGCAGCAGGCGGTCGCCGCGGCGATCGGGCCGTGGGCGCAGACACCGGTGATCAACACCGTCGCCAGCACCATCGCCGCCGCGGCATTTGCCGGCCTGTCCTGGACCTATATCGAAAAGCCGGCGCTCAGATTGCGCAAGCCGATGGAACGGCTCGAGGCGCGCTGGCTCGGTCGCCGCGCGAAGCCGGTGCACGACGCGCTGGCCGCGCGCCCGCTCGATTAGGGCGGCGGGCGATGAAGCGCCCGCCTAATTCTCCGCCAGCCAATCGGTCAGGTGGTGGTGCGTGGCGCGGCTCAGCGCCACGAAGCGCCGCCGCTTGTCGAACGGGTCGCGCTCGAACACGATCAGCCCCGCGCGCTCCATCGCCTTGAGGCAGCGTAGCGCGGTGCTGAGCGGCGCGGTCGACGCGACGCAGGCGCTGGAGACCGAGACGAGCTGATGCTCCTCGCCATGGACGAACAGGTCGAGCAATATGTCCCACGCCGGATCGTGGAACAGCGCCTGCGCGCTACCCAGCATGGCGTCGCGTCGCCGTCGCGCGTGGTAGATCGCGCGGGCACGCTCCGCCATCGTCAGGTCGGGCGTCGCGTCCCATGCCGGCTGGTCGGCGAAAACCGCGCCCTCGGCCGGCAGCGGCGCGGTGGTGGCGCGCAGATGCGGCTCGCCGCCGGCGCGCCGCGTCGCCATCGCCGGGCTGATCATGCCACCCATGGCAGGTCCACCCCGTAACGCCGCAGCCGCGCATCGTGGCGGATCGTGCCGGCGAGCAGCGCGAGCAGGATGGGGTAGCCACCCAGCTTGAGCAGGAAGTGATAGGCCCATGGCGACATGCCCAGGTCGACCGCCTTGGAAATGTGCACGAGGGTTGAGGCGAATTGCAGTGCCGTTACGAACATCGGCCAGATCCTGTTGGAACGTAGTGCGAGCAGCCACAGGGCGGCGGTCAGCGTCAGGTCGACGGCCAGAACCCCGGCTTCGACCGAACGAAAGCGCACTTCGAACGATGTGTAGGAGAAGTAGGTCGCGCCCGCCGCGAGGGCGAGCAACACGCCCGCCCAGCGCTCCGGCGCACCACCTCGCCACAAGGCATATCCCGATATCAGTGCCTGCAGGATGTTGAAATCGAGCGGGCCGTTCACGATGCCGGTCCATGCCGGTCGAACCGGCGGGTGACGCGGCGCGCCTGGCGGAAGCGCCGGATCACCCGCCCCGTCCCCTCAGCCCGCGATGCGCAGCGCCGGTGCGGCTTGCGCGCCCGATGCGGTACCCGCCTCGCCCGCGGCCAGGCCGGTATAGCCGCTGGGCTTGTGCGATTCGTCGCCATAGGCGCGGGCCGGCAGGTTGAGATCGGCGCGCAGTTCGTCGAGCGAGCGATGCAGCGCGACCGTCTGCGCGCGGCCGGCGAACAGCCGCGCGGCGGTCTCCCCCAGCGCGTCGAAGGCGTCGGCACCATAGACGGCCGACAGCTTCGCGCGTTTGCGCCCCGACGACATCGCGACCATCAGTTCGCCGGCATGGCCGATCGCGCTGTCGAAACTCGCTTCCAGCGCGTGCAGCGGCGTCGCGATGGCGCGACCGGCGTTGAGGCGCTCATTGTGCAGATGCTTCATGTCCCATTCCCCCTACCGCCCGGTTGGAGCCGGCGGCTATCGATGCGTAGGCGGGTGACTGGCGACCCAGCTGTTGCGCAATGCCGCAATACCCTCGCCGCCCGCGACGAGCAGCAGCACCGAAACGATGGTGCCGATGGTGAGGGCAATGATGATGGCGTTGCGATGCCAGCTCGATAGGGTGACCTGCCTCCCAGTGACGGCCGTCGCATCGAAGGCCGATGCGCCGGACGACATCTGGGGTGCGGTGTCGGACCCGGTCGGCTCAACCCGCGAATCCTGCCCGGGTAGATTTTGCGGGGGTGTTTCGTCATCGGCGGCGGCGGCGGTGGAGGCAGGGGGGGCGACGCCCTGCGCCCGCTCCCAGTCGGCGAAGGCCCGGGCCGCCGCGAGCGACCCGCTCGCTTCGAGCCGTTCGACCGCCTCGGCGATGTAACCCTCGACCGTCCGCACCGAGAGGCCGAGCGCGAGCGCGATCTCCTTCGGACGCATCGGCCGGGCGAGCAACCGCAGGCACTCGGCCTGGCGTGGCGTCAATCGGTTGAATCGGTCGGCGTTCATCACCGGCAACGGTAGCGCATTTTCGGTCCGGACAAACGCCGAAGTGGCACCATCGCGACGAAATTCGCATGTCGGCGGCCGCGCGACCCTAAACGCCGGCTGAACGCCGCATTCCATGACGGTTCAGCGCGGTTCGCCTAGCCTGTGCAACAAGCTGGCCCACCCGACGTTGTCAGGGCGCGGAACATGGGGTTTGCTTGGTAACGAAGGAGCTTCATCATGAATGGCATAGTGAAGAAAATCGGGCTCGGCGCGGTGCTCGCCGCGACCGCGATGAGCGCGGCGGTACCTGCGGAAGCGCAGCGTTGGCATGGCGGCTATCGCCATCACGGCGGCGACGCCGCCGGCGCCGCGTTGATCGGCGGCATCGCCGGGCTGGCGATCGGTGCGGCGATCGCCTCGGGCAGCAACCATGATCGTGACGTCTATTATCGCGATCGCGGCTATCGGCCGGACTATGACGTCTATTATTATCGCGGCCACGGCTATTATCCCGACGATGGCTATTATGCCTGGAACTATCGGCGGAACGGCTATTACGACCGGCGCTGCTGGATCGAGGATCGCTACGACCGCTATTATGATCGCCCGGTGCGCGTCCGCGTCTGCCGCTGACGGTCGCCCCGACGCAGCGAGACGGCGCGGGATTGATGCCGCGCCGTTTTCGCGTGGAAATGCCCGCGCTTTTGCGCCATGACGCGCGCCATCATGAGCGACATCACCGACACCCCGCCCGACCGGCTGTGCAGCAACCCGCGCAGCGCCTTTTTCGACCAGGACGCCCTGTCACGCGGCATCGGTATCCGCTTCAAGGGGCAGGTGCGCCACGACGTCGAGGAATATTCGCTGTCGGAAGGCTGGGTGCGCGTCGCGCTGGGCAAGAAGGTCGACCGCCACGGTCAACCGCTGACGCTCAAGCTGTCTGGGCCAGTCGAGGCCTGGTTCGAGCGACCCGCCGGGGACGCGGCGGCGGACTAGAGCGGCCGGGCGGCGGCGGTGGGGTCGGGTCGACATCCCAGTTGAAGGCCGTCTGCGCCGCTTCCTCCAGGCCCTCGATCATCGCGCGATAGGGGCGCGGTCCATAGCTGATCCGCGCCACGCCGGCGGTGGCGAGCGCGCGGACGTCGGGGCCACCGGGCAGCGGGATGACGTTGACCGGCAACGGCACCGCCGCGCACAGCTTCCCGATCAGCGCGAGGTCGGCAAGGCCGGCGGCGAAAAATCCGCTCGCGCCCGCCGCGGCATAGGCGTGCGCGCGCGCGATCGCCGCGTCGACCATCGCGGCATCATGGCTGCCCTGCGGCGCCTGCAGAAAGATGTCGGTGCGCGCGTTGATGAAGAAGGCCGCGCCGACGCCGTGTCGCGCGGCGGCAATGCGCCGCGCCTGGACGTCGATCGCGTGCAGGCCGGCGGCGCCGACGACCTGGTCCTCGAAATTGCAGCCGACCACGCCGGTGCGCGCGAGCCGCGCCATGTTGGTCGCCACCTCCTCGGGCGCGACGGCATAGCCGCCCTCGAAATCGATCGTCACCGGCTCGCTGACCGCGTCGGCGATGCGCGTCGCGTTGGTCAGTACCAGCTCCAGCGGGACCTGCTCGCCATCGTCATAGCCCCACGCCGCGGCGACCGACCAGCTGCCCGTCGCGACCGCCCTGGCGCCCGCGCGGACCACCGCCCGGGCGCTGCCCGCGTCCCAGGCATTGTACAATATCAGCGGGTCGCCGGGCCGGTGCAGCCGCGTGAAGATGCCAGGTCTGTCGCTCATCGGTCTCGCTCCGCCCCCGCAGAAAGCGCCGCGACGATTAACCCAGATTGGCGCTTTTCCCAAGGCCTTTGCTCGGCGGACGGGCGAATTCCCGCTCGCGCCGGGGAAAGGCGCGTCGGCTCAGTGCACGAACCGCGCGACGACGTCGCGGTAGCTGCGTGAAACCTTGACCTGCGCGTTCGACGCCAGCACCAGGAAGCATTCGCCATTGGTGTGCGGCTTCACTTCCTTGACGAGGTCGAGATTGACGATCGTCGAGCGATGGACGCGCTGGAAACGGCGCGGGTCGAGGCGCTTTTCGAGATCCTTCATCGTCTCGCGCAGGATCAGCGTGTTGTCGCCGGTATAGATGCACATATAGTCGCCGGCGGCGTCGATCCGCTCGATCGTGTCGACATCGACGCGGAAGATCTGCCCGCGATCCTTGATGTTGATCAGCTTTTCGAAGCGATTGGCCTGCACCGAATCGCCGCCATCGGCGATTTCCGCGGCGGCCTCGGGCGCGACGTCGGCGAGCACCTCGCGCAGCTTCTCGACTTCCTCCACGCCGCGCTTCTCGGTCAGGCGCTGGCGCACCCGGTCGAGCGTGTCGGCAAGGCGCGATTCCTCGACCGGCTTCATCAGATAATCGACCGCCTGTGCCTCAAACGCCTTGAGCGCATGGTCGGAATAGGCGGTGACGAAGACGAACAGCGGCGGCTCGACCTCCATCAGCCCCTGCACCACCGAAAAGCCGTCAAAGCCGGGCATCTGGATGTCGAGGAACACCAGGTCGGGCTTGTGCGTCTTGATCGCGCGGATCGCCTCGCGGCCATTCTGGCATTTCTCGACGATCTCGACATCGTCGAAAGCCTGCAGGCGAAGTTCGAGGCCCTGGATCGCCAGCGGCTCGTCATCCACCAAAATCGTTCGAATCGTCATGCGACCTCTCTTGTCGGTTCCGCGAGCTGGAACGGAATTTCAATTTCCACTCCGAACCCGCCGCCCGGAATGGACCGCGTTTCGAAGCGATGGTCGGGGCCATATGCCTGCGCCAGTCGCTCCCTTATATTGGCAAGGCCGACCCCGGTTGAAAGGGATGGGCGTGCTTTCATTTCGTGCAACCCCGGTCCGGTGTCCGATACGGCGATCTGCACCCTGTCTCCGGCGAGCCGCGCGACGACCGCGATTTCGGCGCCATCCTCCTGCGTCGTGACGGCATATTTGATCGCATTTTCGACCAGCGGCTGGAGCAGCAGCGAGGGCAGGCGGGCCTTCGCCACCCGCGCGTCGATGTCGAAACTCGGGCGCAGCCGGTCCTCGAATCGCATCTTCTCGATTTCGAGATAGAGCTTCAGCGTCTCGACCTCCTGCGCCAGCGTGACATGCGCGGTCGGTTCGTTGGCGAGCGTGTAGCGCAGGAACGACGACAGCCGGCTGAGCATCGCATTGGCGCGCTCGGTCTGTTTGAGCAGTACCAGCGTCGAGATCGAATTGAGCGTGTTGAACAGGAAATGCGGGTTGAGTTGGTAGCGCAGCATCGCCAGTTGCGCGGTGCTCGACTGCACCTCGAGCAATTGCATCTGGTCGGCCTGCGCCTCGACGATCAGGTAGAAGTTGATCCCGAAATACAGCGCCGACCAGCCGGCCAGCACGGTGAAGTTGAGGAAGATCGCCGCCAGCACCGCCTTGATGTTGAGCCCCGGTGCGACCGACTTCATCATCGAGAAGCTGAACGCGTCGAGGATCGCGTAGAGCAGGGTGGCCGCCGCCAGTGTCAGCACCGTCAGGATGATGGCGGTGACACGCGGGCGGGTGCGGTAATAGCCGTAGAGCGCCGACAGCAGCAGCGTGATGCAATAACCGACGATCGATTCGATCAGCACCGGCACGATCGCGTCGAGCGACAGCCCGCCCGACAATGCCGAGACGCTGCGCAGGATCAGGTAGCCGCTCCACCCGGCCGCCTGGAGGCGCCAGAAGGCACGGCCCTTGTCCTCGAAGAACGGCCGCTTGAAGATCGTGGGCGTGGTGAGAAGTGCCATCGTCCCGGCCTTACCCCGGCTGTGCGGCAAGCGCAAAACACGCTATTCTCCCACGCCAGGGAGAATGGCCATGAACGATACGCCGGACCGCGCGCAGTTCAGCGCGATGACGCAGGGGACGCAGGGCGACTGGAACATCATCGCCGGCCATTTCCGCGATTTCACCAGGGGGCTGCCGCAGCGCGTGCTGGCGCATCTCAAATTGCTCGACGGCGACTATGGCGGCTTTCCGATCGACCGGCTGCAACACTCGCTGCAGACCGCGACCCGTGCGCATCGTGACGGGCGCGACGAGGCCTATGTCGTGATGGCGCTGCTCCACGATATCGGCGACACGCTCGGCAGCTTCAATCATCCCGAGATCGGCGCGGCGATCCTGCGACCGTTCGTGTCCGACCAGTTGCATTGGGTCGCAAACACACATGGCGTGTTCCAGGGCTATTATTTCTTCCATTATATCGGCGGCGATCGCGACCTGCGCGAGAAATATCGTGGGCATCAACATTTCAACGCCTGCGCCGAATTCTGCGAAAAATACGATCAGGCCGCCTTCGACCCCGCTTATGACACGGCACCATTGAGCTTTTTCGAGCCGATGGTCGGGCGCCTGTTCGAGCGGCCGGTCAACTCGATCTACGCCGCGGCGGCGGCGGCCCACGCCGCCTGACGCCGGGGGCCGGATCGCCGGCCCGCCACGCGATCTTCGCCGGACAAGAAAAAGGCCGCCGTCCCTCGGGACGGCGGCCAATTTTCTGCCTTGCTCGGACGATCAGAACTGAACGTTGAGCGACGCGATGAAGGCGCGCGGGCTGCCGATCTGTGCGAACGGCACGCTGTACTGCGTCGTCGCGCCACCGCTGAAACCGCCAACATAATATTCGTTGAACAGGTTCTGCACGTTGACCTGCAGATAGGTCGTGTCGTTGAGACCGGCCCAGCCCATCTTCAGACGGGCGTCAAGATCGACCTGGGTGTAGGCCGGGGTCTTCGCCGGATAGACCTGATACGACGTTGCCGTGGTCGGGCACGCCGAATTGACCACCGTGCTGGTGCACTGCAAGTTCGGCAGGTTCTGGTCGTTCAGGTAACGCGGACCGGTCCGCTTGGCCTGGATTGCCAGATCGACCGGGCCGAACGAGCCAGCCAGACGGCCACCAAAGGTGTAGGTCGGCGAACCCGATTCACGCTTGCCGGCGGTCAGCGCATAGATCGGCGCGCCGATCGTGGTGCAGTTCGCGGTCGTCGTCGTGGTGCAGGTGCCCAGCGAGACGTTGTTCTTGATCTCCGACTTCAGGTACGAACCGAACACATAGGCCGTGACCTCGGGGATCGGGCGCCACGAGACGCTGGCATCGATGCCATATTTATCGACGCGGCCCAGGTTGCGATAGGTCGTGGTCTGGCTGTCGGGATCATAGGCGCTGGCCAGACGGTTGGTGAAGCGCGTGTACCACGGGCTGAGCACCGCCTGCACCGTGCTGGTCGTGTAGCGGATGCCGGCGTCGAAATTGTCGCTGGTTTCCGGTGTCGGGTTGGCCGACGGGCTGTTCCGCGCAAAGTAGAAGGCGTTGTACAGATTGTCGGTGCCCGGCACCTGCAACCCCTTCGAATAGTTGAAATAAGCCGAGAAGCTGTTCGCGAAGCGGTAGGTCAGGCCGGCATTCGGCAGCACGCGGTTATACTTGTAGACGCGCTGCTGCGGTGCCGCATAACCTGGATTGGTCGTCGCATAGGTGGTGTTGGCGGCGGTGTTGCCGATGCCCAGGCAGTCGACAAAACCGCTCGCGCTGGTGGTGAAGCAATAGTTGGTCAGGTCGCGCTTGAACCACGGCGCGCGCACGCCGAGGTTGACCGTCAGGCCACCGAACTTGCCGCGATATTCGCCCGACACCTGGTCGAGCGTCGCGAACGACAGGCGATCACGCTTCTCGACGATCGTGCCGTTGGCGGCATGCAACGGGCTGTTGATCGGGAAGACATCGGTCGGGAAGCCGTTGGCCAGCAGCGGTGCGAGTTCGCCGGTCTGGCGATGGCGGCCGTAATCGTGCGAATAGTTGATACGCACCGTATTGTTGTCGTCGATGTCGTAGCGCAGCGTCGACAGCAGGCCGTAACGATGCGTCACGGTCTGGCTCGGCGCGAGCTCGATTACCGAATCGAGCGTGTCGCCATCGCCGTTCAGGTCGCGGCCGAAATAATAGGAGCCGCCGATAAAGCCCTGATAGGCGACGCCACCGACCGTCTTGGTCTGTTCCTTGCCGGTGACCGTGCCGCCGCCATTGGCCTTCACATACTGGAAGCTGGCATCGACCGTCAGCACGAGGCTGGGCGCGAGCGTGAACTTTGAGCCGAAGCGGATATTGCCGGTGTTCGACGGATTGTAGCGCTCGTCGAAGCTGGTGCCGCAGCTGTTGGTCGAGTCGGCCACGCCGTAGGTGGCGGAAGCGACCTGGCAGCGCGCGACATGATAGGGCAGTTCGCTACGGCTGATCGGGAAGCGGTTGCTGGAGCCGGTGCCCGGGGTGCGCGGGGTCAGATTGGTCGGGCTGATGGTGTTGTCGATGCGCAGCGGCGCCGAACCGAAAAAGTTGTTGCGGTTGACGTTGTAGTTGCCCGACAGCGAGATGAAATCGCCATTGCTGCCGATCGGCTGATAGATCCGCGCATTGTACTGCGACTTGTTGATCTTGCCGAAGTCGTTGAACACGACGTTGTTGTTGGCCGAGCTGGCCGAAACCCACGCCTTGGTGCCGAACGAGGTGAAGACGCCGGTGTTGACCACGCCGAACACGCGGAAGAAGTTATAGTCGCCCACCGAACCCACGACGCGCACGCCGAACTTGTCGGTCGGCACGATCGTGCGATAGTTGACGGTCGAACCCGAGGCGGCCGCGGTCGGGCTGTCGACGTCGGTCGAGCCGTAGTTGACGTTGACCTGCTCGATCAGCTCGGGGTCGAGCTGCTGGTTCGAATAGACCGCATAGTTGCCGGTATCGTTCAGCGGGACACCGTCGAAGGTCAGCGAGATGCGCGACGAGTCGAAGCCGCGGATCGTCAGCGTGCCGCCGGCCGAACCGAACGGATCGTTGTTCTGGAAGCTGACACCCGGCAGCAGGTTGATCGTGTCGAGGATCGTGTTGCCCGGGGTCTGGCGCGCGATGAACTCCTGCGTCAGGACGCCCTTCGCCTTGGGCGAGTCGGGAATCTGCACGCCGGCGATGCCCTTGTTCGGGCGCGCGGCGGTGACGACGACGTCACCCTGGTCGAAATCCTGCGAACCGGTCGACTGCGCAAAAGCGGCGCCCGGGATCATCATGGCGGCAAAAGCCACCCCTGTGAATAACTTGGTCTTCATGTCTGTCTTTCCCACCTGAGGAGCGTCTGGAACGACGATTCGTTCTGCTCGTTCTGCCCGCGGCACTCGCATCACCGCGTCACGAGCGGGCCTTTGCCCCGTAAATATGTCGCGTGGATGACAGTCAACTGTACCGCGCCGTCACGCTTTAACGAATTATATTGCGTTGCAAAAAAGCATCACCTCGCGGCGGCGACGATCGCGGCCCATTCGGCCTCGTCGATCACGCGAATTCCCAATTCCGCGGCCTTTTTCAACTTCGAACCGGCGCCCGGTCCGGCAATGACCATATCGGTCTTCGCCGACACCGATCCCGCCACCCGCGCCCCGAGCATCTCGGCCTGCGCCTTGGCCTCGTCGCGGCTGAGCGTCTCCATGCTGCCGGTGAATACCAAAGTCTGCCCGCTGACCGCCGATTCGCGCCGTTCGTCGACGAACGCCACCGGGCTCACCTCCGAAAGGAGGTCGGCCCAGGCGACGCGGTTATGCTCCTCGGCGAAGAAGTCGACCAGCGCCTCGGCGACGACCGGCCCGATGCCGTCGATCGCCTCCAGTTCGGCGCGCGCCTCGGGTTCGTCATGCGCGCGCGTCGCCACCGCCGCGATCTGCTCGACCGTGCCGAACGCCTTGACGAGATCGCGCGCCGTCACCGCGCCGACGTGGCGAATGCCGAGCCCGAACAGGAAGCGTGCCGGGTCGGGCGCGCGCTTGGCGGCGATCGCGGCGAGCAGGTTCGTCGCCCATATGCGGCCGTCCTTCTTGCGCGGCAGCAATTGCTCCTCGGTCAGCCGGAAGATGTCGGCCGGGCTGTGGATCAGCCCGTCATGGAAGAAGTCCTCGATCTGCTTGAGGCCCAGCCCCTCGATGTCGAGCGCGCCGCGGCTGACGAAATGGCGCAGCCGCTCGATGCGCTGCGCCGGGCAGATCAGCCCGCCGGTGCAGCGGATATCGACCTCGCCCTCCTCGCGCACCGCGTCGGAATCGCATTCCGGGCAGCGCGTCGGGAAGGTCCATGGGTCGCGCGGTTCGTCGCGCGTCAGATTCTCGACGATCTGCGGGATGACGTCGCCGGCGCGCTGCAGCACCACCCGGTCGCCGGGGCGCACGCCGAGCCGCTCGATCTCGTCGGCATTGTGCAGCGTGGCGTTGGTCACCACGACGCCGCCGACCGTCACCGGGGTCAGTCGCGCGACCGGGGTCAGCTTGCCGGTGCGACCGACCTGGATGTCGATCCGTTCGAGCAATGTCTGCGCGCGTTCGGCGGGGAATTTGTGCGCCAGCGCCCAGCGCGGCGCGCGCGCCACCGCGCCCAGCCGTTCCTGCCAGTCGAGCCGGTCGACCTTGTAGACCACGCCGTCGATGTCGAACGGCAGGTCGGCGCGCTCCGCCTCGATCCGCGCATAATGCGCCAGCGCGGCATCGCTGTCGGCGGCGCGGATCAGCAGATCGCTGACCGGCAGGCCCCATGCCGCGATCGCGTGCATCACGTCGAACTGCGTCTCGCCCGGCACCGCCGAGGCCTCGCCCCAGCCATGCGCGAGAAAGCGCAGCGGGCGGCTGGCGGTGACATTGGCGTCTTTCTGGCGCAGCGAGCCGGCGGCGGCGTTGCGCGGGTTGGCGAATTGCCGCGCCTTGCCGGCGTCGCCGGCCGCCTCGGCCTCGCTGAGTAGCCGGGCGTTGAGCGCGGCGAAATCGGCCTTCGCCATATAGACCTCGCCGCGCACCTCGAAGATGTCGGGCGCCGCGCCGCCCAGCCGTTCGGGAATGTCGTCGATCGTGCGGACATTGGCGGTCACGTCCTCGCCGACCGCGCCGTCGCCGCGCGTCAGTGCCTGGACCAGCCGCCCCTGCTCGTAGCGCAGCGAACAGGACAGGCCGTCGATCTTGGGCTCGGCGGTCAGCGTGACCGGCGCGTCCTCGGCGAGGCTGAGAAAGCGCCGCACGCGCGCGACGAATTCGGTCACCTCCTCGGCCGAAAAGGCGTTCTCCAGGCTCATCATCGCTTTGGCATGCGCGACCTTGGCGAGATGCCCGGCGGGCGCGGCGCCGACCACGCGCGACGGCGAATCGGCGCGGACCAGCTGCGGCCAGGCGGCTTCGAGCTCGGCGTTGCGCCGCACCAGCGCGTCATAGTCGGCGTCGGAAATCTCCGGCGCGTCTTCGGCGTGATAAAGCCGGTTGTGCCGCGCGATCTCGGTGGCGAGCCGTTCCAGTTCGGCGGCGGCTTCGGCTTCGGTTTCGTCGGGGCGGTTGGCGCTGGCGGTCATGGCCGATCGCTACGGCGCGCCGGCCCGGCGATCAAGCCGGGAAGGGGCATGTTCCGGCGATGCTGTCCGGGGTGTTGATATCGCATCGCTTTTCGGTCACGCTGCCGGCAGCGCGAGGGAGACGCCAGCATGGGCCTGACCATCTTGATCCTCGCCCAGGCGATCGCTGGACCACCGATCGCGACGATGGCGGTTTCCACGGTTCGCGCCGACGAGGTTTCGCGATGTGCCGCCCAGCCGATCGAGGATGGCGATGTCGTGGTGTGCGGGCGGATCGACCATGGCGAACGCTACCGCATCAAGCCGCTGACCCACCGTTATGACCCGGTGCCCGGCCCGGGCATCGGCGTGAAGGTCGGGCAGGGCCAGGCCAACGTCTACGCCGCGACGCAGCAGAGTCCGGATGGCAAGCCCGACAAGCGCATCATGGTCACGCTGACGCAGCCGTTCTAGGCGCGTCATGGCAAATCGCCAGGGTGACTCGGCGCGCCACCGCCCTCGCGGCATCGCGGAAGCGCGTGCTGATTCAACCCTCGTACCGACGGTGCTTTAAGATCGCGCCGCCACGGTGCCCGCACCGGCGCGGGGGCTCATTCTCATGGTTGGTATTGGATGTCGGGCCGGCTGTTCCGGGCGCTGTTCCCGGCTGTTTGCCGCGCTGTTGTTTCCGCTGTTCCGCCGCTGTTCTCACGGCTGTTCCGGCGCTGTTCCCGCAAGCCCATTTTTGCCGGCAAGTAATTGTTCTTCCTTGATAAATGCACGAAAATGCGGATGGTTGCCGTCCGCCCGAAAAGTGTTCATGCAGGATAAGCGCTGAAATGTTGGACGATGCGGACGCCATTCCGTCGCGCGATCAGTCCATCGTCACGGTCACGCCGTCTCCAGCAGTCGCTCGGCCTGCGCGCGGGCCTCGTCGGTCACCGTCGCGCCCGACAGCATCCGGGCGATTTCCTCGCGGCGCTGCGCATCGTCGAGCGCGGTCACGCCGGTGCGCGTGACGATGCCGTCATGGCTCTTGGCGATCAGCAGGTGATGCCGCCCGCGCGCCGCGACCTGCGGGCTGTGCGTCACGACCAGCAATTGCGTGGCGCCGGCCAGCCGCGCCAGCCGCTCGCCGATCGCCGACGCCACCGCGCCGCCGACCCCGCGATCGATCTCGTCGAAGATCATCGTCGCGGCGCCGCCCTGTTCGGCCAGCGCGACCTTCAGCGCGAGGATGAAGCGCGACAATTCGCCGCCCGAGGCGATCTTGACCAGCGGCGCGAAGGGCGCGCCGGGGTTGGTGGAGATCTCGAACTCGACACGGTCCTTGCCCGCCGCCGACCAGGCCTCGCGCGGCAACGGCGCCACCACCGTCGCGAAGCGCGCCGCATCGAGCTTGAGCGGGGCGAGTTCGCCCTTCACCGCCGCGTCGAGCCGCGTCGCCGCCGCGAGCCGCGCCTCGCTCAGTGCGCGCGCCGCGGCCTCATATGCCGCCGCCGCCATGATCTCGGCCCGTTCCAGCGCCGCGATTCCCGCGCTGCCGCTTTCGATCCGCGCCAGCTTGCCGGCCAGTTCCTCGCTCAGCGCGGCGAGCGCGTCGGGCTGGACACGGTGCTTGCGCGCCAGCGCCCGCAGGTCGAACAGTCGCGTCTCGTCGGCCTCGAGCTGCGCCGGGTCGAATGCCAGCGCCTCGGCGGCGGCATCGACCTTGTCCTGCGCCAGCGCGCCATCGTTGATCGCGCGGTCGATCGCCGCCAGCGCCTCGGCCAGGTCTTCGTGATCCCCGGCAACGCGCTCCAGCGCGCGTGCCGCCTGGCGCAAGCGCGCCAGCCCGCCTTCCGACCCCTCCAGCAGATCGGCGATGGTCTGCAGGTCGCCGGCGATCTTCTCGCCGCGCTGCATGCCCGCGCGCCGCGTTGCGAGAATCTCCTCCTCGCCCGGCTCGGGCGCGAAGGCGGTCAGTTCGGCGACGGCATGTTCGAGCCAGTCGCGGTCGCGGTCGGCGGTGTCCTGCTCGGCGCGCGCGGCGGCGAGCGCGTCGCTCGCCGCGCGCCACGCGCGATAGGCCTGCGCGGTCGAGGCGGTGTCGATGCGCGCGAACGCGTCGAGCAGCGCACGGTGGCCGCGCGCGTTGAGCAGCCCGCGATCGTCATGCTGGCCGTGAATCTCGACGAGGTGCGTCGCCAGCTCGCGCAACAGCGCCGCCGATGCCGGCTGGTCGTTGACGAAGCCGCGGCTGCCGCCATCCGCCTTGACGATGCGGCGGATGATCAGCGGCTCGCCCGGCTCGACGTCGAGCCCGTTCTCGGCGAGCAGCGCGGCGATCGGTCCGTCGACATGCGGCTCGTCGAAGCTGGCGGTAACCACCGCCTGGTTGGCGCCCTGCCGTACCAGCGAGGCCTCGCCGCGCGCGCCGAGCGCCAGCCCCAGCGCGTCGAGCAGGATCGACTTGCCCGCGCCGGTCTCGCCGGTGAGCACGCCGAGCCCCGCGCCGAAGTCGAGGTCCAGCGCTTCGATCAGCACGACGTCGCGAATGGCCAGCGCGGTCAGCATGGTCGCAAATCTATCTGAAACTGCGCCATCGGCTGTGACTCATATTAAAGGAGCCAGCCCCACCTCAATGGTCGGTGGCGGTTTCCGGCGGCTTGGGCGTGGTCTTGGACGGATCGCTGCCCGGCGTGCCGGGTCCGCCGGGCGCCACCACCTGCGTGCCGGTCGGCACGGATGCCATTGCCTTGACGGGATGGTCCTTCATCAGCTTGTAGGCATGGCTGTACCAGACGCTGCCGGGATAGTTGTTGCCGAGCACGGCCGCCGCCTTCTGCGCCTCGGCCGGCACGCCGAGCGCGAGATAGGTCTCGGTCAGCCGCATCAGCGCCTCGGGAACGTGCGTGGTCGTCTGATATTCGTCGATCACCTTGCGGAAGCGCAGCGTGGCCGCGAGCCACTGGCCGCGCGTCTCGTAGAAGCGGCCGACTTCCATTTCCTTGCCGGCAAGGTGATCGCGCACCAGGTCCATCTTCAACCGCGCGTCGGACGCATATCGGGAATTGGGATAGCGCCGCGTCAGCTCGCCCAGCGCATCGAGCGCCTGTTGCGTGATCTTCTGGTCGCGGGTGACGTCGCTGATCTGTTCGTAATAGCCCAGCGCGACGAGATAATAGGCATATTGCGCGTCGCGGTTGCCGGGATGGACCGCGATGAAGCGCTGCGCCGACTGGATCGAATTGGTGTAATCATGCGCCAGATAATAAGCGAAAGCGCTCATGATCTGCGCGCGGCGCGCCCAGACCGAATAGGGATGCTGGCGCTCGACCTCGTCGAACAACGCGGCGGCGAGCTTGTAATTGCCCTGGTCGAGATATTTGCGTGCCGCCGAATAGAGCGTGCCGACATCGCGCGCGACATAAGGCAGGTCCGACTTGCCCTTGCTGCGCGACGCACAGCCGGCGATCGGGAGGATGGAGGCGGCGACAAGCGCCAGCGCGATCGGGCGTGACAAGGGGATACGCATCGCCGGCACCCTTAGCGCAGGGTCGCATTGCCGAACAATGGTTATTCTGCGCCTTCCTCAATACCTCCCCGGCACGGGGGAGATACGGGTGGCGGGGACACTTGGCGGCGCCCACGCGTTCCGGCTAGCATTCGCCAGCTCGCACCCGGAGAAGCCATCACATGTCCGCCACCCTGCTCGCCACCAAGCGCGTCGAAAAGCCATGGGGTCGTAGCCATCTGTGGCCCGGCTTCGCCGATCCCGCACCGGGCGCCGCTCCGGTCGGCGAGGTGTGGTTCCAGACCCCGCACGCCGAGGCGCCCGAGCTGCTGATCAAATATCTCTTCACCAGCGAGAAATTGTCGGTCCAGGTGCATCCCGACGATGCCGCCGCGCGCGCCGCCGGCTACCGCCGCGGCAAGGACGAGGCGTGGGTGATTCTCGCTGCCGAGCCGCACGCGACGATCGCGCTCGGCACCAGGGCACCGATGACGAAGGAGGCGCTGCGCGCCGCCGCGTTCGACGGCTCGATCGAGCATCTGCTCGACTGGAAGCCGGTCAAGGCCGGCGATTTCATCTATTCGCGCGCGGGCGTCATCCACGCGATCGGCCCGGGCCTGACGCTGGTCGAGGTGCAGCAGAATGTCGACCTGACCTACCGCCTCTATGATTATGGCAGCGACCGCGAGCTTCATCTCGACGCCGGCGTCGCGGTCGCCGATCCGGTGCCGTTCGTGCCGCTGCCGACGCCCGCCCCGGCCGGAGACGATCGCACGATTCTCGCCGAGGGGCCGAAATTCGTCCTCGAACGCTGGCCCGCCGGTCACCGCGTCGTGGAACTGCCGGCAGGGGTGACGGCCTGGCTGGTCCCGCTCGCCGGCAAAGGCGTCGCCGACGGCGTGGCCTGGCGCGCCGGCGAATGCCTCACGGTCGAAGGACGCTGCGAGATCCAGGCCGAGGCGGGCAGCGACCTGCTGTTCGCCTATCCGGGGGACAAAAGGCTCTGAGCTTTTTTCCGTTCCTCCCTGTCTTCCCTTTTTTCTTCCTTGGCCGGGGAAGGAAGGGAGGAAAAGCGGGGAGGGCGCATGGAAGGTCAGCGCCACCTTAACCTTCCCGCGCTACACCCGCCCCCGCAATGCTGCGTGTCCTGACCCTTTCGACCTTGTTCCCCGATGCGACGCGTCCCAATTTCGGGGTGTTCGTCGAGCGCCAGACCTTGGGCCTCGCCGCCCACCCCGATGTCGATCTCCGGGTCGTCGCGCCGCTTGGCCTGCCACCATGGCCGCTCCGCCGTGCCGCGCGCTACGCGCCGCTCGCCGCGCTGCCGCACCGCGAAAGCTGGAAAGGCGTCGAGACCTCGCGCCCGCGCTTCACCACGCTGCCCGGCACTGGCGGGCGCTTCCATGTCGCCGCGCTGGTCCGCGCGTTGAGACCGTTGCTCGCCGATATCCGCCGCACCTTCTCCTTCGACCTGATCGATGCCGAATTCTTCTTCCCCGACGGCCCTGCCGCCATCGCGCTCGGCGCGCATTTCGGCGTGCCGGTCTCGATCAAGGCGCGCGGCGCCGACATTCACCATTGGGCGCATGCCCCCGCCACCGCGACACAGGTCCGCGCCGCCGGGCAGGCCGCTGCCGGGCTGCTCGCCGTCAGCGAGGCAATGATGGCCGATATGGCCGCGATCGGCCTGCCCGCCGAACGCATCCGCGTTCACCATACCGGCGTCGACCTCGCCCGTTTCGCCCCGACGGATCGCGCGGCGGCCAAGGCGGCGCGCGGCGTTGCTGGCCCGCTGGTCGTGTCGCTCGGCGCGCTGATTCCGCGCAAGGGGCACGGTATCGTCATCGACGCCGTCGCCGCCATTCCCGGCGCGACGCTGCTCATCGCCGGCGAGGGGCCGGAGCGCAGCGCGCTGGCCGCGCGGATCGCCGCGTCGGGCGCCGCCGACCGCATCCGCCTGCTCGGCGCGATCCCGCATGGCGAGCTTCCTGCCCTGCTCGCCGCCGCCGATGTCATGGCGCTCGCCTCCTCGTCGGAAGGGCTCGCCAACGCCTGGGTCGAGGCGCTCGCCTGCGGCACGCCGATCGTCATCACCGCCGCCGGCGGCGCAGGGGAGGTGGTGACCGATCCGGCCTACGGCTGCGTCGTGTCGCGCGACGCACCCGCCTTCGCCACCGCGATCCGCGCACTGCTCGCATCGCCGCCCGATCCGGCGGCGGTGCGGCGCGGCGCCGAAGGCATTACCTGGGAAGCCAACACCGCCGCGCTGTTCGCACATCTCTCGGGGCTGGCTGGCCGGGCGTAGTGCTGCCCGGACAGCTACCGGAAAGTCCGGCGCCCGGCAGCAGATGGTGGCGCTTGAAACGCGGGCGCAGGCTGGAACTCGGCATGTATGTTGCCGCCGTCTGGCCGACGGACACGGCCGGGCCACGCCACGCTATACGTTGAAGCCGTGGAAGGGATCTTCCGCGAGTCCGGCATAATAGGATGCGTTCGCGCTCACATGGCTTTCCAATACGCGCATCAGTTCGGCATCCGCCGCCTCCGTCAGAACGTCCAGATCGTCCAGCGCTTCCGTCCATAGCCGCTCAAGGGCGTCCCAGCGTTCATCCGCGGTAGCCGGCGGCAGCGGTTGGCCCAGTGCCGTCAGGACTTCGGCAAGCTGCTGTGCCGCCTTTGTCGCACCCAGGTCCTGCAACGCCTTCAAGACTTCTTCCGACCCGAATTGGTACTGTGATGTCAGGAAGGCGTTGATACCGCCATTGTTCGCGCCGCCCATATACAGGTTTGCAATCGCTGCAGATCGCTTTGCGCCATCAACGCCGGGCACGTTGGGGTCGCTGAGCATGACGAAGTTGTTCCACGCCTGATGATCGGCACTTGTCGGCATTTCGTCCCTCTCGCCTCGCGCTCGCGCGCGCTACCTCACTCCGGCTTGCTCGCCCCCAGTCCAGGCGCCGCCAGTAGCGCCTTCACCGCTGCCGCCAGCTGGGCGTCGTTCCCGGTCTCGGTTTCGCCCAGCGGCCGGTCGACCGCGATATCGACCGGGCGCGGGTGCATCTCCATGTCCTGGCCGCGCCCGTCGCGGATGCGGGTGCTCGGCACGCGCACGGCGGAGCCGTCGATCAGCGATTCGCCGCCGGTGAAGATGATCCACCCCGCGGTCGGCTGCCCGACGACCTGGCCGAGCCCGAGCGCGCGATACCCTTCCGTGAAATCCTCCGCGTCCGACAGCGAGGATTCGTTGGTCACCAGCACCGTCGGCAGGCCGAGCGCGCGCTGCCCCAATGCCTGCCGTCCCGGCACCGGGAACAGGTCGCGTGGCGTCATGGTCAGGAAGTTGCGCCGCGCGAACACATCGAGCGCATAGCCGTGGACGAAGCCGCCATTATTGTTGCGGATGTCGATCACCACGCCGTCGCGCGACTGGTTCTCGGCATCGAGATCGAGATAGAGCTGGCGCAGCGATTCCGACGACATGTCGGCGATATGGACATAGCCGAGCCGCCCGCCCGACAGCTTCGCGACCAGCGCGCGGCGGTCGTCGACCCATTGGCGGTAGCGCAGGCCCGCCGCGACCGACACCGATACCGGCCGAACCACCACGCTGCGGGTCCCCGTCGCCCCGGCGATGCCGAGCGTGACGCGCCGGGCGACGGTGTTTTCCAGCAGCGCATCGAGATTGTCGTGCGGCCCGATCGGCGTGCCGTTGACGCTGGTCAGCCGATCCCCGACCTTCACCTTCTCGACCGCTGCCGGCCCGAGCGGCACGACGTCGCGCACGATCAGCCCGCGCCCGGCCCCATAGGCATCGCGGTCGAAGCGCAGCCCGAGATCGCCGACCCGATCGCTCGGCAGCGATCCCGGCCCGTGCCGCGGGCCGTTGATGCCCGAATGCGAGGCGTTCAGCTCGCCGATCATCAGATTGATGATCCGCCGCTCCTCGTCCGGCGTCCGTGCCCCGGTGATGTACGGCTGGAAATGCGCCCGCAGCGCGGTCCAGTCGTGCCCGTTGAACCCGCTGTCGAAGAATTTGTGGGCCAGCACGGTCCACGCCTGGTCGAACACGATCTGCTTCTCGGCGGCAAAGTCGATGTCCATGTCGGCGGCGATCGCCACCGGCTTGGGCTTCGGCCCTTCGAGCGGCGTCGAGATCACCTTGCCGCCGTCGATGTAGAACAAGGTCTTGCCGTCGGGTGACAGCGCGAAATCGCCCTTGGGCTTGTCGCTCTGGCTGATCTGTTGCGGCACCGGCGGTTCGGCGGCGAGTTCGTCGAGATTGTAGCTGTAGAGATTCTGCTGGTCGCGGTCGCTCGCGCTGAACACCAGCGTCTTGCCGTCGGCGCTGATCACCGGCGTGTCGGCGCTCAGCCCGAGCGGCAGGATCGTCGCCCGCGCGCGCAAGCCTTCCCACACGATCGTCACCGGCTCGACCCTGGGTTTGGCGGGCGCCGCGCCCGGCTTGCCCTTGCCGGCCGCCGGCAGCGGCTTTTGCGGGGCGGGGGTCGGCGCGCTGTCGTCCGGCGCCGTTGGCGTGCCCGGCTGGGTGCCCGGCTTGAACAGGTCGCGGAACGCATCCTCGCGATATTTCGGCACGTGCGGCAACAGGTCGACGCGCACGATGCGCGAATCCTCGCTGCGCTGCGCGGTGTCGAACAGGATGTACTTGCCATCGGGCGACCAGGCGATGCCGCCCATCTGGCCATTGGCGAGGAAACTCACCGGCCGCGCCGCGCCACCGGCGGCGGGCACGACGCTGACATTGGTGAAGGCGCGCCGGTCGGTCACGGGAAAGGCGATATATTGCCCATCGGGCGACCATGTCGGGCGCGGGCCATAATGCTCGTCGGTGGCGATCGCCCCGGTGAACAGCACGCGGTCGCTCGCCGGCTTGCCGGCCGCGGCGAAGGTGATCAGGTGCAGCTCGCGATCGTCGAGCACATAGGCGGCCGATTTTCCGTCCGGCGCATAGGCCGGCACCGAGGCGATGCCGTGTTCGGTCAGCAGCGTCTCGCGCCCGCTCGGCGCGTCATATTCGGCGAGTCGATGGTCGAGCCCGCGCTCGGTGACGTAGAGCATGCGCCGCGAATCCGGCGACCAGGTAAGCTCGCGCTCGGCGCCGATGCTGGTGGTGATGCGCTGCGCCACGCCGCCATCCTTGGCCGGCACCGCGAAGATCTCGCCATGGCCGATCACCGCGATCTTCTGTCCGTCGGGCGACAGCGCCATGCGCGTGAAGCTGGAAATATTGTCGTGCCGCCGCGGTGTCTCGGCCGCCGTGCCGCGCAGCGTGATCGCGACCGGCGCCGCGACCCCCGATGCCGGATCGTATTTCCACACGCCCATGTTGCGCTCGAACACGATCGCCGATCCGTTCGCCGCCATCGACGGATAAAGCACCCGCCCGTCGCCGAACGTCGTCAACTGCACCGCCGCGCCGCCGGCAACGGGCAGGCGCCACAGATTCTCCGCGCCGCTCTTCGTGCTCATGAAGGTGATCGCGCTGCCGTCGCGGCTCCACATCGGCCAGGCATGTTTCTGGTCGTCGGCGAGCAGCAGGCGATAGGGCGCGCCGCTCGCCACCGGCTTTACCCACAATTCGCTATTGTCGATGTGTGCGTGCCCGTTGCGCCACCACTGCACCGCGCTGATGCCGCGCGCCATCAGCGCGATCGATCCGCCATCGGGCGAGGGCGCGGCCTGGAATTCGGCGAGATAACGCTCGCGGCTGACCTCGATCGGCGTGCCGCCGGCGGACGAGACGCGGAAGATATCCGGCACCCGGCCGACATCGTTGGCGCCCGAGGCGAAATACAGCCACTTGCCGTCGGGCGACCAGGCGTCGAGTTCCTCATTCGCCTCGGCATAGGTGATGCGCGTGACGGCGCCGGTCGCGAAGGTCAGCACATAGATGTTGGTGCTGCCGCCGCGCGTCGAGGTGAAGGCGAGCCGCGTTCCGTCGGGCGAATAGAGCGGCCGCCCGTCGGTCGCGCCATCGGTGACCAGCGGGTGCGCCACGCCGCCGCCGGCCGACACTTCCCAGATGTCCCCGCCCGACGCGAAGGCGATCAGCGTGCCGTCGGCCGAGATCGACGGCTCGGCAAGGGCGGGCAGCGACTGCGCGTCGGCACCCTGCGTCGCGACCAGACACGACGCCGCCAGCGCCATCCACCGTAACTTCATGATTTGCCCCTTTTTCGCTCTCTGTCATAAAAGCGGAAAAGGCGCGGTCCGACAAGCCGGGGCGGTCGCGCTCCGGTGCGGGTGGCAAAGGCATTGAGAGTCGCGCGCGCTACGGTGCCGGCGGCTCCCTGAACGGACCGGGCACGCAGGTCGCCTTCGCATGGCGAACCACGACGATCGGCCCCATCACGATGCGCTGGTCATCGGTCAGCCGCGCCGCGCTTCGGTCCAGCACGATGTGCCGCATGTGTCCCGGTGCATCGAGATCGGCGAGCAGGAGCGGCGAGGAGGCCGCGTCGGCGATCGGATAGGTCTGGTCGCGGCCGCAGGTCGCATGGCAATAGCGCTTGCCGACCAGGTCGATGCTGAGCGCGATCGTGTAGATCGCGCGTTGCGGCGCCTGCTTGCCATATTGCACCGTCTCGATGCCGCTGCAAACCTGTCCGAAGCGCTCGCCATCGCCCGGCGCGGCGGCGGCGATCGCGGCCGGACAGCCGCACAGCATCAATCCGGCGATCCATTGCCCGCGCATCCGCCACCTCCGCATCACCACGAGCCAACGGCACCATCTCCGCTGGTCGCGGACAAGTGAAAAATCCGTCATCGCTCGCGTCGGCAATGGCTCAACCCATCTTGCCCTCGAAGAGCGTTTGCGTCGCGCCGCCGATCCACACCGTGTCGCCATCCTGTTCGACATGGACGCGCCCCGTTCTGCCCAGCTTCGTGCCCTGCGCGGCGATATAGCCGCCCCGCGCCCGGCCCGAGGCGAACAGCCACTGCGCCACCGAGGCGTTGAGGCTGCCGGTCACCGGGTCCTCGATCAGCGTGCCATGCTGGTCGCTGAAAAAGGCGCGGATCTCGAACGCGGTGTCGCTGCCCGCCGGATGCGGCCCGACCACACCGATCTCGACGCGTTCCGGCCGGGGGAGGCGCGGTTGCAGTGCCAGCACGTCTTCCGCCGATGAGAGCATCACCGCGATCCAGCCCGGCCCATTGTCCGCCCAGGCCGCATCGACCACCGCATCGCGCGTGATCCCCAGCACCTCGATGACGTGCTTCAGATCGGCCTCGTCAACCGGCCCCGAACGGAGCAGTGGCGGCGCGGCAAAGGCCAGCCGTTCGTCGGCGCGGCGGATCGGGATCAGCCCCGCGCCGCATTGCTGGACGATCGTGTCGCCGCCGCGCGCCACGCCACCATTCGCCAGCCAGGCATGGCAGCTTCCCAATGTCGGATGGCCGGCAAAGGGCAGCTCGCGCTCCAGCGTGAAGATGCGCACGCGGTAATCGGCGCCGGGCTCGGTCGGCGGCAGCAGAAAGCTCGTCTCGGACAGGTTGAGCCAGCGCGTGATCGCCATCATCTGTTCGCTGTCGAGATCATCGCCGCCGCTGATCACCGCCAGCGGATTGCCCGAGAAGCGTCCCTGGCCAAAGACATCGACGAGCTGGAAATCGGGCATCATATGTTCCTTGCGAGCAGGTTGCGGGTGTAGCCGATCACGACCGGCGATGGCGAGCATGGGCGGCGGAAAGCAGCGGATCGTCGATCCGCCGCACCGTCTCGGCGACGCTGTCGCGCCAGCACGGCGAGGCGCGCACTGCCTGCTTCATGTCGGCAAGGCTCGTCGCCGACGCGCCGCACGTCAGCATGGCGGCATCGCCGATGCGGTGGAGCAGGCGCGTCGCGGCGCGCGGCGTTGCCGGGTTGCGGGTCACGCCACGCAGCGTCACCGATTCGGTGACCTCGCCGGGCCGGTCGGCCGCGCTGGCGGCCTGTGCGGTGCAGAGCAGCAGCGCGGCCAACAGCGCCGCGCCACACAGGCTCCTTGGGGAATGGGTCATGATGCACCTCGCTGGTTGCGTGTCACGCGGCGCCATGACGCGAAGTGACTCGCCTCGACAGGGACGATACAGTACAATTCCGACGAACTGTCATGATATGGTGAGCAATACAGTGGCCAATGCAGCAGCGGGGCTGACCCGCACCGAAGATGTCATGCGGCAGGTTCGCCAGCGCATCGACCGGCGCGTACTGACGCCCGGCGCGCGCCTCCCCTCGGTGCGGGCGATGGCGCAGGCCTCGGGCTTTTCCAAATCGACGGTGGTCGAGGCCTATGATCGGCTCGCCGCCGAGGGCGTGATCCGCTCGCGCCCCGGCGCGGGTTTCTTCGTCGCCGCGCCGCTCGCCCCGCTGACGCTGGCCGAGGCCGGCCCGTCGCGCGATCTGCAGGTCGATCCGTTATGGACGCTGCGCCATTCGCTCGGCGACGCGCCCGGCGCGCTCAAGCCGGGCTGCGGCTGGCTGCCCGATGACTGGATGCCCGACCAACTGGTGCGGAAGGCGCTGCGCCAGATCGCGCGCGGCACCGCCGATGGCCTGACCGATTACGGCCCGCCGCAAGGCCATGAGGCGCTGCGGCGCGTGCTGGCGCGGCGGCTGATCGAGCAGGGGGTGGAGGCCGGCCCGGACCAGATCCTGCTCACCGACTCCGCCACCCATGCGATCGATCTGGTGCTGCGTTTCCTGATCGAGCCAGGCGACACCGTGCTGGTCGACGATCCGTGCTATTTCAATTTCCACGCGCTGCTGCGCGCCCACCGCGCGAAGGTGGTCGGCGTGCCCTATGGCGCGACCGGCCCCGACCTGGCCGCCTTTGCCGATGCGCTCGCGACGCATCGTCCGCGGCTCTATCTGACCAATTCGGGCGTCCACAACCCGACCGGGGCGACGCTCTCGGCGCCGACCGCGCACCGCATCCTCAAGCTCGCCGAGGCGCATGACATGGTGGTGGTCGAGGACGACATCTATGCCGATTTCGAGCACGACCCGGCGCCGCGTCTCGCGGCGTTCGACGGGCTCGACCGCGTGATCCGCGTCGGCAGCTTTTCCAAGTCGCTGTCGGGCGCGGTGCGTTGCGGCCACATCGCCGCGCGGCGCGACTGGGTCGCCGCGCTGACCGACCTGCGCATCGCCACCGGCATGTCGGGCAGTGCGCTGAACGCCGAGCTGGTCCATGCCGTGCTGGTCGATGGCGATTATCGCCGACATATCGAGCGGCTGCGCGTGCGGCTCGGCGTGGCCCGCGAGCGCACCATCGCCCGGCTCGCGGCGATCGGCATAGCGCCGGTGATAAGGCCCGACGCCGGGCTGTTCCTGTGGTGCCGCCTGCCCGATGGCGTGGACGCGCTCGAGCTCACCCGGCGCGGCGCGGCGGAGCATATCGTCTTCGCGCCCGGCAATCTCTTCAGCGCGGCGCAAAGTGCCGCCAGCCATATGCGCTTCAACGTCGCGATGATGGAGGATGAGCGGATCTATCGCTGCCTCGCGGCGGGGTAGGGCGCGCGCGCCCTGTCTGGCCGAACGGCGGCGAGCGCCATCGCCTTTTGCCCAGGCAATGGGGCTGAAATTTCGATGACGTAATATTATTCAGCTTCATAGTCGGGATCATCGCGCGATACGCTTTGGTCGGTCTCAACCATGGCCTTTCTGACGACGCCATAGCCACCATTATCTCGCGTTGGGCCGCCGGGCCCCATGTGACTGGCTGCGGCGATCGCCGCCGCGCGGACGGCGACGCTTCTGCCGGGCGCGGAATCGCCTCTCTCCGCCGCAGGCCGGCAGTGGCGCGCCGACAGCTGTGCCATTGTCGCAACGAGATTTTCTACCTCGCGCAACCGGCGCTATGGCGGGATGGGAGAAAAACGGCGCGGGCCAGGCGATTCGGCCGGGTGGATTGCGACGGCAGGGATGGTCCGTGATGAGCGACTTGGTGTTCAATCCGCTCTATTCGCTCGCCGGCATGGCCGTGGGCGTGCTCGTCGGCATGACCGGCGTCGGCGGCGGCTCGCTGATGACGCCGCTGCTCGTCCTGCTGTTCGGCTTTCACCCCGTCACCGCGGTTGGCACCGACCTGCTCTACGCCTCGGCGACCAAGAGCGTCGGCACCGTCGTCCACGGTTTCGGCCGGACGATCGACTGGAAGGTCGTGCGACGCATGGCGCTGGGCAGCGTGCCCGCGACCTTGCTCACCTTATGGGCGATGCGCGTCTTCGGCGGCCAATATGACCATACCGACCGGCTCGTCACCGTCACGCTCGGCATGGCGCTGCTCGCCACCGCCGCGGCGATGTTCTTCCGCACGCAGATCATGGCGCGCTGGGGCCATGCGCTCGACCGCGTGCCCGACCGCTCGATCGGGCGGATGACGGTATTCCTCGGCGCGGTGCTCGGCGTGCTGGTGTCGCTGTCGTCGGTCGGTGCCGGTGCGCTCGGCATGACGGCGCTGCTGATCCTCTACCCCAAGCTGCCGACCAACCAGCTCGTCGGCTCCGACATCGCCCATGCCGTGCCGCTGACGCTGATCGCCGGTGCCGGGCATTGGGCGATGGGCTCGGTCGATGCCGGGCTGCTGCTTTCGCTGCTCGCCGGCTCGGTGCCGGGGATCATCGCCGGCAGCCTGCTCTCGACGCGCGTCTCAGATCGTGTGCTGCGCCCGATCCTCGCCGGCACGCTCGCCGTCGTCGGCGGCAAGCTGATTTTCTAAGGGTATCCTGCGGAAAATCCGACCTTTATCGTTGCATCTCTCCCCGCTTCCCCGGCCTTCGCCGGGGCGGCCAGAGGGTCGCGGTCGTTCACACCATCGGCGCGGGTCGCTCGGCGGGTGAGGTGATGTGGCCGTGCAGCAGCCGCAGCGCGCGGCCCAGCCGCTCGCGGTCGATCGGGCCGCCCAGTGAGACCCTGACCGCATTCCCGCTGTCATGATCGTCGACCGCGAAGCTGTGCGACGGGACGATCGACAGGCCTGACGGAGACATCCGGCCGGCCAGGTCGGTCGCCGCGATGTGTTCCGGCAACGGCAGCCA
The DNA here is from genome assembly GCA_041659925.1 of Sphingomonas sp. GTDB lineage: Bacteria > Pseudomonadota > Alphaproteobacteria > Sphingomonadales > Sphingomonadaceae > Sphingomonas. Next base: position 68,308 of record JBAZXI010000018.1, read on the forward strand.
GATGTGATAGCCCTGCGGATGAGCGAAATACTCCGTCCCGCCCAGCGCCGCCCGCGCGATGGATTGTCGTGCCTCCGCCTCGGCGCGCATCGCGTCCACCAGGCGCTGGAAGGTGCCGTCCGCGAGCCACGCGGCGACGATCGCCGCATTGATCGGCGGCGCCATGATCGCGGTCTCGTGCACGTCCGCCGCCAGCCGCAGCGCGTGGCCCACGCCGGGCGCGCGGACGAAGGCGACGCGAAGGGCGGGCGACAATATCTTGGACATGCTGGCGACATGCCAGGTCGATTCGGGCGCGTGGGCGGCGAAGGTCGCCACCGGGCTCCTCGACAGCGCGCCATAGGCGTCGTCTTCGATGATGATGACACCGTGGCGCGCGGCGACCTCGGCCAACGCTTTCCGTTCGTCGCCCGGCACGGTCGTCGTGGTCGGGTTGTCGTTGGTCGGCACCACATAGAGCGCGCGAACCGGGTGCTCGCGGCAGGCGATCGTCAGCTCCGCGGCGCCGAGCGCGGGCAGCGCCGCCAGCCGCAGGCCGAAGCGCCGCGCCAATGCCGTGAAGCCGGGATAGACATGGCGACCGCACGCCACGACATCGCCGGGGCGCAGCGTCGCGCCGACGATGGCGTGCAGCGCGTTCTGGCCGCCCGCCGTGACGATCACCTGTTCCTCGGCGGTGGGCATCCCCAGGCTGGTGAGCAGAGCGGCGCCGGCGGCCCGGGCATGCGGCGCGCCGCCCGAAAGCTGATAGTGCAGGGAGGGTGTCGCGGGTGCGCCGAGCAACGCCTCCGTTGCCTCGATCATCGCCCGTGCGAGCAATCGGCCGTCGATTTCGGGCGGCATGTTCATCGCCGTGTCGATCGCCGGCGCCTCGCTCGACGACACGGCGTCGCGCGACAGCACGAAGCTCCCCGCGCGGCCGCGCGCCGCGATGTGCCCGCGGCTTCGCGCCACGTCATAGGCCTTGGTTACCGTCGTCAGGTCGACGCCCAGCGCCGCCGCGACCTCGCGCTGCGCCGGCAGCCGATCGCCATGGCGCAGCGTGCCGCCGTCGATGGCCGCCGCGATCGCGTCCGCGATGGCGCGGTATTTCGGGCCGGTCGTTTGGCCGAGGTCGGGAAGCCAGCGGTCAGTCATCAAATGCGGTCTTGCCCTTTTCCACCGTCCGGCCGTTCAGCCGGGCCCATAGCTGCGCCGTGCCGGCCTCATGCGCCTTGTTCACATATTGCGACGCGACCAGCCACCCCTTGATCGGGCGAAGCGGCAGGACACAGCCGATCGCCATGAGCGGCGCCGATGTCACGATGTGGACCCACAAGGGCGGGCTGTATGTTACCTGAAGCCATACAATGAAGAAGGTCAGCGGAAAGGCGACGATGCACAGCGAGAAGAACGCCGGGCCGTCATCGGGCGCGGCGAAGCCATAGTCCAGTCCGCAAACCTCGCACCGGTCGGAAATCTTCAACCATGCCTTGAACATATGGCCTTTTCCGCAGCGCGGGCAAAGCCCCTTCCAGCCAGCCTCCAAAATCCATCCCAGCTTTGTGCGTTGTTGGGGCTCGCTGACCATCTCGACCTCGGCTGGAGAATTGTTACCGTACATAAGGCCATACATAATCTACGGGCTGACGCTTTGCAATGTCGCGTGGGGGAGGCCGGCCGGGCAGGGGGCGGCCCATTCCCGACCTTTCACCGCTACGGCCGTCGACGCCGGCTTGTGGGCCGCCACCCGACGCCCTGCCGCCGGAGAGGGTCTTGCCCGGATGGCTGGGCGCGCGGGGATATGGCCAATGGCCTTCAAGCGCTCAGCGCAGGCTCTTTTCATGCGGGGCGTCCGCCGGCAGCGCCTGGTCGATGAGCTGTCGGAAATTGCGGATCGTCTCGTCCTCGAATGACTGGTCGGACATCGCATAGCCGTGGATCGAATTCAGGCCGAGCGTCCGATAGGCGAGCAGGCCGTAGAGCCACACGAAGGCGAAATAGACGCGCTCCGCTTCGCCCGCGTCCAGTGGGCGGCCAGCGGCCGCGGCAGCGCGTTCCAGATAGCGGCTCACGATGCGGCGGGACATCTTGCTGATCCGGTTCCAGCAATCGTCGCCGGCGATGTGACGGCGGATTGCCGAGCGCAGCAAACCGCGGTGGCGCCGGAAGTTGGCCATCGCACTGCGGGCGAGGATTTCGGGCAGCGTATCGAAAGGTATCGACGGATCGTCGAGCTCCAGCATTGCGCTACTCTCGCGACGCTCCAGCATGTTGTCGATCAAGTAATTGAAAAAATTATCTTTTGTGCCGAAGCGGTGGTAAAAGCTGCCGGTAGAGGTGCCCGATGCGCCGACGATGTCGCGGATCGAGATCTGATCGATGTCCCTCTCGTCAAGGAGGCGCAGGGCTCCCTCGACCATCTGCCGATGGCTGGTGAGGCTGCGGCGTTGCACGGGTGGTCTGGGCGTGAGTGGGACGGCACTGCCTGTGGCGGACATGCCACTATTGTCCATCGTTCGGCGCGGTCGTCAAGGGCACCGCAAGTTTGCGCTTGCGCTCAAACTAGACCCTGTGTTCTAATTACAGCAACGAAGACAGATCGTGTAGGAGAGATGCAATGGCGGCCACGGAGCCCGCGACCGGCAGCCCGCCGCGCGAACGCAGGCTGGGACTCGCGCTCGTCATCCTCGCCCTCATGGTGGAGGGCTTCGATCTCCAGACGGCCAACCTCGCCGGTCCCTCGATCATGGCGGCCTTCGGCATCACGCGCGCCCAGTTGGGGCCGCTATTGAGCGCCAGCCTGTTCGGCATCCTCGTCGGGGCGACATTGCTCGCACCGCTCGGCGACCGGTACGGGCGCAAGCGCGTCGTGGTGATCGCCAGCGCGACCTATGGCCTGCTCTCGCTGGCGGCGGCCGCCGCAACCTCGGCCGAGCAGCTTGCGGTGCTGCGCTTTCTCATCGGTCTTGGCCTGGGCGTGGTGATGCCGAACGGCCTCGCCATGGCGGGTGCGCTTTACGAAGGCCCGCGTCACGCCAGCGCGACGGCGTTCGCGGGCATCGGCATCACGCTGGGCGGCGCGGTGGCGGGCATGACGGCAGCCCGCGTGCTGCCGGCCTATCATTGGCAGGGGCTCTTCGTCGTCGGCGGCGTCCTGCCGCTCGTCATCGCCGCGACGATTGCGATCGCCCTGCGCGAGGTCGTTCCCGTGGCGCGCAACAACGCGCCAAAGCCGCACCGGGCGATCACCGTCATCCTCGCCCCGGCGCTGCGCACGACCACGCTGATCGTCTGGCTGATGTTCGTCTTCATCGCGCTCAACATCCATTTGCTCTCCAGCTGGATCCCGCTGCTCATGAAGGGTTCGGGGCTGTCGGCTTCGGGCGCCGCGCTGGTCACGACCGGCTACCATGCCGGTGGCGTGGCCGGCGGTGTCGTGGCGAGCCTGTGGCTGCGTCGCGCGGGCTGGTATTCGGTCGCCACATTTGCGGGCGGCGCGGCGCTGACCATGCTCGCGCTCGCGTCTCTCCCGGTCGGCGGCGCGGTGACGGTTCTCCTCATCGCCTGTGCCGGCTTTTTCGTGACCGGCATCCAGAATGGCGTGAACGGCGCGGCAAGCGCGCTCTATCCGCCGGAAAGCCGCGCGACCGGGCTCGGCTGGGCGCTGGGCATCGCGCGCATCGGCGCGATCATGGGGCCGATGATCGGTTCGCTCGCCGCGATCGCGGGTCTCGACCAGGGCGGCCATTTTTTCCTGATCCCGGCGGCCACGCTGGCGATCGTGCTGCTTCTCGCCAGCCTCATCGCACGCCGGGCCGGGCACCAAACCCGACCGGCCTGAACAGGCACCGGGGTCAATGTTTCACATCCAGTCGAAAAAGGGAGAGGGTTCAATGAAAACAACTACATCTACTTTGCTCAAGTCGGCGGGCTTGCTGGCCCTGGCCTGCGCGAGCGCGCCGGCGGCCTTCGCGCAGCAGGCCCCGGCCGCCGACGGTACGGCCCAGGCTGCCCCGGCGGCGGAAGAAGGCAAGGTCGAGGAAGTCGTCGTCACGGCGCAGTTCCGGCGCCAGAACCTGCAGCGCACGCCGATCGCCATCACCGCCGTATCGGGCGAGATGCTGGCGGCCCGCAGCCAGGTGTCGATCGCCGACGTCGCGGCGCAGACTCCGTCGGTAACGCTCAAGCCCAATTCGGCCAACTATGGGTCGTCGCTCGCCGCCAACATCCGTGGCGTCGGCCAGTTCGACTTCCACCCCGCGCTCGAGCCGGGCGTCGGCGTCTATGTCGACGACGTCTATTATTCGACGCTCACCGGTTCGATCCTCGACCTGCTCGATCTCGACCGCGTCGAGGTGCTGCGCGGCCCGCAGGGCACGCTCGCCGGCAAGAATTCGATCGGCGGCGCCATCAAGCTCTATTCCAAGCGCCCGACCGGCGACAATAGCGGCTATATCTCGGGCACCTATGGCTCGGCCAACCGCTTCGATCTGCGCGGCGCCGTCGATCTTGGCATTACCCAGGACCTCTCGCTCCGCCTGACCGGCGTCACGCGCACGCAAGACGGCTATATCGAGCGCCGCGACTATGGCTGCGACCATCCCGGCCAAGGCATTCCCGCCACGCGCGACGCCGGAGACTGCGTCCTCTCGCGCCAGGGCGAGGTCGGCTATTGGGCGACACGCGGCGCGCTGCGCTACAAGCCCTCGAGCAACTTCGAGGTCAACATCATCGGCGACTATACTTCCGAGAAGCACGAGATTGCGGGCGGCGTCCTCACCTATGCCAACTACAAGGGCGCGGGTGACGTGAACCCCTTCCCGACGCCGATACCGTTCGATTCCCGGTTCATCTGCGGACGCTACTGCAACTATTCGACCTACACCTCGCCAGCCGACGGCGCGCTTCAGGCGTCGACCATCCCCGGTCGCCTCAGCTACACGGGCTGGGGCGTCTCCGGCCAGTTCGAGTGGAAGCTGGCGGACAATGTCCAGCTGGTCGGCATCACCGCCTATCGCAAATATGACGAGACCTTCTCCAACGAGGACGACCTCTCGCCGATGTCCGTTGTCCTCGGCGGACCCAACAACGTCTATTTCCACGCCTGGAGCAACGAGCTGCGCCTGACCGGCGACACGCTGGGCCACCGCCTGCATTACACCATCGGCGGCTACATGATCGACCAGAAGAGCTTCTACGTCTCGCGCCAGGACATCCGCTACGCGGTGCCTGCGCTGGTCTTCGTCTCGGGCGATCCGGTGCCGGCCAACAGCCGCGCGGCTTTCGTGCATGCCGCCTATGATCTCACCGACGAACTCACCGTGACCGGCGGCCTGCGCTACACCAAGGAAGAGAAGAACTACACCTTCCGCCGCCGCGACCGCGCAGGCAATTTGTTGGGCGGCCAGTACACCACGCTCGACGGCAAGACCGGCAACTACAGCGGCGACAATGTCGATTATCGCGCCAATATCTCGTACCAGATCACCCCGCGCATCAACACCTATGTCCAGTGGTCGACCGGCTTCAAGGGCGGCGGCGTGAACCCGCGACCCTATGCGGCCTCGCAGGTCGTGTCCTTCAATCCCGAGACGCTCTCGACCTGGGAAGTGGGCGTGAAAAGCGATCTGTTCGATCGTCGCGTGCGCCTGAACCTCGCCGCCTACACCTCGAAGTACAAGGACATCCAGCTCACGCTGAACAGCTGTCCGCAATACAACCCGCCCGGCGTCACCATCCCTTGCGCCATGCCGGCCAATGTCGGCACCGCGCGTATCAAGGGCTTCGAGGCGGAAAGTTCGGTGCGCCTGTTCGACGGCTTCATGCTGGACGCAGCGGCCAGCTACACCGACTTCACCTACAAGAGCATCGCCCCCCAGGCCGGTGGCGTGGGCAACCCCAACGGCGTGCAGTACGGCATGGTGCCGCCCTATACGCCCAAGTGGAAGTGGAGCGCCGGCGTGCAGTATGAGCTCGGCATCGGCGCGATCGGCTCGATCACGCCGCGCTTCGACATCGCGTACCAGTCGACGATCTGGGGCGCCGCGGTCAACTCGGCGCGCACGCGGATCAATGCCTACACGCTCGCCAATGCGCGGCTGACCTGGCGCAATGCGAAGCGGGACATCGAGGCGTCGCTGGAGGTCAGCAACCTCTTCGACACCTATTATTATCTCACCGCCTCCGAAGTCTCGGTGACGACCGGCGTTGCCAACGCGCAGCCTGGCCGTCCGCGCCAGTGGGCGATGACGCTCAAGAAGAGCTTCTGATGCACGAGGCCGGCGGGGGCGGCAGCGCACCCCGCCGGCTGCCGGCTTCGGCCGGTCAATTCACGAACGGACAAGGACGACAGGCCCCGATGAGCCATGAATTGAAGACGGGCGGCGATCGCGGCTATCTCCGCATCGCCACGGAAGAGGCGTTCGCGACGCAAGAGCAGGTGGATGTCTATCTGCGCATGGTGCGCGATGGTACCGCCGACAAGGGTATGGCCTCGCTCTGGGGCTTTTACGGCCAATCGCCCTCGCCGCGCACGGTCGAGGTGATGGAGCGCCTGCTCGACATGGGCGAGCGCCGCATCGCCGACATGGATGCGCACGGCATCGACAAGGCCGTTCTCGCGCTCACCTCGCCCGGCGTGCAGCCATTCCATGACCTCGACGAGGCGAAGGGCGTGGCGCGCCGCGCCAATGATTTCCTGGCCGAGCGCTGCGCCGCCTATCCCGACCGGTTCATCGGCATGGCCACCGTCGCGCCGCAGGACCCGGCCTGGTCGGCGGACGAGATCAGGCGGGGCGCGCGCGAGCTGGGCTTCAAGGGCGTGCAGATCAACAGTCACACCAAGGGCGAATATCTCGACGATGCCCGGTTCGATCCGATCTTCCGCGCGCTCGCCGAGGTCGGCCAGCCGCTCTATATCCACCCCTCGACGCCGCCCGATGCCATGATCGATCCGATGCTCGAGGCCGGTCTCGACGGCGCGGTCTTTGGCTTCGGCGTCGATACCGGCATGCACCTGCTCCGGCTCATCACCACCGGCATCTTCGATCGCTATCCCGATCTCCAGATCATGGTCGGTCACATGGGCGAGGCGCTGCCCTATTGGCTCTACCGGCTCGATTACATGCACCAGGCCGGCGTGCGCTCGAAGCGCTACGCGCGGCTGAAGCCGCTCAAGAAGACCATCGCCGAATATATGCGCTCCAACGTGCTGGTGACCAATTCCGGCATGGCGTGGGAACCGGCGGTGCGCTTCGCCCAACAGGTCGTCGGGGAAGACCGCGTCATGTATGCGATGGACTATCCCTACCAGGTCGAGGAGGCCGAGGTCCGCGCGATGGACAATCTCGACATCACCCCGGCGCTCAAGAAGAAATTCTTCCAGACCAACGCCGAGCGCTGGTTCAACCTCTAAAAACGAACGGAAGCCGACAGCCATGCCTACCGTGCGCGACGCGGCCTATGCCATTTTCCGCCACTTCGGGGTGGACGCCCTGTTCGGCAATCCCGGCTCGACCGAGTTGCCGATGCTGCAGGCGATGCCGGACGAGATCGCCTATGTTCTCGGTCTCAACGAGGCGGTCGTGGTGGCAATGGCCGATGGCTATGCCCAGGCGACGCGCCGGGCCGCGCTCGTCAATCTTCACTCGGCGGCGGGAACCGGCAATGGCCTGGGAAGTCTCTTCACCGCCTATCGCGGCTGCGCGCCGCTGGTCATCACCGCGGGGCAGCAGGCGCGCTCGCTGCTCCCGCAGGATCCGTTCCTCGGCGCCGAGCGCGCGACGGAATTTCCTCGGCCCTATGTGAAGTGGGCGGCCGAGCCGCTGCGCGCGCAGGACGTGCCCGCCGCGCTCATCCGCGCCTTCCAGATCGCGCTGACGCCGCCCATGGGGCCGGTGTTCGTATCGATACCGGTCGACGACTGGGACCGGGAATGCGCGATGCCGAACTTGCCGCGCCTCTCGCTGCGGACCCTGCCGGACCCGGCGGGCATCGCCGACATCGCGGCGATACTCGACGCCGCCCGGCGGCCCGCGCTCGTGCTCGGGGCGGGCATCGCACGCTCGGGCGCCTGGGCGCAGGCTATTGCGCTCGCCGAGAAGATCGGCGCCGACGTCTGGGCCGCGCCGCTCACGGCGCGCGAGGTCTTTCCGGAAACCCACCCCCGCTTCGCCGGCTTCCTGCCCGGCTATGAGGAACGGCTGGTGCGGATGCTGGCGGACTATGACGTCGTCGCGGTGCTCGGCGCGCCGGCGTTCACCTGGCATGCGGAGAGCCAGTCGCTCGACTGGCCGGCGACACGCGAACTCGCCTTGCTGAGCGACGATCCGCACCATCTCGCCACGCTGCGCTCGGGCGTCGGCGTGCTGGGCGATGTGCGCGCGGGAGTCGCGTCGCTCACCGCGCAGGTCGCGCGGCGAGACGCGCCGACCGCTCGGGCACGGGAGGCGGCGGCACCCGCGACGCCCGCGCTGACGCCGGCCTACGCGATGGCGCGCATCGCCGCGCTCAGGCCCGCGGGCGCGATCATCGTCGAGGAAGCGCCGACCGCGCGCGATGCGCTGCACGACCATTTGCCCATCACCGAAGAGGGCGGCTTCTACACGACGCCGGCCGGAGGACTGGGCTACAGCCTGCCCGCGGCAGTTGGCGTTGCCCGCGCGCTGCCGGACCGCAAGCTCATCTGCCTGCTCGGCGATGGCTCGGCCATGTACACCAGCCAGGGCCTGTGGAGTGCGGCGGAGCAGGGCGCGAACATCAGCTTCGTCATCCTCAACAATGGCGGCTATGCCGCGCTCAACAACTTCGCGCGCCGCTTCGGGCTCGATCAGCTTCCCGGAACAGTGTTGGAAGGCCTCGATTTCGTGGCGCTTGCCGCCGCACATGGCGTAGCCGCGCGGCGCGTTCTCCAGACGGACGAACTCGACGCCGCCTTGCTTTGGTCGCTGCAAGTGCAAGGTCCGACTTTGGTGGAAATCCGACTGGCCTGAGGCTGCCGGGGCCGGGCTAGCACTGTCCTGGCGGGGCTGAAGGCACGACCGCGTTCAACCGACAAAAACCGCGCTCAGGCGGCCGACCGCTGTCGCTTCCCCGACGCCCGCGCCGCCGCGACCAGTGCCGCCGGCGCGCTGTTCGCGCCGCGCCACGCCGCCGGCACCGCATCGATATCGCTAAAGTCGCTGCCCCAGATATCGGCCAGTTCGAGCACCCGCGCGATCGCCAGCGAGGCGCGCGTGTCGATCACGGTGGAAGGGAAGGGCAGGCGGACCGACGGGCTCGGCTGGAGGTTGCGCAGCAGCGGTGCCTGGTGCGACGCGAAGGCCAGCGGCGCGAACAGGCAGGCCCCGGCGATATTCACGACATAGCTGCGCGGCGACAGCTGCGCCCAGCGCGCGATCGCCAGGCACGCCAGCCCCTCGGCGACCAGCAAGGTCGGCTCGGTCGCCGCGCGCACCGCATCGTCGAGCTGCAGCGCCCATAGCCCGCGATGCGGGTTGGCATCGATGTCGAGCGTCAGCGTGCGGGCGTTCGCGGTCGGTGGCGGCGACCAGTGCCGTGGCCCGTCGCTGGTCAGCGCCACGGTCATGATCGGTCGTGCATGGATGGCGTCATCGCCGAGCAAATTGGTCACAACCCCTCCGCTCTTTTCTGGCCCGGGACCGGCGGATTCGCCCGCCCGCGACTCACTCTCCCTGACCGCCTGAGGCTATCTCGCGTTCGCTGCCCGGCAACAGGCCTGCGCCGAAGGGAGGTCGGCGCGCGCCGGATCGCGGGCTTGCGCGCCCGCCGGAAAATGGTGACGGTGCCGCCAAAGGCGATGGGAGAGATGCGCGTGGCTTTCGAAACGATTCTGGTCGATGTCGATGACGGCATCCTGACGATCACGCTCCACCGGCCCGACCGCATGAACGCCTTCACCCCGCTGATGATGCGCGAGATGGTCGCCGCCTTCGACCAGGCCGATGCCGACGATGCGGTGCGCGCGGTGATCGTCACCGGCAGCGGCGAGCGCGCCTTCTGCGCCGGGGCGGATCTCGGCGCGGGCGCGGCGACCTTCGATTACAAGGGCCGCGCCGACCGCTTCGACCTCGGCTCGCCGCTGCGTGACGATGGCAGCGTCGACCTGTCGCACCCCGGCGCGCGCGACAATGGCGGGCGGCTGACCTTGCGCATCTTCAACTGCCGCAAGCCGGTGATCGGCGCGATCAACGGCGCGGCGGTCGGCATCGGGGCGACGATGCTGCTGCCGATGGACTTCCGCCTCGCCAGCAGCAGCGCGCGCTTCGGCTTCGTCTTCGCGCGGCGCGGCATCGTGCCGGAGGCGGCGTCGAGCTGGTTCCTGCCGCGCCTCGTCGGCATCGAGACCGCGCTCGAATGGTGCTATTCGGGCAAGGTATTCGGCGCGGCGGAAGCGCATGACAAGAAGCTGGTCCGCTCGCTCCACGCCGCCGAAGACCTGCTCCCCGCCGCCCGCGCACTGGCCCATGAACTGACCGCGGAGTCGGCCCCGGTGTCGGTCGCGCTGACCCGCCAGATGCTGTGGCGCATGCTCGGCGCCGCGCATCCGATGGAGGCGCACCGCATCGACAGCCGGATGATCTGGGCGCGCGGCGCCGCCTCCGACGCGGCGGAAGGCGTCGCCTCGTTCCTCGAAAAGCGCCCGGCGCAGTTCGTCGATCCGGTCAGCGCGGGGCTGCCGCACGAGGACGCTTTTTTCGTCGACCCCGATTATTTCTGAAGATCGCGCCGTCCCCGGCGACTGCGACCGGCCGGGAAACGCGACCCTCATTGACCGACCGCGCGCACATTGTGTATTAGATTGACAAGACAGTGGGAGCGGTCAGGATGGAAAAGCGCCTTGTTCAGTGGCTATTGTTTGCGAGCGCTGGCCTGTTTGCCCTGGCGATCGCCCTGGCCGCCGTCGCGCGGCCGCTCGCGAATTTGATCATCACGGTCGCGGGGCGTGGCAGTGCCATCCTCGCGGTTTGCGCGCTGGTCTTGTTCCTCGCTTTCAAGCTTGGCGCGGCGCCGCAAACGCGTTGACGAGCGAGCGCAGCGATTAGCGCGGCCGGGACATCGCTTCGCCTGCCCCGAATATTTCTGCGCGACGGCGTGATTCACATCGGCGACGCAGGCGCCATGGTGCCGCCGCGCGCGCCGCGTGCCCGCTGTTTGACATCGTCGATCACGAACACCGCCCGACCCGCCGGCGCGCGCCGCGGCGCCGGTCGAAAAAAATGTCATGGCAGGGAATTGGCAGGGAAACCGGCAGGGAAAAAGCCGCGCGCCGCCTGCGTCGATCAGCGCGTGATTGGCGGTAGCGTCGCGCCCTTCCGCATCGCCAGTAGCGCGCCCAGCAAGGTCTGCGGCAGCGCCAGCACCGCCAGCGCGATCGGATACCAGTGGTTGCCGAACTGCCACATCGCGACGACCCCGCCGATCGCCGCCAGCGTGCCCAGCACGCCGAGCACCATCGCATGTGTCATCGGCCGTGACGGCGCCAGCCGCGCGGTGACATAGCCGCCCAGCACCCCGAACAGCGTGCGATAGCTCAGTGCCAGCGCGAGCAACGGCGGCGCGGCCTGCGCGCTGTTCATTGCCGGCAGCACGCTGTTTTGCAGCGCGAGGTCGGTACCGACCGACAGCGCGACTACCGTGAAGATTCCCGCGAGGACCGCAGCGATGCTGCGCAAGATCGCCATATCACCGCTTCTTCAGCCATGCCCGCGCCTGGCGGTCGCTCAGCGCGACGAGGTTGCCCATCTCGACCGGCATGTCGATCAGGTGCAGCCCCCAGTCCTTCAGCGTCACGCCGCCGACCACCACGTCGCCGACGATCGTATCGGTGCGCGGGTCGGCCGGGTCGGCGTTGACCGTCACGGCGAGATAATGCGCCGGCCCGGTCGTCACGCACTCGGCCGAGATCAGCCCCGGCACCTTGACGAACGGCGTCGTCACCGGCGCGCCGTCGCTGGTCCATGGCCCCATCGGCTGGCTGGCAAGCCCGGCGCCGCGCGCGCCGAGATAGGCGTCGGTCACCGCCGTGCCGCCCGCAAGTGCCGCCGGGTTGACGCACGCCGCGACCATCCCCGGCTGCGGCACCGTGCCGAAGCGGCTGCTGGCCGGCGGCGGCGCATCGGCGCGGAAGGTGACATAGCTGACGACGCAGCCGGTCTGCTCGGCCGACTGGCACAGCGGCGTGCTCTTCAGGTCGCCACCGACCACCCCGCCGGCCGGCACCGCGACATTGGTCCCCGGGATCATCGCCGAGATCAGCAGCTTTGCCGCCGCTGTCCCCTCGATCGCATTCGCCAGCAGCGCCTTGATGATGCCCGATCCCTGGCTGTGCCCGATCAGCACCACGCCGCGCCCATGATTGTCGCGCCTGAGATAATCGTCCCACGCCGCCTTCACGTCGCCATAGGCCATCGCGCGATCGGCCGTCACGGTCTTGCCCTGCAGCAACGCGCGCAGCGCGTTGAGCGTGACCTGGCGGTACATCGGCGCGAACACGCGGCAATGTTGCGTGAAGCGCGCCGCCTGGTTCGCCGCCACCGCGATTTCCTCCGGCCCGACCGTCATGTCGCTGTTCGGCGTCGGGTCGAGCGACACCGTCGGATAGACGTAGAAGCAATCGAACTTCGGCTTGCCGTCGGCAACGAAGGTCTCGACCGTCCGCTTCCCGTCGGCGGCGATCACCGTCGCGTCCTGGTTCGACGCGCAGGCGTCCGCCCGGCCCGGGCGGCACAGCCAGCTCGCATCCTGGCTGTAATCCGGCGTCGGGGAGGGACTGGCCGAGGCCGGCGCGGCGGCGGGGGCAGGGGCAGGGGCAGGCGGTGCCGTCTGTGCCGCGGCGGGCAGCGGGGCGGCGATCACGGCAAGGGCGGCCAGCAGCTTCATCATTTCTCTCCTGCGTTGTCGCTTTGACCGGCAGGATAGCGCGCGCCGGCGCGATGATAAGCCCCTTTGCGGGTCTTCAGCGTTGCAGCTTCTCGACCAGCGCGCAGGCCGCCGCATGCACGTCGCGCCACGTCGCCTCGAACAGCGCCGCGCCGCCGAAATAGGGGTCGACCACGCCCTCGCCCGCGCGGCCGGGCAGCAGGTCGAGCAACAGCCCGAGTTCGGCCCGCGCGTCGGGCGGGGCCTGCCGCTGCAACGTGGCGAGGTTGTTCGGGTCGAGCGCGAAGATGTGCGTGAAGCGCGCAAAATCCTCCCGCGTCACCTGCCGCGCGCGATAACCGGCGATGTCGATGCCGTGGCGCAGCGCGATCGCCTGCGCGCGGCGGTCGGGCGCCTTGCCGCTATGCCAGTTGCCCGTCCCGGCCGAATCGACGGTGACGGCAAGCCCGGCGCGCTCAGCCTCGGCGCGCAGCGCCGCCTCGGCGAGCGGCGAGCGGCAGATATTGCCAAGGCACACGAACAGGATGGCGGGCGCTGTCGATGTGGTCATGCGGTGGTGTCTAACGCGCAACGGGCGGTCGGGGAACCGCTGCGAGCCGGTGCGACGAATTTGCCACAGCCGGGGCAAATCTCCGACCGGCGGTTGTCGAACATTGCGGGTGTGTTACATTTATATGTGAGTTCCGGGACACGCGGAGCCGCCCCCCCCGGGGGAGGGGACGCCGAGTAATCTTGGGAACCTGCATCATGTCCAGCCGTCTTCCGTCGCCCTCGCTGCGCGCGCTTTCGATTGGCGCCTCGCTCATCGCGCTCGTCATCGCCGTCGCGCCCGCCCAGGCCCGGGCAGCGCCCGCCACGCCCGACCAGCCGCCGGCGCTCGATAACGACACCGGCGTCACCGACATCGTCGTCACCGCGCTGCGCGGGCGCGATGCCAACAAGGACGTGCCCGTCGCCGTCACCGCGATCGGCGGCGAAAAGCTCGACGTGATCAATTCGAGCGGCCTCGACATCCGCTTCCTCTCGTCGCGCACTCCCAGCCTGCAGGTCGAATCCTCATTCGGCCGCACCTTCCCGCGCTTCTACATTCGCGGCCTCGGCAACACCGATTTCGATCCCAACGCGGCGCAGCCGGTGTCGGTGGTCTATGACGATGTCGCGCTGGAAAGCCCGATGCTCAAGTCCTTCCCGGCCTTCGATCTCGCCAGCGTCGAGGTGCTGCGCGGCCCGCAGGGCACGTTGTTCGGTCGCAACACCCCGGCCGGCGTGGTCAAGCTCAATTCGGCCCGGCCGAGCGACACGTGGAAGGGTTATGCCAGCCTGTCGCTGGCGACCTACGACACCGTCAATGCCGAGGCGGCGGTCGGCGGCCCGCTCGGCGGCGGCTTCTCGTTCCGCGCCTCGGGCATCCTGCAATATCGCGACGACTGGGTCACCAACACGACAACCGCCAAGGGTGCCGACAAGAAGCTCGAAGGCTATCGCGACGTCGCTGGCCGCTTCCAGCTCGCTTATGCCAGCGGCGACTTCAACGCGCTGCTCAGCGCGCATGTCCGCGACCTGACGGGCTCGCCGCGCGTGTTCCGCGCCGGGCTGTTCCAGAAGGGCAGCAACAATTTCTCCGCCGGCTTCGATCCGGCGCGCGTGTCGCTCGACGGCTATACCAGTCAGGCGCTCACCCAATGGGGCACCAACCTCCACCTCGATTATCATCTCGACGGGCTAGGGACGCTTTATTCGATCACCGCTTATGAAAAGGCCAGGGTCGAGAGCACCGGCGACATCGACGGCGGCAACAACTACGTCTTCCCCGCGCTCGGCCTCAACAACGCGCTGTTCCCGTCGAATACCGGCGGCCTCACCCGGCCCGAGGAGTTCAGCCAGGAACTGCGCTTCGCGAGCGACAGCTTTGGCGGGTTCAGCTTCCAGGCCGGCGCCTATTATTTCCACCAGAAGCTGCAATATCACGAATATAATTATGTTTTCCCGACCACGGGCTCGCGCGCGGCGGACAACAATCAGGATATTTTCCACGACAACCGCAACGAGAATTACGGCTTCTTCGCCAGCCTCGAATTCAAGCCGGTCGAGGATCTGACGCTGCGCGCCGGCGCGCGCTATTCGCACGACAGCAAGCATGACCGGGTGTCGGGCTTCTCGCCCAACCTGTTCGGCTATGTCCTGCCGGTCGAGGCGCGCGTCAGCGCCGGCAACGTGTCGTGGGATGCCAGCGCGACCTATGCCGTCACCCCGCAGGTCAACATCTATGCGCGTGCGGCGACCGGTTATCTCGGGCCGGCGATCCAGGACCGCGTGACCTTCGGCAGCCGCCAGACCACCGCCGCCAAGGAAACCACCATCTCGGGCGAGATCGGCATCAAGGGCGGTCTCGCCGACCGCACGCTGACCTTCGCGCTCGATGCCTATTGGAACCGCACGAAGAACCTGCAGATCACCGCGGTCGGCGGCACGACCAATTCGGCGCACCTGCTCAACGCCGATCACGCGATCGGCTATGGCGTCGAGGCGGAGGTCGAGGCGCGGCCGGTGCCGCAATTGCTGCTCACCGCCAGCGCCAGCTACAATTTCACCGAGATCCGCGACAAGAACATCTCGGTCGGCGTGTGCGGCGCGCTGTGCACCGTGGTCGATCCGCTCAACGCCGCGGGCAACGCCATCATCGACGGCAATCCGCTGCCGCAGGCGCCGCGCTATGTCGCCAACGTCACCGCGCGCTACAGCGTGCCGGTCGCCAACGGCAACGAGGTCTATCTCTATACCGACTGGGCCTATCGCAGCACGATAAACTATTTCCTCTACGATGCGCTCGAATTCCGCGGTCGGCCGCTGCTCGAGGGCGGGCTCAAGCTCGGCTTCAAGATGAGCAATGGTCTCGATGTCGCGCTGTTCGCGCGCAACATCACCAACCAGATCCGCAGCATCAGCGCGATCGACTTCAACAACCTGACCGGCATGATCAACGAGCCGCGCATCGTCGGCGCCCAGGCCCGGTTCAGCTTCTGATCCGGCCTGGCCCCCTTCTCCCGCGCGGCGCGGGGGAAGGGGTCAGAACGGGTAGAGCGCCCCCGCGATCCAGCGCCCCTCGCCGCGCAGCACCGCCCAGGCGCGCGCCGCGGCGCGGCTGCCCATTGCCTCGACGCCGATCCCGCGCGCCTCGATCGCGGCGATCAGCGCGGGGGCGGGGCGCACCAGCGCGGCGCCGGTGCCGAGCAGGATGAACTCCGGCGGCGGGTCGAGCGTCAGGATCGGCGCGAGATCGTCGATCGTCAGCGCGTCGAGCGCCGGCGGTTCCCAGCCGTCCGCGCGCAGCGGCGTGATCAGCAGCGCGCGATAGACATTGTCGTCGATGCGAAACCCGCCGCCCGAAAAGCCCGAGACGATCGGCCCAAGGGCGTCGGAACGGTCCATGCGCATGGCCAGCGTCTCCTGTTTTCTTTTCCGTCACCCCGGACTCGTTCCGGGGTCCACCGCGCGGCACGCGCAGCGCTCCGCGGATCTTGCTGCTGGCCGTGCGGCACCGTGGACCCCGGAACGAGTCCGGGGTGACGCACGGAAGGACCTTACGGAATGTCCTTGTACGACACCCGGTCCGTCGTGCCCGCTGCGGTGACCTTGGCCTCGGCATTGGGGTCGGCGCGCAGGCCGAGCGTGATCAGCAGCGACGACGACACGTAGATCGACGAATAGGTACCGACGATGATGCCGAGGATCATCGCCGCGGTGAAGCCGCGCAGCACATGCCCGCCGAACAGCAGCAGCGCACCGAGCGCGAGCAGGATGGTGAGCGAAGTCATCACGGTGCGCGGCAGCGTCTCGTTGACCGACAGGTCGATGATCCCCGGCATCTCCATCTTGCGATAGCGCCGCATATTCTCGCGGATGCGGTCGTCGATGACGATCTTGTCGTTGATCGAATAGCCGATGATCGTCAGTACCGCCGCGACGATCGTCAGGTCGACCTCCATGCCGGTGATCGCGAAGAAGCCGAGCGTCATCAGCAGATCGTGGACGATCGCGACGACGGTCGACACGCCGAACTGCCATTCGAAGCGGAAGATCGCGAACAGGCCGATGCCGAGAATGGCCAGCCCGACCGCGATGCCGCCGCTCCACAGCAGCTCGCCCGACACCTTGCCCGACACCGCGTCCTGCTTCGACAGCGTGGCGCCGGGGAAGTTCTGCTCCAGCGCGGCCGTCACCTTGTCGACGATCTTGTTGGTCGCGTTCTGGTCGCTCGACTCGGGCCGCTGCAGCCGGATCGACAGCGAGGTGCCGTCGCCGATCTGCTGCAACGCGGATTGCCCGACATTGAGCTTGTCGACCACGCTGCGCACCTTCTCGACGTCCGGCGCGGCGCTGAAATGCTCCTCGATCATGATGCCGCCGACAAAGTCGACGCCGAGGTTCAGCCCCCTGGCGACGGTCATGCCGAGCGCGGCGATGCTCAGCAGCAGCGTGAGGCCGAATGCCCAGTAACGTAAGCTTACGAAACCAAGATTGGTGTTGTCGGGGACGATTTTCAGCAGGCGCATGATATTCCGCCGATCAAATGTTGATGTCGCTCGGCCGGTTCCGGCGGAGCCAGATCGCGACGAGCATGCGCGTGAAGGTGACGGCGGTGAACACCGAGGTGGCGATACCGATCAGCAGCACGACGGCGAAGCCCTTGATCGGCCCCGACCCCATGACCAGCATGATCAGCGCCGAGATGGCGTGCGTCGCATTGGCCTCGAAGATCGTCCGGCTCGCTTCCTTGTAGCCGAGCTCGACCGCCTGGACGACGTTGCGCCCGCGCCGTCGCTCCTCGCGGATGCGCTCGTAGATCAGCACGTTGGCGTCGACCGCGGTGCCGATCGTCAGCACGAAGCCGGCGATGCCCGGCAGCGTCAGCGTGCCGCCGATCAGCGCCATGAAGCCGAGGATCACCACCACGTTGATGACCACGGCGAGGTTGGCATAGATGCCGAAGCGACCATAGGTCACGAACATGAACAGCACCACCGCGACCACCGCGATGACCGAGGCGGTGATGCCGGCGCGAATCGAATCCGCGCCGAGTTCGGAGCCGACGGTGCGTTCGTCGACCACCTTGAGCGGGATCGACAGCGCGCCGGAGCGCAGCTCGATCGCCAGCTGGTTGGCGCTGTCGACGGTGAAATTGCCCTCGATATAGCCGCTGCCGCCCGGGATCGGCCCGTTGATGCGCGGCGCCGAGATTACGACATTGTCGAGCACCACGGCAAAGCGCTTGCCGAGATTGTCCTGCGTGATGTGCGCGAAGATCCGCCCGCCCTGGCTGTTGAAGGTGAAGTTGACGATCGGGCTGTTGTCTTCCTGCTTGAAGCCCTGGCTCGCATCGGTCAGCTGGTCGCCGCTCAGGATCGCGCGGCGCTTGACCAGGAGGGTGCCGGCCGGCCGGCCATTCTCGCTATAGGGCAGCACCTGCGTGCCGATCGGCGGCGCCTGGCCGGGCGTCAGCACGCTCTCGTCGACCATCTTGAATTCGAGCTTGGCGGTCTTGCCGAGCAGGTCCTTGAGCGCCTTGGGGTTGTTGAAGCCGGGGACCTGCACGACGATGCGGCTGGCGCCCTGGCGGACGATCGTCGGCTCCTTGGTGCCGAGCGCGTCGATGCGCTTGCGCACCACCTCGGTCGCGGTGCTCATCGCGGTGTCGAGCGCCTGGTTGGTGCCCGCCGCGGTCGGCTTGACGACGAAGCGGGTCGAATCGACCACGCTGATGTCCCAGTCGCGTTGCCCGGTCAGCTTCACGCCGCT
Organism: Sphingomonas sp.; assembly: GCA_041659925.1. GTDB lineage: Bacteria > Pseudomonadota > Alphaproteobacteria > Sphingomonadales > Sphingomonadaceae > Sphingomonas. Next base: position 86,986 of record JBAZXI010000018.1, read on the forward strand.
GGTCAGCTTGTTGAGGATCTCGCGCGCCGCGTCGACCTGGCCGGGGTCGCGTACGAAGAAGCTCAGCTGGCCGCCGGCGTTGGAAATATCGCCGATCGCGATCTTCGGGTTGGCGCCGGCCAGTTCGTTGGTGATGCGGTCCTGCATCGTCGCGAGCCGCGACTGCACCAGATCATTGGTGTCCGCCTCGAGCAGCAGATAGCTGCCGCCGGCAAGATCGAGCCCCAGCGCCACGCGCGGGTGGATCGGCCAGTTCTTGGTCTGGCTCTCGGGGAAGAAGCTCGGCACCGCGAGCAGCATCAGGGCGACCAGCACCCCGACGATCGAGATTATCTTCCAGCGCGGGAAATCGAGCATCGGATCAATCGTTCGCCGGCTTGGACCCAAGCGGGGTCACCTCGGCGATCGTCGCCTTGACCACGCGCACCTTGACGCCGTTCGAGATCTCGACCTCGACCACGGCGTCCTCGACCTTGGTGGCCTTGCCCATCAGGCCGCCGGCGGTGACCACCGAATCGCCCTTCTTGACCGCCATGATCGCGGCCTGGTGCAATTTCTGGCGCTGCTGCTGCGGGCGCAGGATCAGGAACCAGAAGAGCGGGAAGATGATAAAGAATGGCCACACGCCCTGAATAATCATTCCGATCCCGCCGCCGGTAGCGGTGGCGCCGGCGGCCTGGGCATAAGCTGGTGAAACGAACATGGCTGTCCTGAATGACGGGGATGGCGAAGGTCAAAGCCCCCACTCTGTAAGGGCCGCGCGCTACCATCATCGGCAGGCACGCGCAACACGGTGCGCCGCATCGCCCCCGCGCCACCCCTTGCATCCGGCGGATGAGCGGCCTAGAGGCGCCCCCTCGGTCGGGGCGTAGCGCAGCCTGGTAGCGCATCACACTGGGGGTGTGGGGGTCGCAGGTTCGAATCCTGTCGCCCCGACCAAGAATTTCAATGACTTGGCGATGATATCCCCGCCGATAACGGCGCGTATCGCTTCGCGCATTTCCTTGTCCGCCTTTTCGCGCGCCGGGCGGTTGTCATTGGTTTCAACGATTCGGCGAATGGCATCGCGAACCGCATGTGGCACGACCAGTTCGCAGCGCATTTGCCAGTAGGCGAAGGCTTTCGAATTGGCGTCGTTTCGTTCGACGGCGGCGCGGTGATAGGCTGCCAACAGTCCGACATATGCGGTTTGCTTTTCTGCGAACCCCCGTTCGTCGCGTTTCGATCGCTGCGCTAGCCACGCCTGTATGAATGCGGTTACGATCGAACCGAGGCCGAACGCTGTTAGTAACGGGATAATCTGCAACATGCCCACAATCTAGCTTGCGACGAAGCGAATTAGGAGAGCCGAATTGATCGACACGCCGCCGACGATGCCGCCAGCGATAATCAAAAGTCTTGCCGAATGTGGGTTAGACAAGAAGGCGATCACGGTGGTTTACGACAATCAACTTGAAAGCGAAGTCGTCACGATCGGAACGGATGCGCGTGCGCGGACCGATATGTTCGAATGCATCCTCACGGCGTCATGGGGGAAGTTTGACGTTATGTTTGCCGACGAAGCACTGTTTAAAAGCTATCGAGCATTATACGAGGCAAAAGCGCAAGTCGTGATTAAGGATCAAGCCATTTCTTGGCTAAAGGCGCATGGAAAATTTGAGGGGTTGCCAATATTTGAACCGTCCGACGATGCTTCGAAGTTTGCACAAAAGGTTGAAAAGTTTTGCGGCCTTCGTCCCGGCGAAGCGATTGAACTGATATCGCCAACAATGTTTACGTTTCGCCGGGAGTTCATGAAGTTTCCAATCAATCCGAAGCTAGAATGCGTGATGAACGTCATGTTCGCCAGCGATCTGGAATCGCACGGCATCCACATGGGCTTTATCGGCAACGAAGCCTACGGCGACGCGCCGCCTCACCGGCGCGAGGCGCCTGCTCCTAGCCGGTTGCGGATTCCCTGACGCTTTTTCGATTCTGAAGCCAGCCATTCTCCGGCCCGCCGCTCGCGGCGGAACGCGCCCGGCATAGACCGTTGGCGAGACAGTCCGGCAGTCCGGAAAGCCGCCCTGTCGGGCAAGCTCGCCTTCACTTCCCCGTTCGCCCCCGGCCCACAACCGTCAGTGCGAGGAGGATTTTGGGGCGGGCTTCTTCCCGGCGGATGCCCGGTGATTTCCTGGAAGGCCAGCCTGGATATAGGCGGTTACCGCCCAGATATCGTGGGCGGACAGCTTGTTTCCGAATGGCGGCATCGATGTAGCGAAGGGCGCGCCGCCCTCGGCGATCGTCCAGTACATAAAGCCGTCGAACCGCGAGATTTTCATTTCGGCAAGCCAGGCGACATCAAAGGGAGATGGAGACAGATCACGCCCCATCGAACCGTCACCCTTGCCGGCGGGACCGTGACAGGAGAGGCAGTCGGTATCATAAACCGCCGCGCCCCTGGCAAGTATCGCCGGCGAAGGGGGCAGGGGATTGTGCATCGACCGATAGGGCTCCGGCACGCCGTTCGTGACGGCGGCATGGTGCCGTGGAATCCGGTCGATCTCACTCCACCGATGCAGGCCCGGTCCGACCGCCCGCCATTGCCCCGCCATGGCCATGCCCGCCAGAAACACAATGGCTGCCAAGCCGCCGATGATCCGAGATGACACGCTTCACACCCTCAATTTGCCGGGGGGGAATCCATAAGTTTGTGAGATGCTGCTCGGGCCCGACGATCGAAATCCGGTAAGATACTTATCCAGCCAGGCAAGAAAGCCGGGAATGTGGTGACAGGTGCCATAACCGCCAAATAACCCATAACCGGCCCTGGGCGGTGTCAATTTTGAAATTGTGGTGACGGGTGCCATAATCTCCAAATGGCCCATAACCTGGTGCGGTCCATGCACAGAGGCTGCAATGTTCACCCTGGGCAGGGAGGGCTTCAGTGACGTTCTTCTCCAATCTGTCGCCCCAAGGAGGTGCGCGACGTTTTATTTGCGCTCGATCGGTTGAAGGCTTCTCCGCTCGCCGAGACGTTGTGCTTTGACGAGGTGCAAGCGCGCGCCAGAGAGACAGTGATCGGCAATGCCAAATCGGTGCGCGAGCAGGTCGTTATGAAAGGCCAGCAGCCACTTCAGATCGCGCTGAATCTCATCGTCAATTTGTGTGGGCGCGACCTCGGCAGCGGCAATGATCACACGTATCGCGGCGTGCTTAGTACGCGGGGCACGGCGAAACGAGCGCTATTCAACCACGCCCAAGCCCTGATGCTCGAGCGCGGCTATATCGAACAGGAAGACGTGGACTACGGCCAAGCCGCGCTTGCAGAGCAGATAAAGGAAGCCGGGTAGGCTGCTCGACCTTCGCCTACGCCCCATTCAGCGGAACAGCCCATGCACGCCGGCAGCGACAGCGAAGATCACTGCGTGTTGAACGAGCGTGACCGCAAGAAGCTGGACGTTTGCACCGGTCATTGACGTGCCAAGAGGACCCGAAACGGGCAAACCGTTGCGCTCGCGTGCCGCGCGCATGCGCGCGGACATCCGCATGATGTGCAGGCCGAACACCGCAAGCGGCACGACTAGCCACGGCCAGAACAAGAACCAGCCCGCGACGGCTGAGCCGATCCAAAGTGCGAATACTATGACGGCCATTCTGTACCTCCCTAATGCACGCCGCACCTTGCCTGCATACTTCGGTAAGGAAAGCACAGTTTTGTTCAAAAGTACTTGATCTATCCTATACGATTAGACAACCGCGTCCCCCTTGCCCAGCCGATGAGCGACGCCGTCGTGCGGTACCGGAGGCGTGATGCTCCCGCAACCTAGCCGCAATCGGTCGTCGTCCGTTACAAAATGCGGTGCGCTTCATCCGGGCCGAATAGGTGCACGTTACGCGGCCGACTACGTGCCTTTTGCGAAATAATATAAAATCATGGAAACAAGAAGGACGACGGGTATCAATACGATCACGTAACTATATTTGAACAAAAACGAGAATAGGCCTTTCAAGCGGCTCATGTTCCTCCTCCCCGATCATGTTGCATTCGCGGTCGCGCGGGCAAAACCCTCTCAACCTCCCGCCCCGATCAACACCCCCCGAAACGCCGCCAGCCGCGCCGCGCCCTCGTCGAGCACCGCGTCGGCCTTGGCGAAGCATAGCCGCACCACATGCTCCGGCGCGTCCGCGGCATAAAAGGCCGAGACCGGGATCGCCGCGACCCCCGCCTCGGCGACGGCGCGCAGGCAAAACGCCCGGTCGCCCAGTCCTATGCCCGACGCGGCGAGGTCGACGCACAGGAAATAGCTGCTCTCGCCCGGCAGCACGACGAACCCCGCGCCGCGCAGCGCCGCCGTCAGCCGGTCGCGCGATCGTTGATAGCCGGCGCGCATCGCGGCGAACCAGCTATCCGGCTTGCCCAGCCCGTACGCCACGCCCGCCTGCAATGCCGGCGGCGTGGTGAAGGTCAGGAACTGGTGCGCCCGCGCGATCGGCTGGAGCAGCGCGGGGGCGGCGATGACGAAGCCGACCTTCCATCCCGTCATCGAGAAGATCTTGCCGGCCGATCCGATCTTGATCGCCCGGTCCGCCATGCCCGGCTCGGCGATCAGCGGATGGTGGCGGCGGCCGTCGAACATGACATGCTCCCACACCTCGTCGCACAGCGCGATCGTGCCGTGGCGCCGGCAGGCGGCGGCGAGCAGCGCGACCTCGTCGCGGTCGAACGCGCGCCCGGCCGGGTTGAGCGGGTTGTTGAAGATCACCACCCTCGGCGACGCGGCGAACGCCGCCTCCACCGCTGCTTCCGTCAGCCGCCAGTCCGGCGGCGCCAGCGAGAGAAAGCGCGCCACCCCGCCGGCACGCCGCACCAGCGGCAGATAGGCGTCATAGCTCGGCTGGATCAGCAACACCTCGTCGCCGTCCGAAACCAGCGCGAGGATCGCCGCCGCCAGCGCCTCGGTCGCGCCCGACGTCACCAGCACATCCCCGGCGCCGAATGGCAGCGCCTGGTGGTGCGCATAATGCGCCGCCACCGCCGCGCGCAGGTCGGGCAGCCCCATCATCGGCGGATATTGGTTGGAGGCGGAGAACAGCGCATCCGCCGCCGCCTGCCGCACATCGGCCGGCCCGTCGCCGTCCGGAAATCCCTGGCCGAGGTTGATCGCGCCGTGCGCCCGCGCCAGGCCGGACATTTCCTCGAAGATCGTCGTGCCGAGACCGGCATAGACCGGGTTCATGCGTTTCCTTCGCTGCTGGCCCGCTGGCGCGTTGGCGATATCGTCCCCTCGGGCTACCGGCAAATCGGCGGCAACGCCATCCGCGCCGCGCGACTCGCCGCCGCCGCGCGCAAGGTCGCGCCCCACCGGCCATCGGATCCCGGCCACGCGCCGCCGCGAAAGCCGACTTTGTCTATCCGGGGTTCATCTGCGCCGCGCCACAGCGGCGTCGGTTTTCCCGACCACAACCCCGTGCTGGAGATCATGACGATGGATAGGCAAAAAGCGGAAGCCGATTTTCTGCTCAAACGCGCCGAGCAGGAGGCGATCAGCGCGATCCGCGCCGGCCATCCCGACGCCGCCGCCGCCCATTTCGACATGTCGCTGCGCTACGGCGAGCGCGCACGCGAGGCGTTGACCGGCGAGGGCGGGCCGGCCGCCATCGCCGAACCCAACATGCTCCGCCAGACATGAGGCGCGGCGCGGCGGATCGACGGCGGGGCCTGCGCCGAATCGCCACGCCCGGCCACGACGCACTGGCGCTCGCCGCCAATCCGGTCGATGATGGCCGCCCAGTTCAGCAAAGTTGAAGGCCCACACATGATCGGCATCGTCGCCACCATTCCCGTCCAGCCCGGCAAGCAGGCCGAATTCGAGGCGATCTTCGCCAATCTCGCCGCCGCCGTGCGCGCGGACGAGCCCGGCAACGTCTTCTACCAATTGTGCCGCAGCCGAGAGGACGCCCAGAGCTACAAGGTGCTCGAACTCTACAAGGACCAGGCCGCGGTCGAGGCGCACCGCGCCAGCGCGCATTTCCGCGCCGCCGGGCCGCTGCTCGGCGGCGTCGTCGCCGGCCCGCCGGTCATCGAGGTGCTCGACGCGCTCTGACGCCGGACCGGCCCGCGCCCCGCTTCGCCGCGCCGGCGCCATCGCGCGCGCCGCACGCAAGACGGGCGCCCGTGCCTCGCCCGGGGGATAGGTTTGGACCAGCGAGATATGGTACAAGGCCGTCGCCATGCGAGGATTCCACGTAATCCGGGCAACCGGCGCGGCCGCCGCCGCTCTCGTCCTGTCGGCCTGTGCCGGCGGCGGTGGCGGCTTTCGGCCGGTCAGCGACACGCCGGTCAAGATCGGCCAGCCCTATGAAGTGCGCGGGCGCAGCTATGTCCCGGCGGTCGATCCCGCCTATGACATGCTCGGCTATGCCAGCTGGTACGGCAATGAATCGGGCAATCGCACCGCCAATGGCGAGCGTTTCCGCCCGGCCTGGATCACCGCCGCGCATACCACCCTGCCGCTGCCCAGCTATGTCGAGGTGACCGATCTCGATACCGGCCGGCGCATCGTCGTGCGGGTGAACGATCGCGGGCCGTTCGCCCCGGGGCCGCGGATCATCGACCTGTCGCGCGGCGCGGCCGAGCTGCTCGGCATCAGGACGCGGGGCCAGGCGCCGGTGCGCGTGCGCGCGGTCTCGCCGTCCGAACGCGACCGTGATCGCCTGCGCCACGGCAAGCCGGCGCTCGATTTGCCGGCGGAGTCGCCGCGCGCGCTGGCCAATCTGCGCGCGCAACTCGCCGCGGTGGGGCTGTAACGCGCCACGCGCCGATTCGCCGCGTCTCCCGCAATCGGCTATGACCGGGCGGTCGCGCCCTTCGCCCGCACCTCTTGTCCGATACTCATGCCCCCCCGACCGGCACCGGGTCGGCGCATCAGGCGCGCGACGGTCGCCCGCACGCGCCCGGTATTGCGCTCGAACAGCCACCAGATGCCCGCCGCATAGAGCATCACGGCGCCGAGCAGCGCGGCGAGCGTCGCCAGCGATCCGGCCCCCGGCGTCCATTGGCGCGGCGCGACGAAGCTGAAATAGATCCACGCCAGCAGCGGGAAATGCACGAGGTAGAGCGTGTACGACATTTCCGACAGCGCGAAGCCGACGCGGCGGTACAGCGCGGATGCCGCCGGCGCGCGCGCCAGCCACGGCAATGCCGCCGCAAAGGCCGCGCCGACGATATAGTCGAGGTCGATGCGCGTCTGTATCCGGCTTGCCGCCAGGCCGATCGCCATGACGAGCAGCGCGGCGATGCCGACGGGCCACCGCGCCACGATGCGCGCCGTTGCCGGCTTGTCGTGGAGCAGGAACGCGCCGACCCCGAACAGCCAGATCGCGCCCAGCGCGAGCACCTTCGCCGGCAGCAACAGCCAGATCGCCACGACCAGGCCGAACGCGACGATCCGCGCGACGGGTGTCGTGCCGCGCAGCACCGCCTGCAGGCCGAGCGGGAAGAGCAGATAGTACCAGAACTCGTTGGCCAGGCTCCATAACGGGCCGTTGCTGCCGAAAGCCGGGACGCGAATCCCTTGCAGGAACAGCAGATTGCCGAAAAAGGTGCGCGGCGTGTTGTGGAGAACCTGCCCCGGACCGCTCATCAGCATCGCATGATAGGCACCGTGATAGCCCGCCGGGTCGAGCCGCAGGCCGAGCAGATCCCAGCCCAGCGTCAGCAGCAGTGCCGGCACGATCACGAGCCACAGCCGCGACAGCCGGCGCACCAGATAATCGCTCCACCGCCACGCGCCGCGTCGCCTCAGCCTGATCACGCTGCCGCCGACCAGAAAGCCGCTCAGCACGAAGAACAGCATCACCGCCTCATGATGCAGCCCGGTCAGCAGGTAGAAGATGGTCGTCGCGATCCCGCCACCGGTCTGCGTGAAATCGACGAGGAAGAAGGCCCGCAGATGCCCGACGCACACCGTCATCGCGGCAAGCCCGCGCACCATGTCGAGATGCGGCAGCCTGACCCCAGGCTGGTCGTCAGCGGATTGCAATATGGAGACCCCCGTCCGGCGACAGGATTAGCCGATGGCGCCGCGGATGCAAGCCGCCGGTGCCGATCTCGCATCGGCTGTGCGAACGGCTATCCGGCGACTACCGCGACGACGGGTCGAGCGAATGGACTTCGAAAAGCGGGATTTCATCCCGTTGGTCAAGCGCGGGCGGGAGAAGTTCGGCGTCGGGCATCCGCCGCAAGGGCGAAAATTCGCGCTTCGTCGGCGAGGGCGGGCGCCTCAGATTTCGCACGCGCCGAGCTGGGCGGGATGCTCCGGCGCATCGCGCCGGCGCGCCGCGCCATCTCCGCGTGGATTGTCGCAGATATGGACCATCGCGCAGCCCATGCATTCGCGCGATTTGCCCGGAATGCAGGCGGCGCAAAGCCTGAGGTGCAACCCCGCCAGCAAGGCGTGTGACGTTTCCGCCTCGACCGAGTCCGCGCGCATCGCGCTCTCGAGCTCCTGATGCGCGCGCCGCCGGAAATATCGTCGTTCGCTGGTCGCCATTCGGGGCCTCCTTCGGCAGCCAACCCGCTGCCATGCATGGATTTTCGATGCACTTCGCCCGGCAGTCTCCGTCGCGCGAAACCGCGTCGTGGACGACTCGCCCCCTTTGTCAGGCACGGTGAGGGTGATCGCTCCGGCGGACCGCCAGAATCAGGGATTCTACGTAAGCGCCGTGGTCGCGACTTCACCCGTCGGCGCGGCTTCCGGAGCGCGCGCCGTCACCCGCTCGCCCGCGCCACCAGCCTGACCGGCACCGACGCACCGGCCCCGTCCGTCACCGGCAGTTCGCCCATGATCGCGTCGACCAGCATCGCGCCGGCGCGAGCGATATCCTGTTCGATCGTGGTCAGCGCGGGGTGGCTGTCGCGGGCATGGTAGCTGCCGTCGAAGCCGATCACCGCGACCTCGTCGGGCACCGTTCGTCCCGCCATGCGCAGGCCGCGCATCACGCCCAGCGCGAGGCCGTCGCTCGCCGCGAACACCGCGTCGAACGGCGTGCCCGAGGCGAGCAGCGCGACGATCGCCGCCTCGCCCTGTTCGACGCGGCTGCCGGTGGCCCGTGCCACGCCCTCGATCGGGGCGAGGCCGTGGCTGGCGAGCGCGGCACGCCAGCCGTTACGGCGCGCGCGAAAGGCGTGGTGGCGCTGCCAGCCCGGCCCGACGAAGGCGATGCGCGTCCGTCCGCGCGCCACGAGATGGTCGACCGCCAGTACCGCGCCGGCATGGTTGTCGGCGCGCACCGTCGGCAGCGCGTCGTCGGGCGCACCCCAGCCGACGACATTGCCGCCGGCGGCATAGGCCGCGCCGAAAAAGCGCCATGCGGTGCGGTTGGCGGCGCTGCCGATCACGATCACGCCGTCCGCCTCGCCGCGTTGCTCGAAGTCGCAGCGCAAGGTCGCGCGCTCGCCCTGATAGGACAGGCTCACGCTGAGCGCGCGCCGCGCCGCCGCCGCCTCGACCGCGCCGACCAGCTCGTAATAAAAGGGGTTGAGCGCGGCGCGCTCGGCGCCCGGCGCGGAGAGCAGGACCAGCGCGATACAATCGGGCCGCGCGCCACGCAGCTGCATCGCCGCGCGGTGCGGGCGGTAACCGAGCTGCGCCGCCGCCGCCTTGACCCGCTCGCGCGTCTCATGCGCGATTGCCGGGCTGTCGCGCAGCGCGCGCGATACCGTCGGCTGGGAAACGCCGGCCAGCGCCGCGACATCGTGCGACGTTGCCTGCCGCGTCCGCGTCGCGGCGTCTTTCTCCCCAACCGGGTTCATTCGAGCCTTTCCAGCGCCGGTCCATGGCAGGTTGCGCGATGTGCCGCTGGACCAGAGCCGCGAATGCCGGACGAATCAAGCCTTCGTGTCGCCGGCGCCATGACGAAGTCGGGCCGCGTCACCGCGGCCCGAGCGTCATGTCACCGGATGCGATGCGCGATCAGGCCGGTACGCGATACAGCGCGCACAGCTTGTTGCCCGACGGATCGCGCAGATAGGCGAGATAGAGCGAACCGGCCGCGCCCGAACGGATCCCGGGCGGATCCTCGCAGGCCGTGCCGCCGGCGGCGAGGCCGGCCGCATGCCAGGCGTCGGCCTGTTCGGGCGAGCTCGCCGCAAAGCCGATCGTGCTGCCATTGGCGCATGACGCGGGCGCGCCGTTGATCGGCTTGGTGATCGCGAAGACGCCGGTCTTGGTGAGGTAGAATACGCGGCCCTTGTCGTCGGTGTTGCCGGCCGGCACGCCCAGCGCGCCCAGCGTCGCGTCATAGAATGCCTTCGAGGCGGCGACATCGTCGGCACCGACCATGATGTGACTGAACATCGATCTTCTCTCCTTGCGCGCAGCGTTGCGTCGGCGGGATCGATACGGTCGGCGCCGCCCCGTGACAATGGCCGACGCACTTTCGGGCAGGTGAAAGACGCTTCGCGCACGCGGCGATACGCGCGCCGCTCATCGGCGGGCGACATTTTCCGCCGGTGGACCCTCGGTCGGGTTGGCAGAATCGCGCGCGGCGCCTTTTGCGGCATCTTCTTCCGCCGCGTCCCTTTCCCGCCGATCGGGCCCGGCGCCCGGCTCGGTCAGGTGCAGATACACGCCGAATGCCATCAGCAGCCCCGCGACGATCAGCGCGAGCGTCAATCGCTCGTGCAACGCGACGACGCCCAGCACCGCGCCAAGGAAGGGCGCGGTCGAGAAATAGGCGCCGGTCCGCGCCGCGCCGACCTCGCGCAGCGCCAGCACGAACAGTATCAGGCTCAACCCATAGCCGAGCAGCCCGACCGCGCCGGCGGCGGCGACCGTGCCGGTGCCCGGCAGCGCTCCGCCGATCGCCAGCCCCAGCGCGAGATTGACCGATCCCGCGACCAGCCCCTTGATCATCGCCAGCGTCGGCGCATCGACATGCGATATGTGCGAGGTGAGGTTGTTGTCGATCGCCCAGCACAGGCACGCGCCGGCCACCGCCGCCGCGCCCAGCGCCGCCGCCGCGCCGGGCGGGCCGCGCAGCGCCAGCACCACCGCGCCGACGAAGATCGCTGCCATGCCGATCCCGATCCGCCGGTTGAACGGCTCGCGAAACACGATCCATGCGATCAGCGCGGTGAACACGCCTTCCAGCGTCAGCAGCAGCGACGCCGCCGATCCGGTCGTGCGCACCAGTCCCCACATCAGCAGTGCCGGCCCCAGCCCGCCGCCGAACAGCACCGCGCCGGCCAGCCATGGCAGGTCGCCGCGCCGCAGCGCCACGCCACCCTCGCCACGGATCGCGCGGAACAGCAGCAGCCCGAGGCCCGAGCCGAGATACAGCAACCCGGCCAGCACGAGCGGTGCGACATTGCCGACGATCGCCTTGGCCGCCGGCGTCGACAGGCCGAACAGCGCGGCGGCGGCCAGTGCGAGCAGCCCGCCCCGCCGGACGTCGCCGAGTATGAAGATCCTGGCCATCGCCGCGCGCTATCCGATCGTCGGCGTCGTAGCCAGCACGTCGCCCGCGCGCGCGATTAAACTTGTGCGCCGTGCGCGATCATGACCATGGATGTTCACATCATCGCGGCGCCCGGCATCCGGCCACGCATCGCGACACCTTCATCGACAGAATTGGACGTCCCATGGGCAAGCTGCGCACCGCCAATAATCGCCACAAGCGCGCGCTCGCCGCGCAGGTCGCCGCACAGGTTGCCGCCCGCGCCGTGCCGCCGGCACCGGTTAAGGCGAAGAAGGCCGCCGCGCAGGCCTGACCGACGCAAGACCCCGCGCGGTCGGGGCGGCATTGGCCACGCGGCATCGAGAATTTGCCGGACGCTTCCTCCGCCAGTGTGTCTGCTTACTGGTTGATCAGCGGCCAGGGCGCATGACGCGCCTTCTCGCCCAGCGCAATCAGGTCGTCGTTCGGGTCATGGATGTGGACGATGTTGAGGCCGTCGCGTGCGCCGACGGTTTCCTCCCACATTGCTTCGTGGCGTTGTGGCGTGCGCTCGGCATAGCTCTGGTCGCGCACGCGCTTCATCCGGCGCCACAGCAGCGGCATCATGACGAATGGGAAGATCATCGCCCCGATTAGCGTGATCGCTCCGACGAAACCGCTCATTTCCTCGCCCCCCGGACGGCACGGCGTAGCAACGGATATGGCGCGGAGCAACGCCGCGTGCGGCGATCAATCGGGCAGCGCTCCATATCGGTCGAGGTTGAGATAACGCTGGTCGAAATCGCCGACCGTCGCGAGCCGCGCGAAATCGAGGATCGTGATCCGGCGGTTGTCGCGCACGATCAGCCCCTCCGCCGCGAGTGCCTTGAACATCCGGCTGACATGCACGTTGGTCAGCGCCAGCGCATCGGCGAGCTGCTCCTGCGTCAGCGGCAGGTCGAAATGGTCGCGCTGGCTCAGCCCCGCCATGTGCAGCCGGATCGCCAGTTCGCACACCATGTGCGCGGTCCGCGTGCGGGCGTCGCGCCGGCCGAGATTGAGCATCCATTCGCGGAAAATCGCCGCTTCGAGCAGCGCTTCGAGCCGCATCGCCTCGCCGACCGCGGGGTTGCGCGCGGCGAGGTCGCGCAGCGCCTCGACCGGGATCAGCGCCAGCTTCGCGCCGCCCAGCGCCTGGATATTGTGGTCGGCATGCGGCGGCATCGACTGGCCGGGGTCGATCAGGTCGCCCATCAGGTGCAGCGCGAGAATCTGCCGCCCGCCATTGCCGGCAACCTTGTGGCGGATCGCGAAGCCCGACAGCAGCAACCAGCCGTGCCGCGGCCGATCGTCCTCGCGCACCATGAACTCGCCCGCCCGCAGCGTGCGGATCACGTGCGGCAGGCCGAGGATCGCGGCGCGATGGCCTCCGTCCAGCGGCAGCCAGCGGCCGAGTTTCTCGGCCATTGGCGTCAGGATAGCCTCCGTACGGTACATGCTCCCTCCCTATAGGGGCGGGAGCGCGTCGCATCTCTCAGCCACCGGCAGCCGCAGACAGGGCCGGTGATGGCCCTACCCTAGGCGTCGCGGTTGCGCGTGTCGCTGTGATAATAAACCATGCAACGAACATAGGTTAAGCGGCGGCGCCTTCGATCGATCGCGCACCGGCTAGACCAGCGCGGCGACCTTCAGAACCTCGGCGACGAACCCGTCGGGATCGTCCTCCTGGATGAAGTGCCCGCCGTGCAGCGTGCCGTGCGCCATCCCCGCCGCGCCGGGAACCCGCGCGCGAAACGTCGCGTCGGCACCGCGCGTGATCGGGTCGCCGTCGCTGAAGCAGCACAGGAACGGCTTGCGCCACTGTTCGAGCACCGCCCAGGCGGCGCGCTGGTCGGGCAGGGCGACATTGTCGCCCAGCGGCACGAGGGACGGGAAGACCCGCGCGGCCACCTTCGACGCGCGGTCGGGGAAGGGCGCGTCATAGGCCGCGATCTCCGCCGGGGAGAGCCGTCGCTTCGTCCCGGCCTGGACGATGCGGCCGATCGGAAACACCGGGCTCCAGCGCGAAAAGGCGCGCCACAGCGCAAAGGCGCGCGGCGCCTTCTGCCCCTCGGGCAGCCCGCCGTTCGACAGCACCACGCCGGCGAAGCGATCGGGCATCGCGGCGACCAGCCGCAGCCCGATCAGCGATCCCCAGTCCTGGCACACCAGCACGATGCGCTCGAGGTCGAGCGCCTCGATCATGGCGCGCATCCACGTCACCTGCGCGGCATAGCTGTAATCGCGCCGTGCCACCGGCTTGTCGGAGCGGCCGAAGCCGATCAGGTCGGGCGCCACCGCGCGAAACCCCGCCGCCGCGATCGGTCCGATCATGTGGCGATAGAGGTAGGACCAGGTCGGTTCGCCGTGCAGCATCAACACCACCGGCGCGTCGCGCGGCCCCTCGTCGACATAATGCACCCGCAAGCCGTCGCCGATCTCGACATGGTGCGGCGCGAAGGGAAAATCGGGCAGGTCGCGGAACGGCGCGTCGGACGGGCGCAAGGCTTTCATCGATATTCCCCCCAGAGCATCGACCCCGCCAGGGCCTGCGCCCCGCTGCGTCGAGATTAATGGCATTTGCCGTGCCAATATATCCGGCCGCCGCCAATGCGCAACGGCGCGCGCGTCATCGGGAGCATTGCGTAGCTGCCGCGCCCGACGGCGATGATAATGCCCGCGCGTCGGTCGCCTTGCGGCGGCGGTTATCGGAGCATGACATGAACCGACGACATTTCCTGCTCGGCGGCGGCACGCTGCTCGCACTCGGCGGCGGCGCGTGGTGGGATATGCGGCGGCGGATGGGCTCGGCGGCCGACTATGACGCGGTGGCGCGCGCGCTGCGCGCCACGCTCGCGGCGCAGCCGTCGCTGCCCGAGATGATCCGCTATGCCACGCTCGCGTCCAACGGCCACAACACCCAGCCATGGCGTTTCGCCGTCGCGCCGGGCGCGGTGACGATCCACCCCGATTTCGCGCGCCGCACGCCCGTCGTCGATCCCGACGACCATCACCTCTTCGTCAGCCTCGGCTGCGCGGTGGAGAATCTCGCGCTCGCCGCCGCCGCCAGCGGCCGGCACGGTGAGGTGGTGTTCGACGCCGGCGGCCCGGGCGCGATCGTCTTCGCCCATCAGGCGGGGCCGCGCGCGCGCTCGGCGCTGTGCGACGCGATCCCGCGCCGCCAGTCGACCCGCGCCGACTATGACGGCCGGCCGGTCGCCGCCGCCGATCTCGCCACGCTCGCCCGCGCCGCGTCGGTCCCCGGCGTCGCCATGGTGCTGCTCACCGATCGCCCGCGGCTCGACCGGGTCCGCGATCTCGTCGTCGCCGGCAACAGCGCGCAGCTGGCCGATCCGGCCTTCGTCCGCGAGCTCAAGGCGTGGCTGCGCTTCAACCCGCGCGCGGCGATGCGCAGCCGCGACGGGCTGTACAGCGCCGCCAGCGGCAGCCCGGCGCTGCCGTCATGGCTTGGCCCGCGCGCCTTCGACCTGTTCGTCACCGCCAGCGCGCAGAACGACCAATATGCCCGCCAGATCGCCTCCTCGGCCGGCGTCGCGGTGTTCGTCGGCGATCGCGCCGATCGCGAACACTGGGTGCGGGTCGGTCGTGCCTGCCAGCGCTTCGCGCTCCAGGCGACCGCGCTCGGGCTCAGGACCGCCTTCATCAACCAGCCGGTCGAAGACGCCGCGTTGCGCCCCGATCTCGCGCGGCTCATCGGCACGCCCGGCCAGCGCCCCGACATCGTCATGCGCTTCGGCCACGGCCCGCTGCTGCCCTATGCGCTGCGCCGCCCGGTCGCCGCAGTGCTGGCGGGGTGAGCGGCGCGCGGCGTCAGTCGCCGTGGCGCTGCCTCATCGTGCTGGCGGCAAGGCGCCTGACCAGCGCGGCGAGCGACGTGTGCGTCGCCGCGTCATAGACCGTATCGCCGCTCGTCGCCGCCGTGATCCGGCGATGCGCCTCGCCCAGCGCGTGATAGGGCAGGCTCGCCAGCAAATGGTGCAGCGCGTGGAAGCGCAGCCCCACCGGCGCCCATAATCCGGTCAGCACGCCGCCCGGCACGTTGGTGCTGTCGAGGAACTGCGCGGTCACGGTGAGCGGCGCGCCGTCATTCTCCCACAGATGCGCGACCAGCGTGCGGACCTGGTTGAGTATGGCGACCCCCGACAGCACGGCCATGGCGATCAGGAAGGGTCGCGGCGGCAACAGCCCGGTCGCCAGCGTGACGATGATGGTGATCGCCACCAGGCTCGCGCCCAGCTCCTGGCGGAACCAGCGCCGCGCGAAGTCGCCCTCGGGCGCGCGCCGCACGTAGCGCGGGTTGATCTGCAGGCCCGACAGCCGGCCGACCACGATCCGCCGCAGCGGCGGCGAGAACAGCGACAGCGGCCCCAGAACGCCGAACCGCAGCAGCAGGAACAGCGGCATCAGCACCGCGACGAGCAGGAACAGCGGCAGCGTCCACGGCTTCATCAGCGCCAGCGGAAGATATTCGGGGTCGTCCACCGTGCCATAGCGGGTGCGGTTGTGGTGGATCGCATGGATGCCCTCATACATGAAGGAGGGCAGCATGGTGGGGATGCCGAGGAGCAGGTTCCACGCCACGCGAAACCCCGGCAGGCGCGCCGGGTTGAGATGCGTGATCTCGTGGATGAACAGCGTGGCGCGGTAGAGCGCGAGCACCGCCACCACGCCGCACAGGATCGCGAGCGGGGCGGCATGCGACAGAATCGCGCCGGCCAGCGCGGCATAGCCCAGCGCGGTGGAACCGAGAAAATCGCTCCAGTAGATGCGCGGATCGGGGCGCTGGAGGTCGCGCGTCAGTTCCGCCGCCGCGCGCAGCAGCGCCCGGTCGTCGGCGATGCCG
This sequence comes from Sphingomonas sp., assembly GCA_041659925.1. Lineage (GTDB taxonomy): Bacteria > Pseudomonadota > Alphaproteobacteria > Sphingomonadales > Sphingomonadaceae > Sphingomonas. The sequence goes on from JBAZXI010000018.1 coordinate 103,310, forward strand.
GAGAGGCGGATGCGCGCCGTGCCGGCCGCCGCGCCCTGCGCGTCGATCGCGCCGTTGTCGCCATGGGTCACCTGTCGTCTCCCCTCAGTGCCGCGTCAGCATGCGGTTCACGCCCTCGCGGACGAGCGGCAGCCGTGCCGCCGCGCGCAGCGCCGCGTGCCGCGCGACATGCGCCAGCGGATTTTCCGTGGTGTAGAGCGCCACGATCATGTTGGTCGCGGCATAGATCGGCCGGCTCGCCACGCGGTGCGCCGCCTCATAGCGCCGCAATAGCGCCGGCGCGGCGATGTCGTGCCGCCGCGCGGCCGCTTCGCCGACCAGCGTGCCGAGCGTCATCGCGCCGCGCAGCCCGAGGTTGAAGCCATGCGCGGTGACGGGATGCATGCCGACCGCCGCATCGCCGATCAGCGCGGCGCGCGTCGCGGCGAAATGCCGCGCATAGGTCGTCGCGAGCGGATAGAGGTGCGGGCGCTCGACCAACCGCATCGCGCCGAGCCGCGCCTCGTAGCGCCGCGTGAGTTCCGCGCCGAGCGCCCGCGCGTCGAGCGCCGCCAGCCGGTCGATCGCGGTCGACGACAGCGTCAGCACGGCGGACGACAGCCCGCCGTTCAGCGGCAGCATCGCGATGGTCTGGCCATGGTCGAAACATTCGGTGGCGATCCCGCCATGGTCGCGTTCATGGGCGACGCGGCACACCATCATCGAGCGCCCGAGCCGGTTGATCTCCGCCGCGATGCCGAGCTGGTCGCGCAGCGCGGAAAAGCGCGAATCCGCCGCCACCAGCAGCCGTGCGCCGAGCACCCGGCCATCGTCCAGCGTCACCGCGACGCCCTCGGCATCGGTCGTCGCCGCGACGACGCCGCTGTCGGCGAAAAGCGTCACCCCGGCCTGCGCCGCGACCGCCGCGAACAGCGACCGGCGGATCTGGTGATTGGGCACCAGTTGCCCGATCCGCTCCTCGCCCGCGGCATGGGCATCGAAACTCAGCGCGAAGCGCGACCCGCCGTTCAGCACCCGCGCCCCGCGCAGCGGCGCGATCTCGCCCGGGTCGATCCGGCGCCACGCGTCCAGCGCCTGCAGCGTCGCGACCGAGCGATGCGTCAGCGCGATCTCGCGCCCGTCGCTCGCCGGCGCGGCGAGCAGCTCGCGGCGCTGCCGCTCGACGATCGCGATGCGCAGCGCCGTGCCGTCGAGCGACCTGGCAAAGGCGAGGCCCGCCGGCCCGGCCCCCACGACGATGACGTCGTAGCCGGTCATCGGTCGGCCCACGCCGGAACGGGGAAGGACATGGCGACTCCTGTTGCCGGATCGCCGCACGGCGCGCGGCGCGTCGCCCGCCGATAGGCGCGCCGGCGCCGCGATTTTATCGGTAAGGTTACGCATGGACGCGCGGCAAAAACGCGTCGCGTGCCCCGCGCCGTCAGCCGAAGGGTTCGCCCGCCTTGCCCGCCAGCCAGATCGTATAGGGCGATCGCGTCGCATTGCCGCTGTCGGGCACGGTCGTCTCCTCGACCGTGAAGCCGACCGCCTCGAGCCGTTCGACGAACGCGTCGTCGCGATATGCCGACCAGATCGCCAGCACCCCGCCGGGGCGCAGCGCGGCATGCGCGTCGCGCAGGCCCCAGTTGCAATAGAGCCGGTCGTTGGCCGGGTGGATGAAGCCGTCGGGGCCATTGTCGACGTCGAGCAGGATCGCGTCGAAGCCGCCCGGCGCGGCGGCGATCACGTCATGCACGTCGCGCACCGCGATCGTCACGCGCGGGTCGGTCAGATAGTCGCTGAACAGATGCGCCAGCGGGCCCCGCGCCCAGGTGACGACGCGCGGCACCAGTTCGGCGACGACGATCCGCGTATGCGCGGGAAAGGCGGCGAGCGCCGCGCCGAGCGTGAAGCCCATGCCCAGCCCGCCGATCAGCACATGGTCCTGCCGCCCCGCCGTGCGGTGCGCGGCGAGGTCGGCCAGCGCCTGTTCGGATTGCGGGGCCTGGCTGCCCATCAGCTCGTCCTCGCCGAACTCGATCGAGAAATTCTTGCCATAGCGCATCAGGCGCAGCTGCCCGCCGCCGGGGATCTCGGCGGTGTCGATATGTTCGCTCGCATGCATCAGGGCGTCGCCTTCCGTGGCAAGAGCCGCGCGGCCACGCGTCGCGGCGCCTTCGCGCGCGCCGCGCGCCGAAGGGGGTCGTATCGGTAGAGTCGCGTCATCGCCGGCCCATGCGGCCGCGATGCGCCGGCGTCGTGGCCGGGGCGCGCCGTTCAGCGCGCCCCGGCGCGACGGATCACAGTGCCTGGAGGTTGACCGCCGACATCTTGCCGCGCTTGTCGGGCTCGACGTCGTAGGAGACCTTCTGGTTTTCGGTCAGCGTGCTGAGCCCGGCGCGCTCGAGCGCGGTGATGTGGACGAACGCGTCGTTGCCGCCGCCATCGGGCGCAATGAAGCCATAGCCCTTGTCGTTATTGAAGAATTTTACGGTACCGTTGACCATGACAGGTCCTTTTCGTGGGAAGGTCGGCGCGCGTCTCGGGACGCGGCCGGCGCGAGGCGTGAAAAGGACAAGGGTCGCAATGCTTCCGCTATCCGTCGCATACGACGTTGCACCTGCCCCCTAGGCGCTTTTGCGGCGTTCGTACAGCCGGCGCCATCCGCGCCGCCGCACGGGCTGATTCAACCATATGCCACGCAGCGCTATTCGCGTGGCCATGACCAGCACCGGACGCCCCACCAGCTACACCGCCGATCATGCGCTGCGCGCCCGCATGGCGTGGGAGATCGGCGCCACCGACGCGCAGGTCGCCTTCCTCGTCGGCGTCAGCGAATCGACGCTGGCCCGCTGGTGCGCGCGCCACCCCGCCATGGCCGAGGCGCGGGCGGCCGGCCGCGACGATGCCGACACGCGCGTCACCTTCTCGCTCTACCGCCGCGCCGTCGGCTATGATTACAGCGAGACCCGCATCCTCCTGCCGTTCGGCGCGAAGGAGCCGCTCGCCATCCCCGTCACCCGCCACAAACATGCCGAATCCGCCGCCGCCTTCCGCTGGCTCGCCATCCGCAAGCCGGCGGAGTGGGGTGGCCGCGCCGCGGCGCAAGGCACCAACCACGACCTCGCCGATCGCCTCGCGGAGGCGCTCGCCAACGTCGCTGCCGGCCGCGCCGGCGACGACTATGGCTGAGCCTCCGGCCACCGCCGAAAATCCTTCTTCCCCGGCGGGAGAAGGTGCCGCGCGGCGGCGGATGAGGGGGCGTCCCAAACGAGACGCCGGCCAGCGCCCCGTCGCGCCCGCCAAACCCGCCGACCCGCACCGCACCCTCGCCGCGCGCGTTGCCGAGTTCCGCGACGATCCGCTCGGCTATGCCCGTTTCGCCTGGCCGTGGCGCAAGGGCCCGTTCGCCGCCGCGCCCGGCCCGCGCGCCTGGCAGGCCGATGTCCTCGCCCGCATCGGCGCGCACCTCGCCAATCCCGCCACGCGCCACACGCCCTTGCGCCTCGCCCGCGCCTCGGGCCACGGCATCGGCAAGTCCGCGCTCATCGCCATGCTGGTGAAATGGGGGCTGGATACCGCGATCGACACCCGCATCCTCGTCACCGCCAATACCGAGAACCAGCTGCTCACCCGCACCGCGCCGGAAATCGCCAAATGGTCGCGCGCCGCCATCACCCATGACTGGTTCCGCCCGCTATCCGGCGCGCTCGTTTCCACCGCGTCCGGGCATGATCGCACCTGGCGCTGCGACCTCGTCACCTGGAACCTCGCCAACACCGATGCCTTTGCCGGCCTGCACAACCAGGGCAAGCGCCTCATCCTGATCTTTGATGAGGCCAGCGGCATCCCGGCGAAGATCTGGGAGGTCGCGCTCGGCGCGCTCACCGATGCCGAGACCGAGATTGTCTTCCTCGCCTTCGGCAACCCGACGCAGAACAGCGGCCCGTTCCGCGAATGCTTCGGCGCCGCGCGCCATCTGTGGGACACCGCGCAGATCGACAGCCGCACGGTGGAGGGCACCAACCGCGCCTATCTCGACGAGATCGTCGCCACCTATGGCGAGGATCACGACATCGCCCGTGTCCGCGTGCGCGGCCAGTTCCCCAGCGCCTCGTCGATGCAGTTCATCCCCGCCGATCACGTCGCCGCCGCCCGCCTGCGAGAAGTCCACGGCATGGTCGCAGATCCGGTCGTCTTCGGGCTGGATTGCGCGCGCTACGGCGGGGACCGCTCCGTCCTCGCCATCCGCTCGGGCCGCGACGCGCGCAGCCGCCCATGGAAACGCTGGGCCAACCAGGACGCGATGACGCTCGCCGGAGACGTCGCGCTCCAGGCCCAGCTCCACCGCCCCGACGCGATCTTCGTCGACGCCGGCAATATCGGCGCCGCGATAGCAGATCGCCTGCGCCAGCTCGGCGTCGAAAACGTCCATGAAGTGTGGTTCGGCGGCAAGGGCGGGCAGGCGGTGTGGGCCGGCGACCTCAACGTGCGCACCGCCAATAAGCGCGCCCAGATGTGGGCCAATATGCGCGCCTGGCTCCCCGGCGGCGCCATCCCGGATGACGACGCGCTCGCCGCCGATCTCACCGGCGTCGAATATGGCTACGCCACCGATCAGGTCGCGATCCTGCTGGAAAAGAAGGAACATATGAAGGCGCGCGGCCTGGCCAGCCCCGACGAGGCCGACGCGCTGGCGCTGACCTTCGCGGAGGCCGTCGCGCCGCGCTGGCCGGAGCCGGCGGTGCACTGGACGCGGCAGGCGCCGCGGCGGGATGAGGAGGAGGAGTGGGAGGATGTTTATCGGGAGTTGCGGGAGGAGTGAGGGGGGTGCGGCAGGATTTGAGTTCGTGCCTCAGGCGCAATTCTCGGCTCATAGTCTGCGAACGGTCGTTCGACGGTTGGCCCAGCTCCCATGGTTCAGCAAGGCTCATGGCATCCTAGCTCTGGGGCTCTCTTTGGCCGATCTCTAATTTGCCCCACTGCCAACTTGACGTT
>JBAZXI010000019.1:0-101620 GCA_041659925.1 Sphingomonas sp.
CGGCGAGGTGATTTGCGAATCGGCCGCGATCTGCCGCTATTTCGAGGCGGTGCAGCCGGCGCCGACGATGTTCGGCGACAATCCGCTCGATATCGCGCGAATCGAGTCGTGGACCCGCCGCATCGAAAGCGACGGCTATGCCGCCGCCGTCTACGCGCTGCGCAACGCGCGCGAGAGCTTCAAGGACCGCGGCGCGCCCGGCAAGTGGCCGGCAATCCCGCAGATTCCCGAACTCGCCGCACGCGGTGTGATCATGTGGGAAGCGTTCACCGAGGCGCTCGACGAACGGCTCGCCGCACGCGAATGGATCGCCACCGACGCCTATAGCTTCGCCGACATCTCGGCGCTGGTGACGATCGATTTCGCCAAGGCCGCCAAGCTGATGCTGCCGCCGCAATGCCACGCCATCGCGCGCTGGCACGTGCGCGCCTCGGCCAGGCCGAGCGCGGCGGCGTGACATCTCGTCTCCGCGCCCCTTTCTTGGCGGCGCGCATCTGCTAAGGCGCCGCGACCGCGTGAAAGGGCCCGGCTTGGACGATTCATTACAGCTCGAAGTGCATGACCTTGAGGTGCTGGTGCTCACCGGGATCTATTCCGAGGAGACGCACCTGCCGCAGCCGCTGCGCATCTCGCTGACGGTCGATCTCGATTGTCCGCCGCGCTTTGCGCCCGATACCCCGCTCGGCGCGTCGAAAAACTATCTCGACCTCAAACATGCCGCAACGCGCGCGCTGCCCGAAGGCGTGCATTTCACGCTGATCGAGGGCGTTGCCGACCATATCGCCGAGACGCTGATGCTGCAGGACAAACGCGTGCGGCGCGTCATGGTGAAGATCGTCAAGCTGGCGATCGCCGAGCAGGACGAATCGATCGGCATCACGCTGGTGCGGCACCGGCGGTGATCGCCGCGCGCGTCGCGACGGCGCTCGGCGACGCGGCCGCGGTCGTCGCGGTGACGGCGGACGGCACGGGCGAATCGGCCCTCCACGGGGTGCGCGCCGCGGTGTCGGCCGGTCGCGAATCGGTGCTGGTGATAATCGAGCAGGACGTCGCGGCGATCCACCGGGCCATGCTGCGTGCCGCGATCGGGCCGCTGGCGATCGAATCCGCGCCGGCGAGCCGGATCAATGCGCTCGATATCGCGGCGGGCGCGGCGGCCGATGCCGTCATCGCCGCCGCCATCTTCCTGGCGCACGCGCACTCGACGACCGGCCAGGTGATCGAGGTCAGCCTCTAGTTCTAGAGGTCGCCGCCCCGGTCGCATCGGCCGAGCGCATGTCGCACATAGTCATAGTCGTCGCGCGCGATTGCCGCATCGGCCGGTTCCGCACCGTCGAGGCTCGCCTCGGGCAGCGTGGCGGGCAGGGTGCAGGCAAGCCGATACCACAGCAAGGTGTCGCGTGCCGGCGGCCCGGCGGCGGCGTCGACGATATCGCTCAGGCTTACCTTCCAGCTGCGCGTGCCGTCGGCGGCGCGATCGATCGACAGCGAGACCGGCCGGCCATTTTCGGTCGCGAGGAATATCTGCGTTTCGCCTTCGCCGGGCAGCGCGCCGGCGGTGTGGAAGGCGTGGCCGACGCTGGTGATGCGCGGCGGCGCATCGCTGGCGAGCACCTCGCGGGTGATGCGCCGTGCGAGCGCGTCGCCGCCCGGCGCCCAGTTGCGCTGTCCGTCGGGCCGCACGAGCTGGATCTGCCCCGGTCCGGCGGGGCGCGCGAACAGCAGGACGCGCAGCTTCTTGAGCGACGGCGGGCGCCCCCTCGCGTCGAGCGGCACGTCGAGCAGATAGCCGATCCGGGTCGGCAGCGGGTCAGTGCCGCGGATCAGCGCCAGGACGTCGGCCTCTATATAGAGCCGCGCCTTGCCGGGTGCGAGGTCGGGCGCCTCGACCGGCTTCAGCCGGCTGGTGCCGTGGATGGTCGCGTCGATCACCAGCGGTGCCGCCAATATGAGATCGGCATAGTCGGCATAGGGTGGGGCCGGGGGCGGGGCGGGGATCTGGGCGGAAACCGGTAGCACCGAATCGGAGGGAATCGACGGGCGCTGGGCCAGCGCCGGACCGGCGATCCCGGCACAGGCGATGGCGAGAATGGCTTTGGGGAGGTCAAACATGCCTGTTCATTAGGGGCTCGTGCCGATTTTATACAGAAATAATGCCCATGTTCGCCTAATGTACGATTGTTGCGTGAGACAAAGCGTTTGCCTCATGGTTTGGACGGCGATAGAGGATTCGCCTGACCAGGATACATTAACCCATGGCCGGCCGGTCGTACCGCCCGATAAGGCGGACGAACGGTTCGGGAGCACCATGCGGTACAGAGGAGTTTCATACCTGAATGGCGTATGCTGATCGCGATGTAGCTGGCAGCCGGGTGGTGGCGACGGTGGTCGTCTCCATCCTGGTGTTCTTGCTGACATGGGCCTTCGTGACGGGCCTCACGTCCAAGTTCACCAAGGCGGTGCAAGAAAAGCTCAACACCTTCGACGTGGCGCCTCCGCCGCCACCCCCGCCGCCTGACAAGCCGCCGCCCCCGCCGCCGGACCAGCCGATGAAGGCGCCGCCGGTCGTGTCGCCGCCGGTCAACGTGCCGGTGCAGTCGCCGATGCCGCCGATCGTGTCGGTGCCCGTGGCACCGCCGGTGCAGGTCGTCGTACCGCCGGCGCCGCCGGCACCGCCACCCAAGCCGGTCGTGTCGCAACGTGCCGGTCTCAAGGGCGATGTCAGCCGGTTCTTCGGGCCCGACGCCTATCCGCCTTCGGCCATCCGTGCCGAGGCCCAGGGTCGCGTCGTTGCATCGTTGAGCGTCGGGCCTGATGGTCGCGTCTCGAGCTGCACGGTCACGTCGTCGAGCGGCAACAGCGATCTCGATGACGCAACCTGCCGCATCGCGCGGAGCAAGGTGCGCTTCACGCCGGCCAAGGACGATGCGGGCAATCCGACCGCCAGCACGTTCACCCTGCCGGTGCGCTGGGTCCTGCCATCAGACTGAAATTGAAGCGGGGGTCGGTCGCAAGGCTCACCCCCGCCACTTTTGCCATTTGAATCTAGAGGGAAGCAAAACTCATGTTCACCACCATCCTGGCCGCAGGCGGCGCGAACGCCGCGGAAAATTACGGCTTCTTGAACGCGCTCAACCAAGGCGGTTTCATCTCGTGGAGCACGGCGATCGTGCTCGGCGGGTTCCTGTTCTTCACGCTGTTCATCCTGTTCACCAAGCTGTTCGAGCAGCAGAAGATCATCAACCAGTCGAAGCGCGTCCGCGCCTCGTTCTGGGCCTCGAACAGCCTGCGCGAAGGCGCGGCCAAGCTCGAGAAGAACTCGGCCTACAAGCAGATCGTCGACGACGGCATCTCCGCGCAGGACCAGCACTCGCGTCTGACCGATCCGGTCGAGGCGCATGACTGGCTCCATGGTTCGCTGGCGCGTTCGGAAGCCACGATCAACTCGCAGCTGGGTGGCGGTCTCGCCTTCCTCGCGACGGTTGGTGCGACGGCGCCGTTCATCGGTCTGTTCGGTACCGTGCTCGGCATCTACCGCGCGCTGATCAAGATCGGCCAGGCCGGTCAGGCGTCGATCGACAAGGTCGCCGGCCCGGTTGGTGAGGCGCTCATCATGACAGCGCTCGGCCTCGTCGTCGCGGTTCCGGCCGTGCTCGCCTACAACTTCCTGCAGCGTCGCAACAAGGCGATCGCGGAAAACCTCGCGGCGTTCTCGAACGACGTGCTCGGCTATCTCGCCTCGAACGGCGCGGTTCGTCCGGCGGCACCGGTGCGCAAGGGCGCGCCTGCGCCGAAGCCCGCGGCGGCCACCACGACTGCTGCCAAGTAATTACCCATCGGGGCCGCGGTTCGCCGCGGCCCCGGGTTTCGCTCCCGGGGGTGGTCCGGGCGCGCGCATGACACGGATAGGGATGCCTCTACATGGCAATGAGCGTAGGCGGAGATTCTGCCGAAACCCCGATGTCGGACATCAACACGACTCCGCTGGTGGACGTCATGCTGGTGCTGCTGATCATCTTTCTGATCACCATTCCGGTGGTGATCCAGACTGTTAAATTGAAGTTGCCGGACGTGATCTACGATCCGACGACGACCAAGCCGGAGAACGTTTCCCTGTCGGTGACGGTGGATGATTCGGGGCGCTGTGCGGTGTACTGGAACCTTACCAGGGTCACCCACAAGGAGCTGTACGACCGGGCGCTGGCCAAGATGCAGGCCGATATTGCGCGGTTCGGCAGTGCGATCACCGCCGATGACCTGCCCGAGGCGCATATCCGCGGCGACGTGGCGACGCCTTATCAGTGCATCGGTGGCACGATCTACACGATGCAGAGTGCGGGCTTCATCAAGGTCGGGTTCATTTCGCAGCCGCCGGCGCGTGAAGTCCCCGGCGAATGACGATGGTGCGCGCGACCCCCTGGCTGGATGTCGCGCGGCCCTCGTGGCCCATGAACGACAATTTGCTGATCATCGCGTGGCCAGCCACGCAGCGTGAAAACAGCGTGCGACGCACGCAGGGAGTATAAGATATGGCAATGAGCGGAGGCCGCGACGACGGCTCGCCCATGATGGACATGAACACGACGCCGCTGATCGACGTCATGCTCGTGCTGCTCATCATGTTCATCATCACCATCCCGCCGCAGACGCATGCGGTGAAGGTCGATTTGCCGATCAATGACCCCAATGCGGTCAAGCCACCGGTCGATCCGCAGAAGAACACCGTGTTCATCGATCCGACGGGCACGGTCACATGGAACGGCACGCCGGTCGATCTGGTGACGCTGCGCCAGTTCCTCGACCAGACCAAGGGCATCTCGCCCGAGCCGGAACTGCATTTCCAGCCGCATCCGCAGGCGCGCTATGACAAGGTCGACCAGGTGCTCGCGGTGATCAAGCGTTCGGGCATTCAGAAGCTCGGCTTTGTCGGCAATGAGCAATACGCCAACGATTTCTGAGTCTTCCCTCGGAGATTTGAAGGCAGGGCGGTCCCGTTGGGGCCGCCCTTTTCGTTTGCCCGCGCCGTGCCGCCGCTCCGTCCGCGCCATTTCTTGACGACGCTTCCCTTTGGTGACAGTTTAATGTCATAAAAGTGAAACCAAAACTCGTTAGGATAGGAGGACAGGATGCATTTATCCATCGTCGCCGCAGGGTTGCTGGCTCTCGGTATCGCCAGCGCGGGCAACGCGACCTCCGACAATCACAATGGCTATGTGCAGATCGCCAGGGGCGACTATGCGGGGGCGGAGCGCGTGCTCGTCTCCGAACGGCGCGTCTTCCCCAATGATCCCGACCTGCTGCTCAACCTGGCGCTGGTCTACAGCCACACCGGGCGCGTCGAGGCCGCGCGCTCGCTCTATCAGCGGGTATTGGCCGCGCCCGACGCGGAGCTCGACCTGCCGCGCGGCGGCGTCGTCAGCGCCCATGCGCTGGCGGCATCCGCGTTGCGCGAACTGGCTGGGCACAACACGCTGAGCTGATTCCGGTTGACGGGCCGGTCAGCGCTCTCGCCGGGCGTGACGTGAGGCGATCAACCAGGAAATCGCGCCCGATCGCGGCGGGACGGGAAGCCCCCGGCCGCTGGTCAGAGCTTGGGAAGCGTCACGCCGCGCTGGCCCATATATTTGCCCGCGCGGTCGGCGTAGCTCGTCTCGCATGGTTCGTTGCCCTTGAGGAACAGGAACTGGCAAGCGCCCTCATTGGCGTAGATCTTGGCCGGCAGCGGTGTCGTATTGGAAAATTCGAGCGTGACATGCCCCTCCCAGCCGGGCTCGAGCGGGGTCACGTTGACGATGATGCCGCAGCGCGCATAGGTCGACTTGCCGAGGCAGATCACCAGCACGTCGCGCGGCACGCGGAAATATTCCACCGTGCGCGCCAGTGCGAAACTGTTGGGCGGGATGATGCAGCAATTCGTCTTGCGGTCGACGAAGCTGTTGGAGGCGAAATCCTTGGGGTCGACGATCGCCGAATCGACATTGGTGAAGATCTTGAACTCGTCGGCGACGCGCGCGTCATAGCCGTAGGACGACAGGCCGTAGCTGATGCAGCCATCCCTGCGCTGGCTCTCGACGAACGGCTCGATCATCCCCTGGGTCTGGGCCGCCTCGCGGATCCAGCGGTCTGACAGGATGGACATTGGCGGGTACCTTCGAATGCGGCGCTATTGCCGCCCGGATGCGGGGGAGGCGAGGGCCAAGTCAAGTGCGGCTGTCAGCGCCGCTGTACGTTCCAGTCGACCCGGCCGGCAATGCCGGGGAGACGGCGGAAGCTCGACGCCTGCCACAATGTCCACGCCCGGGCACCGAAGCGCGGCTCGCGCATGATATTGCGCAACCATAGCGGCCGGTCGAAGCGCTTGCTGACCTGGTAGCTGCGGTCGAACTCATCGGTGAGATAGAGGATGACGGGTTGGCGGTAGCGCAATTCGACCAGCCGGATGAACACATCGAGCTCATGCTGGAATGCCGCGACGGAGACCGGGTCGTCGCAATTGCCGAGAAATTCCAGGTCGATCGCCGGGGGCAGCGCGCCACGCTCACGCGGCACGACATGGATGAAATTTGCGGCCTGCTCGGCGCCCGGGCGGCACCGGTTGAAGAAATGATAGGCGCCGCGTTCGATCCCGACGGCCTTCGCGCCGGCCCAGTTGTCGGCAAAGGTCGGATCGCGATAGTCACCGCCCTCGGTCGCCTTGATATAGGCGAAGTCGACCCCCGCATTGGGCAGGAGCGACCAGCGGATCCGCCCCTGATAATGCGACACGTCGATGCCCTGGCGCGGATACAATATGGTCGAAGGGTGCCAGTCGCCCGCCGTGGCGCGGGTAAGCCACCAGATCGTCACCGCCACCAGCGCGGCGAGCGGGAGCCATGCCCAACCCGGCCAGCCGCGCTGACGCCGCGCGCGGCGCTTCACGCGATGCCCAGGTCGGCCGGTCCGAAGGCGTGGGGTAGCAATTCGGACAGCAGATGGCGCTCGATCACGTCGCCTTCGGCGCCCGCGCACCAGATGATGATGTCGCGCTTGCCGATCTGTGCCGCCTCATTGATCACCTGGCGGCAGCGGCCGCACGGGCCGACCGCTTTGGTGCCGGTGACATGGCCTTCGCCATCGATCATCCCGCCGATCACCGCCACCGCCAGCACGTCGGCGAGTCGCCCGGCCGCGTTGGCCGTCGCCAGCGCGACCGTCTCGGCGCACAGCGACAGGCCGTAGCTGGCATTCTCGAAATTGCAGCCGGTGATGGTGGTGCCGTCGGACAGCAGCAGCGCCGCGCCGACCCCGAAGCGTGAATAGGGCGCATGGGCGTTGCGGGCGGCCTGGCGCGCCGCCGTGATCAGCCGGTCGCGCGTGAAATCGTCGATACTCATGGCGCTACCACATCCCAGTTCACCGCGCCCGATACGCCGTCGATTCGGCGCATATCGTTTGCCTGCCACATGCGCCATGGGTTGGCGGCATAATCGGGCGGGAAGAAGTCCTGCACCGCCCATACCGGCCGCGGGATCGCACTGCTGACCTGATAGGCCGCGTCGAAGCGCCGCGTCAGCTTCATCAATACCGGCTTGCCGGTATGTTCCTCGACCATCGTCATGAAGCGCCGCAGCTCGTCGATCACGACGCGTTGCGCCGGTCGCGATTCGCACCCGGGCGTGAAGTCGAGCAGCACCGCCGCCGGCAGCGCATCGCGATCGCGCGGCACGGTGGTGTTGAAATTGTTGGCCTGGTCGGCAGCGAGATTGCAGAGCGAATAGACGTGGATCGCGCCGCGCCGCATCCCGGTGGCATAGATGTCGGCCCAGTTGGCCGCAAAGCGCGAGTCACGCCCGGCGCCTCCGATCGTTGCCCGGACATAGGCGAAATCGGCGCCGCCGGCGCGAACCGTCCACCAGTCGATCGCTCCGCGCGTCTCGTCGACATCGACGCCCTGGAAGGGATAGCTCTTCGTCGCCGGCCGCCAGCTCAGCGCAAAGCTCCATGCGACGATCAGCGCGAGACCGATGACGATCAACAGCGATCCGATGCGCCCGAACCGACGCCCCCAGGTCCGTGCCGCCACCCCGTCAGCCCTTGATGTGCAGGACGCAGATCAGCGTGAACAACCGCCGCGCGGTATCGAAATCAATGTCGATCTTGCCCTCCAGCCGTTCCCTGAGCAATTCGGCGGCATCGTTGTGGATGCCACGGCGCGCCATGTCCACGGTTTCGATTTGTGCCGGCGTCGCATTACGGATCGCCTGATAATAACTGTCGCAGATCGCGAAATAATCCCGGATCGGCCGGCGGAAGCGGCCCATTGCCAGAACATAGGTTTCGAGGTGCGAGCCGTCCTCGCGATTGATCGCGATCGCCAGCCGACCCTCCTCGACGCTCAGCGCAATGCGGAACGGGCCGGCATAGCCGTCGGGATATTCGCGCTGCGGGGCGAAATAATTGCCCTCGATCAGGTCGAAGATCGCGATGCGACGTTCCTGCTCGATATCGGCCGAACGCCACAGGATCGTGCGTTCGTCGAGCGAAACATGGATGATGCGCGGATCGGCCATGGCACGGCCCTATCGGGGAAGCGCCGCCGTCACAATGTTTCGTATCAATCGAAACCGGCCGGCTTGCGCTGGACCTCGCCAAACGGCATCGCGGGCGGATGGACCGACATCTCCACGGCAAGACGCTCGCCCCGCTGTTGCTCGCCAGCGCACTGCTCGCTGGCATCAGCTTCTGGCCGATATCGCATATATTGCCGCAAGGTCCGGGGTTCATCGCGTGGAAGACGCTCGGCGTCGCGCTGCTGGCGCTATGGGCGCTGCTGGTGGCGCGCGACGGCGCCGGGCGCCTGCTGGCGGTGGCGCTCGCCTTCAGCGCGCTGGGCGATGCGCTGCTCGAATTGTCGCGAAGCCTGGGCGGCGCGGCATTCCTTGCCAGCCATATCGTGGCTTTCACCTTGTACCGCGGGCGTCGCCGTGCGGACGGGCAGGCGCTCGGTCTCGGCATCGCGGTCATCATCCCGCTGGCTGCCTGGTTGCTGACGCACGATATCGGCGTGCTGGTCTATGCCTGCGGGCTCGGCGCGATGACCGGCTCGGCCTGGGCGAGCCGGCTGCCGCGGCATCTGGTCGCGCTTGGCGCGTCGATGTTCGCGGCTTCGGACCTGTTGATCTTCGCGCATTTCGACGTGCTGCGCGATTCGGCGCTGCCACCGCTGCTGATCTGGCCGCTTTACTTCGGAGGCCAGGCGTTGATCGCCTGGGGTGCCGGCCGTGCGCTCGCGCGGGAGGCGCGGTGAAGCGCATCTTCACGATCGACGATGCCGGCGCCTTCCTCGCCTGATCGCGCTTCGACAAATGTTCGGGCCTGCGCATGTGCTGGCCGAAAAATCCGCGCTCGACGGGGGGCGCTCGCTGCGGCAAGCTCGGCGGAGCCGGCTTGACCGGCACGACCGGGAGCATTTGATATCATGATCCTGTGGGGGGTGCTGGTTGGCGCGTTGCTCGGCTGGATCATGGCCGATTTCGAAAGCTGGGGCTTCGTCGCCGGGGCAATTCTCGGCACGGGGGCCGGCGCGTGGCTCGCGCTTGCTGTCCGCGCACACGTCGCCAGGGCGACGCGGGCGTTGCGCGACGAGATCGCGGAACTGCGAGACATGCGCGCGACGCCGGCCGTCGCCGAGCGCGCGCCATCGGCCAAGGCACCACTTGAGGCAACACCCGCGATGGTTCGCCCGCCTGCCGCCGCAATGGCCGAGGCGCCCGGCGAACGAGCGACGATCCCCCAGGCTGCCGGGGCGGCGACACCCGAAGACGACGGTGGCGATGTCGGCCATGCGGGCGGTGGACAATGGAGCGGGAAGGCGGTCGTGTTGCTCCGTCGCTGGTTGTTCGGCGGCAATACGATCGTTCGTGTCGGGCTGGTGATCCTGTTCATCGGGCTGGCTTTTCTCGCCAATTATGCCGCCGCCGCCGGGCTGTTCCCGATCGAGGTTCGGCTCGCGGCGGTGGTCGCGGTCGGGATCGTGCTGCTGGTGGTGGGCTTTCGTACCCGCATGCGGCGCCCGGCTTTCGGTCTCGCGCTGCAGGGCGGCGGCGTGGCGACGATCTACCTCACCATCTTCGCCGCCGCGCGCGTGTTCGACGTGATGCCGGTCGCGCCAGCCTATGCGCTGATGATTCTCGTTTCGGCATTGGGCTGCGCACTGGCATTGCTCCAGAACGCGCAGAGCCTGGCGGTGATCTCCTCCGCGGGCGGCTTCGCGGTGCCGTTGCTGCTGGCCGACAAGGGCGGCAGCGCGGCGGCACTGTTCGGCTATTATGCGATCCTCAATCTGGCGATCCTGTTCGTCGCGACGCGGCGCGCGTGGCGCGGCCTCAGCCTGCTCGGCTTCTTTGCGACCTTCGGCATCGCCACGCTGTGGGGCGTCACCAGCTACCAGCCGGCGGATTATCCCGTCGCGCAGTTCTTCCTCGCCTTGTCGGTGCTGATCTATGTCCTGGCCGGTATGCTCTATGCCCGAGCGACACCTGGACCGCGCGGCAACCTGATCGATACGACATTGCTGTTCGGCCCGGCGATCGCCGGGTTCGGGCTGCAGGTCGGGCTGGTTCATGATCGCGCCTTTGGCAGCGCTTTTGCCGCGATCGGTTTCGCGGCGTTGTATCTCGGGCTGGCGAGCGTTGCGGCGCGGCGCCGCGATGCCGGGTTGCGGACGTTGCAGGAGGCGATGCTGGCGATCGGCGTCGGGTTCGTCACGCTCGCCGTTCCGCTGGCACTCGATGCGCGATGGACCTCGTCGGCCTGGGCGCTCGAAGGGGCAGGGGCCTTCTGGGTCGGCATGCGCCAGGCTCGCTGGATGCCGCGCCTGTTCGGCTTGTTGCTGCAGGGCGTGGCCGCCCTCGTGCTGATGTCCAGCGTCGGGCCGGATATCGCCCGCCTCCCCCTTGCCAACCCGGCGTTCGTCGGCACGATGTTGATCGCGCTGCCGGCGCTCGCCACCGCCTGGTGGCTGCGCAGCGCGTTGCCGCATAGCGGATCGACCTTCGCGCGCGGCTATGTCGGCGTCGAGGCCGGCCTCGGTCGGCCGATGTTTCTCTGGGGTTTCCTCTTCTGGTGCGCGGCGTGGATCGTCGAGGCGTTGCGCGCGCTGCCACCGCAGGTCGCGGGAGGCGTGCCGGTGCCGGTGTTCGATCCGGCCGTGCAGGGGTTGCTGGTGATGCTGGGCTTCGTCGCCAGCGCATGGGGTTGGTCGGCGCTCGGGCGGCGTCGCGACTGGGACGTGGCGACATGGCCCGGTCGCGTCACAATCATCCCGCTGGCGGTCGCGCTGCTGGGCGAGGTCGCGTCGGGCCGGCATGTGCTCGAGGCACCGGGTTGGACGATCTGGCTGGTGGCGATCGCGCTGCACCTCCATTTGCTCAATCGCAACGACCGCAGCCCGGCCAGGCCGGCGCAGCAGGTTCTCGCGACGATCGGGCATGTCGGTGGCGCGTGGCTGGCAACGGCAATACTTGCCGACAGCCTGTGGCTGGCGATCGATCATGCGGCATTGTGGCATACCTCCTGGGCTGGGGTCGTCTATCTGCTGAGCGCGGTGGCGGTGCTGGTCGCGCTTTCGTCGGTAACGCGAACGGGCACCGCGCGATTCTGGCCGTTCGACGGCCATGCGGCGGCCTATTACTGGCTGGCGGCGGTGCCGCTGGAACTGTTGGTGTTCGTCGGCGCGCTGGTCACCGCGTTGGTTGCCGAGGGCGTGACCGATCCGCTGCCCTATCTTCCACTGCTCAACCCGGTCGACCTGTCGCTCGGGCTCGCGCTGGCGGCGCTGTTCGGCTGGCGTCGCGCGATTGCCCATGTCGTGCCAACGCCGCCAGCATCGTCGCCGCTGACCGGGCGCCCGGCGCTGGTCGCGCTGTCATTGCTGGGTTTCGTCATGATCAACAGCGTGTGGCTGCGCCTCGCGCATCACTGGCTCGGTGTCGGCTGGGCGCCGGAGGCGCTGCTCGACAGCTTCGTCGTCCAGACCGGCATCGCGATCCTGTGGACGCTGCTCGCGCTGGCGATGACGATCGCGGCGCATCGTCGCGGCCTGCGGGTGTTGTGGATGGCGGGCGCCGCGCTGCTCGGCCTGGTCGTCGTCAAACTGATCCTGATCGACCTGACCAATGCCGGTGGCGCGGCGCGGATCGTGGCATTCCTGGTGGTCGGCGCGCTGATGCTCGTCGTCGGCTATGCCGCCCCGTTGCCGCCGCGCCGGGAAGAAAGCGAGGCGGTGGCATGAAATGGCGACTCATCGCGGTAGCCGTGGCGCTCGCGCTGACCGGCACCGCGCACGCGACAGGTGACGATGACCCGGCAAGCTATCCCGTGCAGGTGCGCGTTTCGCCAGTGGCCGGCGCGCCGGTTCAGCGACTCGCGCTGCCGCTGGCGATTCTCGCGGGGTCGCGCAGCGCCGGCCTTGCCGACGTCCGGCTGTTCGATGCTGCCGGTCGCGCCCTGCCGATCGCGCGCGCGCCGGCACCTGCGGTGACGGCGCGGCGCGAGACGCGGCTGCCCGGGCTCCCGATCCTCGGTGCGGCCGACGCGCCGTCGGTGACCGGCGTGTCGGTGCGACTCGACGGCCATGGGCAGGCACGCCTCGTCTCGCTGGTGGACGGGGGCGGCGATGGCAGGATCGAGACGGTCGCCATCCTGTTCGACGCGCGACACCTGAAAGGGCCGAGCGACCTGCTGACCCTCGACGCTTACTGGCCGGTATCCCGGCCGGTGACCTTTGTCGTCGAGGCGAGCAGCGATCTGTTGCATTGGCGCACGATCGGCGAGCGCGTGGCGTTTCGCTCCCCCGGCACGACACCGGAAATGCCGGCGATCGCCTTGCACGATGCCGAGCCGGGCTGGGTGAGGGTAAGCTGGAATGCGACGCCGAGACTGGCATCGCCGGTGACGGTGCGAACAGGCATCTTTACCGCGACCACGACGCACAATTCGGTGCCGCTGATGCTCGACGCCATCGCGCCGCCGCTGACCGATGCGCATGCGATCGAATTCACCGTTCCCTTCGCGACAGCCATATCGGCGATCCAGATCGTACCGGCCAATGTCGGCGCGTTGCTGCCGGTGCGCATCTTTGGGCGCGATGACGCCGAGCGACCGTGGCAGCCGATCGGCGCCGGCACGGTCTATCGTCTCGCCGCGAAAGATGGCGAGCATGTCGGCGACCCGATCGCGCTGGCCGGTGCGCATTATCGCTACTGGCGCATTGAGGCGGACGGCGATGGACCGGGCTTTGCCGGCGCGCCGAGGATCAGCTTTGCCTTCGCCCCGGCGGAGATCCTGTTCGTCGCGTCGGATCGCCCGCCATTGCGGCTCGTGACGGGCAGAGCCGGGCTGCGCGCCACCTATCTGTCCGCTGATGATTTGCTGGCGGGAAGCGGCAGCCCACAGGTGAGTGGCTTGCCGCTTGCCGCGGTCGAGGCGTCGCCGTCCACGCCGTTGCAACTGAAGACCGGCGATGCGGGCAGCGGCGCGGGGCGGCGCGTCGCCTTATGGGCCTTGCTGCTCGCAGCCACCGCCGCCCTTGGCTTCATGGCATGGCGGCTTGTCCGACGACCGGTCGTGACGTGATGCCGCGATCGGCGCGCTGACGCGTCGCGCAGCGTGGCCCGGGTGACCCCGTGCCTCACTCGTCGTTGTCTCGGCGACCCTCGCTCAGTCGTGTGTCGTCGAGCAGCTTTTCGCGGCGCGCTGCTTCGATCGCATCGAATTCTCTTTGCGCCTTCGTCCGCCCGAATTTCGCGCGATTGGCATCGGCGCTGGCGGTCGCATCGGCGCGCTTTCGTGCCTTTCGGGCGGTGCGCAGGTTGATGACCTCGCCCATGCGAACGCTCAGCCCGCGACCGGCAGCTTCACCGTGCCATCGCTTTCGCGTTCCAGCGGGCCATAGGCGATCACGGTTTCGAGCAGCAGCGGACCGCCATAAACATGCGGGAATAGCGCGCCGCCACGCGATTCTTCCCATTTCACCGCGCTACCCAGCGCTTCGAGGTCGACGGCAGCGACATGCAGATCCGACTGTCCGGCGAAATGCTTGTCGACCGTCTCGGTCAGCTGCTCCGCCGTCGACAGGTGGATATAGCCATCCGCCAGATCGATCGGCGCGCCGGCGAAGCTGGCATCGCGCTCGAGCATCGCCATCTGGTCGCCGGTCAGCACCTTGTACGCGGTGGTGCGCGCGTCGCTCACGCTTCGCTTTCCGGTGCGTCGGGGGCAGGGGCCTGCGTCGCATCGGTCGTCGGCACCGCGGTGTCGGAGACGGCTTCGGTCTCGGGCTCGTCATCGGCCTCGATTCGCGCCGCAGACACGACATGTTCGTTGTCGGCGACGTCGAACAGCCGCACACCGGCCGAGCCACGCCCGATGACGCGCAGCGAGGTCAGCGGCATGCGGATCATCTTGGCCTGGTCGGTGACCAGCATCAACTGGTGCACCTTGGTCGCCGGGAAGCTGGCGACGACGGGGCCGTTGCGCTTGATGTTGTCGATGTTGGTGATGCCCTGGCCGCCGCGGCCGATGCGGCGATATTCATAGGCGCTCGACATCTTGCCATAGCCGTTGGCGCAGACCGTCAGGATGAACTGCTCGCGCGCCTCGAGTTCGGCGAAGCGCTCGTCGCTCATCTGGCGTTCGCGCTCGTCGCCTTCCTTCTCGCCCTTCCATGGTGCGAAGCGCAGATAGTCCTCGCGCTCTTCCTGCGTGGTGCCGACACGGTGGAGAATCGACAGCGAGATGACCTCGTCGTCGCCCTTCAAGGTCATGCCGCGCACGCCGGTCGAATTGCGGCTCTGGAACTCGCGCACATCGTCGCCGGCGAAACGGATCGCCTTGCCCTCGCGCGTTGCGAGCAGCACGTCGTCCTTCTCGTCGAGCAGCGCGACGCCGATCAGGCGGTCGCCCTCATCCTCGCCCTCGAACTTCATCGCGATCTTGCCGTTCGACGGCACGTTGGTGAACGCATCCATCGAGTTGCGCCGCACGCTGCCGCGCGCCGTCGCGAACATGACGTGGAGCTTGCCCCATTCCGCCTCGTCCTCGGGCAGCGGCAACACGGTCGAGATCTTCTCGCCCTCGGCCAGCGGCAACAGGTTGATCATCGGCCGGCCGCGCGTCGCGGCGCCGCCCTCGGGCAGGCGCCATACCTTCATGCGATAGACCTTGCCGTGCGTCGAGAAGAACAGCACCGGCGTGTGCGTGCTGGTCACGAACAGCTCGGTGACGGCGTCCTCGTCCTTGGTCGCCATGCCGGCGCGGCCCTTGCCGCCGCGCGCCTGCGCCCGGAAGGTGTCGAGCGTCGTGCGCTTGATATAGCCCTGCACGGTGACGGTGCCGACCATCTCCTCGCGCTCGATCAGGTCCTCGTCCTCGATGCCGTCGGCGGCGGCGGCGATCTCGGTCTTGCGCGGCGTGGCGAATTCGAGCCGCACGGCGGCGAGTTCGTCCTTCATCACCGCATAGAGCTTGGCACGATCGTCGAGGATCGCGAGCAGTTCGGCGATCGATTCGGCCAGCGTCTTGAGTTCGTCGCCGATCTCGTCGCGGCCGAGCGCGGTGAGGCGGTGCAGGCGCAGGTCGAGGATCGCGCGGACCTGGATGTCCGACAGCCGGTAGGTGTCGCCGGCGATTTCGGTCTCGATCGCCTCGACCAGCCGGATATAGGGTGCGATCTCGGCGATCGGCCATTCGCGCGCGGCAAGCGCGGCGCGTGCCACCACCGGGCTCGACGAACCGCGGATGATGCGCACCATCTCGTCGAGATTGCCGACCGCGACGACCAGCCCGAGCAAGATGTGCGCGCGCTCGCGCGCCTTGGCGAGCTCGAACTTCGACCGGCGCGTGATGACTTCTTCGCGGAACTTGACGAACGCCTCGATGATGTCGCGCAGCGTCAGCGTCTCGGGGCGGCCGCCGCGAATCGCGAGCATGTTGGCCGGGAAGCTCGACTGCGCCGGGGTGTGGCGCCACAGCTGGTTGAGCACCACTTCTGGGGTCGCGTCGCGCTTGAGGTCGATGACGATGCGCACGCCGTGGCGGCTCGATTCGTCGCGAATGTCGCTGATGCCCTCGACGCGCTTGTCCTTGGCGGCCTCGGCGATCTTCTCGACCAGCGCGTTCTTGCCGGTCTGGTAGGGGATCTCGGTCAGCACGATCGAGCGCCGGTCGCCGCGCGCCTCCTCGATGATGTAGCGCGAGCGCACGATGATCGAGCCGCGCCCGCTTTCATAGGCGTTGCGGCAGCCGGTCCGGCCGAGAATGATCGCGCCGGTCGGGAAGTCCGGGCCGGGTACGATCTCCATCAGCTCTTCGGTGGTGATCGCGCCATTCTCGATATAGGCGAGACACGCATCGACGACTTCGCCGAGATTGTGCGGCGGAATGTTGGTCGCCATGCCGACCGCGATGCCGCCCGCGCCGTTGACCAGCAGGTTGGGGAAGCGCGCCGGCAGTACCGTCGGTTCTTCGCGCGAGCCGTCATAGTTGGGCGCGAAGTCGACCGTGTCCTTGTCGATATCGGCGAGCAGCGCCATCGCCGCCTTGGTCAGCCGCGCCTCGGTGTAGCGCATCGATGCCGGCATGTCGGGATCCATCGATCCGAAATTGCCCTGGCCGTCCATCAGCATCACGCGCATCGCCCAATCCTGGGCGAGGCGGGCGAGCGCCATGTAGATCGAGCTGTCGCCGTGCGGGTGGTAATTGCCCATCACGTCGCCGACGATCTTGGCGCATTTGCGATAGGGGCGGCCGGGGATGAATCCGCCCTCCTGGCTCGCATAGAGGATGCGGCGATGCACCGGCTTCAACCCGTCGCGCACATCGGGCAGCGCGCGCGCGACGATCACGCTCATCGCGTAATCGAGATAACTGGTCTTCATCTCCTCGACGATGGAGATGGGAGAGATATCGGAGGGGTCGGCGAGGACGATCTCGTCGGTCAAAACGGGCGCTTTCAGCTATGTTACGGGATGGAGACAGCCCTAGCCGAGCCGACACGATATAGCCAGCCCTCGCGCGTACGCGCGTGCACGCGTCGCGGTTCAGTGTAGCGCCGCTTCGCACATCGTCGCGACAGTCTCGGGTGAGCCGATCCGGGTTGCCAGCTGCGCTTCCTGTCCCAGCTTGAGGGACAGGTCGCCACCCTCGTCGCGGGTTGCGGGAGATCGCTCGAGCCGTTGCTGGAAGGTGGCGAGTACCGCCGTCCAGCGCGCGGCGGGCGCCTCGTCGCCGGAGTGATTTCGATAGCCGATGGCCAGCCCGTTGAGGATCGCGATCGTGCCGGCGCACATCATATCGCGTTCGGCGGCGTCGGTCGGCAATGTTCCGAACACGGCGCCGGCGGCGCGGGGTTCTTCCTTGAGGCACGACGCGGTGACGTCGGCCGCTACGCTCGCCTCAACGGGGTAATTCCCGATCGTTGGGGCGAGTGCCTTCATCCTTTCGAAGAAGGGCTCATGTCCGCTCGCTTCGCGTGTGGCGATCATGATGAAATAGACCGACTGCACGCTGCCGGCGAAGGTCGAGCGCCCGCCGACGACCTCGCCCTGACGAACGGCCGAAGCGCATCGCATCGCGCGCTCCACCGTCATCGAAGCATCCACCGTCGGTAGCGGCTGCGTCTGAACGGCGAGCGCCAGAATCGGTAATATCATGCCTTGCCCCCTGGCGGCCGAGGTACCGGCATAGCGCTCGTCCGCATCACGGCACCACCTCTATTCCCTCATAATCGAACAGCTTGCCGCTATCCGGCGGGCGTAGCGCGTCGATCGTGTCGAGCAACTGCAACGCGGCGCGGTCGGGCGTGAACAGCGTACCGGGTCGGACATCGCCCTGGAACGGTCGCGACAGGTTGGTATCGACCGTGCCCGGATGCAGGGCGATGACGATTGCACGGTCGTTGCGACGCTTCTCCTCGATTGCGAGGGTGCGCACCAGCATGTTGAGCGCGGCCTTGGACGCGCGATAGCCGTACCACCCGCCAAGCTTGTTGTCGGAGATGCTGCCGACGCGCGCCGACAGCACCGCGAATACGCTGCGCCCCGTCGAAGGCATGATCGGCAGGAAGTGCTTGGCGACCAGCGCCGGGCCGGTCGCGTTGACAGCGAAATTGCGCGCGAGCCACGAGGGGTCGAGATCGCGCAACGCCTTTTCGGGGCCCTGCTCGCCGTGGTGAAGCAGCCCGGTCGCCACGATCACCAGCCCCGGGGCGGGGCCAGACGCGATCCGCCGCGCTGCCGCCGCGATGCTCGCTTCATCCTCGATGTCGATATGGTCATCGCCGGCCATCGTACGGGCAAGGCCATGGACCACGGCGAAGGCATCTTCCTCCACCAATGCCTTCACCAGCGCGGCACCGATTCCCCCGCTCGCGCCGATCACGACCGCCGCTTGTTTGCCCTGCTGTTCCATGGCGGCCGGCTAACGGTCGCGCGAGGCGGCGTCAAAGAAATCGGCGTCGCGCGGATCCGCGCGACGCCGACATTGTCACCTGCCCGCGACGCGGGTCGCGAAGTTACTTGCAGGTTGTCTTCGTCGCGTGGCCAGCCTTCGAGCCGTGGCGGCGAACGCCGGCGCGGCGACCAGAGCGCCCGCCAGGATGAAAATCGAAATGGGTCGTGACATGGAAGCGCGCCCTTGCAATTCCCGGCATTTGCCAAGCGCTTGACGATGCGAGGCGGCGCTTGTCCCGTTGGTGGCACCGATATGAATAATCCGTCATCTCGGCGACGAAATCGCTTGCCACCTTGCGCAAAGCTGTCGGCCTCGTTCAATCGAGGTTCAACGCTGCGGCGGCATTTGCACCGCAACGCCCATCGCGTCGCTTGAACCACGCCGTCGGCATGGCTAGAGCGACGCGGCACGCTGGCGCCCGGCGCCTGATGAGGAGAGTTCCGCCATGAAGAAGGTTTCGTCGGCCGCGATCGCCGCGGCGTTACTGGTCGGTTTCGGGAGCGTTTCGCTCGCCACACCGGCATTCGCGAAAAAGGAGCAGGCCGCCAAGGGGCCGGTATTGTCGGCTGCCGTGCGTACGCCGGCGCTTGCCGCGCAGACCGAACTCGCCGCGCCGACGCCTGACCTGGCCAAGGTCGAAGCCAGCCTCAACACCGCCGAAGCCGCGGCCACGACCGATGACGAGCGCTATATCGTCGCGTCGATGCGGCTCCAGCTGGCGAGCAAGCAGATCAAGGCCCTGCCGGCCGCCCAGCAGAGCGACGCGCCGCTGGCAAAGCCGCTCGACGACCTGATCGCCAACCCCAAGACACCGAGCGACAAGCTGCCGCTGTTCTACAATTATCGCGGCCAGGTCGCTTACAACGCCAAGCAATATACCGTTGCGGCGGCAATGTGGTCGAAGGCGCGCGAACTCGGCTACACCGACGCCGACCTGCTGCTCAACATCGCACGTGCGAAGGTCGAGGGCGGTGACGTCCCGGGCGGTATGGCCGTGATGCAGGATGCCGTGAAGGCCGAGGAAGCCGCCGGCAAGAAAGCGCCGGAGCCGTGGTATCGTTATGCGATCTCGCGATTGTTCAAGGCTGGCGACATGGCGGACACCGATGCCTGGACTCGCGCCTGGCTCGCCGCCTACGGCACCAAGGAGAATTGGCGCTCGGCGATCTACACCTTCGGCTTCAACGGCGCCGGTGCCAAGCGGTTGACCGATCGCCAGCGCGTCGATCTCTATCGCCTGATGAAGGCCTCGGGCAGCCTCGCTGGCCCGCGTGAGTGGCTCGACTATGCCGCCTATGCCAAGCGCATCGGCCTGCCCAATGAGGCGCAGACGGTGATCGTGGATGGTCGCGCCACCAAGATCATTACCGCCAGCGATGCCGAGGCCGAACAGGTGCTGCGTGATGCCAAGTCGGCGATCGCCGCCGACAAGCCGCTCGCGGCGCAGGAAAAGGCCGCGACGAGCGCGGTCAAGGGCGATCTCGCCTCGCAAGCCGGCGATGCCTATCTCGGTGCGGGCGACTATGCCAAGGCGGCCGAGATGTACAAGCTGGCGATAAGCAAGGGCGGGATCGATCTTGATCCGGTCAATCTTCATCTCGGCATCGCGCTGGCGCTGGCCGGCAACAAGGCGGAGGCACAGACCGCCTTTGCCGCGGTCAAGACGTCGCCCAATGCGGACATCGCCAAATTGTGGACGACGTGGCTGATCTCGCCGCCGGCGGCATGATCGATCGCCGATGAGGCGGGCGAGGGGGCGGCCGCGAGGTCGCCCCCTTTTCGCGTCAGTCGACCGGCACGGGGACGCCGGGCAGCGCCTTGGCGGTGCGGATCGTCAGCGAGGTCTTCACGCTGGCGACATTGGGCGCCGGGGTGAGATGCGTCATCAGGATGTCCTGGAAGCTTTTCAGGTCGCCCGCGACGATCTTCAGGATGAAGTCGATTTCGCCGTTTAGCATATGGCATTCGCGGATTTCGGGGATTGTCGCGACATGCTCCTCGAAAGCGGCAAGGTCATGTTCCGCCTGGCTGCGCAGGCTGACCATCGCGAACACGGTGATCGGATAGCCCATCACCGCGGCATCGAGTTCGGCATGGTATCCGCGGATCGCGCCGCGATCTTCCAGCGCGCGGACACGGCGCAGACAGGGAGGGGCCGTCAGGCCGACCCGCTCGGCGAGGTCGACATTGGTCATCCGGCCGTCGCTTTGCAGCAATTCGAGTATGCGACGGTCGATCGTGTCGAAGGCCATTACGTAAAGCTCCCCGGCGTCGCGATTTTTCGAGCGACGCGCGCTTGTTTAGCATAAGATAATTGCGAGCGAACGCAATTGTCCCACAATGCTACGTGCCAAAAAGATCTGTTCCGGCCGGGGCCGGAAGCGGTTAAGAATTTGTTACGACGCGGACTCTCCGCCGTCGGGCCGAGGATGTCACACCGGTGCGTTTCGATGACAGTCTGGAAACGGTGCTTGCGGCAGATATGTCGTCGCCATTCGGCGCGCAATCGGCATGGCGACAACTCGTCGATTTGATCGGGCGTGGTCGCGTCCTCGCGACGGTGTCGACGATCGAACGCTTGCGGGCGATTCGGCCGATGGTCGCCCCGCCGGTCCGTGCCGCCAGCGCGCGCGCGATTGCCGGGGCCAGTCCGCCGGTCGCGCTCGTCCGCCTGTTCGCGGAGGACGAGATCGCGGTGGCCGCGCCGTTGCTCCGCGTCGCTTCGCTCCCGGCGCACGAATGGATCGCCATGCTGCCGGCGATGTCGCCCTCGACGCGCTCGATCCTGCGCCACCGCCGGGATCTCGCGCCCGATGTCCGGCGTGCGCTGGAAAGCTTTGGCAGCGTCGATTTCGTCCTGTCGTCGCCGACGCCGGAAGCGGAGACCGCGCCCGAGGCTCCGGCGCCGGAACCCGGGCAGGTGGGCGCAACTCCCGAGAGGCACACGATCGACCCGGCCCAGGCCGCGTCCGTCGCATCTCCAGCGGAGGAGCCGCTGTCGATCGACTGGACCGAGATCGTCGGTCCGCTGATGACCGAGCCGGAAGCGCCATCGCTTTTGGTCGATCCCGCCACGCCGGCGGCCGAGGAACAGCCATCACCCGCGGCCGAAGCCGCCATACCCCCGACGATCGTCGGGCCGGAACGTCCGGCGGTTGAGGCTTCGGCCGAAGCCGCGGCACCGGAAGCGCCGGTGCTCATGCCGCCGGCGACCAGCTTCGTTTCGATCGCGAGCGTCGCGCGCGGCCTGCCGGTCGTTGCCGAGGCGCTGCGCCAGACCAGCCAGGACGCGGCGGATGCGGCTCCGGTCGACGAGCCCGTTACGCCAGCCGCGCGCGTCGATCCGGTGCCGCTTGTCGCCGCGCCACCTTTGCCGCCACCTGAAGCGACCGCCGGTACCTTCCAGATCGCCGAACTGGTCGCGCGGATCGACGCCTATCAACGCCAGCGTGAGGACAAGCCGGCGGTTCCGCTGCCGGGCCCGGGTCCTGAAGTGCAACCCGAACTGTTCGTGTTCGACCACCCGCCGGCCGAGAATTTTCGCTTCGAGACCGACGCCGCCGGTGTGGTGCGCTGGATCGAAGGCGCGGCGCGGGCGCCGTTGATCGGCTTGTCGCTCGATCTCGCCACGTCGCTGGCCGGCTCGCAGGTCGATGGCGTCGCGGCGGGCGCCTTTCGTCGCCGCGCGAGCTTTGCCAATGCGCGGCTCGTGGTCGAGGGGCATTCGGACGCTGCCGGGCAATGGCGCATTTCAGGCATCCCCGTGTTCGATCGCGCGAGCGGCCGCTTTACCGGATATCGCGGCACCGCACGGCGACCGCGCGCCGACGAGATGGCCGAATCGACGCGCGAAGTCCGCAACCCGGCATCCGATGCGCTACGCCAGCTGGTCCACGAATTGCGCACCCCGGCCAATGCCATTGCCGGCTTCGCGGAGATGATCGAATCCCAGTTGTTGGGTCCGGTGCCGCAACCCTATCGCGCGCACGCTGCGGCGATTCGCAACCAGACGCATGACCTGCTCGGCGCGATCGATGATATCGACATGGCGGCACGGATCGAGTCCGACGCGCTCGATCTGCGTCCTGCCGATGTGCCGGTTGCGCCATTGCTGGCGCGCGTCGCCGAGGATCTCGCGCCGCTGGTTCGGCTGCGCGGCGCCTCGCTGGCGATCGATTCCGGCGCGGACGGGATTGCCATTGCCGGTGACGACCGCGCGGTCGAGCGGTTGATCGCGCGACTGATGGCGACGTTGGTCTCCTCGGGCAGCCAGGGCGAACGCATTGCCGTGATGGCGCGTGGCGAAGGTGACGGCACCATCGTGCTGAGTTTCGATCGGCCGCGCGCACTCGGTGCCTATGCCGAGGAAAAGCTGCTGACGATCGACGCCGAGGTCGAGTCCGAGCGTGCGGGCGCGCCGTTGCTCGGCACCGGTTTCGCGCTGCGTCTGGCGCGCAATCTCGCCATTGAGCTCGGCGGCGCGCTGACGATCGGCGAGGATCGCTTGACTTTGCGGCTGCCGGCCGCCTTCCTGCCGCAGGTGGAGCAGGTTTCTTCCAACTGACCGTGGCGCTGTCGATAACGCCTGAGCCGGGGTACGTCGTACCGCCGCCCGATCCTGCCGATCTCGTCGTCTGGCCTGTGGATTTCGGTACGCGCTTCACGGTATTCGTCGACACCGAGGAGGAGTTCGACTGGCACGCGCCGCTGACCCGCGACGCGCACGCCACCACCGCGATCACCGCCTTGCCCGAGGCGCATCGTCGTTTCGCCGATCACGGCGTGCCGCTCACCTTCATGGTCGACTATCCGATCGCCACCGACCCGCGCGCCGTCGACATCCTGCGCGCGGTATTGGCTGACGGTGTGTCGGCGATCGGCACGCAGCTCCATGCCTGGGTCAACCCGCCGTTCGACGAGCCGCTGTCGTCCGCCACCAGCTATGCCGGCAACCTGCCGCCCGTGCTGGAGGCGGCCAAGCTCGACGCGCTGGGCGATGCCATCACCACGGCGTTCGGTACTGCACCGCGGGTCTATCGCGCCGGGCGCTACGGCATCGGCCCTGCGACCATCGCGCTGCTCGTGGCGCGGTGTTATCGGATCGATAGCTCGATGCGCGCGCGCTATAGCTATGCGTCCGACGGCGGCCCGGACTTTCGCGCGATCGGCAACCACGCCTTCCGCGTCGGCAAGCTCGTCGAATTGCCGCTGACGACCGTGTTTACCGGTCGGGCGGCACGCGGCGGCGCCCGCCTTTACGAGCGGCTTGGCGCGCTGCCGAAGGGCAGGGGGCTGTTCGCCCGCGCCGGGCTGTTGTCGCGCGTCGCGCTGACGCCCGAGGACATGCCGCTCGACGACGCGCTCGAAGCCGTGGCGGTCGCGGTCGGCGAAGGCGTACGCGTGCTCAACTTCTCCTTCCATTCGCCGTCGCTCGCGCCCGGGCACACGCCCTATGTCCGTGATGCCGCCGATCTCGCCGCCTTTCATCGCTGGTGGGATATCATCCTCGCCGACCTCGCGCGGCGGGGCGTCCTCCCGGCGTCGCTCGATGCGTTGATCTCGGCGAGTGCGGCCTTGCCAGCGACGCCGGGCATCCGCTAACCCGCTGCGGCGCGCGGGGGCCTGTAGCTCAACTGGTTAGAGCTGGCCGCTCATAACGGCTAGGTTGCGGGTTCAAGTCCTGCCGGGCCCACCGCGCGCCGGGCCGGGCGCGGCGACATCGCCCGCGCCATGACAAGTACCCTTGGCGGCGGACGGCGCCTCTTGTGGCGTCGGTGCCTTGTCGCAATCTTTCGCCGCGTCGCGCTTGCTTTAAGCCGCGCATCATCCTAACCGCCCCCTCGACCTCGGGGAGTGGCGCAGCCTGGTAGCGCATCTGGTTTGGGACCAGAGGGTCGCAGGTTCGAATCCTGTCTCCCCGACCAAAACGCTTTCGGGTGAAGCCTCGGGCCTCCCAAAGCTGGCCAAGATCAAATTCAGATCATTGCAACCAGAGGGTTTTGCCCCGCCTGGCCGCCCACGGGTGACCTTGCGGTTGGCGCACAATCCTCGTGCTTCCCGAGGCACGATCATGTCTTGCGATAATTGTATGGTAAGCGTACTGTTATGAGATGAAGCGACCGGGAGGGTCGCAATGGATCGGGAGGAGGGGTGAAGTGGCGAAGCATGCCGCAACTGGTGACCATGCCTTCGGGATGATCGCGCAGCAGATCGGATTCCAGCTGCGGCGCCTCGACCTGCTCGCGATGGGCCAGCTGTGGGATTATGTGACTCCGCTTGGTTTGACGCCCGCGCGCGCGACCGCGTTGATTTTCATCAGTCTCCACGAAGGTTGCGACCAGGTCGCGCTGGCCCGCGCGCTCGGAATCAATCGGGCGAGCGCGATGGCTGCGGTGAATGATCTGGTCGCGCTCGGCGCGGTGGAGCGTCAGCCGGGGCGGGACCGGCGCAGCAACGCGCTGCGCCTCACGCCCGCCGGAATTGCGCTGCGCGCCGAAGTCGAGGGTGCGATCCTTCACCATGAAGCGAGCTTTTTCGGCGGCCTCCCGCTCGACGAGCGCGAGGCTTTCCTGCGCACGCTCCACAAATTGCGGACGCTCAATGCCCCGGGCGAATCCGTCAAAGCGCCAAACAAACGGGCATTATTGAGGAGGATCAAATGAGAAAAATCGAGTCGTTACCACATATCGCCAGGCTGCTTGCCGGGGTAGCGCTGGTCGCTTTCGCGCCGGTCGCTGCCCAGGCCCAGACCACACCCGCCGAAACCTCGGCCGCGAACGCCGAGGCGACCGACGCCACCACTGCCGATGGCGATATCCTGGTGACCGCGCGCCGCCAGTCGGAGCGGCTGCAGGATGTGCCGATCGCCGTCACCGCCTTCAGCGGTGACGCGTTGGCCAGCCGCAGCGTCGATACGCTCGACCAGATCGCCAAATACACCCCGAATATCCGCTTCGATGGCGCCGCCGCGCTTTCGGGCGGCAATTACAATGCCACCGTCTTCATCCGCGGTGTCGGCCAGAACGATTTTGCGATCTTCTCCGATCCCGGCGTCGGCTTCTATGTCGACGACGTTTACTATGCGCGCTCGATCGGCAGTGTGCTCGACGCGGTCGATCTCGACAGCGTGCAGGTGCTGCGTGGGCCGCAAGGGACGCTGTTCGGGAAGAATACCGTCGGCGGTGCCGTCCTGATCACCACCGGCCAGCCCGACACGTCGGGATTTTCGGGCAAGATCGAAGGGACCTATGGCAGCTTCAATCGCACCGACGTGAAGGGCTATGTCAACATTCCGATCGTCGCCGACCGGGTAGCGCTGCGCCTGTCGGGCGCGTCGATCCATCGTGACGGCTATGTGAAGCGGCTGCTCGACGGCGGGACGGAAGGAAACCGCAACGCGGATTCGCTCCGCGCCAAGTTGCGCATCAAGGCGACCGACGATCTGACGATCGACATTGCCGGCGACTATACCCGGGCGCGCGAAAATTCGGCACCCTCGAAGCTGATCGCGGTCGCCAACGCGCCGGGCATCACCGGCAATCCGTTCCTGACGAATTACAACAAATATATCGCGCCGGGTCTCGGCATCACCGCGCCGAACGGTCAGAATACGCTCAACGCGTCATTCATCACCGACGATCCGTTCACCACCTATGCCACCGGGCGCAACCGCAACGACCTCGATCTGTGGGGCGTTCAGGGCGTGATCCGCTATCGCATCGGCAATGCGGAGATCAAGTCGATCACCGCCTATCGCGACATGACGGCGGGGTTCAACCGTGATGGTGACAACACGCCCTTCACCTTCCGCGAGACGGTCAACGACGACAAGCAATGGCAGTTCAGCCAGGAGCTGCAACTGACCGGCAAGGCGGTCGACGATCGGCTGAGCTACGTCGCTGGTGCCTATTATTTCAAGGAAAAGGCATCCGACATCGCGCGCGCGGATCTCGCACTTGGCTTGCAGCCGCCAGCGGCGCTGACGCCGCCCTATACGCCGGCGGTGTTCATCCAGAACTATACCAACAATTACAGCTACGCCTTTTTCGGCCAGGCGACCTTCGAGATCGTGCCCCGGCTGAACATCGAGGTCGGTGGACGTTACAACAAGGACCACAAGGTCTTCACCTCGATCAACACGCGGCAGCGCGACAATGTCCAGTTCATCAACGTCACGCGTGAGGCGAGTTGGTCCTCTTTCACCCCGCATGTCGGCGTGAATTTCAAGCCCAACCGGGATATCCTGCTTTACGCCAGCTATTCCAAGGGCTTCAAACAGGGCGGCTTCAACGGTCGTCCGCTCGCCAGCGCGGATGAAGTCACCGCCTATGAACCCGAGACGCTCGACAGCTACGAGATCGGCATCAAGGCCGACCTGCTCGACCACACGTTGACGGCGAACCTCGCCGGCTTCCATTCGATCTACAAGAACATCCAGCTGACGGTGAACCAGACACCGCTCAACTTCGTCGCCAACGCGGCGTCGGGAAAGATCGATGGCTTCGAGTTGGAGTTGATCGCGCGGCCGGCGCATTGGTTCAAGGCCAACGCCTCGCTCGGTTATCTCGACGCCCGCTACACCTCGGTTGGCCAGGGCCTCGGGCCGACGCAGGTGCTGCCGATCACTCTCGCCAGCAAGTTCGTCAAGACGCCCGAATTCACCGCGACCGCGGGCGTCGAGATCAGCCATGAGTTCAACGAGGCCGGAAAGCTGTCGCTGCGTGGCGACGTGACGATGTATTCCAGGATATTCCAGGACGTGGCCAATACCCCGTTGATCACGGAGCCGGGTTATGTGCTGGCCAATGCGCGGCTGACCTATTCGCTGCCGGGCGACGCGATCCAGCTCTCCGCCTTCGTCACCAACCTGACCAACGCGCTCTATTTCGCGTCGGGCAATGCCAGCGGGGCGTTCGGCCTCGCTGAAGTGAGCTATGGCCGGCCGCGCGAATGGGGCATTTCGGCGAGCTATCGCTTCTGACGTTGGCCTGCTGTCCCACGGCGCGGCGCAACCTCGCCGTGGGACGGCATCTTCGCCAGCGATTGACCGGGCAAAGGGGCGTCGCGGCAGCGCGGCGCCCCTTTGCTCGCCTTCGTGGAGCCATCCGCCAGCCACCACGCCGTGCCGATCTCGGCGCGTGCGTCGAGCACCCGGTATATGGGCGCCCGTGAAGGGGGCGTACGGCGCCCCCGTCGCCGGCGGCCCCTTGGGCCCCGTTCGAGGCGCGTCGATCCGCTCAGGCGGGCTCGGTGGCGCCGTGACGCCATTGTCGGCTGGCCCGTCGACGCGGCGGCGGTACCGGGCACAAAAAAAGAGCGCCCCGTGGGAGCGCTCTTTTCTTTGCAAATCGCGTGGGCCTTGCGGCCCTGCGAGAATTACATGGCGTTGGCAGGAGCCGCTTCGTTGGTCGGAGCAGCCGCATTGTCCATCGCGCCCGCAACCATGTCGTTGCTGGTCGCGTCCGAGGTGTTTTCCATGCCCATCGCGGTGTTGTCCAGCGCCATCATGTCGGCGCTGTTGTTCGTCGTGGCTTCAGGCGACTTGTTGCAGGCGGCCAGGGACATCAGGCCGGCGGCAGCAGCGATAAGAACGATCTTCTTCATCAGGAGCTCCCCATCAGGATTATCGCGGCCGACCCGAGTGCCGTCGCGAAGGGCAGGCAAATAGCGTCCTCGCAGGACCCGTCAATCATCAAATTGTCGCAATCCCGCCAGTTTGCCGCCATCCGGGTCAATGTTTCGGGGTTACCGGACCGATCTCTTCCGGTGCATCCGCGACAATCGCGAGCATCGCCGTCCATGCCGCGACGTTCTGCGCCAGCTGTGCCGGGTCGATCCGATCGAGCGTATCCTCAGGCGTGTGGTGCCAGTCGAAATAGCGCAAACCGGACTGGTTGAGGTCGACCGCGGCGACGCCGGTGGCGAGCGTCGGCTCGACATCGGTGCCGTCGCCGGCAACCGCGGTCCCGCGTACGATACCGAGCGGTGCAAGCGCCACGGCGAGGCGATCGCCGACCGCCTTGGCGGTGTCGGGCAGGTTGACGTTGAAGCGCCACACCCGATCTGCGCCGAAGTCCGATTCGGCGGCCAGTGCGTGGCGTTCCCCGGCATGTGCCTTGGCATAGGCGATGCCACCAAAGCCGCCGGTTTCCTCGTCGCCGAACCAGACCACGCGGATCGTCCGGCGATGCTTGCCCTCGGCATGGACCAGTCGCGCCGCCGCCGCCGTGATGGCGATGCCCGCGCCGTCGTCGATCGCCCCGGTGCCGAGGTCCCAGCTATCGAGGTGCCCGCCGACCAGCACCACGCCGGCCGCGGGGTCGGTGCCCGGCAATTCGCCGACGACATTGCCCGACGGGCCGTCGCCGAGTTGCTTCGGCGTCAATGTCAGGTGCAGCGTCACCGGCTTGCCGAGCTTGACCATGCGTTCGAGGTTTTCCGCATCCGCGACCGACAGCGCGGCGGCCGGAATTGGCTTCACGCCGGGGGCGAAATTGGTGTTGCCAGCATGCGGGCCGCGCCCGTGATCGGTACCGATCGAGCGGATGACGATCGCCGCCGCGCCCTTGCTCGCCGCGATGTTCGGGCCGACGAAACGCGCCATGCCCTGGCTGCCATAGCTCGATCCGTCCTGTGTCGGCTGCATCGCGTTGGAAACGAAGGCGATCTTGCCCGCGAGGCTGCCTGCCGGCGCGAGCAACAGGTCGTTGAAGCTGGCGAAATAGGCCACTGGCAGCGTCAGCCCTTCGGGCGGCGTCGCGGCCGAATTGCCCAGCGCGGTCAGCCGCAGCGGTTGCGGGAAGGGCGCGACGACCTCGGCGGTTTCGATCCCGCGCTGCCAGACCGGCAAGGTGAAGGGTTCGACGTGAACGTTCTGGAAGCCCAGTGCCTTCATCTTCGCCACTGCCCAGCTACGCGCGCGGCCTTCCGCTTCCGAACCGTCGGGCCGTGGGCCGACCTCGGTCGTGACGCTCTCGATGATGGCATAGGCCGTGTCGTCGGTCAGCGCCTTGTCGCGCAGCGCGGCGATTCGCGGATCGAGCATGACTGGCGTCGGCATAGCGCGCTGCGCCAGGGCGGGGGAGGAGAGAGCGACGGCGCTGGCGAGCAGGGCGGCGAGGTGGGTGGGCTTCATGCGGTTTCCTCCATTCGCCCCGGGCTCGTCCAAGGGCCGATCGTTATCCACGCGTAATGGGAAGTGCGGTGCCTCGACAACCCCGGATCGAGTCCGGACGCGAATGGGTGGGGGTTTGCCAATTGGCCTCGCGCCGACTACATGCGCGCCCGAAACATCCCGACATTCCAATACCCCGGAGCGCTTCGATAATGGCCGTTCAATATAGCTATGTGATGAAGGGCCTGACCAAGACCTTCCCCGGCGCCGCCAAGCCGGTGCTCAACAACATCCACCTGCAATTCCTCCCCGACGCGAAGATCGCGATCATCGGCCCGAACGGTTCGGGCAAGTCGACGCTGATGAAGATCATGGGCGGGATCGACCCCGATTTCACCGGCGAGGCATGGGCCGCCGAGGGTATCAAGGTCGGCTATCTGCCGCAGGAGCCGCAGCTCGATCC
The DNA here is from genome assembly GCA_041659925.1 of Sphingomonas sp. Lineage (GTDB taxonomy): Bacteria > Pseudomonadota > Alphaproteobacteria > Sphingomonadales > Sphingomonadaceae > Sphingomonas. The sequence goes on from JBAZXI010000019.1 coordinate 30,066, forward strand.
CGACAAGACGGTGATGGAGAACGTCAAGATGGGCGCCGGCCCGATCGCGCTGATGGTCGAGCGTTTCAACGCCATTACCGCCGAAATGGGCGATCCGAAGGACGATACCGACTTCGACGCGCTGATGGCGGAGATGGGCGAGCTGCAGGAAAAGATCGACGCCGCCGATGGCTGGGCGCTCGACAGCCAGCTCGAACAGGCGATGGAAGCATTGCGCTGCCCGCCCGGCGACAGCCCGGTGACCAACCTGTCGGGCGGTGAAAAGCGCCGCGTCGCACTGTGCAAGCTGCTGCTCGAAAAGCCCGACATCCTGCTGCTCGACGAGCCGACCAACCATCTCGACGCCGAAAGCGTCCAGTGGCTCGAAAACTACCTCAAGGAATATACCGGCAACGTCATCCTCGTGACGCACGATCGCTATTTCCTCGATAACGTCGTCAACTGGGTGCTCGAGCTCGATCGCGGCCGCTACTACACCTATGAGAGCAACTATTCGGGCTATCTCGAAAAGAAGGTCAAGCGGCTCGAGCAGGAGGAGCGCGAGGAGCAGGGCAAGGCCAAGGCGATCGCCGATGAGCTGGCCTGGATGCGCCAGACCCCCAAGGCGCGCCAGACCAAGTCCAAGGCGCGTATCCGCGCGTTCGACGAGCTGATGGAGAAGCAGGAGAATCGTTCGGTCGGCAAGGCGCAGATCCTCATCCAGCTGCCCGAGCGGCTCGGCGGCAAGGTGATCGAGGCCAAGGGCCTGACCAAGGCCTATGGCGACAAGCTGCTGTTCGAGAATCTCGACTTCGTGCTGCCGCCGGGCGGCATCGTCGGCGTGATCGGCCCGAACGGCGCCGGCAAGTCGACGCTGTTCAAGCTCATCACCGGCCAGGAACAGCCCGACAGCGGCACGATCGACGTCGGCACCACCGTCAAGCTCGGTTATGTCGACCAGAGCCGCGACGATCTCAACCCGAACAACAATGTCTGGGAAGAGATTTCCGACAAGCTCGAGGTGTTCCGCTTCGGCAAGCAGGAACTCGGCACCCGCGCCTATGTCGGGGCGTTCAACTTCCGCGGCCAGGACCAGCAGAAGAAGGTCGGCCAGCTGTCGGGCGGTGAACGCAACCGCGTCCACCTCGCCAAGATGCTCAAGGAGGGCGGCAACGTCCTGCTGCTCGACGAGCCGACCAACGATCTCGACGTCGAGACGCTGCGCGCGCTGGAAGAAGCGCTGGAGAGCTTCGCGGGCTGCGCGGTGGTCATCAGCCACGACCGCTTCTTCCTCGATCGCCTCGCCACGCATATCCTCGCCTTCGAGGGCGACAGCCATGTCGAGTGGTTCGAGGGCAATTTCGAGAGCTACGAGGAAGACAAGCGGCGCCGGCTCGGCGACGCCGCCGACCGTCCGACGCGGCTGGCCTACAAGAAGCTGACGCGCTGATGAGCGATGCGACCAGCTTCGCGGTTCACCCCGAATTGGTCGCACGTTGTTATGAGCTTGCGCGCAAGAGCTATGACGAGGGCGGCCTGCCGATCGGCTCGGTTCTCGCGCGCGGCGCCGAAGTGATCGGTGAGGGGCATAACCAGCGCGTCCAGCAGGGCGACCCGATCGCGCATGGCGAGATGGATTGCCTGCGCAACGCCGGTCGCCAGGCGAGCTACGCCGGCATGACGCTCTACACCTCGCTCAGCCCGTGCATGATGTGCGCCGGCACAATCGTGCAGTTCGGCATCCCCCACGTCGTGATCGCCGAGAACGCCAATTTCGGCGGCAACGAGGCTTTCCTGCGCGAGCGCGGGGTGCGGGTCGATATCGTCGACGATCCCGCCTGCACCGCACTGATGGCGCGCTTCATCGCCGAGCGGCCCGCGTTGTGGAACGAGGATATCGCGGCGGCTTGAACGGCCTTGCAACGCGTGTGTTGGCACCGTAACACGCGGGGATGCGTATTTCGGCTCTTCTGTTGTCCGCCGCGCTAGCTCTCGCACCGGCGGCAGCCGCACCGCCGGCGAAGCCACCCTATCACTCGCTCACCGCGGAATTCGAACGCTTCCACGACGAGACGGTGGCGATGCCGGAACCGCAGCGAATTGCATTGTTTCGCAAGCGTTTCAATGCGTTGTTCCCAGGCTTCTATGAACCCGCCGACGGGCAAACGGAAGCGGGGTTCGAGGCGAGTATCGCAAAAAGCCTCGCGGCGTTCCCCGCGCTTCGTGCCCGTTACGAGGCGACCGAGCGTGATTTTCCGCGCCTCTATGCTGCCGGCATCGCGCATTTTCGCGCGCAATTCCCGGGCTTTCAACCACGCCTGCCGGTATATTTCATACATTCGCTCGGGCGCATGGATGGTGGTACGCGCACGCTCAAAGGCAAGGATTACATGATCTTCGGCGCGGATGTGATCGCAAGGATCCATGATCGCGCAGACACCGGGCCGTTTCTCGACCATGAGATGTTCCACGTCGAGAACGGACAATGGTTCAAGGATTGCGACCAGCTATGGTGCTCGCTGTGGCAGGAGGGCACGGCAACCTACGCGGCGAGCGTAATGAACCCCGGCGCCGACGATCATAAGTTGATGCTCGATCAACCTGCGCCGATCCGCGCTGCGGTCGATGCCGACTGGCGTGGTGCCTTGTGTCAGACCCGTGCCGACTTCGCGTCGACCGATCAGAAAGTCTATGCCGGCTATTTCTTTGGCGGTGAGCGGCAGCAAAAATTTCCGGCGCGCTGGGGCTATTATGTCGGCTTCCGGCTGGTGCAGCGTCTCGGCAAGACGATGAGCCTCGCCGCGATCGACCATCTCGACAATCAGGCTGCGCGCCCGATCGTCGTACGCGAACTCGACAGCATGATTGCCGAAGCGGGTGGTTGTCGCGGCTAGCCTTCGACCGTCAAGCGCTTGGTGAAGCCCTTGACCGCCTTCTCCTCGGCCGCCGACAAGGCCTCGACATGTTCGACCGTTGCAAGGCGGGGCCGGCGCGCAAGGCGTCGAGCAGCTTGCCGAGCGACGCCTCGTCGCCTTCCGCCAGTATCTCGACCCGCCCGTCGGTGAGATTGCGGACCCAGCCGGTAAGGCCGAGTTCGCGCGCGTTGCGTACCGTCCAGTCGCGATAGCCGACGCGCTGTACGCGCCCGCTGACCAGCAAACGCTGCATCATCCCCATCTTTTTGCTCCCACGCAGACCCGGAACCGTGACGCATTCCGACCGTGGCGTAACGTGGCAAGGTTGCTGGGCGAAGCGTGCGATTTGCCGTTCACCGCAGCCACAGTGGTGCTCGGCGCAAGGCGTTGCGAATTTCGGACGAGCCGATTCCAGTTACTTACCGGCGTTTGACGTTAGCGCAGCCGCTTGACGAACAGGCGGCCATCGGCGCGTCGCTCGGTGGCGAAGTTGGGCACGGCCTGAATCATGTCGGAGAGATGGTTGAAACCATAGTTGCGTGCGTCGAAGCTCGAGCGGTTGGCGGCGATCTGGCCCATTTCGGACAGGCTGACATAGCCCTTCTCGTCGCGTCGTGCCGCCTTGTAGGCGTCGAGCAGCAGCTTGAGCAGCTCGGTGCCGACCTCACCCGCGGGCGGCGCGCGGCCGCCGATCGCCGGCGGAATCTGCGTCGGCTCGATCAGGTCGTCGCTGCGCATCAGCGCGTCGACGTCGATGAAGCGCGTGCAGGCCTGCTTGAAGCCCTCCGGCGTCTTGTCCTCGCCAAAACCGTACACCGGCAGGCCGTCCTGGCGGATCCGCATCGCCAGCGGCATGAAATCGCAGTCCGACGACATGATGCCAAAACCCTCGACGCGGCCGCGGAACAGCAGGTCCATCGCGTCGATCGTCATCTTCATGTCGGTCGCGTTCTTGCCCTTGGTCAGGTCGAACTGCTGCTGCGGCTCGATGCCGTGCTTGACCGTCATGTCCTTCCAGCCCTTGAGCCCCGGCTTCGACCAGTTGCCATAGACCCGGCGGATGTTGACCGTGCCGAGTTCCGCCAGCACCGTCAGCACCGGATCGAGCGCGTGCCACGAGGCGTTGTCGGCGTCGATCAGCAGGGCGATGTTGCGCGTCGGGGTCTCGGTCATCAGGATCTTTCGGGATAGGAAATAGTCATGACCTCGTATTCGCGTTCCCCGGCGGGAAGCGCAACCCGACGGACGTCGCCGACAGCTGCTCCACGTAACGCACGAGCGAGCGGCGCGCTCCATCCGATGCGACCGGTGCCGGCATCGGTTTCGTCGTCGCCGATCAGGGTCAGCACGCGCTGGTTGTCGTCCTCATCGGCGATCGTCACGGTGGCGCCGAACCAGATCCGCGTCCGGTCGGGCTGGGCCGCAGGGTCGATGACCTGCGCCGCCTTCATCCGCCTGGCCAGCCAGCCGAGCCGCCGGTCGATTTCGCGCAGGCGTTTGCGGCCATAGATATAGTCGCCATTCTCGGAGCGGTCGCCATTACCGGCAGCCCAGGAAATCACCTCGACCAGTTTGGGCCGTTCGTCGCCAAGCAGCGCGGCATATTCTGCGCTCAACGCGGCGTAGCCAGCAGGGGTTATGTAGTTCGGGCGCGGGTCCATTCGCGCCTTGTAACGCGAATGCAGGCTTCAGCTTAACACCCCTGACAAAATAAACGCTGTGCCGCACGAGAGCGGGCAGGGCGGCGCTGATGGATATTTATGTCAGTAGCTGCCCTTAGCCCGGGCGGCCCTTGCCGAGATACCAGCTGAGCCGCGCGTTGCCGGTCGAACGCGAATGTTGCGGGTTCATCAGGTCGTAGACGACGGCATTTTCGAGCACGCGCTGGACATAGTTGCGGGTCTCGCTGAGCGGGATCGCCTCGATCCATTCGACGATGTCCGCCGTGCCCTGGCGCGGGTCGCCATTGGCGGCGAGCCACTTGTTCACATTGCCGGGCCCTGCATTGTAGGCCGCGACCGCCAGCGGGTAGCTCCCGAATTGCTTGTAGATGCGCTGAAAATAGCTCGACCCCAGCGTGATGTTATAGTCGGTGTCGTTGGTCAGCGCCGACATGTCATAGCCCACGCCGAGCTTGGTTGCCGTTTCGCGCGCCGTGCCGGGCATCAGCTGCATCAACCCGCGTGCGCCGGCATGGCTGATCGCGGCACGATCGAACTGGCTTTCCTGCCGGGTGATCGCGTGGATGATCGTCCAGCTGTCATCGGCCGAAGCGGGGATGCGCACGCTGGGGAAGCCGAGCGTCGAATAATCGCTGAGGCCGTTTTGCAGCGCGCTGCGCCCGACCATTACCCCGAGATCGGGCCGGCCAAGCGTGCGCGACAATTCGTCGGCGAGGACATGGTCGCTGTCGCTCTTCGCGTCGGCCGCGATCTGGCGGACAAAGGCGGTCTGGTCCTGCCAGTTGGCGACGGTGCCGAGATATTGTGCGGCGCGAACCGTTTCCCGCTCGTAAAAGGCGGCGCGCGTCGAGGCATCGATCGGGCGCGTGATCGGATCACCCGGGGGCGTCAGCGGCATGCCGAGCCGTTCCATCGAGAGCTGGCCGTAGAACAGGTCGCGGAATCCCGCGGCGCTTGTGTAATAGCCCCTGGCCTGATCGTGGTGACCGGCGGCATCCGCCGCGCGCCCGGCCCAGTACAGCCCCTTGGACTGGATGGCCGGCGAATGTGATGCGACGCCGTAGCGCAGGAACATCGCGGAGGCGTCGTTTGGTCGCGCGAGTTGCTTGAGCGCGGTCTGGCCGGCCAGCCAGACGAGGTTGGTATAGTCGTCCCGTTCGCCATAGGGGCGGACGCCGATGTCGGTACCGGGCGGATAGGTATTCTCAACCTGCCGCGCGATGTCGAAGGCGGTGGAATATTGCGCATCGGCGGTTGCGCCGCGCGCGTTGGTCCACAGAATATTGAGCCAGGCGCCCGGATCCGCCGGTGGCGCGCTGAAACTCCGCGGCTGCGCGAGCCATGCGCGCACCGCCATCGCATTGCCGCTGTTGCGCAGATAGACCGCGCGGTCTGCGACATAGCCCGCATCGTTCGCGCCAAGCGCCTGCGTCGCGGCGAAACGGTCATTGGCGTCGCTTGCGTTGGTGCGGAAGGCGAGCCGTGCCTCGAACAGCGCGCGCCGCGCCGGGCTGGTCAGCGCAAGCTGGCGCTGCGCGGCCGTGGTGGCGCCCTGCCACAACAGCATGTCCATCCGCGCGTCCTGGTCGGCCTGGCTGAGCGCCGAGCCGAAGCCGGTCAGGATCGCGCTTTCCTCGGTCGGCGGCAGCGCACCCGCTACCCAGGCATCACGCGCCGCCGGAACCGCCTCGTCGCGCATCCCGGTCGCCGCCAGCGCCTGCGCGAAACGCGCCTTCGACGCGTTGCTCATCGGTGGAAAGCGGCGGAAGAAATTGACTGCCGTGCTCGGCGACCAGTTACCGGCATCCAGCGACTTCTCGGCGGCACGACGCATCGCCAATTCGCCGGGCCAGCCGGGATGTGCGATCAGGAAGCGGGCATAGCTTTCAAACGGCACGCTGCTCGCCGACTGCAGCGATTTCCATTCCGTGATGGTCGCGGACAGCGCCGCGGTGCTTGCCGCATCGCCGCTGAGCACCTGTGTCGCGCGACCCCAGCCGAGCTGCTCCTGCCCGGCACCTGAACCGATCGCGAGCCCCGACACCCCCGCGAACAGCATCCCCGTCTTGATCAAGGACGTCATCATGTGGACATGATAGGCCAGTGGCACCTATCTGTCGCCCCGGAATATCGTAAATGGAGCCGATTTCGGCGCCCGACAGGAGCAAATTCACCATGTTTTCCGGATCGATCCCGGCGCTCGTCACGCCGTTCGACGCCGATGGCGGCTTCGCCGAAGCCGCTTTTCGCGATCTCGTCGAGTGGCAGATCGCCGAAGGTTCGGCCGCGCTGGTACCGTGCGGGACAACCGGCGAAGCCGCGACGCTGAGCGCCGAGGAGCATTTCCACGTCGTGCGGGTTTGCGTCGATCAGACCCGTGGTCGCGTGCCGGTGATCGCAGGTGCCGGGTCCAACGACACGCGCGTCGCGATCGCCAACATCAAGGCGGCGAGGGAATCGGGCGCCGATGCCGCGCTGATGGTGCCGCCTTATTACAATCGCCCGAACCAGGAAGGCATCTTCCGTCATTTCGAGGCGATTGTCGGTGCCTGCGACCTGCCGATCATTCTTTACAACGTGCCGGGCCGCACCGTCACCGACATCGCGGTCGAGACGATCGGCCGGCTGGCCCGGACGTTCCCGAGCATCGTCGGGCTGAAGGATGCGACGGGGGCGATCGCCCGCGTCTCGGCGCAGCGCGCCGTCGCCGGGGCCGATTTCGTCCAGCTTTCGGGCAATGACGACATGGCGCTGGCGTTCAACGCGATGGGCGGCACGGGGTGCATCTCGGTCACCGCCAATGTTGCGCCGAGGTTGTGCGCCGACTTCCAGGCGGCCTGCGCGGCGGGCGACTACGCGAAGGCGCTGGCTTTTCAGGATCGCCTGTTCGCACTCCACACCGCGTTGTTCACCGACGCCTCGCCCGGGCCGATCAAATATGCCCTCGGTCGGGTCAGGCCGGATTTCCCGACGCACCTGCGCCTGCCGATGACGTTGCCGTGCGAGGCAAGCCGGAAGGCGGTCGACGATGGGCTGCGGCAAGCAGGGGTGATGGGCTGACCGGGGGAATTCTTTCCTGTTCCCGCGCGGCCGCTTCCCTTCCGTGGCGCGCGCGCCTACATCGCCACCCCCATGGCACGCCCAAAACCACCTGTGTTCGAAAAGACCAAGATCGTCGCCGAGAACCGGCGCGCGAAGTTCGATTATTTCATCGACACGGTGTTCGAGGCCGGCATCGCGTTGACCGGCACCGAAGTGAAGAGCCTGCGCTTCGGCGAAGGGTCGATTGCCGAGAGCTATGCCGAGGTCAAGAACGGCCAGGTCTGGCTGATCAATTCCAACCTGCCCGAATTCAGCCACGGCAACCGCTACAATCACGAGCCCAAGCGGCCGCGCAAGTTGCTGCTGCACGAGCGCGAGATCAACAAGATGCACGGCGCGGTGGCGCGCCAGGGCATGACGCTCGTGCCGCTGTCGATCTATTTCAACGCCCGTGGACGCGCCAAGGTCGAACTCGCGCTGGCCAAGGGCAAGAAGGATCATGACAAGCGCGATACGATTCGCGCACGCGACTGGAAGCGCGAACAGGGGAGGTTGATGCGTGACCGCGGCTGAGCCGGGCAAGCCGGTTGGTCCGGGTGGACGCATGGTCGACTGGCTCAAGCACCATATTCCGACACATGAGTCGATCGAGGCGAACCGCTTCCTGCGACCGGTCGCGCACCGCATTCTCGTGCCGTCATTGTGGCGTTTCAACCGGCGCTCGGTGCCGCGCGGCGTCGCGCTCGGGGTGCTGGCCGGTATCCTGTTCCCGTTCGCCCATATGGCGCTCGCAGCCATCCTGGCGTTGCCGCTTCGTGCCAATGTCCCGACGGCGGTCGGCACGACGTTGATCAACAATCCAGTGACGTTCTTGCCGCTGCTTGCTGCCGGGCTGAAGGTCGGCAACTGGATTTTGCAGGTCGACCGCCAATTGCCCGGCGCGCCGATCGCTACCAATGTTCACGCCAATGTCAGCTGGCTGCATTGGCTCGCACAGGGGTCGGCGGCGACGATCGTCGGGTTGACGGTGATCGCGGTTTGCCTGTCGATCATCAGCTATTTCGTGGCCGGTTTCCTGTGGCGCGTCAGGATCGCGCGCAAATGGCGCCGCCGGCACAACAAGGCGGGCATTTGACGAAGCGTGTCGCTCGTATAGAACACGCAGGTTCTCCCGTCAGAAGGAATAACCATGCGTCGCTCGATTCTTGCTGCCACCTTGCTCGCCGCCACCGCGATCGGGGGGCTGACCTACGCCCAGACCCCGCCCACCGGCGGCCCCGAGATCGGTAGCTTCGGCTTCGACGAAACCGGCATCGACAACAGCACCGCGCCAGGCGACGATTTCGGCAAATATGCCGGCGGCGCGTGGGAGGCGCGCACCGATATCCCGGCCGACAAGGCGACCTACAGCATGTTCAATACGCTGGCCGATCGCTCGCTCGAGCAGACGCGCACGATCCTTGAACTGGCCGAGAAGACGCCGGGCAACAAGATCGGCGATTTCTACGCCAGTTTCATGGACGAGGCCGCGATCGACGCGAAGGGGCTCGCCCCGGTCAAACCGTGGATCGATGCGATCGGCGCGATCAGCGACAAGAACATGCTGGCGGGCAAGATGGCCTCGCTGCAGCGTCACGGCGTCGGCGGCCTGTTCCACATGGGCGTCGGGCAGGACGACAAGGCACCCGACCATTATATCGTCGGTTTCAGCCAGGCGGGCCTGGGTCTGCCGGACCGCGATTATTACCTGGAGGACGAGCCCAAGCTCGCTGACACACGTGCCAAATATCAGGCCTATCAGGTTCAGATGCTTCGCCTAGCCGGACAGGACGATGCCGAAGCGCGCGGTGCTGCCGTGTTCGCTTTCGAAAAGAGCCTGGCCGAGGCGCATTGGGACCGCATTGCGTCCCGCGACGCCGACAAGACCTACAATAAATGGACCGCGGCCGATTTCGAGGCCAAGGCGCCGGGGTTCCCGTGGAAAATGTACATGACGGGAGGCGGGACGCTGAACCAGCCGAGCTATCTCGTCGGCATGCCGAGCGCACTGGCCGGCGAGGCCAAGGCGTTCGCCGATGCGCCGATCGGCGTGCTCAAGGACTATATGATCCTGCGGGTGATGCGTGCCTATGCCGGCGATCTCTCAAAGCCGATCAACGATGCCAATTTCGCCTTTTACGGCACCGTCTTGAGTGGTGCGCCGCAGCAGCCGGTGCGCTGGAAGCGTGCCGTGGGTACCGTCAGCAACGCGATGGGCGAAGCGGTGGGCGAGCAATATGTCGCGAAATATTTCCCGCCGGAATCGAAGGCGGCGGCCGACCAACTGGTCAAGAACATCATCGCGGCGATGGGCGCCCGGATCGACAAGCTGACCTGGATGGCGCCCGAAACCAAGATCAAGGCACACGCCAAGCTTGCGGCGTTCATGCCGAAGATCGGCTATCCGTCGAAGTGGCGCGATTACAGCGCGCTCACGGTGACGCGCAATGACCTGGTCGCCAATATCGCGCGGGCCAATGCGTTCGAATATCAGCGCGACCTGGCAAAGCTCGGCAAACCGATCGATCGTACCGAATGGGGCATGACCCCGATGACGGTGAATGCCTATGCCAATTTCACCATGAACGAGATCGTCTTTCCGGCGGCGATTCTCCAGCCGCCCTTCTTCGACCCCAAGGCGGATCCGGCCGTCAATTATGGTGGCATCGGCGTGGTGATCGGCCACGAGTTGAGCCATCATTTCGACGATCAGGGCAGCAAGTACGACGCCAGCGGCAAGCTCACCCAATGGTGGACCGATCAGGATGTCGCGCGGTTCAAGGCGATGACGGAAAAGCTGGTCAAGCAATATGACGCCTATGAGCCGCTGCCGGGGCTGCACATCAAGGGCGGGCTGACGCTGGGCGAGAACATGGCCGATCTCGCGGGCCTCGCAGTGGCGCGCGACGCCTATATCCGCTCGCTGAACGGCAAGCCGGCGCCGGTGATCCACGGCTGGACCGGCGACCAGCGTTTCTATTTCGGCTATTCCCAGGTCTGGCGGATCAAGTTCCGCGAGCCGGCGCTGCGCTCGCAGATAATTTCGAACGAGCATTCGCCGGGGCCATACCGCACCGCCGAGGTGCGCAACGTCGATGCTTGGTATGCCGCGTTCGGAGTCAAGCCGGGCGACAAGATGTATCTCGCACCGGCCGACCGCGTTCATGTCTGGTAAGTGCCGGCGTCCAGGAGAGAGACCATGAAGACATCGCATCTGCTCGCGCTGGCCTCGGCTGGCGCGCTCGCTGCCGCCGTTGCCGGTGGCGCGGTCGCGCGTCAGCCGGGCGACCAGACCGCCGCGCCGGCAGCAACCGCCAAGCCGCAATTCGGCACCTTCGGGTTCGACGAGGCGGGCATGGACCGTTCGGTTGCGCCGGGTGACGATTTCTACGCTTTCGCCAACGGGACGTGGAGCAAGAACACGCCGATCCCGGCCGACAAGTCCAATTTCGGCGCCTTCGAGGTGCTGCAGGATCTGTCCGACCAGCGCACCCATGGACTGCTGGAGGAGGCTGCCAGGGACCCGGCGTCGAAGATCGGCCAGGCCTATGCGACCTATCTCGACACCGCGACGATCGAGAGCAAGGGGCTGGCACCGATCAAGCCGTTGCTGACGTGGATCGACTCGCGCAACTCGCCGAGCGAATATGCGGCGGTGCTGGCGCTTGCCGCGCGCGCCGGCATTGGCGGGCCGTTCGGTGCCGGGGTAACCACGGATGCCAAGAATCCCGAGGCCTATACCGTCGCCCTGCGGCAATCGGGTCTCGGCATGCCCGATCGCGATTACTATCTCAGCGCGGACCCCAAGCTCGCCGAAACCAGGGCAGCGTATCAGGCGCACATCGCCAAGATGCTCGATCTCGCGGGTGAACCCGATGCCGAGACGCGCGCCGCCGCGCTGGTTGCGTTCGAGACCGGCATCGCCAAGGCGAGCTGGACGCGGATCGAGAGCCGCGACGCCGACAAGACCTATAACCGCATGTCGCTCGCCGACCTGCAGAAGCTGGCACCTGGTTTTGATTTCGCGACCTTTTTCCGCGCGAATCGTTTACCGGGCGACAGCCTGGTCGTTGGCCAGCCGAGCGCGATCACCGGCATCGCCGCACTGATCGGCGCTACGCCGCTGCGCGTGCTCAAGGACCAGTTGATCGTCCGCGCGCTCGACGCCTATGCCGACGTTCTGCCCAAGGCGTTCGACGCCGAACAGTTCCATTTCTATGGCACGGTGTTGTCGGGCACGCCGCAACAGCAGGAGCGCTGGAAGCGCGCGGTGCGGTTCACCAGCGACGCGCTGACCGACGATGTTTCGAAGGTCTATGTCGCGCGCTATTTTCCGCCGGCGACCAAGGCGGCGGCCGACCTGTTGGTCAAGAACATCATCGCCGCGATGAACGTGCGGATCGACAAGCTCGACTGGATGGCGCCGGCGACCAAGATCAAGGCACATGCCAAGCTCGCCGCCTTCACGCCGCGCATCGGTTATCCGTCGCAGTGGCACGACTATGCCGCGCTCCGGATCGTTCCCGGCGACGCGCTGGGCAACGAGCTGCGCGCCAACAAATGGGCGTATGACGATAACCGGGCGAAGCTCGGCAAGCCGGTCTATCGCTGGGAATGGGGCATGACCCCGATGACGGTGAATGCGCAGGCCAACCCGACGCTGGTGGCGATCACTTTCCCGGCGGCGATCCTCCAGCCGCCCTTCTTCGACCCCAATGCGGACCCGGCGGTCAATTATGGCGGGATCGGTGCGGTGATCGGCCACGAGATGAGCCATCATTTCGACGATCAGGGTGCCAAGTTCGATCTGCACGGCAAGCTGACGCAGTGGTGGACCGACGAGGATGTCGCCAAGTTCAAGAAATTGAGCGGCGAACTCGTCGCCGAATATGACAAGTACGAACCGCTGCCCGGCATGCACGTGAAGGGTGCGCTGACGCTCGGCGAGAACAGTGCCGACCTTGCCGGTCTCAACGCGGCTTACGATGCCTATCATCGCTCGCTCGGCGGTCGACCGGCGCCGGTGATCGACGGGATGACCGGCGACCAGCGCTTCTATCTCGGTTGGGCGCAGGTGTGGCGACGCAATTACCGTGAAGCCAATCTGCGGCAGCGCCTGCTGACCGATCCGCACTCGCCGAGCGAGCAGCGCACCTGGATCGTCCGCAACATGAACCCGTGGTACGCGGCGTTCGGCGCCAAGCCGGGGCAGAAGCTGTATCTCGCACCCGAGGATCGCGTACGCATCTGGTGAGAAGCGCGGTCTAGAGGGGCAGGGCGCGCCGTGCGCGCTTTCCACTCCTTTCCCGCTTGACCCTGTCGCCAAGCCGGCCATGACGGGGCCATGGCCAGTCTTCCTGCCTCTTCGTCCCCGCTGTCGCCGGAGCGCGGCGCCGCCCTGATCGCCGGCGGATGCGGATTGGCGGCGGCGTTGATCGTGCTCGCCATATTGCGCAGCCTCCCCGTCGCGGCGGCCTTCCTGGCGACGGGGGTGGTGATCGGTGGGGTGCTGATCGTCGTGCGGCGGTTGTTTCCGCGTGACGCCGGCGAGGCCGCCGAACCCGACTGGAGCGTGGCGCGCGCGCTCGCCGCCGGCAGCGGTGACGCCTTGGCGGTGACCGATCGCGCCGGTCGGCTGGTATGCGCGAACGACCGCTACGAGGCGCTGTTCGGTGGCTTTCCCACCCCTCCCGCGCTGCCGATCGGCGATGCCGACGCCTCGGCGCTCGGTTCGGCGGGGCGTGCCGCGTGGCGCGACGGGGTGGCGAGCGTCGCGCGGCTCGTCTCGCGAGGCACGCCGCTTTCGGTGCAGGTGACGCGCGCCGGCGAAGCCGAGGACATGTTGGTCTGGCGCTTCGGTGGAGCGCAAGGGCTCGATCTCGCGAGCGATGTCGAAGGGATGATCGCGGGTGCGGTGGGCGACCGCCTCGCTTCCGCTGGCATCATGACCGCCCTGATCGCCGCCGATGGGCGGATCCGCGCCGCCAACCGGGTGCTGCGCGCGCGGGCGATGGGCCATGAGGAAGGCGCGATCGCCGGCCGCGACTTCGCGCGCTTCCTGATCACCGACAGCCACGGCCAGGTTCGTTTCGAGCGGGAAGGGCTGGGTGGCACGACGCTGCGGGTGCTGCAGATTCCGTTCCTGGAAGGGGACGGCGTGCCGATGCTCGTCGCGTTGCTCGACGAGGAAGAAAATGAGACCCCGGCGATCGGCGCGAGCATCACCGCGCATGTCCGCAGCCTCGTCTCCTTGATGCCGTTCGGCATGGCGCTGGTTGGTGACGACGGGCGCTTTTTGCAGATGAACGATGCGTTCGTCCGCGCGGCACAGGTCGATCCGGCGTCGCCGCCGCTCTATCCGGGCGATCTGCTGGTCCGTGAGGACAAGGCGGTCGTGGCGGACGCGATCCGGCGCTTTGCCGGCGGCGCGACGCATTCGACCGACCTCGCCGTGCGGTTGAAGGACCATCCTGACGAACCGGTCGCGCTGTCGATCGCGGGCGCGCGGGGGCTGGGTGAGGCGTCGGTGCTGCTCAGCCTGAAGGATAATAGTGAGGAGAGCCGGCTCAAGCGCGAGGTGGCGCAGGCGACCAAGATGCAGGCGGTCGGCCAGCTTGCCGGCGGCGTGGCGCACGACTTCAACAACATTCTCACCGCGATCATCGGGCATTGCGACCTGATGTTGATGCGACATTCGCCCGGCGACAGCGATTATGACGACATCCAGCAGATCAAGGCCAATTCGAACCGCGCGGCGAGCCTGACGCGCCAGCTGCTGGCCTTTTCGCGCCAGCAGACGCTGCGGCCGCAGGTTCTGCAACTGCCCGACGTCATTTCCGAGGTGTCGAACCTGCTCAAGCGGTTGCTCGGCGAAACGGTGGCGCTGACCGTCAAGCATGGCCGCAATCTCGGTCCGGTCCGCGCCGATCCCGGACAGCTCGAGCAGGTTGTCGTCAACCTCGCGGTCAATGCACGCGACGCGATACTGGCGAAGGATCCGCGCGGCGGCGGCAAGCTGTCGATCAATACCTTCGCGGTCGCGGCCGACGAGGTGCGCAAGATGGGGTCGGACATCATGCCGATCGCCGATTACATCGCGCTGGAAGTGGCCGACACCGGTGGCGGCATTCCGCCCGATATCCTGCCGAAGATCTTCGAGCCGTTCTTCACCACCAAGGAAGTCGGCAAGGGCACCGGCCTCGGGCTCTCGACGGTCTATGGCATCGTCAAGCAATCGGGCGGCTACATCTTCGCCGATTCGAAACTTGGGGTGGGGACGACCTTCACCATCTATCTGCCGGTTCACACCGCGGCGACGCCGTCGCAGACCAGGGTCATCACGCCGCTGAAGCGCGAAGAGAAGCCAGCCGACCTGTGGGGCACGGGAACGATCCTGCTGGTCGAGGATGAGGACATGGTCCGTGCCGTCGCCGAGCGCGCGCTGAGCCGGCAGGGTTATACCGTACTGACCGCCGAGCATGGCGAGGCGGCGCTCGAACTGCTGGCGCGGTGTGAAAAGCCCGACCTGCTGATCTCCGACGTCGTCATGCCGCTGATGGATGGGCCGACGATGGTACGCCACGTCAGGTCGCGCTACCCCGACCTGCCGATCCTGTTCATGTCGGGCTATGCCGAAGAGCAGCTGCGCAAGTCGATCGACCTCGACAACGTCGCCTTTCTCGCCAAACCCTTCTCAGTACAGGAACTTGCCGAGGCGACGCGACGTGTACTGGCGGTGAAATGAACTGGCGGCGCATGGCGGGCACCGCTAGTGACGCACGATGAATGGCCCGCAACGCATCCTCCTGGTTGAGGACGAACCCCTGATCGCGATGATGCTCGAGGACTTTCTCGAAGCGCTCGACAAGACGCCGGTGGGTACCGCCGACAGCGTCGCGGCGGCGCTCGCACTTGTTTCGGCAGGTGGGATCGATGCGGCGATCCTCGACGTCAACCTGCGCGGTGGCGAGCAGAGTTGGGCGGTGGCCGACGCGCTGACGGCAAATGGCATTCCGTTCGTGTTCGCGACCGGCGGAAGTCGGGATGCGCTCGCGGAAGCCTATCGCGAGCGTCCGACGCTGGCCAAGCCGTTCACCATGGATGGCGTGGCGAAGGCGCTCGCCGCGCTCGCCTGACGGCATCGCCTCAACGGCCGGACAGTTCCCGCAACGCTGCGATCAGGCGGTCGACCTCATCGGGTTGATTATAGTGGCACAGCCCGACGCGCAGCAGCCCGCCCGTATCGGTGAGACCGAGGCGCGCGATCGGCTCGACGGCATAGAAATGCCCCGCCCAGGCGTTGATCGCATGGCGCGCGAGGTGCGCGGCGATCGACGCCGGATCGTGCCCCGCCAGCGTGAAGGCGAAGGTCGGTACGCGACCGTCCATCGTTGGCGGTCCATAGAGTCGCAGGCCTGGAATATCTGCCAGACCGGTGAGCAGACGCTCGCCGAGTGTGCGCTCATAGGCGATGCACGCCCGCATCGCGGCGAGCAGGGCGCCGCGGCGATCGTTCGCACCGGACGCAACCTCGCGGCCGAGCCATGCGAGATATTCGATTGTGCCGAGCACGCCGGCCTGACCCTCGAATGACGGGGTGCCGGTTTCGAAGCGCACGGCCGGCGGTTGGCTGGCGGCGGGGCGGACCTTGTAGGCGGCGAGCGTGTCGAGCACGCCGGCACGGCCCCACAGGACTCCCTGATGCGGCCCGAAGAACTTGTAGGGCGAACAGGCGAGGAAATCGCAGCCCAGCGCCATGACGTCGGTCGGAAGATGCGGCACCGATTGCACGGCATCGACGAAAACCAGCGCGTCGCAATGGGCGCGGACGAGATCGACGATCGTGCGCAGGTCGTTGACGGTGCCGAGCGCGTTGCTCGCCCCGCCGACCGCGACCAGCCGGGTGCGCGGACCGAGCAGGCCGGGAAGTTCGTCGAGGCGCAGCGTCCCGCTGGCGGGATCGAAGTCGATCCAGCGTACCACCGCCCCCCGATCACGCGCCGCCAGCATCCACGGCGTGACATTCGCGTCGTGGTCGAGGCGGCTGAGCACGATCTCGTCGTCGGCCTGCCAGTTCAGCGCCAGGGCGCGTGACAGGGCGAAGGTCAGCGAGGTCATGTTCGGGCCGAAAGCGATTTCGCCGGGCGCGCCGCCGAGCAGGTCGGCCATCGCCGCGTGCGCCGCGGCGCTGACCGCGTCGGTGTCGACCGAACTGGCGAAGCTGCCGCCGGCATTGGCGGTGCCGCTGCGCAGATGTGCGACCATGCGGTCGATCGCGTCGCTGCAAATTTGCGTGCCGCCCGGAGCGTCGAAATAAACGCGCTGCCCGCCGGAATCGCGCATCGCCAGCGCGGGAAAACGCTCGCGAACGGCATCGATCGGGAAGGGGGGCATGGTCATGCCGGCCTCAGATTACCCCATTCGCCTTGAAGTGCGCCAGCATCCGGGCCCAGCCATCCTTCGCGTCGGCCTCGTTATAGCTGGCGCGGTAGTCGGCGTGGAAGCCGTGCTGTGCATCGGGATAGACGTGGATCGAAGACCCGACCTTGCCGGCGGCGGCGAGCGCGGCGGACATCGCGTCGCGATCGGCCTCGGTGATGCCCTGATCGAGCCCGCCGTACAGGCCGAGCACCGGTGCCTTGAGTTCGGCGGCGCGCGCGACGAGCGGTTTGAGCTGGCCGTACCAGGCGACGCCGGCGCGGATATCGGGATCGACCATCGCGCTGCGCCACACCACCGCACCGCCCCAGCAAAAGCCGGTGATGCCGATGCGCTTCGCGTCGGCGAAGGGGCGGCTCTTGATCCAGTCGGTGGTAGCGCGGACGTCGCCATCGACCTGCTCGACACCGGCTTGCTGGACGATCGGAATGATCTGCTTGAAGTCGGTCATCGCCGGCAGGCTGACGCCCGAGCGGTAGAAGAAATCGGGCGCGACCGCGACATAGCCGAGCTTCGCAAGTCGGCGGCAGATGTCCTTGATATAGTCGTGGATACCGAAAATCTCGTTGACCACGACGATCGTCGCGTGGCGCCCCTGGCCCTTCGGGCGGGCGACATAGGCGGGCAGCGGCTTGGCCGCGCCATTCAGGATCAGCGCTTCCTCGATGACCAGATCATCCGTCGGTGTGACGATCGGCGCCGCATCGGCAGCGACGGCGGCAAGCGCATAGCCGACGAAGAACAGACTCGCCGCTGTGCGCCGCGACACGTTGAAATCTTGCGGCAGCGAGCCTTCGGGGCGAGTCAGCAGCGTCATGGCGAGGTTCCTTGGCGAAGGGGTGGGGGTGGCGGCGTCAGGCGATCCGTTCCGGCACTGCGGCGGCGTCCTCCTCGAGCGCGGTGGCCGGGGCAACCGATTCCCATGGGAAGATGAACCAGTCCTTGGTGATCGAACGATCGATATTGCGCGCGGCATAATCGACGCGCTGGCTCGAACGGATATTGTCGAGCAGGGTGGCGAAACGTACGCCGTCGGGTACCGCGCCTTCCGCGGTGAGGATCGCGCGCATCTTGCCGATCGTCGCGCCGCTATCGTTGATGTCGTCGAGGAACAGCAGCCGCTCGCCGGCACGGGTGCGCGCGGCGAGGCGGGCGAGGGGGGCGTCGGCGAAATCGCTGACCTGGCTCGAATAGTCCACCGACAGCATCGGCAGGCCGGTGGCGTGGCTGAGATATACCGCCGGGGCGAGACCGCCGCGCCCGATGCCGATGATGAACGACGGTACCCAGTCGGCTTTCGTAGCGAGCTGCGCGGCGAGCGCCATGACGTCGGCGATGAAATCGTCGTGCGAGATCGGGGCGAAGACCGGCATCTCAGTGCGCCGCCACATAGGCATCGAGCGTGGCGAGATGTTTCGCGACGGTCTCGTCAGGGAGGAACGAGCCGAGGAAGCTGTTGCGCGCCAGCGTGACGAGATCGTCGCGATCGAGCCCGCGTCCCGTGGCGGCGGCAAGGTAATTGTCGGCGACATACCCACCGAAATAGGCCGGATCGTCCGAATTGATGGTCGCGCGCAGACCCAGTGCCAGCATCCGATCGATCGGGTGGTGTTTCATGTCATCGACCACGCAAAGCTTGAGGTTGGAAAGCGGGCAGACCGTGAGCGTCATCGCCTCGCGGGCAAGGCGGGCGGTCAACACCGGATCCTCGAGGCTGCGATTGCCATGGTCGAGTCGGTCGATCGCGAGAATGTCGAGCGCCTGACGGACATAGTCGGGCGGCCCCTCCTCGCCGGCATGGGCGACGAGCTTTAGGCCCTTGGCACGGGCGGCGGCGAAGACGCGGGCGAATTTCTCGGGCGGGTGGCCGAGTTCGGACGAATCGAGCCCGACACCGGCAATGCGGTCGAGCCACGGCTCGGCGGCGGCCAGCGTCGCGAAGGCGGCATCCTCGTCGAGATGGCGCAGGAAGCACAGGATCAGCTGCGACGTCAGGCCGTGCTTCGCCTCGGCCCCGGCCATCCCGGCGAGCAAGCCCTCGACCACCGTGGCGAAGGGAATGCCGCGATCGGTATGGGTCTGCGGATCGAAGAAGATTTCGGCATGGATCACACTATCGGCCGCGGCGCGGTCGAAATAGGCGGTGGCGAGGTCGCGGAAATCTTCGGCGGTGCGCAACACGTTCGCGCCGGCATAATAGATGTCGAGAAAATCCTGCAGGTTGGAGAAGCTGTATGCGGCGCGCACCTCCTCGACGCTGGCGAAGGGAATCGTGACGCCGTTGCGCTGGGCGAGCGCGAACATCAGTTCCGGCTCGAGGCTGCCCTCGATATGGAGGTGGAGTTCGGCCTTGGGCAGGCCCGCGATGAAGGCGGAAAGATCGGTCATGCGCCGGTCATCGCGCGCGACGCTGGAGAGGGCAAGCGTCAGTCATGCGGCAATCCAACAAAATTTCGTGTTCCGCTCTTGTTCTTCTGGAACAAACAGGATACGAGGCTTCCAACACGCATTGAATGCAGGTGGCATTCGGGCTAGCGGCGGAGGCGGTAATGGCGGCATCACTGAAGGTCATCGGTAACGACATGGCAGTTTCCAACGATAAGGCGGCGAACGAGCGCGCCAAGGCTCTCGACGCGGCTCTGGCGCAGATCGATCGCGCATTCGGCAAGGGCTCGGCGATGCGGCTCGGCTCGAAAGAGACGATGCAGGTCGAGACGATCTCGACCGGTTCGCTCGGGCTCGACATCGCGCTCGGCGTCGGCGGCCTGCCGCGCGGCCGGGTGATCGAGATTTACGGACCGGAAAGCTCGGGCAAGACGACGCTGGCGCTGCACGTCATCGCCGAGGCGCAGAAGGGCGGCGGCACGGCGGCGTTCGTCGATGCCGAGCACGCGCTCGACCCGGTCTATGCCAGGAAGCTCGGGGTCAACATCGATGAACTGATCGTGTCGCAGCCCGACACCGGCGAACAGGCGCTGGAGATCGTCGACACGCTGGTGCGCTCGAATGCGATCGACGTGCTGGTGATCGATTCGGTCGCGGCACTGGTGCCGCGCGCCGAGATCGAGGGCGAGATGGGTGACAGCCATGTCGGTCTGCAGGCACGGCTGATGTCGCAGAGCCTGCGCAAGCTGACCGGCTCGATCAGCCGCTCGCGCTGCATGGTGATCTTCATCAACCAGCTGCGCATGAAGATCGGCGTGATGTACGGCAACCCGGAGACCACGACCGGCGGCAATGCGCTGAAATTCTACGCTTCGGTTCGCCTCGACATTCGTCGCACCGGCCAGATCAAGGACCGCGACGAGATCGTCGGCAACACCACGCGGGTGAAGGTCGTCAAGAACAAGGTCGCGCCGCCGTTCAAGCAGGTCGAATTCGACATCATGTACGGACAGGGCGTGTCGAAGATCGGCGAGATCCTCGACCTTGGCGTCAAGGCCGGGCTGGTCGAGAAGTCGGGCGCATGGTTCTCGTACGACAGTGTGCGGATCGGCCAGGGTCGCGAGAATGCCAAGACCTTCCTCAAGGAAAATGCCGAGATGGCCGACCGGCTGGAGGCGTCGATCCGTCGCCATACCGATCGCGTCGCCGAGGAGATGATGGCCGGTCCCGATCCCGACGACGACATCTGATCCATGTATCCGGCCCCGTCGTAACGGGGCCGGAACCAAAATCGGGATCGTGCATTTTCAGATTCATCGATTTCAACTGGCGGTGTCCTATCCGTCGCAAAGCCCGGAAAGGCCCGCCCGCGTCGGCGGGCCTTTCATTTTCGGGGTGATCGCTTTCACGTTTTCGCCTGGCGGGTTATGGCCTTCAGGCGGGAGAGCGCGATGACGGGCAACGACGATGTCGAAAGCAGGATTTGCGGGTTCATCGACCGCTTCACGCCCGAGATCGCAGAACGTGCCCACGCCTGCCGCGCGGCGATACGCGCCAGGCTGCCGACGGCGATCGAGCTGGTTTATGACAATTATCAGGCTTTGGCGCTGGCCTATGCATCGAGCGAGCGCCAGAAGGATTGCGTCCTTTCGATCGCGGTCTATGCCAAGGTGGTCCGGCTGTTCTTCTCTCATGGTGTTACGCTCCCCGATCCGGACGGGCGCTTGTCCGGCGCGGGCAATCAGGTTCGTAACCTGCTGCTTGCCGGTCCCGAAACGTTGGCCGATCCGGCGGTCGAAACATTGATTGCCGCAGCCCTTTTGCAAGGAGAACGTCCAATGCCCGATCACGGCGCAGGCATGAGCATCGTCAAGTCGGTGTCATCCAACCAGTTGCCCCGCCGTCCGGCCGGCGCATGACCGGGGCTCGTGACTGGAGCGGGGCGGTCGGTGACGTCTGGGCGGCCGAATGGCAGCGCACTGATCGTGGCTTTGCCGCGATGACGTCGCATCTCGATGCCGCCATCCTTGCCGTAGCGCCCGAGCGGGGCAACGCGATCGATGTCGGGTGCGGCGCCGGGGGCACAAGCATCGCGCTGGCGAAGGCGCGGCCGGACCTGATCGTTACAGGTGTCGATCTTTCGCCGTCATTGATCGACATCGCCCGGTCGCGCGGTGCGATCCATCCCAACCTGTCGTTTCGCGTGGCGGATATCGGGGTTGGGAGCGACTTTGATGGTTCCGCCGACCTGCTGGTGTCGCGGCACGGCGTGATGTTCTTCGACGATCCCGTTGCCGGGTTGTCGGCCTTGCGCCGTGCCGCCGGGCCGGGTGCCGCGTTGGTATTTTCATGTTTCGACAGCGTGACCCGCAACCGCTTCGCCGCCGACCCGCTCGTGGCGGTAACGGGTCGGGAACCCGCTCCGGCGGCGAGCTACGCGCCCGGCCCGTTCGGCTTTGCCGACCCGGATTTCGTAGCAGCCACATTGGGCGCCGCCGGCTGGGCCGAGTTGCGCCACGAAGCGGTGGCGTTCGCCTATCGGGTGGGGGGCGGCGCAGATCCGGTCGGTGATGCGGTGAACTTCTTCACGCGGATCGGACCGTCCGCGCCGCTGTTGCGTGCCGCAGCGCCCGAAGCGCGCACGGCAATGATCGGTCGGTTGACCGACCTCGTTGTACGGCACCTGCACGACGGCGTGGTGGATTTTCCGGCAGCGGCGTGGCTATGGTCCGCTCGGGCAGCCTAAGGAACAGGCCATGACGATCACGGTGCATCACCTCGAGAACAGCCGGTCGCAGCGCGTGCTGTGGCTGCTTGAGGAACTCGGCCTGCCCTACGAGATCAAGCGCTATGAACGCGACAAGAGCACCATGCTCGCGCCGCCCGAACTCAAGCGTGTCCACCCGCTCGGCAAGTCGCCGGTGATCGAGGACAGTGACGACGGCCGGGTAATTGCCGAGACCGGGGCGATCGTCGAATATCTCGTCGAGAAGGCCGATGGTAAGCTCGGCGCGCCGGCGCATCGCGACGA
This sequence comes from Sphingomonas sp., assembly GCA_041659925.1. Taxonomy (GTDB): domain Bacteria; phylum Pseudomonadota; class Alphaproteobacteria; order Sphingomonadales; family Sphingomonadaceae; genus Sphingomonas. The sequence goes on from JBAZXI010000019.1 coordinate 52,577, forward strand.
CGCGCTCCGCTACCGATTCTGGCTGCATTACGCCGAGGGCTCGTTGATGCCGCCACTGCTGATCAAGCTGGTGCTGAGCCGGATCCCGTTGATGGGCAAGCTGGCGCAAAAGCGCATCCAGCCGATGATCGACCTGCACCTCGATTATGTCGAGAGCGAACTCGCACAGCGCCCATGGTTCGCCGGTGAGGAGATGACCGCGGCGGACGTGATGATGAGCTTCCCGCTCGAAGCGGCGCGCAGCCGTGCCGGGCTCGATTTGTCACGACCGGCGACGACCACCTGGCTCGCCAAGGTCCATGCCCGTCCGGCCTACCAGACCGCGCTGAGCAAAGGCGGCCCCTACGCCTTCGCGTGACCGGTGAGCCCTTGCGTGGGCGCATGCGGGGGCTCGATTTCGGGCGGTGCGGGCGGGTCGAAGCCGCCCTCCCATTTCGACACCACGCTCGCGGCGATGGCATTGCCGAGAACGTTCGTTGCCGATCGGCCCATGTCGAGGAAGTTGTCGATCGCCAGGATCAGCAACAGTCCGGCATCCGGGATGTTGAAGTGCGGTAGCGTCGCCGCGATCACCACGAGGCTGGCGCGTGGCACGCCGGCAATTCCCTTCGACGTCACCATCAGCATCAACAGCATGCCGATCTGCGTCATCAACGGCAATTCAATGCCATAGGCCTGCGCGATGAACAGCGACGCGAAGGTCATGTACATCATCGAGCCGTCGAGATTGAACGAATAGCCCAGCGGCAGGACGAAGCTGGCGATGCGCGGCGGCACGCCGAAGCGCTCCAATGCCTCCAAGGTGCGCGGCAATGCCGCCTCGGAAGAGGCGGTGGAAAAGGCAAGCAACGCCGGTTCGCGAATGTAGCGCAGCAGCAGGCCGGTGCGCCGGCCGATGACGAGGAAGGCGATGCCGATCAACAGCCCCCAGAGCAATGCCAGGCCGATGTAGAAACTGCCCATGAAATAGGCGAGCTGGCCAATGACACGCGGGCCATTCTGGGTAAGCGCCGCGGCAACCGCCCCGAACACCGCGAACGGAGCGAAGCGCATGACATAGTCGGTGACCTGCAACATCACCGCGACCAGCGCGTCGGTGCCACGCACGATCGGCTTGGCGCGTTCGCCGATCGCGGTCATCGCGACACCGAAGAACAAGGAAAATATGACGATCGGCAGGATGTCGTTGGTCGCCATCACTCCGACGATCGAGGTCGGGAAGATGTGCTTGACGAAGTCGACCGGGTCGAACGTCGCCTTGACGAGCCCTGTCGCGGCGGTTGCCGGGGGAATCGGCAGGTTGAGGCCGACGCCGGGGTGAAGCAGGTGGACCATGATCAGGCCGAGCGTCAACGATACGAGGCTGGCGCCAATGAACCACAGCAACGCCTTGAGGCCGACCCGGCCCAGCGCGCCGGTATCGCCCATGTGCGCGATGCCGCTGACGAGCGTGCCGAACACCAGTGGTGCGATGATCATCTTGATCAACTGGAGGAAGATCGTCGTGACGAGCGAAAGATAGCCGCCGATCGTCTTGAGCGTTGCCGTCGCCGCAGGTGTGCCGTCGTCGATGGCGAGATTGACCCCCCAGCCGACCGCAATGCCCAGCGCGAGGGCAATCAGAATGAAGAGCGTCAGCCGCTTGGCCATGAAATACCCCCGGGAATCAGTCGGTGCGCAACCAAGGGGATTGCGGCTGGCCGGTCAAGCGCCTTATGTCCCGCGCAACACCGCAACGGGAGCTCCCTTCATGCCGATGACGCGGCGTACCGCGCTGGCTGGCCTTGCCGCCATCCCCCTACTGGCGCGATCGGCGATCGTGCGCGCCGCCGAGCCGGATCTCTCGGCGCTTTCCGACATCACGGGCGGTGTCGCGCCGATCGGTTCCGTCGAGCGCGCGGCGCGGATTTCGCGGGCACAGGCGCTGATGAAGGCGCAAGGCATCGGCGCGGTGATGATCGAGCCGGGCTCGTCGCTGATCTATTTTACCGGTGTGAACTGGCATCGTAGCGAGCGACTGACCGCCGCCGTTCTGCCGGTCGAGGGCACGCCGCTGGTCGTCACGCCGTTTTTCGAAGAACCTTCGGTGCGGCAGACGTTGGGCGTGCCGGCCGAGGTGCGGGTGTGGCAGGAGGATGAAAATCCGCTCGCGCTGGTCGCCGCCTTCCTGAAGGAGCGCAAACTCGCCGCGCACCCCGTCGGTATCGAGGAAACCGTGCGCTATTTCGCGGTCGACGGTCTCGCGCGGGTTTTGCCCGACGCCCGGATCGTGTCGGCGAACCCCGTGATTCGCGGTTGCCGGATGATCAAGACGGCGCCCGAGATCGCGCTGATGCAGGCGGCGACTGACGTCACCATCGCCACGTATCGCTGGACCTGGCCGCGCGTCGAGAAGGGGATGTCGCCCGCCGATATCGGGGCGTTGATGGATGCGGCAACCGCCAGACTAGGCGGGCGACCGGAATTCTCCCTGGTGCTGGTCGGCCCCGCCGCCGCACTGCCTCATGGCAGCCGTGAAGCGCAGCGCGTCAGCGACGGCCAGATCGTGCTGATGGATTGCGGCTGTACCGTACAAGGCTATCAGTCGGACGTTTCGCGTACCTTCGTCCATGGTGCGGCGAATGCCGAGCAGCGCAAGGTCTGGGAGCAGGTTGCGCACGGGCAGCAGGTTGCGCTGGCGGCGGCAAAAATCGGCGCACCGGCAGGCAGCGTCGACGACGCGGTGCGGCGCTATTATGTCTCGCAAGGCTATGGACCCGGCTACAAATTGCCTGGGCTGTCGCATCGCACCGGACATGGTATCGGCCTCGACGGGCATGAGCCGGTCAATCTCGTGCACGGCGAGACGACACCGCTCGCACCGGGCATGTGTTTTTCCAATGAGCCGGGGCTCTATCTACCTGGCAAGTTCGGCGTCCGGCTGGAAGATTGTTTTCACATGACCGAAGCCGGGCCGCGCTGGTTCTCGAAGCCGCCCACCTCGCTCGACGCGCCGTTTGGATGAACAACCCCATTCCGGTCTTCGTGAACGTCGGCGGTGGCACCGCGGCGGCGAAAGGCGACAAGCTGCGCGACGAACTGGAAGCAGCCTTTGGTGAAGCTGGCGCGACGATCGACCTCGCGCTGCTCAAGGGTGGGGAGCTGAGCGAGGCGCTGGCCGCGAAGGCGAAGGAGCCGCTGGTCGTGGTCGGTGGCGGCGACGGTACGCTGGGCTGCGCGGCGCAGGCGTTAACCGACCATGGCGATGCGACGCTGGGAATCCTGCCGCTGGGCACGCACAATCATCTCGCCAAGGAGCTCGGCATTCCGCTGGGCCTCGGGGAGGCGGCGAAGCTGATCGTCGCGCGGCCAACACGCCGGATCGATCTGGCTCGGGTCAATGGCCGGGTGTTCGTGAACAATGCGTCGGTCGGATTCTATCCGCTGATGGTCCGCGAACGCGATACGCACCAGGAACAGCACGGTGTGCCGAAATGGCTGGCGACGCTTCCCGCCGCACGCGAGGCACTGCGCCGATTGCCGCAGCACCGCTTGCGCCTCGAACTGCCCGGGGGGCCGCGCGACGTGACCACGCCGATGCTGTTCGTCGGCAACAATCGCTACAGGCTCGATGCCGGCAAGCTTGGTCGGCGCGACTCGCTCGATGCCGGCGTGCTGTCGCTCTTCGCCGTGACGGCGACCTCTTCCGGCGCGCTGATCGCTGTCGCGCTGCGCGCGCTGGTCGGCCGGGCCGATCGATCGCGCGACTTTGCGGCGATCGGCGAGGTGCGACAGTTCAGCGTCGACAATCGATCGGGCGACCGTGAAATCGCGCTCGATGGCGAGGTGATCGAACTGGATATGCCGCTGGCGTTCAGCATCGAGCCCGGTGCGCTGGAAGTGGTGGCACCGTCAAAAAGCTGAGGCGGGATTACCCGAAGTGAGCAATAGCTCATTGCGTATGCAACCGATTCGGATCAATCTGACGTCATGATGTCGGCACTCCGAAAGCAAGCGGTACAGCCGCGCGCGCGGCTGACGATCGAACGGATCGTCGAAGCGGCGGCCCGGTTGATCGAGGAGCGCGGCCTGGCGGGCTACAACACCAACGCCGTCGCGGCACGCGCGGGCATCAGCATCGGCGCGCTCTACCAGTATTTTCCCGACAAGGACGCGATCATGATCGCGCTGGCGCGGCGCGAGACGGCTGCGCTACGCAGCGATATTTACGACGCGCGCCTCGATCCGGGTAGCCGCGAAGCGCTGATCCGGATCATCGACGCTGCCGTGCGCTATCAATTGCGGCGGCCGGCCCTGGCACGAGTGATCGACCTCGAAGAGGAACGACTGGGTCGCGATGGCGGCGACACGGTGGCCGGGGCGTTGCGCGAAGCGGTTGATAGTGCGCTGAACCGGTCGGGCATGCGTCGTCTCATTGACAGGGCGCTAGCGGTGGACGACCTGATCGCGATCGTGATGGGCATGATCGACGCGGCTGCGATACGCGGTGAACGCGACGCGGCCGCACTGGCGCGCCGGGTGCGTGCCGCCGCCTTCGGATATCTCGATCGCGCCCAGACCGCTTGAGCCTGAGGACGCCGTCGCCTAAGCGACACAAATGACCTCGACCAACGACATCCGCCGCGCGTTCCTCGACTATTTCGCCGCCGAGGGCCATGCGCGCATCGCCTCGGCGCCGCTGGTGCCACAGAACGACCCGACGCTGATGTTCGTCAATGCCGGGATGGTACCGTTCAAGAACGTGTTTACCGGGCTCGAAACGCGGCCCTATGTGACCGCGACGTCGAGCCAGAAATGCGTTCGCGCTGGCGGCAAGCACAACGATCTCGACAATGTCGGCTATACGGCGCGCCATCATACATTCTTTGAAATGCTTGGGAATTTCTCATTCGGCGATTATTTCAAAGAGCGCGCGATCACGCTCGCATGGAATTTGCTGACGCGTGAATTCGGCATCGACCGCGACCGCTTGACCGTTACCGTCTATCACACCGATGACGAGGCATTCGACCTGTGGCGCAAGATCGCCGGTCTGCCCGAGCAGCGCATCATCCGCATCGCGACCAAGGACAATTTCTGGGCGATGGGCGACAATGGTCCGTGCGGGCCTTGTTCGGAAATCTTTTACGATCACGGCGACCACATTCCCGGCGGGCCGCCGGGATCGCCTGATGAAGATGGCGATCGGTTCGTCGAAATCTGGAATCTGGTGTTCATGCAATATGAACAGCTTGCCAACGAGATCGTCGGTGAGTTGCCCAAGAAATCGATCGACACCGGCATGGGGCTGGAGCGCATCGCGGCGGTGCTGCAGGGCGTGCACGACAATTATGACACCGACACCTTCAAGGCGCTGATCGCGGCGTCGGGTGCGCTTACTCACACCGCGACCGATGGTGCCAACACGGCCAGTCATCGGGTGATCGCGGACCATCTGCGCACTTCGGGTTTCCTCGTCGCTGACGGGGTGCTGCCGGCCAATGAAGGCCGTGGCTATGTGCTGCGAAGGATCATGCGACGCGCAATGCGGCATGCGCATATTCTCGGCGCCAAGGAACCGCTGATGTTCCGGCTTGTGCCCGCCCTGGTCGCCGAGATGGGGGCGGCCTATCCCGAATTGCTGCGCGCGCAGCCGCTGATCGAGGCGACGCTGCAACAGGAGGAAACGCGCTTTCGCCAGACGTTGGACAAGGGCCTCAAGCTGCTTGACGAGGCGACAGCCGGCATGAAGGCCGGCGACACGCTGGCCGGAGCGACCGCGTTCAAGCTCTATGACACCTTCGGCTTCCCTTATGACCTGACCGAGGATGCTCTGCGCACGCAAGGGCTGGCGGTCGACCGCGCCGGTTTCGATACGGCGATGGCCGAGCAGAAGCGCGCCGCACGGGCGGCGTGGAAGGGTTCCGGTCAGCAGACCTCGGACGATCTGTGGTTCGACATCGCCGAGGAATCGGGCGCGACCGAGTTCATCGGCTATGCGTCGGAGGAAGGCGAGGGCGAGGTGATCGCGTTGATCCGCGATGGCCAGCGTGTCGAGCGCGCCGTGATGGGCGAAACGGTCGACGTCGTGGTCAATCAAACACCCTTTTATGCCGAGAGCGGGGGCCAGGTCGGTGATGCAGGCATTGTCATTAATGACAAGGGCTTACACGGGATCGTTGAGGATACGCACAAGCATCTCGGACGGATATGGGCACATCGTACCCAGATCGAGGCGGGCGCGATCGCGATTGGCGACGCCGTGCACCTGACGGTCGATCACGATCGCCGCGAAGCGATTCGCGCCAACCATTCCGCCACCCACCTGCTCCACGCCGCTTTGCGCGAGCGGCTCGGTACGCATGTCGCGCAGAAGGGCAGCCTGGTCGCGGCCGACCGGCTGCGCTTCGACTTCTCGCAGCCGACGGCGGTCGATGCGGCTGCGTTGGCGGCGGTCGAGGCCGATGTGAACGCCTATATCCGCCAGAACGACCCGGTACAGACGCGCCTGATGACGCCCGATGAGGCGATCGAGGAAGGCGCGATGGCGCTGTTCGGCGAGAAATATGGCGACGAGGTCCGCGTCGTCTCGATGGGCCGCGCCGGCGACGAAACCTATTCGCTCGAACTGTGCGGCGGTACGCACGTCAAGGCGACGGGCGATATCGGCCTGTTCAAGTTCGTCGGCGAATCCGCCGTGTCGTCGGGCGTGCGGCGCGTCGAAGCGCTGACCGGCGAGGCGGCGCGCGCCTGGCTTTCGTCACGTGACGAAAAGCTGCGCGAGGCAGCGGCGGTGCTGAAATCTTCGCCCGACGAGGTGCCCGCGCGTGTCGCCGCGCTGGTAGAGGATCGACGCCGGCTCGAACGTGAACTCGCCGATGCGAAGAAGGCACTGGCGCTGGGCGGCGGTGCAGCGCTGGCGGCGGGGCCGGAGCAGGTCGCGGGCCTCGCCTTTCTCGGCCAGGTGGTCGACGGGCTCGACCCCAAGGCATTGCGCGGCACGGTCGACGAGATGAAGCAACGGCTCGGCTCGGGCGTCGCGATGGTCGTCGCGACCAACGAGGGTCGCGCATCGGTAGCGGTTGGCGTGACCGACGACCTGGTCGGGACGCGCAATGCGGTCGACCTGTTGCGCGTGGCTGTGGCCGCGCTCGGCGGGCAGGGCGGTGGTGGCCGGCCTGACATGGCACAGGGTGGCGGGCCGGACGGTGCAAAGGCGCCCGACGCCGTCGCGGCGGTCAAGGCCGCGCTGGCCGCCTAGGCTCGGGCGCGCGCGAGCACGGTGAAGGTGATCGGCGTCCGGAGACGGAAGCCGAGCCGCTCATAGAGCGCGATTGCCGTGCGATTGTCGGCGTAGCTGTGGAGGAACGGTGTCTCGCCGCGGGCAATCATCCGCGCGGCGACGATCGGCATCAGCGCACTGGCCAGTCCATTCCCGCGAAAATCGGGATGGGTGCAGACACCGCTGACTTCCCGGTAATTTTCGACCCGCATCCGTTCCCCCGCCATTGCGGCGAGGCGACCATCGATCCGCACGCCGATGAAATTGCCGAGGCGATGGGTGCGACTGAAGAAGGGGCCTGGCTGGGTCAGCGTAGCGAGCGCGAGCATTTCGGGGGCATCGTCGTCGCCGAGATCGGTGACCTCGAATTTGGTCGTGCCCGGTACGCTCAATCGCTCGGCCACCATTTGGTGGCAAAGCGCGCGGCGATGCAATGTCATGCCCGGCGGGATCGGCCAGTCGTCGGCTTCGACCAAGCCGATCATCCCCCCGATCGGGGACAGTCTGGCCAGCGCGGCCAGTGTGGTCGGACGGCTGTCGGCCGCAGCGGCGAACATGCCGAGATCAGGCGCGAACCTCACTGCCGGCGCCGCGCCGCTGGCACATGCTTGCTGCTTGCCGGTCAATGCGTGCCAGACCGGGCGGTCGAGCAGATGCCCCGTCATGTCGTACGGACGCGGCGGATGCGCGGTTCACGATCGAGCGCGGCATCCTGCATGATTTCCTTGCGCAGTTCGTCGCGCTTTTCGTGGATCGACGCGATCACCGGTCCCATTGCGACGCCGAGATCGACCAGCACCGCCTCCGACAATTGCAGCGAGCTTTCCAGTGTTTCCGGAACGGCATCGGTAGCGCCGGCGCGGTAGAGCTGCGCGGCGTGCGCGGTGTCGCGCGCGCGGGCAATGATCGTAAGCCCAGGGACCCATCCGCGGACCCGGCGCGTCAGCCGGATGCCGAGCACGGGGTCGTTCATCGTCAATACCAGCGCATCGGCATGGCCGAGCCGCAACCGATCGATCAGCTCGGGTCGCGACACGTCGCCGAACAGAACCGGATAACCCTCGGCGCGCGCCGCCTTGACCGCGTCGATATCGGACTCGACCGCGATGTAGCGTCGGCCATGTACGGCCAGCATGTCCGACACCATTCGCCCAACGCGGCCGAAGCCGATTACCACGGTGCCAGGACCTTCCGCCGGAATTTCCTCTTCGGTGAGCGTGTCAGAACCGCGTTCAATTCGGCGCGCGGTGAACCGGCCAAGCATGGCCAGCAATGGTGTAATGGTCAGGCCGATCGCGGTAACGGTCTGCCAGAAATTTGCCGTTTCTGGGCCGATCAACTGGATTTGCGCCGCGGTGCCGAGCACGATCAACGTGGTTTCCGATGGACTACCCATCAGCACGCCGGTCTCGGCCGACGGTCCCGTGCGCATCCCGGCCAGTTTGAGAAGCCCGAACGTCACCACGGTCTTGACCGCGACCACGCATAGGATGGCGATGAGCAGGTGCGCCCAGTCGGCGAGGATCATCTGAAGATCGAGTCGCAGCCCGATCGTGATCAGGAACACGCCGAGCGCGAGCCCCTTGAACGGCGCGGTCATTACCTCGACCTCGCTATGATAGTCGGTTTCCGCGATCAGCAACCCGGCGAGCAACGCGCCCATGATGGGCGACAGCCCGGCGGCAGCGGTGGCGAGGCTGGCGACGATCACCACCAGCAACGACGCGGCGAGAAACAGCTCGGGGCTCTTGGTGCGCGCCGCCTGGGCAAATAGTCGTGGCAGGACGAATCGCCCACCGACGAACAACGCCGCCACCGTCAGTCCGCCGCGCATCAGCACGCCAGCGATCGATTCAAGTCCGCCATTGGCACCTGGTGCGAGCGCCGCGAGGCCGAAGATGATCGGAACCAGCGCCAGGTCTTCGAACAGCAGCATCGCGAAGGCCGAGCGACCGACCAAACCGGTGGTTCCCGCGATCGGCAGCACCAAAGCGGTCGATGACAGCGACAAGGCGAGCCCAAGCCCGATCGAACCAACCCAACTCAGGCCCGTCAGGTGGAGTGCGACGCCGAGCACCGTGCCGGCGCCGATCAGTTGCGCGGCACCGGTGCCGAAGACAGCGCCGCGCATCGACCAGACGCGCTTGAACGACAGTTCCAGACCGATCGAAAACAGCAGCAGGATGATCCCGAACTCCGCGAAGGGTTCGATCGCATGCGGATCCGAGATGGTGACATAATAGAGCCACGGGTAGCGCGGCACGAGTCCGCCGAGCATCGACGGGCCGACGAGAAGGCCGACCAGGATGAAGCCGATTACCGGACTGATCTTGAAGCGGGTAAAGGCCGGGATGACCAGCCCTGCCGCGCCGAGAATCACCAGCGCGTCGCTGAATCCCTGATTGTCCAACCCAATTGCCATGGCGCCACCTTGGCCGCTGGGCGCGACTTTGTCAGCCGATGTCTGACTTCAATGTCGCAAGTTGCCCCCGCATGTCGTTCGTGCATGAGGAGCCGGTGGATGGGCCGCGTCATGCTGCATCGGATTGTCATGACCTTGCCGACCGGTGACCGCGTTATGAATGGTCGCCGCCGGTCGAACTGGCTTGCGAAAGATTTGCGTCGCAACGTCGGATCACTGCTCCGTCGGGCGCGCCCGGCGTCCGGTCCGGGCAAAGGCCCTTGCCGGACGCCGGGTCGCGTTCAGGCGATCAGACCGCTCGCGGTCATTTTGTTCTCGAGGTTCTGGCGTACCGCCTCGAAGAATTGCTCGGTCGTCATCCAGGGTTGGTCGGGGCCGATCAGTATCGCAAGATCCTTGGTCATCGCGCCATTTTCGACGGTCTCGATGCAGACCCGCTCGAGCGTCTCGGCGAAGGCGGTCACTTCCGGCGTGCCGTCGAACTTGCCGCGATATTTCAGTCCACCGGTCCAGGCGAAGATCGACGCGATCGGGTTGGTCGACGTCGCCTTGCCCTGCTCGTGCATCCGGAAATGCCGCGTGACCGTGCCGTGCGCGGCCTCGGCCTCGACCGTCTTGCCGTCGGGGGTGAGCAGCACCGAGGTCATCAGGCCGAGCGACCCGAAACCCTGCGCGACCTGATCCGACTGGACGTCACCGTCATAATTCTTGCACGCCCAGACGAACTCACCATGCCATTTGAGCGCGCTGGCGACCATGTCATCGATCAGGCGATGCTCATAGACGATGCCAGCTTCCTTGAACTTGTCCTTGAATTCAGCATCGAAAACCTCAGCGAACAGATCCTTGAACCGGCCGTCATAGGCCTTGAGGATGGTGTTCTTGGTCGAGAGATAAACCGGCCAGCCGAGGTTGAGGCCATAGTGCATCGAGGCGCGGGCGAAGTCGCGAATCGAATCGTCGAGATTGTACATCGCCATGGCGACGCCCGAGGAAGGATATTGGAACACCTCCTCATCGATTACCGTGCCGTCGTCGCCCTCGAACACGAGGCGGAGCTTGCCGGGGCCGGGAACGCGAAAGTCGGTCGCGCGATACTGATCGCCAAAGGCGTGACGACCGACGACGATCGGGTGGGTCCAACCGGGGATCAGGCGGGGCACGTTCTTGATGACGATCGGCTCGCGGAACACGACGCCGCCGAGGATGTTGCGGATCGTGCCGTTGGGCGACTTCCACATCTTCTTGAGGTGGAACTCCTCGACGCGCGCTTCGTCCGGGGTGATCGTCGCGCACTTTACGCCGACGCCGTATTTCTGGATCGCGCGCGCGCTGTCGACGGTGACCTTGTCGTCGGTCGCGTCGCGGTGTTCGACCGCGAGGTCGTAATAATCGAGGTCGATATCGAGATAGGGTAGAATCAGGCGCTCGCGGATCCACTGCCAGATGATCCGCGTCATTTCGTCGCCGTCGATTTCCACGACAGGCGTCTTTACCTTGATCTTCGCCATCGATGCCTTCTGTTTCCGGGAGGGAGGTTGGCGATGCGTCTAGGGGGAAGGGGAGCGGTGATCAACCGTCGCGATGCCAGTGTGCCATGGGCGCAATACGGCTGGCGATTGTGCGCCGCGACATCGGGGGGTAGAGAGAGGGCATGGCATTACCCGAGAGTTCCGACCCCGTGACCAGCACGGTCAAGTGGCGCGTCCCCGATCTTCACCCCGAGGGCCGCAAATACGTCCTGATTTCGGCTGCGCTGACCATCCTGGTCTGGGTCCTGCTCCCGATCCTGACATGGCCCTTCATTGGCTTGACCCTGTGGGTAGCGCTGTTTTTCCGCGATCCGATCCGCGTAACGCCGCAAGGCGCGGGGCTGATCGTCGCGCCGGCCGATGGCCTGATCACGCTGATCGAACGCGTGCAGGTGCCGCGTGAAATGGCGGGCCCCGACGGTTTGGGCGATCTGCCGATGATGCGCGTGTCGATTTTCATGTCGGTCTTCGACGTGCATATCAACCGCACCCCGATCGCCGGGACGATTCGCCAGGTCGTTTATATTTCGGGCAAGTTCCTCAACGCCGACCTCGACAAGGCGAGCGAAGAGAATGAGCGTCAGCATATCGTCGTTGAGGGCCGTGATGGTCAACGCGTCGGCTTCACACAGATTGCGGGTTTGGTCGCGCGTCGGATCGTGCCGTTCGTCAAGCCGGGCGACATGGTGGCGAGCGGGCAACGGGTCGGGCTGATTCGGTTCGGCAGCCGCGTCGACGTGTACCTTCCCGAGGGGACCAACTGCCAGGTGGTGGTCGGCCAGCGCAGCGTGGCGGGCGAGACGGTGCTCGGCCGCCCCGACGCACCGACGCCGACCGGTATCACACAGTGACGCCAGCATGGTAAGAGTGCCGCGCACCGGTCGCGTACCACGGGGCCTGCCGCTACGTGCGGTGGCGCCCAACGCGGTCACGGCGCTTGCCTTGTGTTCCGGGCTTACCGGCATCCGCTTCGCGATTGCCGGTCACTGGGATCTTGCCGTCGCCATGGTGATGATCGCCGGGGTGCTCGATGGTCTGGACGGGAGAATCGCGCGGATGCTCCACGGCGAAAGTCGCTTCGGTGCCGAACTCGATTCGCTCAGCGACGCGATTTCGTTCGGCGTGTCGCCCGCGTTGATTCTCTACTTGTGGTCGCTCGAGAAACTGCCGCGCTTCGGCTGGTTGTGCGCGCTGCTGCTGGCGGTGTTCTGCGCGCTGCGCCTGGCACGCTTCAACGCCAATATCGACGTTTCCGAACAGCCGCACAAATCGGCCGGTTTCCTTACCGGCGTGCCGGCACCGGCGGGTGCGGCGCTGGCGATGCTCCCGCTCTATCTGTGGTTCGTCACGGGTGAACCGCTGCTGCGATCACCCTATATCGTCGCACCATGGGTCGCGCTGGTCGCCTCGCTGATGGTGTCGAGCATCGCGACCTTCAGTTGGGCGTCACTGAAATTGCGCCGGCGCATCCGATTCGAGGCGATCGTCGTGGTCGTCCTGCTTGGCGCGGCGCTGATCTCGGCGACGTGGGAAACGCTCGCCGCGCTCACAGTCGCCTACACCGCCACCTTCCCGTTCAGTATCCGCGCCTATGCGCGGGTCACGCGGCTGCGCGCAGCATCGGGCGGGCCGGTTGCACCTGCACCGGGCGCGGACGTGACCGAACACGATTTTCATTGAGGACCAGTGCCGGCTGACGGACGAGGGCTGCTGGGTCCACGCCATCGCGCAGCAGCGCGGCGATGCGCGGCATGGCCGGCGCGAGCGTGAACGCGAATACCCAGGCCGATACGGCGAACGCGGTGGCGAAAACCAGGAACCCCATGACCATCATCATTGTGTAATCCCCTGTGTGGCGGGCAGAGACGAAAGGCTTCGGAAGGTTACATTTCCCTGCTTCGGACGCTTTATGTTCCGTTAATGTTCCTTCTGTCAAGCGGTGAATGCGATCTTGCGCCCGGCGCGCAGTTCCGCTATCGGCGCCGCCTCAACCCGCATGGGAAGCACATATAGCCGGTGTCCGGAGCAATCCGGGTTACTCGCTTCCCAGAGGCATAACCGGAAAGGAACCATCCTATGGCGGCACCTGTCGTCTCCATGCAGCAATTGCTCGAAACGGGCGCGCACTTCGGCCACCAGACGCATCGCTGGAACCCGAAGATGAAGCCTTACATCTTTGGCGACCGCAACGGCGTCCACATCCTCGATCTGTCGCAGACCGTGCCGCTGTTCGCGCGTGCGCTCGAATTCGTCAGCGACCGCGTCGCCTCGGGCGGCAAGGTGCTGTTCGTCGGCACCAAGCGCCAGGCGCAGGAGCCCGTCGCCGACGCCGCGCGTCGCTCGGGCCAGCATTTCGTCAACCATCGCTGGCTGGGCGGCATGCTCACCAACTGGAAGACCATCTCCAACTCGATCAAGCGCCTCAAGACACTCGAGGAGCAGCTCTCCGGTGACACGCACGGCCTGACCAAGAAGGAAGTGCTTCAGCTCACCCGCGAAAAGGACAAGCTCGAAATGTCGCTCGGCGGCATTCGCGACATGGGCGGCATCCCCGACGTGATGTTCGTGATCGACGCCAACAAGGAAGAGCTGGCGATCAAGGAAGCCAACACGCTCGGCATTCCGGTCGTCGCGATCCTCGATTCGAACGTCAGCCCGGACGGCATCGCCTTCCCGGTGCCGGCCAACGACGACGCGAGCCGCGCCATCCGTCTGTATTGCGAGGCGATCGCGATCGCGGCGACGCGCGGTGGCCAGGAGCAGCAGGCGCGCCGTGGCGCCGACATCGGTGCAATGGACGCTCCGCCGGTCGAGGAAGCATTGACCGTCGAGCCGGCCCCGGTCGTCGAGGCTGACGCGGCACCGGTTGCCGCGCCCGTCGTCGAGCCCGCCCCCGTGGTTGACGCCACGGTTGCGCTGGCGGCCGAGGAAGAGCGCCAGCTCGACGCCTGAGCGTCGCCGAACCGTCATGCGGGCGGGGTAGGGCGACAAGCCTTACCTCGCCCGCATCCATATTCAGACGTTTGTTTATCGCATCGTTGGTAGCTGAAGACCGGTTCCCACTTTTCAGCACGATGCTTTGTAGAAGGAACAGAGACATGGCCGAGATCACGGCAGCAGCGGTGAAGGACCTGCGCGAAAAGAGCGGCGCGGGCATGATGGATTGCAAGAAGGCGCTGACCGAAGCCGGCGGCGACATGGCGGTCGCGCTCGACTGGCTGCGTACCAAGGGCCTTGCGGCCGCCGCCAAGAAGTCGAGCCGCACTGCGGCCGAGGGGCTGGTCGGCGTCGCCGTCAACGGCACCAGCGGTGCCGCGGTCGAGGTTAATTCCGAAACCGACTTCGTCGCCAAGAACGATCAGTTTCAGGGCTTCGTTCGCGACGTTACCTTCGTTGCGCTCGAGCTTGGTGACGACCTTGAGGTGATCAAGGGTGCGGCGCTCGGCGGCAAGACCGTCGAGGAGACGCTGACCAACAATATCGCGACGATCGGTGAAAACCAGTCGCTGCGCCGCGCCAAGCGCCTGACGGTCTCGTCGGGGGCGGTCGTGCCCTATGTCCACAACCAGGCGGCGCCGGGCCTCGGCAAGATCGGCGTGCTCGTCGCGCTCGAGAGCGAAGCCGACAACGAAGCGCTGCAGGTGCTGGGCAAGCAGCTGGCGATGCACATCGCCGCCGCCTTCCCGCTGGCGCTGAACGAGAGCGACCTCGACCCGGCCATCGTCGAGCGCGAGCGCGCGATCGCCACCGAAAAGGCGGCGGAGAGCGGCAAGCCGGCGGACATCGTTGCCAAGATGGTCGACGGCGCGATTGCCAAGTACCGCAAGGAAAACGCGCTCGTCAGCCAGCTGCTGGTGATGGACGGCAAGACCAAGATCTCCGACGTCGTCGCCAACGCCGCCAAGGCTGCCGGGAAGCCGATCGCACTGACGGGTTACGTCCGCTTCCAGCTCGGCGAAGGAATCGAGAAGGACGTCAGCGACTTCGCCGCTGAGGTCGCGGCCGCTTCCGGCGTGCCGCAGGCCGTCGCGTAACATCGCAACGCCGACGGTCGGGCCCATGTGAGCGGCCCGACCGTCGGATGACATCCGCGGAGGTTGTGCGACAATCTTCGCGCGCCTAAGGTCCGCGCCGCGCTTCCCAACCGTCGAGACCTGATGACAGCCCCCCGTTACAAACGCATCCTCCTGAAACTTTCGGGCGAAGTCCTGATGGGGGAGGGTGGCCTCGCCATCGACCCCACCGTAACCGCGCGCGTTGCCGGCGAAATCGCCGACGCCCGGGCAGCTGGCTACGAATTGTGTGTCGTCGTCGGCGGCGGCAACATTTTCCGGGGGATGGCCGGCGCCGCGCGCGGTATGGACCGCGCGACCGGCGACTATATGGGCATGCTTGCCACCGTGATGAACGCGCTGGCGGTGCAGAATGCGCTGGAGCAGATCAACGTCGAGACACGCGTCCAGTCGGCGATACCGATGGCGAGCGTGTGTGAACCCTTCATCCGCCGCCGCGCAATGCGTCACCTGGAAAAGGGGCGCGTGGTGATTTTCGCCGCCGGCGTGGGCAGTCCGTTTTTTACCACCGACAGCGGTGCTGCGCTGCGCGCGGCCGAAATGAAATGCGACGCATTGTTCAAGGGCACCTCGGTCGATGGCGTCTATGATGCAGATCCCAAGGTCATTTCGACCGCAACGCGTTATGAGGCTGTCAGTTACGACACGGTGCTTGCGGACAACCTCAAGGTGATGGATGCCAGCGCGATCGCACTGTGCCGGGACAACAATATTCCGATCGTGGTGTTCAATATCCGCGAACCGGGCAACCTTGCCGCAGTGTTACGTGGTGAGGGCGTCTCGACGATCGTACAAAAGGAAGGATGAGCGATGGCTCTCTACGACAAGGCCGATCTCGAGCGTCGCATGGCCGGCGCGGTCGAAGCGCTGAAGCACGACCTGGTCGGGTTGCGCACCGGGCGCGCCTCGACCTCGCTGCTCGATCCGATCACCGTTCCCGTCTACGGCGCACAAATGCCGCTGAACCAGGTCGCCACGGTTTCCGTGCCCGAGCCGCGCATGCTTTCGGTGCAGGTTTGGGACAAGAGCAATGTCGGCCCGGTCGACAAGGCGATCCGCTCGGCCGGGCTCGGGCTGAACCCGATCGTCGATGGCACGACACTGCGTCTCCCGATCCCCGACCTGACCGAGGAGCGCCGCAAGGAACTGGCCAAACTGGCCGGTCAATATGCCGAGAAGGCGCGCATTGCCGCGCGTAACGTGCGCCGCGATGGGATGGACAACCTCAAGGTCGATGAAAAAAAGGGTGTGTTCGGCGAGGATGAGCGCAAGCGCCATGAAACCGAGGTGCAGAAGCTGACCGATTCGACAATTGCCGAGATCGATGCCGCCGCAACGGCGAAGGAAAAGGAAATCCTGGGCAAGTGAGCTTGCAAGCCGCCCCTGCGCCCGACGCGGCAACGGACTCGGCCAGCCTGCCGCGGCATGTCGCGATCATCATGGACGGCAACGGGCGCTGGGCGAAGAAGCGGCATTTGCCGCGTCTTGCCGGGCATCGTCAGGGGGTCGAGGCGGTGCGACGCGTCAGCCGCGCGGCGCGAGCCATGGGACTTGAAGCGCTGACGCTTTACGCGTTCTCGTCGGAAAATTGGCGGCGCCCGCAGGAGGAAGTCGGCGACCTGATGGGATTGCTGCGGCTGTTCATCCGCACCGACCTTGAAGAGCTGGTGCGCGAGAATGTGCGCTTGCGGGTGATTGGCGACTATCATCGCTTCTCGCCCGATCTTGTCGCTCAGGTCGATGATGCCCTGGCACGCACCGCGAAGAACGATGGCCCGATTCTGGTGATTGCGCTCAACTATGGTTCGCAGGGCGAGATCGCGGCCGCAGCACGCCGGTTGGCCGAGAAAGCGGTGGCTGGACTGATTGACCCGGCCGCGATCGATGCCGACTTGATGGCCGGCGAACTCGATACCGCGGACCTGCCCCCGCTCGACTTGTTGATCCGTACTTCGGGCGAAGTACGGCTCTCGAATTTTCTGCTCTGGCAGGCGGCCTATGCCGAATTGCTGTTCGTCGACACGCTATGGCCCGATTTCAACGGCGACATGCTGGCGGAAGCGGTAGGAGTATTCGCGCAGCGCCAGCGGCGGTTTGGCGGTCTGTGACCGGCCCGAAAGCGCGCGCGCGGCTCACCGAACTGCAACTGCGCGTCCTTGTCGGCCTCGCACTGATTGCTGTCGCGAGTACCGCGCTGATATTCGGCGGCCTTTTGTTCTGGATCCTGTGCGTCATCCTCGCGCTGCTGATGATGGGCGAATGGGCCGGTCTTGCCGGGGCGCCCGTGCAGCTCAGGCGGCTGGCGCAATTCGCGCTGTCGGTCCCGCTGGCGATCATGGCGCCGCTGCTTGGCGCCGGGCCGGGCTTTCTCGCGCTGGGGCTGCTCGCCGGGGCGGCATTTTTCGTGGTGATCGTCACGCGACGACCGCGTCTCGCCCTTGGCGTGCTCTATGCCGGTTTGCCCGTGCTCGGCCTGCTGTTGCTGCGCCGCCAGGATGACGGTGTGGTTTTCACGCTGTGGGCACTGGCGCTGGTGTGGATGTGTGACATCGGTGCCTATTTCGCCGGTCGCGCAATCGGGGGGCCCAAGCTCGCGCCGCGGATAAGCCCCAACAAGACCTGGGCCGGCCTCGCCGGCGGCGTCGTGGCGGCGAGCTTGTTCGGCGCCGCGATGCACGTGTACTATGGCTTGCCATGGCGCCTTACCCTCGCGACGCCGGCGCTGGCGGTGCTGGCACAGGGGGGCGACCTCTACGAGAGTTGGCTCAAGCGCCGCGCCGGGGTGAAGGACAGCGGCACCATCCTGCCCGGCCATGGCGGCGTGCTCGATCGCCTCGACGGACTCGTGCCGGTCGCGCCGGTTGCGGCATTTCTCGCCGTGGCGCTTCCAAAGCTCTATCACCTGGTACCATGATGAAGACCGTCTCGATTCTCGGTGCGACCGGCTCGGTCGGCAGTTCCACGCTCGATCTCGTCGAGCGTGAGCCAGAGCGCTTCCAGGTTATGGCGCTTACCGCCAATTGCGACGTGGACAAGCTTGCCGCCGCGGCAATCCGCACCAATGCCAGGCTCGCCGTAGTGGCGGACGAAAGCTGCCTTCCAGCGCTGCGTGAGAAACTCGCCGGAACCGGCATCGCCACGACAGGTGGCAGCGCCGCTTTGCTCGACGCCGCGGCGATGGGTGCCGATTGGACCATGGCGGCGATTGTCGGCTGCGCCGGACTCGAGCCGGTGATGGCCGCCGTCGCGCAGGGTGGAACGGTCGTTCTCGCCAACAAGGAACCACTGGTTTCCGCCGGGGAGGTCATCCTGGCCGCTGCCGCGGCGAGCGGCGCAACATTATTGCCTGCCGATTCGGAGCATAATGCGATCTTTCAATGCTTCGACCCGGCACGGCCGGAGCGGGTGCGGCGAATCATCCTGACCGCGAGCGGCGGACCGTTTCGCGATCGTTCGCTCGCAGAGATGCGCGGCGTGACGCCCGAACAGGCTGTTGCGCATCCAAACTGGTCGATGGGGGCGAAGATCTCGGTCGACTCGGCGACGATGATGAACAAGGGCCTCGAACTGATCGAGGCGGCACGGTTGTTCCCTGTGCCGACCAGCCGAATCGAAATCGTCATTCACCGTCAATCGGTGATCCACTCGCTGGTCGATTATATCGATGGCTCGGTGCTGGCACAACTCGGGCCGCCCGACATGCGCACGCCGATCGCGCATTGCCTTGCTTGGCCCGACCGTATGGCGACGCCGATGGAACCGCTCGATCTCGTGGCGATCGGACGGCTAGATTTCGAGGCGCCCGATCCGGTGCGCTTTCCGGCGCTGCAATTGGCGCGCGACGCGGTCGAGGCGGGCGGAGCGAGACCGGCGATACTTAACGCCGCCAACGAGGTGGCGGTGGCAGCCTTTCTCGCGCGCCGCATCGGCTTCCTCGAAATTGCCGCAATCGTCGCCGATACGCTGTCGCGTTACGACCCGCCCGTGCCGGTGACGCTCGATGCCGTTCTGGCGGTGGACGGTGAGGCGCGCAGGATCGCGGGCGAACGAGTAGAGGATTGCGTCGCTTGATCCATAATCCGGGCTTTCTCTTCACCGTCATGGCATTCGCGCTCGTCATCGGGCCGCTGATCTTCGTCCATGAAATGGGCCATTATCTCGCCGGGCGCCTGTTCGGCACACGGATCGACGCCTTTTCGATCGGCTTTGGTCCGGAGATTGCGGGATGGACCGACCGGCGCGGTACGCACTGGAAACTCAGCGTCTTCCCGCTCGGTGGCTATGTGAAATTCGCCGGCGACATGAACGCGGCGAGCGAACCTGATCCCGCATGGCTCGAACTGCCGCCCGAGGAACGCGCAATGACGCTACCGGGCAAGCCGGTTTGGCAGCGCGCGATCATCGTGGCGGCGGGGCCGGTGGTGAATCTGTTGCTGGCGGTGCTGATCCTCGCGGGATTCGCTTATGCCTATGGCGAGAATGTTACGCCTTCGGTCGTCGGTGCGGTTCAGTCGGGCAGCGCCGCGGCCAAGGCCGGGCTTCGACCCGGCGACCGTATAACCGCGATCGCCGGACGCAGGATCGAGACCTATGTCGATATCCGGACCTATGTCGTGCTCCGTCCGGCCGAGCAGGTGACGATCGATTTCGAACGTGCCGGCCAGACCCGGCATGCTGTCGCCACCATCGGTACGCAGACGTTTAAGGATAATTTTGGCAATATCAGTCGCATCGGGTTGCTGGGGATTGCCGCGGCTGCGCCGGTGGCGCGTCCGGTCAGTCTGGCCGCGGCACCGTTCGTCGGTCTGCGCGAGGTGCGCGATTTGCTTGGTGGACAGATGGATGCGATCGGGCAGATCATCACCGGGCGACGTTCCATCGACGAACTGGGCGGCCCCCTGAAGATCGCGCAATATTCCGGCCAGCAGTTTAGCCTCGGCCTTGAGCCGCTGATCGGGTTCATCGCGATGGTTTCGATTAATCTGGGATTCATCAACCTGTTGCCAATCCCCATGCTTGATGGTGGCCACCTGTTCTTTTATGCGATCGAGGCGGTGCGGCGGCGACCGGTGGAGCCAGATGTTCAGGAATGGGCGTTTCGTGGCGGCCTTGCCGCGATCCTCGCGCTGATGCTGCTCGTGACGTTCAACGATCTCGCTTCTTTCGGTCTATGGAAGAATCTCGCCGGGTTGATCGGTTGACGTGGTTGAGGCAGGGCTGGCGCGCCCGCGAATTTTCTCCGATTGGGGTGGCATAGTGACGATCAAGGTTTCCACGTTCGGCGCCCGCGCCACCGTCCTGTTGCTCGGGGGGACGATGCTGGCCGGCGTGCCGGTTGTCGCCTGGGCGCAGGCGGCACCTGCCGAGACACAATCCGTCGTCCCGGCGCCGGTCGCCGCAGCGTTGCCCGCGCCGCCGGTGGAGCAGGTCATCAAGTCGCTGCGCGTCGAAGGCTCGCAACGCATCGAGCCGGAGACGGTGCTGTCGTACACCAAGCTGCGCGTTGGCCAGTCCTACACCAACGAGACGCTCGATCAGGCGATCAAGGATCTCTATGCGAGCGACCTGTTCGCCGATGTGTCGATCGCTGGTGCCTCGTCGGGCGAGATCGTGCTGCGGATCCGCGAAAATCCGATCATCAACCGCATCGTTTTCGAGGGCAACAAGCGCCTGAAGGAAGACAAGATCCGCAAGGAGATCAAGCTCGCGCCGCGGCAGATCTTTACGCGTACCGCCGTTCGCCAGGACGTCGCGCGGATCATCGAACTGTATCGCCGCCAGGGCCGCTTCGCCGCGTCGATCGAGCCCAAGATGGTCGCTCTCGACCAGAATCGCGTCGACATCATCTTTGAGGTCAATGAAGGGCCGAAGTCGAAGGTCCGCCAAATCAACATTCTCGGCAACGAGGTGTTTTCCGACAGCAAGATTCGCGCGCAGATGGCGACCAAGGAAGCGCGCCTCAGCCGCATCCTGAGTTCGAGCACGAGTTATGACCAGGACCGTCTGGCCTATGATCAGCAGAAGCTGCGTCAGTTCTACCTGACCCAGGGCTATGCCGATTTCCGGGTCACCTCGGCGGTTGCCGAACTGACGCCGGACAAGAAAGACTTCATCATCACCTATGTGGTGGAGGAAGGAAAACGCTACAAGTTCGGCGACATCACGGTCGACAGCGACATCCGCGACTTCGACAACAAGAAGCTCGCGGCGAGCCTGGGGATCGTCAAGGGCAGCTGGTATAACGCCAAGAAGGTCGAGGATTCGGTCGATGCGCTGAACCAGTCGGCCGGGCTGTTCGGCTACGCCTTCACCGACACCAACCCGGAATTCCAGCGCGACCCCGACACGCTCACGATGTCGATCAATTTCCACATCGCGCAGGCGCAGCGGACCTATGTCGAGCGGATCGATATCAACGGCAACACGCAGACCCAGGACAAGGTGGTCCGGCGTGAAATCCGCATCGCCGAAGGCGACGCGTTCAACAGTTTCCAGGTCAAGCGCTCCCAGGACCGGATCAACTCGCTTGGCTTCTTCCAGGAAAAGTTCGAGATAAAACAGGTGCCAGGTTCGTCGCCTGACCGCGTCGTGCTCGAGGCGAATGTCGAGGAGAAGTCGACCGGGGAGCTGTCGCTGTCGGCCGGCTTCTCGAGCCTTGAGAAGTTCATTATCCAGGCGTCGATCACGCAGCATAATTTCCGCGGCAAGGGCCAGGAACTGCGTGCCAGCGTAAACTATTCGACCTATTCGAAGTCGATCGAGCTCGGCTTTACCGACCCCTATCTGTTCGATCGCAACATAGCGATCGGCGGCGATGTTTTCCGGCGCGATTACAACGCGTTCAACTATGTCGGTGATCAGCGGCAGACGACCTACCAGCAGGTCTCGACCGGCTTCCAGATCCGCGCCGGTATCCCGCTGACCGAATATTGGCAGCTCGCGGCGCGTTATGGCCTGACTTATGATCAGGTCACGCTCGATCAGAACAGCTATTACACCAACGGTGCGTGCGATCCGCTCAAGGCGGGGCGTTATCTGTGCGAAGCGATCGGCAACCGGTGGACCTCGTCCATCGGCTATTCGTTGATTTTCGACAGCCTCAACAACCGGTTGCGCCCGACTGCGGGCCAGCGCTTCGTCTTCAGCCAGGACCTGGCCGGGCTGGGCGGTGACGTGAAATATATCCGCACGCGCTTCGAAGGTTCCAAATTCTTCAACGCCGGCCATGGCTTCATTTTTTCCGCCAATCTCGAAGGCGGCTTCATCAAGTCGCTCGAAGGCAGCAAGACGGCTGGTGTCGACGGAATTCGCATTACCGATCGCTTCTATCTCGGCGAGCCGGATTTCCGCGGCTTCGATATCCGCGGGGTTGGCCCGCGGGTGACACGCGCCAATTACATTACCGACGCGTCGGGCAACCAGGTTTTGCAGACCGACAAGACACAGATCGCCGATGATGCGCTGGGTGGCCGGGCCTATTATCTCGGCCGGCTTGAGCTCGAGCTGCCGCTTGGTTCGGGTGCGCACGAACTCGGCCTGCGTCCGTCGATCTATATCCAGGCAGGTGCCTTGTTCGGTATCACCAGGCCGCTGCCGACGGCGACTTTCCCGGTCTTTACCGATCCGGTGACGGGGAAAACGAAATTCCTGCCGCTGGAGCAGCAATATAATGACAGTTCGGGTCGCGCCCTGTTCATCGTGCCGGCCAGCGACGCAACCAATGCCAATCTGGCGACAACCTGCGCGATCGGCTATTCCTCGGTCAGTGGCGGCACTTGTGTGGGGACCTCGATCAACACCGCGTACATCAACTCGATCGCGCCGTTTAAGGAAAGCTTCGTCGGCGACTCGTCGAAGCCGCGCCTTTCCGTCGGTGCGGGCGTCAACTGGAATTCGCCGTTCGGGCCGCTGCGTATCGATCTTGCTTATGCCCTGCTTCACGACAAGGGCGACGATACGAAGCTCATCACTTTCAACGTAGGGACACAATTCTAATGAAGACCAATTTCAAACTGTTGCTGGCCAGCGCGGTTATCGTGCCCGCGGCATTGTTCGCGGCGTTGCCGGCGACCGCGCAAGCCGTTGCCGTTGCCGATCCGGAAGGCGCGATTGCCGCGAGCAAGGCGTTCGTTGCCGCCAACACGCAAATTCAGACCACCTTCAAGGCGTCGCTCGATCAGGCGCAGGCCCGTCGCGCTGCGATCCAGGCAGAGTTGAAGCCGCTCTACGAGGTGCTCGACACCAATCACGACGGTCAGCTGAGCCAGGCTGAAATTGACGCCGCCAATCAAGCCAAGCGCCCGGAACTGGCTTCAATCCAGGCGAAGCAGGCAGCGGCGCAAGCTGAACTGTCCCGCCTCGAAGGTCCGGCGACCCGCGCGCAGCAATATGCTGTTGAACAGATCTCCACGAAGCTTCAGCAGGCGATCACCGCCGCAATGGCGAAGCGCGGCACCAATGTGCTGCTCAAGCCGGCCGCGGTGTTCACTGCGCAGGGCCAGGGCGATCTGACTCCGGCGATCACCGCCGAGCTCGATACGCTGGTGCCAAGCGTCAGCATCACGCCGCCAGCCAACTGGCAGCCTGGCCAACAGCAGGCGGCACCGGCCGGCGCGGCGCCTACGGCAGCGCCCACTACCGGCCGCCGTCCGCAAGGCCGGTGAGCGAATCCGGGTCGGTGACGTCGCTTGGCCCGCTCGATATCGGGCGGGTCATGGCCGCGTTGCCGCATCGCTATCCGATGCTGCTGGTCGATCGCGTCGAGGAGCTGATTCTCGACCGGTCGATCGTCGCGATCAAGGCGGTGACGATCAACGAGGGATTCTTCCAGGGGCATTTCCCCGGGCGCCCGATCATGCCCGGCGTCCTGATCGTCGAGGCGCTGGCGCAAGCCGCTGGCGTGCTCGCGGTCGAATCGCTCGGGCTCGTCGGGTCGGGCAAGCTGGTCTATTTCATGGCGATCGACGGGGCGAAATTCCGCAAGCCGGTAGAACCCGGCGTGCTGCTGCGGCTTGAGGTCGAATTTGTCCAGAAGCGGTCAAGCGTGTGCAAGTTCGCCGGCCGAGCGATGATCGACGGGCAACTCGCAGCAGAGGCCAATTTTACCGCGATGATCGCCGACCCTCCCAAAGCGTAGATGGCGGCGCATAGTTGCTACCCGGGCGCGGCTCTGTTAGGGGCCGCGCCTTCGCTGCTGGTCGGAAACCAGTGGCCTATTCCAAGGAATGTAACGTGAAGAAAGATATTCACCCCGATTATCACATGATCAAGGTGCAGATGACCGACGGCACCGTGTTCGAGACCCGCTCCACCTGGGGCAAGGAAGGCGACACGATGACGCTCGACATCGATCCCTTGGCTCATCCGGCATGGACCGGCGGCCGTGGCTCGATGCTCGACGCAGGCGGCCAGGTCGCGCGCTTCAACAAGCGCTTCGGTGGTCTCACGCTCAAGAAGTGAGGTTGGGGCAGGGCGCCGTCGTTAACGGCGCCTTAGCCATCCCGACATAAGCTGCCGGCATGGAAGCCAGGCGGACCAATATCTCATCTGAATATGAACCGGCGGTGGTGAACCGTCGGCGCGCGCCGCGTGCGCCGGTGTCGCTTGATGCCAAGCTGGGGCGCGGTGGGCTCGATCGCACACTGTGCCGGATCGTCGATCTGTCGCAGCAGGGCGCGCGCATCCGGAGTTATTCGGCGTTACGCAAGGATCTGGTGATCTGGCTTACCTTGCCCGGCGTCGGGCCGGTCGCCGCGACGGTCAAATGGGCCGATGACTTCGAGGCCGGTTGTCTGTTCAACGAGCCACTTGCCGAGCACATCTTCGAGACACTCGTAGAAGTAGGGCGCGTCTAGGGACGCGGCGGGCAGTGGGCGTGGCCCGATAATTGGTCCGGTTCGGCCGATTTCTTGCTACAGTTTGATACACTTATGGCTAGCTCCCGAAATAAACGGGCAACACCGCACCAATATTAGTTCTCGCGCAATTGGCGGGAGTGGCGCGATCATTTGGCGTAAATTCAGGACCCTTTCGGGTATTTTCTGCCTTGCGCGGAGCGGTTCGGCGTGAATGTTCATGGGGCGGCCTGGCGGGACGCCGTGCCGTTCACGGATAGCGGTCCGCTTGAGCGGCTGATGCACCGGCGCGTACCGCTATGGTTGCCAATTTTTGTGACGTTGGTTGGCGTGGCTGTCGCGATCACTTTCGGTGCGATCGTCCGAGCGCCCCGCGGGGCAGTTGGCGAGGTCGCGCTGGCGATCGCCGCAATCCCCGATACGCTCGGATCGTTGCTTAGCATCGACAGCGGTAAGCCATATTATCACGGGGACTATCAGCGTTGGCCCGGCGGCCTGTGGATTAATCGTGCGCAGCGCTACGTTGATCCGGGCTACATCGTGCTGACCGCGTTCGATGAAGCGCGAGGACGTCCGGTGCTGCGGCTTATTCGTCTGGCCGATGGGCACACGATGCGTGATATCGTTCCCGATATCGCTGCGGCCAATGCTCGCTCCCGGTTCACCTCGGCGCTGATCGACCTGAAGCGCGATCGCAATGCGCGACGCAACCTGATGATGCATCCGCTGCTGATGTCGGATGGCGGGGTAGTGGTGCACGACAGTGGCCCGCTTGCCCGTTTCGACGCCTGTGGACGGCTCGACTGGATCGTCGATGGCATCTTCAACCATTCGGTCGAGGCTGGCCCGGATGGCAATATCTGGGCGGCCTATCGTTATCCGCGTTCGCCGATGCCGGACGTCACGCCAACCTTCAACGACGAGGCGATCGCGCAAGTCTCTCCCGGCGGCAAGGTGCTGCGCCTCATGCGCATCGCGGACATCCTCGATCGCAATCAACTCGGCTATATGTGGCGCGGGCGACCCTACACCGACGACCCCTTTCATCTCAACGATATCCAGCCGGTCTTCAACAACGGTCGCTATTGGCAGCGCGGCGACGTGCTGTTCTCGCTGCGCAACATGTCGACGCTGTTCCTTTATCGCCCCTCGACCGGGCGAATTCTGTGGTGGCGCTCCGGCCCCTGGGCGTTCGAGCACGATATTTCGATCCTCGATGACCATCGCATCAGTGTGTTCGACAACCATTGGCGCGTCGCCGCTCCCGAGGGCGAAGTGGACGGTCGCAATCGCATTGCGATGTACGATTTTGCGACCGACCGGGTCAGCTTTCCGTGGGCGGCGGCGATGGCGCGCTATGACGTGCGCACCCGCGCGCAGGGCCGCGCGACGCCGATGGGCAATGGCGACATGATGGTCGAGGAAACCGAGCGCGGACGACTGATGCGGCTGGCGCCCGATGGCACATTGCGCTGGCGATACATCTCGGCTGACGCCCGGCAGCGCCGGCTGGAGCTTCGGTGGAGCCGCTATCTTGATCCCGTCGTAGATGGCGCCGCCGTCTCGGCCAGCATGAAGGCAAAATGCTCATGAAACCTCCTCGCATAACCAGCGTCGCGGCGATGCTGACCCTGCTCTCGCTGCCCGCTACGGCGTCGGCCTATGGCGGGCCCGGGCTCGGGTTGGGGGCTGTGGCCACAGCGCTCGGCGTGGTGGGCGCACTTGTTCTCGGACTGATCTCGGTCCTGTGGTATCCGTTCAAACGGCTGGTGCGGCGGCTCCGCGCACCGGCGCGGCAATCGGTGGCGCGACGGCACGATCGCTGAGCGTGGGGGCCGCGCTCGTCCTACTGTTCGCGACGATCCTTTCGCTTGAACTGATCCGACCATTGCGGCTGTTCCCGGCGTTCGCCGCGCTCGGCAAGCTCGCAGCGCAGTCGGGGCGGCTGATTGCCCGACGTGGCGTATCGGAATGGGCCAAGGAACGCGCAATGCGACTGATGTCGCTCAAGCTGTTCGATCAGTCGCTCCGTGCCGCCTGGTTGCTTGCGTTGATCGGCGCGCCGTTGGTTGTCGCGTTGTTGTTGGTTCCGGCACCGCGCGATAGTGAGACCCGGCTGGTGCTACTCATCGCGACGATCGGCTGGTCGCTGGCGCGGCGGAGGATGCGCGCCCTGCCACGGATCGACTAGCTGCTCTTCCAGTGACTTACCTCGGGTGGTGCAGCGGTACGGGTTAAGCATCGATATGGAGCGAAGCCGTTTTGGAGCGGCGATCGAAACCCTGGGAAATAGCGCGACGCCGCTATTTGACACCGGCCAGACGCGCGGGATCCCGGATCCGGTCAAGACCCTTCCAGCCAATTCCGACGTGGGCCGGCCGGGCCGGCGCACATCGCTCTTGGCGCCCATGCGCGGCTCTCGATTGGCCGTCACAGCCCGGAGAGCAATCGGCGGATATGGCGGAGAGGGTGGGATTCGAACCCACGGTGAGCTTGCACCCACGGCGGTTTTCAAGACCGCTGCCTTAAACCACTCGGCCACCTCTCCGCGCGCAAGTCGCATAGGGGCGACGGGGCAATTCGTGCAAGAGGCGTGACCATGGGGGGTTCATGTCGACGGGGTGCTGTGGCACAGTCGTCACATGCAGGGATTCACGGGCAGGATGAGACAGGTCGGCGGCGTCGCACTGGCGCTGGTCGCGCTGTGCTGTGTCGGCGGATCGGCGTCGGCGCAGGACGAAAGCGGCTTTCAGGCCTATCTCGGGACGCTTCGCGCGCAGGCGCAGGCAGCCGGCGTAACGCGCGCGACGATCGACTCGGTGTTCCCGACGCTGACGCTCAACACGCGCGTCGTGCAACTCGACCGCGCGCAGCCGGGCAGCGATCCCAACGCGCCCATCCCGAATTTCACGCCCTATCGCCTTTCGCATATCGACGCCGCGCGAATCAGCCGGGGCCGGCAGGCCTATCAGGCGCAGCGCGCTCGGCTGCAAAGGATCGAGCAGCAAACCGGCGTACCCGAGTCGATCATGGTCGCGATCTGGGGCAATGAGACCAATTACGGTACCTTCATGGGGAATTTCGATATCCCCCGCGCGCTGGCGTCGCTGGCTTATGACGGACGACGTCGCGACCTGTTCGCCGCTGAGTTCGTTGACGCGCTCAAGATGATCGATCGTGGCATACCCGCGGAGCGACTGAAGGGCAGTTGGGCGGGGGCGATGGGCGGGCCGCAATTTCTGCCGTCAATCTATCTGCGGCTCGCGCGCGACGGTGATGGCGATGGCCGCGCCGATATCTGGACCAGCGATGCCGACACGCTCGCATCGATCGCCAATTATTTCGCCAATGCCGGCTGGCGCCCTGGCCAGCCCTGGGGGTTGGCAGTCAGTGTGCCGGCAGGGTTCGATCGCAGCCAGGTTACCAACCGGCTACTCTCGCCACGCTGCAGCAGGGTGTTCGCGCGGCACAGCGGCTGGAAGACGATGGCTGAATGGCGCGCGTTGGGGGTGGCGCCGATTTCGCGCGCCTGGCCCGGCGACAATGTGCTGGCGACCTTGATCGAGCCCGACGGGCCGGGCAAGACGGCCTATCTGCTGACCGGGAACTATCGTGTGATCCTCGATTATAATTGCTCCAATTTCTACGCGTTGGCGGTCGGCCTGTTGTCCGACGCTGTCGCGGAATAAACATGGCGACCGCGATCTTTTTGCTCGCCGCGCTTGCGGCGCAGGCTGGTGCCGCTCGCCCGTCGCCGGGCGCGTCCGATTCCCCCGTGGCTCGGATGCCGGTCTCGTCGCTCGATGCGCCGCCGCCGGAGTTGCCGCAAGGCCCCGGCCCGCGCGGAACCTCCGGTGAGCAGCGCTATGACGCGACCGGCTATGCCGGCGTTGCCGATGTCGGTGGCGACCCGGCGGCGATCACGGCGACGAGCGATGCTGTGGCGCAGGGTGGTTTCGTTGAGATCACCGCCCTTGATAGCGGCAAGACGATCGTCGCGTTGGTGAACGGTCACGGTAGCGGTGCAAATATCGTTGACCTGTCGCCCGGCGCAGCGCGACTGCTTGGTATTGCCGGAGGCCCGGCCGGGGTGCGGGTACGCACCGTCACACCGATACCGCAGGATCAGGTCGCTCTGCGTAGCGGGCACGCCGCCTCGCCACGGATCGATGCGCCGCAGAGCCTGCTCGTCGGCCTGCGCAAGCGGCTGCCCGCCGTCGTGCCGCCGCGCCCGATCCGTCGACCGCTACCACCCACCCGGCCATCTCCGCAGGCGGGGGCATCCTATGCGATGCCGGACGACGTTGCGCGGCGCGAACAGCCGCCGCTACCCGCTCCGGTGTCGCCGCGAACTCCAGGTGCGACTTACGCGGCACCGCGTAGCCAGGCCGCGCCGTCGGCGTCGGGCTGGTACGTCCAGGTCGCTGCACTGTCGTCACTCGCGCGCGCGCAGGCGCTGGTCGGCAGTCTCGGCGGTGGCCGTGTGGTGTCGAGCGGCGGCCTCCATCGTGTCCAGATCGGCCCCTATGGCGCAGCCTCGACCGCCGCGCGGGCGCGTGACGATGCGGTTCGGCGCGGCTATGCCGGAGCCCGCCTGGTGCATGAGTGAAGCGCGATTGCGACATTGAAGTATCCCCCCAGCGTAAAGACGGACCCGCCCTGATGAAGAAACTGCTCGCCGCCACCGCCCTGTCGCTCGGCATGGCCGTCCCCGGTATGGCTGCCGCGCCAACCTTTGATACGCCGGCGCCGGTCGCGTTCATGGTCGACACCTCATCGGGCGCGATTCTCTACGCCAAGGATGCCGATCGCCGCATGCCACCAGCCTCCCTGGCCAAGATGATGACGGTCTATGTCGCTTTCGACCTTATCAAGCAGGGCAAGCTCAGCCTGAGCAAGACGATCGACGTACAGCCTGAAACGTGGCGTAAATGGCACTCGCAGGGCTCGACGATGTTTCTCGGCGTCGGCGAGAAGCCGACCGTCGCCGATCTGCTCAAGGGTATCGTGACGCTCTCCGGCAACGACGCTTGCGTCGTCCTCGCCGAGGGCGTGTCGGGAACTGAAGATGCGTTCGTCACCTTGATGAACCAGAAGGCTGCCGAACTCGGCCTGACCAACAGCCATTTCGGCACTTCGAACGGCTGGCCCGATAATGGCGTGACCTATGTCACTGCCCGCGACCTCGCCAAGCTCGCTACCGCAACGATCAACGACTTCCCGGACTTGTATAAACAGTTCTATTCCCTGCCGAATTTTACCTGGGGCAAGACGCTGGGCGCAGGCAACCCGATCAGCCAGGACAATCGCGACCCGCTGCTCGGCAGGGTAGCCGGCGCCGACGGCCTGAAAACCGGTCATACCGAGGAGGCGGGTTACGGTTTCACCGGCTCGGCCAAGCAGGGTGATCGCCGTCTTGTAATGGTGCTTGCCGGGCTCGGCAGCGCCCGCCAGCGCATCGACGAGTCGGTCAAGTTCATGAACTGGGGCTTCCGTGCATGGCAGGCCAAGCTGGTCGTCGCCAAAGGCAAGCTGGTCGATACAGCCGAGGTGCAGCTGGGCAGCGCCAATCATGTCGGGCTCGTCGCTCCGGACAATC
The DNA here is from genome assembly GCA_041659925.1 of Sphingomonas sp. Classification (GTDB taxonomy): domain Bacteria; phylum Pseudomonadota; class Alphaproteobacteria; order Sphingomonadales; family Sphingomonadaceae; genus Sphingomonas. Next base: position 83,318 of record JBAZXI010000019.1, read on the forward strand.
TCAACGTCACCTTGCCGGGCGGTGCGACACCCGACCTGCAAGGCCGCGTCGTTTATGACGGGCCGATCAAGGCGCCGATCAAGGCTGGTCAACACATCGCCGACCTCGTCATCACCACGCCTGACATGGCACCGCAGCGCGTGCCGCTGGTCGCCGCCGAGGACGTGCCGCTGGCCGGCTTCTTCGGTCGCGCATGGGCCGGCCTGAAGGGGTTGTTCGGCGGGTGACGCGCGGGCGCTTTATCTCGCTGGAAGGCGGCGAGGGGGCGGGCAAGTCTACCCAGGCGAAACGATTGGCCGCGGCACTCGGTGCGCGTGGCATCGTGACCACGGTAACGCGTGAGCCCGGCGGCAGCGAAGGTGCCGAGGCAATTCGTGGCTTGCTTATGCAAGGAGCGGTGACGCGCTGGAGCCCCCACACCGAGGCATTGCTGTTTGCCGCCGCGCGGGCCGACCATGTCGAGAAGCACATCAATCCGGCAATCGGTGCCGGTACCTGGGTGATCTGCGACCGCTTCGTCGATTCGTCGCGTGCCTATCAGGGTGTCGCTGGCGGGATCGACGATGGGGCGGTGCTGGCGCTGCACGCTTTCGGCTCTCGCGGTCTGCTGCCGGATCGTACCTTCGTGCTCGAACTGTCGCCTGAACAGGGACGCGCGCGCGCCGCCGAGCGCGATGGCGTTGGCGCCGATCGCTTTGCAGTACGCGGCGAGCAGTTCCACGCCGATGTCGCGGCCGCCTTTCGGCGCTTCGCAGCGGTGGAGCCCGAGCGCTTCCGCTTGATCGACGCGGGCGGCACCGCCGACGAGGTAACCGAACAGTTGCTTGCCGGCCTGGCCGACCTGTTGGCATGACGCTACCGCTCGGCAATGAAGCGGCGCACGATGCCTTTGCCGCTGCGATGGCAAGCGGCGTGCTTCACCACGCCTGGTTGTTCGCGGGACCGATGGGCGTAGGCAAGGCGAGTTTCGCACGCGCTGCGGCGCTTCGATTGCTTGCTGAAGGCGCGTCGCCGGGCACGTTGCCGGCCGGATTTGACGTGCCGGAGCATGATCGAACGCGCTCGCTGGTCAATGCCGGATCGCACCCCGATTATCGCGAACTGACGCGACTGCCCAAGGATGCGGACAAGCCTGGTCAGGATCTCGCTCGCAGTATCTCGATAGCGCAGGTGCGTGCGTTGCAACCGCTGTTCGCGACGACGCCGTCGATGTCGTCGCGCCGTGTCGTGCTGATCGATGCGATCGACGATCTCGAGCGCGGTGGTGCCAACGCACTGCTCAAGAACCTGGAAGAGCCGCCGCGGGGGACGATCTTCCTGCTGGTCAGTCATGCGCCGGGGCGATTGCTGCCGACGATTCGCTCGCGCTGCCGACTGCTGCGCTTCGAGGCGCTCGGCGATGAGGCCATGACGTCAATCTTGCATAATCGGCTGCCGCAGGCCGATGACGCCGAGATTGCCGCGCTGGTGCGGGCCGGGCAAGGCTCGCCCGGGCGCGCCCTGGGCTATGCGGGACTCGATCTGGGCGCGCTGGACGAGGCGTTGGCTGCGATCGCGCGTGACGGCGATGCGAGTAACAAGCGTCGCGGGGCGCTGGCCAGGTCGCTGGCGCTCAAGGCTGCTCAGCCCCGTTACGAGGCGTTTCTCGACCGTGTGCCGGCGTTCATCGCCGGTGCGGCGCGGACGCGGCAAGGGTCCGCGCTACGCACGGCGCTCGACAGCTATGACGCGGCGCGCAGCCTTGCTGCCAGCGCGCGCGGCCTTTCGCTCGATGCACAGGGCACGGTCTTCGAAATGGCCGGGCTGGTAGCGCGGCTGGCGGAGTAGATTGTCGGCCAACAACCGTTGCCGTCAGCGCGTTTCGATCTTACCAGCCAAGCATGGCCGACCCTTATTACATCACCACTGCAATCAGCTATCCCAATGGCCGCCCGCATATCGGCCATGCCTATGAGGCGATCGCGGCGGACGCGATCGCGCGCTTCCATCGTCAGGCCGGACGCGATGTTCGCTTCCAGACCGGTACCGACGAACATGGCCTCAAGATGATGCAGACGGCGCGCGACCGCGGCGTCGAGACGCGCGCTCTGGCGGATGAGATGTCTGGATATTTCAAGGCGATGGATGATCGTCTGAATATTTCATATGATCGCTTCATCCGCACCGTGGAGCCCGATCATCATGCCGCGAGCGTGGCGATCTGGGAAGCGATGGCGGCGGCGGGTGACCTGTATCTCGATCGCTACGAAGGCTGGTATTCGGTCCGCGACGAGGCCTTCTACGACGAGAAGGAGTTGGTCGACGGGGAAGGGGGGCGCAAGCTCTCGCCGCAGGGTACGCCGGTCGAATGGACCGCCGAGGAGACATGGTTCTTCCGGTTGTCGAAATACCAGCAGCCGTTGCTCGATCTATATGCCGCCCAGCCGGATTTCATCCTGCCCGAAGCACGCCGCAACGAAGTGATGCGCTTCGTAGAGGGGGGCTTGTCGGATCTATCGGTGTCGCGCACCAGCTTCGACTGGGGCGTGAAGGTACCGGGCAGTCCCGGGCATGTGATGTACGTCTGGGTCGACGCATTGACCAACTATCTGACCGGCGTCGGCTATCCGGACGATGCGGCGACGATGGCGCGCTACTGGCCGGCCGATGTTCATATCATCGGCAAGGATATCGTGCGTTTTCATGCGGTTTACTGGCCAGCTTTCCTGATGTCAGCGAACTTGCCGCTGCCGCGCCAGGTGTTCGGACATGGCTTCCTGCTCGACCGCGGCGAAAAGATGTCGAAGTCGCTCGGTAACGTTACCGACCCGATCGCGCTGATCGATCATTTTGGTGTCGATGCGCTGCGTTATTTCCTGCTGCGCGAAGTCAGCTTTGGGCAGGACGGCAGCTATTCCGCCGAGGCAATCGTGACCCGCTGCAACGCCGACCTTGCCAACAATCTCGGCAATCTCGCGCAGCGTAGCTTGTCGATCATCGCCAAGAATTGCGACGGCCAGGTTCCGGCGGCCGGGGCGAGAACCGATGCCGAGGACGCGCTTGTCGACAGCGTCGATGCCGCGGAGGCGGGCATGAAGTCGGCGATGGCCGAGCTGGCGATTCACGGCGCACTCGAGGTAATATGGTCGGCGGCGCGTGACGCCAACCAGTATTTCACCGAGCAGGCCCCCTGGAGCGTGCGCAAGACCGATCCGGCGCGCGCTGATACCATCCTTTATCATACCGTCGACGTAATCCGGCGCATCGCGATCATGGCGCGTTGGGCGATTCCGGCCAGCGCCGATCAACTGCTGGACTTGCTCGGGCAGGGGAGCGATGCGCGCGACTTCGCCGCGCTGACGACTCCAATCGTTGCGGGCACCGTGTTGCCGTCGCCGAGCGGGGTGTTTCCGCGGCTCGAACTGCCAGCAGAGGCGAGCGACTGATGCTTGCCGACAGCCACTGCCACCTCAATTATAAGGGGCTGATCGAGCGCCGCGACGAGGTGCTTGCCAATGCGCGCGCGCGTGGGGTGACGGCGATGCTCAACATTGCGACACGCGAGAGTGAATGGGACGACGTCGTCGCCACGGCGGAGGGCGAAGCCGATGTGTGGGCAACGGTCGGCATCCATCCGCACGAGGCCGACAAGCACCCCGACGTCGACACCGCCAAACTGGTCGGGCGGGCGTCACATCCGCGTGTCGTGGGCATCGGCGAGAGCGGACTCGATTATTATTACGACCACAGCGACCGCGACCGGCAGAAAGCGAGCTTTCGCTCGCATATTGCGGCCGCCCGCGAAACCGGGTTGCCAATCGTCGTCCATACCCGCGATGCCGAGGATGATACGGCCACTATCCTGCGGGAGGAAATGGGGAAGGGTGCCTATCCTGGTGTGATCCATTGTTTCACCGCGAGCGACGCCTTTGCCGATATCGCGCTCGATCTGGGGTTCTATATTTCGATCTCGGGCATCGTCACGTTCAAGAATGCCCGGGAGCTGCAGGCGACCGCCGCTCGGCTACCGATCGAACGACTGCTGATCGAAACCGACGCGCCGTTCCTCGCGCCGGTGCCGCACCGTGGAAAGCCGGGTGAGCCGGCGTTCGTCGCCGACACGGCGGCGTTCCTGGCCAAACTCCGCGGCGAATCGTTCGAAGAACTGTCCTCGCGTACCGCGGAGAATTTTCACGCATTGTTCGCCAAGACCCGCGCGTGAAGGTTCGCATCCTGGGTTCGGGCACGTCGTCAGGGGTGCCACGCATCGGCAACGACTGGGGTGATTGCGACCCAACCGAACCGCGTAACCGGCGCACTCGTGCCTCGATCCTGGTCGAGACCGCCACGACGCGCATTCTGGTCGACACCAGTCCCGATCTTCGTGCGCAGTTGCTCGAGGCGGACGTTGCGGCTTTCGACGCGGTGATCTGGACCCACGACCATGCCGACCATTGCCACGGCATCGATGATCTGCGGCAGGTGTTTCACGCCCTGGGCAAGCCGTTGCGCGGACTGGCGCGACCAGCAACGCGAACCTCGCTCGAAACCCGCTTCGGTTACGTCTTCCACGGTCGCGATGGCTATCCTCCGACGGTCACGCTCACGGAACTGCCCGATGCGTTGACGATTGGCGACATCACGGTTCGTGTCGTCGACCAGCCGCACGGCAATATCGAATCCGCCGGCTTGCGCTTCGAATCCGAGCGTGGCGCAATCGGCTATGCGACCGACCTCCACGACATGACGGACGCGATGCGTGCGCTCTATGCCGGGCTCGACATCTGGATCATCGACGCGTTGCGCCGGCGACCACATCCGTCACATCCCGATCTGGCGACGGCGCTACGCTGGATTGCGGAGCTCGCCCCGAAACGCGCAGCGTTGGTGCATATGGACCAGTCGATGGATTATGCGAGATTGCGCGCGGAACTGCCGGTCGGCATCGAACCGGGCTATGACGGTCTCGAGATGATGGCATGAACGATCAGATACCCGATTTGATCTATTACGGCATCTGGCTGGCGATCCTCGCCTCAGCTTTTACCGTGCGCCGTGTTCCACTCAAATCGAGCCTCAAGATGGCGCTCGCATGGGTCGGCATCTTTGCCGTCGTCGTAATGATCGCCAGCGGGCGCGAGCGCTATGCAGCCTGGTGGTCGAGCGCGCGCCAGATAATCGACGGTCCGGACCAGACGGTGGTTGGAGGCGCGCTGAGCGTGCCGATGGATGCCAGCGGTAGTTTCTATGTCACTGCAACGATCAATGGCGTAGAGCGACGCATGCTGGTTGACAGTGGCGCGTCTAGCACGACGATCAGCGCCGAAACTGCGCGTGCCGCGAAGATCGACATCGAGGAAAGCCCGTTTCCGATCATCCTCGATACCGCCGGCGGGCCGATCACGGCGCGGGTCGCGACAATCCACGAGCTGATGATCGGACCGATCCAGGTTACCGACCTGACGGCTTATGTCACACCGACGATCGGCGACACCGACGTGGTCGGAATGAATTTCCTGTCCCGGCTGAAGAGCTGGCACGTGGAAGGGCGTACGTTGCTCCTGCGACCGCAATCATGATTATATTTTACATAATGTATATTATCGAACTTGTCGATGGGGCTGGCGGGGGGAGTCCCCTCACATGATCGCGCGCCTCGTTGCGATCATGGCCCGACTGCGCGACCCCGTCAGCGGCGGTGAATGGGACGTCGCACAGGATTTCGCGACGATTGCGCCGTACACCATCGAGGAAGCCTATGAGGTCGCCGACGCGATCCAGCGTGGCGACATGGCCGACCTCAAGGATGAACTCGGCGATCTGCTGCTCCAGGTGGTGTTTCATGCGCGCATGGCCGAAGAAGCCGGCCTGTTCGCGCTGCCTGACGTCGTGACGTCGATCAGCGACAAGATGGAGCGCCGCCATCCGCATATCTTTGGTGACCGGCCCGAAGGCGGTCATTATCTGTGGGAGCAGATCAAGGCCGAAGAACGTGCCGCCAAGGCTGGCGCCAAGAACGAAACCGCCGACGGTGGCGGCGCTCTTGACGGCGTCGCGCTTGGCCTGCCCGCCTTGCTGCGCGCCGAGAAACTCCAGAAGCGCGCCGCGCGCACCGGATTCGACTGGCCTGACGCTGACGGCGCGCGTGCCAAGGTCGACGAGGAACTGGCCGAGGTGGAGGCGGCCACCAGTCCCGCCGAGCGCGAGGAGGAAATCGGCGACCTGTTGTTCGCGGTGGTAAACTGGGCCCGCAAGCTCGAGATCGATCCTGAGGCCGCGCTGCGCCTCGCCAATGGTAAATTCGAGAAACGCTTCAAAGCGATGGAAGCAGAAGCTGGCATTGCGTTCGAGGGACTGGATCTCGATGCCAAGGAGGCGTTGTGGCAAAAGGTCAAGCGGAGCCGTTTGTGACGGCCCTGCCCGACTTTCGTCTCGAGGCGTTTTTCTCGCGTTGGGAATTCGCGGCGCGTTATCATCTTACCGCTTCCGACGCTGAAACCCTGTCGCTTTCCGAATTGCTCGACCTGGCATCTCCCGATGATCGCGTCGCGTTCGAAAGTTTGCGGTTGAGTTACACAGAGACATTCGGCGCACCGGATCTGCGCGAGGCGATTGCGGCGACCTTTGATCGGCGCGCTGCGCGTGACATCCTTTGCTTCGCTGGCGCCGAGGAAGGCATTTACACCGCGATGCGGGTACTCCTGCGTCCGGACGACCATGCCATTGTCGTCACGCCCAATTATCAGGCGGCTGAAACGGTGCCATTGTCGATTTGCACCGCGACTGGCGTTCCGCTCGATCCGGAAAGAGGCTGGACGCTCGATATCGATCGCGTCACGGCGGCGATCCGGCCGGAAACGCGGCTGATCTCGATCAATTTTCCACACAATCCGACAGGCAAAATCCTTGAACGCGACCGCTTCGATGCGCTGATCGACCTGTGCCGGCAGCATGGTTTGTGGTTGTTCAGCGACGAAGTATATCGCCCACTGGGCCGCGAGGGCGTCGTCCACCTGCCCCAGGTCGCCGATGTCTATGAGCGCGGTCTGTCGCTCGGTGTGATGTCCAAGGCCTATGGCTTGCCGGGTTTGAGAATCGGCTGGATTGCCTGCGCCGATCGCCACCTGCTTGGACGATTGGAGCGCTACAAACATTATCTGTCGATCTGCAATGCGGGGCCATCCGAGCGTCTCGCGGTTATCGCACTCAAGGCGCGCGAGCATATCCTTGCGCGCAACCGCACGTTGGTGACGCATAATCTTGCGTTGTTCGACGCCTTTTTCGCCGAGCGGGCCGATCTGTTTGCATGGCACAGGCCCGATGGCGGCTGCGTCGCATATCCGCGCTATCTCGGCACCGACGGCGTCGACGCGTTTGCCGGGCGGCTTGTCGAGGAGGCGGGCGTACTGGTTCTGCCCTCGAGCATCTATCAATCCGCGCTATGCCCTACCCCGCCCGATCGGTTTCGCGTCGGGTTCGGCCGGGCCGGGATTGAAGCCGGCCTCGCGGCATTCAGGTCATATCTCGCTAAAGCGTATTAAATAGTTGATAATGCGTTGATAATAGAATCCGTCAGCTTGCCCGCTGATTGAACCGTTCGTAATCGCGCTCGGTCATGCGCACTTCGTAAATCACCCGACTGTCCGCGGTCTCATGGCCGAGCACCTCACCATGCTGGTGGAGCCAAGCCGCACTCGCGCCATCGGACTGGTCGATCGTTATATGGTAGCGGCGATGTGCCTCAGTCAGCAGCGCAGCGACGGTTGCGATCAGCCTGTCGACCCCTTCCCCCGTGATCGCCGAGAGTGTGACGACATCGTTGCGACCGGCAGCCAGCGCCAACGCATCCTCGCGCGCCTCGCCGTGCAGCAGGTCGAGCTTGTTCCACGCCTCAATTCGCGGCGTCGTTTCCGCCACGCCAATTTCGCGCAGCACCTTTTCGACATCGTCGCGCTGCGCCTTGCTGTCGGGGTGCGCGATGTCGCGGACATGGATCAGCAGGTCGGCCGAGACCACCTCCTCGAGCGTCGCCTTGAACGCCGCGACGAGCTGGGTCGGCAGTTCGGAGACGAACCCCACCGTGTCGGACAGGATCGCCTTGTCGATCCCCGGCAGCGAAATCTGCCGCAAGGTCGGATCGAGAGTGGCGAACAGCAGATTTTCCGCCATGACGTCGGCGCCGGTCAAACGATTGAATAGCGTCGATTTTCCGGCGTTGGTGTATCCCACCAGTGCGATCACCGGCCAGGGCGCGCGTTGGCGCCGCTCGCGGTGCAGGCCGCGCGTGCGGCTGACCTGGTCGAGTTCCTTGCGGAGGCGCGCCATACGGTCGCGGATCAGCCGGCGATCGGCCTCGATCTGCGTCTCGCCAGGGCCGCCGAGGAAGCCGAAGCCGCCGCGCTGCCGCTCGAGATGGGTCCAGCTACGCACCAGGCGGCCGGCCTGGTAGTCGAGATGCGCCAGCTCGACCTGGAGGCGCCCTTCCGCCGTCGCTGCCCGTTCGCCGAAGATCTCGAGGATCAACCCGGTACGATCAATCACCTTGGCACCGAGTGAAGTCTCGAGGTTGCGCTGCTGCACCGGGGTAAGCGCGGCATCGAACACCACGAGGTCCGCCTCCTCCATCCGAACGGTAGCAGCCAGCGCCTCGGCCTGGCCGCTGCCGATCAACGTCGCCGGCTTCGGCGCTCGGACGCGTATCGCGACCTTGTCGGCGACAGTGATGCCAATCGCCTCGGCGAGACCGGCGGTCTCAGCGAGGCGCGCATCAGCGTCGCGCGCAGCATCGCCCTGATCCGGCAGGACGATGACCGCACGCGCGCCACGCGCAAACTCACCGCGATCGCGTTCGAAACCTGTGGTCAATCGTCTTCCGAACCAGCTGATTCCTCAGCGAGATTGAGGGGGTGAGCCGGCTGAATCGTCGACACGGCATGTTTGTAGACGAGTTGCGACATGCCCTCGCGCTGGAGCAGCATGCAGAACAGGTCGAACGCCGCGATATGGCCCTGCAGCATCACGCCGTTGACCAGGAACATGGTGACATTGTCGTTCGACTTGCGCACCGCGTTGAGGAAAATCTCCTGCAAAAGTGGCTGCTTCTTCTGTGCCTCGCCGACCATGTCGATGATCCCCGCGACATCGACCGCGCCTGACGGCATGATCGTCGAAATGGCATGCTTGTAGATGAGTTGCGACTGGCCATCGCGGCGCAGCAGCACCGAAAAATTATCGAACCATGTAACGATTCCCTGCAGCTTGACGCCCTTGACGAGAAACATCGTCACGGGTGTCTTCGAGCGACGCAGGGCGTTGAGGAAGAGGTCTTGCAGGGAAGTTGGTTTGTCGGCCATCGGTCGATCCTTTGTTCTTGGCGGCATATAGCCGCTGTGCGCCGTTTCCCGGCGTCGGGGCACACCGGATGGTGCGCACGGGCAATCTAGGTACGCAGCGGCGCTACGTCCACTAGGCGCCGTCAATAATGCTGCCGGCGGTCAATCGTCGCGCGTCTCGGTGATACCAAGCAGCTTCAATTTGCGGTGCAGCGCGGATCGCTCCATGCCAATGAACGTGGCGGTACGCGAGATGTTGCCGGAAAAACGACGAATCTGGACGCGGAGATATTCGCGTTCGAAGGTTTCGCGCGCTTCGCGCAGCGGCGACCCCATGATCGCGTTGTTTCCGCCGCCAATCTCGCCCGGGTCGCCGAGCACCTCGGCCGGCAGCATGTCGAGATCGATGCGGCCAATGCGGTCGCCTGGCGCGAGGATAATTGTCCGTTCGACGACGTTGCGTAGCTGGCGCACATTGCCAGGCCATTCATAGCTTTGCAGTGCGACCATGGCATCCGGCGCGATCTCGGGTGTCGGTACCCGCCGATCATTGGCATAGTGCGCCATGAAATGCGTGACGAGCGCGGGGATATCCTCGCGTCGGTCGGTCAGGCAGGGGATCGTCACGGGCACGACATTGAGGCGGTAATAGAGGTCCTCGCGGAAACGCCCCTCGGCAATCTCATGCGTGAGGTCGCGCGCCGTTGCGGAGACGACCCGCACATCGACCCTGACGACGCGTTGCCCGGCGACGCGGGTAAAGCTCTGGTCGGTCAGCACGCGCAAGATGCGTCCCTGCGTGGCGATCGGCATGTCGGCGATCTCGTCGAGGAACAATGTGCCTCCATGGGCCTGTTCAAGCAGGCCGGGGCGAACGAGATCTCCCCCCTCCTCCACGCCGAACAGCTCCTCCTCGACGCGCTCCGGGGTCATGCGCGCGGCGCTGACGATCACGAAAGGTGCGTCAGCGCGCTGGCTCCAGCCATGGAGCAGCCGCGCCGCGACTTCCTTGCCAACACCGGCGGCGCCCATGATCAATACCCGGCTGCCGGTCGATGCGACGCGCTTCAAGGTCGCACGCACGCCGTTGATTGCGGTCGAGCTCCCGGTGAGATCGGTGTCGCGGCCGACCGAGAGCCGCAGGCTGGCAACTTCGCGCTTGAGCCGTTCGGTCTCCGTGGCACGGCCGACCATCAGCAGCAGGCGTTCGGCCTGGAACGGCTTCTCGATGAAATCGGCGGCACCGCGACGGATCGCGGCGACGGCGGTGTCGAGATTGCCGTGCCCCGAGATCATCAGCACCGGGATCGACGGGTCGCGACGCTTGATCTCGTCGAGCAGTTCGAGTCCGTCGAGCCGCGACCCCTGCAGCCACACGTCGAGCAGTACCAACGACGGGCGGCGCTCGGCGATCGCCTCGAGCGCCGAGTCGCTGTCGCCGGCAGCGCGGGTACCATAGCCTTCGTCTTCCAGCACACCTGCGACCAGTTCGCGAATGTCGCGTTCGTCGTCGACGATGAGGATATCGAGCGCCATGGTTCAGGTCCGGTTGGAAGCGAATTCGCGTGGGCTGTCGTCCACGCCATCGGTGGTTTCGACCGCGCCAAGCGCGGCCGTATCGAAGGTCATCGTTACGCAGGTGCCGCCGCCCGCACGGTCGGTGAAGGCAATCGTGCCGAAATGTTCCTCGACGATCTTCTTGACGATCGCCAGGCCAAGCCCAGTGCCGCGGGCGCGGGTCGTGACATAGGGTTCGACAATGCGGTCGCGCGCCGCCGGCAGCCCGATGCCATTGTCGGCAACCTCGATCGTGATGCAGCCACGTTGCTCGCTGAGGGTCATCGCGATCCGGCCCGGCTCCCCCTCGCCCCTCGCCTCGACCGCCTCGACCGCGTTCTTGACGATGTTGGTCAGCGCCTGCCCAAGCTGGCGGCGATCGCACACCATCGTCCAATCCTCGAGACGGTTGTCGATCGAGAAGGCAATCGTCGGGTGCGCGACCTCGTGGAGGAAAAGCGTCTGGCGCGCGATGTCGACGATATTGTCGGGTCGGAAAATCGGCTTGGGCATGCGCGCGAACGACGAAAATTCATCAACCATGCGGCGCAGATCACCAACCTGCCGAACGATCGTATCGGTCAGCCTGGCGAAAGTGCCGTCGTCGTTGACGATCTGTTTGCCATAGCGCCGCTGCAAACGTTCGGCCGCGAGTTGGATCGGCGTCAACGGATTTTTGATTTCATGGGCGATGCGCCGGGCGACGTCGGACCAGGCGGCGCGGCGTTGGTCGAGCAACTGGCCGGTGATGTCATCGAAAGTGAGGATCGGGCCTTCTTCGGCACGCGTCATCTTGACGGCAAGCGTCCGCGCGTCGGGGCCGGCGTCGATCTCGACGATCGCCTCGCGCTCCCCGCCGTCGATAAAGGCGGCGAGTTCGGGTGAGATGCTGGCCAGCGGCCGACCGACCGGGCTGTCCTCACCGGTTTTGAGCAGGATCTCGGCGGAGCGGTTGATCAGCCGGATGCTGCCGTCGCCGGTAATTGAAATCACACCCGCCGTCACGCCCGACATCACCGCTTCGATCAGCGCGCGCCGGCTTTCCAGCGCGCCGGTCTGGGCCTGCAGGCGAACGGTCATGGTGTTGAACGCCTTGCCCAACGTCCCGATCTCGTCGTCGCTGGTCGGATCGGGAACACGTGCGGTCAGGTCGCCGGTAGCGACGCGGTGTGCCGCGACCACCAGTTCGCCGACCGGCCGGACGAGACGATCCGCGACTTCCAGCGCGATCCATACGGCGACGCCGATGATCAACAGCGAAATCGCCAGCAGTGCCGCGTTGAATTTGAGCTGCAATGATCGCGAACGTGCCAGCAGATCGCGATAGCTCGACAGAACCGCGATGCTACGCTTGGATTGGGCCTCCATCACCTGGACGTCGGATATCGCGACGGTCAGCAAGAAGACGTTGGAAGTGCCGGGAACCATCGTCAGCGTTTTGATACGGTCGCCGGCTACCGTCGTGATACTCCTGATCCCGCCGCGCAACTTGTCGAGGTCCGCCGTGGAAACCTCGTGCGCGATGTCGAGCTTGTCGGGGTTTACCTGGATGATCTCCTGCACGTCGCTCTTGTCGGGGGAGATGAACAGGAAGCCGTCCGACAGGCTACGCAGGTAAAGCTGCTTGCCGAAATAGTTGGGAAACTCGCGCGATTGCAGCTTCAGTTGCAGGCTCTCCGAAAGGTCGGTGGCCATGGTGACGGTCTGGTCCTGCCACCGATGCAGCATCTGCTCGTAGGAGGTCTTTGCCACGCCCGTGGCATTTTCGATCATGCTGCGCGCCTGATCGGAATACCAGAACTGGACGCCATATTGAAAAAGCAATGAGGCGAAGACCACAACGAACAAGGTCGGCACGGCCGCGATGACCGAAAAGAGCGCAACGAGCCGAACGTGCAATCGCCCGCGCCCGCCCATTGGCAGCCGCGCGGCGCGGCGCATCGCGATCCGCCGGCCACCCAGCACCAGCAGCGCGACGCCCGGAACGAGATTGGCAACGAGGAGCAGCGCAACGATCGGCGGGCTCAGCAGCGATTGCTTGCCGGCGTTGCCGACAATGGTGAAATAGCTCACCACCGCGATCGCAACCGCTGCGGCAATGACGAGAATCTCGACGGCAGGCGTAACGCTCAGCCGACGGCGCGGGCCGAAAATCGTCGTTTGAGTTGCCGCGTCGGCCTTCATCGTGCTTTTCATACAACACAACCGTTGCAAGGAAAACGCACAATTGCACGCTTGATCGCTTCGTCGAACCGTTCGAGCGTCCTTAGCCCGGATCGATGCCCAGCGAATCGAGCCTCTTGCGTAACGTGTTGCGGTTGATGCCGAGCGCCTTGGCTGCACGCAGCTGGTTCTGGCCATGGCGCGCGAGCAACGCCAGAATCAGCGGCCGTTCCACCTCACCGATAACCCGGTCGTAGAGCGTGCCATTGGCGAGCGCATCCGGTTCCTCGATCGCCAGCCGGTCGAGCATCGCGAGCACCGCTACCTCGATACCGCCGTCGGGACCTTGCGACAGCGCGACCGGACGTTCCCCGAGCATCGCGAGGATGTCGCCCTCACCGATCCGGTCGTCCCGGCTCAGCACGGCGACCCGTCGCATCATGTTTTCCAGCTCCCGGACATTGCCCGGCCAGTCGTGCCGCTCGAGCACCGCAATGGCGCCCGGGTCGAGCGACTTGCGCGGCAGGCCGCTTTCGGCCGCCAGATCGAGGAAGTGACGGGCCAGCAAGGCAATGTCCTGGCGTCGCGCGCGCAATGCCGGCAACGTCACGGGCACGACATTGAGGCGGTAGAACAGATCTTCGCGGAACTGGCCGCTGGCGACGAGCTGGGCGAGATCCTTGTTGGTCGCCGCGACAATGCGAACATCGGCCCGAATCGTCCGCGCGCCACCGACGGTGGTGAATTCGCCCGATTGCAGGACGCGCAGCAGACGGGTCTGCGCCTCCATCGGCATGTCACCAATTTCGTCGAGGAACAGCGTGCCGCCCGCCGCCTGCTCGAACCGCCCGGCGCTACGTGCCTGAGCGCCGGTAAATGCCCCGCGCTCATGACCGAATAGTTCAGCCTCGATCAACTCGCGCGGGATCGCCGCCATGTTGATCGCGACGAACGGCGCCTTGCGCCTCGGCCCAAGATCGTGGACGGCGCGCGCCACCAATTCCTTGCCGGTGCCGGATTCGCCCGAAATCAGCACGGTCAGGTCGTTCGACACGACGCGCGCGATTATGCGGTAAACGTCCTGCATTGCCGGCGATCGCCCGATCAGCGGCAACGCGCGATCTTCCTCGCCGAGCGGCTCGCCGCTCGCGCCGCCATCGCCGCGCGCCAGCGCACCGCTGACCGCGCGCGCGAGCACATCGAGATCGAAGGGCTTGGGAAGATAATCATAGGCGCCCGCCTCGGTGGACCTGACCGCGGTCGTCAACGTGTTCTGCGCCGACAGCACGATCACCGGCAACCCGGGATGCTCGCCGGTCAGCGTCACCAGACGATCGAGGCCATTGCCATCGGGCAGCACGACGTCGGTGATCAGCACGTCGGGCATGGCGGCGGCAAGATGCACCTCCATCTCGGCCAGCGTGGCGGCGGTGGTGACATGGTGCCCCTGACGCCGCAGCGCCTGCGCGACAACGGTGCGGATCGCCGCGTCGTCATCGACCACCAAGATCTGGCCGTGCAGCTTCATGAGGTTCCTCGCGGTAGCAGGATGCGGAACACCGTCGATGGCGGCGATCCCTCCCGCGCATATTGCACGATACCGCCCATGTCGCGGATGAGCTTGTCGACCAGCGACAGGCCGAGCCCCTGCCCTTCGCGTTTGGTGCTGACGAACGGGTCGAAGAGATGTTCGGCAATCTCGTCGGGCGCGCCAGGCCCATTGTCGATGATGCACAATTCGATCGGCAGCGCCTGACGCGGGCGCCCGGGTGCGGGGCTTACCGCCATGCCGTGGCGGAACGCGGTCGAGATGGTGATGCGGGCGTCGGGCTGGCCCGCAACCGCCTCATAGGCGTTCTTGATCAGGTTGATGACCACCTGGAGCAGCGCGTCGCGATCGATCAGCACGGGTGGCAGCGACGGGTCGAAGCGCTCGTCGATGCGCACGTCGCGCGCGAACCCGGCCAGCGCGACGCGCCGGGCATGATCGAGCAGCGGATAGATGTTGGTCGACGCCAGTGCCGGTGGCCGCGTATCGGTGAAGCCCTGCATGCTGTCGATCAGTGCGGCGATGCGATCCACCTCTGTGGTAATCAGCGTGGTGAGTTCGTCGCTTCCCTCGCCGCTGCCGGCGAGCAATTGCGCCGCGCCGCGGATTCCCGACAGCGGATTCTTGATTTCATGCGCCAGCATCGCCGCCGCACCGACAGCCGCACGTGCTGCCGAGGCGCGATCGGCACTGTGGCCGAGTTTGCGCGAGGCGGCGTCGTTGTGGAGCACGATCACGCGCCAGCCGGGACGATCGGCGACCTGCGATTCGAGATAGTCGACCCGAAGTGTCCCGCCCCGCGCCAGGATTATCTCCGTGTCGAACGCCGCAAAGCCATGATCCGCGCGACGGCCAGGTTCGCCGGGTGCCTTCAATACGGTGTCGAGCGGCTGCCCGAGCATCGCGCGTTCCGACAGGTTGAGCAGGTTTTCGCAATCGGCATTGGCATGCGCAATGCGTCGGTCGGGATCGGTGACCAGCAAAGCAACCGGCACCGCGGCAAAAAGTTCTGCGAAACTCGGGCTCGCCCCGGTCGTCATGACGTCATGCCGCGGCGCGGCTCAACCACGGCGCGTAGAATTCGGCGAGCATCGCCTTGACGACGCGCGGATCGGGTTCCTGATTGCAGCGGTTTCGGAACTCGGCCGAGCCATGCAGCCCCCGCGTATACCAGCCAATGTGCTTGCGGGCCATGTTGACGCCGGTTTCAATGCCATAATGCGCGAGCATCGCATCATAATGCTCTGTGATCAAAGCATATTGTTCGTCGAGGCCGGGGTCCGCCACGCGCCGTCCGGTAGCGAACCATTCCATCACCTGACCGAGCAGCCAGGGGCGCCCATAAGCACCGCGCCCGATCATCACGCCATCGGCACCAGACTGTTCGAGCGCCAGCTCGGCATCGTCGATCGAACAGATATCGCCATTGGCAATGACCGGCAGCGACACCGCGTCCTTGACCTTGCGGATGAACGCCCAGTCGGCCTCGCCCTTGTACATCTGGTTGCGGGTGCGGCCATGTACCGTGATCAACTTGACGCCGAGATCCTCGGCGATGCGGGCCAGTTCCGGCGCGTTGAGGCTGCCATGGTCCCATCCCATCCGCATCTTGAGCGTCACCGGCACAGAGACCGCCTTGACCGTCGCCTCGATGATCGCGGCGGCAAGCTTGAGGTCGCGCATCAATGCCGAACCCGCCTCGCCATTGACGATCTTCTTGACCGGGCAGCCCATGTTGATGTCGATGATCGCCGCCCCGCGATCCTCGTTGAGCTTTGCCGCCTCGCCCATCTCGCGCGGCGAGCAACCCGCCAACTGCATCGACACCGGCTCCTCGACCGGGTGCCACGCGGCCTTCTGCAACGACTGACGTGTTTCGCGGATCATCGCCTGGCTGGCGATCATCTCGGTCACGTTGAGACCCGAGCCATAGCGGCGGACCAGCGTGCGGAACGGCATGTCGGTGACGCCGGTCATCGGCGCCAGGACGACAGGGCGTTCGATCCGGACGGGGCCGATCTGGATGGGAGCGAGCGTTCGCATGGTCTGCCTGAAAAACGGGCAGCCTATAGGCGAGCGCCGGCGGTGCGGCAAGACTGGCGGGCCGCGCGACCTTGGGCTAGGCGAACGGCATGACGTCGCCCCGCATCGCCGCGCTGATCGTCGCCGCCGGACAGGGCGTCAGAAGCGGCTCCACCTTACCCAAGCAGTTCGTGCCCGTCGCCGGCAAGCCGATGATCGCGCACAGCCACGCCATGCTGGCCGGACACCCCGCCGTTGATCGTCTGCTGGTCGCGATCGGTGCGGGACAGGAAAAGCTGTTGGGAGAGGCGCTGAGCGACGCCCGTTACGTTCCGGGCGGTGCGACCCGGCGCCTGTCGGTGTTGAACGGCCTCGAGGCACTGGCGATCGATGCGCCCGACTATGTCCTGATCCACGATGCCGCACGCCCGTTCATACCTCATGCCGTCGTCGACCGCCTGATCGCGGCACTGGAGCACGCCCCCGGTGCCGTTCCCGCCCTGCCCGTTGCCGACACGCTGGTACGCGGCGACGTGACGCTCGGCGTGGTGGTGCCGCGCGACAGGTTGCACCGCGTCCAGACGCCGCAGGCGTTTCATTTCGCCGACATTCTCGCTGCCCATCGCGGTTGGGAGGGCGACGAGCCGACCGATGATGCGCAGATGCTACGCGCGGCCGGCGGCGCGGTCGCGCTGGTGGAAGGAGACACGATGCTCGAAAAGATCACCCATCCCGGTGATTTCGCCGATGCCGAGGCGCGCCACGGTGCCACGCTCGTCTCGCGCAGCGCGAGTGGTTATGACGTCCACCGGCTGGAGGCTGGCGAGGAACTATGGCTCGGCGGCGTGCTGATCCCGCACGACAAGGGCCTGTCGGGGCATAGCGACGCCGATGTTGCGCTCCACGCGATCACCGACGCGCTGCTCGGCACGATCGCCGCCGGTGACATCGGCATGCATTTCCCGCCGAGCGACCCGCAATGGCGCGGCGCGGATTCGGGCCAGTTCCTCCAGCATGCGGCCGGGCTGGTCACGGCACAGGGGGGCATCATCGATTTCATCGACCTGACGCTGATCTGCGAAGCGCCCAGGATCGGCCCGCACCGCGCGGCGATGCAGGCCCGGATCGCCGCGCTGTTGCAGCTGCCGGTCAGCAGGATTAGCGTCAAGGCAACGACAACCGAGAAACTCGGCTTCACCGGGAGGGGCGAAGGAATCGCGGCCCAGGCGGTAGCAACCGTTCGGGTTCCGGTGGCGTAGAAAGAACTGCAAGATGACAAGCGATCCGGTCAAGACCGACACGATACTGCCAACCGTTCTGGTCGAGGCGGCACGGCGCGTGGTCGAGGCGAATCGCGCGATCGGGCGCACGCTTGCGCTTGCCGAGAGTTGTACCGGGGGGCTCGTTGCGGCGGCGCTCACCGAGATTCCGGGTTCGTCCGATATTCTCGATGCCGGCTTCGTGACCTATTCGAATGGCGCGAAAATGGACCTGCTGAAGGTAAGCAGCGACGTGCTCGATACCTTCGGCTCCGTCTCGATCGCGACTGCCTGGGCGATGGCGCAAGGGGCACTGGCGGCAAGCGGCGCGGATATCGCGGTGGCCATCACCGGCATCGCCGGCCCGGATGGCGGCACCGAGAAGAAGCCGGTCGGCACCGTGGTGTTCGCCCGCGCCGGGAAGGATGCAGATCCCGGACAC
>JBAZXI010000020.1:0-98863 GCA_041659925.1 Sphingomonas sp.
TGTCTGGGCTCGCCCCATCGAAACGCCCGCGTCCCAAGCAGGAGCGCGCGCAGCTGACCTATGAGCTGTTGCTCGACGTCGCGGGCGGTCTCCTGGCGGAAGTCGGCATCGATCGCATCTCGACCAACATGATCTGTGCGCGGGCCGGCGTGACGCCGCCGGCGCTCTATCGCTATTTCAAGAATAAATACGATGTTCTGGAAGCACTCGGCCTGCGGCTGATGGCACGCCAGAACGTGGTACTGGAGCAATGGATCGCGCGTCACGTCGACACCGGGATCGATGCGCTGCGCGACGGTATTGAAGAGTTGCTTCGCGAAACGGCGGCGGTGACCCGGAGCGAACCCGGCGCGGTGTGGATCCTGCGCGCGCTGCACGCTTCGCCGCAGTTGGTGCACATCCGACTCGAATCGCACCGCCACGTCACGGATCAACTCGTCGCGGCCTATATGCGCCACCTTCCCGATGTCGACCGCGCTGCTCTGTGGCAGCAGCTGCGCCTGTCCGTCGAGCTCGGCTTTGCTGCGGATGAGATGCTACAGGAAGAGACGCGTGTCTCGCCGGACGCCGTCTTCAGCCGGGTTGCGCGCCTGCTGCGGGACGATGTCGAGCTCGACAACAGCGGATCGTGAATCGCGGCGCCCGCTTTACAGACGCGTTCGCAGGTCTAAATGCCTTCGGTTAGCGGCGCAAACGCGTCCGAGGCTGTTGTCATCGAACCTGGTGGCTTCGTGCCAATGATTCAGTGAAATATGGTGGACGCACTTGGGCTCGAACCAAGGACCCGCTGATTAAGAGTCAGCTGCTCTACCAACTGAGCTATGCGTCCATGACCGGCATGTCGAAGGCGCCTTGGAAGAGCGCGACCGCGTCGGGAGGGCGCCGGTTAGCAAACCCCGCGCCGCGTGCAAACTCTTTTTTGCATCATTCGTTACCAGCGCACCACATTGCGGTTCTGCCGGTCGATCGACATCAGGATGCCGATGCATAGCATCACCGTCATTTGCGCCGAGCCGCCGAAGCTGATCAGCGGCAAAGGCACGCCGACGACCGGTGCCAGGCCCATCACCATCGCCATGTTGATCGCCACATAATAGAAGATCGTTGCGGCGAGACCGGCCGCCGTCAGCTTGGCGAACCGCGACTGCGCACGCAGGGCGACGCCGACGCCCCATTGGACGATGATCCCGAACAGGATGATCAACCCCACGCCGCCGATCAGGCCCCATTCCTCCATCATGGTCGCGAGCGCGAAGTCGGTCTGACCTTCGGGAAGATAGTCGAGATGGCTCTGCGTCCCGTTGAGGAAGCCCTTGCCGAAGATCCCACCCGAACCGATCGCGATCTTCGACTGGCTGATATGATAGCCGATACCAAGCGGATCGCTCTCGGGATTGAGGAACACGAGGATGCGGTTTTTCTGGTAGCCATGCAGCACGAAGTTGATCGCCAGCGGAATCGCCGCCGCCATTGCCAGCGCGCCGCCGATGAACAGCCTGAGCGGCACGCCGGCCAGGAACATCACGGTAATGCCGCCGATCGTGACCATCAGCGCGGTGCCGAGATCGGGCTGCTTCATGATGATCGCGGCGGGCACGAGGATCAGCGCAGCCGCCGGCCATATTCCACCGAACTTGCGCGTCTCGTTGGCCGGTAACATGTCGTAGAATTTGGCGCAGGCCAGCACGATGCACGGTTTCATCAGCTCGGACGGTTGCAGTCGGATCACGCCGAGGTCGAGCCAGCGCTGGCCGCCGCCGCGCACCGCACCGAGCAATTCGACGAGGATCAGCAGCACGATCAGTACGGCATAGGCAGGCAGCGCGCCGAGGTTCCACATGTCCTCCTTGACGCGCGACAGGGCAATCGCCCCGGCGAGGAAGATGAAGAAGCGAACGCCTTGCGACAGCGCCCAGGGGCGGATGCTGCCACCGGCGGCCGAATAGAGGATCAGCAAGTCGAAGCAGCCGATGATCAGCACCACGGTGATGATCTTCCAGGGCAGCTGCGCGAGCGGCGCGGGGACGAAGTCGAGCCCGCTCATGGCGCCGTCGGGTCCGGCGAGCCCTGCGTGGCGACGCCGCCACCCGCCGCAATGGCATTGGCGGTGGCCTCGGCACTGGCATCAGCGGCGTTGGTCGCGGCCGAAACCGCTGGCGCGTCGGTTGCGGAATCGGCGTCGGTCTCGGTTTGCGCCGCCGCGATCGGCGACGGCGCACCCGCTGCCGAGCGATAGGCGGCGGATTCCGCCGCCATCCGCGTCCTGATGTCGCCGCCCCATGTCGGCTCGAGCTCGGCCAGGCTCGCCAGCGCGCGGTCGCGGTCGAACAAATAGGTCATGATGTCGCGGCCGATCCCCGGCGTATCGAGATTGCGCACGGTGTGGCCGCCATGTTCGAGCACGATCGCAGCGGCATAACGTGGGTTATCGTGCGGCGCGAAGCACACGAACAGCGCATGGTCGCGCATCTTGAACGGCAGCGAGGCGTTATTGAGCACGCCATGCGAGCGCTCGGCCATGGTGATGCGGCGTACCTGCGCGGTGCCGGTCTTTGCGGCGAGGCTGATCCCGGGAATGGTCATGCGCGCGGCGCCGCCGGTGCCGCCGTCATTGACTACTGCGAACATCGCGTCGCGGATCGTCGCAAGGTGATCGGGCGAGAAGGGAAGGGCGGCAGCGTGCCGGGCCTCGCCTGCGAGCAGGGTCGGCAGCAGCAACTTGCCCGAGGCGATGCGCGATGCCATCATTGCCAGTTGCAACGGGTTGGCCAGCACATAACCCTGGCCGATCGACGCATTCAGCGAATCTGCGACGGTCCATGGCTGATGATATCGCTTCATCTTCCACGCCGGGTCGGGGACGGTGCCGTAACGCTGGCTCGAAAAGGGGAGGTCAAATTTCTGCCCCAGCCCGAGCAGCCGCGCGACCGGCGCGACCGCATCGTACCCGACCTCGCGGACCATCTGGTAAAAATAGATATCGCAACTTTGCGCCACGCCGCGCCGCATGTTGACGGCGCCGTGGCCACCACGTTTCCAGCAATGGAAGGTGCCGGTGCCGACCCTGAGCGCGCCGGTGCAGTTGACGGTCTGCTCCGGGTGAATCCCCGCCTCCAGCAGCGCCAGAGCGTTCATCGGCTTGACCGTCGAGCCGGGCGGATACAGCCCCTGCAATACCTTGTTCATGAGCGGCACATGGTCGTCGTCGCTCAGCATCTTCCATTCGAGATGACTGATGCCGTCGGAAAACTGGTTGGGGTCGTAAGCCGGCATCGACACCATCGCCAGCATCTCGCCGGTCAGGCAGTCGAACACGACCGCGGAGCCGGAGTTGGTGCCGAGCCGCCGCGCGGCATATTCCTGCAAACCCGCATCGATCGTCAGCCTGACATTGGCACCAGGCGTGTCGGGTCGCGTGTCGAGTTCGCGCACCAACTTGCCGCGCGCGGTGACCTCGACGCGCTTGGCACCGGGCTTGCCGCGCAACTGGCTTTCCAGCGATTTCTCGAGGCCATCCTTGCCGAGCTTGAAGCCCGGGGTGACGAGCAGCGGGTCGCGGGTCTTCTGGAACTGCTCGGCATTGGCCGCGCCGACATAGCCGGTGAGGTGCGCGACCGCCGCGCCAGCGGGGTAGTGGCGCGAGAAGCCGCGCGTCGGCGCGACACCGGGCAAATCGGGCATGCGGACGCTCACCGCGGCGAAGCGCTCCCAGTCGAGGTTCTCGGCCACCTGAACCGGCTGGAAGCCAGCCGCACGCTTAAGGTCGGTACGGATACGGTCAACCTGTTCCACCGGCAGATCGAGGATCTGCTGAAGCAGCGCGAGCACGCGCTCATGCGCTTCCTTCTCAAGTCGGTCGGGAATGATATCGACGCGGAAATCGGTGCGGTTGTTGGCGATCGCCACGCCCTTGCGATCGATCAGCCAGCCACGCCGGGGCGGCACCAGCGTCATGTTGACGCGGTTGCTCTCGCTCAGCAGGCTGTAGCGCTGGTTCTCCGCGACCGCGATCCACCCCATGCGTCCGGCCAGCACGAGACCAACCGCCGCCTGGCCCGCGCCGAGCAATATGGCGCGGCGCGAGAAGCTGTAGTTTTGCGCGGATTCGGTGACCATCGGCCGCAAGCCGTTCATTCTGCCGCGCGCCTCCGGTCGAGCCAGACGGCGAAGCGCGCTGCGAGCGGAAAGAGCATCACCGAGATCATCACCTGCAGCAATAGCACGGTATCGACATGCGCGCCGATGGGTGTTGCGACGAGCCGTCCCGCGATCAGGCAAAAGGCGATCGAACCCGACGCAATCAACCAGTCCTGCCAGAAATCGCGGAACACGAGCCGCTGGTCGATCAGGTCGATGCCGATGAAACAGAGTTGCCACAACAGGATCGCGCTGCCCAGCGGCTGCCCGCTCAACAGGTCGTCGAAGAAGCCGAGCGGCAGTGGCGCCCAGATCGCCAGCACGCCGGGTCGCGCCAGTCGCCATCCGAGCAGCATCAACAGTCCCAATGGCGGCAGAATGGGGAAGGAGCCGATAAACGGCCAGATCGTGACCAATGAACCAAGCATGATCGACCCGGCTGGTACCGCCTTGCGCCAGCCGGTCTTCGGCTCATCGTCATAGGCGCCCTTGATCTGGCTGCTCACGGCGTCTTGCCGGGCGGTAGCGTGGGCGCGACGGGCATGTAGGCCTGCTGCACCAGCGCGAAATCGAGCGTATCGGGCTGCGCGAAGCTGCGCGCCAGCCCGGCGTCACCGTGGAAGCGCCTGAGGATCTGCGCGACAGGGATGTTCGGCGCATAGACCCCGCCGGTTCCGGTCGTGACGAAAACGTCGCCGGGCAGGAAGTCGGCCGTCGTCGAGGCTGCCGACTTGATATCGAGTAATCCGTCGCCGCGTCCCGCCGCGAGTGCGGGCATGCCATCGCGCGTGCGCCGGACCGGTATCTGGCTTTCCGGATCGGTCAGCAGCAGCACGCGCGCGCTGTTCGGGCCGGTTTCGAGGACCTGGCCGATCAGGCCTTCCGGTCCGCGCACCGGCTGGCCCTTTTTCACGCCCTGCCAGCTGCCGGCATTGAGCACCGCGAAGCGCCGCGTACTCGAGGCGCTGCTGCTCACCAGGCGCGCGGTCACGACCGGGGCGTTGATGCGTTCGCGCAATGCGAGCAGGGCCTTGAGCCGGCGATTGTCGTAGGAGATCGCCCGGGCGCGCATCAGCAGCGCCTTGGCATCGTCGAGCTCCCTGTGCAGCCGCTGGTTCTCGTCATGCACCGCGATATAGTCGGAAACGCCTTGCGGGACCGAGGCGATGCCGCGCCCCGCGCCGGCGATCGTCGTGGAGATCGGCGTCGTCACCTCCGCGACGCTGGCACGCAGCGCACCGAAGGCGGGCGGATCGAGCGTGGCAAGCGCCAACAGCACCGCACCGACCAGCGAGCCGGCCACGGCGACGACATAACCGATGAACAGGGTATATTGCGCCCGACGCGAAAAACCCGGGCGCCGGTTACGAGGCGGCGCCATCTTCTCCCCTCAACACCGACGCCTCGCCCCCACGGCAGAGGCGAAAAACGATTACGCGCTATGCAGCACGCCGCGGAACACCGGATCCTCGAGCGCGCGGCCAGTGCCCAGCGCGACGCAGATCAGCGGATCCTCGGCAACCGTCACCGGCAAACCGGTCTCGTCGCGCAGCACCTCGTCGATGCCCTGCAGCAACGCGCCGCCACCCGTCAGGACGATACCCTGATCGACGATGTCGGCCGCGAGTTCCGGCGCGGTGTTTTCCAGCGCGATGCGCACGCCCTCAACGATCGTGCCGACCGGCTCGGACAGTGCCTCGGCGATCTGGCCCTGGTTGATCTGGATTTCCTTGGGCACGCCATTGACGAGGTCGCGACCCTTGATGTGGATCGTCAACCCGATGCCATCCGCCGGCGGCTTGGCGACGCCGACTTCCTGCTTGATCCGCTCGGCCGTGGCGTCGCCGATCAACAGATTATGGTTGCGGCGGACGTAGGAGACGATCGCTTCATCCATCTTGTCGCCGCCGACGCGCACCGAGGTGGTGTAGGCGAGGCCGCGCAGCGAGAGGACCGCGACTTCGGTCGTGCCGCCACCGATATCGACCACCATCGAGCCGATCGGCTCGGTCACGGGCATGTCGGCACCGATCGCCGCGGCCATCGGTTCCTCGATCAGCCACACCTGGCTGGCGCCGGCGTTCGATGCGGCGTCGCGGATCGCGCGACGCTCGACCGAGGTCGATCCCGATGGCACGCAGATGACGATCTGCGGCCAGCGCATGAAACGCCGCTGCCCGCCATGCACCTTGTGGATGAAATGCTTGATCATCTGCTCGGCGACGTCGATGTCGGCGATCACGCCATCGCGCAGCGGGCGGATCGCCTGGATGCTGTCGGGGGTCTTGCCCATCATCAGCTTGGCGTCGTCGCCGACGGCCTTCACGCGCTTCACGCCATTGATCGTTTCCACCGCCACGACCGAGGGCTCGTTGAGGACGATGCCGCGTCCGCGCAGATAAACCACCGTGTTCGCCGTGCCGAGATCGATCGCCATGTCGTGGGACATGAATTTGAAGAACCGCGAGAAGAAGGCCATCTATTCGTTTCCGTTCCTGGCCGGAGGTCCGGCCCGTCGCACATCGCCATATCCCGAACCCCCGAAAGCCTGGAATTCCACGCTCTGGTTACCTGTTTATGCGGGTCGCGGGATGCCGTCGCTTGGGCTAGAGCAACATTCATGTCAATACGGCGCCTTCCCGAACATCTGGTCAATCGCATCGCCGCCGGCGAGGTCGTGGAACGCCCCGCCAGCGCGCTGAAGGAGCTGGTTGAAAACGCCATCGATGCGGGGGCGTCGCGCATCGACGTCCGCCTTGCAGGGGGCGGTGTCGATCTGATCGAGGTTGCCGACGACGGATGCGGCATGGCGCCTTCCGAAATGGCCCTCGCGCTGGAGCGACACGCCACCTCGAAGCTCCCGGACGAGGCGATCGAAAGCGTCGTAACGCTCGGTTTTCGCGGCGAGGCGCTGCCCTCGATCGCCAGCGTGGCGCGGCTGACGCTCGAAAGTCGCGTGCGTGGCGCCGAGGGCTGGAGCCGGATCGTCGACAATGGCGCGCTGGTCGCCGAAGGACCGGCGGCGATTCCCCCCGGGACGCGGGTTCGCGTCGAGCAGCTGTTCGGACGCGTCCCGGCGCGGCGCAAGTTCCTGCGTTCGCCGCGCGCCGAATATGCCGCCAGCCTCGACGTGGTGAAGCGTCTCGCCATGGCACGCCCCGACATCGCCTTTTCGGTCGAGCATGACGGGCGCCGCACCTTGTCGGTTCCGGCCGGCGAGACGCTGCCCGACCGTGTCGCCGCGCTGACCGATCGCGGGCTTGTCGAGAACGGCATCGCCGTCGACCTCGAACGCGAGGGGCTGCGGCTCGGCGGCGTCGCGGGTCTCCCGACCTTCAACCGCGGCGTCGCTGACCATCAATATCTCTTCGTCAACGGTCGACCGGTGAAGGACCGGTTGCTGATCGGTGCGGTGCGCGGCGCCTATGCCGAACTTCTCGCGCGCGATCGCCACGCCGTGGTGGCGCTGTTCCTCGACGTGCCCACCGACATGGTCGACGTCAACGTCCACCCCGCCAAGACCGAAGTCCGCTTCCGCGAGCCGAGCCTCGTCCGAGGCATGATCGTCAGCGGCCTGCGCCGCGCGCTCGACGAGGCCGGCCACCGCAGTGCCCAACGCCCGGCAGCGGACGCAATGGCGCAATGGCAAAGCGAACCCTTGGTCACAGGCGAGACGCAATCTCCCTCTCCCCACTTGTGGGGAGAGGGGCAGTCCGGCCTCCTCACCAACTACGTCCGCGAATCCCGCCCCACCTACTTCGCCGCCCCGCCACCCCAGGCCCGCGCCGAACCGGCCTACGCGCCAATCCCCAACACCACCCAACACCCCCTGGGCGTTGCCCGTGGCCAGGTCGCGCGCACCTACATCGTCGCCGAAGCGGAAGACGGCCTGGTCATCGTCGACCAGCATGCCGCGCACGAGCGCCTCGTCCTCGAACGCATGCGCAAGGCGATGGCGAGTGGTGGCGTGGCGGCCCAGGCACTGCTGCTCCCCGAGGTGGTCGAGCTCGACGAGACCGCCTGTGACCGCCTCGAAGCGCGCACCACCGAACTGGCCGAATTCGGCCTGGAACTCGAACGCTTCGGGCCTCAGGCGATGCTGGTGCGCAGCGTCCCGGCGATGCTCGGCCAGAGCGACGTGCGCGGCCTGATCGCCGATCTCGCCGACGAACTCGCCGCTTTTGACGAGGCACTGAGCCTCAAGGAGCGCCTCGACCACGTCGCGGCGACGATGGCCTGCCATGGTTCGGTCCGTGCCGGGCGCGTCCTGTCGGTCGCCGAAATGAATGCGCTGCTGCGGGAAATGGAGGTCACGCCGCACAGCGGCCAGTGCAATCACGGCCGCCCGACCTGGATCAAGCTCGCGCATGGCGACATCGAAAAGCTGTTCGGCAGGAGGTGAGGGGGGGCGTGCAACCTTCACGGTTGGCACGTATTTCAGCATCGCGTGAGCTGCAAGCAGGCGACAAGCAGGCGACCGGGCGCGTTGCTGAATGCGGCTCGCCAGCTTCGCTGCGCCTTTAAGTCATCGGGTCACTCGGTTTGCCGATAGAAATGCACGTCTCATCGTTGAAAAACGGTTACCGCATTCCTAAATCCCGTGCGGAGACGGTGTGTCTCCGTGGACCCGACACGTCATGAACAAGATGATCCCCGTACTGTTCGCCCTGATCCCGCTTGCCGCGGTGGTGAGCGCCTGTGTCCTGGCGCCCTGACGCCACCATCGTTCCCCCAAAGGAAAAGGGCCGCCCGGATCGCTCCGGACGGCCCTTTTCGTTAGGCTTGGCAGCCGATCAGCCTTCGCTGGTCTCGGTCGCTTCCTCGGCCTGAACCTCGGCGGTGGCGCCCGGTTCGGCATTGGGGTCGTAAGCCTCGACGAAGCCGGCCTCGTCCTTTTCGAACATGGCGGCCATGACGTCGACGCCCTTGGCCTGCATCTCGGCCTCTTCGGGCGAGCGCGCGACATTGACCTTGATCGTCACCGACACTTCGGGGTGCAGCGCGGCCTTCACGTCGTACACGCCGATCGACTTGATCGGCTTGTTGAGCACGATCGCCGACTTGCCGACCTTGTGGCCGGCGATTTCGAGCGCCTCGACCAGGTCGCGCACCGCGACCGAGCCGTAGAGCTGGCCGGTGTTCGATGCCTGGCGGATCAGCGTCACCGACGTGCCGTCGATTGCCTTGGCTTCGGTCTCGGCGTCGCTGCGACGCGAGGCGTTTTCGGCGACGATGCGCTCACGATTGGCCTCGAACACCTTGCGGTTGGCCTCGTTGGCGCGCAGCGCCTTCTTGTTCGGCAACAGGAAGTTGCGCGCGAAACCGTCCTTGACGGTGACGACATCGCCGATGACGCCGAGCTTCTCGACGCGCTCGAGCAGAATGATCTTCATCGCTGCTACTCCTTACTTAACGATGTAGGGCAGCAGGCCCAGGTGACGGGCGCGCTTGATCGCCTGGGCGAGCTCGCGCTGCTTCTTCGCGCTCACCGAGGTGATGCGCGACGGGACGATCTTGCCACGCTCGGACACGAAGCCCTGCAGCAACCGGACATCCTTATAGTCGATCCGGGGGGCGTCCTTCGCGGAGAAGGGGCAGCTCTTGCGGCGGCGGAAAAATGGGCGTGCCATGGTCTTGTCGCTCCTTATTCGCCGTCGAAATCGCGACGCGGGCGGTCGCCACGATCGCCACGACCTTCGCGGTCACCGCGACGCTCGCGGTCGCGCTCCTGCTTGCGCATCATCACCGAAGGGCCCTCTTCATGGCCGTCAACCTTGACGGTCATGTAGCGGATCACGTCCTCGTTGATCTGCGTCTGGCGCTCCAGCTCGGCGACCACGCCGGCCGGCGCGTCGATCTCGAGCATGACGTAATGCGCCTTGCGATTCTTGGCGATCTTGTAGGCCAGGCTGCGCAGGCCCCAGCTCTCGGTCTTGACGACCGTGCCTTCGTGATCCTTGACGATCTGTGCAGCGGCTTCCGCCAGCGTGTCCACTTGCGCCTGTGCCAGATCCTGGCGCGCAAGGAACACGTGCTCGTAAAGAGCCATGTTGTCTTACCTTCTCTTGGCCGATCGCTGACGCCGCCCAATGCGGACGCCCCTCCGGCTGTCGTCTCAATAAATCAGGGGCGGACAACGCAAGGCTGCCCACCCCGGAGCGCGGTCCCTTAGCGGAAATGACACGAAAGGCAAGGGCGGGCTTTGATCCACTGGAGGATCGGTTGGCTCACCAATGTTCCTCGGCAGTGCGATTCCGCGGCATGGGAGTCGATCCCCGCCTTGCCGATCACCTTTATGGTCGCCGGCGCATGCTGATTGGCAGGGGTCAGCACCAAATGAAAACGGCGGCGCATCGCTGCGCCACCGCCTGCCGCCCGAAAGGGGCGGTCGCCTCAGTTGAACGCACCGGCAAGGACCGCGCCGATCACGCCGCCAGCCACCGCGACGAGCACCGCGTCATTGCCGGAACGGACCCAGTGATAACCGCGCGGCGGGGCATAAAGATGGCGACCACGATAGCTCCGCCAGTCGTTGATCACGCGATAGTTGCGCGCCTGGCGATAATCGAAGCGCTCGCCCCTGCGCCAGTTGCGGTGCAGCGGCGCGCGGACGACGGTGCGTTTGACCACCACGGTCCGGCCGCGCTCGTGGCGCACGACGGTGGTGTGACGCTCCTGCGGCGCGGCGACGGCCGGCACGGCGATCATCGGGCTGGCGGCGATCGTTGCGGCAAGGGCCGCGAAAATAAGCTTCTTCATGTTCTTGCTCCTCGGTTCGGCGCCGATGCGATCGGCGTCGGACCCTATCTGGGAAGCGATTGTCGCAGACCCGTCGCGCCAGCCGCACGAAGTGGTCGCAATATGTCGCGGATTGACCGCGATCCTGAATGGCGGTTCAGGATCGCCCGGTTACGCGGCATGCCTTGCCTTAAAGACGCGGGCTTTCTAGTCCGGCCGCCCGTTTCGATTGGAGACCATCATGCGCGCGTTCATCTTTCCCGGGCAGGGCAGCCAGGCGGTCGGCATGGGCAAGGCGCTTGCCGAGGCGAGTGCCGTCGCCCGCGCCGTATTCCAGGAGGTCGACGATGCGCTCGGCCAGCATCTCTCGCGGCTGATGTTCGAAGGTCCGGCCGAGGATCTCGTGCTGACCGAAAATGCGCAGCCGGCGATCATGGCCAATGCCATCGCGACGTTGCGCGTGCTGGAAAAGGAAGGCGGCATCCGCCTCGCCGACAAGGCCGATTATGTCGCGGGACATTCGCTCGGCGAATATAGCGCGCTGTGCGCCGCTGGTGCGCTCGACCTGCCGACCACCGCGTTGCTGCTCAAGCATCGTGGCCTCGCGATGCAGGCGGCGGTACCGGTCGGGCAGGGCGGGATGGCCGCGCTGCTCGGTGCCGATGTCGACAAGGCGCGGATCATCGCCAACGCGGCGTCCGAGGGAGAGGTCTGCACCGTCGCCAATGACAACGATCCGTCGCAGGTGGTGATTTCGGGCGCACTTGCCGCGATCGAGCGCGCCGTCGCCATCGCCAGGGAATTCGGCGCGAAGCGGGCGGTGTTGCTGCCTGTGTCGGCACCATTCCATTGCCCGTTGATGCAGCCCGCCGCCGACGCGATGGCCAAGGCCCTGGCAGACGCGCGCATCGACACCCCGCTCGTCCCGGTGTTCGCCAACGTCACCGCGCAACCGGTCAGCGACATCGACACGATCCGCCGCCTTCTGGTCGAACAGGTCACCGGCATGGTGCGCTGGCGCGAATCGGTGCTGGCGATGGCCGACACGGGCGTCGAACGCTTCATCGAATTCGGCGGCAAGGTGCTCACCCCAATGGTCAAACGCACCGCCCCCGACGTCGACGCGATCAGCGTCGTGACGATGGACGACATCGAGGCATTGGCAAAGGCGTTGTAGTTCACGCGAAGGCGCGGAGGCGCGAAGTGGTTGCGGACTTGGAGACGGTTGCGGCCGATGTGATCGATCAGGCCTTCCAGTTGCATCGCGACCTGGGTCCGGGATTACTTGAGACCGTCTACGAAACGATCTTGACCGCAAAGCTTGGCCAAATGGGATACACGGCCGCACGTCAGGTGCCGGTAGACATTGAATACGCCGAACTTCGTTTCGCAGCCGCGTTCCGTATCGATTTGTTGGTCGACGAAAGGCTGATCGTCGAAATAAAGTCGGTGGAACGACTGAACGGCGCGCACGCCAAACAGCTATTGACCTATTTGCGCCTAACGAAGAGGCCGTTGGGCCTCTTGATAAATTTCGGCGGAGAAACCTTCAAGGAGGGGCTTCGTCGCGTCGTCAACGGATACGTTCCCTTTGCGCCTTCGCGCCTTCGCGTGAATCAAAATCCCAGGAGAGACTGATATGTTCGACCTCACAGGCATGACCGCCCTCGTCACCGGCGCCTCGGGCGGGATCGGTTCGGCGATCGCGCAGGCGCTCGCCGCGCAGGGTGCGCGGCTCGCGGTTTCGGGGTCCAATGCCGAAAAGCTCGAAGCCTTCCGCGCCTCGCTCGGCGGTGACCATGTCGCGCTGCCGTGCGATTTGTCGGACGGCGCGGCGGTCGACGCGCTCGTGCCGCGCGCGGTCGAGGCGCTGGGCGGCAAGCTCGACATCCTCGTCAACAATGCCGGCATCACGCGCGACAATCTCGCGATGCGCATGAAGGACGAGGAGTGGGACACCGTCATCCGCGTCAACCTCGAAGCCGCTTTCCGCCTGATCCGCGCTGCCGCGCGGCCGATGATGAAGGCACGCTTCGGCCGCGTCATCTCGATCACTTCGGTGGTCGGCACGACCGGCAACCCGGGCCAGGCGAACTACGCCGCGTCGAAGGCGGGGCTCGTTGGCATGTCCAAGGCGCTGGCGCAGGAACTCGCGAGCCGCAACATCACGGTCAATTGCGTGGCGCCCGGTTTCATCCGTTCGGCAATGACCGACGTGCTGCCCGAAGCCCAGAAGGCGGCGCTGCTGACGAAAATTCCGGCCGGCGATCTCGGCACCGGTGAGGATATCGGCGCTGCTGTCGTCTATCTCGCCAGCAGGGAAGCCGGCTACGTCACCGGCCAGACCTTGCACGTCAACGGCGGAATGGCGATGATCTGAGGTATCGGGCCGGCGCATGTCGGCCAACGGGGGGAAAGATGAAATGCGTATCGTGATGGCGCTGCCGCTGGCGGCGGCAATGTTCGTGGCGTCGCCGGCCGTTGCCCGCGACGATCGACCGGTGGTCTGCATCTACACCAAGTCGCACCAGATCAAGCGTCCGGATATCGTTGCCCTGGTGCGTAGCGGGTTCCACCCGACGACCGGGAACGAGAAGAACGCGATGATGTCGCTGGCCGATTCCGTTCGCGCCTGTCGCGCGCAATATGGCTGGGCGGACAAGCGCCAGGGCGTCGCGCTGCGTTATCTCAGCGCCCGCGTCCTGCGCGAGGATGCGGTGTATCGTGGTCGGAAATTCGGGCTTGGCGACGAAATGCTGGGCGGGCTTGTCGGCACGCTCGATCCGGCCGGCCGCGCCGCCTATGTCGACGGTCGCCCGACGCCGGAACTCAATCAGGCGGCGATCGCCTATCTGAAGGGTGCCGGCGTTGCGACCGACTCGCTGACCGCCGAGGACATGACTGAGCTCGGCTCGATCATCGGCGAAGGCGTTACCGGGATCATCGTCCAGCAGGAGGCCGAGGCCGCCTACGCCGCGAGTTGACGGCGACATGGCGCGATGACGCTTATCGCGCCAAAGACGACGCACCCCTTGCGCCGGTCCCACGCGCGTTCTACGTGCGTTCAGGAACACACAGACCCCCAAAGCAGAGAGGGAATTCACATGAGCGAGACTGCCGATCGCGTTAAGAAGATCGTCGTTGAGCATCTCGGTGTCGACGCCGACAAGGTGACCGAAGATGCGAGCTTCATCGATGATCTGGGCGCCGACAGCCTCGACATCGTCGAGCTGGTTATGGCGTTTGAGGAAGAATTCGGGGTCGAGATCCCTGACGATGCCGCCGAGAAGATCGGTACCGTCAAGGATGCGATCACGTTCATCGACGAACACAAGGCCTGAGCGCCTGCGGGAACGCGGCAACGCGGGTCCGTGCCCTGAATCGGGCCGAATGATCAGGATCGGCTCCCCGTCCCAGGGCTAAGCACGGGGCGGGGAGCCGATTTCCGTTTGAGAGAGTGGAGAATGCCATGCGTCGTGTCGTGGTAACGGGTTTGGGTTTGGTGACACCGCTGGGTGCGGACGTCGAAACTGCCTGGGCCAATATCCTCGCCGCCAAGTCGGGCGCGGGAACGATCACGCGTTTCGACGCGACCGATTATGCCTGCACCATCGCGTGCGAGGTGAAGCCGGCCGATCATCCCTACGGGTTCGATCCCGCCAAGCGTGTCGACCACAAGGTTCAACGCCAGGTCGACCCGTTCATCATCTTCGGCATCGATGCCGCCGGCCAGGCGCTCGAGGATGCCGGCCTGACCGACATGACCGAAGCCGAGCGCTTTCGCGCCGGTTGTTCGATCGGCTCGGGCATTGGCGGCCTGCCGGGTATCGCCAGCGAATCGATCGTCCTGCACGAAAAGGGCCCGCGTCGCGTCAGCCCGCATTTCGTCCATGGCCGCCTGATCAACCTGATCACCGGCCAGGTGCAGATCAAATACGGTCTGATGGGCCCCAACCATGCCGTCGTCACCGCCTGCTCGACCGGCGCGCATTCGATCGGCGATGCCGCCCGGATGATCGCAATGGACGATGCGGATGTCATGCTTGCGGGCGGCGCCGAGGGCGCGATCTGCCCGCTCGGCATCGCCGGCTTCGCCCAGGCGCGTGCATTGTCGACCAACTTCAACGCCACGCCGGAGCGGGCCAGCCGCCCGTATGACGTCGATCGCGATGGCTTCGTGATGGGCGAGGGCGCCGGTGTCGTTTGTCTCGAGGAATATGAGCGTGCCAAGGCGCGCGGCGCGAAGATCTATGCCGAGGTGATCGGCTATGGCCTGTCGGGAGATGCCTACCACGTCACGGCGCCGCATCCCGAGGGCTCGGGTGCGTTCCGTTCGATGGAAATGGCGATGCGCAAATCGGGCCTGTCGCTGTCCGACATCGACTATATCAACGCGCACGGCACTTCGACGCCGCTTGGCGACGAGCTTGAACTCAACGCGGTGCGCCGGCTGTTCGGCAACAACATCGACACCTTGTCGATGAGCTCGACCAAGTCGGCGATCGGGCACCTGCTCGGTGGTGCCGGCGCGGTCGAGAGCATCTTCTGCATCCTCGCGCTGCGCGACCAGATCGTCCCGCCGACGCTCAATCTCGACAATCCGAGCGAGAATTGCGCGGGTGTCGATCTCGTGCCGCACGTTGCAAAGAAGCGCTCGGTCAAGGCGGTGCTCAACAACAGCTTCGGCTTTGGCGGTACCAATGCCAGCCTCGTGATGAAGGCGGTCTGACAGCATATGCGCCGGCTCGGTTGCCTCGGCTTGCTCGTCATCCTGCTCGCCGTCGCCGCCGGGTTCGGCGTGCTGCAGATGTGGGGCGGCCGCGGCCCGCTGACGCACAACATCACGATCACGGTCACGCCGGGCAGCAGCCGCGCCATGGTTTCGGAACAGCTCGAAAAGGCTGGCGCGATTTCCTCCGCGAGCCGCTTCCGGCTGTTCGCAAGACTCCTCGGCAGTAGCGCGGCGATCAAGGCGGGCGAGTACCGTATCCCGGCGCATCTCAGCCAGGCCGACATCCTCAAGGTGCTGCAAGGCACCAAGACCGTACAGCGCTTCGTTACCATCCCGGAGGGTTGGCCATCGGTGATGGTCAAGGATGCCCTGATGAAGGAGCCGGGCCTCAGCGGGACCGTCGCGGTGCCGATCGAAGGTACGGTGCTCCCCGACAGCTACGCCTTTCAACGCGGCGACACGCGCGCCTTCATGCTTAAGCGGATGCAGCATGCGATGGTCGCCTATCTTGCCACCGCCTGGGACAAGCGCCAGCCGGGCATCGCCGTTTCGACGCCGCGCGAGGCGCTGATCCTTGCCTCGATCGTCGAAAAGGAAACCGGCAAATCCGACGAGCGCCGGCTCGTCGCGGCGGTCTATTCGAACCGCTTGAAGCGCGGCATGATGTTGCAGGCCGACCCGACGATCATCTACCCGATCACACAGGGCCGCCCGCTCGGGCGCCGCATTCTGAAGTCGGAAATCGCGGCGAAGAACGACTACAACACCTATGCCATGACGGGTCTGCCCGCCGGCCCGATCTGCAACCCGGGCCGCGCGTCGATCGACGCGGTGCTCAATCCGGCGCCGTCCAACGCGCTCTATTTCGTCGCCGACGGCACGGGCGGGCATGTCTTTGCCGACACGCTGGAACAGCACAACGCCAATGTCGAGAAATGGCGCGCGATCAGGCGCGCAAGGGGCGAAATTCCCTGAGGGCGCGGATCAGCCGCGCAGCCCCGCTGCGGCGCGGGCCTTGGCTTCGACCTCGGCCATCGAGCCGCCGGTCACCCAACTGCCGCCGACGCACAGCACCGGCGCGAACGCCAGCCATTCGGGCGCGCTTGCCTCGGTGATGCCGCCGGTCGGACAGAAGCGGCACTGGTAGAAGGGTGCTGCGAGTGCCTTCAATGCCTTGAGGCCGCCATTGGCCTCGGCCGGGAAGAACTTGAAATGCGTCAGCCCAAGCTCGAGCCCGAGCATGATGTCGGCGGCATTGGCGATACCGGGGAGGAACGGCACGCCGCTGGCGATGATCGGGTCGGCAAGCCGCTCGGTCAGTCCGGGCGAGACGATGAATTCGGCGCCGGCGTCCATCACTTGCTGGAACTGCCCGGCATTGACCACCGTGCCGGCACCGACGATCGCGCCGGGGACCTGCTTCATCTCGCGGATCGCATCGAGCGCGGCGTCGGTGCGCATCGTCACCTCGAGCACGCGCAATCCGCCGGCAACGAGCGCCTCGGCGAGTGGGCGAGCGGTCGCGGCGTCATCGATCACCAGTACCGGAATGACCGCGCTGGCGCGCATGATGTCGGCGATATCGGTCATCGGGCATGGTCCTGGGCAAAAGCGGCCGCGGCCCCGAACAGGCCGGGCTGGGGGTGAGTGATGAGCTTGACCGGCAGCGCGGCCATCATCGACTGGAAACGGCCCTTGGCGGCGAAACGCTCGCCAAAGCCGGAGCGGGCAAGGTGGTCCTTCAACCGCAGGCCGAGACCACCGGCGATGACGACGCCGTGGGCTCCGTGCGCCAATGCGAGGTCGCCCGCGACCGCACCGAGGCAGAGGCAGAAGCGGTCGAGTGCGGCCAGCGCGAGGCTGTCCTGTCCGTCGAGCGCCTGCGTCCAGATCGCCTTGTCATCGAGCCGCTGGACCGCGCGCCCTTCGATTTCGGCGAGTGTCTCGTAGATCGTGACGATCCCCGGCCCGGCGACGATGCGCTCGTTCGAGACGCGGTTGAAGGTGCGCCGCAGCCGCTTGAGCATCGTATCCTCGAGCGTGTCGAGCGGGGCGAAATCGGTGTGCCCACCCTCGGTCTCCAGCACATGATAGCCTTGCTGGGTACGCAGGACCTGCGCGACGCCGAGCCCGGTGCCCGGGCCACAGACGGTCAGCACGCCATGTGTCGGGAAGGGCACATCAGGCCCGGAGAGGTGCAGAAAGGCGTGATCGGGCATCTGCGCGACGGCATGGCCGATCGCCCCGAAATCGTTGATCAGCACATAGTCGTCGACCGCCAGCCGTTCCTTGACCAGCGCTGGGCGGATGATCCACGGATTATTGGTCAGCTTGATGATCTCGCCACCGATCGGTGATGCCACCGCGATCGCCGCGGCGCGCGGCATCGGGCGGTCGAGACGCTCGCCGAATGCCTGCCATGCGGTCTGGAGCGAGGCATATTCGGCGGTCTTGAGCGTCACCGCCTCGCCAAGCGACACCACCTTGCCATGCGCCACCTCGGCGATGGCGAAGCGGGCGTGCGTGCCGCCGATATCGACCGTTACCAGTTCCATGCTCACCAACCCATCGCCGACAACAGCGGTGATCCGCCTTTTTCGGCTTCGCTCGCCGCGCCGCGGAACAGCGCGAACAGTTCACGTCCCATGCCGACCGCGGGAGCCGGCGCCTCGACCGGCGAGCGCGCCGCCCACTCGTCCGGGTCGACCAGCGCCGCCAGCGTGCCGGCCACGGCATCGAGACGAATGATATCGCCGTCGCGTACCTTGCCGAGCGGGCCGCCGCCCAGCGCCTCGGGGCTGGCATGGATCGCACAGGGCACCTTGCCGCTCGCGCCCGACATGCGCCCGTCGGTCACCAGGGCGACCCGGAAGCCGCGGTTCTGCAGCACGCCGAGTGGCGGGGTGAGCTTGTGCAGTTCGGGCATGCCGTTGGCGCGCGGTCCCTGGAAACGCACCACCACCACGACGTCGCCGTCGAGTTCGCCGGCCTTGAAGGCGGCCTGCACGTCGAGCTGGTCGTGAAACACGCGCGCTGGCGCCTCGATAATCCAGCGATCGCGCTCCACCGCGCTGACCTTGATGCACGCACGGCCGAGATTGCCGGCAAGGATGCGGAAGCCGCCCTCGGGCGCGAAGGGTGTGGCGGCCGGGCGAAGGATCGTGTCGTCGCCGCTCGCACCGGGATCTTCCCACACCAGCGAATCGTCGTCGATCGTCGGGCGCTTGCCGTAATCGCCCATGTCCGCACCGCCGACCGTCAGCAAGTCGCGGTGCAACAGCCCGGCACCGAGCAACTCGCGGATGACATAGGGCATGCCACCGGCATCCTCGAAGCCGTTCACGTCCGCGGCGCCATTGGGGTAGACCCGCGCGATCAGCGGCACGGCGCGCGACAATCGGTCGACATCGTCCCAGTCGATCACGATGCCGGCCGCCGCGGCGATCGCGGGCAGATGGATCAGATGGTTGGTCGAGCCGCCCGTGGCGAGCAGACCGATCGCCGCGTTGACGATCGCCTTCTCGTCGACGCACAGGCCAAGCGGGCGGTAATCCTCGCCATCCCAGCCGATCGCGGCGAGACGATGGACCGCCGCGCGGCTGAGTTCCTGGCGCAACTTGGTTCCCGGATTGGCGAAGGCGGCACCGGGCATGTGCAGGCCCATCACCTCCATCATCATCTGGTTGGAATTGGCGGTGCCGAAAAAGGTACAGGTGCCCTTGGAATGATAGGCACCGATCTCCGCATCGAGCAGCGCGTCGCGCCCGACCTTGCCCTCGGCAAAGGCTTCGCGGACAGCCGCCTTCTCCTTGTTGGGCGTGCCGGTACGCATCGGCCCGCCCGGTACCAGCACCATCGGCAGATGCCCGAAGCGCAACGCGCCCATCAGCAGCCCGGGGACGATCTTGTCGCAGATGCCGAGCAGCGCCGCGCCCTCGAACATGCCGTGGCTCAGCGCGACGGCGGTCGACAGCGCGATGGTGTCGCGGCTGAACAGCGACAGCTCCATGCCGGCATAACCCTGCGTCACCCCATCGCACATCGCCGGCACGCCGCCGGCGACCTGTGCCGTCGCGCCGGCCTCGCGCG
Source organism: Sphingomonas sp. (assembly GCA_041659925.1). Lineage (GTDB taxonomy): Bacteria > Pseudomonadota > Alphaproteobacteria > Sphingomonadales > Sphingomonadaceae > Sphingomonas. Next base: position 19,697 of record JBAZXI010000020.1, read on the forward strand.
CCCAGACCTTCATCTGCTCGGGGTAGCGGTAATAGACGGCATGCGCCGACAGCATGTCGTTATAGGCGCTGACGATGCCGATGTTCATCGCCTTGCCGGTCTTCATCGCATCGCGGTCTTCCTCGGTTCCGGCATAGCCGTGCGCGAGGTTGGCACAGCCCAGAGCGGGCCGTGCGACATGCTGGTCACGCTCGCGCCGGATCAGCGCGAGATACGCCTCGCGCGTCGGTCGCGACCGTTCGATCACCCGATCGGTGACCGCCGAGATGTCGGGATGAAGGGTCATGGCGCCCAGTGGATGTCGACCGGCAGCTCGGCATCGGCGAGCACGCGGCCGATCGGATAGGCCGAGGACGGGCCCTGCTTGATCGCGGCCTCGATCACCTTCTTCTTCGCGTCGCCGGTCACGGCGATCAGCAGCGCACGCGCCGATACGATCGCAGCGCGCGACAGCGTCACGCGCGCTACCGGCGCCTCGGCGGGCAGCGGGTCGGGCATCACGCCCAGCGCGCGGCGTTCGTTCGGACCGCTCAGCGCTTCGTCGAAATCCGGACCGGGAAAGATCGAGGCGGTATGACCGTCGGCACCGACGCCGAGCAGGCACAGGTCGAGCGGCCAGTGGAGGTCCTGCATCAGCGCGTCGGCCGAGCGCCCGGCCGCCTTGTAGTCGGCGGTCGCGGTCGGCACGATCGGCATGACCCGCGCGCCCTTGGGCAGAAAGGTCTTGGCGATCATCGTGACATTGCTCAGTGCGTCGCCGAGCGGCACGATGCGCTCATCGGTCGGCACGATCGTCACACGCTTCCAGTCGAGCTTGGCCTGGGCCAGCTTGGCGTAGATCGGCACCGGGGTCTTGCCACCCGAAAGCGCGACGACGCAGCCGCCACGCGCATCGATCGCGCTTTCGATGATGAAGCCGATATCGCCGGCGACGGCCGCGGCCATCTCCTCGGCGTCGTCATAGTCCCACCATTCGATTTCGTCGCTCATAGTCACTCCTTTGCCCTCTCGACGTCCGGGAGGGGTGATCAATCGTCCTGCCAGGTCACACCGTCGCGCTCGGTCAGCGCGATCGCGGCTGACGGGCCCCAGGTGCCCGACGCGTAGCTTTTCGGCTTCATGTCGTTGGCGGTCCAGCCGGCGCGGATCGCGTCGACCCATTCCCATTGCGCCTCGACCTCGTCGCGGCGCACGAACAACGTCTGGTCGCCCTCGATCAGGTCGAGCAGCAGTCGCTCATAGGCGATGCGGCGGCGCGTGCCGGCGAATTCGGAATCGAGGCTGAGGTTGAGCGGCACCTCGCGCAGGCGCACGCCATCGCGATCGAGGCCCGGCTCCTTGGCCATCACCAGCAGCTGGATATACTCCTCGGGCTGCAGGCGGATGATCAGCATGTTGGGCTGGAGCAGGCCGCCGCGACTGGCGAACATCGAATGCGGCACCGCCTTGAACTGGATCGCGATCTCGCTGCGCCGCGTCGTCATGCGTTTGCCGGTGCGCAGGTAGAAAGGCACACCCTGCCAGCGCCAGTTGTCGACATGCGCCTTGACCGCGACGAAGGTCTCGGTGGTCGATGGCTTGCCGAGTTCGTCGACATAGGATTTGACGATCTCACCACCCGACGCGCCGGCGCCATATTGGCCGGTCACGGTTACTTGCGGCGCCTCGATCGGGGAGATGTGACGCAGCGAGCGGAACACCTTCGCCTTCTCGTCGCGGATCGCGGTGCCGTCGAAGCGGGCAGGGGGCTCCATCGCGACCAGCGCGAGCAGCTGGAGCATGTGGTTGGCGACCATGTCGCGCAGCGCGCCCGCCGTGTCGTAATAGCCCGCGCGCTCTTCCAGGCCGACGGTCTCGGCGATGGTGATCTGGACGTTGTCGATACCCTGCGCATTCCACACCGGCTCGAAGAACGAGTTGCCGAAGCGCAGCGCGAGGATGTTCTGCACCGTCTCCTTGCCGAGATAATGGTCGATACGGAAGGTGCGGTCTTCCGGGAAGGCGGTCGCTACCGTGTCGTTGATCTCGCGGCTCGAGGCGAGGTCGTAACCGAGCGGCTTCTCGAGGCCGATGCGGACGGTCGGGCCGGCGAGCGCGGCGGATTCCAGCCCGCGAATGACCGGTTCGAACAGCGAGGGCGCCGTCGACAGGAAGATGGCGAGCCCGCCGGAGACGTCTCCGACCTTCTTCGCCAGATCCTTGTAGTGCGCCAGGTCGGTGGCATCGAGTGCCTGATATTGCAGCCGTGGGAGGAAGGACTTGATCGCACCCTCGTCCTTGCGATCCTCGGGCAGGAACTGGTCGAGCGCCTTCCTGGCGAACGCGCGATACGCCGCGTCGCTGTTCTCGGAACGCGCGGTGCCGGTGATCGTCAGCCCCTCGGGCAGCAGGCCATCGGCATGCAGGCCATAGAGCGATGGCAGCAGCATGCGCTGCGCGAGATCGCCGGTCGCGCCGAACAGCAGCAGCTTGCCCACCGGATTGCGCATCGTTCCTACCGCCTCTTCGTGATCGCCGCCGGGCGCCTAACAGAGCCGCCCGGTAACGGCCATGTGAATACGTAGTCAGGCCCGTCGCTACAGCGTCAGGCCCGAAACCGGATCGAACCCGGCCATGATGTTGAGGCTCTGCACCGCCGCGCCCGCCGCACCCTTGCCGAGATTGTCGAGCGTGGCAATCAGCCGCGCCTGGCCGCTTTCGCTGTTGCCGCAGACCCTGAGCGTGAGCCGGTCGGTTTCGGCATCGGCCTCGATCGCGATCGTGTCGCCATCCGGCTCGACCACGCGAACGATCGGTGAATCCTTATAGGCATCGCGCAACGCCGCTTCGCACGCCGCCAGTGTCGGGCGCCGGACGAACTGGTGCAAGGGTAACGCCACCTCGACGATCATGCCGCGATAGGTATTGGCAACCGACGGCATGAAGATCGGGGCGTGCTCGACCCGGGCATGCTTCTGCATCTCGGGCACGTGCTTGTGGAGCAGGCCGAGCGCATAGAGCCGCGCGGCCGGCGGTGGATTGGGGCCCTGGAATTCGGCGATCATGGCCTTGCCGCCGCCCGAATAACCCGACACCGCGTTGACGGCGAAGGTCCAGTCGACCGGCACCAGGCCGGCACGGACCAGCGGGCGGACCAGGGCAAGGAAGCCGGTCGGGTAGCAGCCGGGGTTCGACACGCGCATCGCCTCGGCGATCGCAGCCTGCTGGCCGGGTTCGAGCTCGGGGAAGCCATAGGTCCAGCCATCGGCAACGCGGTGTGCGGTCGATGCGTCGATGACGCGCGTCGTGCTATTGTCGATCAGCGCCACGGCCTCGCGCGCGGCGTCGTCCGGCAGGCAGAGAATGACGATGTCGGCGGCATTGAGCGCCTCGGCGCGCGCCTTGCTGCTCTTGCGCCTGGCGTCGGGGAGCTCGAACATCGTGATCTCGTCGCGCCCGGCGAGCCGTTCGCGAATTTCGAGACCGGTCGTGCCGGCGGCGCCATCGATGAAGACCGAGAGTGTCATGCCATGCCCAGCGCGTCGGCGTCGACATAGCCGACAAGGTTCAAACGAGGCGCCTTGCCCCAGGCGTTGCCGCCGGCAAGTTCGAGCGTCTCGAACGTGTCTCCCTCACCGAGCGAGCCGATCACTTCGGCATCATGTTGCGGCCCGGCGCGCATCATGACGTCGCGCAACGCGACCATGGCGCTCGGCGCGGCATAATGCGGCGCGAAGACGCTTTCGGCGAGGCGGATATCGGCCAGGTCGCGACGGATGGCGTTCGTCCTCGGGTCGAGTACCGCCGACCGCCCGAGTAGCGAAAAGCTGCTACGCGGTCGCGCGCCGAGCGACGGGCTGAACGGTGCCGCCGATGAATTGTCCGAATTCCGCAAGAAAATCTGCCCCTTCCGCCGTACGCGCCACGAAGATATTTCGCTTGTCCGCTTCGTCGCGCTGGCGGCGCAGATAGCCCAGCGCACCGAGCCTGTTCAAGGCGCGTGTCACGACTGGCTTCGAGACATTGAGAACATTGGCTAATCCGCGCACGGTGTGCGGTCCGGGCGCCAGATAAACGAACAGGAGCAAGGCCATCTGACGGTTGGTCAGGTCGGGCTGGCCCGAACGGACATAGTCGACCAACGCCTGCATCCAGTTGGTCAGAGATCGATCGAAAAGATGGGCCACCTGTTTTGTCCAACTCTGCACACGGCGCGGCGAACATACGCCGCGGCTGAGGCGAATAACGCGCTCGGACGCCACTGGTTTCAGGACGGAAGCGAAATGTTGCGGCCTTGCGACAATACGCGCGGTTGATCGCGGGCGGTACGTCGCCTATGTGCCCGCCTTCGCCGCTCGGGATGATCGCTTTTCCATGTTTACGTTTTTGCTCGTCGTTCACGGTATCGTTGCACTTGCGCTGGTCGTGGTGATCCTCGTCCAACGCTCCGAGGGCGGCGGACTCGGCATGGGTGGCAGCCCGTCGGGCCTGATGTCGGCGCGCGGCGCGGCCGACCTGTTGACTCGCCTGACGACGGTGTTCGCCTCGCTGTTCGTGCTGCTCAGCATCGGCCTGGCGATCTTCGCCGCCGGCGGTCACAGCACCAGGATCGACCCGACGCTGGCGGTAAAGCCACCGGCCGGCGCGGTGCAGCAGCCCGGGGCACAGCTCCCGCAGGACGGTGGCGCTTTCTCGTCGGGCGCGGCGAACGTTACCGCCCCGGCCAGCAACGGCGCGCTTCCGGTTCAGAACTAGTCGGCGATCGGCGGCGCACGGCGCCGCTTCCGCCCTTCCATCAAAATAATTGGAGTCGCGCGCTTGCCGCGTGGCGCCCAGACACGTTAGGCGTTTCCTCCCATGGCGCGGTTTATCTTCATTACCGGCGGCGTGGTTTCCTCGCTCGGCAAAGGTCTCATGGCGGCGAGCCTCGCGGCTCTGTTGCAGGCACGCGGCTATCGCGTGCGCATCCGCAAGTTCGACCCGTATCTGAACGTCGATCCCGGCACGATGTCGCCCTACCAGCATGGCGAGGTCTATGTGACCGATGACGGGGCCGAAACCGACCTCGATCTCGGCCATTATGAGCGCTTTACCGGGGTTGCGTCGCGTCAGTCGGACAACATCACCTCGGGCCGGATCTATCAGCAGATCATCCAGCGTGAACGGCGCGGCGATTATCTCGGCGCGACGGTGCAGGTCATTCCGCACGTCACCGACGCGATCAAGGAATTCGCCCAGGCGGAAACCGAGGATCTCGATTTCGTGCTGTGCGAGATTGGCGGGACGGTCGGCGATATCGAGTCGCTGCCGTTCATCGAGGCGATCCGCCAGCTCAGGAACGACCTCGGGCGCGGCAATTCGGTGAGCATCCACGTTACTTTGGTGCCGTATATCTCGGCGGCGGGCGAACTGAAGACCAAGCCGACCCAGCATTCGGTGCGCGAACTCGCGGCGCTGGGCGTACAGCCCGATGTGCTCGTATGCCGCTGCGAACAGCCATTGCCGGCGAGCGAACGCGCCAAGATCGCCCTGTTCTGCAACGTACCCAAGGAAGCGGTGATCCCGGCGCTCGACGCCAAGAGCATCTATGCCGTACCGCTGCAATATCATGGCGAGGGGCTCGACGCCGAGGTGCTCAAGGCGTTCGGCATCATGCCGGGCCTGGCGCCCGACCTGTCGCGCTGGGTCGAGATCGTCGACCGGCTGACCAACCCCGAAGGTGAGGTGACGGTCGGCGTGGTCGGCAAATATGTCGGCCTGCAGGACGCCTACAAGTCGCTCAACGAAGCACTGGTGCATGGCGGCATCGCCAACCGCGTGAAGGTCAATATCGACTGGATCGACGCCGAGCTGTTCGAAAGCGATGACGACGCGCAGATCGCCGCGCGGCTCGAGCCATGCCACGCGATCCTCGTGCCCGGCGCGTTCGGCGAGCGTGGCGCCGAGGGCAAGATCGCCAGCGTCCGTTTCGCCCGCGAGCGCGACATTCCCTATTTCGGCATCTGCTTCGGCATGCAGATGGCGTGTGTCGAGGGCGCGCGCGATCTCGCCGGGATCACCAACGCCAGCTCGACCGAGTTCGGCCCGACCGAAGAACCGGTGATCGGCATGATCACCGAATGGATGACGGCCGACGGCATCCAGACACGCGAGGCTGGCGGCGACCTTGGCGGCACGATGCGGCTCGGTGCCTATGACGCGACGCTCGACGGTAACAGTGTCGTTTCGTCGATCTATGGCGCGACGCATATCTCCGAGCGGCATCGGCACCGCTACGAGGTCAACACCGCCTATCAGGCGGCGCTGGAAAAGGGCGGGCTGGTGTTCTCCGGCATGTCGCCCGACGGCATGCTGCCCGAAATCGTCGAGCGCCCCGACCACCCGTGGTTCGTCGGCGTGCAATTCCATCCGGAGTTGAAGTCCAAGCCGTTCGAGCCGCATCCGCTGTTCGCGAGCTTCATCGCCGCGGCGGTGCGGCAGAGTCGGCTGGTCTGATCCCGCCGCCGGTTCCGGGAAATTTCCCTGCCAACGGGGTCTGGCAGGGAAATTGGCAGGGAATTTCGAATATTTTTCGGGGGGAATGCAGGGAATTCCCTGCCGGCTCGATATCCGATCACGGAAGCAAAAGGCGGTCGCGTTCATCGCGCGAACCAAGCCCGGTTTTGCGATTGGTTGAATCACGGCGAACGAGCGCGAGAAAAGGGCGTCCGGATCGCTCCGGACGCCCCAACGTCATTACCCGTGGTGGCGCGACCTAGGCGGCCTGGGCCTTGTCGCCATCCTCGACCGCGATCAGCGGCGCGCCGGTCTTGATCGAGATGGTCTTCGGTTTCATCGCCTCGGGGATTTCGCGGACCAGCTCGACGGTCAGCAGGCCGTCATTGAGCCGGGCGTCGTCGACGCGCACGAAATCGGCCAGTTCGAAACGGCGTTCGAAGCTCCGGGTCGCGATGCCGAGATGCAGGAAGGCGCCGTTGTCGGCAGCCTGGTCCGCTTTCTTGCCGCGCACCTGAAGCAGGTTCTGCTGCGCGGTGATCTCGATCTCGTCGCGACTGAAACCGGCAACCGCGATGGTGATGCGGTAGCGGTCCTCGGCAAGGCGTTCGAGGTTGAAGGGCGGGTAATTGTCCGCCGTCGACTGGCGTGCGCTGGTCTCGAGCATGTCGAACAAGCGGTCGAAGCCGATCGCGGAGCGGCGGAAGGGGGTCAAATCAAACTGACGCATTTCAAATCCTCCATTGAAGCGAGTTGGTCGTCAAATTCGGCGCCCACCCAAGGTGCGACACCGTTGTCCGTCCGGCCCGTAAGGCGCCGAACATCGTAAATCTGGTGCGTCCTGTCGCCGGTTCAAGGGGAGAAATGGCGGAAAATCGTGGGGCTAAAGTCGGGCTTGTGTTCGCCCAAGAAGCCATGGGCTTTTATTCCTATCAAATTAGGGGATATTAAGGGCGATCGATAAGGGGACACCGTCATGCTTTCGCCCATCGCCTTGCTGCTTGCCTCCTCCGCGCCTTTAGCTTTGCCTCCTGCAACCGCGCCCGTCTCCGACGCGAACCCTGCGCAGGAGGCCGGCGTGCCCGGCGACATTGTCGTCACCGCGCAGCGCCGCCAGGAAAGGGCGCAGGACGTGCCGATCGCACTGTCGGTGATCACTGGCGGCGATCTCGCCCGGACCGGGGCGTTCAACGTCAACCGTCTTCAGCAACTCCAGCCATCGCTTCAGTTCGTATCGAGCAATCCGCGCAACAGCGCGATCAACATCCGAGGCCTGGGCGCGCCGTTCGGGCTGACCAATGACGGCATCGAGCAGGGCGTCGGGTTCTACCTTGACGGCGTCTATGTCGGGCGGGCGGGTGCCGCGACCTTCGATTTCGTCGACATCGAACGTGTCGAGGTGCTGCGTGGCCCGCAGGGAACGCTCTACGGCAAGAACACCACGGCCGGCGCGATCAACGTGACGACGCGCCCACCGAGCTTTACCCCCGAGGCGCGATTTGAGGCGAGCACGGGCAATTACGGCTTCCTTCAGATCAAGGCGTCGGCGTCAGCCCCGATCATCGCCGACACGCTCGCGGCACGGCTGGCCGTCTCGCGTACCGGCCGCAGGGGAACGATCCGCGACGTCACGACGGGCGAGAATCTTCACCGGCAGGACAATTTCAGCGTGCGCGGGCAGTTGCTGTGGAAGGCGGCGCCCAATCTCGATTTGACCCTGGCCGGCGACTATAATCTGCAGAACCCGCTCTGCTGCGTGCAATATCATGCGCGCATCGGGGCCACGCAGCGCCCGCTTGCCCGGCAATATGCGGCACTTGCCGCGGCCTTCGGCTACACGCCGCCGAGCACCAATCCGTTCGATCGGGTGACCGACCTCGACGCCGACCTGAACGCGCGCCAGAAAATGGCGGGTGTTTCGCTGGTCGGCAATTGGGATGTCGGGCCGGCGACAATCACCTCGGTGAGCGCATGGCGCACCTGGGACTGGAAGCCGGCGAACGACCGTGATTTTACCGGCCTGCCGATCACCACGGTGTCGGCCAACCCGTCGCGCCAGACACAATATTCGCAGGAATTGCGGCTTGCCTCCAACGGGAAATCGCGGCTGCAATATACGCTGGGCGCGTTCTTCTTCGATCAGACGATCCATACCGATGGCTTGCAGGTCGAGGGTCCGGCGGCGAGCGGATGGCTGTTGAACAAGACGGACCCCACGATCCTCGATGGCCTGACCAGCCGCAACACGATCGACTTCGACAACACCAGCCTCGCGGTGTTCGGCAAGCTCAACTGGGAAGTGGTCGATCGGCTGCACATCCAGCCCGGTCTTCGCGTGAACCATGACCGGAAGAGCGGTTCCTATATCGCGGTGGTCACCACCGGAGCCGGCAGTACGCTGCTCTCGTCCGACCAGCGGGGCGTACTCGCGCCGCAACGTTATCAGCCACGGTTCAGCGCCTGGAATGTCTCGGGCGACGTCACGCTTTCCTATGATTTCACGGGCGACATACACGCCTATGCGACCTACGCGCGCAGCTTCAAATCGGGCGGCATCAACCTGTCCGGCCTGCCGCTGGACGCGGCGAACAACCCGATCCTGAGTGCGGCGACGGTCAAGCCCGAGAAGGTCGACCATTTCGAACTGGGGTTGAAAACGCAATTTGCCGACCACAGGATTACCGTCAATCTCGCCGGCTTCTGGACGGAGATCAGCGACTATCAGGCGACCGTCACCAACGGCCAGCTCGGCGTGATCCGCGGTTATCTCGCCAACGCGCGGAAGGTGCGGGTGCGCGGTGTGGAGTTCGACTCGTCCTTCCGTCCGAGCGAACGATTCACCGGCTACGTCAACGGTGCCTTCACCGACGCCCGATATGTCAGCTTCCCCGATGCGCCGTGCCCTCCCGAACTGTCGGGCGGCAGCGCCAGCCCCGCGAACTGCGACATTTCGGGGCAATGGCTTCCCGGCATTTCGAAATGGGCCTTCTCGTTCGGCGCCGAGTATAATGTCCCGGTCGCGCGGGGCGAGGTCTATCTCGGCTATGACGGCAGCTATCGTTCGAAATTCTCGTCGAACCCGTCGCGCTCACGCTACACCGACATCGACGGCTACGCGCTGTCAAACTTCCGCCTCGGCTATCGTCACGGCGGGTTCGAGATCTTCGGTTGGGTGCGCAACGCGTTCAACCAGGACTATTTCGAAATCCTGACGCCACAATCCGGCAGTACGGGGTTGATCGTCGGCCAGCCGGGCGATCCGCGGACCTTTGGCGGGACGATCTCGAAAAGGTTCTGAAGGCAATGCGCCGAGGAAGGTCAGATCCGGCATGATGAAGCAATGAGCGCACGAGGCCGGACACGCAAACGCCCGGACCGTTTCCAGCCCGGGCGCCTGCGTGACGATCGCTCGTCAGCCCCCTTAGGATTTCGCCCGCGCGCCTCTTGCGAAGCGGGGCTGCGATCCTTCCCCGAACCACGGCCGTTGCCTGTGTCTCAGCGATTTATTTGCTAGGCAGCGCTGTTGGCTTTGTCACCGGGAATATGACCAGAGTGAACCGATTGCGGCCGTGCTGTGGCGATTGCGCAACAGGCCGATCCGGTTGCCAGCGGTGCAAGCACCGCCTAGAGCGCGAGCATCCTCCAGCCATGGTGCCGGCGCCCGCATGATCCTGTCCCGCTACGAAGCCATGATTGCACGGCGTTATCTGCTGCCGGGCAAGGGCGAAGCGTTCATCTTCCTGGTCGGCGTGATCAGCTGGCTTGCGGTGATGCTCGGCGTCGCGGCGCTGGTCGTCGTGATGAGCGTGATGAACGGCTTTCGCGCCGAGCTGTTCGACAAGATTGTCGGGCTCAACGGCCATGCCGTGGTTCAGGGCGTTGGCGGGACCTTGCCGAACTGGCGGCACGTGATCGAGATCGCCGACGCGACACCGGGCGTGACGAGCGCGACACCGTTGATCGAGCAGCCGTTGATGACGAGCTACAACGGCCGGGTCGAGGCGGTGCTGCTGCGCGGCATGCGGGTAAAGGATCTGCGCAGCAATGCGACGATCAGCAAGAAGATCGTGCTCGGTTCGCTCGCCAATCTGACGCCTGGCGGCAACCAGGTCGCGATCGGATCGCGCCTCGCCGAGGAACTCGGCGCGACGGTCGGCAGCGAAATCTCGCTGATCAACCCGCAGGGACCGGCGACGCCGTTCGGGACGGTGCCGCGCATCGTATCGTACAAGGTTGGCGCGATCTTCGAGATCGGCGTCTACGACTATGACAAATCCTATATCCTGATGCCGATGGAAGATGCCCAGACACTCCTGATGATGGGCGATTCGGTCGGGATGATCGAGGTCAACACCGTCGATCCGGACCGGGTGCAGGCGATCCTGCAGCCGCTGAACGATAAAGTCGCCGGTCAAGCGGTGACGACCGACTGGCGACAGATGAACGCGCAATTGTTCGAGGCGCTGGGGGTCGAGCGCGTCGTGATGTTCACGGTCCTGTCGTTCATCATCCTCGTCGCCGTGTTCAACATCCTGTCGTCGCTGATCATGCTGGTGCGCGCCAAGACGCGCGACATCGCGATCCTGCGGACGATGGGGGCGTCGCGGGGCGGGCTGATGCGGATCTTCATTACCGTCGGCACGACGATCGGCGCGCTGGGCACGCTCGCTGGCCTGTTGCTTGGCTTCCTGCTGCTGACCTTCCGCCAGCCGATCGTCGATGGCGTGCAACGGCTGACGGGGCAGAATCTGTGGGACCCGACGATCCGCTTCCTCAGCGAATTGCCGTCGCGGAGCAATCCGGTGGAGATCGCGACGATCGCCGCCATGGCGCTGCTCTTCAGTTTTCTCGCCACGCTCTATCCCGCGTTCCGGGCGGCGAGTACCGACCCGGTGCAGGTGCTGCGTTATGAATGATCCGATCCTGCAAGTCGCCGGCCTGACGCGCAGTTTCAGCCAGGGCGGTGAAACGATCGAGGTGCTGCGCGGCGTCGACCTGACGGTGGGTGAGGGCGAGATCGTCGCGCTGCTCGGGCCATCGGGATCGGGCAAGTCGACGATGTTGCAGGCGGTCGGGCTGCTCGAAGGTGGCTTTCAGGGATCGATCCGCATCGCCGGCCAGGAAGCATCGCGCGCCGACGCGCACATGCGCACGGTGTTACGCCGCGACTTTCTCGGCTTCGTCTACCAGTTCCACCATTTGTTGCCCGATTTCAACGCCACCGAGAATGTCGTGCTGCCGCAGCTGATCCGTGATTGCTCGCGCGCCGAGGCCGATGCGCGCGCGACCGCGTTGCTCACCGCGCTGGGGCTCGGGCATCGCCTGACCCATCGGCCGAGCCAGCTTTCGGGTGGCGAGCAGCAGCGTGTCGCGGTGGCGCGGGCGCTGGCCAACAAGCCGGCACTGGTGCTGGCCGACGAGCCGACCGGCAATCTCGACGAGGCGACCGCCGACGTCGTGCTGGCGGAATTCCTGCGGCTGGTCCGCGGCGAGGGGTCTGCGGCACTGATCGCGACGCACAATGAGCGCATGGCGAGCAAGATGGACCGGGTGGTGAGGCTGTCCGAGGGTCGCCTGGTGTGAGCGCGTGGCGCGACGCACCGACGCTGCGCGGCGACCATGTCACGCTACGTCCGCTGCGTGCCGAGGATCGCGACGCGATCGTCGCGGCGGCGAGCGATGGCGACCTGACCGCCCTGTTCTTCACCAATGTGTCGAGTTTCGTCGATCCCGATGCGGCGATGGCGGCGATCTTCAGGGAGCGCGATTTCGGCCGCGCCATGCCCTTCGCGGTCGAGACGCCGGACGGCCGCGTCGTCGGGCTGACGCGCTTCATGCGGATGAACGAGGCCAGCAAGCGGCTGGAAATCGGCGGGACATTCTATGCGAAAGCGGTCCAGCGCACCGGCGTCAACACCGAAGCCAAGTTGCTGTTGCTCGGCCATGCCTTCGAGGTGATGGGATGCAACGTGGTGCAGATCCGCACCGACTGGTTCAACAAGCGCTCGCAGGCGGCGATCGAACGGCTCGGCGCCAAGCGTGACGGTGTCTTGCGCAAGCACGGCATCATGGCCGATGGCCGCGTGCGCGATCTTGTCGTCTACTCGATCATCGCCGATGAATGGCCCGGCGTGCGGCAAAATCTGCGATTTCTGCTATCGCGCCATGAGGAGAGCAAAGCATGACCGCGATCACCGAGATGAGCGTCAAGGCGGCCGACGGCTCGACCGCCGACCTGTCGGCCTATGCCGGCAAGGTGCTGCTGATCGTCAACACCGCCTCGAAATGCGGCTTTACGCCACAATATGCCGGGCTCGAGGCGCTGCACCGCGAGCTGGCGGGGCGCGGCTTCGAGGTGCTCGGTTTCCCGTGCAACCAGTTCGGCGCGCAGGAGCCGGGCGATGCCGCGGAAATCGCCAATTTCTGCTCGCTGACCTATGACGTGACCTTTCCGATGTTCGCCAAGATCGACGTCAACGGCACTGACGCCGACCCGCTGTTCGAGCAGTTGAAGAGCGAGGCCCCGGGGCTGATGGGCTCCAGGTCGATCAAGTGGAACTTCACCAAGTTCCTGGTCGATCGCAGCGGCAAGACGGTCAAGCGCTATGCCCCGACGACCAAGCCGGAAGAGATCAAGGCCGATATCGAGGCGCTGCTGTAGCGTCATCCTCGTGCTCCCGCGAAAGCAGGAGCCCGGAGCACCACCACTGAGCAACCCCGGACTCCTGCGTTTTCAGGAGAACGGAAAGGTTTGCGATCAAATTCGCCGCCGTCCGGCCGGATGACGGTTTCGCGAATCGCTTGAGGCGCGCATAATCGGGCTATGCCCCATTCCGGCTTCGTGCCCCTCCGCGTCTTTTCGTCCTTTACCATGCTCGATGGTGCGATCGAGCCCAAGGCGATCGCCAAGCGCGCGCAGGAACTCGGCTTCCCGGCGGTGGCGCTGACCGATCGCAACGGGCTCTATGCGGCGATGGCCTTTTCCGATGCGTGCAAGGGCGCCGGCGTACAGCCGGTGATCGGCGCGATGCTCGGGCTGGCGCGGCCGGACATGCCCGAAGGCGTCGAACCGGTGATCGACTGGATCGCACTCTATGCACAGGACGAAACCGGCTATGAGAATCTGTGCGGGCTGGTGTCAGAGGCGCATCTCGACCGGCCGCTCGAACTGGCACCGCATGTCGATTTCGCGGCGCTGGAAGGGCGGACCAACGGGCTGATCGCACTGACCGCGGGGCGCGAGGGCGGGCTGGCGCGGCTGTTCGCCGAGGACCAGCCCGATCGCGCTTTGGCCTATGCCGAGCGGTTGCAGGCGCTGTTCCCCGGGCGGCTTTATGTCGAGCTGACGCGGCGGCTCGACGAGATCGAGGGCAGGGCGGAGGGCCCCTTGCTCGACCTCGCCTACGATCGCGGCCTGCCGCTCGTCGCGACGAACCCGTGCTGCTTTGCCGACGAGGCGTTTGGCGAGGCGCATGACGCGCTGCTGTGCATTGCCAATTCGACCTATATCGAGACCGAGGATCGCCCGCGCAGTTCGCCCGATGCGTGGATGAAGCCGGCCAAGGACATGCGGCTGCTGTTCGCCGATCTGCCCGAGGCGATCGCCAACACGATGGTCGTGGCGCAGCGCTGCGCGGTTTCCGCGCCGAAGCGCAAGCCGATCTTGCCCAGCCTGGCGGGTGACCGCGATGCCGAGGCGATCGCGCTGCGCGAAGACGCGCATGCCGGGTTGATAGCGCGGCTGGAAAAGGCCGGTATCACCGATGAGGATATGCGCCGGCGCTATGTCGAGCGGCTCGATTTCGAGCTCGACGTGATCATCTCGATGGGCTTTCCGGGCTATTTCCTGATCGTCGCCGACTTCATCAAATGGGCCAAGGATCACGACATTCCGGTCGGACCCGGCCGTGGTTCGGGCGCAGGGTCGGTCGTCGCCTGGTCACTGACCATCACCGACCTCGACCCGATGAAGCTCGGCCTGCTGTTCGAACGCTTCCTCAACCCCGAACGCGTGTCGATGCCCGACTTCGACATCGATTTCTGCGAAACGCGGCGTGGCGAAGTCATTCGCTACGTCCAGGAGAAATATGGCCGCGACCAGGTCGCGCAGATCATCACCTTCGGTAAGCTGAAGGCGCGCGCGGTGCTCAAGGACACCGGCCGCGTGCTGCAGATGAGCTACGGCCAGGTCGACCGCATCGCCAAGCTGGTGCCCAACCACCCGACCGACCCTTGGACGCTGGAGCGCGCGCTCAACGGCGTGAGCGAACTGGCGCAGGAATATCGCACCGACGACGGCGTGAAGCGCCTGCTCGACCTGGCGATGAAGCTCGAAGGGCTGCCGCGCCACAGCTCGACCCACGCCGCCGGCGTGGTGATCGGCGACCGGCCGCTGGCGCAGCTGGTGCCGCTGTATCGCGACCCGCGCTCCGACATGCCGGTGACGCAATTCGACATGAAATATGTCGAAAGCGCCGGGCTGGTGAAGTTCGACTTTCTTGGCCTCAAGACCTTGTCGGTGCTGAAGAAAGCGCTGGAGATGCTCGCCGATCGCGGCGTGATCGTCGATCTCGAAACCCTCGAATGGGATGACGAGGCGGTCTACAAGCTGCTGCAGAAGGGCGACACGGTTGGCGTGTTCCAGCTCGAATCCGAGGGCATGCGGCGCACGCTGGCGGCGGTTCGCCCGTCGAATTTCGGCGACATCATCGCGCTCGTCTCGCTCTACCGCCCCGGCCCGATGGACAATATCCCGATGTTCGGCGCGCGCAAGAACGGGCGCGAGCCGATCGAATATCCTCACCCGCTGCTCGAAGGCATCCTGTCGGAGACCTACGGCATCTTCGTCTATCAGGAACAGGTGATGCAGGCGGCGCAGGTGCTCGCCGGCTACAGCCTGGGCCAGGCGGATCTGTTGCGGCGCGCGATGGGCAAGAAGATCAAGGCCGAGATGGACGCGCAGCGCGCCGGCTTCGTCGAGGGCTGCAAGGCGGTCAACGGCATCGAGGCGGGCAAGGCCAATGAGCTGTTCGACTTGATCGACAAGTTCGCCGGCTATGGCTTCAACAAGAGCCACGCGGCGGCCTATGCGCTGCTCGCCTATCACACCGCCTGGCTCAAGGCGCATTACCCGCACGAATTCTACGCCGCCTCGATGTGCTACGACATGGGGCTGACCGACAAGCTCGGCATCTTCACCGACGACATGCGGCGGATGGGCGTCGCCTGCCTGCCGCCCGACATCAATGCCAGCATCGCGGAATTTTCGGTCGAGGAGACGAAGGACGGCTTCGGGGTGCGTTACGCGCTCGCCGCGCTGAAGAGCGTCGGCGAAGGAGCGATGGAACGGCTGGTGGCCGAGCGCGACGCGCAGGGGCCGTTCGCCGGCATCGACGACCTCGCCCACCGCGTCGACCCGCGCATGCTCAACAAGCGCCAGATCGAGACGCTTGCCGCAGCGGGGGCGTTCGACAGCTTCGACCCCAACCGTGCCGGCATCTTCGCCTGTGCCGAGACGATCCTCGCCACCGCCGCGCGCGTTCATGACCAAAAGGTCAGCGGCCAGCACGGCCTGTTCGGCGGCGAGGACGCGGCCGAACCGGCGATCCGCCTGCCGCAATCGGCGCGCTGGACGCTGGCGCAGCGCATGGAACAGGAGAAGGAGGCGTTCGGCTTCTATTTCTCGGCGCACCCGGTCGATCGCCACGGCCATCTCGCCAAGAGCCACGGCGCGCGCAGTTATGCCGCGCTGGGCGAGCTCGACATTCCCGATGACGGCACGCGCGCCGGTGCTACGATGGCCGCCTTGATCGAGGATGCGCGCTGGCGCACCTCGGCGCGCGGGCGGCGCTACCTCATGGCGACATTGTCCGACCCGTCGGGGCAGTTCGTCGCCACCTGCTTCGACGACATGGTCGCGGCCGACCTCGAGGAGGCGGCGCGCAACGGCGCGTGCGGGATCGTCACCGTCGAACTCGATCGTCGGCCGGGCGAGGAAAGCCCGCGCGTCTCGATCAAGCGCTTCCAGCCGTTCGACGCGCTGGCCAGCAATGCCCGCTTCGTGCTGGAGGCGGAAATCACCTCCCCCGAGGGCATGGCGGCGCTCGCCGCGCTGGTTGCCGAAGCGCGCGGCGCGCGCGGGCAGATATGGGCCAATGCGGCGTTGCCCGAAGGCGGCACGGCGCGGATAATGCTCGGACGTGACTTCCTGATCGACGGAGAGCTTGCCGCGCGGATCGAAGCCTTGCAGGATGTGCGCAACGTCGAGCTCAAAACCTCGGAGACGAGGCTGGCGCTGGTCGGCTGACGTCGGCCGCGATGCTCGGCGCGAATGCGCGGGTGGGCTTGTGCTCACCCCGCGACGGTGATTTGCGGAAAGCCGGGAACCCACCCCTTTTCGCAAGCGGGAGAGGAGATAGAATGCTCGGTGCCATGCAGGACTTCGCGCTTCGCGTGCCGCGGCTGATCGAACATACGGCGCGCGAGCATGGCCGGCGCGAGATCGTCACCAGTTGGGCCGATGGCCGCGAGACCCGCACCGACTGGGCCGGGGTCGCGCGCGACGCGCGCAAGCTTGCCCAGGCGCTGGAGCGGATGGGCTGCCGGAAGGGCGATCGCATCGCCACGCTGGGCATGAACCATGCGCGCCACCTCGTCTCCTGGTATGGTGCGATCGGCATGGGTGGCGTGATCCACACGATCAATCCGCGGCTGTTCGACGAGCAGCTCGTCTATATCGCCAACCATGCCGAAGATCGGGTGCTGTTCTACGACAAGCAGTTCCAGCCGATCGTCGACCGACTGAAGTCGCAATGGACGACGATCGAGCATTATGTCGTGTTCGACAGCGACGGGTCGGACGGGTTCGAGGCGCTGATCGCGGCCGAGAGCGGCGACTATGCCTGGGTCGAGGGCGACGAGCGCGAGCCGTGCATGCTCTGCTACACCAGCGGGACGACGGGCAACCCCAAGGGCGTGCTGTACGAGCATCGCTCGACGATGATCCATGCCATGGCCGAGGTCGCGCCGGCGGTATTCAACATCTCGTCGCAATCGGCGATCCTGCCGGTCGTGCCGATGTTCCATGCCGCCGCCTGGGGATTGCCCTTTGCCGGAGCGCTGGCGGGCGCCAAGTTCGTCTATGCCGCGGTCAACGATGCCGCGGTGTTGTGCCGGCTGATGAACCAGGAAAAGGTCACGCATTCGGCCGGCGTGCCGACCGTGTGGCTGGCGATGTTCCAGCATATGGACGCGACCGGCGAGGTGCCGCGTTACCTGCAGCAGGTGACGATCGGCGGCTCGGCCGCGCCGCGCGCGATGATCGAACGGATCATGGACATGGGCGTCACGGTCAAACATCTGTGGGGGATGACCGAGACCTCGCCGGTCGGCACCGCCGGCATGTACCCGTCGCATTGGGACGAGATGACCAAGAGCGAGCGGCTCGATCTCATTGCGAAGCAGGGCGCCATTCCGTTCGGCGTCGAGTTGCGCGTGATCAATGATGAAGGCGTCGAGCAACCGCGCGACGGGGTCAGCTCGGGCCGTCTGCAAATCCGCGGGCCGTGGGTGATCAAACGCTATTTCAAGGCCGAGGCCGATGCGGTTGATGCCGACCAGTGGTTCGACACCGGCGATGTCTCGGTGCTGCATCCCGACGGGACGATGCAGATCACCGACCGCGCCAAGGACGTGATCAAATCGGGCGGCGAGTGGATCAGTTCGGTCGATCTCGAAAATGCCGCCGTCGGCTGCCCCGGCGTCGCGGAAGCCGCGGCGATCGGCATTTATCATCCCAAATGGGATGAGCGGCCGATCCTGCTGGTCGTACGCAAGCCGGGCAGCGCGGTGACCGCCGAGCAGATTACCGAGCACCTTTCCGGGCACGTCGCGAAATGGTGGCTGCCCGACGAGATATTGTTCGTCGATTCGCTGCCGCATACGGCGACCGGCAAATTGCTCAAGACGGCGCTGCGCGAGCAGTTCAAGGACCACCGCCTGGCCAGCGCCGCCTGAGCTTTCGCTTGCGCGACGCCTTCGATCTGCGCCACATTTGACGATTGTTTGTTGCGAGGGCGCATGGCCGAGGCCGATCCGATCATCACCACCGCATTGGAGGGCGCGCCCGCCGTCACGCTGCCGGCGCGGCCCGAGGCGTTGCGGCTCGACCCGACGCAAACCGCCGTCGTCGTCATCGACATGCAGAACGCCTATGCGTCCGAAGGCGGCTATGTCGATCTGGCGGGGTTCGACATTGCGGGTGCGGCCGGGGTGATCGGCAAGATCGGCACCGTGTTGCGGACGGCGCGCGCCGCCGGCGTGCAGGTAATCTACCTCCAGAATGGCTGGGACCCCGATTATGTCGAGGCCGGCGGGCCGGGCTCACCCAACTGGCACAAGTCCAACGCGCTCAAGACGATGCGCCAGCGCCCCGAACTGTCGGGTCAGCTGCTGGCGCGCGGCGGGTGGGATTATCAACTGGTCGACGCGCTGAAGCCGCAGCCCGGCGACATCAGCCTGCACAAGACGCGCTATTCGGCCTTCTTCAACTCGCAGCTCGATTCGACGCTGCGCGCGCGCGGCATCCGCAACATCGTGTTCGTCGGGATCGCGACCAATGTCTGTGTCGAGAGCACGCTGCGCGACGGCTTCCATCTCGAATATTTCGGGGTGATGCTGGAGGATGCGACGCATCATCTCGGGCCCGAGATGATGCAACAGGCAACCATTTACAATGTCGAGAAATTCTTCGGCTGGGTGTCGACCGTCGCGGATTTCTGCGGCAGTTTTGGCCAGTCGCCCAAGGAGTAGGAATATGCCGTTCGAAGCGATCAATCCGCCACAGTTCCCGACCCCGATCGCGCCCTATTCGGCCGGCGCCAAGGCCGGTAACACCGTCTACGTCTCTGGCGTGCTGGCGCTGGGCGAGGGCGGGACGGTCCTTCACGTCGGCGACGCCGCGGCGCAGACGCGCCATGTGCTCGAGGTGATCAAGGTCACGCTCGAGGCGGCCGGCGCGACGCTGGCGGACATCGCGATGAACCACATCTTCCTCAAGGATCTGGCGGATTATGCCGCTTTCAACGGGGTCTATGCCGAGTATTTCCCGGGCGCGAAGCCGGCGCGCTATTGCATCCGGTGCGATCTGGTGAAGCCCGATTGCCTGGTCGAGATCGCCTCCGTGGCGCACCTCGCCTGATGCTCGAGGCGGCCGGACTCTATTATGAGGAACATGGCCGCGCCGACGGCATCCCGCTGATCCTGTCGGCCGGCCTTGGCGGTTCCGGCAATTACTGGTCGCCCAATCTCGATGCGCTCGCGCGCTATCACCGCGTGATCCTCTACGACCATCGCGGCACCGGTCGCAGCGACCGGGCGCTTCCCGTGCACGTCACGGTCGCGCAGATGGGCGAGGACCTGCTCGCGCTGATCGATGCGCTGGGTGTCGAGCGCGCGCATATCGTCGGTCATGCGGCGGGCGGGGTGGCGGCATTGGCGCTGGCACTGAAGGCGCCCGAGCGGATCGCCCGCATGGTGCTGGTCAACGCCTGGTCGCGCGGCGACCCGCATTTCGGGCGATGCTTCGACACCCGGTTGTCGCTGCTGCGTGACAGCGGCCCGCGCGCCTATATCCACGCCCAACCGATCTTCCTTTACCCGGCGACATGGATTTCGGCCAACGCCGACCTGCTCGACGAAGAGGAGGAGGTGCATCTCGCGCACTTCGCCGGTGCGGATGCCTATGAAAAGCGCATCGCGGCATTGCGCGCGTTCGACGTCGACGCCCGGCTCAACAGCGTGAACGTGTCGACCCTGGTGATCGGCTCGCTCGACGACATGCTGGTGCCGGTAACCTGCTCGCAGCGGCTTGCCGAAGGCATTCCCGGCGCCGCGCTGGCGACGATGGCGTGGGGCGGCCACGCCTGCAACGTCACCGACCCGGCGCCGTTCAACAAGCTCGTTCTCGATTTCCTCAGGAGCTAAGCCCATGCAAGTCGGCGTTTTCGTGCCCATCAACAATAATGGCTGGCTGATCTCGGAGAATGCGCCGCAGTACAAGCCGTCGTTCGACATGAACAAGCAGATCGCGCTGAGCGCCGAGAAGCACGGGCTCGATTTCCTGCTGTCGATGATCAAGCTGCGCGGCTTTGGCGGCAAGACCGAGTTTTGGGAATATGGCCTGGAGAGCTTCACGCTGATGGCCGGGCTCGCCGCGGTCACCGAGAAGATCAAGATCTACGCGACCTGCCCGACACTGGTGATCCCGCCGGCCTTTGCCGCGCGGATGTGCAACACGATCGATTCGATCAGCCATGGCCGCTTCGGGCTGAACCTGATTACCGGCTGGCAGCGCCCCGAATATAGCCAGATGGGCATGTGGCCGGGCGACGAGCATTTCCGCAATCGTTACAAGATGCTCGACGAATATGCCCATATCCTGCGGGAATTGTGGGAGAAGGGCGACAGCGACTTCAAGGGCGACTATTACCAGATGGACGATTGCCGCGTCCGCCCGACGCCGAGCGGCGACATGAAGATCATCTGCGCCGGGTCATCGGACGACGGCCTCGCCTTCTCGGCGAAGTGGGCGGATTATGCCTTCTGCCTCGGCAAGGGCGTCAACACGCCCAAGGCTTTCGCCTTCAACAACGAGCGGCTCGCCGCCGCCACGGCGAAAACCGGGCGCGACGTGTCGGTGTTCGTGCTGGTGATGATCATCGCCGCCGAGACCGACGAGGAGGCGATGGCGAAGTGGAAATCCTATAATGACGGGGTCGATATCGACGCCATTTCATGGCTCGCTGACCAGGGCGCGGCCGACAAGCACAATGCCACCACCAACGTTCGCCAGCTCGCCGCGCCGGAAGGGGCGGTGAACATCAACATGGGCACATTGGTCGGCAGCTATGAAAGCGTGGCGCGAATGCTCGACGAGATGGCCGAGGTGCCGAACACCGGCGGCGTGCTGCTGACGTTCGACGATTTCATCGCGGGCGTGGAGAATTTCGGGACGCGGATCCAGCCGCTGATGAAGTGCCGTGCCGGGGTGAAGCCTGGCTAATCGAACAGGTCGCCCTGTGGCCCGCGCGGGGCGCGGAACAGATCGGAGCGCAGTTCGATCCGTTCGCGGTTGAGGCCATGCTTGCGGCAGGCGATGCGGAAGCGCGTGCGCAGCAGGTCGGCCCAGGGGCCGCTGCCGCGCATCCGCGAGAAGAATTCGGGGTCATTGTCGCGGCCACCGCGCAGTTCGTGGACGATCCCCATCACCTTGGCGGCACGATCGGGAAAATGCGTGTCGAGCCAGGCGCGAAAAAGCGGCGCAACCTCCCATGGCAGGCGCACGGGCAGGAAGAAGGCGGCGCGCGCACCCGCGTCGGCGGCGGCTGCGAGCAGTTGCTCGATTTCCATGTCGGTAATCGCCGGGATGACCGGCGAGATCGAGACGTAAGTCGGGATGCCCGCATCGGCGAGCTTGCGCACCGCGGCAAGCCGCCGGCGCGGCGTTGGTGCGCGCGGCTCCACCGTCATTGCGACCCTGGGTTGCAACGAGGTGACCGAGACCACCACCAGCACAAGCCCCTTGGCCGCCATCGGCCCGAGCAAGTCGATGTCGCGCGTAACGCGATCCGACTTGGTGGTGATGGTCAGCGGGTGGTCGCATGCCGCAAGCACTTCGATGCATGCGCGTGTGATGCGCCACTGCTCTTCGATTGGCTGGTAGGGATCGGTGTTGGTCCCAAAGGCGATCGGCGCGGGAATATAGCCCTTCTTGGCCAGTTCGGCGCGCAGCAGGGTGGGCGCGCTGGGTTTGGCGAACAGTCTGCTCTCGAAATCCAGCCCCGGCGACAGGTCGTGGAAGGCGTGCGATGGCCGGGCGAAGCAATAGATGCAGCCATGCTCGCAACCGCGATACGGGTTGATCGAGCGATCGAACGGGATGTCGGGTGAGGCATTGCGCGTGATGATCGTGCGGGGATGTTCGACCGTGACGGTCGTACGCAATGGTGCCGGCGCTTCGTCGAGGGCATCGCGCGAATCGAGCCAGTCGCCATCGGCTTCGCGCGCCGGCAGATTGAATCTGCTACTCTCCCGGTTGATCGTGGCGCCGCGCACGGCGCGAGTCTTCGCCATTGCGCGATGCTAGGCCATTTGCTAGAACATAACAAGAACAATGGAGCGAGTCATGGCAAGGATCAACTATCTCGAATTGCCCGTCAGCGATGTCGCCGGCGCCAAGGCGTTCTACAGCGCCGCATTCGATTGGGCGTTCACCGACTTCGGTCCGGATTATGCGTCGACGATGAGAGGCGATGGTGATCTCGGCCTGAACGGCGATGCGGCGCAATCGACGGCACATTTGTTGCCGGTCATCGAGGTGGACGATCTCGAGGCCACGCTGGCGCGCGTGACGGCGGCGGGTGGGACGATGACGCTACCGATCTTCGCCTTTCCTGGCGGCCGCCGCTTCCACTTCCGCGACCCCGCTGGCCATGAACTGGCGGCGATGCAGCCCGAGTGACCTGACGGAGCATTGCGCCGTGGCGTGGAACCGATAGATTACGAACCAACAGAGGGAGGACCGCCATGCGTTTCATTGCCATTGCGTTGCTTGCGTCGTCACTCGCCCCAGCGGCGGCGAAGGCGGAGGACCGGTTGCTCGATCTCAGGCAGCCGGCGGTTGTCGCGGCTGCGTTGCACGATGCGGGCTACAAGGCGGAACTCAAGACCAATAGCAAAGGTGAGCCCTATATCCTGAGTGGCGCCAACGGTTCGGACTTCACGATCGAATTCTACGGCTGTACCCAGAAGAAGGACTGTGGGTCGTACCAGTTTTCCAGTTGGTACAAGGCCGATCCGCTATTTACCGTCGCCTTCGCCAATGAATGGAACGTCAAGAAGCGCTTCCTGAAGCTCGCGATCGATTCGGATGGTAACCTGAACGAATATATGGATTTTACCGCGAACGGTAAGACGACCTACGCCAATTTCGCTGATATCGTCGATTGGTATGCGACGATGGATTCGGAGCTCGGCAAGTTCGTCAGCGAGAAGCGCGCGGCGGCGAAGAAATAGGCTTCGACGGGGCTCTCAGCGCTCGCGCAGGCGCGGCATCAGTTCGACGAAATTGCATGGGCGATGCCGGCTATCGAGTTGATCGCGCAAGATGCCGTCCCAACCGTCCTTCACCGCACCGGTCGAACCGGGCAGCGCGAAGATATAGGTGCCGCGAGTCACGCAGGCGCAGGCACGCGACTGGACCGTGGATGTGCCGATGCTGTTGTAGCTGAGCCAGCGGAACAGTTCGCCGAAGCCGGGAATGGCCTTTTCCTGGACACGCTCGATCGCTTCAGGGGTGACGTCACGCCCGGTAAGACCGGTGCCGCCAGTCGAGATGATGCAATCGATCTGCGGGTCGTCGATCCACGCGTGGAGCGCGGCGACGATGGTGTCGGCATTGTCGGGCAGAAGCTTGCGATCGGCGAGGATGTGCCCCGCCTCTTCGATCCGGGCGACGAGCGTATCGCCCGACCGATCGTCGGCGAGCGTCCGTGTGTCGGAGACGGTCAGGATGGCGATGCGAACCGGCAGGAATGCCGCGCTCTGATCAATTGGCACTGGCGACCGACACCGAGGATGGATTGGCACCCATGCGCACCGAGGTCGCGCCGGGCAGCCCGGGGAAGCGCGGCCACAGGCCCTGCGACAGCGCGACGCGGCTTGGCGAGACGGTGCGGCCGCTCTGTCCTTCGTACATCCAGTAGTTGCGCAGCACCGTGATGACGTAGCCACGCGTCTCCCAATAGGGGATCGATTCGATGTACAGCAGCGGATCGCCGCCGTCGCGCACCTGTGCGTTCCACTGTTCGACCGGCACGGGGCCGGCGTTGTAGGCCGCGATGACCTTGGGCAACAAACCGCCGGTGCATGGCTGATCGCGCAACTGCTCGAGATAGCTTTGCCCGACTTCGAAATTGGTCCCGGGGCGGCTCAGCGCCGAGCGATCGAAAGCGCGGCCCTGTTTGCGTGCGATATCCGACGCGGCGCCGGGGCGGACCTGCATCAGGCCATAGGCGCCGGCGGAACTTACGACGTCGGTACGGAAGCGCGATTCCTGCAGCGTATGGGCGAAGACGAGCGCGCGATCGACGCGCCACCCGCCATCGGGCTTCCAGTTGGGCGCGGGGAAGCGCGCCTCGACCGGCGGCGTCGCGCCGACCGGGCCGTTGTGCGACAGCCACACCAGCGTGCTCGGCAGGCTCAGCGCCTCGGTGAAACGCACCAGCGACGGATATTCCGATGGATCGCCGATTTTCGCCTGTTGGCGAATAACCTCGTCGGCGAGGCCCGTTTCGCCGATCTCGACGAGCGCCGCGGCGACACGAATGTTCGGCCGGCGCGCGAGCGCTTGCCAGTCGCTGGCGATGAAGGTGTCGGCGGCGCGACGCGGCGGATCCTTGATACCGAGTGCCTGGCGGGCAAGGAGGCCGTAGAAGGTCTCGCGATATTGCGCGGCGCTCTTCAGATGCGCTTCGATCAGTTCGGGGTGCCCGCATGCCATGTCGGCACGCGCCGCCCAGTAGAGCCCCGCGGCGCGCAGTTCGACGTCGCTCGCGCGCGCCGTCACCGCATCGAAGCTGGTGCCGGCGGCCTTGCAATCATGCTGGCGCCATGCGGCCAGGGCGGCGACCCAATTGCCCTGCACCGCCCAATCGCCGACGCCCTGCGCCGCTTTCGTCGCCATCGAACGGGCATTGTTATCGTCGCCTGACAGGAAATACATCCAGGCGACCTTCTGCTGCCACTCAGTCAACGCTTCGGGCGAGAGGTTGGCGGTGCTTTCCAGCAATGCCTGCGCGGAGGCGCCGTCATCGGCCTTGATATAGGGCTGCATGCGCAGCACGAGTTCGGCGCCGACCAGATCGCTCTTGATCGCCCGTGCCCGGCTGCGCGTCGGCGCACCGTTGATCCAGGTCAGCGCATGTGCCTCGGGGAGGGGCGGCAGGCCGACCGCGCCGCGCGACGCGGCCAGCGTGGCAACCTGCTGCGCCTGCGGCAGTTCGGGGGCCTCGGAGAGCAATTTCAGCAACGGGTCGAGATCGGCCTTGGGCGAGCCCTTGGCGGTGAGCATTTCGGCGCGGGCGATCGCATGGAGCGGGCCGGGCTTCATCGCGTCGAGTTGAAGGCGCGCATCCTGCCAGCGCTGCTCGCGGATGCTCTGGAAAACCGCGCGATACCCCGCACGCTGCTCGGCATCGAGCTGGGCCGGGATCGATGGCGACACCGCGGCCGGCGCATAATCGGCCGGTGCCGCGTTCGCTGCGAGCGGCATCAGCGCGACCGAGGCGGCAAGAAGGAATTTTGCGGTCATGTATCGAGACCTCTGATCAACAATTGCAGGTCGCGCCAGGCTTCCGCCTTCTGGGCCGGGCGTTCGAGCAGGAAGCGAGGATGGAAGCTCGCAACCGCCTCGACCGTCACCGATGTGTTTCCACTGGTAAGGTTAACGGCGCGTAAACTTTCTCTCGCGCGGGCAACGTCCGCCGCGAGCAACGCACGGCTCGGCGCATTGCCGAGCAAGAGCACGCGTTTCGGCGCGGCAAGCGCGACGTGATGGCGCGCGATTTCGACGAGCCGCTCCTCAAACTCGGGCGCGATACGGCCCGCGATCGGGCGCTTGGCGCACAGCGCGACGAGATGGATCGATGCGCGGCTCTGCCCGATCGCGGCGAGCATGCGGTCGAACAACCGCCCGGCCGCGCCGCTGAGCAACACGCTACTCTCGGCATCTTCACGTTCGGGGACGTCGACCAGAACGAGCAGCGGCGCATCGGCCGGGCCCTGCGCCGTCAGGAACGCGCCCGGCCAAGCAGCTTCCGGTGCGGCATCGCTTTGGCGCCATGCGAGAAAGGCGTCGAGCGTGGCGGGCAGGGCGGGTTCCGGCGCGGCTTCGGCGACGGCCGCTGGGCGCCGCGCGGCGGGCGGCGGCGCAACGATCGCGGCGAGCCAGTCGCGCGGTGATTCGTCGACCGAGGCGTCGACGCCGGCGTCGATCCACCAGTCGATCGCGCTCGCGGCGGTCGCGTGCCAGTCAAGATTTTGGTCAGCCCCCATGATGTTTGCATAGACTAGCATGTTGACGCGACCGTCAATTCGCTGGCACGCGCAGATGGACAAGCCGTGGCTGGGACGCGACGACAGGTTCGCGAATGTCCCTTTGGGAGACGAACATGAGCGAACGCGAGTCCATGCCGTATGACGTCGTCATCGTTGGCGGCGGGCCTGCCGGGCTTTCGGCGGCGATCCGACTGAAACAGCTGGCGAATGAGGCCGGCGCGGAATTGTCGGTCTGCCTGCTGGAAAAGGGTTCGGAGATCGGCGCGCATATCCTGTCGGGCGCGGTCATCGATCCCAGGGCACTCGACGAGCTGATCCCCGACTGGAAGGACAAGGGGTGCCCGCTTGCCGAGGTGCCGGTGAACGACAACCAGCATTGGGTATTGACCCGGCGCAAGCGCTTCGGCCTGCCGCACTTCATCACCCCGCCGTTCATGCACAACAAGGGCACCTATACCGGCAGCCTGGGCAATCTGTGCCGCTGGCTGGCGAGCCAGGCGGAGGAACTGGGGGTCGAGATCTTCCCGGGATTCGCGGCGGCCGAAATCCTGTTCAACGACGATGGCTCGGTGAAGGGTGTCGCGACCGGCGACATGGGCGTCGCGCGCGACGGCACGCACAAGCCCGACTACCAGCCGGGGCTCGAACTCCACGCCAGATATACCTTCTTTGCCGAGGGTTGCCGTGGTCATCTGACGAAGGAGATGATCCGCACTTTCGATCTCGCGAAGGACAGCCAGCCACAGGTCTATGGTCTCGGCATCAAGGAATTGTGGGACATCGACCCCGAGCTGCACGCGCCGGGCCGGGTGATCCACACCCAGGGCTGGCCGCTGTCGGAAAGCGGGGCGAATGGCGGCGGGTTCCTCTATCACCAGGCCAATGGCCAGGTCGCGCTCGGCTTCGTCACGTGGCTCAACTATTCCAACCCCTATCTCTCGCCGTTCCAGGAGATGCAGCGCTGGAAGACGCATCCGGCGATCGCCGAGATCCTGAAGGGCGCGAAACGCGTCTCTTATGGTGCGCGGGCGATCAGCGATGGCGGCCTGCAGTCGATCCCCAGGCTCGTATTCCCCGGTGGCGCGCTGGTCGGCGACAGCGCCGGCTTCCTCAACGTGCCGCGGATCAAGGGTACGCATACGGCGATGAAGTCGGCGATGATGGCGGCCGAAGCCGCGTTCGCCGCGGTCCAGGCCGGGCGCGGCGGCGACGAACTGACCGCCTATCCGGAGGCGTTTGAAAAGAGCTGGGTTCGCAAGGAATTGTCGATCGTCCGCAACGTCTTGCCGCTGGTCGAGAAATTCGGCGATTCGCTCGGCACGATCCTGTCGGGCGCGACGATGTGGCTCGAATATCTCGGGATCAGGATGCCGTTCACGATGAAGCAGCATGCCGACCACAAGAGCCTGTGGCGCAAGGATCAGGTCACGCCGATCGTCTATCCCAAGCCCGATGGTGTGCTGACCTTCGATCGGCTCTCCTCGGTGTTCGTCTCGAACACCAATCATGAGGAGGACCAGCCGGTCCATTTGACGCTCAAGGACCCCGACATCCCGGTCAAATACGACCTGCCAATGTACGACGAGCCGGCGCAACGTTACTGCCCGGCCGCGGTGTATGAGATCGTCGGCCAGGAGGAGGGCGACCCGAAATTCGTGATCAACGCGCAGAACTGCGTCCACTGCAAGACCTGCGACATCAAGGATCCGACCCAGAACATCAACTGGGTGGTGCCGGAGGGCGGCGGAGGCCCCAATTACCCGAATATGTGACCGGGTGGCATGATGTCGGATAACCTTCTCCGTCACCCCGGACCTGTTCCGGGGGCCACCGTGCCGCGAGCGTGGCACCCGAGACCTCAAATGCGGCGCGTGCCGAAATGTGGACCCCGGAACAAGTCCGGGGTGACGGCTTTGCATTGTGCGCGGTGGGTTCGATGATTGTTGAGACGGCGCCGGCCAAGATCAACCTCGCGCTCCACGTGCGTGCGCGGCGCGCCGATGGCTATCACGAGCTGGAGACGCTGTTCGCCTTCCTGCGCGATGGCGATGTGCTGACGCTGGCGCCGGGTGAGTTGTCCCTGGCGATCACCGGGCCTTTCGGTGCCGATCTGGCGGTCGATGACGACAATCTCGTGCTGCGCGCGGCGCGCGCCTATGCGGCGGCGTTCGGCGTCGCCGAGGCCGGTGCCTTCACGCTCGACAAGCGCCTGCCGATCGCCTCGGGGATCGGCGGCGGCTCGGCCGACGCTGCGGCGGCGCTGCGGGCAATGGCGCGCCGCGACGGCGTTGCGCCCGACGATCGACGCCTGTTCGATTGCGCGGCGGCGCTGGGGTCCGACGTGCCGGCGTGCCTGCTTGGCGTCACCGCGATGGGCGGGGGCAGGGGCGAGATACTCGAACCGATCGCCGGCGTCGCCGGCATGGCGGTGCTGCTGGTCAACCCGGGTGTGGCGGTGTCGACGGCGAAGGTATTCGCCGGGTGGGACCGGATCGATCGCGGGCCGATCGCGGCGGGCACCACGCTCGAGCGCGCCATCGCGGGCCGCAACGATCTCGAGGCCGCGGCGCGAGCGCTGGCGCCGGTCGTCGATGATGTCTTGAACGCGCTCTCCGCCACCGACCCCGTGCTGGCGCGCATGTCGGGATCGGGTGCGACCTGCTTCGCACTCTATGCCGGCGAGGCGAGCCGGGCGGCCGCCGCCAGAACGATCCGCACCGCCCAGCCAGGCTGGTGGTGTCTCGAATCGGTGCTGGTGTGACAGTTCGCCGCCCCGTTCCGGGACAGAGCGCGCTTCACGCGACGTGGCCAAGGCGACGGCGGGCATATGGCATCCTTCTTGCGTTGGATGGATCGAGCAGGTCCGCCGTGATGCACGTCGCGCCTGTCGGTGGTCCTCGGCCCCGCCGCGCGCCATCCCCCCGGGAGGGCGGCAGGTTCGCGCCTGTCGCCCTTTTGCCTCTCGCCCTTTTGCCTCTCGGATGAGCGCGCCACGCTACATCGCCGGCGAGGCTGGCGGCATTCTCCTGATCTGCGACCATGCGTCGAACGCCGTGCCGGACGAAATCGATCTGGGCATCGACCCTGAGCTGCTCGACAAGCATATCGCAATCGACATCGGCGCGGCGGCGCTGACCGAGGCGCTGGCCGCGCGGCTGGCCGCGCCGGCGGTGCTCGCGACGGTTTCGCGCCTGGTGATCGATCTTCACCGCCAGCCGGACCATCCCGCGCTCATCCCGACGATCAGCGACGGGCACGTCATCCCCGGCAACCGGGCCGTCGACCGGGCCGAACGCATTGCGCGTTTCCACGCGCCCTATCACCGCATGCTCGCCGGCGTGATTCGCGCGACGCACCCGATCTTGCTCGCCTCGATCCACAGCTTCACGCCGCGGCTCGAACAGGGCGGCACCCCGCGCCCCTGGGAAATCGGCATCCTTTCCAATCGCGACCGCCGTACCGCCGACCTGGCGGTCACGCTGTTGCGCGCGGCCGGTCTGCCGACCGGCGACAATGAGCCCTATTCCGGGCGAATGCTCAACGCGACGCTCAACCGGCATGGCGAGGCGGCGGGCATTGCCAGTCTCGCGATCGAAGTGCGCAACGACCTGATCCGTGACGATCGCGGCGTGACGTGCTGGACGGACATTCTTGCGCCGATTCTCGAAACGATACGCAATAGTCTTGCGCGAGACACCCCTCTCGCGACATAGGCGCGCGCATGACACGCTCTTTCGACAAATCCCGCCTGCCTAGCCGCCATGTCTCGGTCGGGCCCGAACGCGCACCGCATCGCAGCTATTATTATGCGATGGGGGTCTCCGAGGAGGATATCGCCAAGCCGTTCGTCGCGCTCGCCAGCGCCGGCAACGACAGCGCGCCGTGCAACACGACGCTCAATGCGCAGGCCGATGCCGCGCGCGCCGGCGTGATTCAGGGCGGCGGCATGCCGCGGCGCTTCAACACCATCACCGTGACCGACGGCATCGCCATGGGCCATCAGGGGATGAAGTCGTCGCTGGTCAGCCGCGAGGTCATCGCCGACTCGGTCGAACTGAGCGTGCGCGGCCATTGCTATGACGCGCTGGTCGGCTTTGCCGGGTGCGACAAGTCGCTGCCGGGCATGATGATGGCGATGCTGCGGCTCAATATCCCGTCGATCTTCGTCTATGGCGGCTCGATCCTGCCCGGTCGCTATCACGACCACGACGTCACCGTGGTCGATGTGTTCGAAGTGGTCGGCCGCTACGCCGCCGGGACTTGCCCGCTGTCCGAAGTCCATGAACTCGAAAAGGTCGCGTGCCCGGGCCACGGCGCCTGTGGCGGGCAATTTACCGCCAACACCATGGCGTGCGTCGGCGAGGCGATCGGCCTGTCGCTGCCCAATTCGAACATGGTCCCGGCGCCCTATTCGACGCGCGAGCAGATCGCGGTCGCGGCCGGCGCGCAGGTGATGGAGTTGCTCGCCGACAATATCCGCCCGCGCGACATCTGCACCCACGCCGCCTTCGTCAACGCGGCGCGCGTCGTGGCGGCGACGGGCGGTTCAACCAACGGAGCGCTGCACCTGCCGGCGATGGCGCACGAGGCGGGAATTTCGTTCGACCTGTTCGACGTCGCCGAGATATTCAAGACAACCCCTTACATCGCGGACCTGAAACCCGGTGGGAAGTATGTCGCCAAGGATATGTACGAGGCCGGCGGCGTCTACATGCTGATGAAGACGCTGCTCGCCAACGACCTGCTCGACGGCAACTGCATGACCGTGACGGGCAAGACGCTGGGCGAGAATATCGACCAGGTGACGTGGAATCCCGACCAGAAGGTCATCTATGACGTCAAGACGCCGCTCTCGCCGACCGGGGGCGTGGTCGGGTTGCGTGGTACCCTTGCCCCCGATGGTGCGATCGTGAAGGTCGCCGGCATGCACCGGCTGCAGTTCGAAGGCCCGGCCCGGGTGTTCGAATGCGAGGAGGACACCTTCGCCGCAGTCGAGAATCGCGA
This sequence comes from Sphingomonas sp., assembly GCA_041659925.1. Taxonomy (GTDB): domain Bacteria; phylum Pseudomonadota; class Alphaproteobacteria; order Sphingomonadales; family Sphingomonadaceae; genus Sphingomonas. Next base: position 51,290 of record JBAZXI010000020.1, read on the forward strand.
GATCAACGAAGGCGAGGTGATCGTCATTCGTTACGAGGGACCGAAAGGCGGCCCGGGCATGCGCGAGATGCTGTCGACCACGGCCGCGCTCTACGGCCTCGGGCTGGGCGAAAAGGTCGCGCTCATCACCGACGGGCGCTTTTCGGGCGGAACACGCGGCTTCTGTATCGGCCATGTCGGGCCGGAGGCGGCCGAGGGCGGGCCGATCGCGCTGGTCGAGAATGGCGACATCATCCGCATCGATGCCGAGGCGGGAACGATCGACCTCGACGTTTCGCCCGAGATCCTGGCCGAGCGCCGCGCCGCGTGGAAGCCGCGGACCAACGATTACCAGTCGGGCGCATTGTGGCGCTATGCGGTCAATGTCGGCCCGGCCTATAGGGGGGCGGTCACCCACCCCGGAGCCAGCGCCGAAACCCATGTCTACGCGGATATCTAGCGGCCTGTTGCTGGCCTTTCTGCTGGGCGGCTGCGGCGAAACGGCAGCCGATCGCAACGTTCTTGCGCAGGTCGAGGCCCGGCAGCGCAGCGATGCCGACGAAAGCGGGCGGATCGTCTGCGCGCAGCATGGCTCGAACGACTTCGCGCGCGTCTGCACCGTCGGGCGCGTGAGCGCCGCGGACGGTCTGGTGCTGACCGTCAGCCACCCCGACGGCTCGTTTCACCGCCTGCTCGTGACGAAGGACGGGCGCGGCGTCGTCGCGGCGGACGGGGCCGAGAAGGCCGTCGTGACGGTGATCGGACAGGACAGCATCGAAGTCGCGCTGGGCGGCGATCGCTACCGGCTGCCGGCCACCGTCAAGGGTGCGGCGGCGCCCGCCTCATGACGCCGCTCGCTGGCCTGCCGGTCGTAACGGCCGCGACGATGCGCGCGGCGGAGGACGCGGTCATCGCCGGCGGCACGTCGGTAATCGAGCTGATGGACCGGGCCGGGAAGGCCGTCGCGGCGGCGGTCTGGCGGCTCGGCGGTTCCTCGCCGGTGCTGATAGTGTGCGGCCCCGGCAACAATGGCGGCGATGGTTATGTCGCCGCGGCGGCGCTGGCCGCGCGCGGCCTTGCCGTGCGGGTTGCCGCCAGCGCCGCGCCGGGTACCGACGCCGCGCGTCACGCACGCCAGGGCTGGCAAGGCCCGGTCGAAGCGCTTGCCGATGCGGCGCCGGCGCCGGTGCTGGTCGATGCCCTGTTCGGCACGGGCCTGTCGCGCCCGCTCGACATTGCGATCAGCGAACCGCTGGCACGTCTCGTCGACGCCGCACGCCTTTCGATTGCCGTCGACGTGCCGAGCGGGGTCGGGACGGATGATGGCGCACTGCTCGGCGATGTGCCGGATTTCGACCTGACGCTGGCGTTGGGGGCGGCAAAGCCGGCGCACCTCTTGCAGCCTTCGGCACGGCATTGCGGCACGGTCAGGGTGCTCGATATCGGCATTCCGGTCGACAGCGATCTCGGCGTGCTGGACCGGCCGACGCTGCCGCCGCCTGACGCCGACGCGCATAAATACACGCGCGGCATGGTCGCGGTGATCGCCGGCGCCATGCCCGGCGCCGCCGAACTCGCCGCCGAGGCAGCGATGCGGGCCGGCGCCGGTTATGTTCTGCTGCTGGGTGACGGCACGCGCGCCGCGCCGCATGCGATCGTGCGCAAACCATGGGGGAGCGACGCGCTGGCCGACAAGCGGATTGGCGCCGTACTGGTCGGCCCAGGCCTTGGGCGCGATGGCGAGGCCGTCGCCCGGCTCGACGCGGCGCTCGCCAGCCCCTTTGCCCTGGTGATTGACGGGGATGCCCTGCATCTGCTCGACGACCAGCGCCTCGGCCAATTGGCCGCGCGCCGAGCGACCACGATACTGACGCCGCACGCCGGCGAGTTCGCCGCGCTGTTCGGCGCACCGCCCGGCAGCAAGACCGACGCGGCGCGCGCGGCGGCGCGGCGCGCGGGCGCTTTCGTCGTGTTCAAGGGCGCCGACACGGTTATCGCCTCACCCGACGGGCGGATCCGCTTTGCCGAGCCGGCAAGCGGCTGGCTGTCGACCGCCGGTTCGGGCGATGTGCTTGCCGGCGCGATCGCGGCGATGATGTCGGCCGGTACGGGCCCGGCGCTCGATCGGGTGGGAGCCGGGGTGTGGCTTCATGCCGAGGCGGCACGGCGCCTGGGCGGCGCGTTCATCGCCGACGATCTCGCGGCGGCACTGACGGTTGTAAGGGGTTCGTTGTGAGTGACACCATCATCCGCATCGCCGGGCGCGGCGACGGCGTGACCGCCGATGGGCGCCATGCCCCGCTGGCGGCGCCGGGCGACACGCTGAGGGCCGATGGCACCGTCGTTGCCGGCCTGCATCACGCGACGCCACCATGCCGTCATTTCCCCAGCTGTGGCGGTTGCCAGCTGCAGCATATCGACGATGCCTGCTATGCAGACTTCGTCTCCGACCGGATCGAGGGTGCGCTGGCCGCGCACGGGCTCGCCACCGAGATACGCCAACCATTGCTGTCACCGCCGCGCACACGGCGCCGCGCGGCCTTGCAGGCGGAACTTGGCGGCGGGCGGGTGCGGATCGGGTTCAGCGAGAGCGCCAGCCATGCATTGATCGATCTCGAGGAATGCTGGGTGCTGACCCCGGCGCTGTTCGCGTTGATCGCCCCGCTGCGTGCGCTGCTGAGCAAGCTGATGAAGCCGAAGCGTCGCGTTCGCCTGCATCTGGTCGAGGCGGATCAGGGGCCCGACCTGCTGATCGAGGGCATCGCCGCTGAAGGGCTGGCGGCCGCCGAGGCCATTACCGCTTTTGCCCAACGCCATGGCGTCGCGCGGATCGCAATCGACAATGGCGATGGCCCGGAGAATCGCTGGGAGCCAGAGCCGGCCACCATCACGCTCGGCGGTGTCGCGGTGCCGCTGCCTTATGCCGCCTTTCTCCAGGCGACGCGCGAGGGCGAAGCGGCGCTGGTCGCGGCGGTGCGGCTGGCGATCGGCGATGCGGCGACGGTCGCGGACCTGTTCGCCGGGCTCGGCACCTTCGCGCTGGCACTGCCGGTGCGGGTCTATGCCGCCGAAGGCGCGCGCGACCCGATCGGTGCGCTCAAGGCGGCGGCGACGCTGGCCGGGCGAAAGGTCTTCGCCGATCATCGCGACCTGTTCCGCCGCCCGCTCACCACCGAGGAGAGCAACCGCTTCGCCGCGATCATCCTCGATCCGCCGCGCGCCGGCGCGCGCGAGCAGGTGCTGCAACTGGCACAAGCGACGACGCCCGTCATCGCTTATGTTTCGTGTAATCCCGGCACTTTTGCGCGCGATGCTGAGATTTTGTGTCAGGGTGGATACCGGCTCGACTGGGTTCAGCCGGTCGGCCAGTTCCGCTGGTCGACGCATGTCGAACTGGCGGCGAAATTCAGTCGCTGACTGGCGGATAGTCCGCGCCGACGAAATATAACCCATCGGGCGGCGCGTTGAGCCCGAGCGCGGCACGGTCGCGCGCGGCGAGCGCCGTCGCCATGTCGTCGGGCGACCATTTGCCCTGGCCGACGAGCGCCAGGCAACCGACCATCGAGCGCACCTGATGGTGCAGGAACGAGCGCGCCTCGGCGAATATGGTGATGCGGTCGCCCTCCCGCATCACGTCGAGCCGGTCGAGCGTGCGTAGCGGACTGTCGGCCTGGCAATGCGCCGAGCGAAAGGTGGTGAAGTCGTGCCGGCCGACGAGGTGCCGGGCACCCGTTGCCATCGCCGCGGCATCGAGCGGCGTCGGCACGCGCCAGGCGAGCCCCGCTTCGAAGGTCAGCGGCGCACGCCTTGTAACGACGCGGTATTCGTAACGCCGGCCAAGGCAGGAGAAGCGCGCATGCCAGTCGTCGGGTACGACCTGGCAGGCCAGGATCGCGACCGGGGCCGGGCGGACCAGCGCGTTGAGCGCCTCGCCGAGCCGGAACGCGGTGATCGGGCGTGCGATATCGAGGTGCGCGCGCATCGCGGTGGCATGGACCCCGGCATCGGTGCGCCCGGCGGCGTGTACCGCGACTTGCTCGCCGGTGATGGCATGGACGGCGGTCTCGATCGTTTCCTGCACGCTGGGGCCGTGCGGCTGGCGCTGCCAGCCCATGAAGGGCCGGCCGTCATATTCGACCGTCAGTGCGAAGCGCGTCACGCGAGCCGCGTGCCGGCGGGGATCGCGAAACCGCGCAGCAATTCGGGTGCCGTCATGACGCCTCGCCCGGCGCGTTGCAGGCTGGTCGGGCGAATCACGCCGGTCGCGGTGGCGATGCCGAGATCGTCGTCGAGTACCGTGCCGGCGCTGCCGGTCCCCGGCTCGACGACGGCGGAGAGGATACGGATGCGCTCGCCATCATGCTCGAAGAAGGCGCCCGGCGCGGGGTTGAAGGCGCGCACCTGGCGCTCGATCGCAATGGCTGGTTGGGCGAAATCAATCCGCGCCTCGGCCTTGTCGATCTTGGCGGCATAGGTGACGCCCTCTTCGGCCTGCGCGACCGGGGGGTAGGCGGCGAGATCAGCAAGAACCGTCGCCATCAGTCGCGCGCCCATCGCGCTGAGTTCGGCGGTGAGATCGCCAGCGGTCTTGCCGGCAACCGGCGTGCTCTCCTCCAGCCGGATCGGTCCGGTATCGAGCCTGGCCTCCATCTGCATGATATCGACGCCGGTCTCGGTGTCGCCGGCAAGGATCGCGCGCTGGATTGGCGCCGCGCCGCGCCAGCGCGGCAGCAGCGACCCATGGACGTTGAGACAGCCATGCCGCGGCGCGTCGAGCACGGCACGTGGGAGGATGAGGCCATAGGCAGCCACGACGCCGACATCGGCGCGCAACGTCGCGAAGCGCGTCTGTTCCGCCGCGTCGCGCAAGGTGACCGGCGTGCGCACCTCCAGCCCCAGCATCTCGGCACGACGCTGCACCGGGGAAGGGGACAGCGACTTGCCGCGCCCGGCGCGGCGTGGCGGCTGGCTGTAAACCGCCACCACATCATGGCCATGATCGACCAGTGCCTGGAGCACCGGCACGGCGAAGTCGGGGGTTCCCATGAAGACGATCCGCATGCTGTCTCTCTCGCCGCTTGGCAGAGGGGTGCGCAACCCCCTATCTGTTCTCCATGGCATCACCAGAGATCGAGGCGCTCACCCAGGCGCTGGCCCGGCTTCCCGGCCTTGGCCCGCGTTCGGCGCGGCGCGCCGTGCTGCACCTGCTCAAGAAGCGCGAGGCCGCACTGGGGCCGCTCCTGGCGGCGCTGACCGCGGTCGAACAGCGACTCGCCACCTGTACCATCTGCGGCAATGTCGACACGACGGACCCGTGCGGCGTCTGTGCCGACCCGCGCCGCGACTCACGCGCGCTGTGCGTCGTGGAGGAAGTGGCCGATCTGTGGGCGCTCGATCGCTCGCGCTTGTTCCCGGGCCGCTTCCACGTGCTCGGCGGGCGGCTGTCGGCACTGGAGGGGGTACGGCCCGAGGACCTGACGATCGATTCGCTGGTGCGCCGGATCGAGGCCGGAGGCATCGACGAGGTCGTGCTGGCGATGAACGCGACGCTCGAAGGCCAGACCACCGCGCATTACATCTCCGACCGGATCGAGCGCTTCCCGGTACGCGTCACCCAACTGGCACACGGCCTGCCGGTCGGGGGTGAACTCGACTATCTCGACGAGGGGACGCTGGCCCAGGCACTGCGCGCACGGCGTCCTGTCGCTTGACGAGTCGCCCGACCTTTCCTAGCTCGCACTCATGAGCTTGCTGCAAATCCTCGAAGTGCCGCATCCCGGCCTGCGCGCCGTCGCCAAACCCGTCGAAACCGTCGACGACCAGGTTCGCGACACGATCGCCGATATGTTCGACACGATGTACGACGCGCACGGCATCGGCCTCGCGGCGACGCAGGTCGGCATCGAACGGCGTATCGTCGTGATCGACCTGCAGGAGCCGGAAGGCGAGGGCGAGGATGCCAAGCGCGCGCGCCAGCCGATGGCCTTCGTCAATCCCGAACTGCTGTGGCTGAGCGACGATCTCGCCAGCTACAGCGAGGGTTGCCTGTCGATTCCCGAGCAATATGCCGAGGTCGAGCGCCCGGCGCGCTGCCGCGTCAAATGGCTCGATGCCGATGGCAAGGAGCATGAGCAGGAAATGGACGGCCTGCTGTCGACCTGCATCCAGCACGAGATCGACCATCTCAACGGCGTACTGTTCATCGACCATATCTCGCGCCTGAAGCGCGACATGGCGCTCAAGAAGCTCGCCAAGATGCGCAAGGCGGCCTGAGCCGCCGATCTGGGCTCCGCGCACGGATCGATTCAACAATGCCGCTAATCATCGCAAGGTGAGGGCGGACGGCGCGCAATGCGCGTCGCCCCGCTCTTTCTCATTGTGGTTGAAGCCAAGGTTCGCCTGCTGGCAGGCGGATGCCACCTGGTTACGGTCCTGCTCGCCACCTGCTATTTTGGATTTCACGCTTTCGATTTAGCGCGAAGATATTTCCATAAATCGCTGGAATCCATTATTATTACTGATACATCTCGTGAGATAGCAGCTTCACGAAAAATCATTTCCTGCTGATCAGGTGCGAACAGGGCCGTGCGGGTCAGAATAGCCCCTGAATCACCCCATCGACGATCCGGATATTCTCCGCCGCCGGAACGCGGGGCAGGCCGGGCATGGTCATGATCTCGCCGCAGATCGCCACGACGAAGCCGGCGCCGGCCGACAGCCGCACTTCGCGCACGTCGACGACGTGACCAGTTGGCGCACCGAGTTTCGTCGGGTCGGTCGAGAAGCTGTACTGCGTCTTGGCCATGCACACCGGCAGGTGCCCGAAACCGGCCGCCTCCCAGCGCGCGAGCTGGCGATGGATCGAGGGATCGGCGACCGCCGCCTCGGCGCGATAGATGCGCGTCGCGACGGTGTTGATCTTGGCGAACAGCGGCAGTTCATCGCCATAGAGCGGTGCGAAGTGCGGCGCGTCGTTGTCGCACAGATCCACCACGTGCCGTGCGAGCGCCTCGGCCCCGACACCGCCCTCGGCCCAATGCGTGCACAGCACCGCCTCGGTGGCTTGCGCGGCGGCGATTTCGCGGATGACCTCGAACTCCTCGTCCGTATCGCCGTCGAAGCGGTTGACCGCGACGACCACCGGTACGCCGAACTGGCGGATATTCTCAATATGGCGTGACAGATTGACGCCACCACGCCGCACCGCCTCATGATCCGGCCGGGCCAGGTCCGCCTTGGCGACGCCACCGTTCATCTTGAGCGCGCGCACCGTCGCGACAAGCACAACCGCCGCCGGCGCGAGTCCGGCCTGGCGGCACTTGATGTCGAAGAACTTCTCGGCACCGAGATCCGCGCCGAAGCCGGCTTCGGTAACGACATAATCGGCGAGGCCGAGCGCCGTACGCGTCGCGATCACCGAATTGCAGCCATGCGCGATGTTGGCGAACGGACCACCATGGATCAGCGCGGGATTGCCCTCGAGCGTCTGGACCAGGTTGGGCTTGATCGCCTGGGCGAGCAGCACCGCCATGGCGCCATCCGCCTTGAGGTCGCGTGCCGTGACGGGCTGACGGTCGCGCGTATAGGCCACGACGATGCGACCGAGGCGCGCTTCGAGATCGGCGATGTCGTGGGCGAGGCAGAGGATCGCCATCACTTCCGACGCGACGGTGATGTCGAAACCGGATTCACGCGGATAGCCGTTGGCGGGTCCGCCAAGCGACTGAACGATGTCGCGCAAGGCACGGTCGTTCATGTCGAGCACGCGCCGCCAGACGATGCGCCGCGTGTCGATGTCGAGCGCATTGCCCCAATGGATATGGTTGTCGATCATCGCGGCGAGCAGATTGTGCGCCGAGGTGATGGCGTGGAAATCGCCGGTGAAATGGAGGTTGATGTCCTCCATCGGCACGACCTGGGCGTAGCCGCCGCCGGTCGCGCCGCCCTTGGTGCCGAAGCAGGGGCCGAGCGACGGCTCGCGCAATGCCAGCATGGTCTTGCGGCCGATGCGGTTGAGCGCATCGGCGAGGCCGACCGAGGTGGTCGACTTGCCCTCGCCGGCCGGTGTGGGATTGATCGCGGTGACGAGGATCAGCTTGCCTTGCGATGTCGGCGGCGGCACCCGCGCAAGGTCGATCTTGGCCTTGTAGTGGCCATAGGGCTCGATCGCCGCGGCTGGGAGCAAGGCGCGCGCCGCGATCTCGCCGATCGGCTGGAGCGTGGCGGCGCGGGATATCTCGATATCGCTGAGCATGTGCCGATAGGTAGCGCCAGCACGTTCCATCGCAAGCCGCTTTGCCAAATGACACGCAGCGGGTAGAAAGTTCGCCGAATGTTCTGTGCGAGGCGTAAATGGGCGGGATGATGACAGCGCTGGTGGTGGCGGCGGCGCTCGTCGCCGGGCTGCTGGTCGGGTGGCTGCTTGGCGGTCGCGGCACGGCGCAACTCCGCGCGGAGCGAGACGCGCGTACCGAGGAGTTCAAGCGTGCGATCGTCGACCTCGCCTCGGCCGAGGAACGCGCGCGCGGTGCGGATCAACTCCGTGAGGAAGCGGCGCTGTTGCGCGATGAGCGCGACATTGCGCGGCTGGAGAATATCGAGCTCAAGACGCTCGCCTCGGCCTTCGAGTCGCGCCAGAAGGAGTTGCTTGAGGCGAAGGAGGCGATGGCCGGCCAGTTTGCCGAGCTGTCCGCCAAGGCGCTGGGTCAGGCGCAGGAGGTATTCCTCAAGCGCGCCGATGAACGCTTCCGCCAGTCGGAAGAGACGGCCGGGCAGAATCTCAAATCGATGCTGCAGCCGGTCAGCGATCGGTTGCTGCGCTACGAGGAGGCGGTCGGCAAGGTCGAGGCCGAGCGCAAGGGCGCGTTCAGCGAGTTGAAGGGCCAGATCGAGGCGATGCGCATCGGCCAGGAGAAGGTCAGCAGCGAGGCCGCCAAACTGGTCAACTCGCTGCGCAACGCGCCCAAGTCGCGCGGGCGCTGGGGCGAGCAGCAGTTGAAGAACGTGCTCGAAACCTGCGGATTGTCGGAACATGCCGATTTCCAGACCGAGGTCAGCGTCAGCGACGACGAGGGCGGGCGGTTGCGGCCCGATGCGATCATCCGCGTGCCGGGCGGACGGGCGTTGGTGATCGACGCCAAGGTGTCGCTCAACGCCTATCAGGACGCGTTCGGCGCGGTCGACGAGGCCGAGCGGCTAAAGGGCCTGGCGCTCCACGCGACGGCGATGCGCGCGCATGTCAACGCGCTCGGCAACAAGGCTTATTGGAGCCAGTTCGCCGACGCGCCCGATTATGTCATCATGTTCGTGCCGGGCGAGCATTTCCTCTCGGCGGCGCTCGAACATGACCCGGTACTGTGGGATTTCGCGTTCGAGAAGCGCGTGCTGCTGGCGACCCCGACCAATCTCATCGCCATTGCCCGCACGGTATCGGCGGTGTGGCGGCAGGAGCGGCTGGCCAAGGAAGCGCGCCAGATCGGGGAACTGGGCAAGGAACTATACGACCGCCTCGCCAAGGCGGCGGGCGATCTGCGCAAGGTCGGTGGCGGACTGACCAGCGCGGTCAACAACTATAACAGCTTCGTCGCCAGCTTCGAATCGCGCACCCTGGTGACCGCGCGCAAGCTGCGCGATCTCAATATCGAACCCGGCGCCCGCGACATCGAGGAGGTCGCGCCGGTCGAGGCGCTGGCGCGCTACGGCGATACACCCAAGCTGATCGAGGATATCGGCGAGGCGGCGGAATGACTTGGGGCTGACCATTATTGGTGGCGCCTGCACCAAAGGCTCATAGCGTCCACGCTTTCGGGAGGAGCACATGACCATATTTGCCGTCGCGATCGCCATCGCCCTGGCCGGCTTGCCTGCGGCGCCCGAGAAGCAAACCGATTTCGACCCGCAGGCTGCCGCCGTCAATCGCGCCGAGAGGCTGGTCGCCGACGGCAAGCTGGATGAGGCGACGCTTGTCCTCGATCCCGCACTCGAAGCCTATCAGCGGCAGTTCGGCAGCGAGACCCGCGCGATCTACTGCAGCGAGAGCCCGGCGGAAGCGTTGCAGTACATGACGATGTCCGCGACCGCGAAGAAGTCGGCGGTCGCGATTGGGGCAGGCTGGTGCACGGCGTTGTTTCTCAAAGGCTATATTCTCGACGACGGCCATCACTACAGCGATGCGGCAGTGCTGCTGGAGCGCGCGGTGACGATGGCGCCGCATCACGCCCATTATCTCAATGAACTGGGCTTTGCCTATCAACGGCAGCGCAATTGGCCGGCATCCGACGCCACTTATCGCCGCGCGGCCGAAAGCGCAGCGTTTGACGCCGCGTCTCTGAAGGTCGAGCGCGGACGCGCGTGGCGCGGCCTGGGCTATAATCTGGTCGAGGAAGGCAAGCTCGACGAGGCCGAAGCGATGTATCGCAAATGCCTGGAACTGGACCCGAACGACACCAAGTCACAGGGCGAGCTGCGTTGGATCGCCGAGCAGCGCAAGCGCCACGGCTGAATCGCGTGCCGCGTCGCCAGCTCAGCGAACGGCGCGCAATTCGATCGTGCCGTTGCCGCCCGACAGCGTAATCGTGTCGGTGCCGCTGCGCCTGACGCGCGCGTTGGCGATTGCCGCGAAGAACCGCCCCTCGACGTCCATTCCGGGGCCAGCGCATGCCATCCGCGTCGACATGACCTGGCCCGTGCTCAGTTGGTCACCGGCGAGGCGGTAAGCACCACCAAAGCTGTTGCAACCGGCGTTGCCCGCGATGCGCGTGTCGGTAAAGCTGATGTCGGTGGCCCGCGCGGTCCGCACCGGGCGGCCGTCGATCGCCGCGATCATCCAGCGCGTACCTGACAGTGCCAGCGTTGGTGCCAGCTTTGCGCCGCCGCAGCCGCTGAAGTTCTTCCGCCCGACCGTCACGGTCACGCGGTCATGAAACGAGTCGCCGGTGAGCGCGTCGATGCACCGCGCATAGGTCACGTCGACGGTAATCCGCGGCGTGACGTAGCGCAGCCCGTTGAAGCTGGGCCGCGCAACGGGGGCGGGGGCGACGACCCGCAGGCGACTGCGCGGCGCGGCGAAGGCGATCAGCCCATGGTCGATTCGCAGCGTCCAGTCGGGCCCGCTGCCGCTGGCACGATATGGTGCTTGCGCCGGTTGCGGGAGCTGCGCGCTCGCTGCCGCAGCGATGAACATTGTCGGGATGGCAAGGGCAGATATGAATTTCATGACCGGTCTCCAGGCCCGATCGCTAGCGCACGAACGCTGAACCGCAGGTGACTCCCCGGTTAAGTTCGCTACCCGGCGACGTGCCGGGCGATCATCGCGAGGTTAATGGAGGACGTATCCGCTGCGCGTTCAGCCGCCGCACTGGGCGAGCACTTCATAGGCCATGACGGCGGTCGCCACGGCGGCGTTGAGGCTGTCGGCCTTGCCGCGCATCGGGATCTTGACCAGCAAATCGCAGGCCGCGGCATAGCCATCAGGCATGCCCTGCGCCTCGTTGCCGGTGAGCAGGAAGGTCGGAGCGGTATAGCGCGCCGAGCGATAGTCGTGGTCGGTGTCGAGGCTCAGGCCGACCAGTTGCGCCGGGCCGGTCCGCAGCCAGACGAGGAACTCGCCCCAGCCCGACTGGACGACGGGTACGGTGAACAGCGCGCCCATGCTGGCGCGCACCGCCTCGACCGAGAAGGGATCGACGCAATCGCCGATCAGGATCAGTCCGCCGGCGCCGACGGCGTCGCCGGTGCGCAGGATCGTGCCGAGATTGCCCGGGTCGCGCAGCCGCTCGGCGACCAGCCAGATCGGTGAGCGGGTGCGGTCGAGTTGGTCGAGCGTGACCGCGAATTCCTCGAACACCCCGACGACCGCTTGCGGATTGTCCTTGCCCGACAGTTTGGAAAGGATGTCGGGGACAGTCTCGATCGCCTCGCCGCCCGCCGCCTCGACATCGGCGACGAGCGCGCGAACCAGGGGATGGTTGGCGCTGTCGCGCGCGAAGAACAGATAGACGGGCAGCCGGCCCGCCTCGCGCGCCTCGGTCAGGATACGCAGCCCCTCGGCCAGGAACAGCCCTTCCTCGCGACGATGGCGCTTTTCGCGCAGGCCCCGGACGCGCTTGATCAGCGGGTTGGAATAGGCGGTAATTTCACGCGGCAAGCTATCAGTCCTCGCCGAACTTGGCCTCGACCAGTTCGCACAATGTCGCGACCGCGGTCTCGGCGCCATCGCCCTCGGCCGAAATGACGATGCTGTCGCCCATCGCGGCGCCGAGCATCATGAGTCCCATGATCGACGTGCCGGTCACCGAGCCGGCACCGTCCTTTTCGACGGCGACTTCACAGGGCTGGATCGCCGCGAGCGTGACGAACTTGGCGCTGGCGCGCGCATGAAGGCCGCGCTTGTTGGCGATCAGGACCCGACGGCTGATCGACATCAGGCGGCGGCCTCGCCGAGAACTTCCGACGCAACCGAGATGTATTTGCGGCCCGCCTCGCGCGCGGCGGCGACGGCATCGACCACCTTCATCGTCTTGCGTGCCGATTCGAGCCGGATCAGCATCGGCAGATTGATTCCGGCGATGACCTCGACGCGACCGCGCTCCATCAGCGAGATGGCAAGGTTGGATGGCGTGCCACCGAACAGATCGGTCAGCACGATGACGCCGCGCCCGATATCGACCGCCGCGATGGCGTCGGCGATGTCCTTGCGCCGGGCCTCCATGTCATCGTCGGCGCCGATCGCGATCGTCGCGATGCGCTCCTGCTTGCCGACAACATGTTCCATCGCCGTGACGAACTCTTCCGCGAGGCGGCCGTGCGTCACCAGGACAAGGCCGATCATTGCCCGGATTCTTTCATTATCAAAGTCGTCCCGTCCCCAGACTGGCCCTGCGGCGCCCCCTCCAGTGAGTCCTGGGGAGCGGCCGCCAGATCGCGGTGCGCGACCGTGGGCGAAAATCCCGCCGCACGCAACCGTGCCGCCACCCGCTCCGTGACATGGACGGAGCGATGTCTCCCGCCGGTACAGCCGAACGCGATGGTGACATAGGATTTTCCTTCCGCTCGATAGCGCGGCAGCAGCAACAGCAGCAACGATTCGATGCCCGCCATCGCCTCGTCATAGGCCGGGTCGCCGGCAACATAGGCACTGACGTCCGCATCAAGCCCCGTCCCCGGGCGCAGCGACTCGACCCAGTGCGGGTTGCGCAGGAAGCGCATGTCGAACACCAGGTCGGCGCCACGCGGCAGGCCGCGCGCGAAACCGAAGGAGGTCACCAGCAGCGTCGGCTCGCCGGAGCGTTCACCGGCGAAAATGGCGCGGATCTGCTGGGCCAGTTCGTTGGCGCCGAGATCGGTCGTGTCGATCAGCCGGTTGGCCCAGGTGCGCAGCGGGGCAAGCAATTCGCGCTCACGAGCGATGCCGTCCGAAGCCGGGCGGTCGAGCGCCAGCGGGTGGCGGCGACGGGTTTCGGAATAGCGCCGCTCGAGCTCTCCGCCGGCGCAATCGAGGAACAGCGTGCCGATATCGTGCCGATCGCGCAGCGCGTTGACGCGGTGGATGATGCGGCCGGCGTCGAAATCGCGGGTGCCGGCGCCGATGCCGAGCGCCAGCGGCCGATCGGGGCCGTCGGCACCCTCGGCCGGCGGCGCGCTCAACAGGCGCTCCAGCAACAGCAGGGGCAAGTTGTCGACCACTTCCCAGCCAAGGTCCTCCAGCGTCCGCAACACGGTCGACTTGCCCGCGCCGGACATGCCGGTGACGAGGAGGATATCCTTGGGTGTGCTGGTCATCGCCTAGCCCTCTACCAGTCGCGACAGCGCGATTTCCACCTTGATCGGCGCCGAGACCTCGAAAGCGATAAGCGCCAGCGCAAAAAGGTCTATTCCGGCAATATGCGTGGTGCCGGGCTCGGGGAGACGATCGACGCGGGCAGCGAGAGTCACGACCATCGCGACCGGAGTCTCGCCCGCATGGGGCATGTCGACGATGCCAATTCCACGAACCTCGATCTTGCCGGCGATCGTCGGTGGCGCCACGGCCATCAGGGCGCCGTCGCGCACGAAACATTCGGTATAATCGTCGCTGACCAGCACAGCGCCGCGATCGATCAGTCGCAGCGCGAGATCGGATTTTCCCGCGCCCGATGGCCCGACGATCATCACCCCGCGTCCGCCGATCGCGACCGTCGTGGCATGGATCCGCGCCACGCTCATGGCCGCGCCATGGGCAAGCGAACAACGAAGCGCGCGCCGCGCATCCGGTCCTGCCGTGCCTCGACCGCGATGCTGCCCTGGTGACCCTCGACGATCGTCTTGGCGATGGCGAGACCGAGGCCGCTGTGCCGGCCGAACGCCTCGCCTTCGGGACGGAGCGACTGGAAGCGGGTGAAGACCTGCTCGCGCGCCTCCTCGGGCACGCCGGGCCCTTCATCCTCGACGCGAATTTCGAGCATGTCGGCGCTGCGCACGGCTGAGATCGTGATCAGGCCGTCATCGGGCGAGAAGGACAGGGCGTTCTCGATGAGGTTTTCGAACACGCGGACCAGCCGGGCGCCCTCGCCGAGAACCAGCATCGGCTGCTCGTCGGCGCGATCGAAACGAAAGCGGATGTTGCGTTCGACGCCACGCTCTTCGCGCGACGAGATCAGGCCGGCGAGCATGGCGCCGATATCGACCGGCTCGAATTTGGCGCGGCTGAGCTGCGCGTCGAGGCGAGACGCCTCGGCGATATCGGTGATCAGCCGGTCGAGCCGATGGACGTCGTCGCGCACGATCGAGAGAAGCTTTTCCTGCAGATCTGGTTGCTTGACCGTCGTCAGCCCCTCGACCGCCGAACGCAGCGAGGCGAGGGGGTTCTTCATCTCATGCGCCACATCGGCGGCGAACGCCTCGATCGCGTCGATCCGTGCGCGCAGTGCGAGGCTCATGTCGGACAACGCGCGAGCGAGCAGGCCGATCTCGTCGCGCCGCTCAGGCAGGCGTGGCACCACGACCTCGCGCGCCCGACCAAGGCGCACGCGCACCGCCGCACGGGCGAGCTGGCGCATCGGTCGCACGATCGTGCGGGCGAGAAACAGCGAGAGCAGGACCGAAAACAGCACGGTGATCAAAAGCACCACGCCGAGCCGATAGCGCTCGACCCGCACCGTCCTGGTGATGTCACGCGCGTTGACGGTGGTCATCACCACGCCTCCATCCGGCAAGGCGGCGGCGGCGGTGATGACCGGCGTGCGATCGGGCGCGCGCCACACGGTGGCGGGCGTGGTGTGCGTATCGCGGGCGGTGCGAACGTCGGGCCAGTCGAGGCCGCCCTTGCGCTCGCGATACAGCGGCGCGCGCGCGGCATCGACGACGGTGTCGATCATCGCGTCAAGGAGCCTGGCGAGGCGCTGCCCGATATCCTCCTTGTCGGGATCGATCAGCACGAAGTTGCGCAGCCCGAGCGCGCGGGTGTCGCCAAGCGGGGTACCGTTGGCGTCATAGAGTCGGATCCGTGTCCCGGTATCGTGCGCGAGGCGCAGCGCGAGCGCGTCGCGCCGGTCCGTCGGCACCGCGGCGATCGCCTCCGCGATCAGCCTGACCTCGCGCCCGGACTGGGCGACACGACTGTCAACGATCCGGCTGCGGTAGGAATCGAGGTAGAAGAAACCGAAGGCGAGCAGCGCCAGGGCGAAGATGTTGACGAACAGGATACGCGGCGTCAGCGAGACGCGTGTCGAAAAGCCGAAGCGCAGTTCGCGCTCGTCACTCCTCGGAGAATCGGTATCCGGCGCCATATAATGTTTCTATGGCATCGAACTCTGGATCGATCTGCCGGAATTTGCGGCGCACGCGCTTGATGTGGCTGTCGATCGTGCGGTCGTCGACATAGATGTCGTCATGATAGGCCGCATCCATCAACTGGTTGCGCGTCTTCACAATGCCCGGTCGTTGCGCGAGCGTTTCGAGGATCAGGAACTCGGTTACCGTCAGAGTCACCGGCGTCCCACCCCAGGTGACACGGTGGCGCGCGGTATCCATCGTCAGGCGGCCGCGAACCAGCTCAACCTCGCCCGGCTCCTCGCCGCCCGCGGTGCCAGTCTGCGCCAGTTCGGTACGGCGCAGGATGGCGCGGATTCGCGCGATCAACAGGCGTTGCGAGAAGGGCTTGGCGATATAGTCGTCGGCGCCCATCGCGAGACCCAGCGCCTCGTCGAGTTCGTCGTCCTTGCTGGTCAGGAAGATCACCGGAATGACGCTTTTCTCGCGCAACCGGCGCAACAGCTCGAGCCCGTCCATGCGGGGCATTTTGATATCGAAGATGGCGAGATCGGGCGGGTTGTCGATCAGCGCCTTGAGCGCGGTCTCGCCATCGGAATAGACGCGGGTGAGAAAGCCCTCGGCCTGCAGCGCGATCGACACCGAAGTGAGGATGTTGCGGTCGTCATCGACGAGCGCGATGGAAGCGGTCATGCGGAGCGAGCCTTGTCCATGTGGCGTCATCGGTTAGTCGAAAGCGCCGAAAGGCTCAACCACATGGGCCTTGTACGAGTTTTTCGATCGATTTGACCGACCGGCGTGCCAGCGATATGCGCAACGCGATTCGAGCCGCATACGTATGCGGTGGCGCGTGGGCGCTGTTTCAGGAGAGTGATAAAAGTGAGCGATCGGATTCCGGACGCCGGGCTCGAAGCCCAGGGCATCGAAACCAGAGCGACCCTGTACTGGAACCTGGTAACCGCGCGGCTGGTCGAGGCCGCCGTGGCGCGCAACGAAGGCAAGCTTTCCGCCGAGGGGCCGCTGGTCGTCGAAACCGGCAAGCACACCGGGCGCTCCGCGCAGGACAAGTTCATCGTCCGCGATGCCGAGACCGAGTCCGTCGTCTGGTGGGGCAAATCCAACGGCGCGATGTCGCCGGAGCATTTTGCCGTGCTCAAGGCTGATTTCATGGCCGCGCTGAAGGACAAGGAAAACCTGTTCATCCAGGACCTGTTCGGTGGGTCGCAGCCGGAAAACCGCGTCAGGGTCCGGGTCGTCAACGAACTCGCCTGGCACAATCTGTTCATCCGCACGATGCTGGTCCGCCCCCACGAGTCGGAGCTCCGCGGTTTCGTCGCCGACTATACGATCATCGATCTGCCGAGTTTCCAGGCCGATCCGGCGCGCCATGGCTGCCGCTCGGAAACCGTGATCGCGGTCAATTTCACCGAGAAGCTGATCCTGATCGGCGGCACCAAATATGCCGGCGAGATGAAGAAGTCGGTGTTCAGCCTGCTCAATTATCTGCTGCCGGTCGACGGCGTGATGCCGATGCATTGCTCGGCCAATATCGGCCCCAACGGTGATACCGCGGTGTTCTTCGGCCTGTCGGGCACGGGCAAGACCACGCTCAGCGCCGATGCCAGCCGCACCTTGATCGGCGACGACGAGCATGGCTGGTCGGACACCGCCGTGTTCAACTTCGAAGGCGGCTGCTACGCCAAGATGATCCGGCTGTCGGCCGACGCCGAGCCGGAGATTTTCGCGACCACCAAGCGCTTCGGCACGGTGCTCGAGAATGTCGTGATGGACCCGGTGACGCGCCAGCTCGACCTCCACGACGCGAGCCTCGCGGAGAACAGCCGTGGCGCCTATCCGATCGATTTCATCCCCAATGCCTCGACCGAGAATATGGGGCCGGTGCCGCGCAACATCGTGATGCTGACCGCGGACGCCTATGGCGTGCTGCCGCCGATCTCCAAATTGACGCCGGACCAGGCGATGTATCACTTCCTGTCGGGGTACACGGCGCGCGTCGCCGGCACCGAGATCGGCGTGACCGAGCCCGATGCGACCTTCTCGACCTGCTTCGGCGCGCCGTTCATGCCGCGTCACCCGTCGATCTACGGCAATCTGCTCAAGGAGCGGATCGCCAAGGGCGGTGTCGATTGCTGGCTGGTCAATACCGGCTGGACCGGCGGGAAATATGGCACCGGTAGCCGCATGCCGATCAAGGCGACGCGCGCGCTGCTCAACGCGGCGCTCGACGGCAGCCTGAACCATGCCGAGTTCCGCACCGACCCCAATTTCGGCTTCGAGGTACCGGTCGCCGTTGCCGGGGTCGACAGCACGATCCTAGATCCACGCGAGACCTGGTCCAACAAGGCCGAATATGACGCGACGGCGGCCAGACTGGTCGATCTGTTCGTCGAGAATTTCGCCCAATTCGCGGATCATGTCGACGAGGGGGTACGGCAAGCCGCACCCAGAACCCCCGCCAACGCCTGAACGGCCCGATCACGGATCGGGCGCCCGAAAGAAAGCCCGATCAAATGACCGACCTGCCATACCGCCCCTTCGCCGACGATGCCGCAATTCACCATGTCGGCGAGGGGCTGCTCGCGCGCACGCTGCCCCGCGCCGAATGGACGCACGAGGCGCATCTTGGCGCGACCCTGTGGCTAATCCGCGATCGCCACGACATCGACGTCGACGCCGAGATCGCGACGATCATCAGCCGCTACAATGAGAGCGTCGGCGGGGTGAACGACGCGACGCAGGGCTATCATGACAGCATTACGCGCGCGTTCGTCGCGGGGATCCGGGCGCATCTCGCCAGTCGCCCGCCGGCCGAGCCGCTGGTCGATGCCGCCAACGCGTTGCTTGCTTCGCCCGCAGGCCAGCGCGACTGGCCGCTACGCTTCTACAGCCGCGCGCTACTCAATTCGGCGGCCGCCCGGCTTGCGTTCGTGCCGCCCGACCTCGCACCCTTCCCAACGGCGTGATAGGAAGGTCGTACCGGGACCGACATGAAGGGAATAGGCGATGGGAATGCTTGACGGACTGCTGGGTCAAATCGCTTCGAATGTCGATGTCGCGGGGTTGGCTGCCAAGGTCGGCATCTCGCCCGAGCAGGCGGCGAGCGCGATCACCGCGCTCGGCCATGCGCATAGCGCCCCCGGGGACACGGTCGACACCGCGGCCGCTTCGACCGGCCTTTCATCCGACATATTGCAGCAGATTGTCGGCCACATCGGCGGCGAGGGTGCGCTGGGCCAGTTTGCCAGCCTGTTGGGCGCGCAGGGTAGTGACGCCAGCGCGATGATGGGCAAACTTACCGGCATGCTCGACCAGAATGGCGACGGCAGCGCGGTCGACGAGATCGCCGGCTTCGCCAAGGGCCTGTTCGGCAAGAGCTGACACCGGGCGGACACCGGCCGCTGGGCTCGTCGCGAAACGAGCCCAGCGGCCGGTTGCACGCGGTCAGGCGAGCTCGACCCGCAACATGGTGCCTTCGGCGCCGACGATGCGAACCAGGGCGCCGACGGGTGCGTCCGGCCCTTGCGCGCTCCACGCCCCGTCGCCGACCCGCACGCGCCCTTCGCCGGCGACGATCGCGTCGCACACCTCGACGGTCTTGCCGATCAGCTTGCCGGTGCGATCATTCAGGCTGGACTCCGACGTGGTCCCGCGCATGCGCTGATACCAGCCACGTCCGAGCGAGATTGCCGCCGCGCTGAACAGCGCGAACAACACGACCTGGGTGATGGCATGCATCCCCGGCATGGCGAGCAGGACGAAACCCGTCACGGCCGCAGCGGCCGCCACGAAGATCAGGAAGAAGCCGGGCGCGAGCAGTTCGGCAATCGCCAGCAACAGCGCGCCGGCAAGCCACAGCGCGCCCGCGCTCCAGCTCAGCAACGACCAGTTCATGCCGCACCTCCCTCAAACGGCCCGGGCCGACGTGGCGTACGGGGGGCAGGGGACGGCGCCGAAGGCGCCGGATTGTTGCTGACCGCGTCGCGGACGAGCTCGCCAATGCCGCCGAGCGTACCGATCAACTGGGTCGCCTCGACCGGGAACAGGATCGTCTTGGCGTTGGGCGAGGTGGCAAACTGGCTGATCGCCTCGACATATTTCTGCGCGACGAAGTAGTTGATCGCCTGGGTACTGCCGCCCTCGATGGCATCCGACACCATCTTGGTCGCGGTCGCTTCCGCCTGGGCCGACCGCTCGCGCGCCTCGGCATCGCGGAAGGCGGCTTCCTTGCGGCCCTCGGCCTCGAGGATCTGCGCCTGCTTCAGGCCTTCCGCGCGGTTGATCTCATTCTGCCGCGCGGCCTCGGATTCGAGGATCGTCGCGCGCTTCTCGCGCTCGGCCTTCATCTGGCGGGTCATCGCGTTGACGATGTCGGCGGGTGGGCGAATGTCCTTCAACTCGACGCGGGTGATCTTCACGCCCCATGCCTCGGTGGCGTGATCGACCACGGCGAGCAGGCGGGCGTTGATCTCGTCACGCTTCGACAGCAATTCGTCGAGGTCCATCGAGCCCATCACGGTACGCAAATTGGTCGTCGCGAGCTGCATGATCGCGACGTACAGGTCGCTGACCTCGTACGCGGCCTTGGCGGCATCGAGTACCTGGAAGAACACCACCCCGTCGACCGCGACCATCGCATTGTCCTTGGTGATGATTTCCTGGCCGGGGATGTCCAGCACCTGCTCCATCATGTTCACGCGGCGGCCGACGCGATCGAAAAAGGGCAGGATCAGCGTCAGGCCGGGTTGCGCAGCTGTGGTGAACTTGCCGAACCGCTCGATGGTGTATTGATAACCCTGGCGGACAACCTTGATGCTCATCATGATGTAGATCAGCACGATGAACAGCAGCAGGACGGCGATAGTGAAACCCATGATAGTTCCCCCGATAACGTTGCCGGCGAAGCAGGCCGGTGTCGCGAAAGATTAGCATATCGCGGGCGGCGTTATAGCGAAATGCGACGCCGGCGAGCGTCAGCCTAGCAAGCGGGGGGACCTTTGGTTACATGGACCGCCACGACTCGCCCCTCGCAGGAACTGGCATCACATGGAAATCCGCCTCGGTCTCACTTTCGACGATGTCCTGCTGATACCGGCGGAATCGTCGCTGGTACCCAGCGAAGCCGACACATCGACGCAACTGACGCGCGGCATCAACCTGTCGATCCCGGTACTGTCCGCCGCGATGGACACGGTGACCGAGGCCGACATGGCGATCGTCATGGCGCAGTTGGGCGGCATCGGGGTGCTGCACCGCAATCTCGATATCGAAACCCAGGTCGCCGCCGTGCGCGCCGTCAAGCGCTTCGAATCGGGCATGGTGGTCAACCCGATCACGATCGGCCCCGACGCCACACTCGCCGAGGCCCAGGCGCTGATGACGCGGCACAAGATCAGCGGCATCCCGGTGGTCGAGGTCAGCGGCAAGCTGGTGGGCATCCTGACCAACCGTGACGTGCGCTTTGCCGGCAACCCCCATCAACCCGTCTCCGAGTTGATGACGCATGAGAACCTCGCCACCGTCGCGCCGGGTGTCGGGCAGGAGGAGGCTCGCCGCTTGCTCCATCAGCGCCGCATCGAGAAGCTGCTCGTCGTCGACGACGCCTATCGCTGCATCGGCCTCATCACGGTCAAGGATATCGAGAAAGCGGTGACCTATCCGCATGCGACCAAGGACGGCTCCGGCCGATTGCGCGTCGCCGCCGCCACGACTGTGGGCGACAAGGGTTTCGAGCGTACCGAGGCGCTGGTCGACGCCGAACTCGATCTGGTCGTGATCGACACCGCGCACGGCCACAACCGCGACGTCGCGCGTGCGGTCGAGCGGGTGAAGAAGCTGTCCAATTCGGTGCAGGTCATCGCCGGGAACGTTGCCACGGCCGAAGCGACCCGCGCGCTGATCGATGCCGGCGCCGACGGTATCAAGGTCGGTATCGGCCCGGGATCGATCTGCACCACACGCGTCGTCGCCGGCGTCGGCGTGCCGCAGCTGACCGCGGTGATGGAATGTGCCGAGGCCGGCGCCAGGGCCGGCGTCCCGGTGATCGCCGATGGCGGGATCCGCACCTCGGGCGATATCGCCAAGGCACTTGCCGCCGGCGCTTCGTCGGTGATGATCGGATCGCTGCTTGCCGGCACCGAGGAGGCACCGGGCGACACGTTTCTCTATCAGGGCCGCGCCTATAAGTCCTATCGCGGCATGGGTTCGGTCGGTGCGATGGGGCGCGGTTCGGCCGATCGCTATTTCCAGGGCGACATCAAGGACCAGATGAAACTCGTGCCCGAGGGAATTGAAGGGCAGGTGGCGTTCAAGGGGCCGGCACGCGACGTGATCCACCAGCTGGTCGGCGGCGTGCGCGCGGCAATGGGCTATACGGGCGCAGCGACGATCAAGGACCTGCAGCAGCGTGCGCGCTTTATCCAGATCACCGGCGCCGGGTTGTCGGAAAGTCACGTCCATGACGTGACGATCACCCGCGAAGCCCCGAATTACCCCACGCGGTGACCCCACAGGCACGAGTCCAGGCCGCCATCGAGCTGCTCGACACCATCATTGCCGCCGCGCGCGACCAGGGTGCCGCGGCGGACACGCTGATCGCGCGCTACTTCACGACACGCCGCTATGCCGGCAGCAAGGACCGCCGCGCGGTGCGCGAACTGGTCTATGACGCGATCCGCCTCGCCGGGCCCCGCCCGGCGACGGGGCGCGCGGCGATGATCGCGGTCGCGAAACGCGACGCCGACGTGGCGGCGCGGTTCGATGGCGGCATCCACGCGCCCGAACCGATCGCCGCGGACGAGCCGGGCGCGCAGGTGGGCGTCGCGCCGACCTGGATCGTCAAGCGGCTTGCCGCGTCCGGGCTGGGCGCGCGCGAACAGGCCGCGCTGATCGACCGCGCACCGCTCGACATCCGCATCAACCATTCGGTCGCGGATATCGATATCGGTGAGCCGATCGC
Source organism: Sphingomonas sp. (assembly GCA_041659925.1). Lineage (GTDB taxonomy): Bacteria > Pseudomonadota > Alphaproteobacteria > Sphingomonadales > Sphingomonadaceae > Sphingomonas. The sequence continues at coordinate 73,992 of JBAZXI010000020.1, forward strand.
GGGCCTCCCGCTCGGTCGGCGATTGCCCGCAGGCACCAATCTCGACGAAATTCCTGCCTATAATGAGGGCCGGATCGAGGTGCAGGATGCCGGCAGCCAGATCGTCACGCTGGCCGCCGATCCCAAGCCGGGTGAGCGGATCGTCGATCTCTGCGCGGGAGCGGGCGGCAAGACACTGGCGCTCGCCGCGCTGATGGACAATTCCGGAGCGATTCTCGCGACCGACACCGATCGCGCGCGGTTGGCGCGCCTCGCGCCTCGCGCGACGCGCGCCGGCGTGTCGATCATCGAGACGCGCCTGCTCAACCCGGACCGCGAGATCGATGCGCTGGCGGATTGGCAGGGGAGCGCAGATACCGTGCTGATCGACGCGCCCTGCTCGGGAACCGGCACCTGGCGCCGCAACCCCGAGGCGCGCTGGCGGCTGACGCCTGACCGGCTGACGCGACTGGCGGCGACACAGCGGCACGTCCTTTCGATCGGCGCCAAGCTGGTGAAGCCGGGCGGGGCGCTGGTCTATATCGTCTGCTCGCTGCTCGACGAGGAAGGCGCGGGCCAGGCTGCCGCGTTTCTCGCATCGCACCCGGATTGGCGCGCCGAAGCGCTCGACCTCCCGGCGGGGCGAGTCCATGGCCAGGGTGTGCGCCTGACGCCGGCGCATGATGCGACCGACGGCTTTTTTGTCGCGCGCCTTCGGCGGTCATGCTAGCCCGAGCCATCGTGCCGAGACTGGAGTTGATCATGCGTTATTCGACCGTCGCCGCCGCTGCGGCGCTGACGCTGCTGTCGGTGTCGGCTTCGCTGCATGGGCAGAAAACGGAATCCCCGGTCGATGCGCGCTCGATGGCACTGCTCGCCAAGGGGCGCGCGGCGCAGGCGGCAGGCAACCTCGATGCGGCGACCGATGCGCTCGAAACCGCACTGGCGGTCGATCCGCATAATCGCGAAGCCTTTGTCGTTCTGGGCGCGGTGGCGCAGGCGCGCGGGTTGCCGGGCAAGGCGATCCGGCTGTACCGCGAGGCGCTGTTGCTCGATCCGAACGATCTTGCTGCGCTGAAGGGGCAGGGCGAAGCCTATGTCGCGAAGGGCGCGGTGCAACGCGCCCGCGACAATCTCGCCAGGCTCAAGACATTGTGCGGCAAAGCCCCGTGCGCCGAGGCTGGAACGCTGGCGGCGGTGATCGCCAAGGGACCGCCGATCGCGACCGCGTCGGTCGACACGACGACCAAGCCGCCCGCCAATTGATCACCCCAGCGCGCGGGCGATAGCGACAAATTCCTCGATCGTTATCGTTTCGGCGCGTCGCGCCGAATCGATCCCCAGCCGTTCGAGCGCTTCCAAGGCGCCGGGCACCGATTTGACGCTTTGTCGCAGCATTTTGCGGCGCTGGCCAAAGGCCGCCGCGGTAAGTCGCTCGAGCGTGGCAAAGACCACCCCGTCGGGGGCCGCATCCGGCGTGATGTGCACCACGGCCGACATCACCTTGGGCGGCGGTGTGAAGGCGGACCGATGCACCGGCATCGCCAGCCTGGCCGTCGCGCGCCACTGAGCGAGGACCGCGAGGCGACCATAAGCGTCTTCGCCCGCATGGGACACGATGCGGTCGGCGACTTCACGCTGGAACATCAGGGTCAAGCTCTGCCACCAGGGCTGCCATTCGGCGGAAAGCCAGCGCACCAGCAACGCGGTGCCGATATTATAGGGCAGATTCGAAGCGATATGCGGCCGCCCTTCGAACAAGGGCCGGGCATCAACCGTCAGCGCATCGTCCTCGATCACGCGCAGCCGGCCGGGATAGGCATCGGCCAGCTCGGCCAGCGCCGGAATGCAGCGCCGATCACGCTCGATCGCCGTCACGCGCGCACCAGCCGCGAGCAGCGCGCGAGTCAAACCGCCCGGGCCCGGACCGATTTCGAGTACCTCGGCGTCGGTGAGATCACCGGGAACCCGTGCGATACGCGAGAGCAATTGCGCATCGAGGAGAAAATTCTGACCGAGCGCCTTGCTGGCGGCGAGGCCATGCCGCGCGATCACGTCGCGCAGCGGCGGCAGGTCAGGAGTCATCCGCCGTTCGCGCGACGCAATGCCGCCGCTTGCGCCGCCATGCGGATCGCCGCGATCATCGCCCCGGGCTCGGCCTGGTTCCTGCCCGCGATGCCAAAGGCGGTACCGTGATCCGGGGAAGTCCGCACGATCGGAAGCCCGAGCGTGATGTTGACGCCCTGATCGAAATACAGCGTCTTGATCGGGATCAACGCCTGGTCGTGGTAGCAGCAGATCGCAGCGTCATAGGTGGCGCGCGCGCGCTCGTGGAACATCGTGTCGGCGGCAAACGGGCCGGTCGCGTCGATCCCTTCGTCGCGCAAGATCGCGATCGCGGGTGCGATGAAATCGATTTCCTCGCGCCCGATCGCGCCGCTCTCACCGGCATGCGGATTGAAGCCGGCGAAGGCGATGCGCGGCGTGAGAATGCCGAAATTCCGCATCAGCCCGCGCGCCGTGGCGCGCCCCTTCGCGACGAGCAACTCGACGGACAACATCGACGCGACCTGGGCCAGCGGCACATGCGTCGTCGCCGGAACCACCCGCAATGTTGGGCCGGCGAGCATCATCACCGCATTTTCGACCGCGATGCCGCAGCGTTCGGCAACGAATTCGGTCTGTCCGGGATGGGTGAAGCCGATCGCATATAGCTGCGCCTTCGACACCGGCCCGGTGACCAGCGCACCGACGGTACTCGATCGCGCCAGCCCGACCGCCATCTCCAGCGCGTGAAGCGCGCAGCGCGCGCCATCCACATCGGGCGTACCGGGTTTGATCGTCCCGCCGTCGACCACGCCAAAAATCGGCAGCGCGTGCTGGAATACCGCAGCCGTTTCATCGGGCGCGGTAATCTCGGCGATTGGGCCATCCCAAACGGCGGAAACGGCGCGAACGTCGCCAATGGCGAAGAACGGCGAAAGCCCCTCGCGCATCCGCAACGCCCAAGCCTTGGCGATGATCTCCGGACCGATTCCGGCCGGATCGCCCATCGACACCGCGAGGGGGGCAATCATCGTGCGAACCTAGCGATATTCGATGATCGCGTCGCGCCGCAGATCGCGCAGCATCTGGTCGGCGCGCCGGTTGACGCGCTGTTCCTCCATCTTGCCCTGGATCTGTGCCGCGGTCGGTGCATTGCCTTCCGTCGCTTCGTCGCGGCCGCAAAGAACCAGCGAACGGATGCCCTCCTGGACGGAGCCGAAGGGCGGGGTCGATTGCCCGACCTGCATTTCGAGCATGATCTTCTGCAGCGGTACCGGCAGGTCACGTACCCGCACCGAAGCGTTATCCACCACTTCGGCGCCGATGGCCGACGCGACCTTGGAAACGTCACCGCAGCCTCGAATTGCCTCGGTCGCCTTGGCGAATGCCTGGAGGCGCGCCTTGGCATCGGCCTCGCTCAGGCCGGGCGCGAACTTCACGCTCAGCTGCTTCAGCGTCAGTTGTGAATCACGCGGATCGGCTTCGAGGACGCGGCGCTTGTCGACCAGATAGAGGATCGAAAAACCGCCCGGGACCTCGATCGGCCCCGCAATCTCGCCGACCTTCATGATTCGCGCCTGGGTCGCGAGACTGTCGGGCAATTGCGAGAGCTGCTCGTTGCTCAGCCAGTCGAGATCGCCAAGCTTGGCGCGCGCGCTCGATTCGGTGAATTGAGCGTAATATTCGAACGGCTTTTCACCCTTCTGGATATCCTGGATCATCTGGCGTTCCTGCGCGAACACCTGCTGCGCACGATCCGGCCCGGCCGAGAGGTATATCTCCTTGAGGTGGAATTCCTCGCTGCCCTTGGAGGCCATAATGCGCGCGAGAATGCCGTTCACTTCCTCGTCGCCGACATTGATCAGCGGCTCGACGCGGCGCTGGAGGAAGCGGCGCCAGGCCAGCTCCCCCTCGATCTGTCGGCGCAGCGAGCGCTCCGACGAGCCGACCGAACGAAGATAGGCGCCGAACTCGGCCGGAGTCTTGCCGAAGTTAGCCGCGACGCGCACCACGCTCTGGTTGATCTCATCGGGGGTAATCTTGATTTCGTTGGCCTTGGCGTGCTGGATTTCCAGCGTCTCGTCCATCAGCGAGCGCAAGACCTGCAGCTTCAGCCGGTTGGTGTCTTCGGCACTGAGATTGGTCAACTGGTTCGCGACGATGATCAGCGCCGCGCGTTGATCGACGTCGGTTCCGGTAATGACGACGTCGTTGACGATCGCGGTTGGCTTGCGGACATTGGGGTCCAGCTTGCCGAAAATCTGGACGTTGCTCGGGATATTGAGCCCGACCTGTGGCACGGAGCCATCCGATACCGTCTGTGCCGAAGTAACGGCGCCCATCGAAATCGCGGCGATCATCGTGCCGCTGGCCAGACCGGCCCTGGCTTTGGTCAACCAATTCATCACTTTATCGTCATCCCATCCCGCGCGGTAGCGCGCTCGAACTCTTCTACTCGCCGCTCGCGCCTGAATGACGGCTTAGCGACCCAGATTCTTGAAAGCCAGCGTCAACAGGAAACTGTTGCCCGCCTTGGCGTCGCCGGTGTCCTGATAGGTCCGCTTCCACGTCAGACCCAGCTTCAGACAGTCGTCCTCATAGGACACGCCGAGACGATGGCGCACCGGATCGAAGCCGCTGGCCATCGACGTCGGGTCTTCGTTGCGATCGGTCAGGTCGATGACGGTCGAACCGAACACCGACCAGAAGCGCGCGAACTGGACACGCGCCCCGACGCGCGCCTCCTCGCGATCGCGCAGATCCTCGAGCGTCGGCGCGATATTGCGGTTGAGCCGCAGGTAACCCAAAAGAATATAGGTGTTTCTCGAACCGATCGTGGCGTCGAGCTCGTTGCGCCGCACGGCAAGGTTGTTCTTGTCGAGCCTGTAGCGATGCGTAACCGAGAGGAAGTCCTTGTAGCGAAGTTCGGTGCGGCCAACGATATCCGACACACGACCGCTCAGGCCGGTTCCCTCCGGGAACAGCACCGGGCGCGTATCAAGTCTGTAGCTTTGGCCGACATTGGCGTTGATCGTAAGGTTGGGCAGATCGACCTTCCAGTCGAGCCCGACCGTGATACGCGATGAATCCTCGAAACGGTCATAACCGGGAAAGCGATTGAGCGCGAAGAGGTTCGAATCCTCCAGGTCGACCGCGCGGGCGTCTTCGTTGGGGACCAGCAGATTCGCCGTATGCGGCGCGGCGACGATCTGGAAACGCGGCGTCAGACGTTGCGTACCGCCGAGAAACGGGCCGACGAACGGCCATTGCACGTCGAACGCCAGCGCGCCCATCGCGCGGCCGTGAAAGCCGGGGTCGCCGCGGTAGCTCGCGACCGTCGTGGCCAGCGTGTCGTTGGCATTGTAAACGTCTCCGCGCGCAAAGGCCGTCAGCGTGATCTGCTGGCCGAGCGGGGTTAGCTTGCGCAGGTCCCATTGCGCGCTGGCGAAGGCGCGTTGCGTGTCCTGCCCTCCGGTACGGGTGAGGGCGAGGCTGTTCAGCTGAAGTTGCAGCGTGCCGCCCAGCAAACCATCGGCAATGCGGCGTCGATAGTCGATCTCGGGCAGCGCGACGGGTTGCAGCCCCTGACGGTCACCGAGGCGCAATGTCTGTACCGCCCAGCCCGACACCGCGAAATAGCTGTCGCGGTCGATTCGCTCGAGGCTCACGGTGCTGCGCAGGCGATCGTCCTGCGAGATGTCGTAGCGGCGCAGGAAGGTGCGGTCGGTCGCGACGCGCAACGAGCCGCTCAGGCTCCATTCCGGGCTGAGCTGGAACCGGCCGACGCCGTCGACATAGCCACGAAACGCTTCGGGCGATGTCGTCGTTGCCGAAGTGAGCAGGTCGTCGCTGCGCCGGCTGACGGTGGCGTAAGCGCCGATCTTGTAGGCGCCGGTCTTCGTCAACGCCTGATAGTCGGCCTGCAGCATCGGCAAGACGGCGGAGTAGATGCGCGGCGTCAGCACCAGGCCCCGGTTCGAGCCGAGCGCAAAATAATAGGGCTGTGCGAATTCGAAGCCGTTGACGCGGTCGTAGCGCAGATCCGGCGCCAGCAAGCCGCTTTGATTGGCCTGGCTGGCGGGATGCGAAAATGCCGGCAGCGGCAGGGACGGGAGGCCGAAAAGGTTGATCCTCGCGCCCTTGTAGTAGATCCGGTTGCGGCCCGGTCGATAGACCACGCGCACCGCGGTGATCTTCCATGCCGGCTCCTTCGGGCATCCGTTCGAGGCGATGACCGAGCATGGTGTATAGGCGGCATCGTCGAGCGTGACCGTCTCGTCGAGCGCGCGTGTTCCGCGCCGCGCCGCAAGTCGCCCACCTTTTCCAAGCACGATCAGCATGTTGGAGACGACGCCATCCTTGAGCGCGTCGGTCAGCTCGATCGAGTCGCCATAAGCGACATCGCCGCCGGGGTTGGTCACCGCGATATTGCCCGTTGCGGTGACCTTGCCGGTCTTGCGGTTCCATTCCACCCGATCGGCGCGCAGTCGATCCCCTTCGCGATACATACGCACATCGCCCGTTGCGGTGACGATCTCGCTGTCGATGTCATACTCCAGCGTGCCGGCGCTGAAGCGCACATCGTCATCCGACGGCGCCGCCTGGTCGGACGGCGGCGGCGGCGCCACGGCGGGCGGCGTCAGATCCTGAGCATGAGCCCCTCCGATAAGCGCGAAGGCGAGGGGCAGGGCGCAGGTCGCAAGCAGATAGGCACGCTTCACGGCGAAAAACACATCCCCAACAAGCCCGCCCAACAATCCGCAACGGGGGCAACGGTCGCCGCCCTATCGCATCGCCGGCGCCGCGCTGCAATCACGGCCGTGCTTTGCCACCTGCGCCACATTGCCCTAGAGGCATCGAGTTCCAGATATCATCACACCGAGACCTGCTTTCATGAAGATCAGCTTTTCCGCCGCGGCACCCGCACCTACCGACACGATTGCGCTGCCGGTAGAAAAAGACGGGCTCGACCGGCTTTCCAGCGCACACATCGACGCCGCCGCGCTGAAGACGATTGTCGCGGCAGCACGTGCCAGCCGGTTTGAGGGCGAGGCGGGCGCCGTCATCGAGACGTTCCTCCCGGTCGACGGTGGCGTGCGGCGCGCGCTGCTGCTCGGTGTCGGCAGTGGCGGCGAGCCGGATTATGAGCGCGCTGGCGGCACACTCACCGCGCGACTGCTCACCTCCGGCGTCGAATCGGTTGCCGTCGATTTTGCCGCGGCGGGCGCATCGCCCAAGGCCGTCGCGCGGTTCGCGGCGGGTGCGGCGCAACGCGCCTGGCGCATCGATACCTATCGCACCAAACTGCCCGAGAAGGCCAAGCCGACGCTGACGACGGTGGTCCTGTTCGGTGCACCTGATGGCGCCGAGGCGGCGTGGGTGTTGCAGAAGGCTGTTACCGAAGGCCTCAGCCTGACCCGCACGCTCGTTTCCGAGCCGCCGAACCATCTCCATCCCGAATCGTTCGTCGAGAAGGTGATGGCCGAAATCGATGGTCTCGGGCTGGAAGTGACCGTGCTCGGCGAGGCCGAGATGGCGGCGCTCGGCATGGGAGCGTTGCTCGGCGTCAGCCAGGGGTCGCGACGCGAAGGCAAGCTGCTCGCGCTCAGGTGGAACGGTGCCGGCGCGGGTGATCCGTCCCTGGCGCTGGTCGGCAAGGGCGTGACCTTCGACACCGGTGGTATTTCGCTGAAGCCGGGACCCGGCATGGAAGACATGAAATGGGACATGGGCGGTGCCGGCGCCGTCGCGGGTGCGATGAAGGCGATCGCGCTGCGCAAGGCCAAGGCCAATGTCATCGGCGTGTGCGGTCTCGTCGAGAACATGCCCGACGGTAACGCGCAGCGCCCCGGCGATATCGTTACCTCGATGTCGGGCCAGACGATCGAGATCCTCAACACCGATGCCGAGGGACGGCTGGTGCTGTGCGACGCGATCACCTGGGTCCAGCGGACGCATCACCCGAAGACGATTGTCGATCTGGCCACGCTCACCGGTGCGATGATCATCGCGCTGGGTAACGAACATGGCGGATTGTTCGCCAACGACGATTCGCTTGCCGATCAGTTGCTCGCCGCCGGCAAGGCTTCGGGGGACATGCTGTGGCGCTTCCCGCTGTCGGACGCCTACAACAAGCTGATCGACTCGCCGATCGCCGACATGAAGAATGTCGGTCCGCGCGGCGCCGGTTCGATCACCGCGGCGCAGTTCATCAAGCGCTTTGTCGACGAAGGCGTGCGCTGGGCGCATCTCGACATTGCCGGCATGGTGTGGGCCGACAAGCCGGGCGCCACCTTCGACAAGGGCGCGACCGGCTATGGCGTGCGGCTGCTCGATCGGTTCGTCGCGGACAATTTCGAAAATTAGGGGCGCCGTGCAGGTCGATTTCTATCATCTGACCGCCACGCCGCTCGACCGGGCCTTGCCGCAAATCGCGGAGAAGGTGCTGTCGAGCGGCGCACGTCTCCTGCTGGTCGCTGAAAGCGAGGCGCAGCGTGCGGCGCTCGACAAGCTGTTATGGACCTACAATGCCGAGAGCTTCCTGCCGCATGGTTGCGCGGGCGGGGCAGGCGATGCCGACCAGCCGGTGTTGATCGCGGGGGAGCCCGTTGCCGCCAATGGCGCGCGCTACATCGCGTTTGCGGACGGCATCTGGCGGGACGCCGCGCTCGACTTCGAGCGCGCGTTCCACTTCTTCGATGGCGAGCGAATCACCGACGCGCGAGTTGCGTGGAAGGCGCTGGCCAGTCGCGACGATATCGAGCGGCGCTACTGGAAACAGAATGATGCCGGTCGATGGGAGCAGGCGGCCTGACCGGGCATCGACCCGACCTTGCATCGCTGGGCGCGCGCGACTAGGTAGCCGGCGCATTTCCGCTATTTCTCGTTACAAGGAGCGAGCGACCGCCATGGCCGCCAATCGTACGTTTTCGATCATCAAGCCCGATGCCACCCGCCGCAATCTGACCGGCGCGGTCACCAAGATGCTCGAGGAAGCCGGCCTGCGCGTCGTCGCTTCCAAGCGCATCCAGATGACCAAGGAGCAGGCCGGCGGTTTCTACGCCGTCCACAAGGAGCGTCCGTTCTTCAACGACCTCGTCGAGTTCATGATTTCCGGCCCCGTCGTGGTGCAGGTGCTGGAAGGCGAAAACGCCGTTCAGCGCAACCGCGATATCATGGGCGCCACCAATCCGGCCAATGCCGAGCCCGGCACGATCCGCAAGGAGCTGGCCGAGTCGATCGAGGCCAACAGCGTACATGGCTCGGATTCGGACGAGAATGCGGCGATCGAGATCGCCTATTTCTTCTCGCCGGAAGAAATCGTCGGCTGAAGCCCGTTACCCTGCCGGCTTGAGGCGCGCCCATGCCGCCTCGAGCCGCGCAGGCGTGGCATTGCGGTCGCTGAGCACCAGATTGCGCATCTTGAGTTTGCGACCGCGCACGAACGCCGCCGTCCGCGCCACCGAGACCCATGCGATTTCATAAATTGCGCGATCGGTGCGCTTGACGTCGCCATCCCAATAAGTCGCCGCCAGGATCACCGGCAGCCGCCCCTGATGTACCTTGTCGGCCAGCGCGAGCAGCTTCTCGTCGAACCAGCTCGAATCGATCTTGGGTCCGAGCAGCCCGCTTTGCGGCGATATGCCCAGCGCGCTCGGAAAGGTCACCTCGACATCGTGCAGCGGGTGAGCGGCATCGCTCAGCTTGATCGTTTCGCCATCATGTTCCACCGCGCCGCTGATCGTGACGAGCGTGCGCGCCTTGCTCTCGATCGCCTGCTCGGCCTGCTTGTCCGCGATATCGGCACGTCGATCCGACCAGCTCATCCACAAGCTCACCGCTGCGATAATCAGGCCCGCGACGCCGACCAGTTCCGCAAGCGATACCCAGCGCCGCCGCGTTGCGGCAGCTTCGGCACGTTCGATCGCCTGTTCGGCAGGCGTCATGACGGGCTCGATGGGCGGAGACGGTGTCGCGGTCGGCTCCGGCGCCTCGATCGGTACTTCGTGACTCATCGACCACCCATTTCAAGCAAGCGTCGCGGCGCGACCAGTTCCCAACTTGCGGCGATGCGGTCGCCGACACGATCCCAGTCGGTATCGTCGCGGTCGAGCCGCATCGCGACCCAGCCGGACGGCCCGAGATAGGGCGGGCTGTAATAGCAATCCGGATCCAGCTCGATCAGCATCGCCTGTTCCTCCCGACCGCTCGTCTTGACGATCACCACGGTTTCGCCGTCACCATGGTGGTTGTGCCAGAAATAGGCGAAGAACTTGCCCTTCTCGATCAGAAAGCCGGGCGAACCATGCGAAAGCTTTTCGATCGATCCCGGAAGCGCGAGCGACAAGGCGCGGACCTTTTCGAGCGGCAGGCTGGGATCCGGGCTCATCGCGTGACGAAATCTGCCAGAACTTGCGGATAAAGGCGATGCTCGGCGGCGAGAACGCGATCCGCGAGGGTTTCGGCGGTATCGTCCGGCAGCAGCGGCACTTCGGCCTGGCCGAGAACCTCGCCGCCATCGAGCTCCTCGGTCACGATATGCACCGAACAGCCCGCCACCGCGTCCCGCGCCGCGATCGCGCGGGCATGGGTGTCGAGGCCCTTATATTTGGGCAACAGCGAAGGATGGATATTGATAATCCGCCCGCGCCATCGCGCGACGAACTCGTCCGACAGCAAGCGCATATAGCCGGCCAGCGCGATGGTCTCGACCCGCGCGTCGCGCAACGCCCGGTTGATCGCCGCCTCATAGTCCGCCTTGGGCATGCCCTTGGGCGACAAGGCGAACGCGGCGATGCCGTGCTCGCGCGCCCAGGCGAGGCCGGGCGCATCGGGCTTGTCCGACGCGACAAGCGCGATTCTGAATGGCGTTGCCGCGTTGGCGGCCGCATGGGCGAGCGCCATCATGTTCGAGCCGCGCCCGGAAATCAGGACGCCGACATTTGCCTTAACCATGATGGGTGGCGGACCAGCTGCCGCGGCCGCTCCAGATTTCATCGCCGCCACTGACCGTGCAGCCACGTTCGCCCTCGGTAACCTCGCCGATCGCGAATACCGTCTCGCCAGCCGCTTCGAGCAGTGCGGTGACTCCGTCGGCCTCGGCGCGTGCGACGATGGCGACCATGCCGATCCCACAGTTGAAGGTTCGTGCCATTTCGGCGGGCTCGATCCGCCCTTGCGCCTGGAGGAACGCCATCAGCCTGGGTTGCGGCCAGGCGCCGGCATCGATCATTGCATGGGCACCCCTGGGCAGGACGCGCGGGATATTCTCGAGCAACCCGCCGCCGGTGATATGCGCGAGTCCCTTCAGCCTCCCGTCACGGACCAGCGGCAACAGGCTGCGCACATAAATGCGCGTCGGTGCCATCAGCGCGTCGATCAGCAGCACGTTCTGGTCGAACAGCGCGGGCCGGTCGAGCTTCCAGCCCATGTCGGTTGCGAGCCGGCGCACCAGCGAAAAGCCGTTCGAATGCACGCCGTTCGACGCCAGACCGAGGACGACGTCACCCGATGCGATATCCTGGCCGGTCAAGACGCGGTCGCGCTCGACCGCACCGACGCAGAAGCCCGCAAGATCATAATCGTCGGCCGCGTACATGCCGGGCATTTCCGCCGTCTCGCCGCCGATCAACGCGCAGCCCGCCTGCTTGCAACCCTCCGCGATCGAGGCGACGACTCGCTCCGCGACGGCGGCGTCGAGCTTTCCCGTGGCGTAATAATCGAGGAAGAACAAAGGCTCGGCGCCCTGCACGATCAGATCGTTGGCACACATCGCGACGAGATCGATGCCAACCCCGTCATGGCGTCCGCTATCGATCGCCAGCTTGAGTTTGGTGCCGACGCCGTCATTGGCGGCGACCAGCAGCGGATCGACGAAACCGGCCGCCTTCAGGTCGAAAAAGCCGCCAAAGCCGCCCAGGTCGGCGTCGGCGCCGGGCCGTCGCGTCGCCTTGGCCAGCGGTGCAATCGCGCGCACCAGCGCATTGCCGGCCGCGATGGAAACGCCGGCCTGGGCATAGGTATAGGGCGCATTGTCCCGATCGATATCGCTCATACTCGCCGCCTAGACATATCCTGCTTGGATTTCCACGTCTGCTTCGCCAAAAGGGCCGCGCATGCCCAATCGTCGCTTTTCCGGACCTCTCGGCCTCGCCGCCGCCCTGCTGCTCGCAACGAGCGGCGGGATCGTGCTCGCCCAGGCTGATGACGGCGTCGAGAAGAACTCCCCGTTCGACAGCTCGGGCACCTATGAGGTCGACGGAATCCAGGTCGATGTGACGGCAAAGGATGCCAATGCCGCGCGCTATGCGGGCTGGCGGCTGGCGCAGCGCAAGGGCTGGCAATTGCTGTCGCAACGGCTTGGCAGGGGCGGGGGATCGCTGTCCGACAGCACGCTCGACTCGATCGTGTCGGGGATCGTCGTCGAGAATGAGCAGATTGGCCCCAATCGCTACATCGCCCGGCTCGGCGTGCTGTTCAGCCGCGCACGTGCCGGCGGCATGCTCGGCGTGTCGTCGGATACCTCGCGCTCGGCGCCGATGTTGTTGCTGCCGATCGAGTGGTCCGGTGGTGCCCGCATCGCCTATGAGCAGAAGACCGAGTGGCAGGATGCATGGGCGCGCTATCGCACCTCCAATAGCACGGTCGATTATGTCCGCCCGGCCGGCACCGGCCCCGATGGGTTGCTGCTCAATGCCGGACAGCAGACGCGACCCGGGCGCGGCTGGTGGCGCACCATCCTCGATCAATATGCCGCGTCCGACGTCCTGATCCCCGTGGTCAAGCTCTATCGCCAATGGCCGGGCGGGCCGGTCGTCGGGGTGTTCCAGGCGCGACATGGCCCCGACAACAAATTGATCGCCCAATTCAGCCTTCGCGTCGGAAGTGGCGATTCGCTGCCGGTTTTGCTCGACGCGGGCGTGAAGCGGCTCGACGAAATCTATCAGGCCGCATTGCAGAACGGTGGCCTTGCCCCCGACAGGGGACTTGCCGCCGGTCGCCCAATGGCACCGACCCCGACTCCTACCGCCACCGCGACCGAAGAAGCCTCGGCAACGGGCGCCGATCAGGCGGCCGGAGTGATCGTGACGATCCAGTACGACTCGCCAAGCGTCAATTCGGTCAACATGACCGAAGCGGCACTGCGGGGTACGCCCGGGGTGAAATCGGCGGTCACGACAAGTCTGGCGCTCGGTGGCATTTCGGTGGCGCGGATCGCCTTCGACGCCGAACCCGCAGTGCTTCGCGCCGAACTGGAATCACGCGGCTGGATCGTCGTCGGAAGCGGCACGACCTTGCGGATCCGCCGACCGCTGCCGCCGCCGAATCTTCCCCCGGCGGATAATGTGACCGGGGGATGAGCCAGTTCGCGCTGCCGTTCGATTGGCCGGCGGACCCCCGGGACGACGAGTTTCTGATCGGCGAATCCAATGCCCGTGTCGTCCACCAACTGGAACATTGGAGTACGTGGCCCGTCATGGCGGTGCTGCTCGTCGGTCCGCGCAAATCCGGCCGCAGCCTGCTGGCGCGCATCTTCGCGGCGAAAAGCGGCGGGCAGATGATCGACGATGCCGAGCGCCAGCCCGAAGCGACGATATTCCATGCCTGGAACCACGCCCAGGAAGTCCGGCGACCGCTCGTCGTCGTTGCCGACGCGCCACCGCCGGAATGGAAGGTCAAGCTGCCCGATCTCCGCTCGCGCCTTGCCGCCACGCCGGTCGCGCGGATCGACCCGCCGGACGAGGAATTGATGCGGGCGCTGTTCGAGCGGTTGTTCCTGCGCCGCGGTCTCGATGCCCGGCCCGAGCTGATCCAGTGGCTTATCCTGCGCATCGAGCGTAGCCATGTTGCGTTGCTCCGCACGATCGACCTGCTCGACCAGGCCGTGCTTCAGCGCCACAAGCGCTTGTCGATCCCGCTCGCACGCGCCACATTGAGCGAAGCCGGATTGATCGCTCCGCGATCGACCGACCCCGAAGCCGAGCCATCATGACCCGCCCCGCCCGTTTATCGCGACTCGACCAGGATGATGATCCGTTTGCCAACGGCGCATCGGGCGAGCGTTACTTCAATCGTGAGCTGTCATGGCTCGCCTTCAATCGACGCGTGCTCGAGGAAGCATGCAATCCAGCCCATCCGCTGCTCGAGCGAGTCCGCTTTCTCTCGATTTCGGGCTCCAATCTCGACGAGTTCTTCATGGTTCGCGTCGCCGGCCTGAAAGGCCAGCTGTCGCAGGATGTCGACCGGCGTTCGGCCGATGGCTTGACGTCGTCGCAGCAGCTGACCGCGATCGTGGCCGAGGCCGATGCGCTGGTGCAGAGCCAGCGCGGCGTATGGCGCGACCTGCGGCACGAACTCGTTGACGCCAATATTCACGTCCTTGGCTCGCGTACCATCGACCAGGCGCTGCATGGCGACGAGCCGGCCTGGCTCGAAAAGCATTTTCGCGAGCAGATCTTCCCGATCCTGACGCCGCAAGCGCTCGACCCGGCTCACCCGTTCCCGTTCATGCCCAACAAGGGCCTGGCGGTGATGTTCGATCTTGTCCGCCTGTCGGACGACGAGCCGATTCGCGAATTGGTGATGCTCCCCGCCGCGATGCCACGCTTCGTCCGGCTGCCGAATGCCCCGGCCCGCTATGTCGCGGTCGAATCGCTGGTGAAGCGTTTCTCGTCGCTGATTTTCCCGGGTTATGCCGTCGACGGCGCGGCTGAATTCCGTGTGCTGCGCGACAGCGATATCGAGATCGAGGAAGAAGCGGAGGATCTCGTCCGCTACTTTGCCAACGCGATCAAGCGGCGGCGACGGGGCAGGGTGATCCGCCTCGAGCTCGAAGCCGGCATGCCCGAGACGCTCGGCAAGGCGCTGCGCGACGAGCTCGGCGGCGCGAACGCCTTCGTCACCGAAAGCGGCGCGTTTCTGGGCGTCGGCGACCTCGAATCGATCGTCGAGGAAGATCGCCCGGATCTCAAATTCCCCCCCTTCACCCCGCGCTTCCCCGAGCGCATCCGGGAGTTCGGCGGCGATTGCTTCGCGGCGATCAGGGCCAAGGACATCGTCGTCCATCATCCCTACGAGACCTTCGAGGTGGTGCTGGCCTTTCTGCGCCAGGCCGCGGCCGATCCCGACGTTGTCGCGATCAAGCAGACGCTCTACCGCGCCGGCAAGCAGCCCGCCGTGATCAACGCGCTGATCGCTGCCGCCGAGGCCGGCAAATCGGTCACCGCCGTGGTCGAGTTGAAGGCACGCTTCGACGAGGAGCAGAACCTGCTCTGGGCGTCCGCGCTGGAGCGCGCCGGGGTGCAGGTTGTCTACGGCTTCATCGACTGGAAGACCCACGCCAAGGTGTCGATGGTCGTGCGCCGGGAGGGTGGGCAGTACCGCACCTACTGCCATTTCGGGACCGGCAACTACCACCCGATCACGGCGAAAATCTATACCGATCTCAGCTTCTTCACCGCTGATCCGCGTATCGGTCGTGATGCCGCGCAAATGTTCAACTACATCACCGGCTATGTCGAGCCCGAGGATATGACGCTGGTCAGCCTCAGCCCGCGCGACATGCGCACGCGGCTGATGGCCCTGATCGATGCCGAGATCGCCTTTGCGCGTGCCGGGAAGCAAGGCGCGATCTGGGCGAAGATGAATTCGGTGGTCGATCCCGCCGTGATCGAGAAGCTTTACGAGGCGAGCAATGCCGGCGTCGAGATCGACCTGATCATCCGTGGCATCTGTTGCCTCAAGCCGGGCGTTCCCGGGATGTCGGAGCACATCCGTGTGAAATCGGTCATCGGCCGTTTTCTCGAGCACAGCCGCATCTGGGCATTCGGCAACGGCAAAGCGCTGCCCAATGACGGCGCGAAGCTGTTTATCTCCTCGGCCGATTGGATGCCGCGCAACTTCGATCGCCGGATCGAATATATGTTGCCGATCGAGAATCGGACGGTCCATGATCAGGTGCTCGACCAGGTGATGGTCGCCAATCTGATCGACAACGAGCAGAGTTGGGAGTTGCATGCCGACGGCAGCTACGTTCGTGTCGAGCCGGGTGATACGCCGTTCAACCTGCATCGTTATTTCATGACCAATCCGTCACTGTCCGGGCGTGGTGCCGCACTTGCCACCAGCGGCACGGTGCCGCAGCTGTCGCTGCGTCGGAAGCGTTAGGGCGACATGGCGACCTTGCTATTCCGCAAACCGCGAAGCGACGTCGCGGCCGAGCCGCGCACCGGGATCATCGATATCGGGTCCAACTCGATCCGCCTCGTCGTCTATCAGGGGCCCGCGCGGCTGCCATCGGTGCTGTTCAACGAAAAGGTCATGGCCGGGCTGGGCCGCGAACTGGGTGTCAGCGGCGTGATCGGTCGCGACGCGCTGGCCAATGCCGACGCGGCGCTCGGGCGCTTCGCCGCTGTCGCGCGCGAGATGGAATTGACCAGCCTCCGCACCGTCGCCACGGCCGCCGTGCGCGATGCGTCCAACGGCCAGGCGCTGCTCGACATCGCCGAGCACCACGGTCTCGATGTCGAATTGCTGTCGGGTGAGCAGGAAGCGCTCGCGGCCGGCCAGGGGGTGCTGTCCGCGATACCCGACGCCGACGGGATTGTCGGCGATCTCGGTGGCGGCAGCCTCGAACTGATCCGCGTCTGGGAAGGGCGCGTGCAGGACCGGATTTCCTTTCCGTTCGGCGTGCTGCGCGTCGCCGGGCTCCGCAAGGGGCAGGGTGCGCTCGAGCGCCAGGTCGCCAAGGCGCTCAAGGCCGCGGGCTGGGAGGGGCGCGGTGCGGGGCTGCCGCTCTATCTCGTCGGGGGATCGTGGCGGGCGCTGGCGCGACTCGACATGCATCTCAACGATTATCCGCTGCCCGTCATCCATCAATACGCCCTGGCGCGCCACGAGATCGCGCGGCTCGGGCGTACGATCAGCCACGTACCCAAAAGCGCCTTGCGGGAGGTGCCGGGGCTATCGTCCGGTCGCGCCAGCACGCTCGGCGACGCCGCCGCCCTGCTCGCCGCGCTGATCAAGCATCTGCAAAGCGAAACGACCGTGGTCTCCGCCTTCGGGCTTCGCGAAGGGCTGCTGTACGGTGCGCTCGACGAAGCGACACGGCGGCTCGATCCGCTGATCGTCGCGGCGCGCGACGAAGGTCGCCGCGCGGGGCGCTTCGCCGAGCATGGCGATCTGCTCGAACAATGGATCGCCCCGCTGTTCGAATCCGATGACGCAGCGGCGGCACGATTGCGCCATGCCGCCTGCCTGCTTGCAGATGTCGGATGGCGCGCCAATCCCGAATTCCGCGCCGAGCGGGGGATGGAGGTCGCGCTGCACGGCAACTGGGTGGCGATCGACGGTCGCGGTCGCGCGCTGGTGGCGCAGGCGCTGTTTACCAGCCTTGGCGGTGGCGCGGAAAGCCCGGCGCCGCTCGGCGCGCTCGCGCCGCACGACGAACTGGCCCGCGCCGTCGACTGGGGCCTGGCGATGCGACTGGGCCAGCGCTTGAGCGGGGGACTGGCCGGGCCGTTGCAACGCTCGCGGCTCAGCGACGACGGCAAATCGCTATCGCTGCATCTCCAGGGGCTCGACGCGACGCTTTACGGCGAGGCGGTCGAACGACGTCATGGCGCGCTCGCCACCCGTCTCGACCGCAAGGCGGCGCTGGTCGCGTAGTTCATTCGGCCGCGTCGGCGGTCCGCGTCATCTTGAGCTTGCCGCCGATCACCGTAAAGCCGAGTCGCCCCTCGACCAGATCGAGCGCGTCGCGGCCGAATTGCTCGAAGCGCCACCCGGCGAGAATCGCCAGACCGTCGCGCTGACCGGCGGCAAGCGCTTCCAGCTCGTCGGTACGTGCCAGTAGCCGGGCGGCGACGTCGATGTCGCGCGAGCGGATCTTGAGCAGGAGCTTGAGCAGATCGGCGACAAGCGCGCCGTCCTTGCCGAGGCCGGGTTTGCGATCGTCGCGTGCCGGCATCTCATCGGCGCTCATCGGCTTGGCGTCCTCGAGCGAGGCCATCAGCCGCGCGCCGATGTCGTTCTGCGCCCAGGTCGCCGACAGGCCGCGGACGCGCGCGAGATCGGCCTGCCTTTTGGGCGGGTGACCCGCGAGATCCGCCAGCGTCTCGTCCTTGACGATGCGGCCGCGCGGCAGGTCCTTGCCGCGCGCCTCCAGCTCGCGCCACCGCGCCAGCGCCTTCAATCGCCCGAGTACCTCGGGCTTGCGCCCGGCGATGCGCACGCGCTTCCAGGCGACGTCGGGGTCGTTGGCGTAATTGGACGGATCGCCGAGTCGCTCCATCTCGATATCGAGCCACGCGCCTCGCCCGGTCGTCCGCAGCCGGTCGAGCATCTTGGGAAATATCTTCGCCAGATGCGTGACGTCGCCAATGGCATATTCGATCTGCCGCGCATCGAGCGGGCGGCGGCTCCAGTCGGTAAAGCGCGCGCCCTTGTCGATCTGGATGCCGAGAAAGCTGTCGACCAGGTTCGAGTAACCGACCTGTTCGCCTTGCCCGAGTGCCATCGCCGCGATCTGCGTGTCGAACAGCGGATAGGGCGTCTTTCCGGTCAGGTTGTAGATGATTTCCAGGTCCTGCCCGCCGGCATGAAAGACCTTGAGCACGTTGTCGTCGGCGACGAGCAACTCCAGCAGCGGTGCGAGATCGAGGCCGGGCGCCATCGGATCGATCGCCGCAGCCTCTTCGGAATCGGCGATCTGGATCAGGCAAAGTTCTGGAAAGAACGTGCTTTCCCGCATGAACTCGGTGTCGACGCAGACAAAGTCGGCAGCGGCGAGCCGGGTGCAGAGATTGGCGAGGGTGGCAGTGTCGCTGATCAGCGGATGGATATGCATCACGGCCCCATAGCGACAGTCGCGCGCCTTGACAAAGGCGTGTCTGGCGGGAAAGCGCGGGCGCCACTTTCTTCCCCCGCCATGCCGGTGAAAACTGGTATCTCAGGGGGGAGGTCGTCCGCCTTGCGGCGCGAGACCCCAGCCTTCGCTGGGGTGACGGATTTTGAGAGATTGCACGCCATGCACGCCTACCGTACCCACAACTGCGCCGCACTCCGGGCGAGTGACGTCGGCGAGAATGTTCGCCTTTCGGGCTGGCTGCACCGCCGCCGCGACCATGGCGGCGTGTTGTTCATCGATCTGCGCGACCATTACGGCATCACCCAGATCGTCGCCGACAGCGATTCGCCCGTGCTGTCGATCCTCGAGAGCCTGCGCGTCGAGTCGGTCGTGACGATCGACGGCACGGTCAAGGCGCGGGCCGCCGGGACCACCAACCCCAATCTCGCCAGCGGCGAGATCGAGGTGTTCGCGCGCGGCGTGACGATCCAGTCGCAGGCACAGGAACTGCCGATGCCGGTGGCGGGCGAGGCGGATTACCCCGAGGACATCCGCCTGAAATACCGCTTTCTCGACCTGCGGCGCGAGCGGCTCCACGCCAACATCATGCTGCGTTCCAGCGTGATCAGCTCGATCCGCCAACGCATGATCGGCCAGGGCTTTACCGAGTTCCAGACGCCGATCCTTACCGCCTCGTCGCCGGAAGGAGCGCGCGACTATCTCGTGCCGAGCCGCGTTCATCCGGGCAAGTTCTATGCGCTCCCCCAGGCGCCGCAGATGTTCAAGCAGCTGCTGATGGTCGCCGGCTTCGACCGCTATTTCCAGATCGCGCCCTGCTTTCGCGACGAGGATGCCCGCGCCGACCGCTCACCGGGCGAGTTCTACCAGCTCGATTTCGAGATGAGCTATGTCACGCAGGACGATGTGTTCGCGGCGATCGAGCCGGTGCTGCACGGCGTGTTCGAGGAATTCGCCGATTGGCAGGGCAAGGGCCGCACCGTCTCGGCACTGCCGTTCAAGCGCATCCCGTACCGCGAATCGATGCTGAAATATGGCTCGGACAAGCCCGACCTCAGGAACCCGATCCTGATCGGCGACGTCAGCGACCACTTCAAGGGCTCGGGCTTCGGCCGCTTCGCGTCGATCGTCGAGGCGGGCGACGTTGTGCGCGCGATCCCCGCGCCGGGCACCGCCGAGAAGAGCCGCAAGTTCTTCGACCAGATGAACAGCTGGGCGCAGGGCGAGGGTTTTGCCGGCCTGGGCTACGCAACGCGCAAGGCCGGGGTGTTCGGCGGGCCGATCGCCAACAATCACGGCGAGGAAGGCATGGCGAAGATCGCCGAAGCCCTTGGCCTCGGGCCGGACGACGGCGTGTTTTTCGCCGCGGGCAAGGAAGCGCAGGCCGCCAAGCTCGCCGGGCTGGCGCGCACCCGCGTTGCCGAGCAGCTCGAACTGATCGACCAGAGCCGCTTCGAATTCTGCTGGATCGTCGATTTCCCGATGTTCGAATATGACGAGGAAACCAGGAAGGTCGATTTCAGCCACAACCCCTTCTCGATGCCGCAGGGCGAGATGGCCGCGCTGGAGACGATGAACCCGCTCGACATCCTCGCCTATCAATATGACATCGTGTGCAACGGCGTCGAATTGTCGTCGGGCGCGATCCGCAACCATCGCCCCGAGATCATGTACAAGGCATTCGAGATCGCCGGCTATACCCAGCAGGACGTCGACACCAATTTCGCCGGCATGATCAACGCCTTCAAGTTCGGCGCGCCGCCGCATGGCGGCTCGGCGCCGGGCATCGACCGCATCGTCATGCTGCTCGCCGACGAACCCAATATCCGCGAGGTGATTGTCTTCCCGATGACGCAGAAGGCCGAGGACCTGATGATGGGCGCGCCCAACTTCGCCACCGCCAAGCAACTGCGCGAGCTCAACATCCGCGTGATCGACCAGCCAGGTGCGTCGAAGGCGGCGCCGGTCGCAGCGGTAGTGGCGCCCGACGCGGGTTGATCCGCTCTCCGCCGTCACCCCGGCCTTGTGCCGGGGTCCACCGTGCCGCACACCGGGGCGCCGCGATGTTTGCGGGACAGTGGATGCCGGAACAAGTCCGGCATGACGAGCAGGGCATATGACGATCGACCTCAAGGACTACGAAGCCGGCGATAAATATCACGGCGATTACGATGGCGACCTCGCTAAGTTGCAGAGACGGCTGGCGGAGATTCAGGTCGCTCATATCGTTCACCAGCGCCGCGCCGTGGTGATGTTGGAGGGCTGGGACGCGGCAGGGAAGGGCGGGACGATCCAGCGGCTGACCGCCGAGTGGGACCCGCGCTATTACGAGGTATGGCCGATCAGCGCGCCGACGCCCGAGGAAAAGGGCCGTCACTTCCTGTGGCGTTTCTGGACGCGGCTGCCGATGAACGGCGATATCAACGTGTTCGACCGCAGTTGGTATGGCCGCGTGCTGGTCGAACGAGTCGAGGGTTTCGCGGCTGAAGCTGAATGGAAGCGCGGCTATGACGAAATCAACGAGTTCGAGGCGCAGCAGGCGGATTCGGGCACGACGATCGTCAAGATCTTCATGCACGTCACCCAGGCCGAGCAGGACAAGCGCCTGAAGGCGCGGCTCGAACATCCGTGGAAGCGCTGGAAGACCGGCACCGAGGATTATCGCAACCGCGCCCGCCGCGCCGACTATCTCGATGCCATGGCCGAAATGTTCAAACGTACCGACACGCGCTGGGCGCCGTGGGCCGTGATCGACGGCAACGACAAGAAGGCGGCGCGCATTGCCGCGCTGACCGCTATTGCCGACCGGCTGGAGGCACATGTCTCGATGGAGCCGCCACCGCTCGACCCGGCGGTGGAGAAGATCGCGCGCAAGGCGCTCGGGCTCGACGACTAGCGCGAGCGCTCAACCAGACGGCGGTCGAAATCTGCGCGACCTTCACCTTGCAAGGGTATTGCCTCCCTCCGCTTGGCGCGCAATTCCGCCCTGCTTTTTTTGAGCAGCGTAGATCGTCTGCGAGACGTTGAAAATAACCGCGAGACTTCGCGAAAATCACCCCAAAACGCCGACTTCTTCCCCGCGCCAAACGCCCATCAGGCGACGAAACGAAACCCGCCGCTTTCATGCGGCCTCAGGGTCGCTCTGTTCGACTCACACCCACAACAGCACGCAGGGCAGTATCGTGCCGATGACCAGCATGATGATCGACACGCGCCGCGTCGCGCGATTGTTGAGTGCGATCGTCACGCCGAGCAGCGTCGAGGTGATCAGCCCGAGCGCCATAAGCACGACGAAAATCTTGAGCGGCAACGGGGAGGGGCGCTTGGCCGGCGCGGGAGCCTTCGCGGCCGGCGGAGCGTCATGATCATCGGCGATTGCGGTGACGGGCTTCGGCGCGACCGATTTCGGCGCGGCCGGCTTCTCGCGTGGCGGGGTCTGGTCCTTGTGGAAAGCTGCAATCCACACCATCCAGTTCGGTGGCGTGCCGCCCCAGCCCTTTTCCTCGTTCAGCCGGAAGGTCTGCACCGCGCCGCTGACCGAAAAAAGCAGGATCGCGGGCGCGAGAAACACCCCGATATAGTGATGATATTTGCGGAGCGCGCGCTGGGTCTGGGCTTTCATGCGGGTGTGCCTAGGTTTGAGGTGGTTGGAGAGCAAGCTCGAAGAAGATCATAGCGGGGCGGGGGCGAATCGACCTTCATCGTCCATCAAGTGGAGCACGCCGTCGCTGATCGCGAAATAGGCACCGCGCAACTTCAGCGTGCCGGCCGCCTCGCGCTCCGGGATGCACGGGAAGGTACGCAAATTGGCGAGTGAAACACGCACGGTCTCGTGTTCGAGTTCGCGCAAGGCGCCCGGCCCCTCGCCGAACGTATCGACGATCCGCTCGCGCGCCGAGTCGAGAAGGTCCATCCAATGGTCGATGAAACCACCCTCGCCGGGCGCGGCACCGCGAAAGCGCTGGGTCATCGCCGCGGCGACGCCGCCGCAAGAGCCGTGGCCCATCACCACCACCTCGCCGACCTCGAGTTGCGTCACCGCGAATTCCAGTGCCGCCGACACACCATGTCGCCCGCCGCCCAGTTCGAACGGCGGGACGAGGTTGGCGACATTGCGCACCACGAAGATCTCGCCTGGTGAGGTGTCGAAGATCTGCGCCGGATCGACTCGACTGTCCGAACAGGCAATGACCATCACCTTCGGGCTCTGCCCCACGCTCAATTCGGCCCATCGCCCGCGCTCGCGCGGCCAGTCATCGCGGCGGAAGCGCTGATACCCGGTGAGGAGTTCATTGAAATCGGCCATGGCCGCTCCTTTGCCAATCGGATCGGGGGCTGGCAAGCGAGGGCGGCAGTCGCTATCTGGCACGGATCATGACCGAGACCGCCCCGCTAGCCCCGACCGCGCCGCGCCAGCGCAAGCCCGACTGGATCCGCGTCAAGGCGCCCACATCGGTCGGCGTCTCCGAGACCAAGGCGCTGATGCGCCGCCTGAATCTCGCCACGGTGTGCGAGGAGGCGGCCTGCCCGAACATTGGCGAGTGCTGGACCAAGAAGCACGCCACGGTGATGATCCTGGGCGACACCTGCACGCGCGCCTGCGCATTTTGTAACGTCAAGACCGGCATGCCGCGCGCGGTTGACCCGTTTGAGCCGCAGCACACGGCCGATGCGGCGGCCGAGCTGGGGCTTGAGCATATCGTCATCACCTCGGTCGATCGTGACGATCTTCCCGATGGCGGCGCCGCGCAGTTCGTCAAGGTCATCCAGGCGCTGCGCCGCACGACACCGACCACCACGATCGAGATTCTGACCCCCGATTTCCGCAATAAATCGCAGGCTGCGGTCGAGGCGATCGTCGAAGCTGGCCCCGACGTCTACAATCACAATCTCGAGACGGTGCCGAGGCTCTATCCCACGATCCGTCCGGGCGCGCGCTACTATGCCTCGCTTCGGCTGCTCGAATCGGTCAAGCGCCATGATCCGGCGATCTTCACCAAGTCGGGCATGATGATGGGGCTGGGCGAAGCACGACTGGAGGTCCACCAGGTGATGGACGACATGCGCTCGGCCGATGTCGATTTCCTGACGCTCGGCCAGTATCTCCAGCCGACACCGCGTCATGCCAAGGTGATGGATTTCGTCACGCCACAATCATTCGATGCCTATGCCGCGATCGCCCGCGCCAAGGGGTTCCTGCTCGTTGCCAGTTCACCGCTGACGCGGTCGAGCTATCATGCCGGGGACGATTTCGCGAAGCTGCGCACGGCACGCGAGGTCAAGCTCGGAAAAGCCTGAGATGCCACGACATAGCGAGACGCGTCGGCTGCCCTACACGCCCGAGCAGATGTTCGACATGGTCGCCGATGTTGCCCGCTATGCCGAATTCCTGCCCTGGGTAACGGCGGTACGGGTGCGCTCCGACGGCCCGTCCGAAATGGTTGCTGACCTGATCGTTGGCTTCAAGGGGCTGCGCGAAACCTTTACCTCGAAGGTGGGAAAGGCCCGTCCGACCGCCATCCATGTCGATTATCTCGACGGGCCACTCAAATATCTGCACAACAACTGGCAATTCCGGCCCGACCCCGTGGGCTGTCAGGTCGATTTCAGCGTCGACTTCGAGTTCAAGAATCGCATGTTCGAGATGCTCGCCGGCCAGGTGTTCGGCGCGGCCCTCCGCAAGATGATCGGCGCTTTCGAAGAGCGCGCCGCGGTGCTCTACGGCGCGGGCGAATCGGGCATCAGCAGCTCGAGCGCGCACAACGCCGCCTGAAGTCGCACACCGCCGCGTCCGAGATCGCCAAACAGCCGACGGTCGGCAACGACGTGTCCGGGATCTGCATCCTTCTCGGCGCGGGCGAACACCACGGTGCCGACCGGCTTCTTCTCGGTGCCGCCATCCGGGCCGGCGATGCCGGTGATGGCCACCGCGATATCCGCGCCGCTTGCCGCCAGTGCCCCTTTCGCCATCGCCCAGGCAGTC
>JBAZXI010000021.1:0-93663 GCA_041659925.1 Sphingomonas sp.
AGCTCATCGCCGATGACGCGCCGAAACCGGCGGCCATCACCCATGTCGATGCCGCCGCCTATACCGACCCGGCGCGCCACCGCGCCGAGCAGGAGCAGATTTTCGCGCGCGTGCCCCTGGTCATCGCGCCGTCGGCGCTGCTGCCCGAACCCAACATGGCGGTGCCGCATGACGGGTTCGGCAAGCCGCTGCTGATCGCGCGCGACCGCGCGGGCGCCGCGCATGTCTTTCTCAACGTCTGCCGCCACCGCGGCACGCGGCTGGTCGAGGGCAGCGAGCCGGTCTGCGCGCCGCGGCTGATCTGCCCCTATCATGCCTGGAGCTACACGCTCGACGGCAACCTCGCCGCGCTGCCCCGCGCCGACAGCTTCCCCGGGCTCGACAAGGGCGATTTCGGCCTCAAGCGCCTGCCGACGCGCGAGGCCGGCGGGCTGATCTGGTTCTCGTTCGACGAGGATGCCGATTTCAGCGCGGCCGAGGCGCTCGGCCCCGATTTCGAGGCCTTCGCGCTGCCCCGCCAGCATCTCTTCCGCCGCCGCACGCACGACGTGCCGGCGAACTGGAAGTTGATCATGGACGCCTTCCTCGAAAGCTATCACGTCCAGCGACTCCACGCCGCGACGATCGGGCCGTTCTTCAAGGATGGCGTCAACACCGCCGACACGATCGGTCCGCACCAGCGCTCCGCCGTCGGCCGCGCGGCGACGCTCGCCGCGATCGACAGCGCCGACTGGCCGGCGCTGCGCGGCGCGATCACCTACACCTACCAGCTCTTCCCCGGCACGGTGCTGATCGTCAGCCCCGATTACATGAACCTGATGGTGATGATGCCGCAGGCCGCGAACCGCGTGCTGGTCGAGGATTTCATGCTCATTCCCGAGGCGCCCGCGACCGACAAGGCACGCGACCATTGGGAACGCAGCTGGGCACTGCTCGACGGCGGCGTCTTCGCCAGCGAGGATTTCCGCGCCGCCGCGCTCGGGCAGCAAGGGTTGGAGTCGGGCACACTCGACCGCATCACGCTCGGCACGCTGGAGGCCGGAATCCGCAAGTTCCACGATGCGGTCGAGGGGCGGCTTTAGGAACGGTGCTTGGACGAGGACACGATGAGTGATTTCGTCGATGCTCGTTACGGCAGCTAGCACCCCGATAGCGGACCTATGCGCTAGAAACGGATAGACTGTATTTCGCGTCGCACAGGCGATTTGCGATCCTGCGCGAGTATCTCGCCGATCCATTCGACCAAGGAAGGCAATGTGACACGCTCAATTCGCTGACGGGCATCTGCCGCCTCGGCCACCGGCACCGATCCGGCACGTACATAAAGCCTTTCATACGGCACGTTCTCGTTCAGCGGCCAGAAATAGGCATCGAAGAGGTCGCCGGGAGACCGCGTCAGGGAGGTGTCGATTTCGATCCCGGCGGCAGATAGCGCCGCTTTCAAAGCCGTAGGCTTCAGCGGGTAACTCTGTCCTTTGGGTAGATTGGCCGTTGATGAATGCATCGGTCGATATTGGCCGCCGAATATGGGAACCGCAACGGCAGCTAACGGTATCCACCAACTTTTGCCGCTAACGAGCCCTGCAAAACTATGATGGCGGGGGTCCCAAGTACGACGGCAGCCTAACCCCTCACGCCGCCTCCGGCCGCGCGAATAGCCGGAAGCCGCCGGGCAGTCGCTTCGGCGGGCGCCCGTCGAGCACCGCCTCGACCGCGGCGATCGCCGCCAGCAGGTCGCGCTGCGCATAAGGCTTGGCGAGGCAACCGACCGCGACCTCCTCGCCGCCGGCCGGGCAATCGCCGGTCACGAACATCGCCGCGATCCCGCTCTCATGCGCCGCGCGCGCCACGTCGATGCCATTGCCATCGGCCAGGCTGATATCGACCAGCACGAGATCGATCACCTCGTCGCCGCGAATCACCTTTACCGCGTCGGCTACGCGGTCGAGCGTCGCGACGATCACGAATTCCTCGTCGACCAGGAAGCGCTCATTGTCGAACGCTACCAGCGGCTCGTCCTCGACGAGCAGCAGCCTGATGATTCTGCGCTTCTTCTTGCCGAACAACATCGCCCGGATGTCCACCTTTTCCCTAGCCGCGGGATAATTTTCCCGTCGGCTATCGTTACGTATCTGTGCCTTAACGCGCGGCTACGAGATCCGGCACCATTTTTTGCGCGGCGGATAGGATAAAACCGTCTATTGGCCGCGCGGTGCAACCACCAAAATCTTCGCGCGAGCCGCAACGCATCGCCAAATTGCTCGCCCGCGCCGGCATCGCCTCGCGCCGCGAGATCGAACGCATGATCGAAGAGGGCCGCGTCGCGCTCGACGGCAAGGTGCTCGATACGCCCGCGACGTTGCTCGTCTCGCTCGCCGGCGTCACCGTCGACGGCAACCCGGTGCAGGCCGCCGCGCCGGCGCGGCTCTACCTCTATCACAAGCCCAACGGCCTGCTCGTCACCGAGCGCGACCCCAAGGGCCGCCCGACGATCTACGACAAGCTGCCCAAGGATCTGCCGCGCCTCGTGCCGGTCGGCCGCCTCGATCTCAATACCGAGGGGCTGTTGCTGCTCACCACCGACGGCGAGTTGAAGCGCCTGCTCGAATTGCCGGCGACCGGGGTCGAGCGCGCCTATCGCGCCCGCGTCTACGGCAACGTCACCCAGGCACAGCTCGAGGCACTGATCGAGGGCGTCGAGATCGAGGGCGTGCGCTACGGCTCGATCGACGCCAACCTCGAACGCCGCACCGGCGCCAACACCTGGATCGAACTGATCCTGACCGAGGGCAAGAATCGCGAGGTGCGGCGCGTGCTCGAATATCTCGGGCTGCAGGTCTCGCGGTTGATCCGCACGCGTTACGGCCCGTTCGTGCTCGGCGACCTGCCGCCCGGCGCGGTCGGCGAGGTGCGCCAGCACGACGTCGTCGCGTTCCGCAAGAACCCGACCAGCAAGATCATCGCCGGCCCGCCCAAGCTGGCGACGCCCCGCGGCGCACCCGCCGCCCCCGAAGCGCCTGTTCGCGGCGAGCGCGGCGCTCGCCCGCTCCGCCGCGCCGAACCGGTCCGTCTCGGTGATCCGTCACGGCCCCCGCGAAGCGCTGATCCGCGTCGCGCCACCGAGCCGCCACGCCGCGATGAGGCCCGGCGCCCGGCGGATGCGGCCCGGGCCTCACGCGACGCGAGGCCCGCGCGCCGCGAGGACACCCCCGCCCGCGACGCCACGCCGCGCGTGCGCCGCTGGTTCGACGCGCCGCCCGGCGCGCGCGGGTCCGAGGCATCGCCGCCGGCACGCGGCACGGCAACCGCGCGCCCGGCGCGCAAGGACGATCGGTCGCGTCCCGCGCGACGCGACGCGCCACCGCCACGCGACGAGGCGCCACGCGGTGCCGGCAGCCCGGCACGCGCCGCGCGCGCCAAGGCGCATCGCGATGCGCGCGAGACGCTGGTCGATCGCCCGCCCTCGCCGCCGCGGCCATCGGGCGGCAAGCCGGGCAAGAAACCAGCCGGCTGGGCCCGCGCCAAACCTTCCGGCAAGAAGCCGACCGGCGCCGGCAGTTCCCCCAGAACACGGAAATAAGTCATGCGAATCATTGCCGGGCAATGGCGCGGCCGCACCATTGTCGCACCCAAGGGTGATGCCACCCGCCCCACCGCCGACCGCACCCGCGAAGCGCTGTTCTCGATGCTGACCAGCCGGCTGGGCGATTTCGAAGGGCTGTCGGTCGTCGACCTGTTCGCCGGATCGGGCGCGCTCGGGCTCGAGGCGCTGTCGCGCGGCGCCGAATCGTGCCTGTTCGTCGAGCATGACAAGCCGGCGCTCGACGCGCTGCGCGGCAATATCGCCAAGCTCGGCGCGAAGGCCGATGTCCGCGCGCAATCGGTCCTCACGCTCGGCCCGGCGGCCAGGCCGTACGACCTGATCCTGCTCGACCCGCCTTATGGCACCGGCGCGGGCGTCGTCGCGCTCGAACGGCTTTCACGGCTCGGCTGGATCGGCCCGGCGACGTGGATCAGTGTCGAGACCGGCGCCAGGGAACCCGTCGTCGTCGACGGGCTGACCGTCGATGCCGAGCGCACCCACGGCAAGGCGCGCATCACCCTTTTGCGGGCCGCCTGATCGAGGCGATGCCGCCGAGGCTCAGCACGCCGGCCGCGACGAGGTACAGCCCGACATAGTCGACGCCGCGACTGGCGAGCGCCTGCGCGGCGATCGGCGCCATCGCCCCGCCGATGATCCCGCCGAGATTGAAGGTCAGCGAGACGCCGGTGTAGCGCACTTCCGCCGGGAACAGATCGGGCAGCCACCCGCCGAGCGGGCCATAGGCGAAGCCCATCACGAACAGCGCGAACGCCAGCCACGCCAGGACCATCAGCAGCGATCCCGCGCCGAGCATCGGCCCCATCAGCACGCCGGCGGCGAGGCAACCGGCGCAGCCCAGCGCGAGCATGCGCGTCGCGCTGCTGCGGTCGGCCGCCATGCTCGCGACCACGATGCCGAGCGCGAGGAACAGGATCGCCACCAGCTCGATCGCGAGAAAGGCTTCGCGGGGATATCCCAGCTTCGTGGTGCCGTAACCGAGCGCAAAGGCGGTCGCGAGGTAGAATAGCGCGAAGCACGCGACGACCGCGAACGTGCCCGCCAGCGTCGCGCGCAAATGGCGTTTGAACAGCAGCGCGATCGGCACGCGCGGGATCGCCTCGGCCCTGGCGGCTTCGAGAAAGGCCGGCGTCTCGGTCAGCTTGAGGCGCACCCACAGGCCGAGCAGCACGAGCACCGCACTCGCCAGGAACGGCAGTCGCCAGCCCCAGGCGCGGAATTGCGCATCGGTCAGGAACAGCCCGAGCAACAGGAACAGCCCGTTGGCGGCGATGAAGCCGACCGGCGCGCCGAGCGGCGGGAACATCCCCCAGGTCATGCGCCGGTGCGACGGGGCATTCTCCGCCGCGAGCAGGCTCGCCCCGCCCCATTCGCCACCCAGCCCCAGCCCCTGGCCGAAGCGCAGCACGCACAGCAGCAGCGGCGCGACCCAGCCGACCTGCGCATAGGTCGGCAGGAAGGCGATCGCGACGGTTGACCCGCCCATCAGCAGCAGCGAGGCGACCAGCGTCGACTTGCGCCCGATCCGGTCGCCGAAATGGCCGAACAATACTGCCCCGACCGGCCGCGCAACGAAGGCGAGGCCGAAACTGGCATAGGACAACATCAATTGCGCCGAGACCGACGAGGTCGGGAAGAACAGCGGCCCGAAGACCAAGGCCGCCGCCGTCGCATAGATATAGAAATCGTAGAACTCGACCGCCGTGCCGGTGAGGCTGGCGAGGAGGATGCGGCGGGTTTCGCGTGCGGTCATGTCGCCCGGTTAGCGGCAAAGTGCCGTTCAGGCGATCCCCGTCACCCGGATGAGCTGGAGCAAGAGCCAGTAGAGCCCGCCCGACAGCAGCATTGCCGCCGGCAGCGTCAGCACCCAGGCCAGCACCATGTTGAAAACGGTTCGCGCCTGCAGCCCCGTGCCATTGGCGACCGACGCGCCGGCGACACCGCTGGTCAGGATATGCGTCGTCGACACCGGCAGCCCATAGCGCTCGGCCAGCAGGATCGTGCCCGCCGCGACCAGTTCGGCGGAGGCGCCCATGCCATAGGTCATGTGCGTCTTGCCGATCCGCTCACCGACCGTCACCACGATCCGCTTCCAGCCGACCATCGTGCCCAGCCCCAGCGCGATCGCCACCGCGATTTTCACCCACAGCGGAATATAGCGCGTGCCCTGCTCAAGATTCTTCTCATAGGCCGTGATCGCGCCCAGTTCCGCGCTGGAGAAATGCGCCGCTACCGCCTTGTCCTTGGTCACGCGGCGCGCATTGTCGAGCACGAGATACATGTCGTTGCGCAGATTGGGCGTCGCCGCCGCCGGTACCTTGCTGAACGCTCCATAGTCGCCGATCTGCCGGCCGAGATCGCGCGACAGCGTGGCGACCGCGCCATAGACCGTGCCGGCGTCCGCGCCCGATTTGCTCTCCAGCGCCCGGGTCAGCACCACGCGCGAGGCCGCGACATCCACCACCGCGCCGCCGCGATGCGCGTCGAGCGCGCTTGCCGCGGCGTTGGCGCTGGCCACAAAGGCCGGCGTCGCGCTCTCCGGCATGGTGCGGTTGAGGGCATAGGCGGTCGGCGCGCAGCCGATCAGGATCAGCATGATCAACCCCATGCCCTTCTGCCCGTCATTGCCGCCATGCGCGAAGCTCACGCCCGTGCAGGTCGCAATCAGCAGCGCCCGGATGCCCATCGGCGGCGGCGCGTCGCGAACCGGCTCGCTGTACAACTTCGGGTTGCGCAGGAAGCGGCGCATCACCAGCAACAACAGCAGCGCGCAGACAAAGCCCAGCGCCGGGCTGAACAACAGCGCCGACAGCACCTTTTCCGCCTGGCCCCAATCGACGCCGGCGGTGCCGCTGCGGCTCGACGAGATCAGCTGGTTGGCGAAGCCGACGCCGAGGATCGACCCGATCAGCGCGTGGCTCGATGAATTGGGCAGCCCGACATACCAGGTGGCGAGATTCCACAGCACCGCGGCGAACAGCAGCGCGAAGATCATCGCGAAACCGCCGCTGCTGCCGACATGCAGGATCAGTTCGACCGGTAGCAACGTGATGATCGAATAGGCCACCGCCCCGGTCGACGCCATCACGCCGAGAAAATTGAAGAAGCCGGACCACACCACCGCGAGCGGCGCCGACATGGAGTTGGTGTAGATGACCGTGGCCACGGCATTGGCCGTGTCGTGAAAGCCGTTCACGAACTCGAAGCCGAGCGCGATCAGCAAGGCGAGGCCGAGGAACAGGAACACCCCGGTCGCCATCTGCTCGCCGACCTGCTGGGTATCGAGCAGGATCGAGGAGCCGGCATAGACCAGCCCGCCAAGCAGCAACGCGACGAAGCTCCAGCGAGCGGCGGGATGAAGCGGACGGTTTAGACCGTGCACGCTGGACAGGGCGGCCTCCGAATCGGCGGGCGCTGGATAAGTGGTTGCCATGGCGCGCTTGCCTTCGCCCGCTTCTGTTACACTCTCATGACATAACGGCATCCGCCAGCCCGAAGGCAGCTTCCCAATCGCTCGGCAAAGCCCGCCCGACCGCTCGGAAAAATCAGAGAAAAGGGTGCAGCGTGAAGCTCACGCTGCGTTTCGTGCCATCGCGCTCGACGGCGAGCGTGACCGGCGTGCCGGGCCCGCGGCTGATCGCGGCAATCGTCTCCTGCCATGCGCCGACGACGCGATCGCCGACCCGCATCCCGGCGGCGGCCGCCGGACTGCCCGTGCCGACCGCCGCGACCTCGGCGACATCGCCCTTCCGGTCGAACCACAACCCCGAGAGACCATAATGATCGGGTGCGGGCGGCTGGCGGCTCGGCTGCACCCACAGGCACCGCGCATGCGCGTCGATCGACAGGTTGAAGCGACGGATCAACCCCAACCCCCCGATGCCATCGCCAACCGACGACAGGTTGCTGCCGGCCGGGTTGAGCGCAACCAGCGGGCGATCGATCGTCAGGCCGCCCAGCGACAGGGCGTCGGCGCGCACGAGGCGGCTGATCATGCCTTCGCCACCCACGCCGCTCGGCCGGAACGGGGCATAGGGACGGCTGTCGTCCCACAAGCGGCTGCGCCGTGAGGCGTTGGCGGAAAGCGTCAGCACGCGCGGCGCGCCGGTGTCGAGCAGACAGTCGAAATTCTGGCCGTTCACCGCGATGTCGGCGAAGATATAGGGCGACTCCTCGGTCCGCGAACCGAGCCGGCGAATGCTCGACGCGATGCGCGTATAGCCCGGCCGCGCACCGCGCCCGCCGGGGTAGAGCCGCAACTCGCCCGCATCGAAATCGAGTTCGGTATCCGCTGCCGTCACGATCCCGGCGGCGAGCGTGCCCTCGATGTCGCGGCCGTAGCGAAGCTCGCCGGCGCCGACCAGCGCGACATTGGCCTGGCGCATCGCCCCGCCGATCACGAAATCCTTCGCCAGATAGATGGGATAGATATCGCTGCGCCCCACGCCACCCAGCGCGCTGTGGCCGATGATCGGCAGCTTGAGCGTCCGCGCGAGCGAATCATGGACCAGGCTCACCACGCCGCCGGTGTCGATCATGAAGATGTACGGCCCCTGCCCGCCCATCCCGACCGCGACCAGCACGCGATTTTCCTCGAGCGCGATCGACGCCTTGACCATGCGCGGCGCACCCGCCAGCGCGCGGCCCGGCCAGATCGCCGCCACGCCCAGCCCAGCGACCAGATTCCGCCGTGATATCATCATGCTGCGACTCCGTTGCCGATGCGGCTGTATCGCACGGCACCGGGACCGGAAAGAGCCTCGGCGTCACCGCCGCCGGGCGCGCTCAGCATGTGCGCGACCCACGAAGGCGGTGCTAATATTGCCCGTAGCGGCCCGTCACGGAACCCAGCAGCGGCGCGGGATCATAGCCCACGCCGTCCTTGAACACCGTCACCACCCGCTCGATGTCGGCGATCGTCGTCGCCGGATCGCCCTCGACCAGCACGAGGTCGGCATTCTTGCCCGGCGCGATCGTGCCGATGCGGTCGGCCAGTCCGAGATAGGCCGCGCCGTTGAGCGTGCCGATGCGGATCGCCTCGACCGGCGAGAATCCCGCCTCGACCAGCAACTCGATCGCGCGCTGGTCGCCGAAGCCGGGCAGCACCTGCCCCCCGCCGGTCGGATCGGGCCCGGCGAGCAGCAGCCCGCCCGCCGCGACGAAGGCGCGCTCCAGCGCTAGTTCGTTCGCCCAGAGCAGCGCGCCCTGCGTAACGCGCTCCGCCGGCCGCGTCGCGCCGAGCGTGCGGACATAGAAATAGCCGGTCCGCGCCTCCGGCGTCATCAGTGCCAGCTGGCGCGGCGGCAAGGTCCGATAATGGGGTGACGAGCCTTCGAACACCGGCAGCGTCGAGGTCAGCGCGACATGCCATTCGACGAGCAAGGTGATCAGTGCCTTTGCCGCGTCGCTGTCGGGCGTCATCGCCGCGAGCGTCGCCGCACCCGTCTCCTTCGAGCAGCGGTCGGACGTCTTGCCCGGGTCGAGCTGGGTGTTGACCCAGAAGCCATGTTCGAGATCGTCGATGCCCAGCGCCGCCGCCTCGGGATAGGTGACCGAACAAAGATGCCCCGTCACCTTGATTCCGCGCCTGTGCGCCTCGTCGATCGCCGCCGCCAGCTCGGCGCGGGTGATGTTCATATAGGCCTTGAACGAGGTCACGCCCTGCTCGGCCCAGAACGCGACCGTGCGCCGCGCATCCTCGGCATCGCGCAGCGGGTGCATCTGCAGGAACGGGCTGCCCGATCCTTCGAGATAGGGCCCGGTCACGTCCATGTGCGGCCCGGGCAGCGTGCCGGCGTCGATCGCCGCCTTCATGTTTAGGTCGGTATAGGGCTCGACGCTGCCGGTCGTGCGCAGCGTCGTCACGCCCGCCGCGAGATAGAGCCGCGGCGACGAAAAGGCCATTTGCGGCACCATCAGCGGCGGCTCGCTATGCCCGGCCGCGTCGAGATTGGGCCGGGCGATATAATATTGATGGTCATGCATGCCGACGATGCCGGGCATCACGCTCTTGCCCGTTGCGTCGATCGTCACATAACCCGCCGGCACCGCGTCACCGGCCGCCTGCACCGCCGCGATCCTGCCGCCGTCGATCAACAGCGTGCGATCCGCCTGCGGCGCCGCGCCGGTCCCGTCGATCACCCGCACATGGACCAGCGCGATCTTGCCCGGCGCCAGCTTGACGAACGGCTTCACCGCCGCGCCCGGCACCGCCGGCGGCGGCAGTATCCGCGCCACCATGTCGATCTTGCCCGGCCCGGCGCCGACCAGCATCGTCGCCGCGAGCAGTATCCCGATCGTTCGCTTCATTGCCTTGCCCTTCATGCCCGTTCCAGCACCGCCGCCATCGCCGGCATCAGCGCCATCAACGCCTTGACCGGCCGCACCATCACCCGGAAATTCGTGATCAACCCGGCCTCGTTCCAGTGGATGATGTCGACGCCATTGAGCGCCTTGCCGTCCAGCATCATTGAAAATTCGAGCACCGCCGAGCGCTCGCCATACCATTCCTCGACGTAGCGGAAGTCGGGCGTGCCCAGCACTTCCATCGCGGCGCGGAGATATTTCATCGTGATCGCCTTGCCGACCTGCGGCGTGTGCACCGCCGGCGACTGGAACACGCAATCCTCGTCGATCAGCGCGTCGAGATCGGCCGGGTTGCGATCGGTCACATAGCGATGCCATGCGGCGATTATCGGCGGTGTCTCTTGCTTCGTCATTGCCCGCGCTCCTCTGCTTGCGCGGCAGCATAGGCCATGGAGCTATCACCACAACCTGCCCGTCACCCCGGACTTGTTCCGGGGTCCACCAAGCCGCGTAACCAACCGCCAGCGCGCTCGGGGCTCAGTGGATGCCGGAACAAGTCCGGCATGACGATGGAAGAAGGCGACCGCGGTGCAGCCACCACAAGCGCGGTTGCCTCAGCCGCCGCCGTTCCCTACCTGTTCACCGATGACCCTGCCCGCCGAAACCCCGCACGAGCCGCCCTATCTCGCCGGCCTCAACCCGCCGCAGCGCGAGGCGGTGTTGACCACCGATGGCCCGGTGCTAGTGCTCGCTGGCGCCGGCACCGGCAAGACCGCGGCGCTGACCGCGCGGCTCGCGCATCTGCTTTATACGCGCAAGGCGTTCCCGTCCGAGATCCTCAGCGTCACCTTCACCAACCGCGCCGCGCGCGAGATGCGCCACCGCGTCGGGCGGATCGTCGGCGATGTCGTCGAGGGCATGCCGTGGCTCGGCACCTTCCACGCGATCGGCGCCAAGATGCTGCGCCGCCATGCAGAGCTGGTCGGGCTGCACAGCAATTTCACCATCCTCGACACCGACGACCAGCAGCGGCTGATCAAGCAGCTCATTTCCGCCAATGATCTCGACGAGAAGCGCTGGCCGGCGCGTGCGCTCGGCGGGCTGATCGACGAGTGGAAAAACAAGGGCCTGACCCCGGCGGATGTCGATGCCGGCGAAAGCGAGCGCTACGCCAATGGCCGTGGCAAGGATCTCTACGCGCAATATCAGGCGCGGCTGATCGCGCTCAACGCCTGCGATTTCGGCGACCTGCTGCTGCACATGCTGGTCATCCTCAAGCGCGACCGCGCGGTGCTCGCCGATTATCAGCGCCGCTTCAAATATATCATGGTGGACGAATATCAGGACACCAACAGCGTCCAGTATCTCTGGCTCCGCCTGCTCGCGCAGGAACGCAAGAATATCTGCTGCGTCGGCGACGACGACCAGTCGATCTATTCGTGGCGCGGCGCACAGGTCGAGAACATCCTCAAGTTCGAAAAGGATTTTCCCGGCGCAAAGGTGATCCGGCTCGAGCAGAATTACCGCTCGACCCCGCACATCCTCGCCGCCGCCTCGGGCGTGATCGCCAATAATGGCGGCCGGCTCGGCAAGACCTTGTGGACCGAGCACGAGACCGGCGAGAAGGTGAAGGTGCTCGGCGTGTGGGACGGCCCCGAGGAAGCGCGCCGCATCGGCGAGGAGATCGAGAGCGTCCAGCGCAGCGGAAAAAGCCTCGACGAAATCGCCATCCTCGTCCGCGCGCAGCACCAGACGCGCGAGCTGGAAGACCGCTTCATCTCGATCGGCCTGCCCTATCGCATCGTCGGCGGCGCGCGCTTCTACGAGCGCGCCGAGATCCGCGATGCGATGGCCTATCTGCGCATCGTCAACCAGCCGGCCGACGATCTCGCCTTCGAACGCATCGTCAACGTCCCCAAGCGCGGGCTCGGCGACAAGGCGGTGCAGAAGATCCACATGCTCGCCCGCGCCCAAGGCGTGCCGCTGGCAACCGCCGCCGCGCGCATCCTCGACACCGACGAGCTGACCCCGCAGGCGCGGCGCGGGCTCGGCAACCTCGTCGGCGACATCGCGCGCTGGCGCGGCATGGCGAACACCCTGCCCCACCCCGAACTGGCGCGGCAGCTGCTCGACGAGAGCGGCTATACCGCGATGTGGCAGGCCGAGAAATCGGCCGAGGCCGCCGGCCGGCTGGAGAATCTCAACGAGCTCGTCCGCGCGATGGAGGAATACGAAAACCTCGGCGCGTTCCTCGAACATGTCAGCCTGGTGATGGATAACGAGGCGCAGGCCGACGAGGCCAAGGTGACGATCATGACGATCCACGCCGCCAAGGGGCTCGAGTTCGACACCGTGTTCCTCGCCGGCTGGGAGGAAGGGCTGTTCCCGTCGCAGCGCTCGCTCGACGAGGGCGGGCTCGCCTCACTGGAGGAGGAACGCCGCCTCGCCTATGTCGCGATCACGCGCGCGCGGCGCCTCGCCGTGATCCTCCACGCCGCCAATCGCCGTATCTATGGCCAATGGTCGTCGAGCATCCCGAGCCGTTTCGTCAACGAGCTGCCGGCCGCGCACATCACCAGCGAGAGCAGCATGGCGGGCGGCGAAAGCCTGTGGCGCGCCAACTGGTCCGACCGCAGCGACCCCTTTGCCGACGTCGCGCGCGGCACCGGCCGCGGCCCGGGCTGGCAACGCGCGGCGAGCAACGCTGGCGGGAAGATCGGCGGCGAATGGCAGGCCCGCACCTTCACGCGCGAGCCGGCCCGCGTGGTGGAAAGCCGCGCGAGTGCCGTCAGCATCGGCAACAAGGGCCGCGACGACCTGTCGGTCGGCATGCGCGTGTTCCACCAGAAATTCGGCTACGGCGAAATCGCCGAGATCGAGGGCAACAAGCTGGAGATCGATTTCGAGGCGGCGGGGCGCAAGCGGGTGATGGATAGTTTTGTTAGTCTGGGATGAACCGAGCGTAGAGCGGATACTCCAGAGTCCGCCCTTCGACCGCCTTCGCGCAATGACACGATCATGGAGATGTGTTAGCATGTGTACATCAGCACGGGAGCACATATGAACGCCAGCACGACGATGACGATCCGGGTGCCAACCGAGCTGAAAGAGAAACTCGGTCGTCTGGCGCAAGGCACGCGTCGCAGCCGGTCTTACCTCGCGACCGAGGCGGTCACCGCCTATGTCGATCGCGAATTGTCCATTATCGAAGGCATCCAACAAGGGCTGGTCGATGTCGCCGCTGGGCGGACGGTTCCGCACGATGTCGCCATGCGCGAGGTTCGCGACGCCATCGCGAAAGTAAAAGCCGCGCGGGGGTGAGCCGCACGGTCGAGTGGGCCGAAAGCGCGCTGGCCGACCTGGTGGCCCAAGCCGTGCATGTCGCTATGGATGACCCGGAAGCTGCGGAACGGGTTGAAGCCGCGATCCGCGCTACTGGCGACGCATTGGGGGATTTCGCCACGGGGCACCCGGGTCGCGTCGCCGCAACATATGAAAAGTCAGTGCGCGGGCTGCCTTACATCATCGCCTATGCGCTCACCGACAACGACCAAGCGGTGTCGATCCTGCGCGTGATCCACGCCGCTCGCGACTGGCAAGCCGAGGAGTGGCCCGAATAGGATGGGCGAGATCGGGGATTACCGTGACAGCTGCAAAAACCCCCAAATTATTGGGACGGCGAACGCCCAACCGCCCGTTCCCGGCATAGCCGCAAAGCCACTCACGAGCCCGCCGATCTTGCCGGCGCGATGCTCCCCAGCCGTTTTTGAGGTCCTGCCGGACACCAGATGAACGGTGGACGCCTCCCGTACGCACTATTGCGGATACCGACTCCCCCGCCCCGGCGCGACGATAGTCCCACGCGGCCACCCCGTCCGCGCACCCGCAGGGAGAGTCGCCGTGACCACGGACCAGCAAGACCGCCGCGACCCGATCCATGGGTCCGCCACGCCACCGCCCCACGCGCCGACGCCGCCCGATCCGATGGCCGCCGTCGAGGCGGTCGGCGAGGCGATGCTCGAGCCGTGGCAATCCAGTCTCGCGATCGGCACCGCTTGGTGGAACGCCGCGATCAGCCTGTGGTCG
The DNA here is from genome assembly GCA_041659925.1 of Sphingomonas sp. Lineage (GTDB taxonomy): Bacteria > Pseudomonadota > Alphaproteobacteria > Sphingomonadales > Sphingomonadaceae > Sphingomonas. Next base: position 13,994 of record JBAZXI010000021.1, read on the forward strand.
CCGCCGCTGCCGGTGTCCCATCACCATGCCGAGACCGTGCCGCCGCCGCTCGAGGACGACGAGCCGGCACTGTTTGCCTGATGCCGACGCGCCGCGCGTTTCTGGCGGCGGCTGGCGTCGCGGCGCTCGTGCCGCCGTCGCTTGCCCGGGCGGCGGTGCCGACGCCCGCGCTGGGCCGACTGGTGACCTTGCCGGTGCGCTCGGCTCTGGTCGCGGCGCGCCCGGTCTTCGTCTGGCTGCCCGACGGTTATGGTCGTGATCCGCGCGGCTACCCCGTGCTCTACATGCACGATGGCGAGGCGCTGTTCGCCGATGCGCCGGCCGGCGCGGTCACCCCGCCGGGAATCGACGAGCATGTCGATGGCCTCGCCTTTGCCGGCACGATCCGCATGCCGATCATCGTCGCGATCGGGGGCACCCCGCAGCGCGCGCGCGAACTCCTCCCCGCCGCCCCGGTCGCGCTGATGCCGGCCGACGCGCGCGGCGCGCTTGAACGGCGGATCGGCGGCACGGCATTGTCCGACAATTACCTGCGCTTCATCACGACCGAGCTGAAGCCGCTGATCGACCGCCATTTTCACACCCTGCGCGGCCCTGCCGACACCGCCATCCTCGGGTCGGGGCTGGCCGGGCTCGCGTCGCTCTATGCGCTGATGCAATATCCGCGGATCTTCGGCAGTGCCGGATGCCTGTCGGACCGCGCGCCGCTGTTCGATCTCGCGCCGGGCGAGCACGGTGCGGCGGGCGAACAGGCGACGCGCCGCTATCTGCAACAGGCGCTGCCGCACGCCGGCGGGCATCGGCTCTACGTCGATTTCGGCGATATCGCGCATGATCAGGCCGGCCGCACCTTGCACGATGTCATGCCCGACGCGGCACGGGCCAAGGGCTATAGCGAGGGTTTCGACCTGGTCTGCGCAGCCCGAAAGGGCGAGATCGATAACGAAAGACGGCGTATAGACCGCATCGACGCGGCACTCACGCTGTTGTTGCGGCGGCAATGCCCGCCCCGTGAAGGACGTTCGGATTGAAGCATCACCTGTTGCCCGGTCCCCATCGCGCGATCGCGCCGCTGCGAAGGAACATCGCGCTGCTTGCCCCGGCGATGCTGCTCTGCGCCGGGTCGGCGGCGGCGGCACAGACGACCGTCGTGCCGCCGGCGACCGTCCAGCCCTTTCCCGCATCGCCCGCGACGGTGCAGGCGCTTCCCGCCCCGCCCGCCATGGTCCAGCCGCTCCCCGCGCCGCCCGCCACGGTCGAGCCGCTTCCCGCGGCGCAGCTGCTCAACAGCGGCACCGTGCTCGACGCGGTCAAGCAGCTCAAGCCGGGCGAATTCATCTGGGCGCCGCAGGTCGCGCCGGCCGGGCCGATATTGCTGATCGTCAACGTCGAGACGCAGCGCGCGGTGCTCTACCGCAACAGCCTGCCGATCGCCGTCACCACCGTGTCGACCGGCCGGCCCGGCCATCTCACGCCGACCGGGGTCTTCACCATCCTCGAAAAGCAGGTGACGCATTTTTCGAGCATCTACGACAGCGCGCCGATGCCCTATATGCAGCGCCTGACCTGGGGCGGCGTCGCGTTGCACGCCGGCAACCTGCCCGGCTATCCGGCGTCGCATGGCTGCATCCGCCTGCCCAAGGCGTTCGCCAAGCTGCTTTACGGCGAGACCCGGCTCGGCATGACGGTGATGGTCGTGCGCAGCGACATGCTGCCGCTCGTCGCCCCGGTTCTCGCGCCGCTGGGTGACGCCGCGACGGAGGCAACGGCGTCGGCGCCCTATGTCTGGCATCCCGAAACCTCGCCCACCGGGCCGGTGTCGATCATCGTCAGCTCGACCGACCAGACGCTGCTGGTGCTGCGCAACGGCAAGCTGATCGGCTCGGCGGCGGCGCGGTTCGACGCACCGCTCACCCGCCCGTGGCTCTTCGTGCTTCAGTCGGTCGATGCCGACGGCCAGCACTGGACCAGGCTCGCGCTACCGGGTCAGGATGACGACCTGACCGCCCAGCCCCGGCCCGAGGCGCTGCATGTCGCCGAGGAATTCAAGGCGCTCGTCGCACCGGTGCTGGCACCCGGCACGACGGTGATATTGACGCCGGACGCGCTGCGGGGCGGCGGGCCGGTTTCCTACGCCGGTTTGATCGAAAGCGACTAAGGTTCCCTGCGAATGCGCCCGATCGGGCGATCGGCGCGGCGAACCGAGCGCGCGGCACTAACCGCATCATTACCAGTGATACTATATGATAAGCGTCCGGTCCGGATCGAAAGAAGATTCCGGGCGCCACGCTGGAGCACTGGGTAAATGCGGCACGACGCGATGCGAGACGATTTGGCGACCGGCGCATCGCGCCGAAATTTCTTCAAGATCGGCGCAGGCATCGCGGCATCGGCGGTATCGGCAACATTGCTCCCGACCATGGCGCAGGCGGCGGTCGCCAGCGATCTCGCCTATCCGCGTAGCCTCAAGCCGGCGCTGCTCCGCCAGGCGCTGGCGGCGCTCAACCGGCTCGGCAGCGCTATTCCGTTTCACGATCGCATCGCGGTCGCCGATTTCAACGCGCCTTCCTCGCAACCGCGCCTTCATCTCATCGACCTGCCGAGCGGCGCGACGACCGCATTGCTCGTCGCCCATGGCAGCGGGTCCGATCCGGAACATAGCGGCTGGTTGCAGCGCTTCTCGAACGAGCCCGGCTCCTACGCGTCGTGCGAAGGCGCGTTTCTCGCGTCGGATTATTATGTCGGCAAACATGGTCGGTCGCAGCGCCTGATCGGGCTCGATCCGACCAACGACAATGCGCTGTCGCGCGCGATCGTCATCCATTCCGCCTGGTACGCGAACCCCGACATGCTCGAAACGCACGGCCAGCTCGGCCGCAGCGAGGGCTGCTTCGCGGTCGGCGACAAGGATTTGCCGCAGCTGTTCGAACGGCTCGGGCCGGGCCGGATGCTCTACTCCGCCAAGGTCTGACCGCGCGACGCCGCCTACAAAAGCGGCACCGCCATCGCCCCCGCCGCAACCGCCATCACCGCCACCGTCACCCACCCCAGCCAGCGGATCGGCGCGGGCGCGGTGAAGTCGCCCATCACCGCGCGGTTCGACACGAGCAGGATCACCACCACCAGCAGCGGCACCGCGACCAGGCCGTTGATCACCGCGCTCCAGAACAATGCGCGCATCGCGCTGATCGGCGAATATTGGATCACCAGCGCGGCGAGCAGGCTGATCACGATCACGCCGTAGAAGCCGCGCGCATCGACCGCCTTGCGCTCGAGCCCCTCGTTCCACCCCATCGTCTCGGCCAGCGCATAGGCGCCGGAGCCCGCGAGCACCGGCACGCCGATCAGGCCGACGCCGATGATGCCGACGGTGAACAATATCGCCGCGAAATTCCCCGCCAGCGGCTTGAGCGCCATCGCCGCCTGTCCCGCCGTGTCGATCTCCGTCACCCCCGCGACGCCCAGCGTCAGCCCGGTGGCGAGGATGATGAAATAGGAGGTGATGTTGGAATAGAACATCCCGCTCCACGTATCCCAGGCGATGCGTCGCAACTCGGGCCGGGCATTGGCCGGGTCCGCCTTGAGGCCGGGCGCGCCACGCAGATCCTCGACCTCTTCCGATGCCTGCCAGAAGAACAGATACGGGCTGATCGTCATGCCGAATACCGCGACGATCATCGTCGCCGCACCGGCGCCCAGCGTGAACCGCGGCGAGACGGTGCGCCGCAGCACCTCGCCCCATGGCACGTCGATCGCCAGCAGCACCAGCGCATAGGCCAGCAGCGACAGTGTCAGCCATTTGAGGACGCCGACATAGCGGTGATACGGCACCAGCACCTGCAACAGCAAGGTGACCATGACCAACAGAAAGGTCGCGACGTGGCGATCGAAGTTCGTCGCCAGCTCGACCGCCTCGCCCATCGCCGCGACGTCGGCGGCGATGTTGAGCGTGTTGGCGATCAGCAGCAGCGTCACCACCGTGCGCAACACGACCGGTGGGAACTGCGCCTTGATATTGGCCGACAACCCCCGGCCCGTGACCCGGCCGAGCCGCGCGCACATCGATTGCACCGCCGCCATCAACGGATAGGCGACCGGCATCGTCCACAGCATGTTGAGCCCGAACTGCGCCCCGGCCTGCGAATAGGTCGCGATGCCGCTGGGATCGTCATCGGCAACGCCCGTGATCAGCCCCGGCCCGAGCCGCGTCAGCGGGTTGCGCGCCAGGCGTTGTCGCAGCGTCAATCGGGTTGGTGCGACAGGTTCGTCATCGGCCATGGCGGCGCCCATCGCTGCCAAATGGCGACGGCGCAAGACGGTGATGCAAATTACCCACACCTCGACCGCGAAGCGCGCCGGCCGCATGGCCATGACGTCATATTTGTGTCACGGACGATTCACACAATGCGGGGTAGCGTGCCTACGACCGCCGGGGTCGTGGGATTACGCTTTGCCGCCGATTGCTCTGTCGTCCACTTTCGACGCCACCTTACATGCATCGCTTGCTCCCGAGACCGATCGTTCGGTCATCCCGGCACGCTGGCTGGTGCTCGCGGCAACGCTCGGTCTCATCGCCCTGACGCTGATGATGGAATATGAGCGGCTGTCGATCGCACCGCTCGCGCCGGCCACGCTGATCTTCGCCGCCGCCTTCGCGGCCATCGCCACGGTACACTATACGCTGCGCAACCCGGCGAGCCATGCGCAGCGCGTCGCGCGCGACATGGCGGAATATTATGGCCTGTTCACGCTCATCGCGCTGACCGGCGCGCTCGCCAGCTATCCCGTCTCCGCGATGACCAGCGGCTATGTGGATGAAGGGCTCGTACGCGCTGACGAGCTGCTGCGCTTCAACTGGCTGGCCTGGTACGACGTCGTCGCCGCGCATCGTTCGTTGCAGATCATCGGCACGGCCTTCTACCAGAGCATCTATGCCAGCCCGGCCATCCTGCTCGGCTGGTTCGCCTGGGCCAACCAGCGCGCCGCCGCGCGGCGCTTCCTCGCCGCCTTCTGGATCGCCGCGGTGCTCGCGCTGCTGCTGTTCCGCTTCATGCCGGCGGTCGGCCCGTTCGCCGCGCTGTGGCACGGCCCCTTCCCGTACATGCCGGAAAGCGCGCTGTGGATGGACCAACTGATCCCCGAGCTGCGGCTGCACATGGTCCATGTCATCGATCTCGGCGCGATCCGCGGGCTGGTATCGGCGCCGAGTTTCCACACCGCCAGCGCGGTGCTGTTCATCGCCGCCGCCTGGCCGTATCGCGCGCTGCGCTGGCCGCTTCTCGCGATCAACACGGCGATGCTGCTCGCCACGCCGGTCGAGGGAACGCATTATCTCGTCGACATGATCATGGGCGCCGCCGTCGCCGGCGCCGCACTCGGCGCGGTCGCGGCAATCAGCGAGGCGCTGTCGCGTCGTTCGGCACGATAGCGCGCGTCTTTCGGGAAAAGACCCGGGAAATACCGCCTTTTGCCGGCACCGCCCCGATCAGGCGGGTTCGACCGCCATCAATGTCACACCCTGGTATTTCGCGTCGGCCGGCTGGAACAGCGGGTCGCGGAAGAAGGTGCGATCGGTCAGCGAAACACCCGACAGGCCGGCGAGCTTGAACGTGCCGACCTTGGGCTCGCGCGGCGGCAGGCCGTCGCGTTCGACCACTACGCCATCGACGAACAGCTCGTCATGCTTGGTGTAGAGGATGTGGGGGGCGAGCACGATCGACGTGCGGTTATAGGTAGCGGCGATGCAGAAGGTCCGCACGATCCCCTCGAAGATCGTCGGAACGTCGGCATTGGGGGCCGCCGGCTGGATGCTGCTTTGCTCGGTCACGGCGCTTACATAAGCGAAATGGTGCACTGCAACAATAGTATGCATACGTAAAAATGAGCCGGAAATGACGAATTCCGCCTCGCTTGAGCAAGGCGGCGCCTGAAGCTATCGCGTCCGGGCATTTCGAGAGGACCAGACAGCCATGGACCAGCCGCATCCCCTGATCGCGCGCCTCGACCTGCGCGCCCATCCCGAGGGCGGCTGGTACCGCGAAACGATGCGCCTTCCCGCCCCGGATGGCGGGCGCGACAGCGCCACCGCGATCCTGTTCCTGCTCGAAAGCGGCCAGCGCTCGCACTGGCACCGCGTCGACGCCGACGAACTGTGGCTGTGGCATGCCGGCAGCCCGCTCGCGCTGATGATCGGGCGCGCGGAACATCACCTTGGCGGCGACCCGCTCGCCGGTCAGTCACCCCAGTTGCGCGTGCCGAAGGGCGAATGGCAGGCCGCCGAGGCGCGCGACGGCTGGGCGCTGGTCAGCTGTGTCGTCACGCCGGCTTTTGACTTCGCCGGGTTCGACCTCGCCCCGCCGGGCTGGTCGCCGGACTGAATAGCCGTCGCCCGTTTCGCGTCCGCTCTCGCCGACCTGTCCGCGGGGTGAGCATGGCGTGATTCAAATCTTGCGTGTTTCAACTACACCGCCGGCCCGCCATGCGAGAAGATCAACCGATTGCACGGCGGCGGCGCACGCGGCATGGGATCGCACGATGAACGATGGCCTGCCCCTGCCCCGCCGCTATCTTGCAATCGCCACGCTCTGTCTGGGCAGTGCGTTGGTCATCATCGACGGTGGCGTCGCCAATATCGCACTCCCGACGATCGCACGCGATTTGGGGGTCGATTCGTCATCGGTGGTGCTCGTCATTACCGTCTATCAGTTGATGCTGGTGATGTTGCTGCTGCCCTTCGCCGGTCTGGGCGAGCGGATCGGGCTCAAGCGCACCTACCAACTCGGCCAAACGATCTTTCTCGTCGCGACCTTACTGTGTTTCTTCGCCGAGAGCCTGCCCTTCCTTCTGATCGTCCGCGGCGCGCAGGCGATCGGCGCGGCGGCGGCGCTCAGCGTTTCGTCGGCACTGATCCGCGCGACCTATCCGGCGAAGAGCCTGGGCAGCGGGCTTGGCATCAACTCGGCCATCGTCTCTGCCTCGGCGGCGATGGCGCCGACACTGGGCGGCTTCGTACTCGGCATCGCGCCCTGGCCATGGGTCTTCGCCTGCGCGGTGCCCTTCGCGCTGGGTTCGCTGTTCCTCGGGCGTGCCCTGCCCGACCCGCCGCCGCAGGAAGCGCGCTTCGACGTGCTTGGCGCGGTGATGTGCGCGGCGATGTTCGGGCTGGTGATCGGTGGGCTGGAGAGCGGCGTGCATGGCAATTCGCCCGTCATCTCGGCCGCGATCGTCCTGCTCGGTGCCCTGATCGGTGTCGGCTTCGTGAAGCGGGAGCGCACCGAGGAGAATCCGATCCTGCCGATCGACCTGCTCGGCAGGCCCGTCATCGCGCTGTCGGCGCTGAGTGGCTTCATCGCGTTCAGCGCATCGATGACGCTGATCATCTCGATGCCCTTCCGGCTGCAGCACCAATTCGGTTTCACCCCGCCCGAGATGGGCATCATGCTCGCGCCCTGGCCGCTCACCAACGTGCTCGTCGCGCCGCTCGCCGGCTGGCTGTCAAACCGCGTGCCGGCCGGGATCCTCGGCGGGATCGGCATGGTCATCTCGATCATCGCGCTGCTGCTGATCGCCTTCATGCCGGCACACCCCCACTGGTACGACGTGGCATGGCGGATGGCGCTGTGCGGCTCCGGCTTCGGCACCTTCCTGCCACCCAATGCCCGGCTGATAATCGGCTCGGCCCCGCGCGAGCGCGCCGCCGCCGCTGGCGGGCTGGTCTCGACCGTGCGCCTCGTCGGGCAGACCACCGGCGCGACGCTGGTCGCGACGCTGCTCGCGCTCGGCGTCGGTGGCAACATGACCCCGCCGCTGGTCGCGGCCGGCCTCGCCTTCATCGCCGGTGGCTGCAGCCTCGCGCGGCTGCGCCCGACGATCCGCAATCCGCCGCGCGCCGAGGTGCTGGACGAGGTCCCGGTATTGAAACAGGCACGCTGAGCCCCGCGCGCGGGGCTCAGGCCATCAGAACAGTCCGTCCTCGCTGCCGAGCATCGCCTTGCGGACCAGCGGGATCGGCGGGCCACCAAAGCTGAGGAACGTGTCGTGGAAGGCTTTCCAGCTCTGCCGCCCGCCATGTCTGGCGGTCCAGTCGGCGCGCAGCTTGCGGATCATCAGCTTGCCGATCGTGTAGTTGAGATAGGCCGGGTCATAGGTGCCGCGTGCCGCCTGCTGGTCGGCGGTGCCCTCGTCCTGGTAGCATTGGTCGATGAACATCTGCTTCGACTGCGCCATGGTCATCCCGCGCGCATGCATGCCGATCGCCGAAAGATAGCGGCAATCGCGCAGCAGCGCCTCGGATATCTGGCCGACATGCGTCTCCGGGTCGCCGTTGCCGAGGCCGGCTTCCCACATCATCTCCTCGCTATAATGCGCCCAGCCCTCGGCAAAGGCATAGCCGACGAACAGGCTGCCGAACTTAGACGGCGAGCGGTTGGCATGGAGGAACTGGACGAAATGCCCCGGCATCACCTCGTGCACCGAGGTGAACAGCAAATTGCCATAGCCGGGCACGAACGCGTCCTGCTTCTCCTTCGACCAAGACGGGTCGGGCGGCGAGAGGTAATAGACCGACGGCACGCCCTTATCGAACGGTCCCGGCGGGTCGATATAGGCCGAGTTCTGTCGGTTATAGGGCGGGCTCTCCTCGACCAGCGCCTCCTCGGTCCCGGGGATCGAGACGAGATCGTGCTTGACCACGAAGGCGCGCAGTTCGGGGATCATCCGCCGCGCCGCCGCGACCGGGCCACCCTCCGCCTTGTGCGCCCCCGCCTTCGCCGTGCAGGCGACGATCGTCGCGCCGGGCGCATAGCGCGCGCAGGCGTCCTTGAGCGCCGCCTGGTTGCGCGCCAGATCGGCGCGGCCCGCCGCCTCAAGCTGGTCGAGCGGCACGTCGACGCCCTCGGTCTGCCTGACCATCCGCGCGAAGCGGTCGGCGCCGAGCGCGAAGTCCTGCGTCGCGGTCCCCTTCTGCCCGTCGAGCCAGCCGGCGAGATCGCGCATCGCCTTGGCGGCGGGCGCGGCCGCGTCGTCGAACGCCTTTTGCAGCGCCGGATCCTTGACGCCCGCAAAAGCCGCCTTGGCATCGCCGGTGTAATAATCGGCAAAGCCGTTGAAGCCGGCGACGCCCAGCTTCACGAAGCTCTGCGGCATCGGCACCTTGAGGTTGGCGCGAATGTTCGCGGCGGCGGTCGGCACCTCTTTGAAATAGGCGATCAGCGCCTTCATTCGCGTCGGCGCATCGGCATAGTTGCGCGCGACATAGACATTGGGGTCGAGCCCGTTGCCGATATACCAGGCCGGGTTGGTATGCGGCTGGTCGGCATCCTCGAGCCAGAACAGCTTGCCCTGCGCGACATTGACCAGATAATCGCGCTCGAACGCGTCGTCCTTGCTCAGCTTGCTCGTGTCGAAGCCCTGCGCCCTGGCGATCGCCTCGCGCAGGAAATCGCCCTGCGCCTTCAGCCCGGCCGCGCTCCAGTCGCCGAGCTTGCCGTCGAAGTCATGCTTGCCCTGATAGACCGCATTGGCCGGATCGATCACGAACCAGTCGTGGATGAAGGTGTCACGGAATTTCGGCCAGTCGGAGGTCGGCAGCGGGACCATGCCGACGGCATTGCCCGTCGCCTTCTCGGCCGACGGGGAACAGGCGGCGAGCGCGGCGACGGCCGCCGCACCAAGCAATTTCAGACGCATCGGGCTCTCCGGCAACGGTGATGGCGCAATGCTGGCAGATCGATCGGCAAAGCGCCAGCGCGGCGCCGACGCGAAATCGCCCGTGCTATTTCTTGAGCGGGACGATGACCTCGTCGGGATGCGCGACGTTGAGATCCTTGCGGACCAGCTCGTCGACCATGTCGGGGTCGGCGCTCTTCGGGTCGAGCAGGTTGACGCGATTGCGCAGCTCGGCGCGATGCTGGTCGAGCGCGGCAAGCTCGACCTGGCGCTGCGCCAGCTGGCGCTTGATGTCGCCATAGGCCAGCGCGCCGTTCGGCCCGAGCACGGCATATCCGCCGAAGAACAGGCCGACGATCAGCAACGCGGCCGGCGGGCCGGCGCGGCGCAGCATGGTGCGAAAGGTCGATCGGCGCTTGATCTTCATCGAGGGTGATTCTCGCAGTAGCCGAGTCCGCGATCAAGCCCCAAATTTTACGGTATTGCACGACGCTCAGCGCCGTGCCGGGAGCACCTTCGAAAAGCTCAGCACGGCGGCCGAGAAGAGCGCGACGAGGACCCCGACCGGGGCGATTTCGGTAAAGGTCATGCCCATGCGCAGCAGCGGCCGGGCATAGAGCGCGCGCATGTTTGCCGCCTCTTCCCTGATCTCGGCCAGCGCCGCCCCGCTCGTGCCGCGCGCCTCGGCCTTGCGGATCATGCTCGCGGCATAATCGTCCATGAAGGTGTAATGCGTCAGCGCGAGATACAGCTCCCACACCGCGACATAGGCCAGGGCGGCGACCCCGGCGATCGCCAGCCCCACCGCCAGTGCCCGCCAGAAGCGCACCACGCCGCCGCATTCGACGTCGCGGTAGCGCTTCACCCCGACGAAGATGAAGATCAGCGCGACCAGCATGACGAGATAGCCGAACCACATCGAATGGATGTACCCGCCGCGCGGCGCCAGCGCGATCCCGCCGACGAGCACGACCGCGATCACCAGTTCCGACAATAGTCCGTAGATCAGCGCATATCTTGCCATGTCGTCCCCCTGTCGGTTCCTCACCCAAACGTGCCGCGGCGCGATGCCTCGCGCCATCGCCCGAACGGGTGATTTGCGGGAAATTCACCCCATCGGCTGATCGGTACGCGGGATGAGCGCGAGCGTGCGTGCCGTCTCGACCGCGCGGATGCGCCGGTCGACGCCAAGTTTCCCGTAGAGCCGCGCGACATGCGTCTTCACCGTGTTCGGCGAGATGCCGAGCGCCCGCGCCAGTTCCTTGTTCGAGCGACCCGTGGCGAGCAGATCGAGGATCTCGCACTCGCGCGCCGTCAGGCCAAGCGACCGGATCGCCGCCTCGTTGCGCTCGAACGGGCCGAGGGGCCGCGGTCGTGGCGTAAGCAGCCGCCCGGCCCACAGGCCCAGCGCCGTGAAGCCCAGCGCGAGCAGGCCGATATAGAGCTCGGGCGAGACCGCGCGCACGGCGTAACGCTGCTGCAGCCATTCGAGCGCGAGCAGCGCGATGGCCAGCGCGGCGGCGTAGGGCATGACCGTCCTCGTCATGGCGCGAGGCTGCCAGAATTCGCACCGTCAGGCCAGCGGCACGCGATATATTGGCATTGATAATGCCACAATACCGAGTCATAGATGCCGCCAGGGGATGAGGGAGCGAGCCATGAGCACGCGCGGCAAGGTTTCGATCGGCCTGGTGGCCTTGCTGCTGGTGGCGGGTCTGGCCGTCCGGTCGCAACAGGCACGGATCGGCACGGCACTGTTCGAGCGCGCGGTCGACGCGCGGGTCGGGCGCGATGCGACGGCCGGGCTTGCCGATGGGCTGCACGTCGCGCTGTGCGGTACGGGATCGCCGCTGCCCAACCCCGCGCGCGCCGGGCCGTGCAATGTCGTGATCGTCGGCAAACACGTCTTCGTCGTCGATATCGGCGAGGGCGGTGGCCGCAACATCAACGTGATGGGCATGCCGCTCGGGCGGATCGAAGGCGTGTTCCTGACGCATTTCCACTCCGACCATATCGACGGCATGGGGCCGCTGATGATGATGCGCTGGACGGCGGGCACCAACACCGCGCCGCTCCCGGTACATGGACCACCTGGCGTCGATCGCGTCGTGGCGGGCTTCAATGAAGCCTATGCGATCGACGACACCTACCGCACCGGCCATCACGGCCCGAAGATCGCGCCGCCGTCGGGCGCGGGCGGCATCGCCCTGCCCTTCGCGCTCCCCGGACCCGGCATCGCCGACCGCGTGGTGGTGCTCGATCAGGATGGGGTGAAGATCACCGCGTTCCGCGTCGACCATGGCCCGGTCAAGCCGGCGGTCGGCTATCGCTTCGATTACAAGGGCCGCTCGCTGGTGCTGAGCGGCGATACCGCCAAGTCGCCGACGGTGATCGCCGCCGCGCGCGGTGCCGACCTGCTCGTCCATGAGGCGCTGCAGCCGCGCCTCGTCGCGGCGATGTCGCGGGGCCTCGCCGCCAAAGGCAGCGCCAACCTCGCCCAGATCATGCGCGACATCGTCAATTACCACACCACGCCCGAACAGGCCGCCGAGGTCGCCAAGGCGGCCGGGGTAAAGGAACTGGTGCTGAGCCACATCGTGCCCGCCATCCCCAACAGCTTTTTCTACCCGGCGTTTCTCGGCGACGCCGCGTCGCGTTTCGGCGGGCCGATCGTGGTTGGCGAGGACGGCATGATGTTCAGCCTGCCGGCGGGATCGAGCGAGATCAAACAGACCAGGCTGATGTGACGGGAGAATAGATTGACCAACCGCTTCCTCGCCGCGACCGGCGCGCGCTACCCGATCATCCAGGCGCCGATGGGCTGGATCGCGCGCTCGCAACTGGCGCACGCCGTGTGCGCGGCGGGCGGGCTCGGCATCATCGAGACATCGTCGGGCGAGACCGAGGCGTGCAAGGCCGAGATGGTGAAGATGCAGGCGCTGACCGATGCGCCGTTCGGGGTGAACCTGCCGATCCGCTTCCTCAAGGACGATGCGATGCTGCATTTCATCTGCGGCTCGGGCGTGAAGTTCGTGACCACCTCGGCCGGCAGCCCGGCGAAGTTCGTCGGGCCGCTCAAGCAAGCCGGCATCACGGTCTATCACGCCGTGCCGACGGTCGAGACGGCAGCGAAATGCGTCGCGGCGGGGATCGACGGGCTGATCGTCGAGGGCTCCGAGGGCGGCGGCTTCAAGAACCCGGAGGAAGTCTCGACGCTGGTGCTGCTCCAGGCGATCCGCCGCATCACCGACATTCCGCTGATCGCGGCGGGCGGGATCTGCGACGGCAAGGGCATGGCCGCCGCCTTCGCGCTCGGCGCCGAGGGGGTGCAGATGGGCACGCGCTTCGTGTCGTGCGCCGAGAGCCCGGTCCATCACAATTACAAACAGGCGATCATCGACGCGAAGGAGACCGGCACGCTGGTGCTCAACCAGAAGTCGACGCCCTGCATCCGCGCGCTGAAGACCGCGCGCACCGCCGCGATCCATGAGGCCGGGCTGATGCCGGCGGACACCTTCGCGCGGTTGCAGGAACTGTATTTCGGCGGCGACATGGAAGCCGCGGTCGGGCTCGCCGGGCAGACCGCCGGGCTGATCGACAGCATCAAGACCGCCAGGGAAATCATCGACGAGACCATCGCCGAATTCCACGAAATCGCCGCGCGGATGGGCGCGATGGCGACGACGCGGGGCTTCGGCTGACGGCGGACACACCACAGCCACCAAAACTGAAAAGGCGCCATGATGAAGTACTTCCCGCTCGCTATCGCCCTCGCCGTCATGGCGACGCCGGCGCTCGCCCAGTTGAGCGCGACGACCGATGCGTTGCTGACCGCGCGCTTCGCCGCCGCCGACAAGAACAAGGACGGCAAGCTGACGCTCGACGAGGCCAAGGCCGGCATGCCGCGCGTCGCCAAGGGCTTCGCGATGATCGACAGCGGCCATCAAGGTTTCGTCACGCTGGCCCAGATCAAGGCCTTCGCGGCCACGCACCTGTGACATCGTCAGCGCACCTTCGCGGCATGGCGGCGCTGGTCGCGATCCTGTTCGGCGCCACGCCGGCGATCACCAGCGCGCCGGCGAAGAAGCCCAACATCGTCATCCTGCTGGCCGACGACTGGGGCTTTACCGATGTCGGCGCGTTCGGCGGCGAGATCGCCACGCCCAACATCGATGCGCTGGCCGCGCGCGGGGTGCGCTTTTCCAACTTCCACGTCGCCGGATCGTGCGCGCCGACGCGGGCGATGCTGCAGACCGGGGTGATCAATCACAGCGCCGGGCTCGGCAACATGCCCGAGACGATCCCGCCGGCGCATGTCGGCCAGCCGGGCTACGAAACGCATCTCACCGACCATGTCGTGACGATCGCCGAGCAACTGCGCGCCGCCGGCTATCGCACCTATCTCACCGGCAAATGGCACCTCGGCCACACGCCGGATACGCTGCCGACCGCGCATGGCTACGACCACGCCTTCGCGCTGTCGCAATCGGGCGCCGACAATTTCGAGGAGAAGCCCAACCTGCTGCTGTACGACAAGGCCGACTGGACCGAGGACGCCAGGCCGGCACATCTGCCCCAGCCCTTTTATTCGTCGACCTTCATCGTCGACAGGATGATGCGCTACATCGATGACGACCGGGCGAGCGGCAAGCCGTTCCTCGCCTCGATCAACTTCCTGGCCAACCATATCCCGGTGCAGGCGCCCGACGCCGACATCGCCGCCTATGCCGGACGTTATGCCGCCGGTTGGACCGCGCTGCGCGAGCAACGTCGCGCGAGTGCGATCGCGCACGGCATCATGCCGGCGGGGGTGCGGATGGGCACGATGAAATCGACCGGTGAGTGGACCGCGCTGAGCGCTGAGCAGAAGGCGCAGCGCGTCGGCGCGATGGCGGCCTATGGCGGCATGGCGACGGCGATGGACCGCGAGGTCGGCCGCTTTGTCGCCCATCTCAAGGCGACCGGCGCGTACGACAACACGATCTTCGTCTTCCTGTCCGACAATGGCGCCGAGGCGATCGACCCGATGAATTCGGGCGCGTTCACACGCTTCAACGCCAATCTGCATTACGACCAGAGCATCGCGCAGCAGGGCCGGCCGGGGTCGCTGACCGCGATCGGCGCGGGCTTTGCCAGCGCGGCGGTCGCACCGTTGCGCGGCTACAAGTTCAGCGCCAGCGAGGGCGGGTTGCGCGTGCCGCTGATCATCGCCTGGCCGGGCAACCCGGCGATCACCGGTGGGCGGATCAGCGGGGCCTTCACCCATGTCACCGATATCGTGCCGACCTTGCTCGGACTGGCCGGCGTGCCGGGGCAACAAGGACGCTTCAACGGCCGGGCGGTCGCACCGATGATCGGCTACAGCCTCGCGCCGCTGCTCACGGCGACCGCGACCCAGGCGCATCCGGCCGACGCGCCGCTCGGCTATGAGCTGTCGGGCAATGCCGCGCTGTTCAAGGGCGATTACAAGCTGGTCGAGAACCTGCCGCCTTACGGCAATGGCCGGTGGCACCTCTACGACATCGTCACCGACCCGGGCGAGACCAGCGACCTGTCGGCGGCGCAGCCGGCGCGCTTCGCGGCGATGCGGGCGGATTACGCCGCCTTCGCGCGCGACAATCACGTGCTGCCGATGCCGCCGGGCTATAGCGCGCCCAAACAGATCATGGCCAATGCGCTGCACGACTTGCTGATCCCGCGGCTGTTGGCGCTGTGGCCCTATGTCGCGGGACTGGTCGGCGCGATCGTCGGCCTGATCTGGTGGCGACGGCGGTCGCGGCGCGCCGTGAAAGCGTCGGCCGGAGGCTAGGCCGGCCGACATGCCAGGCGCCGCGCGACCTCGGTTTCAACCGCGGCCTTGAAGCGTGCCGCGTCCCGGACCGCCTGTTTCTCGCTCTCGCGCGCGACCTGTCTGCGGCGCTCGGCGATGATGCGCGCGATATCGGCATCGGGCTGGTCGGGGATGCGCGCCCAGGGCCTTGGCCGGCGGATGGCGAGCCAGTGCATCGCGGCGCGAACGTCGGCGGGCACATGAACCATGTACGGCATGACGAGCGGCGCGCCACCGCGCGGGGTGACGATCTTCTCGGCGACATGGTCGTAGCCGACGGCGCGCTGGTAGAGCGCTCGCTCGACACGGTCGTCGGCGGCGTCCTTGCCGACGCGCACCGCAGCGGTGAAATCGTCGTGAAGCAGGCACCAGCGATAGAAGGTGCGCACCGAGATGCCGAGAATGTCGGCGACCTCGATATCGGTCGCGCCGTTGCGGCACAGCCGCTCGGCGATGCCGGCGAATTCGGGCTTGTAGGCGGTGGGGCGTCCGATCGTCATGGGCGGCGCGGATAGCGCGCAACGCGCAACGGTTGAATCACGCTGAACGCGATGCCGCGGAAAAGCGACCGATCGCCCGGCGCGGCGCTGGATAGTTTTGTCAGGGGTCCCCAAGATACCCGGTCGCGGCAGACAACGCCGCATCGATCGATAATATATCTTTATCTCAGTAACTTAACTAGACCATCGGCGGGCATTGAATATTCGCACGATGAACAGCCAGACCCCTGGCCGACGTTCGAACGCGACCGCGCCAGGGCTGGCGATGGGCATCTTGGCTCGGCCGCTCTCGTGCCCGTTACCCTGTCATCCGCACCTCAGGCGTAACGGTCGCATTTATGGCGTTCGAACGGCTCGACCTGGTGGATTCCAGAACGGCGGCTCTATGGCGGCGAAACAGCGATAGCGGTCACCGATCATGATAGACCGTCCCAGCCCGTCGCGCTAAACCAAACAGGTGCTCACGAATGATCTTTCGCTTCGCGTTTTCAAAACGATCGCGGCTCTCTGCGTCGTCTTTGTCTTGCTGCTGTCATTCTTCGGTTTGATAGTCGGCGGTTCTATGGGCGCACATCCGCTTGAACGCCCTACTTGGTTTGCCGCAATCGTGGCGACACCAGTTATCGCGATCTCTGTATTCATATGGGCGACCTTGCGCGAACATCGGCAGCGCCCCGCCAGCCTTGCGGCTTATCTTGTCGTCATCGCGATGCCCGTTGTGTGGTTTGCCCTCACCCGATCCTGAGACTAGCGATTGGCGGCTTTCAGGATCGGCATCGCATCACCCTAAATGACCGCGATTGGGGCGCTTGCCGCCCGGCTGTTTTCCGTCCCGATACCTGCCCGTCGGCTCTCGGGCGGGCCGCGTCGATGCATCGCACCGGAACGGCAATACGTGGTGGATTTGCGACTGACCGCTTTGCGATGGGGAAAGTGGATTGCGGACGTTCGTCGGCAGCGTAGGTTGCTTGAATGAGCGACCAAGAGATGCTGACCTCAATCGACGGGACGATGCTAGCAGAGGCATTTTCCTTGGAATATCGGTCTGAGGCAATGTCGGCTGGGAACGCCACGGCTCGCCTGCTTGCGCCACGGCAGTGGACGGAGCGCTTTCCTGTGCAAGTTGAGGCTCAACATATTCTGATCCCGGCGCGGTTACATTTCATGTCCGGCCGACTTCCGCTGACGGAGAGCGACGAGGCGTGGCTGTTCGCTCGCGCTTTGCAGACGCGCAGCAACGACGGGTTTGAGCGCCAGCGCGCCGCCCGCGATTTGCTCGCGGATTTGCAGCCTTGGGGCGCTCCCTTCGTCGTGGCGCTTATCGGAGAGTATGTCGTTGATATCCTGGACGACATAGCAGCGGCGCTGACCCCCGAACTTGCGCGCACGCTTGGCGCTTTCATCGTCTGCAACGAGGCCTATTGGGCTACGACCAAGCGACGAGTCACTAGCTATTGGAGCGTCTACTATCGGGCCAGATGGCTCGACGATTACGGCCGCGTGGAGCGACGCGATGAGTTCGTCGGGTTCAGATTGATTCAACAGCTTGAAGCAGCCGGTCAAATAGCTGAAGAATGACCAGAGTTGGGGCGCTTACCGTCAGGCAGCTTTCTAGGGCGGCTCTTCGCCTCTCCGCCCGCGCTCAGCGCGCCGGCACGATCAGCACCGTCAATGCCTTGTCCCGCACGCCCGACAGCTGCAGGGCATAGTCGCCCGGCACCAGCGCGAAGTCGACGATCTTGCGGATCCCCGTACAGGCCGGGCCCATAGTGTGCGCGGTCGATGGGAGCGCGGCACCGTCGCGCACCAGGTCGATCCAGGCGGCGCCGTCCAGCGCGATGCGGTAAGTGCCCGGCGTCGTCACCGTGACATGATAGACGCCGGCGAGGCTGCCCTCGGCCGGCTTGCGCTCGGGCGCGATCACGAAATGGGTGGCGGCGGCGGGCGCGAGCTTCACCCCCGTCCGCGCGCCGATCGCGATCGGGCCGGCGGTGGCCGCGGTGATCGATCGCCACGCCCCGAACCCGGCCGGTGGCGGCACCTCGGCCGTGCAGGCCGTGGCGGGGATGGGCGGCGGGACATGAGCGGGGGCGGCGGCGCTCTGCAGCGCGGCGGCGATCAGCAGGCTGGCGATCATGGCGGGGCGACTCCTGTGGTTTCGGCCGGCGGGCGGGCGGCGCGGTCGCCATCGCCGTTATGCCGATTTCGCGCTCACCCCAAGTACCTCTTTCGCGGTGCGCGACGAAATCCCGCGGCCGACTTTGACAATCGTCAAGGCGCCGCCGCGCCGCCCGGTAAATAGCCATGGCGACAGCCAGAGAGGAGCGCCGACATGGGCGGTTTGGTTTCGCAATATTTCGTCGACATGGTCATCGTGTCGATGTGCGCCTTTTCGGCGGTGATGATCTACGTCTGTGTCGAGGATGCCGTCCGGCACCGCGACGATCCCAACGCGCGGTAGGACCCTCACCTCCCGAACCGCGTCGCCTCGGGCGCCGACCTCATTGCGGGGGCGGCGTCCATTTTTGCTGTCCGCCGCCGGCCCGCCGCGCGCGTTGGCCGGGCGTTGGCGTTTGCCAATTTCGCGGGCGGAAGCTTCGGCAATGACGCGGAATTCCTGACCGAAAGCGCGGTGGGCCAAGCCCGCGTTAAACAAAATAACACCCATTTCTGTTTT
This sequence comes from Sphingomonas sp., assembly GCA_041659925.1. Taxonomy (GTDB): domain Bacteria; phylum Pseudomonadota; class Alphaproteobacteria; order Sphingomonadales; family Sphingomonadaceae; genus Sphingomonas. Next base: position 32,667 of record JBAZXI010000021.1, read on the forward strand.
GGTGCCCGCGACAAAATACGGGGCCCCATCTTATGCATCTCTTTCCCGCGGGAACTTCCACCGGCGAATCGATCGCCGTCGCCGACGCCACCGCCACGCTGAGCCATGATGCGCTCGATGCGCGCGCCGGCACCCTCGCGGCGGCGCTGCGCACGCATGGCGTCGGTGCCGGCGATGTCGTCGCAATCTGCCTGCCGCGCTCGATCGACCAGATCGTCGCGATGCGCGCGGTGTGGCGCGCGGGGGCGGCCTATCTGCCGCTCGATCCGGCCTGGCCCGAGGCACGGCGCGCGGCGTTCGTCGCCGGTGCCGGCTGCACCGCGCTGATCGCCACGCCCGATCTCGGCACCGCGATCGCCGGCAGTGCCGCGCTGGTTTCCCCGGCGGCGGGGGCGGGCTTCCCGCCGCTCGACGCCGCGCCGCTCGATCCGTCGGCGCTGGCCTATGTCATCTACACCTCGGGTTCGACCGGCGCGCCCAAGGCGGTCGAGGTCACCCACGCCAATCTCGCCGCCCTGGTCGCCTGGCATAACGCCGCGTTCGGTGTGGTGGCGGGCACGCGCACCAGCCATCTTGCCGGCCTCGGTTTCGACGCCGCTGCCTGGGAAGTATGGCCGACGCTCGCCGCCGGCGGCACCCTGGTGCTGGCCGGCGAGGAAGTCCGGCGCGACGCCCATGCGCTGCACGACTGGCTGATCGCCGAGAAGATCGAGGTCGCCTTCGCGCCGACCGCGCTGGCCGAGCCGCTGGTGGCGATGGCCTGGCCGGCCGATACCGCCTTGCGCGTGCTGCTCACCGGCGCCGACAAGCTCACCGTGCGCCCCGCGCCCGGCCTGCCCTTCGTCTTCGTCAACAATTACGGCCCGACCGAATCGACTGTCGTCGCTACCTCCGGCGTGGTCTCGCCCGAGGGCGAGGGGCTGCCGTCGATCGGCAAGCCGATCGCGGGGACTGAGGTCTATCTGTTCGACGGCGAGGGCGAGCCCGTGCCGTACGGCGAGGAGGCCGAGATCTTCATCGGCGGCGCGCAGCTCGCGCGCGGCTATCGCGGCGATCCGGCGCTGACCGCGGCGAAGTTCCTGATGCATCCCGACCACGGCCGGCTCTATCGCACCGGCGATCTCGGCGCGTGGCTCCCGAATGGCGAACTCGCCTTCCGTGGCCGCGTCGACGGCCAGGTCAAGATCCGCGGCCACCGCATCGAGCCGGCCGAGATCGCCGCCGCGCTCAACCGCCTGCCCGAGGTCGCGACCAGCGCGGTCGTCGCGCGGGGCGGCGAGCTGATCGCCTATGTCGTGCCGGTCGAGGGTTCGACCCCGGCGGTCGTCGCGCTGCGCGGCCCGCTCGCCGAGACGCTGCCCGATTACATGCTGCCGTCGCGCTTCGTCGCGCTTTCCACGCTGCCGCTCAACGCCAATGGCAAGCTCGACGTGGCGGCGCTGCCCGACCCGGCGACCCATGCGCTGCCCGAATCCCCCGCCGGCCGCGCGCCCGAAAGCGCGACCGAGCGTCGCCTGCTCGAAATCGTCAGCGACGTGATCGGGCGCAGCGACATCGGCGTCGACGACGACTTCTTCCTCGTCGGCGGCCATTCGCTGCTCGGCACGCAGGTCGTGGTGCGCGCGCGCGACGCCTTCGGGGTCGAGCTGACGCTGTTCCACCTGTTCGAGGGACGCACCGTCGCCACGCTGGCGACGATCATCGAAGGCCTCGTGATGGAAATGCTCGACGGCCTGAGCGACGAAGAGATTGCGAGGATGGCGGGATGAACATCATGGCGACCCAGCCCAAATCCGACGCCTCGCTCAGCCTTTACCGCCTGCTCGATCCGAAGGTGCTGGCCGATCCGTACCCGCTCTATGCGCGGCTGTGCGAGGAAGACCCGGTGCACTGGGACCAGTTCCTGCATTGCTGGGTGGTGACGCGCTATGCCGATGTCCATCAGGTGCTGCACAGCTTCTCGGCCGATCGCACGCCCTCGCCCGAGGTGATGCGCTCGCTCGGCCTCGGCCATATCGAGCCGATCGCCGAGGTGATGGTCAAGCAGATGCTGTTCCTCGACGCGCCCGACCATACCCGGCTGCGCAAGCTGTGCTCGACCGCCTTCACCCCGCGCCGCGTCGAGCTGCTCGAAGGCCGCATCGAGGCGATCGCCAACGCGCTGATCGACAAGGTCATCGACCGCAAGGCGATGGACGTGGTCGGCGATTTCGCCGCGCCCTTCCCCTCGATCGTCACCGCGCACCTGCTCGGCGTGCCGGCCGAGGATCATGCCCAGCTCAAATCATGGTCGTCGGACTTCGCCGAGATGCTCGGCAATTTCCAGCACAATCCCGAACGCATCGACCGCGTGCTCAAGAGCGTCGCCGAGATGACCGACTATTTCCGCCGCGCGGTGCGCGAGGAGGAGCGGCCCTTGCCCGAGGGGCTGATCCGCTCGCTGGTCGAGGCCGAGGTCGACGGCAACCGGCTGAGCGAGGAGGAGGTCATCGCCAACACCATCGTGACGATGGTCGGCGGGCAGGAGACCACCACCAACCTGATCGGCAATGGCCTGCTCACCTTGCTGCGCCAGCCCGACAAGCTCGCCGAGTTCCGCGACAACCCCGAGATCGCCGAGAGCGCGATCGAGGAGCTGCTGCGCTTCGAGACGCCGAGCCAGCATACCGGCCGCATTTGCCGGGAGGATACCATGATGGGCGGCAAGCTGATCAAGAAGGGCGATGCGGTCATGGCGGTGATGGCCGCCGGCAACCGCGACCCGCGCCGCTTCGCCGATCCAAACACGCTCGACCTGCGCCGCACCGACAATCGCCACCTCGCCTTTGGCTGGGCGGCGCATTTCTGCTTCGGCGCGCCGCTCGCGCGAATGGAGGGACGTATCGCCTTTACCACCTTGCTACGCCGCCTGCCCGAGCTTGCGCTCGGCGAGGGCAAGCTCAGCTGGCGCGAGAATCTCGGCCTGCGCGGTCTCAAGGCCCTGCCGGTGACCTTCTCATGACGGTGCATAGCAAGATTGACGTCACCGCCGCGCGCCGTGCGCTGCTCGCGAAGATGCTCAGCGGCGATGCCGGCAGCGGCAAGGTCGCGCCCGCGCCCGAGCCGATCCCGCCGCGCGACCCCGCGCGCACCATCCCGCTGACCGCCGAGCAGAGCCAGCTGTGGTTGCACGCGCAGATGGCGCCCGACATGCCGCTCTACAATGAATCGATCACGATTCACCGGCTCGGCAAGTACGATCACCACGCGCTGGAAAGGGCGCTGAGCGAGATCGTGCGGCGCCATGCGATCTGGCGCGCCGCCTTTCTCGATGTCGATGGCGAGTTGCAGCAGTCCATCGCCGATCCGATGCCGATCACGCTGGCGTTGATCGACATCAGCCACCTCCCCGAAAGCGAGCGCGATGCCGAGGCCGTACGCCTCGCCACCGAGGATGCGCGCGCGCCGATCCCGTTCGACACCGCGCCCTTGTTCCGCGCGCGCGTCGTCAAGCTCGGCGAGGAGGAGCACCGGCTCTACCTCACGCTGCACCACATCATCTTCGACGGCGTGTCGATCTACCGCACGCTCGTGCCCGAACTCGCCGCCTTGGTGTCGGCCTATGAAAAGGGCGAACCGTCGCCGCTCGCCGAGCCGGCGCTGCAATATGCCGATTACGCCGCCTGGCAGCTCGACCAGGCCGACCAGGCCGCGATCGACCGGCAGGTCGAGACGTGGCGCACGATCCTCGCCGAGCCGCTCCCCCGGCTCGACCTCGCCGGCGATCGGCCGCGCGCCGCGCTGCCGACGCATGCCGGATCGATGGAAGTGTTCCTGCTGCCCGACGCGCTGATCGAGAAGCTCAAGGACCTTGCCCGCGCCGAGGGCGCGACGCTCTACATGGTGCTGCTCGCCGCCTATAAGGCGATGCTGTTCCGCTATACCGGCGACGAGGACGTCATCGTCGGCGGTGTCACCGACACGCGGCGACGCCCCGAGCTGCAGCCGCTGATGGGCTATTTCCTCAACACCATGGCGCTGCGCAGCCACCCGAGCGGCGACCGCCCGTTCCGCGACTATCTCGCCGAGGTGAAGGCCAGCGTGATCGGCGCGCTCGGCGCGACCGACGTGCCGTTCGACCGGCTGATCCGCGCGCTCGACATCAAGCGCGGCACCGGCACCCACCCGCTGTTCAACACTCTGTTCTCGATCGAGCCGCCGGTCGAACCCTTCCCCGACGGCTGGGACCTGACGCAGATGGACGTCACCGTCGGCGCGGCGAAATACGACCTTTATCTCGAACTCGACGAACGCCCCGAGGGCATGGCCGGGCGCTTCCTCTATTCGACCGAGCTGTTCGACGTGGCGACGATCCGCCGCATGATCGGCCACTGGACGCGCCTGCTCGAAGGCGTCGCGGCCGACCCGGCGACCCCGCTCGCCGCGTTGCCGATGCTCGACGCTGCCGAACGCGAGACGCTGGCCGCGACGTGGAACGACACCGCGCAGCCCCTGCCATATGGCAATGTCGTCGACTGGTTCGCCGCCCAGGCCGCGGTGCAGCCCGATGCCATCGCGCTCAGCCATGGTGACGAGCGCTGGAGCTATGCCCGCCTCGCCACCGCCTCCGACACGATCGCCGCGCGGCTGGTTGCCGAAGGCATCACCCCCGGCGCGCTGGTCGGGCTCGCGCTCGGCCGCTCGCCCTGGATGGTCGCGGCGATGCTCGGCGTCGCCAAGGCCGGCGCCGCCTATCTCCCGCTCGACCCCGGCTTCCCGCCGAGCCGCCTCGCGCTGATCGCCGAAGGGGCGAAGCCCGCGCTCGTGCTGGTCGAACCCGACACCGCCGACGCGCTGCCCGAGGGTGCTGCGCCGCTATTGACGCTGGCGCGCGACTGGCCCGACACGCCCTTCGAAGGCGCGCCGATCCACCCTGAATCGCTCGCCTATGTGCTCTATACCTCGGGCTCGACCGGCAAGCCCAAGGGCGTCGAGATCCCGCATGCCGCGCTGGTCAACCTGTTGATGGCGATGCAGCAGGCCCCCGGCTTCAAACGCGGCGAGACGCTGCTCGCGGTGACGACCTTGTCGTTCGACATTGCCGAGCTCGAACTGTGGCTGCCGCTGGTTTCCGGCGGTACCGTCGCGATCGCCTCGCGCGAGGCGGCGACCGACATGGCCGAGCTGATCGCGCTGATTGAGCGCGTCCAGCCGCACGTCCTCCAGGCGACCCCGGCGACATGGCGCGGGCTGATCGAATCCGGCTGGCGCGGCGCGCCGTCGCTGCGCGTGCTGTGCGGCGGCGAGAAGCTGCCGCGCGCGCTCGCCGACCAGCTGCTGCCGCGCGTCGGCGAGCTGTGGAACATGTACGGCCCGACCGAGACGACGATCTGGTCCACCGTGGCGAAGGTCGAGCCCGGCACGGGCGCGATCCCGATCGGCCACCCGATCGCCAACACCGTGGTGCGCGTGCTCGACAAGGCGGGCAACGACCTGCCGATCGGCGCGGTCGGCGAATTGCTGATCGGCGGGCGCGGGCTCGCCGTCGGCTATCGCGGCCGCCCCGACCTGACCGACGAGCGTTTCATCGATCACAAGGGCGAGCGGCTCTACCGCACCGGCGACCTCGGTCGCTGGCGCGCCGATGGCGTGCTCGAATGCCTCGGCCGCACCGACAACGAAGAGAAGATCCGCGGTTTCCGCGTCGCGATCGAGGAAGTCGAGGGCGCGCTGGCCAGGCTGCCCGGCGTCAGCGGCGCGGCGGTCAAGGCATGGCCCGACGCCAGCGGCGAACGCGCGCTGGCCGGCTATATCGTCGGCCCGGGCGATGCGCATGAATGGCGCGAGCTGCTCGCATCGTCGCTGCCCGAATATATGATCCCGACCAAATTCGTGTCGATGGAGGCGCTGCCGCTGACCCCCAATGGCAAGGTCGATCGGGGCGCGCTGCCCGAGCCGGGCGTGTCGACGACGCGCAACACCGAGCCGCCCGCCACGCCCGAGGAAGTGCGGCTCGCCGCGATCTGGTGCGCCGTGCTGCAGGTCGAGCAGGTCGCGCGCTATGACGACTTCTTCGATCTCGGCGGCCATTCGCTGCTGATCGCGCGGCTGCTGCGCCGCGTGCAGGCCGAGTATAATATCCGCCTGCCGATGGCGGCGCTGTTCCGCGCGCCACGTCTCGCCGACATGGCCGAGCTGATCGCCACCGGCCGCGCGGCGGAGAAGGCCTCGCCGATCGTGCCGATCCAGCCGCACGGCACGCAGCGCCCGCTGCTGTGGCTCGATGGTGGATCGACCTTCCTCCCGCTGTCGGAGCGGCTCGGCAACGACCAGCCGTTCCTCGGCATCTCGGTCGACGCGATCCTCGAACAGGCCGGCGGCTGCCCGAAAAAGCTCGAAGATGCCGCCGTGCTCGTCGCGGCGACGTTGCGCGAGGCGCAGCCCAAGGGGCCGTATCGCATCGGCGGCTGGTGCACCTCGGGCATCCTTGCCTATGCCGTCGCGCAGCAGATGCGCGCCGATGGCGACGAGGTCGAGCTGCTCATGCTGGTCCATGCCTTCCACCCCGGCAAGGCGCGGACGATCGGCGAGGTGCGTTTCTTCCTCAGCAAGTTCCAGTTCCATATCGGCCAGTCGATGGCCCAGCCCAGGGGCGAGCGGCTGCGCTATTTCCGCCAGCGGCTGCGCGGCCTGTCCGATGCGGCTGCCCTTCGAGGTGGTCGCGAGGCGGTGCTCCAGCCCAAGCTGCGCACCCAGCTCGATCGCGCGGCGATGAAGTACAGCACGCCGCCCTATGAAGGCGACATGATCCTGTTCCAGCCGTCCGAACATCCCGGCGTGCTCGATTTCGTCGAGGACTGGCGCGCCGTGGCGCGTGGCGGCTTCGCGGCGCATGTCGTGAATGGCGGGCACCGCACGATGCTCGAGCCGCCCAATGTCGATCACTTCGCGGACCTGCTCCGCGATGCGCTCGACGCGACGGTGGCGAACGAGGCGCCCAAGCGCGCGGTCGCCTGAGCCGTGGCGCGCGTCGCGGTTCGCTTCGAGACGCTCGACGTCGATGACGCGACGCTGGCCGCGCTCGCGCTGATCGTCGGCGCCGACGAACGCACCCGCGCGGCCTGCTATCGCTTCGCGCGCGACCGCCGTCGTTTCATCGCGCGCCGTGCGCGGTTGCGGCTGGCGCTCGGGGCCTGGGTCGGCGTGGCGCCGCAGGCGCTGGTCTTCACCGAGAATGCCTATGGCAAGCCAACCGTGCATGGTGGGCCATGCTTCAGCCTGTCGCATTCCGGCGATCGCATGATGCTCGCGATCGGTGATGGCGATGTCGGCTGCGACCTCGAACGGCTCGACGCGGAGATCGACTGGGCGCCGATCGCGGCGGGCCTGTTCACGCCGGGCGAATGCGCCGCGCTGGCGGCCCTGCCGCCACCCGCCGGACGGCGCGGCTTCTTCGCCTGCTGGACGCGCAAGGAAGCTTTCGTCAAGGCGCTCGGGCTCGGCCTGTCCTATCCGCTCGCCGCGTTCGACGTCTCGGTCGGCGCGCGGGCGAGCCTGCGCGCCGGCGGCGATGGCTGGGCAATCGTTGCGCCGCCATGCCCACCCGGCTTCACCGCCGCGATCGTCGCGCGCGACGACGGCGCACCGCTGATCATCGAACCGCTGGCGGATCCGCCGCTCGCGGCTGCTGCCTGACGACGCCGACGAGCAGCAAGGCGGCAGCCGCGAACCCCGCGCCCGCCAGGAAGGTCGCGTTCGCGCCGAACCGCTCCCACACCAGCCCGGCGGTGACGCTGGCGAGCAGCATCGCGATGCCGGTCGCCAGGTTGAACGCGCCGAACGCCGAGCCGCGCAAATCGGCCGGGGCGTGGTCGGCGACCAGCTTGGCGAACAGCCCCTGGGTCAGCGCCATGTGCACGCCCCATAGCGCGATGCCGAGAAACGCCCCGCCGAGCCCGGGCAGCAGGCCAAGCGACAGATCGGCGAGGATCAGCGCGACCAGCCCGGCGCGCAGCAGCCATTGCGCCGGGACGCGATCCGACCAGCTCCCGGCCGGATAGGCGCCGAGCGCGTAGACCAGGTTCATGACGATCAACACCAGCGGGGCGAGCGTCAGCGGCAACCCCGCGGCACTGGCCTTGAGCACGAGGAACGCCTCGCTGAAGCGCGCCAGCGTGAAGACGATGCCGACCCCGGTCACGCCCCAGAAGGCGCGCGGCAGCCGCCGCAGGTCGGCGAGGCGGATCGGCACGCGCGCGGCGGCGGGGCCGGGCGCGACGGGCACGTCCTCGACGCCGAACAGCACGAACGCCACCGCCAGCATCGCCGGGATCGCCGCGACCCAGAACACCGCCTTGATGTCGTTGGCGAAGGCGATCATCAGGCCGATCGCCAGCAGCGGCCCGCCAAAGGCGCCGACCGTGTCGAGCGACTGGCGCAGCCCGAAGGCGCGGCCGCGTATCTCGGGCGGCGTTACGTCGGCGACCAGCGCGTCGCGCGGCGCGCCGCGCAGCCCCTTGCCGATACGGTCGGCAAAGCGCGCGCCGAACACCACCGACGCCGACCCCGCCAGCGCGAACAGCGGCTTGCTCAGCGCGCCAAGGCCATAGCCGAGCAGGATCAGCGCCTTGCGCCGCCCGAGCCGGTCGGAGAGATAACCCGAGAAGATCTTGCTGATCGATGCCGTGGCTTCGGCGACCCCGTCGATCAGCCCGACCAGCGCGACGCTCGCGCCGAGCGTGCCGGTCAGGAACAGCGGCAGCAGCGCGTGGATCGATTCGGACGACAGATCCATCAACAGGCTGACCATGCCCAGCGCCCAGACGGTGCGCGGGATCGGCGGGCGAGGCCCGGTCTGGCTGGTCATATGCGGTCGCGCCCGTGCCTGAGTGCCGTTCGCGCGGATGCTACAGGCTTTGCGGCGGCGATGTAACCGGTCGCCCGCGTCGCGGCCGGCAGGCGCGAGATTTCGCTCGGCAGCATCACCGGTTGTTCGCTAGATGAGCCGATGACCATGCCAAGCGAAAACACGCCCGACCATGACGCCACGTCGCGCCGGACGCGGATCGCGCGCGGCGTGCTGGTCGCGGCGCTGGCGGTGCTGGCGCTGTGGCTGCTGCTGCCGTTCCTGCCGTCGCTGGTCTGGGCCCTGATCATCGCGGTGGCGGCCGATCCGCTGGTCAAGCGCGCCGAGCGACGCTTCGCCACGCCGCATCCCAATCTGATCGCGCTGGCCTTCACGCTCGCGCTGGCGTCGCTGGTGATGGTGCCGGTCGCGTTCGGCGTGGCGCAGGCGGCGCGCGAGGCGCAGGATGTGGCGGGCTGGATGGTGGCGGCGCGCGACCATGGCCTGCCGCCGCCGGCATGGCTGGCACGGCTGCCATGGGGCAGCGGCGAGGCGACGGCGTGGTGGCGGGCGAACCTGTCCGATGCGGCGTACGCCAATGCCCATTGGCATTCGCTGCGCGACGTCCTGTGGTCGGCGCAGAGCCGGCTGATCGGGATCGGCCTGCTGCACCGCTCGATGGTGTTCGCCTTCACCCTGCTCGCGCTGTTCTTCCTGATCCGTGACCGCGACGCGGTGGTCGCGCAGTGCCGCACGATGAGCGACCGGCTGCTCGGCCCGACCGGCGAGCGGATCGCGCAACAGGCGGTGCTGTCGGTGCGCGGCACGATCGACGGGCTGGTGCTGGTCGGGATCGGCGAGGGCGCGGCGATGGCGGTGGTGTACGAGCTGCTCGGCGTGCCGCACCCGTTGCTGCTCGGCGTGGCGACGGCGATCGCGGCGATGATTCCGTTCGGCGCGGCGGTGATGTTCGTCATCGCCGCGTTGCTGCTGCTCGCGCAAGCGGCGATCGGCGCGGCGATCGCGGTCGTCGCGATCGGCCTGATCGTCGTCGGCATCGCCGATCACTTCGTCCGCCCGGCGATGATCGGCAGCGCGACCCGCCTGCCGTTCCTGTGGGTGCTGCTCGGCATCCTCGGCGGGGTCGAGGCGCTCGGGCTGCTCGGCCTGTTCGTCGGGCCGGCGACGATGGCGGTACTGGTGATGCTGTGGCGCGAATTCATCGCGCCGGAGGGTGCGGCGAGCGGCGCCGGCGAGCCGGTCGAAGGCGCGCCCGAGCCATAGTCGGCCGACCTGATTGCCCACCCATCACCGCCACGCGCGTAGCGGAACATCCATCTTTGCCGCGCCGACGAGGGGCAGGAGCGGTGCCGGAACGACCTTCACTTCGTCGCCGTACCGGATAAGGTGGCCTGGTCGGGGAGAGATGTGGTGGCGGGACGATCGGGCAAAGGCGGAAGCGGCGCGGCCTCGGCGCGCGCGCCGCTCGTCGTCAATGGCTGGACGCTCTACGCCCATCCCGTGATCCTCGATCAGGTCGAGCGCGTCATCGCCAAGGCCGAGGCGCAGAACGACCCGCAGGGGCCGGCGGCGAAGACGTTGAAATGGCTGACCCGCGCGATGTTCGATGAAATTCCGCAGGACCCGACGCGGGCCGAATATCGCCAGGGCAAAACGCTCGGCAAGGGCAACAGCCACTGGTTCCGCGACAAGTTCGCCGGTCGTTTCCGCCTGTTCTTCCGTTATGACAGCAAGGCGAAGATCATCGTCTATGGCTGGGTCAACGACGAGCGGACGTTGCGCACCTATGGCGCGAAGACCGATGCCTATGCGGTGTTCCGCGGCATGCTCGATGACGGCAATCCGCCGAACGATTGGGCCGCGCTGCTTGCCCAGGCGTCCGACCCGGCGGCAACGGCGCGGCTGAGCGGCGCTGGCCCGGCCGGCAAAACCTAAAGCCCTACGTCCCCCTCGATACGGGAATCGCGATCGAACGCGGTCATCGCCGTCAGCGCCGCCAGCCGGTCGCGCAATGCCGCGCCGACCATGGCCATCGCTTCGGGCCGTTGCCGTATGTCCTCGGCGAGGAAGGCGAGAAACGCTTCCATCGCCGGATCGCTGTCGTCCTCGGCACGGTGCAGGCTGACGCTTCGATCGGCTTCGACGCGGAAGGTCACGCGATCCCCGGCGGCGACGCCGAGCGCCCGGCGAACTTCGATCGGAATCGTGGTCTGCCCCTTGGCCGACACCGTCCCATCCTTTTCCAGCACCGTCGCCATTGCGTCTCTCCTCGCGGGTGTACTCATGTAAGGAATATTCCTTACCTGATCAACGGCGAATATGAGGCCGGCCGCGCCGACGCTAAGCCACCACATCCTGCCCACGCGCATGCCGGAACATCGCGATCGTCTCCAGCACGACGTGCCGCGCGGTGAACCATGCCAGCCCGGCATAGACCGCGCCGCCCAGCGCGACGAGCAGCGCGAGGCGCAGCGCCGGGGCGCCCGGCGGCAGCAGCCGGGCCGCCAGCGCCACCACCACCCCCATCCCGATCGCGGCGAGCAGCGCCGGGCGGATCGCGGCGAGCAGCCGCGGCGTCGTCGTGCCGAGCACCGGCATCGCGATCGCGGCGGTATAGGCGGTCAGCAGCGGCATCGCGACCAGCCATGACCAGGCGAGCCCCATCACGCCCCAGCGGATGCCGATGAGGAAGCCGAGCGGCATCAGCACCGCGCCGGCCGCCGCCGACCATATCTGCACGCGGGTCTGGCCGAGCGCGGTGGTGGCCGGCGCGAACAGGATCTGCAGCGTCAGGAACGGCATGGCGAAGGCGAGGATCGACACCACCGGGATCGCGTCGCGCCATTTCGGCCCGAGCATCGTGACGACGAATTCGGGCGCGGTCACCGCCAGCCCGAAATAGAAGGGCAGGGCAATGAGCATGATGATGCCGACCGAACGCTCGAACGCGCGCGCCGCGCTGCCCTTGTCGTGGCGCAATTTGGCATAGGCGGTGAACGCCACCTCGTTGAGCGGCGGGATGAACTTGCTGGTGACGATCTGGGCGAGGAACAGCGCGGTGGTATAGACGCCGAGCTGGCGCGGGGTGAGCAGGCGCCCGCCGATCGTCACATCGGCCTGGGTCTGCACCAGCCACAGCAGGTCGCTGAGCAGCATCGCCCCGCCGAACAGCACCGTCGCGCTGGCCCCGGCGAGGCCGAAGCTCGGCCACACCAGCATCCGCGCGGCGATCGTCATGCCGATCGCGCGGGTCCACACCGCGACGAGCGGGGCGGCGACCAGCGTCCACACGCCGAGCCCGGCAAGCGCGCCGCCCAGCGCCATCAGCGCGCCCGCCGCCGCGGCGAGCAGGTTGACCTTGGCCTGGCGGCGGAAATCCATGCCGCGCGCCAGCAGCGCGCCGGGCAGCACGATGAACGGGTTGGCGAGATAGAGCAGGCACTGCACGCGCAGCATCGTGCCGACCAGCGGATAGCGGAAATAGGCCGCGACCAGCGGGGCGGCGGCGAACTGCACCAGCGCGATGCCGCCGTTCATCATCAGCAACAGGCCGAACATCTGCCGTACCTGTGCGGTGGTGATCGTCTCGGCACGGATCAGCGCGCCGGCAAAGCCCTGGCCGTTGAGCATGCTGAGCAGCACCATCACGCCCGAGGTCATCGCATAGAGGCCATAATCGCGCGGCTCGAGCAGCCGCAGCACCCAGAAGGTCGAGGCCCACATGCTCACTTGCGCGACGATCTGGCTGCCCGAACGCCACATGACGGCTTTTACCACGCGCGCGGTCATGCTCGGCGCGGGGATGTCGGCAATGATCGGTGTCATGTCGTTCAAGTCATCCGGTCCGCATCGCCGCTCGCATAGGGGGTCGGTCCTATCAGCCATCGGTGGATGAAGCATGAAGGTTCAGGAAAATTCATGGCCCCGGCGACGACCGTTACGGGCGCTTGACGCATCGATATTTCGACGATAATCGAAATATATTCCCGAGGGAGAACCGTGATGAAACGCCTGCACCTGCATGTCAGCGTGCCCGATCTCGACCGGGCGATCGGCTTCTACAGCACCCTGTTCGATGCCGCGCCGACCGTGACGCGGCCCGATTACGCGAAGTGGATGCTCGACGATCCGTGCGTCAACCTCGCCATTTCGTCGCGTGCGCGGGCGACGGGTGTCGACCATGTCGGCATCCAGGTCGACAGCGCCGCCGAGCTCGGCGAACTCGCCACGCGGCTCAAGGCGGCGGGGAACGAGACCTTCGACCAGCAGGCGACGACCTGCTGCTATGCGAAATCCGACAAGAGCTGGGTGACCGATCCGGCCGGCGTGCGCTGGGAAACCTTCTTCACGCACGGCGAGGCGACCTCCTATGGCGAGGACGAGGTCATCCCCGCCGCCGGCGCGACCGCCGGCGCGTGCTGCGCGCCCGCCGCGTCCGGCGCGGCGGCGTGTTGCTGATGCAGCTCCCGGTCGCGGTCGACGCGCTGTCGGCGCTGGCGCATGCCAGCCGGCTCGCGGTGTTCCGGCTGCTGGTGCGCGCCGGTGACGAGGGCATGGCGGCGGGCGACATCGCGCGCGAGATCGGCGCGCGGCCCAACACGCTGTCGTCGCATCTGGCGATCCTCGGCCATGCCGGGCTGGTGCGCTCGCGCCGCGACGGTCGCTCGATCATCTATGCCGCCGATTACGACACGATGCGCGCGCTGCTCGGCTTCCTGGTCGACGATTGTTGCGCCGGCCGGCCCGAAATCTGCGCGCCGCTTCCCGCCAATCTGTCCTGCTGCTGACCGGAGACCCTGGTGACCGACATCGTGATCTACCATAACCCCGCCTGCGGGACGTCGCGCAACGTGCTCGCGCTGATCCGCAACAGCGGCGTCGAGCCGCATGTCGTCGAATATCTCGAGACCCCGCCGACGCGCGCAATGCTGGTCGAGCTGATCGCGCGCGCCGGCATGACGCCGCGTGCCCTGCTGCGCGAAAAGGGCACGCCCTATGCCGAGCTCGGGCTCGACGATCCGTCGCTGACCGACGACGCGCTGGTCGATGCGATGGTCGCGCACCCGCTGCTGATCAACCGGCCGCTGGTCGTCACCCCGCTCGGCGTCAAGCTGTGCCGCCCGTCCGAGGCGGTGCTCGATATCCTGCCCGATCCGCAGCGCGGCGCCTTCGCCAAGGAAGATGGCGAGCAGGTCGTCGACGCCCAGGGCATGCGCCGCGCGTGATCGTTTCCGCCGCGCTGATCTTTCTCGCGACCATCACGCTGGTCATCTGGCAACCGCGCGGCCTCGGCATCGGGTGGAGCGCGATGGGCGGGGCGATCGTCGCGCTGCTGCTCGGCGTCATTTCGCTCGGCGACGTGCCGGCGGTGTGGCACATCGTGTGGAACGCCACCGCGACCTTCGTCGCGATCATCATCACCAGCCTGTTGCTCGATCGGGCGGGCCTGTTCGAATGGGCCGCGCTGCACGTCGCGCGTTGGGGCCGGGGCCATGGGCTATGGCTGTTCGCGCTGGTCGTGCTGCTCGGCGCGGCGGTGTCGGCGCTGTTCGCCAATGACGGCGCGGCGCTGATCCTCACGCCGATCGTCATCGCGATGCTGCGCGCGCTGGGCTATCGCGACAAGGCGACGCTCGCCTTCGTCATGGCGGCGGGCTTCATCGCCGATACCGCCAGCCTGCCCCTGGTCGTCTCCAACCTCGTCAACATCGTCTCGGCCGATTTCTTCGGCGTCGGCTTCGGCCGCTATGCGCTGGTCATGGTGCCGGTCGACCTGGTGTCGATCGCCGCGACGCTCGGCGTGCTGCTGCTGTTCTTCCGCCGCGACATCCCGCGCCACTACGATGTCGGCCAGCTCGCCGCGCCGGCCAGCGCGATCCGCGATGCCGCGACCTTCCGCGCCGGCTGGGTCGTGCTGGCGCTGCTGCTGCTCGGCTTCTTCGTGCTCGATCCGCTCGGCGTGCCGGTCAGCGCGGTCGCCGCGCTCGGCACGCTGGCGCTGCTCGGCGTCGCGGCGCGCGGCGGCAAGATCGGCACGGTGGAGGTGTTGAAGGGCGCACCGTGGCAGGTGGTGATCTTCTCGCTTGGCATGTACCTCGTCGTTTACGGGCTGAAAAATGCCGGGCTGACGGCGCAGCTCGCGCTGCTGCTCGATCGCTTCGCGGCGGGCGGCGTGTGGGGCGCCTCGCTCGGCACCGGCGTGCTGACCGCCTTGCTGTCGTCGGTGATGAACAACATGCCGACGGTGCTGGTCGGCGCGCTGTCGATCGATGCCAGCCATGCCGTCGACCCGGTCAGGGAGGCGATGGTCTATGCCAATGTCATCGGCAGCGACCTTGGCCCCAAGATCACGCCGATCGGCTCGCTTGCCACCTTGCTGTGGCTGCACGTGCTCTCGGCCAAGGGCATCCGCATCGGCTGGGGCTATTATTTCAGGGTCGGCATCGTGCTGACCATGCCGGTGCTGCTCGTCACGCTGGCGGCGCTGGCGCTGCGGCTGACCCTGGCATGACGAACATGACCCGCCTGCGCACGCTGCCCGACCCTGGTCACCTGCCGGCGCTCGACCGCGCCTATGTCATCGATCGTCCCGCGC
Source organism: Sphingomonas sp. (assembly GCA_041659925.1). Classification (GTDB taxonomy): domain Bacteria; phylum Pseudomonadota; class Alphaproteobacteria; order Sphingomonadales; family Sphingomonadaceae; genus Sphingomonas. The sequence continues at coordinate 48,107 of JBAZXI010000021.1, forward strand.
TCGGCCTCGGCGCGGGTGATCCGCCGCCGCGCATCCTGCTGCTCTACGGCTCGCTGCGCCCGCGCGCCTTTTCGCGGCTCGCGGTCGAGGAGGCGGCGCGCCTGCTCCAGCTGTTCGGCGCCGAGACGCGGATCTTCGATCCGTCGGACCTGCCACTGCCCGACCAGGTCGCCGGCGACGACCACCCCGCCGTCCACGAGCTGCGCCGGCTGTCCATGTGGTCGGAAGGGCAATTATGGTGCAGCCCGGAACGCCACGGCCAGATCACCGGCATCATGAAGGCGCAGATCGACCATCTGCCGCTCGAGCTGAAGGGCATGCGCCCGACGCAGGGCCGCACGCTCGCCGTGATGCAGGTGTCGGGCGGCTCGCAATCGTTCAACGCGGTCAACACGTTGCGCCTGCTCGGCCGCTGGATGCGGATGTTCACCATCCCCAACCAGTCGTCGGTCGCGATGGCATGGAAGGAATTCGACGAGGCCGGGCGGATGAAGCCGTCCAGCTATTATGACCGCATCGTCGACGTGGCGGAGGAACTGGTCCGCTTCACCGTGCTGCTGCGCCCGCACGCCGCGCAACTGGTCGATCGCTATTCGGAGCGCAAGGCGGCGGGCGTCGTCGTCGATCCGGCACAGGATCTGTCGGGTATCGCGGTGCGGCCGGGGCGGTGAGTGCATGGAAGACGACCCGGGCCGGCGCATCGGGCCGGCATGGCGTTCGACCCGGTTGAAGAGCCCGCGGGCGAGAGTTTTCTTGCGGCAGCGTAATCGTCAGGGGTCGATGACGGTGTGTTCGCTGAAGCGCTGGGTGACCGTCGCGCCGACCGGCTGGCCGCCCCGCTGCCACCGGCGCGGGGTCGGTGTGCCGGGTTTCATGCGGGCGCACGGCTCGACCACCTGCCCGGGCGCATCGGCTACCGTGGCATGGCAGGAGAGCAACACGCCATTGGCGTCGAAGGCCAATGTGACCTCGACGACCGAATCCTTCGGTGGTCCCGCCGTCACATCCTCTACTTGCGGCGTGTTCTCGGGAAGCATCCAGTGTACCGCCAGCTTATAGGTGCTGGCGATCGGGCGCCCGCGATGATCGGTGGCCGGGTCGAAACGCAAATGCGCCGTAGCGATCTCGCAGGTCGCCGTGTCGAGGACGGTCGTGCCGCTCGATACGGCAACGGAGCAGGACGTGATGCCACCGGCGGCATCCACCCCGATCGCCGCGACGACGCGTCCCTGGCGCGCATCGCTGCGGCGGGATAATTGTCCGGCCCGAACCACTGGCCGACATCGCCGACCGGTGTCGCCTCCATGTCAGGGTGAAGGGCGCCTTGCGCGTTCGCCGGTGCGGCGACGACAACCGCCAACAATCCCAGCGCCACACCCCATAACCACGCCGCTCGCATGCCGCTTCTCCCCTGACTGGCCCGCCCTCATCGAGGATCGCAAAGTCCAACCGCTTGTCAATTAAAGAATTTGTCGCATCGAAACCACCACGATTGAGCCGCCGCCCACTTCGCGCTAAAGGCGCGGCATGTTCCGCACGCCCATGAACCTGCGAATTAGCCGCCCGGCCTGATCCCGTCAGGCCGGTTACCCGCTTTTTTTGGTTCATCCGGCCCCGGCGGTGATCGCCGGCGCCGTTGCGAGGCAGGAACATGACCGCCTTTACCCCGACATTGCACTTGCTGTGCGGCAAGGTCGCCGCCGGCAAATCGACACTCGCCCGCACGCTCGCCGAGGACGGCGCGCTGCTCATCGCGCAGGATCCGTGGATGGCGCGGCTCTACCCGACCGAGTTGCGCACGATCGACGATTATCTCCGCCTCACGGCGCGGCTGCGCATGGCGATGACCCCGCATCTCGTCGATCTGCTGCGCGCCGGGCTGTCGCTGGTGCTCGACTGGCCGGCCAACACCGTGGCGAGCCGCCGCTGGATGCGCGAGGTCGCCGAGGCGGCCGGCGCCACCGCGCGGCTGCACTGGCTCGACGTGCCCGACCGGCAATGCCTGGCCCGCCTCGATGCGCGCAACGCCGGCGGCGGCCATGAATTCACCGTCAGCCATGGCGAGTTCGCCGAGCTGTCGCGCCTGTTCGAGCCGCCCTGCGCCGGGGAGGGATTGCCGATCGAGCGGCATGTGCCGGGCTAGAATCGCGCGGATCGGGCCAGCCGGGCGGCGCCCATATCAAGGATCGGCGATGACGGCGCATGGCGCCGGGTTTCCTCGCCCGGCGCAACGTCGCCACGACGGGCTGATTCAACCGCCGGCGCGCCGCCGCTATGCGGCCGTGCCGCCAGCGCGCCCAAAGCGCCGCCGCGCGGCTCTTTCTCATGGTCGATGATGACGTTCAGGCCGGTTGTTCCGGGCGCTGTTCCCGGCTGTTCGCCGCGCTGTTGTTGGCGCTGTTCGGCGGCTGTTATGCCGCTGTTCCGTGGCTGTTCCCGAATGGCCGCCATTTCGGCATAATATATTGATATAATGAAATAATCATACGGAAGACTCCGCTGTTCCGCCCCGCAAGATTTTTTCGCGGTCGATCAGCCCCAAAGCGGCCGCGCGCCCGAAGCGGACGGGGGCCCAGGTGTTCGGGGTCACACCCCGAAGGTCACATTGCCCGCCGCGTCCATCGTGAAGCCCGGATTATGGGCGATTTCCCAGGCATGGCCGTCGGGGTCGGCGACATAGCCGCGAAAGCCGCCATGGTCGGGCGCGTCGGCGGCGCGAAGCAGCGTGCCCCCGGCGGCGACGAGACGGTCGATCAGCGGCGCGACCTCGCTTTCGGTGCGCACATTATGGGCGAGCGCGACACCGCCGGGGGTGGAACCGGCGCCGGGGCGCCGCATGTCCGCCGCCAGCGCATCGCGCAGCCATGTGCCGAGGATCACGCCGTTCAACTGGTAGAAGACGATCGCCGCGTCCTCGAACACCGGCACCCAGCCGAAACCCTCGCCATAGAAGCGCTTCGAGCGTGGCAGGTCGTCGATGCCGAGCGTGATGACGGCCACCGATGGCGGGTCGGTGCGCGGCGTTCGCCGCTTCCCGCTTCCCTCATGCCGGTGCGAGCGGTCCGACGACCGCCGGCTCGCCTCGTCCGACGCGCCGAAAAAGGCGCGCATCCTGCCGGCCAGATCGCCCTTGCTCATGCCAATATACTCCACGCCCGCCCGACTTATGCTGCCGGGATCCTCGCCGATCAAGCATGTCGCCCGGCCGGCAAGGCTGCGGGGGAGATACAACCATTATGGATGTATTTCCCCCGCGAGCGGGTGCGGATTGCCCGGTTTCGCCCCTAAAAGGCGACCCAGGTGAACACTCGCACGGTGTTGTTGTCCGACGCGTTGCCGCCGGCGCCGTCATAATCGTGCCGCGCACCCTCGAAGCGGGTATAGGCGGTATATTGCACGCCGACCCGCATGTTGAAGCGCGGGCCGAACGGCGATCCGCCGTCGCCACCGAACGGCGTTCCGTCGAGCTGGAACATGATGCCGGTGCTGTCCGGCCGCGCGGTGCGGCTGTCGGGGTAGAGCGACGGGTTGGCCCGGCCGCCAAGGTCGAACGCCCCGATCGTCGCGCCGATCTTGTCGTGCCAGTAATAGGAGGCGTCGGCATGCCATTCGTGCAGCGAGGCGTCGGCACAGTCGCCCGCCGGCACCGGCGCGATCGAACCGTCGGCGATGCCCAGCGCACAGGTCGCGCGCAGCGAGCGGTGTTCGTGCGTGTAGCGCGCGTTGATCGACAGCGTATCCTTGCCGATCGTGCGCAACCATGACGCATCGGCGCCGACATCGGCATAATCGTCGGTCAGCCCGCTCGACCGGTCGCGGCCGGGCCAGATCCTGGCCTTGAGCAGCGACGCGCCGAGCTGGAAGGTGCCGCCGCCGAGCTGGTCCTCGAACGCGACCCGCGCATAGGGCGCCAGCCCGTCGATGTCGCCCGGCGAGAGCGGATCGGCGCCGAGCCAGCGCAGCGTGCCGGCGCGCGGCGTGCTGTAGCCGCCGGCCTCGACGTAGAATTTCGAATCGACCCAGGCATAGGCGGTCACGCCGATCACGTTCTGCGCCAGCCCGCCGGCGATCAGCGGCGCGTTGGACGGCCCCGGTGCGAGCGCGGAATCGGTATAGGGGTAGCCCCATGCCGGCAGCGTGTTCCACACATCCTGCACCGACGGGCTGTTGTTGAGGCTGAGGCCGTAGGTCACGTCCTTGCCGCCGATCTTGCCGGTGTTGACCGCGCGGAGATCGAGATTGTCCCAGCTCCACGTCCGGCCGACCCCGTCATAGGTGCCCTGCACGAAGCCGCCGAAATGCGACCCGATGCCACCGGCGAGGAACAGGCTTCCCTGGTCGAACGCGACATTGTTGTTGGCGGCGAAGCCATCCGCCGGCGGGGCCGCCGGGCGCTTCTTCGTGCTGGTGTAGGAGGCGACGGCCATCGCCGAGATCGGCACGCTGGCGCTGGTGCGCAGCGTATAGCCGCCAAGCTTGAAGGCGCGCCCGAACGGCGTGAGCTGCGGCCCGAAGCCGCCGACATGGCATGAATGGCACGGCTGGCCCGTCTGCTGCGCGAAGCTCGGCACGGCGCGCGCCGGCGCGCCGACCAGCGCGGCGATGCCGAGCGCGATCAGCGCCGCGCCGCCGAGCAGGGCGACGGTCTGGCGCGGGGCGGGGCGGGTGGTGGCGATCATCGTCCGTCCCCCCTCACTTCGGCGCATAGATCGAGCACCAGCCGCTCGGGCTGATGGTGCCGTCGACCAGCTTGCACCCCGCCGGGGCCTGCCACTGGCGGCAATTGTCGCAGCGGGCGTTGCCCTTGGGCGTGTCCTGGTACCGGACTGCCTTCTTGGCGATCTTGCTGCCGGCGACGGCCTGCGTCGCCACCGTCGCGGCAATCAGCGCACCGCTCCCGGCGATGGCGAAGCGCAGCAAGGTGCGGCGTGAAAGGTCGGTAGTGATGTTGGTGCGGTCGGCGGTCATCGCGTTGCCCCTGTTGAACCAGAGACCCCGTCGACAAAGCCGTGTCGACGGTGGTCCGAAAAGTGGACGAAATCGGCTGTCACTTCTCGAAACTAGTGCAACTCCCGGGCCGCGAGGCCTGTCTGCGCCATCGCGTGGCGGCGCGATATCGGTAAGAACGCGTAACGATCGTGATCGCCGCCGGCGGTCCCGCTCGGCGCGGCAAGGCGCGGGAACGCCGGATCGTCTGAAATGCATCCACAATGGATCAACATGTGATAAGAGCGATTCCGTCGAGAGGGGAGGCGGTACGGATTCGCCGCGGCGCGCGTTGTCGTCATCCGGGTCGGGGCCTGCGGATGTCGCGTAGCGGAAAGTACGGGTGGCGGCTGCAATCCAGCGGTAATCATCTTCGACTAGGCAATGGTGGGCCGGGCAAGCGATCCCGGCTCTGACGGAAATGCGCAACCATACCCCTTCACCGATCTGGCCGATCCCGGCCGGCGGCGGGGTTCGTTCGAGATCGGTATCGATGTGCCCATTGAGGAATTGCTGGTTCTGGTAATACGCGAAGCGGCGTTGCGCGTCATGCTGATCGGGCAATTGACGCTCGTCGGCGAGTCGATCGTCAGCTTCGATGGTGCGGTCGACGATATCGTGTTCGACCGCGCCGCGCGGCCGCCCGCGATCCTCATTACCGATGACGCGGCGCTCGGCGCGTCGTTCGAGCACTTCGCGGTGGGGGATCGCTGGCGCGGCCTCATCCAGCTCGCCGATGATCGCGGCTACCCGGTTCGCGGCGCGAAGATCGCGCGGGTCGATCGCCATGATGCCTTCGCGCATGTCAGCGAGACGCTCACAACCTGGCGACAGGCAAGGCGCGCCACGCCCGCCGCGGCCGACCTCACGCCGTCGGGATGAGTCCCGCGGCAAAGGCGATCCGCAACGCCTCGGGCAGGCTGCGCACGTTGAGCTTGGTCATCAGCTTGGCGCGATAGACCTCCACCGTCCGCGGGCTGATGTCGAGCTCATAGGCGATGACCTTGTTGGCCCGCCCTTCGATCAGTCCCGTCAGGACGTCGCGCTCGCGCGGTGAGAGCACCCCGATCTTGGCGCGCGCCGTCGCGGAATGCCCCTGCGCGACATTTTCCTCCTCCTGGCGGGCAAAGGCGTTGTCGATCACCTCGAGCAACGTCGTGGCGTCATAGGGCTTTTCGAGGAAATCGAGCGCGCCCGCCTTCATCGCGTCGACCGCCAGCGTGACATTGCCTTCGCCGGTCAGCATGATCGTGGCGAACTTGCCGCCGCCATCCTTGCGCAGCGCGGCCAGCACGTCGAGGCCACTGGTGCCCGGCATGTGGAAGTCGAGCAACACCACGCCGGGGTCGAGGTTCGGCGCATCGGCCAGGAACTGGTCGCCGGTGCGAAAGCTGCGCACGACCAGGTCGCCGCGCAACGACAGCAGCGCGTGCAGCGAAGCGCGGACGACGTCGTCGTCATCGACGAGATGGATGCTACGAGTCATTCTACGACCTCCTCGAACAGCGGCAGGGTGAACCGGAAAGCCGCGCCGCCGCGCGGGCGGTTTTCGGCGACGAGCGTGCCACCATGCGCTTCGACGATGCGGCGCGAAATCGACAGGCCGATGCCCATCGCGGCACCCGTCTTGCTCGTCACGAAGCGCGCCTGGAAGATATCGCCCGATGTCTCGGGCAAGCCGGGACCGGTGTCGCTCACCGCGATCTCGACCATGCCGTTGCCCGCCGCGCGCGACGTGATGACGATCTCGCGTGTCTTGAGCGGCTGATGGCGCAGCGCGTCGACCGCGTTGCGCACCAGATTGACGAGCACCTGCTGGATCTGGATGCGATCGGCGAGGATCAGGTCGACCGAGGGGTCGAGCGCATAGACCAGGTGAATCTCATGTTGGGTGACCCCGAACAGGACGAGGTCGACCGCTTCGTGCACGATGCTGTCGATCGACTCGGCGTGCAAATCGAATTCGCGCTTCTGGAGGAAATCGCGCAGCCGACGGATGATCGCGCCGGAGCGCAATGTCTGCTCCTCGCCCATGCGCAGCAGATCGGCGATCCGCGTGGGGTCGCCATTCTGCCCGAGCAGGATTCGCGCCGTGGCGAGGAAATTGGCCGTCGCGCTGAGCGGCTGGTTGAGCTCGTGCGCCAGGTCGGCCGCGAGCTCGCTCATCGCGCTTTGCCGCCCGACATGCGCGAGGTCGGCGGCGAGCTCCGCGAGCCGGCGCTCGGTGGCGATCTGCTCGCTGATGTCGCGACAGAACAGGGTGATGAGATAGCCGCCGGGCGCCTGGGCATGTCCGTGGTCGACATCGATCGCGATGCGCCGGCCGTCGCGCGCCACCGCGTAGCCGGCCGCCGCGGGGCGAGACGCCGCGTTTTCCTGCGGGGTGGGGCGGTGGGCGAGGATGGCGAGGAAGCGCTCATGGTCCTGCGGCGCGACCAGGGACAGGCCGGACTGGCCGATCACCTCGTCCGCGGCATATCCCCACAACCGCTCGGCCGCGGGGTTGAACTCGACGATCGTGCCGCCGCTGTCGACGACGACGATGGCGCTCGGCGCGGCATCGAGCACGGAGCGAAGCTGCGCCTCACGCGCCGCCAGCGCCGCGTCGCGTTCGACGCGATCGCTGACATCGACGCTCGCCCGGACGACACTGCGCAGCGTGCCGTCCGAATCGTAGAACAGGCTTGCCACGCCTTCGATCCAGCGCCGCCTGCCATCGGCGCCGCACAGCCGATAACGGAAGTCGACGCGCGGCGCGCGGCGCGCCGCCGCGTCGGCAAATTCGGCGGTCATCTCTTGGAGGTCGTCCGGATCGAACAACGCCTCCCAGGCGGCATGATCGGCGATGCTGCCGGTCGGACAGCCCAGGGCTTGCTCTGACCCTTGCGACCATTCGAGCCGGCCACTGGCGATATCCCAATGCGCCACGGCGATGCCTTGCGCCGCCATCGCCGCCGTCAGCCGCGCCTCGCTTTCGCGCAGGGCATCTTCCGCGCGAACGCGATCCGAAATATCGAGCATCGCGAGCGCGACGCGGCGTTCGTCGCCCTGATTGGCCAGGACGGAACGACGCTCGATCACGTCGACCTTGGTGCCGTCCTTGCGCTGCTCGGTCAGTTCGCGCTCGTTCCCCGCGAAATCGAATGGCGGTACGGCCGCCTCCTTGCGCAAGCGCGAATGCAGCAGCTGGTATTTGTCGCGGCCGATCGCCTCCGCGGCGCTCCAGCCGTAAAGCGTCTCGCAGCCGCGCGACCAGTGCGTGATCACCCCGTCGCAAAGCGTCAGCGCGATCGATGTCGTGTCGATGGCGGCGTGCAGTTCGGCCGGCGCGTGCGGTGACGTCGCCGCGCGACGACTCGCAAGCCAGCCGCTCAAGGCGAGCAATGCCCCGCCTGAAAACCGCGCGGCCAGCGCAAAAGTCCCCCGGTCGGCCGGGTCATATGCCAGTAGCGCCAGACCCGAAATGGCGGCCAGTGCGACGAGAGCGGGCCGGAATATACGTCTGCTTGCCGTTGTCAGTGCATCGCTTGCGCTGTCACTTGATAAGCTGTCGGCAAGCTTGGGCGGCATCATTTCCGCTCCCGCGCCTGTCCAGGATATGCGTTAGCCGCAAGCAAGATGGCCTTCATCCTTACGAATTGTGCACAGGAAACTGAAGTTTGTTGTTACGGAATTCATCGACCCTTCAAAGTGCCACTCGCCCATGGGCTGAGTCAATTTACCCGATGTTAGCAGATATGTACGCGGATTGTTATGGGTGATCATCGAAACCATGCGGCGAAGACGCTCGCGCGCCATCACCAGCGCGACGAAGGTCGACACGAACACACAGTCGGTCGCGGCGGACAGGGTGGCGCGCATGCGCCAAAGCGCGACGCGAACCCGGCGCGGTGGCGTCGGCCGGACGAGCCTGAACATCTCGTCCGGGTCGACATCGTTCCACACGACGCGAAAGGTCGACGGCACGACGGTCCAGCTACTGGAGGCGGGCTGGTTCGATCGCACCATGTCGCAGCGGCAGCGGCGGCAGCGGCTGAACTGGAAGCCGCGGTTGGCCACGGCGTGCGGCACAGCGCGGTGACCGAGCAGGTGACACGCTAACTTCATGATCGGCTCCGTTGTTGAGAATCGGGTTGAGGTGGAGGTTGGCGAGCCTGACGAGGTCGTCGCTGCCCCATTCGAGCAGATAGGCGAGGTCCCAGATCTCGAACCGCTCGCCCGTCGCGACGAGCAGCACGCGGTCCCTGATCTTCAGGCGGGCCCGGGCGATTGGCGGCAACAGCAACTGGCCGTTGGGTTGCACATCGACCTGCGCCGCGAAGGCGAGCAGGCGCCGGCGGTCCGCCTCGCGCGCCCGCTGATCCAGCGCCGCCCGTTCCGCCGCTTCCTCGGCGTCGCGATAGACCCGGTTGATATGGGCACGATCGAACAGCCGCAGGCAGCCCGCTTCCTCGTCCATGTCGACGAACAGGCGGATGTCGGGGGTGGCCGAGCGAACCCGCGCGGTCTTGCGGAACGGCGTCGGCAGCATCAGGTCTCCGCGGCGGGAAACCTTGCAGATCGCACTGCCGATGAAGAGTTCGTCCATGTTCACCGTCCTCGGAATGTCCTGGTGAAATGTGGTTAACGCCGTCGCGCCGAATCATTACATTTCGTGAATCTACGACATCGTAAGTCTACCTAGCCCGCCTGGTCGAAACTCACTCCGTCTAAACATTTATTGTGATATCGTGAGCGTAACGAATTCTTTCACGCGAAGACACGATAGATCTATATATTGCGATACGCCGAGAAACGCCGAGCGATACTGTGAAAATACGGCATGGCGGATATGGTTAATGAATCTAGCCTTGTGTGAGCCGCCGAGTCGGGCGGCATCAACAAGGATCACCGGGCATGGCGCAAGCGACGGAAGAGGATGGCTGCGTGACGATTGTCGGCATCGGCGGCGCGGGCGGCAATGCCGTCGCCGAGCTGCTCTGGCGCCGCCGCTACGGTCTGCGGCTGCTGTGCGCCAATACCGACATGCAGGCGCTCGGCGCGATCGATGCGCGGCATCGCCTGCGACTGGGGCCGCAACTGACCCGAGGGCTGGGGGCCGGTGCCGACCCCGATATCGGCCGCCGCGCCGCCGAGGAATCGATGCCCGAGATCGTCGCGGCACTGGCCGGCACGCGCCTTTGCATCGTCGCCGCCGGGCTTGGCGGCGGCACCGGGACGGGGGCCGCCCCGGTCATCGCCCGTGCCGCGCGTGCGATCGGCGCGGTGACGATCGGTATCGCGATCAAGCCGTTCCGTTTCGAGGGCGTGCGCCGTGCACGGGTTGCCGACGCCGGCGCGATCGCCCTGGCGGACGCGACCGACGCGATGGTGACGGTGTGCAACGAACATCTGTTCCGCATCGCATCGCAGGAAATGACGATGCGCGCCGCGCTGGCGGCATCCAACGCGATCGTCGGCGACAGCGCGACCTGCTTCGCGCAGCTCGCCGCGGGCCCGGCGCTCAAGCGTGTCGGGACGGCCGACCTGCGCGCCATGCTGGCGGAAGGCGGCAGGACCGTGATCGGCCATGGCGAGCGCCGCAGCGGTACGGACCGCGCGCTGCATGCCGCGCGATCGGCGCTGTGCAACCCGTTGCTCGAATCGGTGCTCGGCAGCGCGCAGCGCCTGATCGTCAGCGTCAATGGCGGCGACGATCTCGGCCTGTTCGAGGTCGAGCAGGCGATTTCGTGGCTGCGCGATCATGTCGAGCCCGGCGCGGAGATTGCCTGGGGTGCGACGACCGACGCCGCGCTCGACGGCTGCGTCCGCGTCGGCATCGCCGCGACGCGCCTGGTCGCGCCGACGCGCGCGCCGGCCCGCACGACCCAGCCCGCCGCGCGACCCCGCGCCTTTGCCGGCCCGATCCCGGCGCCTCCGCCGGTCGAGAGTGCGGCCGCGGCGGCGCGACGCGTGATGCCGGCAGTGCCGGCAAGGAAATTGGAGGTTCCCCGCCCCGCCGGCGCGCCGCCGGTCGTCGTACATGACATGGCGCACATCGTGCCGGCCGAGCGCCCGTCGCCATGGGCGGGCGACACGCTGATCCTCGACGGCAGCTTCCGGTTGCCCGATCGCACGCTGGCACGCGCGCCGTCGCGCCGACCGCTCGACTGGCTGCGCAAGGCGATCGGCGAGGGGAGGCATGCGGGCCACGCCGTCGCGCATGACCGGGCGGCGGCGTGATGCCGCCCGGCAGGCTGGCGCGGCGGCCGCGCGATGCCGCGCGGCAGGGCCCCGCCACGCCGCGAACCGGGTGCCGAACCAATTTTCGGCCGGCGAACCGCGCCGTGCCGCCAGCGCAACGATTCGTTAGGAATTTTGCCGCACCATCGGGATGTGAAGGCCCTGCTCATCTCGATCGCCGTGCTGCTCAGCGTCGATGCCGCGTTCAACCATGGCGGCGTGACGAAGCGCGTCGTGCATGCCGTGGGCCATTCCTTCTCGGCGACCGACAGCAGCTTTTCGGATTCGATCTTCTCGAAATAGCGCGATCGCGCGCCGCCCGGCTCCGGCCTGGTGGTGATTCCTTAACGTGGTTGGGTTAGCATCCATGGCCATGTTCGAATGGACGCCCGAGACATTCCGCGCCGCGCAGGCGCAGGAAGCGCGCGCCGCCGCCGAGCGGCAGGAGCAGGAGGCGCGCCACGCCGCGCGCAAGCCGGTGGCGATCCGCGCGCAATTGCGTCCGCCGGGCAGCGACCGGCTCGCGGTCGAGGTCAAGGACCTGTCGGAAACCGGCTTCCAGATCGAAACCGTCTATCGCCTCACCGTCGGCTCGACCGTGTGGCTGGCGATTCCCAGCCTGGCACCGCTCGAGTCGATCGTCGCCTGGCACCGCGATCGCCATTATGGCTGTCGCTTTCTTCGTCCGCTCTATCCGGCGGTGTTCGATCATATCGTCAGCCTCGCGGGGCGATGAATTCCGGGGCCGTCGCGGGCCCGATTTGCCTATCCGGGCGTTTGCCCTCCCGTCGATACGACAAGGAGAGCGAGCATGAAGCTGACCACCATCGCGATGGCATTGGCGTTCGTCGCCGGTACGGCGGGGCTGAGCGGCGCCGCGTCCGCGCAGGACCGCGGCCCACCCCCGACCGAGCGTGGGGTGCGCCACGAGGAGGTACGCCGCACCGTCCATGTCCGCCGCGACGTGCGCCATTACGCGCGTCACGATCGCCGCAACTGGGGCCACAGGCGCCATTGTCGCACCGTGTGGCGCCATCATCACCGCGTCAGGCGGTGCTGGTAGAATGACGACGCGGCGGCCGGTTGCCCGGCCGCCGCGGCATCAATTGTAGAGGTCGAAATATAGCCTCGCGGCGATCAGCAGCATCGCGGCGACGGCCGCCAGGCTGATCAACAATCCCCAGAAAAAGCCGGCGCCGCGCGGGTCGCCCATTCGATTTTCCAGCGACATTTCACCAAACTCCCCCAACGCACCCGACGGATCGGGCGACGCTGTCCGCAGTGTAATCCGTTGCCGTGCTGCGGGAAAGCCGCGATCGACGGACCGGGGCCCGCCGACGCGTCGTGCCGCGCGCCTAGAGCGGGCTGCGTTTCGACGGAAACGCAGCCCGCTCCAGATTCCCTGTGGTCGCGTGCTTGATCGCGAATAGCCGGATTCCACCTATTCGCAGCACGCTCTAGCGGCAGATGCGCACCATCACGCGCTCGTCGCCATCGCGGTCCCAACGGGTCTCGACGTGGCAGCGCCTGTCGTCGCGGTCGTCGTCATCGCCATAGCCATAGCCGTTGCCGCGGTAACCGCGCCGCTCGTCATCATAATAGCCGCGCTCGTCGCGATATTGCCGGGCACGATAGCCGTCGACGTCGTCATAATAGCCGTCGCGGCCATCGTAGCGCGCCTCGTCGCGGTCGTCGCGGCGATGGCTCGCGCTCGATATGATCGCGGCGCCGATCGCCAGCCCGGCGATGCCGGCGATGATCGCGGTGCCGCTGCCGTCATGGTCGCGATGGCCGCCGTAACGCTGCGCCTCGGCCGGCGCGGCGACGGTCAGCGCGGAGGCGCCGAGCGCGAGGGCCAGGGTCGCCTTGGTGAAGATGCTCGTCATGGTCTGCTCCTCCTCGCCGGCGCGCTCGGCGCCGGGTCGGCGCGCATTCGTTCCAGCACGACGGGAGGAATGGGGCTTGCCGGCTGTATGGTGCCGGAACGGACCTTGCAGCATCCGTTCATCGCACGCTTGCAACCGGTGATGGGAAAGGTGCCGGCAAAACCAGGCCGACAGGATGCTGTCCGGCGCCGGCCTGATTCTACGCCGTCCAAAGGCGTGAAGCCCGGAGCCGGTTGGCGGGTGTGAGACGCATGGTCGGGGCTATTGGTTCCGGCCGCGACCGGCGGGCTTGCCGTGCCCTTACGTATTTTCCCCGAGAATCCCCCGGCGCATGTCCGCGCTAGAAGATGCGGGCCGACCGAACCGACCCGGGTTCGATTCCGGTGGCAGTTTGCGTAATGGAGCCGGCCGGGCGGGCGATCCCCCGTCAATCGCCCGGTCGTGCTTCCCCGCAGCCGGCGGCTTTCCGCCAGGCGCATCGTCTCGCGCGCCGGGGCGGCTTTCCCGCGCTACATGTCTGGCGATCATGGCTTTTCAAGGCGCGCTTGCCATGCGACGCTCCCCGTCATGCTGCTAACCCTGCTCCTCGCCGCCACGGTCCCGCCCGCCGCCACGACCGAACCCGCCGCGCTCGCGCCGACCGGCAAATGGCTGGTCGAATATGCCGACACGATGTGCATATTGTCGCGCGGCTATGGCACGGGCGCCGACAAGGTGACGCTGGCGCTACGCCCCTTGCCGATGGGCACGGAGACCCAGGTCGCGCTGTTCACCGAAGGTCGGGGCGCGCCGGTGCCGGAGGGCAAGGCCGAAATCACCCTGATGCCGGCCGGGCAACCGACAACCGGGACATATCAGCGCTTCACGCTGCCAAAGCAGGCGGTGCGCATTGCGACGATGTATTTCGACGGCGCCGCGCTGGACGGCCTCGACAAGACGACGACGATCGCCCTGCGGCTCGGCAAGGAAGTCCATTTTCTTGCGGTGCCCGGCATCGCCGGCGCGATGAAGGCGCTCACCGCATGCCAGACCGATCTGCTCAAGGGGTGGGGGATCGAAATGGGCGAGCGCGCCAACCTCTCCAGGCCGGCACGCGGCGACCCCGCGCGCTTTTTCGGGCCTTCGGCTTATCCGGAGGACGCCGTGCGTGCCCGGCAGCAGGGCAGGGCCATCTCGGTCGTGACGATCGCGACGACCGGCAAGGTGGAAACCTGCACGATCGTCGCGACCAGCAAGAGCCCGTCGCTCGACGCGGCGACCTGCGCGACATTGCGCGGCCAGGGACATTTCTCGCCCGCGCTCGATCTGGCGGGCCATCCGGTCGAATCGCACCTGATCGTGCCGGTACGCTGGGTCTTGCCGGGTTCGTGATGCGGCCGACCGGGCGGGTCTCGTCGTGACCACCGACCCACGACGCCGGTTGACCGCGATACCGCGACGGTCGCCACGATCGACGCGGGGCGACTGCCCAGCGACGAGGAGGTTCGGCAATGGCTCGCCCGCCGCCCCGTCATCGAGACCCCCGCGCCCGCCTGGCCGACCCTGCTGTTCGCCTTCGCCCTTTTGTCAGGGGGCCTCGGGTTCGCCAGCCTGATCCCCCATGGCGGCGGCGATGGCGACCGCATCCTCGATTTGTGGGGCTGGCACAGACGGTTGCGCTAGAGCGGGCTGCGTTTCGACGGAAACGCAGCCCGCTCCAGATTCCTTGTGGTCGCGTGCTTGATCGCGAATAGCCGGATTCCACCTATTCGCAGCACGCTCTGGCATTGGCGCTGATGTCCGGCGCAATCGTTACGTAACCGATATCTTGCCAAAATTCTCCGCAGCGCCGATCTTTCGCAGCGGGGAATCGGGGGGATATCTCATGGGTCAGGATCTGAAATACCGGCTCGGCGGCGTGCTGGCGATCGCGGTGGCGGTCGGCTTTGGCTGGTTCTTCATCGTCAAGCCGCTGCAAGCCGCCTATGCCCATGCGTCCGAGGTGAAATATGACGTGCGAGCCTTCGTGCTCGTGCCGATGGCGCTGGTGTTCGGCGTCTTCTTCGTCATCGGCGGCGCGAAATGGCCCTATCGCAACGTCGAGACCAAGTCCTTCACCCGCGCGGGTTGGATATTGATGGCGATCGTCGCGCTTGCCGGGGCCGCGGGCTTTTACTGGTTCGACCAGCAATTCACCGCGCTGGGCTATCGCGTGGGGTAGCGGCGGCGAAAAGCCGCACTTGTCCTTGCGGAGCTAAGCTGCCGCCAAGGGGTCCGGCCCGTAGCGATTTTCGCCGGTCGTCCCCTTCAGGCACATGAACACCAGCACGATGAAGCCGCCAACGGCGGGAACGAAATTCAGCAGGACGAGCCATCCCGACATATCCTGATCGTGAAAGCGGCGGACCTGTACCGCCATGAAGGGGATGATCGTGACCAGCACGAAGGCCGCGAACCAGCTGAGTCCGGGGCCGAGATAGCCCGCGAAATCGTCAACGACATGACCCGTATCGCCATGCTGCCCGACGATGATGAGGGCACGAAACAGCCAGACGGCGAGGAGCGCCACCGCGACGAATTGAAGGAGGAAGAAGAGCCAAAACTCCTTGCGACACGACCGGCCCGTAAAATCGGCATAGCGCCGCAGCGGCATGAACATCCAACGCATTGCTTCCCCCCAAAGCCGAGGGCGCAAAGACTATGTTGGCCCGGCGGACCCGTAAAGTGTTGCGATGTCGCGACCGGCTGCGTGCCGGCCCTTCCGCTACCCGCTCACCGCCGTCGTCCAGCCCAGCCCCGGCAACGTGATCGAGCGGCGCCCCGACAGGTCGGTGCGCGTGACGAGGATATCGCGGGCCTCCATATAGCCCACCACGCGCCGCGCGCGGCCGAGCGAGCTGGTGCCATAGGTGCGCGCGATTTCCTCGTCGTCGGGGCAGGGCAGCCCCTCGCGCGCGGCGCGGGCGATCAGCAGGAACACGCCGAGCAGGTCGTCGGGCAGCCCCTGTGCCGCCGCCAGCGCCGACGCCCATTCCTCGTCGAGCCCGTCGAAGATGCCGGCGCGCGCCGCCGCCAGCCGCCGCGCAAAGCCCGAGGTGTCGAGCGGCGGGCGCTTCACCCCGGCCATCCGGCAGCGCACCTGGAAATCCTGGAACAACACCGCCGCGGCGCGCGTCGCGCTGTCGCTGTCGGCGACGATGTCGCGCAGCACATCGGCGATCTTGGCGTCGAGTTCGGCCGGGTCGATTTCGACCTCCTCGACCTCGGCGACCGGCGTCGCGGCGAGATCGCGGAGCAATTGCGCGGCGGGCGGCGGGCGGTGGACCGGGGCGGGCGGCGGTGCCGGGGGCAAGGGCTCTTCCAGCCCGGCGAGCAGGAATTGCCGCATGTCGCCGGCCGGCGCGTCGGGCAGCGGGACGAGCGTCGGGCTCGAACTGCGCGCCGAGGTCTCGACCGGGCCGATCCGCACCGTCACCGGGCGCCGCGCGATCGCCGGGCCGAGCCCGAGAAAGGTGCCGCGCTGCAGGTCGCGGATCTGCTCGGCCTGGCGCCGCTCCATGCCGAGCAGGTCGGCGGCGCGCGCCATGTCGATGTCGAGAAAGGTGCGGCCCATCAGGAAATTGCTCGCCTCGGCGGCGACATTCTTGCTCAGCTTGGCAAGCCGCTGCGTCGCGATGATCCCGGCCAGCCCGCGCTTGCGCCCGCGCGACATCAGATTGGTCATCGCGCCCAGCGAGGCGCGGCGCACCTCCTCGCTGATTTCCGCCCCGGCGGCGGGCGCGAAGATCTGCGCCTCGTCGACCACCACCAGCGCCGGATACCAATGCTCGCGCGGCGCATCGAACAGGCCGGAAAGGAACGAGGCGGCGCAGCGCATCTGCCCCTCCATCTCAAGGCCCTCGAGGCTCAGCACCACCGAGGTGCGATGCTCGCGGCAGCGCGCGGCGAAGCGCGCGATCTCGCCGGCGGCATAATCGACCGCCTCGATCGCGACATGGCCGTGCGGCCCGGCGAGCGTGACGAAATCGCCCTCGGGATCGATGATGATCTGCTGTACCTGCCCGGCGCTGCGCTCCAGCAGGCGGCGCAGCAGATGCGACTTGCCCGACCCCGAATTGCCCTGGACGAGCAACCGCGTGGCAAGCAGCTCCTCCAGATCGACGCACACCGCCTTGCCGGCGCCGTCGACACCCATATCCACCTGAAACGTCATATCGGCCCCGCATGCGCGATGCGGGTGGGGCGGGGCAAGGGGGGAGTGGCGCTTGCCCCGGTCAGGCCGGCATAATCGTCGTTCGCCGGTCGATCGGCCGGCCCCTGCCGGGATTCATTTGCCGGGATTCATGCCGCGGCCGGGCGATAGGTAAAATCGAACGACGGCGACCAGCTCTTGCCGCCGTCGGGCGAGGATTCGCCGAATTGCCTGACCGACCCGTCGGGGTTGCGGCTATAGGTCATCCGCGTAATCGGCCCGGTGGCATCGGTCGGCGCCTTCGCCCACGGCCCCTGGATGACCATCGCCGTGCCGTTCCAGCCGCCGGTGAACAGCACGCGCGCATTGCTCGAATCGATCCAGAACTGCTCCCATTTCCTCGTCGCCGGGACATAGGTCGACAGGCTGCCGCCGCCGGTGCCGCCGAGCGGCATCCAGTTTTCGCGGATGCCGCAGCCATCATAGACGCGCTCGATCAGGCTGTGCGCGACGAGCTTGCCCGCGCGGTTGTAGACGTCCCAATGGCCGACCCAGAAATCGAAGCTGCGATATTCGGGCGCGGCGCAGACATGCGCCGGCCGGGCAGGGGCGGCGGGCGTCGCGGCGGGGGGCGTGTTCTGCGCGAGCCCCGGCGCGGCGGCGATCAGCGCGGTCATCGTCGCAATGGTGCTGAACATCGACATCCTCCTATGGACTCAAGTGTATTGTTGTAGTAAGACACTAACTGTCGGTCGGTATCGCCGCGTCGTTCCCCATCCGGCACGGCGCGAATCGCTGCAACAGCCTATACCTTGCGGGAGGAAATCGCATGCTTCGGACCATCATTATCGTTCTGCTGGCGCTCTGGGCGCTCGGCCTGGTGATCAAGGTCGGCGGGTTTTTCATTCACCTGTTGCTGGTTGCCGCCGCGATCGTTCTCGTCGTGCGCCTCGTCCAGGGTCGCCGCCTGATCTAGCCCGTCCCGGCTATGGCCAAAGTGTCGCTGCCGGAACATCCCGCGATCTGACGCGTCCTTGACCTGGCGGCGTAGCTTGGGGCCTTGCGAGGCACGCGTCCGCCGGAGGAGAATATCATGCTCTGGACTATCGTCGTCGTGCTGCTGGTGCTGTGGGCACTCGGTTTCGCCATTCATATCGGTGGCGCCCTCATCCACCTGTTGCTGGTGGTCGCGCTGATCGTCGTCGTCGTGCGCCTGATTCAGGGCCGCCGCGTTCTGTAGCGGGAATATCGGCGGCGGCTGGCGCGTCGCCGCCGCCGTCACTTCGCCGGCGGGCCGGCGATCGGCGTCAGGTCATAGACGTCGAGCGTGTCCGGCGCGGCGCCCGCGATGACGAGGCGCCAGCGGAAATTGCCGACCCGCTCGAACACCCCCGCCAGATTGCGCGCCGGGTCGGACCCATAGGCCAGCCCGCCGCCGCCCGTGCGGTGCTGGCGCGCGCCGAGGAAGACATAGCGCGTCGTCACATCGTCGGGGAACAGCCACCCGCTCGGCGCGTCGCCGCCCGGCTTGCTGAAACTCAACTGGTTGCCGGGGTCGCCCCCGACAAAGCATGCCGTGGGGGCGTAGCCGCGCAACCCGGCGCGGCCCGCCGCCGACCCGATCCGCACCAGCCGGCAGCGATAGGGGCCGGGCGACGGGGCCGGGTGGTCGAGCGCCGGGCCGGCGAGCAAGGCGCCCTCGGCGGCGATCGCACGCGCGGCGCGCGGGCCGGCCTTGCTGGCCCGGGCGCGGGCGGCCGCCCAGCGCGCCGCCATCGCGTCGATCGCCCCGGCATCGGCGACCTCCGCCTTTCCGCGCCATGTGCTGGTCGATTGTTCGACGATTCCCGTCGGGCGCGGCCGGTGCGGTGTCGTGGCACAGCCGGACAGCGCGCCGCCCAGGGCAAGGGCGAGAGCTAGGCGGTACATGGCGTTTCTTCCAAATCGAGGAGTTACCGAATGGTTAACGTTCAAATCGTTAACAAACGGTAAAGATCTGGCCCGCGAAAGGCCGCCCGGGACGTACGGGCTTTCCCTGATGGCGCGCGCGCGCGGCGCGGCGCAGGGTCGCGGCATCCGGTCGTGTCGCCGGTGCTGGGGAGTCCGTCATCATGGTCAACGAACACCGTCTGGACCGCGCCTTGCGCATCGTCGTCGGCCTGGTGCTGTTGTCGCTGGTGTTTATCGGCCCGCACACTCCCTGGGGCCTGATCGGCATCGTGCCGCTCGCCACCGGCCTGTCGGGCTATTGCCCGGTCTATCAACTGTTCGGCTTCCGCACCCGGCGCTAGCGGATTGATCTCGGCGTTCGCGCCGGGCGGATCGTTCCGCCACGCCGTGCTGCGGCGCGATTGAATCGTCGCGGGAAGGGCGTATCGTGGCGGTGCCCGACAAAGCGGAGAAGCCGGTGTGACGATCGTGATGCTTATCGTGACCTTCACGCTGCTGGTCGCGCCCGACACGCCGGTTGGCCGCTTCCTCCATCGCCATCTCGTTGCCGCCCTGGCGGCGCGGCTCGATCGCATCACTGCGGGGCATATCCTGCTTGCCCTGGTCTTGTGCGGCATCGTCGCCTTCGTGACATGGCTCATGCAGGGGGACGGACTCGCATTGCTGGGCTTCGCCGCGCCCGAGGCGAGTAGCTGGCTCATCACCTTCGAGGTGAGCGGCTATCTCGACCTGCTGGCGGCGGCGGTGGTTGCCGCGACGACGTTGCGCGTTCGCGGCATCACCAGCGCGTGGCGCGCGCCGCGCCGCCGACCGTCCCGCCGCGCGCCTCGCGCGCGCCGTTCGCGGCGGCCGGCCCGGCCCGTCGCCGGCAATGACGACGAGCACAGGCGCGCGGCGGCCTGATCGTCGGCCGCGGCAGCGGCGCGGCGAGACGATCGCCGGGGTCGGAATGCCGGCTGAAGCAGGTTCCCGACGATCGACCGACACGCGCTCGCGCTGCCGCGCACCACCGGCGCAAATGCCGTTTGGGCCATGTGCGCCGGCGTGCTAGCAAAGTTTCCGCGGCGCTGTTTTCGTGGATTGAACGCGACGCAAGGCAGCCGGGGAAAGGCTTTCATCCCGTGAGTCTCCGGCTGGGAAAGCTCGTACCATGGCATCATCCACAACGCTCTCGCCCGCCGCGCCGCCCGACCTGGGGACGGCGCTGATCCAGGCGTCGCGAACGCCGCTGCTGGTGCTCGACGACGAGATGCGCGTCGTGGCGGCGAGCCTGTCCTTCTGTCATGCCTTCGGGTTCATGCCCGCCCGGATCGTCGGCAAGGAACTGTTCACGCTCGGTGACGGCGCGTGGGACCTCGCCGCGCTGCGCGGGCTGCTCGCCGCCGTGCTCGCCGGCCATGAGGGCGATGATGGCGACGACATCGCGCTCGACCTCGTCCGGGTCGGGCACGCGCCGTGCCGGCTGATGGCGCATGCCCGGCGGCTCGATATGGGGCCGCCGGTGCGGATCATGCTGCAGCTCACCGACGTCACCGCGGCGGGTGCCGAGCGGCGCAGCCACGAGGCGCTGGTCCGCGAAAAGGACATGCTGCGGCAGGAATTGCAGCACCGCGTCGCCAACAGCCTGCAGATCATCGCCAGTATCCTGATGCAGAGCGCGCGGCGCGTTTCGACCGACGAGAGCCGGGCGCCGCTGGTCGACGCGCATCACCGCGTCATCGCCATCGCCGGGTTGCAGCGCCAGCTCGCCGCCGGCGCCGGGCATGAGGTCGCGGTGTTGCCCTATCTGCGCGACCTGTGCGCGAGCATTTCCGCAGCGATCATCTACGACAGCAAGCGGCTTTCGCTGAGCGCGAGCGGTGACGACAGCGTGATCGACGCCGATCGCTCGGTCAGTCTCGGGCTGATCGTTACCGAGCTGACGATCAACGCGATCAAGCACGCCTTTCCCGGCGAGAATCCCGCCGGCGCGATCACGGTCGACTATCGCGCGAGCGGCGATGGCTGGAAGTTGACGGTTACCGACAATGGGGTCGGCATGCCGGAGGCTTCCCTGGTCAAGCACGGACTGGGCACCAGCATCGTCAGCGCGCTGGCCGACAAGCTCGGCGCGCATGTCGAGGTGACGTCGGCCAATCCGGGCACGCGCGTAACCGTCACGCATCCCTGAGAGCCGGTTTGGAAATGCGCGGAAGAGCGCATTTCGAAGGCGGTACCCGCAACGCGCCAAAGGCGCATTTCCAAACCGACTCCGACAAGGTTAAAGGGCCTGACAAGGCCGGGGCCTGAAGTCGCGAAAAGGCCCGGGCACGCTGTGCCGTCTTGCGACAGCCACCGTGCCCGGGCCTTCCCACCCCCGAGAGACCGGCCGCGTGGGGGGCATAGCCGGTCTCGTCGGTTAGTCCTTGCGGCGCGCGGCGCTCGCGTCGAGATGCGCCGCCATGCGGTCGAGCCTGGCGCGGATCGTCACCGTGTCGCGCGGCGACAGGGCGCCGCGAATGTGGCGCATGCCGCGTTCCTGCCGGTCGATCGATCGCAGTTCGCCGAGCAGGTGGCGGCGCTCCTGGCCGCTGATCGAGCCGCTGTCGGTGGCGTGGCGGATGCCCTGGTCGAGCCAGTCGATCTGGCCGCGAACGTCGCCGGGACGGGCGTCGCGGGGCCCATCGCCGCGCGTGGCGCCGTTCACGGTGGCGCCGCGATCGGTCGTCGTCCAGTCGCCATTGCCCCCGTAAAAGCCGGTGGTCGTGCCGGCATGCCAGCGCCGGTTCGCGTCATAATAGCCCGGCGCGCCCGCATTGCTCCAGCTGCCGTCGGCCTGCTGGCGGCTCGGTGCGCTGCCGGCGATCCAGGCGCCGTTGCGGTCATACCGGCCCGACACGCGGCCCGCGACCCAGCTGCCATCGCGCTGGTAATGGCCCGGCGCCATCGCCGGCAGCCACTGGTCGTCGCGGCCATAATAGCCGCTCGCGCCGGCCGGTACCCAGCGGTCCGACGCATCGTAATAGCCGCGCTCGCCGACATTGCCGGCATTGGCCTGCCAGCGCCCGTCGCGGCCATAATAGCCGTTCGGCGCGCCATCGACCCATTGGCCGTCGCGGTCGACATAGCCGGTCATGTCGCGGCGGGCGTTGGCGCTGGCGTGCCAGCGCGCATCGCGGTCGTAATAGCCGTAGGCGTGCGCGCATTCCTCGCCCGGCTTGGCGATCTGGTTGCCGAGCAGCGCGCCGCCCAGGCCGCCGATGATCGCGCCGAGCGTGCGGTCGCCGCGGCCCGCGACGCTGCTGCCGAGCAGCGCGCCGACGCCGGCGCCGCCGACGGTGGCGACCACGCGGGTGCTGCGTTGCTGCTCGCACGATGTCTGCGCGAGCGCCGTCGCCGGGGCGAGCACGGTCGTGGCGAGGCCCAGCGCGATGAAAGTCTTCTTCATTGGAAATGGTGCTCCCGGCCGAGCGAATGTCGGCCGTCTGCGCGATAAACGGTGGATCGCCCCGAATGTTCCGATCCCGGCGACGACGCTTCCCCGATGCCGCTGCCCGGCCCGCCGTCGCACATCATTTCGGCTGGGCAATGAAACCGTTGAAAATGCGTTTCAAAATGGCGCCCCGCCGGCATTTCAGAGATTGCCTGTCGCAACGCGCCCGGCCAAGGCCCCGCGATTGTCGCAATCGATTCGGTTGCGTGGGGGATTCGAAGAATATGCGTATCGCGGCGCCGACGGAAAGACGGGCGATCACCTCGAGCCACGCGGCGTCGCGCGCACGATGATCGAGAGTGGTACGCACACGCCCGGCGTGTCGGCGGCGGATTTCGGCCTGCCGCCGCACACCGCGCTGCGTTACGAGCGGCCGGCCCCGGCGCTGGAGCGATATGTGCCCGGCTATGCCGTGCTCGATTCCGAGCCGGGCCAGTGGCCGGGTTCGGTCGAATGGATGCTGCCCGGCTGGGCGCAGATCTGGATCGTCATGACCACGGCGCCGATCACCGTGAAGATCGGCCGTCGCGACTATGATCCG
Source organism: Sphingomonas sp. (assembly GCA_041659925.1). GTDB lineage: Bacteria > Pseudomonadota > Alphaproteobacteria > Sphingomonadales > Sphingomonadaceae > Sphingomonas. Next base: position 71,335 of record JBAZXI010000021.1, read on the forward strand.
CTGCCCGCCGCCGTGCTCTATGGCGTGACGAGCCGCGCGATGCCGGTGACGGCGCAGGGCGGGGTGACGATCGGCATCGATGTCAGCCCGCTCGGCTGGGCGCGGCTGTTCCGGCTGTCGGCGGAGAAATTGCGCGACCAGGTGACGCCGCTCGGCGCAGTGATGAAGCCGGCGCTGGTCGCCGAGGTGACGTCGGCGCTGGCGCAGTCGGACCTGGCGCTCGACGTGAAGGGCATCCTCGATGCCTTCTTCGCGCGGCATATGGGGGAGCCGCATCCCGACGAAGCGATGATCGCGCAGATCATGGCGCTGATCGCCGATGACGAGGTCGCCGATCTGACCGCCGCCGCGGACATGCGCGGTATCGATCAACGCACCGTAAGGCGGCTGTCGAAACGCTATTTCGGCTTTCCGCCCAAGACGCTGATGATGCGCACGCGCTTCATCCGCACCTTCCTGCCGCTGCTCGCGCAGGGGCGCGAGGCGGATCATGCCACCGTCCCGCGCGGCTATCACGACCGGTCGCATTTCCTGCGCGACGCCACCCGCTTTCTCGGCATGACGCCGCGCCGCTTCATCGCCCATGAATCGCCCTATCGCGACGCCGCGCTGCGCGCGCGCCGGCTGGTGATCGGCAAGCCGACCCCGTCGCTCGACGGCGGCGCGTGACGGCGGGCTAGCGGGTCCGCCTCACGCCGCCACCAGCACCAGCGCTTGCGCCGCCGGGCCGATCGCGACGTCGCGCCCCCAGTCGAACGAGAGGAAGTCCTGTTCGATGCCGTCGGCGAAGATCACGCCGCCATCGTTCATCCGCGACGTGACGTGCAGGGGCGCGCCGGTGATGCGGCCGCTGGTCAGCGTCGTCCCCGTGGCGATGCTGGGAAAGGGTTCGCGCACGAAATAGCCGACCGCGCGCTCCTCCGCGCCAATCGCGAGTTTGGCATGCGTTGCCTGCATGATCGACCGTGCCCAGCCGGTCGCGCCGGTCCCCGAGGCGACGATCAGGCCGCTTGACGACTGGTCTTCATGTGCTGCGGGGGTCGCAATGGTGTAGCGGGCCGACTGGTGACTGCGATGCCCGACGAAAATCTCGTTGAGCGCCAGCAACCGGTCGCCGCTGTCGAGCATGGCCTCGACCATCGTGCGGTGCTCGGCATCGACCTCGCCGGTCGCGCTCGGCGGCAGCAGGCGCGCGAGCCGATCGAGCGGCACGCGCACCAATACGCCGTCGTAGAGGTCGGGCGACGGGTTGATGCCGAGCACCGGCTGGCCGCTGAGATATTTGGCGACATTGGCCACCAGTCCATCCTGGCCGATCGCTATCACGACATCTTCCGGCGCGAACAGGAAGCGGTCGAGATCGGCCCGCCGCACCGTCGCCTGGCGCCACTCCGCCGGCACCGCTGCACGCGCTGCCTTGACGGTGCGAAGGAGTTGCTCGTGGCGCGCCTCGATTATCTCGAGCGACTGACCGCGCGTTTCGAGGAAGAAGCGCGCCTGGCCCTGCGTCGCGTGGTGCGCGAGCAGCAGTTCATAGTCGCTCTCGCGCGTGACGAATACCGCGCGCGGCGTGGCGATCGGCATGGCACGCTCCCCTCAGGCCGCCGGGAGTACCGGGTTCGCGCCGGCGCCCATTGCCCCGAGAACGGAGGCGAGCAGGTCCGGCGTGATGTTGACATGCTCGATCGTGTCGAGCTTGCCGGCGAGTTCGCGCGCGGCGAGGCCGAGCAGCACGGCGGGTGGCAGATCGCGGTAGATCGCGATGCGATCGCGCTCGGCATTGCCCTTCGCCCCCTCGACCGCGCGGATGCGCTCGGCCTCGGCCGCCGCGGCGATCTGCTGCGCGTCGGCCAATCCCTCGGCGCGGGCACGGGCGTTGTCGGTTTCCTCGGCGATCAATTGCTTCTCGCGGCGCGCGAGTTCGGTTTTCGTCGCCAGTTCGTTTTCGGCGATGGCGCGCTCCTTCTCGACCGCCAGCGCGCGGCGCTCGAACGTCGCCTCGTCGGCCTTTTGCTGCAACGCCTCGAAGGTCGGGGTTTGCAGTGCGCGCTCGAGTTCGCTGCTCGGTGCGAGGTTGGTCAGCCGCACCGCGACCACGGCGAGGCCCAGTTCGGCCAGCGCGGCGTCGCCGCCAAGCGCCGCTTCCAGTGCGCGCCGCAATGGCTCGGGGCCAGCGTCGAGCAGCGTGCGGACCGCCGCACCGGCGAGATATTGCAGCGCGGCCTGGTTGATCAGGCCGGCAAGCCGTGTCTCGATCCGCTGGATCGGTTCCGCCTGATATTGCCCGCTGGCCAGGCCGATGCTGAAATCGACGCGGCTTGCCAGCAATTCCGGGTCGGTGACGTGCCAGGTCAATGTGCCCTGCACGGTCACTGCCTGGAAGTCCTGGCTGCGGCCCTTGACGAACAGCGCCATCTCCCGGTCGTCCATCGGCAGTTCGGCGATGCTGGTCGTCTCGGGTCGAAACCACATGACCAGACCGCGCCCGCTGCGCCGGACCTTGCCGTTGCGATAGCGGATGACGTGATTGCTCGCCTCGCTGCGCAACTGGGCGGCGAACAGGAAATTGCTGATATGGGCCATTACAGGTCTCCTTCTTGGATGTGGTGGCGGTAAAGTTCTGCCGGGCGGAACGACGTCCCCACCTCGCGGCTGCCGGTGGCAACCAGCCAGCCGCGATCGAGCATGCGACGACGGAACGCGGATTTGTTGAGCGGGGTGCCGAGGATCGCCTCGTGCACCTCCTGCAATGCGCGCAGCGTGAAACACTCGGGCAGGAGCGCGAAGGCGATGGCGGAATAATCGAGCTTGCCGCGCAGTCGGCGCAGTGCCGTGGCGAGGATCGCGCCATGGTCGAAGGCGAGCGGCAGCGCCGTACCGTCGTCGGTCGCGGCTTTGGCGGTATCCGACGCGTCGGGCAACGCCAGCCGGGCAAGGGTCAGCGCGGGGTCGCCGGCCAGCGCGGCGGCAAACCGGTCGGCTGGCAACAACGAGAAATAGACGACGCTGATGATGCGCATGCGCGGGTCGCGCGCAACCGCGCCGAAGGTGTAGAGCTGCTCGATATAGGCCCCCGCCATGTGCGCCTTGCCGCCGAGTACGCGCTGGGCTGCCGCGTCGAGGCTCTCGTCAATCGCGACGAACGCGCCCGGCAACGCCCATCGTCCCCGAAATGGATGATTGTCGCGTTGGCGCAGCAGCACCGCCGGTGCGCCATCGACCACCGACATCAGAACCAGGTCGACCGCCACCGATGGCCGCGCGAAGGCGGTCGGATCATAGCGATCGAGAAAGTCCGGTTCGTCCACGACAAGAGCCTTATACGCAATGTGCGTCTTAGTTATGCGCGAATCACATATAAGTCAAGTGCGGATCGGTCGCCGCGCCCGCGCCGGATCATCCGACGCCGGGCGTTGCGGCTCAGGCCAGCGGCAGTTCGAGGAAGATCGTTCCCGGCGCGGCGCCGGCATAATAAGGCGCGATCGGGCGGAAGCCGGCGGCGGCGTACATCGCCCGTGCGGCGGCCATGTCGGGCAAGGTGTCGAGCCGCACCGCGCGATAGCCGATCCGCCGCGCTTCGCCGATGATCGCGCGCATCAGCGCGACGCCGAGCCCGAGGCCGCGCGCGGCGGGCGCGACATAGAGCCGCTTCATCTCGCCCGCATCGCCCAGCGGCCGCAGCGCGACGCAGCCGAGCGGCGTGCCGGCGGGGTCGCGCGCGAGCAGCAGCGCGCCGCGCGGCGGCGCATATTTGCCGGGCAGGCCGGCCAGTTCGCCCGCGAAATCCTGATAGGAGAGGTCGACGCCGACGCCATCGGCATAGGCCCGGAACAGCGCGCGCACGGCACCGAGGTCGTCGGCCGTCGCGACCGGGGCGATGTGGTGGGTCATGTGTCGGCCGTCGCTACCCGCGCCCCGCCGCGACGACCCGCCAGGGCGACATGACGAACAACCGGTCGGGCATGCGGCAAGCTCCGTGATCGCGCCGATCGCGCCGGGCGGGCGATGCCGCGCCCGATTGCCGCCGCCATGCCCTCCCGCAATTCTACTTATTGCCGGAATATCGCGGTGGCGCCATGCGTTGCAAATGAATGGTGCCGGCGTATCCTTCGCCGGGACGGAGGAGAGTCTTGCCCCAAGGTGCGGATGGAGGTTGCTCGTCCGATGTCATAAGAGGGCAAGGCCGGGGCAGCATCGGGAGGGGCGTATCTTTGGTCGATAGAATATTGATTGCCGACGACCATCCGATCTGTAGCGAGGCGGTCGCCCTCGCCGCGCGCGTCGCGCTGCCGGACATTGTGGCCGATCAGGTCGCGACCTTGCGGCTCGCCGAGCAGGCGGCGCACGATTTCCCCGGCTATGCTTGCGTCGTGCTCGACCTGATGCTGCCCGATGCGCAGGGCTTTTCCGGCCTGTTGCGGCTCCAGCAGATCCTGCCCGGCGTGCCGATCGCGATCATTTCCAGCCTCGAGGACGCCTCCGTGGCGGCGCGGGCGCTGCATCTCGGCGCGGCGGCCTTCCTGCCCAAGGCGCTGCCCTTTGCCGAGCTGTCGGCGGCGATCGTCCGGCTCGCCGCCGGCGAGCGCCAGGCGCCGCCGGCCGGCGATCCGGACGCCGGCGCGCTGTGCGCGATGCGCAACCGCATCGACACGCTCACCGCCGGCCAGCTGCGCGTCGTGATGGCGCTGCGCGCCGGCCAGCTCAACAAGCAGATCGCGCACGATCTCGGCCTCGGCGAGGCGACGGTGAAGACCCATCTCGCGGCGGCGTTCCGCAAGCTCGGCGTGTCCAACCGCACCCAGGCCGTGCTGCTCGTCCAGCAGCTCGATGTCGACGCCGGCAGGATGTCCGGCCAGCGCGCGGGGGCCGCGCTGGCATGAACGTCGCGCCGTCGGGTCGACACGTCGCGTTGACCCCGGCGCTCCGCGAGGCCGAGCGCGGGTTCGCGCTGGTGGCCGATGCGATCGACGACCAGGCGATCTTCATGGTCGCGCGCGACGGTACGATCCTCAGCTGGAACAGCGGCGCGCAGCGGATGACGGGCTATGCGCCCGAGGACATCATCGGCGCGCCCTATGGCCGGCTGTTCGCGCCCGACGCCGAAGGCGCGGAGGCGGACGACATTCTCGCCGCGGCGGCCGCGCACGGCCGCTATCGCGGCGAGAACTGGCGCGCGCGCCAGGACGGCACGCGCTTCCTCGCGAATTTCACGGTCCATGCCGTGTCCGACGACGACGGCGCGGTGATCGGCTTCGCCGCGATCACGCGCGACGTCAGCGATCGCCGCGCCGCCGAGCGCCGGCTCGCCGAGAGCGAGCGCGCCTATCGCCTGCTCGCCGACCATGCCAGCGACATCATCGCGCGCATCGACCTGAACGGCGTGCGTCGCTACGTGTCGCCGGCGTGCCGCGCGATCTTCGGCTTCGAGCCCGAGGAGCTGGTCGGGCGCGCCCCGCTGGCCGAGGTCCATCCCGACGATCGCGCGCGGGTCGAAGAGGGCATCCGCGCGCTCGTGACGGCCGACAAGGGCACCATCCAGCGCTATCGCCAGCGTCACCGCGACGGCCATTATGTGTGGATGGAGACGTCGTACACGCTGGTGCGCGATCCGGCGACCGGCGCGCCGGTCGAGTTGATCACGGTAGCGCGCGATATTTCCCGCCACCGCGCGGTCGAGCTCGACGCGGCCGCGACCGAGGCGCGGCTGCAGGAGCATGTCCGCCTGCTACAGCTCGCCGAACGCGCCGCGCAGCTCGGCCATTGGCGCTACGACCCGAGCGAGGCGCAGATATTCTGGTCCGACCAGGTGTTCCGCATCCACGGTCTCGAGCCCGGGAACGTGCCCGATCTCGGCGCGGCGCTCGCCGCCTATCATCCCGACGACCAGGCGATGGTCAGCGAGGCCTTCGGGGTCGCCCTGCGCGAGGGAACGCCGTTCAGCTATCGCGCGCGGCTCACCCGGCCCGACGGCACGATCACCCATGTGTCGTCGCAGGGCCAGACGATCCGCGCGCCCGACGGCACCGTGCTCGGCCTGTTCGGCACCTTCCAGGACGTCAGCGAGCATGTCGCGACCGAGGGCCGGCTGTCCGCCGCGCTCGAGGAGGCCAAGGTCGCCGAGCGCGCCAAGGCCGATTTCCTCGCCAAGATGAGCCATGAGATCCGCACCCCGATGACCGGGGTGATGGGCATGATCGAGCTGCTCCGCAACGAGCCCTCGGCGCAGAAGCGCGAGGCGCTGTTCGCGAGCCTCGATCGCTCGACCCGCACGCTGATGCGCATTCTCGACGACGTGCTCGATTATTCGCGGATCCAGGCCAACGAACTCGCCATCCGCCGGGCGCCGTTCGACCTGCGCGCCACGGTCGAGGCGAGCATCGACCTGTTTCGCCATGCCGCGCGGGCCAAGGGGCTCGATCTGGTGCTGGATTTTCACGGCGGGCCGGCGCGCGTGGTCGGCGATGGCGAGCGGCTCCAGCAGATCCTGTTCAACCTGCTCGGCAATGCGATCAAGTTCACCGCGGTCGGCACCGTGTCGGTGCATGTGACGCCGCCCTCGTCCGGCGACGACTGGGCGTTCGCGGTGCACGACACCGGCCTTGGCCTGCCGCCGGATGCCGACGCGCTGCTGTTCCGGCCGTTCGTGCAGGGCGATCCGACGATCGCGCGGCGTTTCGGCGGCACCGGCCTCGGGCTCGCGATCAGCCGCACGCTGGCCGAGGCGATGGGCGGCACGCTGCGCGTCGCGTCGAAGGGCGGGCCGGGCTCGTGCCTCGAGCTGGTGCTGCCGCTGCCCGTCGCCGTCGATGCGGTCGACCGGGCCGCCTGTCCGCCGATCGCGATTCCGGCCCGCGACATCCTTGTCGCCGAGGATCATCCCGCCAACCGGCTGTTGCTCGACAACTGGCTGACGCGACAGGGCCACCGCGTCCGCTGCGTCGATGACGGCTGCGCCGCGGTGGCGGCGGCCGCGGCGACGGCCTTCGACGTGATCCTGATGGACCGGCAGATGCCGGGGATGGACGGCTTCGCCGCGAGCGCGGCGATCCGCGCGCTGCCCGGTGCCGCGGCGCTGACGCCGATCATCCTGTTGTCGGCCGACGTCCTGAGCGACATGTCGTCGGAGATGCGCGCTACCGGCATCGTCGAGCGGCTGGCCAAGCCGGTCGATTTCGCGCGCCTCGGCCGCTGCCTCGCGGCACTGCCGGGCAGCGCCGCGGCACCGCGCGCGGTGATCGATCCGGCGCCGCTGGCGGCGTTGCTCGACCAGGCCGACGCGCCCGCCGCACGCCGCTTCCTGGCGATGGTCGAGGACGAGCTGTCCAGCGCGCCCGAGCGGATCATCGGCGCGTTGCGCGACGGCGACGCGGCGATCGCCTACGACCTCGCCCATCGCAGCATCGGCGCGCTCGCCAATGTCGGCGCGACCGCGCTCGTCGCGGCGTTGCGGCAGGTGCGGCGCGACATGACCCCCGCCGAAACCGCGCCGACGGTCGGCGCGATCGCGGCGGCGGCGGCGGCGACGCGCCGGCACCTCGCCGCGATCACGCGCCGCGACGGCGCCGCCGGCTGAGCTACGCCGCGGCCTGACCGGCGCGCCGCCGCAGGAAGCGCAGCCCGAGCCCGATGACGGTGCCGATCGCGATCGCCACCGTCAGGTCGGCGAGCACGGTCAGCGCCATGGTCAGGAACAGCAGCGCGCGATCGGCGAGCGGCGCACGCATCCGCTCGGGCCAGCGATGCGGCTCGCTCATCGTCCAGGCGGTGACGATCAGCAGCCCGGCCAGCGCCGGCATGGCGAGATAGGCGGCGAGCGGCGCGGCCACCATCATCACCGCGAGGATGACGAGGGCGTGGATCATGCCGGCGACGGGCGTGCGCCCGCCGGCACGGACATTGGTCGCGGTACGCGCGATCGCGCCGGTCGCCGGCAACCCGCCGAACAGCGGCGCGGCGAGATTGGCCGCGCCCTGCGCGAGCAGCTCGGCGTTGGAACGGTGTGCCCCGCCGATCATCCGGTCGGCGACCACCGCCGAGAGCAGCGACTCGATTCCCGCGAGAAAGGCGATCGTCGCGGCCGAGGGCAGCAGCGTCACGACGGCATCGCGGCTGATCGGCGGCAGGTGCGGCCAGCCGAGCCCGGCGGGCAGCGCGCCGTAGCGCGAGCCGACGCTGTCGACATGCAGCACCAGCAGCGCGACCGCGATGCTCGCCAGCGTCACCGCCACCACCAGCCCGGGCACGCGCGGCGCCCAGCGGCGCAGCGCGAAGATCGCCGCGATCGTCGCCAGGCCGATCACCATCGCCGCCGGGTTGAGCGTCCCGCGCGCCGCCCACAAGGTGCCGATCTTGGGCAGGAAATCGGCCGGCAGCGCGCCGGTCGACAGGCCGAACAGGTCCTTGAGCTGGCTCGTCGCGATGACGATCGCGATGCCCAGCGTGAAGCCCTCGATCACCGGCTCCGGGATATGCGCGATCAGCCGCCCGGCGCGGAACATGCCGGCGACGAGCAGGATCACGCCGGCCATCAGCGTCGCGAGCAACAGCCCGTCGAAGCCGTGGTGCGCGATCACGCTATAGACCACGACGATGAACGCGCCGGTCGGCCCGCCGATCTGGACGCGGCTGCCGCCGAGCGCCGAGATCAGGAAGCCGCCGACCACCGCGGTGATCAGCCCGGCCGCCGGCGTCGCGCCCGAGGCGATGGCGATGGCGATGCTCAGCGGCAGCGCGACCATCGCGACGGTCACGCCGGCGACCGCGTCGCCGGCAAACTGGCGGCGTGTATAGCCGGGCAGGGTGGTGAGAATCTTGGGTTTCATCGCGCGTCCATCATGTCGGTTCGATCCTTATCAGCTTGTCGCGGGAGGTTGCGCCGCGCAGCAGCGTCAGCGCGGAACGCGGTCGGCCCAGCGCGGATGCGAGCTGGGCGAGGATCGCGTCGTTGGCGCGGCCGTCTTCGGGCGTCGTGGTGGTGCGGATGGCGAGCACGCGCGCCGCGCCCTCGGCCGGCAGCGCGATCCCGTCGGCGCGGGCATTGGGCGTGGCGCGGATCGCGATGCGACCCTCCGCGTCGGCGAGCGCGAGGATCGCGTCGGGCGGCGGCGCCATGCGGCGCGGTCGCGCCATCAGCGCCACCGTGCCGGCGGCATCGCCCGTTCGCCCTGCATGTTGTCCGCCGCCGACCCCATGCCGCCTCATAGCGCCCTGCCGGGCATCCTTGTCCAGTACCGGATGATGCGAAATTTTCGCCGGCGAGGTCGCGCCGGTTCGGGCGCCGGCGTCAGGAGGTGTTTTTATGCCGTGCGCCGGGAAGGTTCATCGCGAATTTCGATCGTCGTGATCGTCGTGATCGCGCGGTCCACATCATCGATGTCGGCAATCCGGATCGCCCGAGCCGGCCGGTCTTGCGCGGGCGGCCCGGCGAGGTAATGTGTATGATTGAGGAGATCGTACACATCATGCGCACCAATATCGTCATCGACGACGTGCTGATGGCCGATGCCATGCGGGCGAGCGGCGCCACGACCAAGCGCGAGGCGGTCGAACTCGGGCTGAAGATGTTGCTCCGGTTGCGGCGGCAGGATGATATCAGGCGGTTCCGCGGCAAGCTCGACTGGCGCGGTGATCTCGACGCACAGCGGACCGACGGTTGATCTTCGTCGATTCGAGTGTGTGGGTCGATTATTTCCGCGGTACCGCCTCGCCCCAGGCCGACCGTCTCGATGCGCTGCTGCAGACAGAGCCATTGCTGATCGGTGATATCGTGCTCACCGAAGTGCTACAGGGCTTCGCGTCCGACCGGCAGTTCGCCCAGGCACTGGCGCTGATGTCCGCGCTCGAATGCGTCGTCGTCGGTGGCCCGGACATCGCCGTCGAGGCCGCGCGCCATTTTCGCACGTTGCGCGCACGCGGGATCACGGTGCGCAAGATGATCGACACCTTGATCGCCACGCGCTGCATCGCCGAAGGATGGGCGCTGCTCTACAGTGATCGCGACTTCGATCCGTTCGTCGCGCATCTTGGACTTGCATCAGCGATGGCGGTCGCCTGACGATAGCTGGGCGGTGGCATCGTTCGCCACGATATCGCCGGCCATCGCCATTGGCGCACACAGGCCATGGCCCGCCGGGCTCGCGGCGATCGGCGATCCGTGGCATGGGCCGTCGGCAACTGTAATCATTATGACATTTCAGGCGGGCAGGTCGGCGACATGATCATTTCGCACCATCACCGCGCCGCGCGCGCGGCAATTCTCGCCACGGCGGCGCTCGGCCTCACCCTTGCGAGCCAGGCGCTGGCGCGGCGGCACCCCGCAGTGCCGGCGCGGCCGCTCGTCACCGCCCAGCCGCGTTCCGGCGACAGCGCGGTCGCGCGCTATTTCGTCGACCCCGCGCGACACCCGACCTTGTCGCGCGCGACGATGGCCGCGCTGCTCCGCCGCAGAATCAAATATGTCTTCGTGATCTTCAACGAGAACGAATCCTTCGACCATGAATATGGCACCTTCCCCGGCGCCAATGGCCTTTATTCGACCGGCACCGCGCCGCGCGACGCCGCCCACACCCCCGGCTTCGTGCAAAGCTATGTCGACAGCGCGACCGGTGCCAGCGTCGCGGTGCGGCCCTTCCGGCTCGGCCCGCAACAGAATGCGACGGTGATGGACTCTGTCGACCACAGCCACAAGGGGCTGGCGAGCAAGATCCATGTCGTCGACGGCGTGGCGCGCATGGATGGCTTCGCGCAGACCGAATTCAGCGGCAAGTCGGGGCCGGCCAAGACGGCGGCACAGGCCGCGCGCGGGCGGCAATATGCCAATCTCGTCATGTCCTATATCGACTGCGACACCATCCCCTTCTTCTGGCGCTATGCCAACCGCTTCACCCTGTTCGACAATATCTTCGCCACCGAGGACACGCCCTCGACCCCCAATGCCATCGCGATGCTCGCCGGCCAGGCCGGCGAGACGCAATGGGTCAAGCATGGCACCGCCGGGTCCAGCGGGCCGGTCGCCGGGTCGATCAACGGCCATGCCTATAGCGGCACCGGCGAAACGCAGGGCGTGCCCGTCACCGGCGATCCCAATCCTTATTGGGGCTCGCAATTCGATCCCAATGCCGCCGGCCGCGCGCCGACCTCGCCGCACGAGAGCTATGGCCGCCGCGGCACCGACCCCTATAATGTCTCGACCAACCTGACCTTCGCCACCGTGCCGCTCAACGCGATGGGCCGCACGATCCGCGAGACGCTGGCCAGCGACCGCCATCCCGATACCAACCAGGCCGACATCCAGCAGGATATTCCCGCGATCGCCGCGACCGGCCACGCCCCGGTGGCATGGCGCTGGTACCAGAATGGCTACGACCATGAGCCGACCGATCCGCCCGGCGTCGCCACGCACGACAATTTCGTCGCGCATCACGAGGGGCCGCAATATTTCGGCTATCTCGCCGACAATGACGCGACCCGCGCGTCGCTGCGCGGCGAGGGCGATTTCTTCGCCGACGTCGCCGCCGGAAAGCTGCCCGCCGAGGGCGGCATCATCTATATTCGCGGCGGCTTCGGCAATCTCGACGGGCTGCAGGTGCCGATCCAGAACCCGGCCTGGCCGGCGACGCTGAGCGCGGCCGATATCGCCGCGATCCGCCATGCCAAGGGCGGCGACGACGACCATCCCAGCTATGCCGACCATCAGATCAGCGAGGCGATGAATGCCCGCGTGATCAACGCCATCGCCGCCAACCCGAAGCTGTGGGCGCAGAGCGCGATCATCATCACCTATGACGAGTCGGATGGTTTCTACGACCATGTCCCGCCGCGCATCCTGTCCTACGGGCCGGACGGGCTGCCGCTGTCGCGCGGCGTGCGCGTGCCGCTGCTGGTCATCTCGCCCTTTTCGCGGGTCCACAGCATCTCGCATGCCGAGGGCGATCACAATGCCGTGATCGAGACGATCGAGGAGGTGTTCGGGCTCAAGCCGCTGGCCAGCCTGCCCGACGAGGCGGCGGCGTTGCGCGCCGGCGACACGCCCGCGTTCAACCGGTTCGGCCCGCCCGGTTTTCACCAGAAATATCTCGGGCCGCGCGATCTCAATTCGCCGGTGACCGACAGCCTGATGTCGGCCTTCGACCCGGCGCGGCTGACCGGCACGGCGCCGCCGCTGCCCGGCGACTATGCGATGATCCCGTCCGCGCTGCTCGCCAGCCTGCCGCATTATGGCGGCGAGGGGTGCCGCGCCATCGGCGTGACGCCGGAGGACCGGCGCCGCGGCATCGTCACCACGCCGCCGCCCGGCTTCAACAGCCTGCCCTCGACCTTGCCCAAATATAACGAGGCGATGCCTTGATCGCGCTTGCCGCCGCCTTGCTCGCCGCCGCGCCCGCGCCGCTGAGCTGCGGCGCGGTGACGCGGCCGGGGGTCGCCGAGCGCGGCGCCGATGGCGTGTGGCGCGGCCGCGCGGTCGCCCTGTGCCACGCGGTGGCGGATGCGGCCGGCGGGCCGGGCGCGGCGATCCTGTTCCACGGCTATGACAGCCTCGCCGCGTTGCGCGATGCGGCCGACGATCGCATCGCCTTCCTGTCGGACGCGGAGCGCGCCATCGCGCCGCTGTCGGGCGCGCTGCGTGCCGGCCCGCCGATCGCCGTGTCGCGCCAGGTGCTGATCGTCCCGCCCGCCGCCGCCGCGCGCACGCCGCGCGACCTTGCCGGGCGGATGATCTGCTTCATCGTCGGCACCCGCGCGGAGGACGCGCTCGACGCCTGGGCGAGGCGGGCAGGGGTGCCGATCGAGCGCCTCGCCTTCCAGGAACCGGTCGAGATGCGCGACGCCTATGACGTCGGCAAATGCGCGGCGATCGCGCTCGACGCCGAAGAAGCGAACGGCGACACCGGCGGCCGCGCGCTCGACGAGCCGCTGGCCAGCGAGCCGATCATGGCGACGACCCCCGTCGCCGCCGGCGATGCGTGGCATGGCACGGTGGCGGGGATCGTCGCGCGTGCACCTGCCGTGGCCGCTAGCGGTGGCGGCGCCGGGTGAGGTGGCAGCTATGTGGTGCGGTTACCGCTGAATTTTCGCGAGGCGGTCTGGCAATCGAGGCTCGAATGAATTGGGGGTTTTGCACCTGTCGCGGTAATTCGGCGGTAATTCGATCACCATAAGAAGGGATGAGGCAACGGCCCTCAACTAGCCTTCTTGCCCTCAAGCTCGTTGATGCGCGCCTCCAACTGCGGTGCGAGCTTGTAAATGTCGGTCAGGTCGCTGATCAGATTGCGCGTCTCGGCTTGCCCGGAAAATGTTCCCACATATTTCGTTGTCAGGCCGTTGAAGTGCAGTCGTGCAAGCGATCTGCGGTTGTTATCATCCAGTAGAACCGCGCAATATGACTTTGCGTCGCGCATCACGATGCGCTTGGGATCGACCAGCTTGGAAGCGATGGCCTGCACAATGCGAAATCCGCTCACTTCCTCCTCGGTTGTAACAACCTCGTCCGCCGATGGTGCCACCCCCTCATCTTGCTCGGGCACAGCCGAGGCGTTCAATGCGGAGGTCAGTCGGTCGTTCACGTGATCACGAACAATGGCCGAAAACGAATTCGCGATCAGGCGCGCGAAATTATCTTTGACCTGCGACGTAACCTGCCCCGAATAGATTCGCTTTGCGATCAATCGCGTAAGCTCCTCTGACGCGGCCGCCATCTCGCTTTCGAGTTCTTTTCGGACTAGCGATTCCAGCTTCAGGTTGGATGCCTCGCGGACGATCGCTTCGATATCGAAGCCCGCCTTGGTGAAACTCTCCAGGATCCGTACGTCGGACTTTCGAACAGCGTCCAAGCTCATCGTGAAAAACGGCTGGGTGTCCATCTTGTTGGGCTGATCGAGGTCAGAGAAAAACTTGTAGACCACGCCGTTGGTGAGAATCGCGAGCCTCGCGTCGGTGACGCTAAAATAGCGGAACAATTGCGACGCGTGATTGATGGTGAGATCGCCCGTCGATGGCTTGCATTCGATCAGGATCGACAGCTTGCCTTCTATGCAAATGGCGTAGTCGACCTTTTCTCCCTTCTTCGTTCCAACATCGGCGGTGTATTCCGGCACCACTTCGGAGGGGTTGAATACGTCATAGCCCAAAAGGTTGATGAACGGCATGACGAGAGCCGTTTTGGCGGCCTGTTCGGTTAGCAAAACCTCGCGGTGCTGCTGCGTTTTCGCGGCAAGCTCAGTAAGACGTGTCGCCAGATCCATGCTAATCCCCCCTGCACCCCAGTCACGGGAACTTGCATCCGAATCAGGCTAAACGCAATCGAGTGCTATCCTGAAATAATGCCACCGAACTGACGTTCCATGTTACTCCCTGAAAGCTGGGAAGATGCTCACGGCCCGAGCAGCCGATAAAATCTCCTGGAATATCGGCCGCTCGCCTTCGCGCGCGGAACGGCGGAATGATCGATTTCAATTTTGCCGGCGACGGTGGGCAAGCTCCGTAATCGGTGCGTGGCTGTCGAATCTTTGGTGATCGACGCGAGATTGCAGCGCCCGCAACCTTCCAGACTTGACGCGCTAGCCTGGATGGTCAGTCTGGGCCACCAAAACCGGGGGGAAAGCTTATGCGGGAAGAGGCAGTCGGGCGGCGCTCCGTCCTTGCGGGTGGCGCCGCCGCGCTCACCGCCGGTTGCGTGCCGTGTGCCAGATTGTCGCCGCTGCCCGCCGGCGACACCCGGCTGGCGATCGGCGACGCGCATGTGCACCTGTTCAACGCCGCCGATCTCCCGGTCACCGGCTTCTTCAAGAATGTCGTGATCCCCGGCGATCTCGGCCAGGTGCCCGAGATCGGCGCCGCCATTCTCGAAATCGCGACGCGCGTCCTCAAATTCTTCAGCGTGACCGCTTCGGACGAGTTGCACGCGATGCGCGCGCCGCTTGGCTCGCCGATCGAGGATGTCACGGCTGAGGCGTTCGCGGGCCGCATCAAGGGCCTCGCCGACGCCGCGATCGCCGAACGCGGCTTTGTCAGGGACAGCGAGCGCGATCCGCGCGTCGATCTCGGCGACAGCTATTATGCGCTGGCGAAGATCCTCGCCGCCGCCCAGCACGGCGTTCCCCCGGGCGACACGGCCACCGACCGCGCGCGGTTCGACGCGGTCGCGACGATCGACCTCGCCTTCCTCGCCAGCGTCGCGCGCGACGGGGCGGCGGCCGCGCCGGCCGACAATCTCAAATCCTTCGCCGGCGGCATCGACATCGGCTTCGTCCTGTCGGTGATCCGCTGGGCCTTCATCATGGTCCAGTCGCGCTGCAGCCATGTCCATCGCTATCTCGACGACATGGCGAGCGGCACGACGCGGACGATGTCGCTGGTCAACCTCCTCGTCGATTACGACGCCTGGCTCGGCGATGCCCCCAAGACCGGCTCCGACATGGGCGCGCAGGTCCGCTTCTGGTCGCATTATGCCCGCGCGGCCGCCCCGCGCGTCGCGATCCACACCTTTGCCGGCTATGATCCGCTCGCCCATGCCGAGGCGCTGATCGACGGGCGCCCGGGCTATTGGGAGACGCGGCTCGGCTGGGCGCTCGCCGGTCCGCAGGCGAGCCAGCATGTCGCGGGTTTCAAGCTCTACCCGCCGATGGGCTTCAACGTCGCCGGCAACAAGCCGCTGCCGGCCAGCGGCCGCGCCTGCGATATCGTGCGCGCGCGCTGGGCGGCGGCGGGCCGCGATATCGCGCGGTTCGCCGACGGGCTCGACCGGGCCCTCGACATCTTCTTTGCCGATTGCATCGCGCACGATCTTCCGCTGCTCGCGCATGGCCGCAACAGCGAGGAGAGCTATCCCGGCGCGGGCCAGAATGCCGCGCTGCACTATTGGGTCGACCGCGCCGCGCGGATCGCGCCGGCGCCGGGCGCCGCGACGCTGCGCGCCGTCATCGCGCATTATTCGGGCTGGGAATATGGCTGGTGGACCGGCCTGCCCAGGCTCCTCGCGCTGAACGCCGCAAAGCGCTCACGCCTCTATGTCGATATCGCCTATTGCACCGAGCTGTTGAAGGGCGAGGCGAGCGCGGTCGCGCTGCTCGACGATATCGGGCGGATATGCGCCACCCAGCCCGATGGCGACCAATGGGTGGTGTTCGGCAGCGACTGGATCATGCTGGCGCAACAGCCGCATTATAAGGAATATGTCGCGCGGCTCGACGCCGCGATCGCGAAGAGCGGCTATTGGAACACCCCCGAGCGCCGCCAGCGCCTGCTCGGCGGCAATCTCGAAACCTTTCTGGGCCGGCGCTGAGAAGGGGCGGCTCGCCACGACGCCTTCCTCGCGCGGGAAGGGGCGACCGGCCTTCTCCCTGCACAAAATCTCCACCGGTATTTGACGTGTTCGCGCCGCGGCGGGGCTTATGATCGGCGCATCGAGGCAATGCACGAAGAGGTGACGATGACACGAGCGCAAATCAACTGTTGGGCCGGAAGGATCCCGATCGCCATGTCGGTCGCGGCCCTGGGGCTTGTCGCCGTGGTGCTGACGACGCAGTGGGAGCGAAACCTGGCGGACGAGGGCGCGGCCGCCCACCTGTTCCAGCTGCTGATCGTCGCCGAGCTTCCGCTCATCATCATCTTCTTGCTCACCAGCGCGAAAACCGCGCCGCGGCAGGTCATCACATTGTTCCTCACCCAGGCCGCGGGCATCGCCGTCGCGCTGGGATCGGTCGCGCTGTTCCATCTCTGAACCATGCCGCCGGGCGCCGGGCGGCGGTGTCGGGGGGCTGTTTGGGCGTCTGTTCCTCTTATGCCAAAGGGGGGGACGCCTTGCCGGCCGCTATCGAAACGACGGCCGTGGCTGGATCGGCCAGGCCGGGACTAAACAGCCGATGCGCTTGTGAAACTCTGCGTGAACCAGTTGACGAAGGCGCGCGCCTTGGCGGTCGGCAGCTTTCCGCTCGGATAGAGCGCCCACAGGTCGGCCCTCGGCAGCGTCCATTCGGTGAGCACCGGAACGACGCTGCCGCTGGCCAGCTCCGGCGCCATCATCCAGACCGAGCTTATCGCAAGGCCAAGCCCCGCGATCACCGCCTCGCGCACCCCCTCCGCCGCGCTGAACGATAGCCGGGTGGGAATGCGCACCGACATATCCGCCGTTCCACGCCGAAAGCGCCATTGCTCGGCCACCAGACCCTGCGTGTAGACGATCGCACTGTGGCCGATGAGATCCGCGGGTGTGGACGGCCTCCCCACCCGCGCGAGATAGGCGGGGCTTGCGACGACATGGCGATCGCAGCTGGCGAGCCGGTGCGCGGTCAGGCTCGAATCCGACAGCTCGCCCGCGCGCAGCGCCACGTCGACATTCTCCTCCAGCAGGTCGACATAGCGGTCGTCCATGACGAGATCGAGGCGCAGGTGCGGGTGTGCGTCGAGGAACGCCCCGATCCTCGGCACGACGTGCAACCGCGCGAAGGTGACCGATGCGCAGACCCGCAGCCGCCCCTCGAGGCCCGCGCCCTCGCCGCGCGCGGCGCTGTCCGCCTCGTCGGCTTCGGCCAGCGTGCGCCGCGCCCGTTCGTAAAAGGCCTGTCCCGCCTCGGAGGGGTGGAGGTGACGGGTGGACCGCACGAGGAGACGAACCTGGAGACGATCCTCCAGCGCAGCGATCAGTTTCGAGACCGCCGGCTGCCCGATCCGCAGGTCGCGCGCCGCCGCCGAAAAGGATCCGGTCTCGATCACCCTGACGAAGACTTCCATCGCACGCAGGCGATCCATCCATTCGCTCCGATATATTCCTGGAGAGCATGGATCATATCGCCTCAGCCGGGCTTCTGGAAGGCCGATGAATGGATCATCTGAACGGCACGCCAGCGCCGATGCTGGCCGACCGATCCTTCAGGAGACCCGCCATGACCATCAACGGCTTCGAACTGCTCGACATCGACACCGCACCCGCCGCTTCGGCGGAAATCCTCCGGGGCGCGAAGAAAGCCTGGGGCTTCGTGCCCAACCTCAACCGCGTCCTCGCCGCCAGCCCGGCGGCGAGCGAAGCCTATGCCGCGCTGTGGGGCATCGCCGAGAAGACCAGCTTTACGCCGCAGGAACGCAATATCGCCTATCTCGCGATCATCTACGAGAATGAGTGCACCTATTGCATGGCCGG
Organism: Sphingomonas sp.; assembly: GCA_041659925.1. Taxonomy (GTDB): domain Bacteria; phylum Pseudomonadota; class Alphaproteobacteria; order Sphingomonadales; family Sphingomonadaceae; genus Sphingomonas. Next base: position 89,468 of record JBAZXI010000021.1, read on the forward strand.
CCACACCAACCTGTCGCGCATGGCCAAGGTCGCCGATGCCGACATCTACGCGATCCGCGAAGGCCGCGAACTCGCCGACCCCAGGCTGGAGGCGCTGCGCCGCTTCGCCGCGCAGGTGACGCGCAGCCGCGGCATGGTCGGCGAGGCCGATGTCGCCGCGTTCAAGGCGGCGGGCTACACCAACCAGTCGGTGCTCGACCTGCTCGTGCTCGCCGCGACCAAGCTGATCTCGAACTATACCAACCATCTCGCCGACACGCCGGTCGACGGCTTCATGAAGGGCGTCGAATGGGTCGCCCCGGGCCACCTCAAGGCCGTCGCATGAGGTGATCCCGCAACCCCGACCCGAGGGTGCGCCCTCATCCTCGGGTCCATCCTTGCCGGAGAGAGATCGGGAGTTCCGGCGCGCGCACCATCGATTGCTCGATATCGTATCCGCCGGGCACCCCCGGAACCCCCGGATCATCGCGTCAACCGCCATCGGCCCGGATTTCCGGCCCGAGCAGCGGCGTATCGCCAAGGTGCACCGGCAGCGCGCCCTTGTGGCACGCGACGCGAAAGTGGCGAACGGCGCGCGGTTCGCCGTCGAGGTTGATGAAGATGTCCTCGTCGGATTCGAACGCGATCCACGGGCTCCGCGCGACGATCTTGAGATCGTCCACGCTGCCCGTGCCCTCTTGCAGGAAGCGGCCAAGCGCATCGAACCGCGCATCGCGGTTCAGTTCCGGCAGGATCATCAGGTCGAGTTCGCCGTCATTCAGCAGCGCCTCGGTACATAGCGGGATGCCGCCGCCGGCCTGCCTGCCATTGCCGATCGCCAGGGCCATGAACGATCCCTCCCAGGCAAAGTCGCGGGCCGTGAAGCGGCCCGTGCAGGCGGCGAGCTGCCGGGCGCGGCTCAGCCCGGTCAGGACATAGGCGAAACCGCCGAGCGCATGTTTCAGCGCCGGGTCGGTTTCCGCCGTGACGCGCGACCCGAATCCGCCCGACACCAGATTGACGAACGGGCTGCCGTCCAGAACGCCCAGGTCGATCAGGCGTGCCGGCGCCGCAAGCGCCAGCCGCAACGCCGCCGTCATGTCGTCGATCGGGATGCCCGTCGAACGCGCGAAATCATTGGCCGTGCCAAGCGGCAGGATGCCGAACGAACACCGCCCGAACGGCCCCGCCCGAAAGGCCGCACCGAACACCTCGTTCACCGTGCCGTCGCCGCCCCCGGCGACGATGCGATCCACGCGGCCCGCGCGCGCCCGCATGACGGCCTCGATCGTGAAGCGCGCGGCGTCGCCACTTTCCCAGGTGACGCGAACCTCGACCTCATGGCCGTCGGCCCGCACCGCGCGAACCGCCTCTCGCACCCGCGGGTCCTGCGCGGCCTTGCCGTGGAGGATGAGGAACATGCGCGTCATCGCGCGAGCATTGCCCGAAGTCTCGTCGGCAGCCAACGCTCAGTCCTTCAGCCGCGTCCATTGCTGCGACCGGCACCCGATCCGTCCGACCAGGCATCCGCTGCCGATAAGGGTATTGTCATCGACCACGCGGATCGTCCCCGAAAAGGTCTTGCCGATATCGGGCACGAATACCTTGCCGCGCCACACGCCGGGCTTTTCCAGCGTGAAATCCTGGAACAGCCGGGAGCCGACCAGGGCATCGGTGCCGCCCTTGCGCGCATCGGCCTTCGCCTTGTCGCTGGCCCAGACCACGACGCCGCACATGCGCTCGCCGCAGCGCTCGGCCCGGATGTGAACGCTGTTCCTGGGGTTCGCCCAGGTGCCGAACGACCGATCGGCCGCGTGCGCGACCGATTGCGGTGCCATCGCCGCCATCGCCACCGCCGCAAGAATCAACGCCTGCCGCCTCATGTTCGAAACCTCCGGGAAAGGCGCCACATGCCGGGCGCCGGGACAGTGAATCCTGTTTTTGGTGCCATAATTCCGCTGACATCGCGACCGGGTTAAAGGTGGCCGCACAGATATTTCCGTGCCGGCCCGAGGCCGCGACGAGACACCAACGCTGTCACCGGGTGCCTGCTGGTGCGACTTCCCGCAACGGTTACCTGATTCCCCTCTCGAATGAGCGTTCAGTTCCCATAATCGTCGCGAAAGCGGTCCACCTGGTGCATCCGTTCGTGCAGGATGGTGACGATACCGATGTTTTCATCTGAAAGCTCGCGCCAGTAAATGAAATGGTGCTCGTGGCGGCACCAGAAGCCGTCAACCGCGAAATCGGCCGGCACGGCCCGCCACGGCAGTTCACGACGGGCAATGCGGCCGAAACAGGCGAACAGGCCCTGCAGATATCGCTCGGCTTGCTCATCGCCCCATTTGTCGCGCGTGTAGACGAAGATTTCGTCGAGGCGCTGCCCCGCGATCGCGGATACGCGAAATCCCGCCACCATCAGCCCCGGCGGTTGCGGGCAATGACGCTTTCGGCATCAAGTTCGCTAAAACTTGCCTCCGGTGCCGAAAATGCACGGCCCAGTTCCGCCTTCAATCGCGCGAACCGTTCAGCTTCGGCGCGCTCCTTGTCGCGGCGGATGAGATCGCGGACATATTCGCTGACATTCTCATAGGCGCCGTTTTCGCCGACATTGGCGGCGACAAAATCGCTCAGCGTGCCGCTGATCCGGACATTGAGGGTGACAGGCTTGTTCACGGGCGGGTCTCCTGTCCTCATATTATGGAATATTGTGGACGGAGACAAGGCAAGGCGGCGTGGGGTAGTGGGTCAGTTTGAAAACAGGGCTGACGTGATCCAGAAGGCTACCCCCGCCAAGGCCGCCAGAGGCAGAATGCTTGCGGCAAGCATTAGTGGGGAAAACCCCGTGCGGCCTGCCTGATTGGCTTCTATGACGCGCTTATAGTGGGGACCGTTAGATAGGGAAAATGATCCGGCTATAAACGCCGGGATCAGCGCCCACCAAAATGAGAAATAGCCAAGACCTGCGGCGATCGCCGTTCCAAGCGTCGCAAACTGAAAAAGACAGCCAAGCGCCGTTATTCCCCCCGCTTTTTGTACGGCCCCCGCGCCTTGGGTGCCGCTTCGGCATCCTTTACCAGCTTGGCGATATCCGCAATCTCCCAAAGCCGATCCGTCACGCCAGCGGCCATCGCCGGTAGAATAACGGGGACAACACAATATTAAATATTGAGCTTTGCGCGTAGAGCCGGCGCAAATTGGTATTGCGCCCCCGTTATCTGCGCGCATGTCGCCGGAGACGGCCGGCGCTGCGCACCTGCGCGCCGCGCATGGCTTTCCGTCAGCCGGAATTCTCACTCCCGCCGGCTGGCGAGCTTCGGCTGCCGCCCCTAGCGTGCCAGCCGCAGGCCGGGCGGTTCGGCGGGGAGGGGGCGAACATGGACTATGCGGCGTATGAGGCGCTGTTCAATAGTGGCGACGATCGCGCGCTGGTCGCGCGATTCTTCTGCGACGACGTGCGCTTCACGGGCGGCTCGCGCGACTATCAGGGGAGCGATCGGCTGCTCGCCTTTCTCGCATGGGCGCATGACGGGGTGCGCGAGGTGATGCGGCCGCAACTCGTCCTGCGTGACGCGGACCACATCTTCGCCGAAATCGACATGGATTTTCATGCCACGGGCGAGCGCGCCGATTTTCCCTTCGGTCATCTCCATCCGGGCGACAGTGTGACGGTCAAGTTCTTCGTCACCTACCGGCTGCGCGACGGCAAGGTCGCCGAGCTGAAATCGATGACCTGGCCTGCGGGGAAGGGTGTCACCCGCCTCCCGCCGCTGGGCGCGCATCCCAGCCAGATCGCCGCCTTCCACGCCTATGTCGCGGCGTTCGGCAATGCCGATTGCGCGCGCTTCCGGCGCTTCTATGCCGACGATGTCGTACTGACGCTCAACCCGCACATTCCGCCGCTGCGCGGGCCCGATGCGATTGTCGGCTTCTACGGCCCGATGTTCGAAACCGTGCGCGAGCGCCTCGCGATCCATTCGGTCGCCGCCAGCGACACGGCCATCACGCTCGACGCGACGATGTGCTTCACCGCGATCGCCGACGCGCCGGGCTTCGTGCTCCGCCCGCTGGAAGTCGGCGACCGGATCGAGGGACGCGTCTTCGTCGACTATGGTAAGCGTGGCCTGGAGGCCGCCGCAGTACGAATTGGAGCGGCGGAGGCTCAATCGGAGTCGTGAAAGCCGCGAAATATGCCGTCTGGATCGACGGCGTCCGCG